>NZ_JAZHSD010000001.1:6075000-7275000 GCF_036924745.1 Bradyrhizobium sp. AZCC 1693
TCAACGAAGAAGCCCCGGAGACATCTCCGGGGCTTCTTTTTTGTCAGCGATCGTGTTTGTCAGCGATCGTGCGCCTCAGGTGCGGGTGCGCATCCGCATCATGAAGCTGTCGTAGCTCAATTCAGCGACCTGATTCCAGGCCAGCGATTCGTTACGGAAGGCCGCCAGGCTCGTATACATCTTGTTGAAGTGCGGGTTGCTCTTGGACAGATCCGCGTAGATGCCGTTGGCGGCATTGTAGCAGGCTTCGAGCACTTCCTGCGGGAACGGCCGCAGGATGGCACCCGCCGCCAGCAACCGCTTCAGCGCCGGCGGATTGACATAGTCGTATTTGCCGGTGACCCAGGTGAACGTATCGTAGGAAGCGGTCTCGATCGCGGCCTGATAGTGCTTCGGCAGCGCGTTGAACTTCTCGAGGTTCATGATGTTGTGGCCCTGGCCGGTGCCTTCCCACCAACCCGGATAGTAGTAGTACTTCGCGACCTTCACGAAGCCGAGCTTCTCGTCGTCGTAGGGGCCGACCCATTCGGCCGCGTCGATGGTGCCCTTTTCCAGCGCCGGATAGATGTCGCCGCCCGCGATCTGCTGCGGCACGCCGCCAACCTTGGCGATGATGGTGCCCGCGAACCCGCCGACGCGGAATTTCAGGCCCCTGAAATCATCCATCGACTTGATCTCTTTTCGGAACCAGCCGCCCATCTGGGCGCCAGTGCTTCCCGTCGGCACGCCTACGCAGCCATATTCCTTCAGCAGGTCGTTGAGCATGTCCATGCCGCCGCCGAAACGCAGCCAGGAAATATGCGAGCGCGTGTTGAGGCCGAACGGCAGCGACGTGCCGAAGGTGAAGGCCGGGTTCTTGCCCCAATAGTAATAGAGCGCGGTGTTGCCCATCTCGACGGTGCCGTTCGAAACGGCGTCGAGCACCTGCAGGCCGGGTACGATTTCGCCGGCGGCGAACGCCTGGATCTGGAATTTGTTGTCGGTGATTTCAGCGACGCGCTTGGCGAAATATTCGCAGCCGCCATACAGCGTATCGAGCGCCTTCGGCCAGCTCGCCGTGTATCGCCACTTTATCTCCGGGTTCGATTGCGCAATCGCAGGCGCTGCAACCGCACTCGCGGCAAGGCCGACGCCGCCCACTTTCAAGAAATCACGACGCTTCATTTGCTTCCCCTCTATGTTTTTGCCGATACCGACCAAGGGACAACGATCTGGTGTCGTCTTCTCTGGTTTGCCGATGGCCGGTGCTGGACTGTTGTTTAGGAATGTGGGCCCTGAAACCAAGGCTCTTGGTTTTTCGAATGCAATCAATTTCCCGGCTTTATGGACCTGCAGGCAGGATGACGAATTGGTGATTGATAATCAAGGGTTCTGGTTCGGCCGCAGCTGCGAAGAGCTGCCTGAATATCGAGCGACTGAGGCGCTTCGTCCGACGAAAGGCTAAGACGCCGGCCGAGGAAGTGGATGCACGGAGGGGCAATCGGAAATGCCGCATTGCAGTAATTCCGCGGCGCAGGCGCGGCGCCCGCCATTTGACCTGAACATGCGTTGCGCAGGGTGGCGGAATCCCGCCTGCAGCCCGGCCACGAATACGCATCGCGATCATCGTCGCGCAGAGAATGCCGCTTCCATCGCCCGGCGCGTCTTGATGGTATCGCTGTTTTCGTCGACCTCGACATCGCTCCAGCGCACCACCGCGCCATGGGCGATGTCGCTCTTCAGCTTGACGCGATGGGCAAGTCCGATCGGCAGCGCACCGGCGGTGAGACTTTTCGATGCCGGCATCAACTTGCCCCACACCGTATAGCCGCCTTCGCCGTCGAGCATTTCGCCAGCGCGCAGATCGCGCTTGGCGACCGCTGCGACGTCGCCACGAAAATCATGCGGCTGCCCGGTCGGCTCGTTGCGCAGCGCGGCCGACAGGATCGAGATGTTCAGCTCGAGACCGATCAGATGATACGGCTTGTACATCGCCGCATACCGGCCCGAGGCGTCGGTCTTCAGCCCATACTGCTTGAAGCAATCGGCGGCATAATCGTTCGGCGCTTCCAGCACGACATAGACACCCCAGCGCAGATCGCGAAAGACAGGACGGCCGTCGCGCTCGAGCGACGACACGACCTCCGCAAGGCCGGCCTTCTCCAGCACGCCGCCCGCATCACGCGGCCGCATCACATGCGGCAGATCGTCGACGCCGCAGGGCGGAAACAGCAGGCCGTCCGACGGCACGTCGAGCCCGCAGGCGTTCGCGATCGCCGCCATTTCGATCGCGGATTTGGTGCCGTCCAGAAACGAGTTGAACATCTGCGGGTTCATGCCGGCCGATTGCGCTTCGCCGGCCGTCAGTCCGTAATGGCTCCAGACGCCATCCGGTGTCACGTCGTGATAGGCCGGCAGATATTTGGTGCCCTTGCCGGCGGCGACGACGCGAAAGCCCGTCGCGCGCGCCCAGTCCACCATCTCGGCGGTGAGCGCCGGCTGGTCGCCATAGGCCAGCGAATAGACCACGCCGGCCTTGCGTGCTTCCTCGGCTAGCAGCGGGCCGGCCAGCACGTCGGCCTCGACATTGACCATGACGACATGCTTGCCCGCCGCAATCGCCGCGCGGGCATGCCTGATGCCGACGGCGGGGTTGCCGGTCGCTTCCACCACGACGTCCATTGCGCCGCCGGCAATCGCGCGCGCAGCGTCATCGGTGAAAGCCGTTCGTGCGATTCGCTCTGCATCCCAGCCGACGGTGCGGCACGCTTCGCGGGCGCGATCGCGATCGAGGTCGACGATGACGGATACTTCGAGTCCTGGCGTATGCGGCACCTGCGACAGGAACATCGAGCCGAATTTTCCGGCGCCGATCAGCGCGACGCGAACCGGCTTGCCGGCCGCAAGGCGAGCGTTGAGGAGACGATGAAGGTTCATGGAAGGACTCCGATCGGGCCGTCATTCCGGGCTGCGCCACTTGGCGCAGACCCGGAATCCAGAGATGAAAGGCAAATCGAGATTCTCAGATGTGCAATAGCACATCATAGTTCGACGCTATCGCGTCGCCCCGGAATGACGGTGTGAAAACTACTCCGCCGCCTGGCGATGTGCTCGCGCCAGCCGCAGCAACGCATCGTCCTCCACCGTCTGGATCGGCGTAAAATCGCGGTGCGCGATGTATTCCGGCCGCGTCGGGGTGCGGATGTAGTTCGAAACCGCATTCAGCGTCAGGTAGACGATCTTGCGCGGATAGGGCGTGATGTTGCCGCTCGATCCGTGCACCAGATTGCCGTGAAACATCAGCATGCCGCCGGCCTTGCCGGTGGGGGCTACGATGCCGCCTTCCTTCACCAGCCGGGTGACGGTCGCCTCGTCGAGCGTCCACAGCGGATAGGAAGTGGTCTCCAGGTCGTGCGAGGCCTTGAGGTCGCCGGCGTGCTGGCTCTTCGGCACCAGCATCAAGGGGCCGTTGATCGGCATCACCTCGTCGAGGAAGATCGCGATGTTCATCGCGCGCGGCTCGGGCATGCCGTCGTCGCGCTTCCAGGTGCCGTAATCCTGGTGCCATTGCCAGACGTCTCCCGTGAAGGCGGCTTTGGCGTTGATCTTGAACTGATGCATGTAGACCTTCTCGCCGAAGATCTGCTCGATCGGCTCGATCATGCGGGGATGGGCGCCGAGCGCGCCGAAGGCTTCGTTATAGAGATGCGCGGCAAAGGCGGTGCGCGGCGCGCCGCTCTTCTCGCGCCAAACCTCGGGCCGGTCGGCGTCGTAGATGCTGACCGCCTCGCGCGCGAGATAATCCACTTCCTCCTGGCTGAACAGCTCCGGCAGAAACAGCCAGCCCTCGCGGTTGAAGAATTCGATCTGCTGCGGCGTCAGTTTCATGGCGTTTCCTCCTGTTGTTTTTTGACTGTCATTTCGGGGCGGTGCGAAGCACCGAACCCGGAATCTCGAGGTTCCGGGTTCACGCTTCGCGTGCCCCGGAACGACGGCGTTCAATCATGCGGCCCTATCAGTCGCCCTCAGTCTCTCCTCCGTCATCCGTCCGGCGGTCTGCGCATGCGCCAGCGCTGCGGCTTCCGCCGCCTTGGCGTTTCCCGCAAAGATTTGTGCGGCGATCGCCTCGTGCTCAGTCCAGGCGCTTTCGCGGTAATCGAGCTCGGCGAGCACGGTCGCCATCGAGCGGCGCATGTGCGGCCATTGCGGCGCGATCATTTCCTCGATCGCGGGATTGCCCGCGAGGCGATAGACCGCACTGTGAAAATCGACGTCGAGCGCGATCAACCGCGCCAGCGGCGTGTTCTTATCGATGGTCCGTCCCGCCTGAAGCGCGGTCTCGAGCTGCGCGCGTCCCAATGCATCGGACCTGGCCCGTCCGGCCGCAAGCCGCGCGGCCAGCGCGTCGATGGCGCCGCGTACCTCGTAGAGCTGGCGGATGCGCTCCGGGTCGAGCCGGGTGATCTCAAAGCCGCGGCGGCCGCTTTCGGCGACGAGCCCCTGCCGGTGCAGCAGATGCAGCGCGTGGGACACCGGCTGGCGCGAGACGCCGAGCTTTTCGGCCAACTCGTTCTGCCGGATGCGATGCCCAGGGGGCAGCGTACGATCGGTGATCGCCTCGAGAATCCGGGCATAGACCTGGTCGATCAGGTTCGGGAGCGGATCCAATGGGATCATGCCGGTCGTCCATTTTGGAATACGGAATTCCGAATTCAGAAGCTAGCGGCAGAGGCGGCCTCGGTCAAGACGCTTCAATCGGTGCTTCAATCGGGATGTTGCGGCGGCTACGCCGGGCTATGCTCCGGACTGGGGCGATCGGAGATCCGTGATGGGCAGCGATGCAACCGGCTTCACTGGCAATATTCCGCAACACTATGATCAAGGCCTCGGCCCGATCATCTTCGCCGAGTATGCCACTGATATCGCCCGGCGTGCCGCTGCTGGCAGTCCGGCGCGGGTGCTCGAAACCGCGGCCGGCACCGGCATTGTCACGCGGAAACTGCGCGACGCATTGCCTGACGGCGCGCAGCTGACCGCGACCGATTTCAATCCGCCGATGCTCGATATCGCCCGCACCAAGTTTCGGCCTGGCGAACAGGTCGGCTTCCAGCAAGCCGACGCGGTCGCGCTTCCCTTTGCCGATGCAAGCTTCGACGCCATCGTCTGTCAGTTCGGCGTGATGTTTTTTCCGGACAAGGCAAAATCCTTTTCCGAGGCCTATCGTGTGCTCGCCCCGGGCGGCCGCTATGTGCTCAGCGTCTGGGACTCCCATCGATACAATCCGTTCGGCCGCATCGCGCACGAGGTGGCGGGGCGCTTCTTCCCCGCCGATCCGCCGCAGTTCTACAGCGTGCCGTTCTCCTGCCACCAGATCGATCCGATCAAGGAGCTTCTGATCGCAGCCGGCTTCGACGACATCGGCATCGCCGTGATCAGACAGCAGCGCGAGCTCCCCGACACCGCGAACTTCGCGCGCGCGGCGGTCTATGGTAACCCGCTGATCGACCAGGTGCGGGCGCGAGGCGGTGTCGATCCGGAACGCATCGTCGAGGCGCTGACGCGGGAATTTCGCCGGGAATTCGGCGATGGTCCGGGCAGGATGCCGATTCAGGCGATCGTGTTCTCCGCGGCGAAGAAATGACCCCGCTTATGTGAGCGGGATTACGTCGAACTCGCCGATCTGTTCGGCGTCCGCCACGGCATCGATCGCCGATATCCGCTCGCCGCTGATGGTCAGGCGCACCACGATGCGCAATTGGCCGCCGAAGATAACGGCGAGCGCCAGAGATCCGTCGACCAGCGCCGGTTTGGCGGCCTGCGCGCGGCCCTTGAAGAACTCTGCAACCGCGGTGGCGCCGCGGATTTCCGCGAGCGAACCGAGCCGCTGCGCCGCCTGATCGGCGCGCACCACCACGTCGGGATCCAGCACCGCGAGCAGCCCTTCGAAATCGCCGTCGCGGGAGGCCTTGAGGAAAGCGTCGACGATGTTTTTTTGCCGGCCGAAATCAGCGTCGGGCGGTGGCTTGCCCTGCACACGGCGACGCGCGCGGCTGGCCAACTGCCGTGCCGCGGCAGGCGTGCGGCCGACGATCGGGGCGATCTCCTCGAAGGGGACGGCAAACATGTCATGCAGCACGAAGGCAAGCCGCTCGGCCGGCGCCAGGGTTTCCAGCACCACCAGCAGCGCGGCGCCGACGGAATCGGCCATTTCCACATCGCGCCCAAGCACATCGTCAGCGACAGGTTCCGGAACATGCGGCCCCATCGGCTCCTCGCGCCGCGATTTGCGCGAGCGTAGCAGGTCGAGGCAGACGCGGGCGACGACCGTGGTCAGCCAGCCGCCGAGGTTTTCGACCGCGCTCGTATCGGAACGGCTCAGCCGCAGCCAGGTCTCCTGCACGGCATCGTCGACCTCGCCGGTCGAGCCCAGCATGCGGTAGGCCACCGCCCGCAGGCGGGCCCGGTTGGCCTCGAACTGCTCAGCCAGAAATTTTTTCTCGTCCATTCGGTCACATTCCCATGTCGCGTTCCGTCATGGCTATGACGAACGAAACCGCGCCGATGTGACAGCAAATCGGCGCGGCGGCGTCAGAACGGAACAACTCATGGAGAGTAGAAATGATGCACGCCCGTATGAATCACCCGGTCATGGTCGTTCCCGACGCCATGAAGGCGCTGCAGGCGCTGGGCGAATTGACCAAGAACAGTCTGCCGGAAAAGCTGCTCGAGCTGGTGCATCTGCGCGCCAGCCAGATCAACGGCTGCAGCGTTTGCGTCGACATGCACCCAAAGCTCGCCAAGAAGGCTGGCGAGACCGATGAGCGCCTGTTCGCGGTGGCCGCCTGGCGAGATACGCCCTACTTCACCGAAAGTGAGCGTGCGGCGCTGGCGTTGACGGAGGCCCTGACCCGGATCTGCGACCGCGCCGACCCGGTGCCGGATAAGGTCTGGAGCGAGGCCGACAGGCATTTCGACGAGGCCGAGCTCGCGGCGCTCGTTCTGGCGATTGCCAATATCAATGTCTGGAACAGGCTCAACGTCGCCGTGCGCCAGCCGGCGGGCGTCTGGAAGGCGTAGCAGGGGGCAGCATCCCCAAATTAGGGTCAATTTTAACGCGCCGGAACGTGCTTAATTCAACGGCGCGCGCTAAACAGCAAGCCCGGCCCGATCTGGCCGGGCTTTCACTTTTGTTGCTTACATCCTGTTGATCATGGCCGTCATCTCAGACCAAACATCCGTGCTGCGCCCGACCATCCGGAAGCGAATTCTCGGTATTGCCATCGGGCTGATCTTCCTGATGGCGATCACGTCGGTGCTGTCGACCGTGATGACGCGAAAGATCGCCCATCAGCTCGACGAATTCAGCTCCAAATATGTCGAAGCTTACGGACATCTGGCGCGAATGCACATCCGTTCGCTGGAGCAGGCGCTCGCGCTGCGCCGAATGGTGATCGCCAAGATGCAGTCGCCGCCTGACGAGGCCGGCTTTATGGACCGCCAAAAGGCCTATGAGGCCATGGCGAAGGAAATCGAGCAGGAGGCGCAAGCCGCGCGAACGCTGATCAATGCGATCATCGACGATCCATCGACTGAATCCGATAACGCAAGGCTCGGCCGGATCGACGATCGGATCGAGAACGTCACCAGCGATCTCGGCCGCTATCTGGGCGAAGAGTACAAGCGGTTGCTGCCGCTGCTCGAAGCCCGGAATTTCGCGGAAGCCAGGGCCAGTCTGGCTCGCTCCGACACCTTGCGCGACGAGTTCAACAGGAAGGTCGACGAAATCGGCACCGACATGCTGACGCAAGTCCGTGCCGACGCCAGGATAACGATGCGCGATCAGCAGACAGCGATCGTCATTTCCGTCATCCTGACCGTGCTGGCATCCGTCCTGGGTCTGCTGTTTTCGTTCTTCGTCTCGACCGGTATTACCCGGCCGGTCCGGCGGCTCCTGGAAGGCACCCGCGCGGTCGAAGCCGGCCGCCTCGACGGCTCGATCGACGTCACCACGCGCGATGAAATCGGCCAGCTCACGACCGCCTTCAACAACATGGTCGAGCAATTGCGTCACAAGGAGCGGCTGCGCGAAACGTTCGGCCGCTATGTCGATCCGCGCGTCGTCGAAGGGTTGATCGCCCGGCAGTCGCAGACCGCGAGCGACGGCGAGCGGCGGGTGATGACGGTGCTGTTCTGCGACATGAAGGGCTTTACCAGCCTCAGCGAAGGCATGACGCCGCAGGGTCTCGTCAAGGTGATGAACCATTATCTGTCGACGATGTCGGGACCGATCCGCGGCCATCGCGGCATCATCGACAAATATATCGGCGACGCGATCATGGCCTATTGGGGACCTCCGTTTACCGAGCATGACGAACAGGCGCGGCTGGCCTGTCTTGCTGCGGTCGAAATGGCCGATCGTGGTACGGCGCTGCGCACCGAACTGCCCGAGCTGCTCGGCGTACGCACGGTGCCGAGCGATTGCGAGGTCCGCATCGGCATTGCGACCGGCGAGGTGCTGGTCGGCAGCATCGGCTCGGAATTCATGATGAGCTACACGGTGATGGGCGATGCGGTGAATCTGGCGTCACGGCTGGAGAACGCCAACAAGATCTACGGCAGCCACTCGCTCGCTTCGGAAGCAGCGATCATTGCGGCCGGCGATGCCGTGGAGTCGCGCGAGATCGACCGGTTGATTGTTGTTGGCCAGACCCATCCCGAAGCGGTATTCGAAATCATCGGCCGCGCGGGTGAGTTGACCGAGAAACAACTTGATCTGCTGGCGCGGTACGCCGAGGGGCTGGCCGCCTATCGCGCGCGCAGCTGGGATGAGGCGCGTCGGGCGTTTCAGGCGGCGCTCGAGGCGGTCCCCGGCGATGGGCCATCGATGGCGATGGCGCAACGCGTCGAGAATTTTCAGGCAAACCCGCCGCCCGCCGATTGGGACGGCTCCTGGCGGCTGGATCAGAAGTAGCGGCTGACGGCGGATTTATGCCGCGAGGAACTCCAGCACCACGTCGCAAAATTTCTGCGGCGCGTCCCTGCCGACATCGAGATAGGCCATGTCGTAGCCGTTGATGCTCAACGTCTGCATGTCGATCAATCCTCTGCGAGATAGGCGAGCACGATCTCGCAATATTTCTGCGGCGCCTGTTCGAACATCGGGTGCGTGGTGCCCGGGATCATCGCGGTGCGCGCGCCCTTCACGTTGGCCGACAGCGCATCCAGCGCCTGCCGCAGCGTGCCCTTGGTATTGGCGCCGCCGATGAACAGTGTCGGCGTCTTGATGGACTCCGCGTCCGCCTTGGAGAACGGCGGGCGCTGGTCACGCATCTGCCCGATCAGCGTCGTGGCGTTGTCGCGCAGAAGCTGTTTGGCTGTCGCCGGCAGGCGCTTCCAGGCGCCGGGGCCTTCCAGCGCATCCATGAAGAGCTGCAGCCCGCCGTCGATATCGCCCTTCGCAATCAACTCTGCAGAAGCCGCGATCCGCGTGGCGAGCGGCGAGGGGCCGGGCTTGCAGGCGGGATCGAGCGTGGCGTCGAGCTCGCCGCCGGGCTCGGCCAGGATCAGCTTGCGCAACAGGTCAGGCCGGCGCTGCGCGACGCGAAAGCAGATGTGGCCGCCGCGGGAATGGCCCATCAGGTCGACCGGCCGGGTATCGAGCTTCTCGATGAAGCCGATGACGTCGTCGACGTGTTGCGCGATCGAATAGGTGTCGCCGACGCCGTCCCAATGGTCGGGGAAGAAATGCCGCAACGACGGCGCGATCACGCGGTGCTTGCGGGTCAGGGGACCCAGCACCGACGACCAGATCCGGAAATCGCACAGCGAGCCGTGGACGCAGACCAGCGGCGGGCCACCGCCTACGCCTTGGCCGATATCGAGGTAGG
The DNA here is from genome assembly GCF_036924745.1 of Bradyrhizobium sp. AZCC 1693. NCBI lineage: Bacteria > Pseudomonadati > Pseudomonadota > Alphaproteobacteria > Hyphomicrobiales > Nitrobacteraceae > Bradyrhizobium > Bradyrhizobium sp. AZCC 1693. Next base: position 6,084,867 of record NZ_JAZHSD010000001.1, read on the forward strand.
CCATGTCATAGCCGTTGACGTTTATGGTTTGCATGGGATCTCGTGAGGGTGGGATGGGGACCAAGGGCCATTGAAGGGCGCTGGCGAGAACCCCAGATCAGCGGAAGTTGTTCATGCCGTCAAGTTCCCTCAGGTTTCGGGTGGATAGCAATAATCTCCAAGCCTAGATTTGGGCCCAAGAGGAAGCTGGTGGCATTGAACAGGAGACTATGGAGCCAGTCATGACCGGGCACCATTTTACGATATTCGACACCGCGATCGGCCGCTGCGGCATCGTGTGGGGCGAGCGCGGCATCACCTCTGTGCAATTGCCGATGGGCGATGAAAAGAAGACCCGCACCCGCCTGCAGCAACGCCATGGCGACCTCGTCGAGGCGCCGCCGCCCGCGAAGGTGCAGGCCGCGATCGACGGGATCGTCGAGCTGCTCGAGGGCAAGCCGAACGACCTCGCCGACGTCGTGCTCGACCTCGACGGCGTTCCCGAATTCAACCGCGGCGTCTACGACATCGCGCGCACGATCCCGCCGGGCAAGACCATGACCTATGGCGATATCGCCAGGAAACTCGGTGGCGTCGAGCTGTCGCGCGACGTCGGCCAGGCGCTAGGTCGCAATCCCTGTCCGATCGTGGTGCCGTGTCACCGCGTGCTGGCGGCGGGCAACAAGCCTGGCGGCTTCTCCGCCAATGGCGGGGTGGTAACGAAATTGAAGATGCTGACGATCGAAGGCGCGGTCGTGAACCACACGCCGAACCTGTTCGATTGAGGGCTTCGGTTCTGATTCAATCAGAACCGAAGCCTGGATTCTTGTTTGACGCGTTTTCTTCACGCGAACCGGTATCCACTTCGCTCGAAAACGCTATCTTACCGTCCCTTGAAGTTCGGCGTCCGCTTCTCGTTGAAGGCCAGCACGCCCTCGCGGCGGTCCTCGGTCGGGACCATGCGGTTGTAGGCCTCGATTTCCAATGCGAGGCCGTCCCGCAGCGACAATTGCAGGCCGCGATGGATCGACAGCTTTGCCTGGCGGACGGAGATCGGGGCATTGCGGGCGACGCGCGAGGCGGTCGCCAAGGCCGCCGGCAATAGTTCGGGTAGCGGAAAGACTTCGTTCACAAGACCCCAGGCCTGGGCTTCGGCCGCGGTGAACGGCTTGCCGGTCAGGATCAACTCCTTGGCGCGGCGCTCGCCGACGGCGCGTGGCAGGGTCTGTGTGCCGCCGCCGCCGGGCATGATGCCGAGCGTCACTTCGGTCAGGGCGAAACGAGCGCTATCAGCGGCGTAGAGGAAATCGCAACATCCCGCGATCTCGCAGCCGCCGCCATAGGCCGCGCCGTTGACGGCGCCGATGATCGGGACCGGGCAGTCGAGCAGCGCCCGCACCATCCGCTCGAAAATGACGTGCTGGCGCGTCCATGCCTCGTCGGTCATGCCGCGCCGTTCCTTCAGGTCGCCGCCGGCGCAGAACGCCTTGTCGCCGGCGCCAATCAGGACGATGCAGCGCAGGCTCTTCGGATCGAGCGCCGTATCCTCGAAATAGCGCACGAGGTCGCGGCCCATCTGGGTGTTGAGCGCGTTGGACGCGTCCGGCCGGTTGAGCCGGACAATCGTCACATGCTCGTCGACCGGCTCGACCGAAAGCGTCTCAAAACGGGGCGGGTTCGAACTCATATCGCCTCGCAGGAGAATCCGTTGCCAGCGCGTCGAATTTTTCCGACTGACGGCGAGGGGAAATGCGCGGTGCAGCACAGCGTATCGGTGTCGCAGTAGCGCTCCAGGAAGCCGCGCCGCGTCGCCGCCGACTGCGCCGGATCGACGTCGGGTTTGAAGGAGAGTTCGGGATAGCGTGCCTGCAGCGGCGAGTGCATCAGGTCGCCCGACACGACGGCCGCATCCCTTCCGCGGCCGAAAGCGAACGCGACATGCCCGGGCGTGTGGCCGGGCGTTGGCAGAACGCGCATGTGATCGCCGATTTCATGGCCGTTGCCAACGAACTCGGATCGCCCGGCTTCGACCACGGGCAGCACGCTGTCGGCGAAGGTGGGCACCGAAGCCTTCGCGTGTTGCTCGGTCCAATAATCGAATTCGGTCTTGCCGAACACGTAACGCGCGTTCGGGAACGTCGGCACCCAATAGCCGTTTTGCAGCCGCGTGTTCCAGCCGACGTGATCGGCATGCAGATGCGTGCACATCACGAAATCAATATCGTCGGCGGATAATCCCGCCACGGCCAGCGCGCGCATGTAGGTATCGTCGGTCTTCATATTCCACTTCGGAAATCTTGGCCGCGGCTTGTCGTTGCCGATGCAGCTATCGATCAGGATGGTGTGATGCGGCGTCTTGACGACATAGGACTGGAAGCACAGGATCAGCACGTCCTTGTCGTCGAGCGCGCCGGCCTTTTGCATCCACGCCCTGTTCTCCGCCAGCACTTCCGGCGTCAGGCCGGGCAGCATCTCCAGCGCCGGCAGGAAGGTGGTTTCCTGTTCGATGATGCGGTGGATGGTGAGGTCGCCGACGGTGAATTTGAGGCTCATGCTATTTCCCGCTTGATTAGCGCGTGTTGTTGTCGCGAACGGATGGAAGGATGTAGTTCGCCATCATGTCGAGCGCGCCGTCGCCCTGATACGGCCGAAAATAGAGGCCCGATGTCGTCATCACCACAAGGTCGCGGTCGGGCACGATGAAAATGCGCTGGCCGCCCGAGCCCATCGCCGCAATCCACTTCACTTCCTTCTCCTGCGCAATCGAACGTCCCATCCACCATTGCTGGCCATAGAAAAATAGACCACTGAAATAGCCGATCGCCTGAAAACGAGGCCGGACCGATTGCTCGATCCATTTGGCCGAGACGATCTGTTTTCCACCCCAGGCGCCGCGAGTGAGCACGAGCTGGCCGATCTTGGCGGCGTCGCGCGGCCGGAGACGGAGGCCGACGGCGGAGGCGATCTTCCCGTTCATTGGATAATTCTTCCACTCGAGATCGGTAATCCCAATGGCTCGAACAGAATCTCTCGCGCGAACGCTTCCAGCGGCTTGCCTGAAACGCGTTCGAGGATGTTGCCGAGCAGATCGGTCCCGCCGCCGTTATAGGTCCACAACGAGTCCGGCGGTTTTGCGATCGGCTTTGACAGGATATAGCGAATCGGGTCGCTCTCGCTGCCCAAATGCGGTTCGTCATTACTGGGATCGTTCCAGGCGCGGTTCTCGTCCCATTGCATGCCTGAGGACATTGTCAGCAAATGGCGCAACGTAACCTGGTCCCAGCCCGGCGATTTGACCGCGGCATATTCCGGAAAGAATTTGATGACGGGCTCGTCCGCGCTGGCGATCAGCTTGCGATCGATTGCGATGCCCACGAGTAGCGAGATCACGCTCTTGGACGCCGACCGCATGTCGTGCTTGGTCGTCGCATCATAGTCGTACTGTCCCGCAACGTCCCAGCGCTCGTCGGGACCGGAAAAATACTGCTCGAATACCAGCTTGCCGTGGCGCACGACGACCACAGCGTGAACGTTGGCCTGAATTTCCTTCAGGCGCGCAGCGATGGTGCACAGGCGCGGACCATCGAGGCCGACGCTTTCCGGCGTTGCGGTGGGCCAGCCGTCGCCGATGGAGGCTGGGCTGCCGCAGGCGAGGTTCCGCTGGCCGGTGGAGAATGCCTGTAGCTGGGCGGATGCGCCGGATGCGGCGAGCATGAAAACGCCAGCGAAGCCGAGGTGCCGCAATTTTTTGCCAACCTCGCGCATGCTGCCGTCTCCGTTGCTGTGGTTACGCCGGCGGCGGCACCGAGATTTTCACTGACGGCCGTTCCAGCATCTTCTGGTGGAAGGCGTCCAGCTTCGGATAGGCCTTGCGCCAGCCGCAATCGGCAAAGCGGAAATCCGCATATCCGAGCACGCAGACAAGGCCGATCTGGACGATGTTGAACGGTCCGGACAACACGTCGGGCTTGTTCTCGAACCGCGCCATGCCGGCCCAGGCTCGCTTCCAGTGGTCGTCGGACCACGCCTGCCAGCGCAGCGGCTCCGGCCGCACCATGCCTTCGTAGCGGCACAGCAGCATGGAATCGAGCATGCCTTGCAGCAGCGAATGATCGCTCTTGACCTTCCATCGGTCGGGACCGGAGGCAGGGATCAGCTTGCCGCCACCGGCGAGTTCATCGAGGTATTCGACGATGACATAGGAATCGAGGATGACATCGCCATTGTCAAGGATCAGCACCGGCAGCTTCTTCAGCGGCGTGATCTTCGAATATTCCTCGTTGGGCTGACCCGGCGCGACGGTGGCGGGGGTGAACTCGATCTTGTCGATCAGGCCGGTCTCGATCGCGGCGATGCGCACTTTTCGGGCGAACGGCGAGGCGGGGGAGAAGGTGAGTTTCATTTTTATTATTCCCTTGGGTTGTTTCCTCCGTCATGCCCGGGCTTGTCCCGGGCATCCACGTTCTTGCTGTCGATAGAAGGACGTGGATGGCCGGGACAAGCCCGGCCATGACGAGCTAGTGCGAAGATCGCCCAACGCCTCACGCCGCGATGATTTCCTGGCGCTGCTCGCCGAGGCCTTCGATGCCGAGCGTGACAACGTCGCCGACGTTGAGGAAGGTCGGCGGCTTCATGCCGAGACCGACGCCGGGCGGGGTGCCTGTCGTGACGATGTCGCCGGGCAACAGCGTCATGAACTGCGAGACATAGGAAATGCACTTCGCCATCGAGAAGATCATGGTCGAGGTGTTGCCGGTCTGGCGGCGCTGGCCGTTGACGTCGAGCCACATGCCGAGCTTCTGCACGTCAGGGATTTCGTCCTTGGTCGCGAGCCACGGGCCAACCGGGCCGAAGGTGTCGTGCGACTTGCCCTTGGTCCACTGACCGCCGCGCTCCTGCTGGAAATTGCGCTCGGAGACGTCGTTGCAGACGCAATAGCCGGCGACGTGGTTGAGCGCGTCGGCTTCCGAGACATACTTGGCGCGGGCGCCGATGATGGCGGCGATCTCGACTTCCCAGTCAAGCTTGGTGGAGCCGCGCGGCTTTTCGACCGCGTCGTTCGGACCCGACAGCGAGGTGTTGGCTTTGATGAAGAAGATCGGCTCGGTCGGGATCGGCGATCCCGTCTCCTTGGCGTGGTCGCTGTAGTTCAGGCCGATGGCGACGAATTTCGAGATGCCGGTGACCGGCGCGCCGAAGCGCTGTTTGCCGTCGACGGCGGGAAGTTTTGAGGGATCCAGCGCGGCGAGCTTGGCGAGCCCGGCCGGCGAATAGGCCTCGCCGTCGAGATCCCTGACCTGCGCCGAAAGATCGCGCAACTGGCCGGATTTATCGATCAGGCCGGGCTTTTCCGCACCCTTGGCGCCGTAACGTACAAGCTTCATTTTATCGCTCCCTGCGGGGGTTTCTTGGGATTTGTCGGGGAATTTCTGCCCTTCAGACGCTTCTTGGAACAGCGGGCGCGGAAATTCAACTGCCTAAAGCGCAGGGGAGGGTGGGCAAAGGCGCCCTTGCGCTGTTGCCCGCCATCTATCACCAGGCGCAATGTCGAAGCGTGGGCACGCCGACCCTCGGGCGCGCGTTCGCGCGAGCCGGTGGCTTTGCCTACCTACAGCGCCGCGAACCGGAAGGCGTCGCCATTGCGCTTGATATGGCCGGCACTGAAGTGTCCGCCGATCACCAGCGTCGGCGTGTCGGCGAAGCGCGAGAACAGCTCGCGACGGGTCACCACGGACTGGGCGGGATCGGAATCGGCCGTGGACGACCAGTCGAGATGAGCCATTTGGCAGGGATGGTGGGCAACGTCCCCTGTCAGCAGGGCTTCCTCGCCGTCCGACCTGATGTGGACACTCAGATGGCCGGGGCTGTGGCCGGGGGTCGGGATCAGGGTAATCTCGTCCGCAAGCCTGGCGTCGCTGGCGATGAGATCGGCCTTGTCGGCCTCCGCAATCGGCTTCACGGAATCGTTGAATACGGCGATCCTGTCCGGCGCGTCGCTGTGGTCGCGCCAGTGCTCGTATTCGGTCTTGCCGAACACGTAGCGCGCATTGGCGAAAGTCGGCACCCATTTGCCGTCGACCAGCCTCGTATTCCAGCCGACATGATCGACATGCAGATGCGTGCACAGCACGGTGTCGATGCTATCAGGGGCGAAGCCTGCCGCCGTTAACTTGTCGAGGAACGGATCCTTCCGGTTGTTCCAGGTCGGCACGTTGCGGCCCTGCTTGTCGTTGCCGAGCCCGGTGTCGACGATGATCCGGCGCGTGGGCGTCTCGACTAGGAACGAATGGATCGACATTTTCAGCCGGCCTTCCCCGGTTGCAGAATGCGGGATGAGCCACGGCAGTTTCTGTATTTCCTCGTTGGTCGCGAGCGGAAGGATGAAGCGGGTGCTGCCGACCGTCTCCATTTCGACGGCCTTCGTGATCCTGACCCTGCCCACGGTCCAGTGCATCCGGCGCTTCCTTATTGATGTTGGCCGCGAAGATGCTGGTTTCGGCGGCCGGGCGCAATGGATCATCTGGCGCGATGGAACGTTATAGCGATGTCACATGAGGAGCGCGCGATGCCGGAACTGGCGATTTCGACGGAAAAAGTCGGGTTTTTGATCGACAAGGCCCGGCAATTCGACATGAAAGAGGCGGTGTCCGATCCGGATTCCGGATCGAACGCTTCCGATGACGACGTGATCGACGTGCTGCAGGATAATGGGCAGGATCCGGTCTTCCGCGAGATCACCGGCTTCATCAACGCGCTTTCCGAAGACGAGCGGGTCGACCTCGTTGCCTTGATGCGGCTGGGTCGCGGCGACGCCAGCATCGAAGAATGGGGAGATCTGCGCGCGGAAGCCGCCGGCCAGCGCGAGCGCCACACTGCTCGCTATCTGCTGGGCGAGCCGATGCTGGGCGACCTGCTGGCGCAAGGGCTCGACGAGTTCGGCCTTACATGGACTGAGGAGCGAACCACCGCCGATTCCGCTAGCGTCAGCCAGCGGGACGAAGACGAGCGCAATCCACGATGACGGTACCGAGCTTGTCGCCTTTCTCCACCGCAAGATGCGCTTGCGCGGTGTCCGAGAGCGCAAACTGCGCCGCGACGTTGTGAATGCGCGGGCCCGCCGCCAGCCACTTTGAAATGTCCGCTTGCGCCGCCGCCAATAGCGGCCGCGGCAGCGCGAACAACACCAGCGCGCGCAGCGCGATGCATTTTTCCATCAGTTCGCGCATCGGCACGACGGGCGTGCGGTTGCCGTTGGTGGCGTAGACCGCGATCGTCGAATTCATGCCCATCAGTTTCAGCGTGGTCTCGATATTGCCGCCGAAATCGACATCGACGACGCGGTCGACGCCCGCTGCCCGGTGAAGGCCATCGCTTTGGCGACGACGTCCTCGGTCCTGTAGTTGACGACGAGATCGGCGCCGGCAAGCCGGGCCTGCTCGGCTTTGGCCGCCGAACTGACGGTCGCGATCACCTTGGCGCCGCCCCATTTGGCGAGTTGCACGGCATAGTGACCGACGGCGCCCGCGCCGCCGGTGACGAGTACCGTCTGTCCCACGATCGGGCCATCGCAGAACAGGCAGGTCCACGCGGTCATGCCGGGAATGCCGAGGGTAGCGCCTTCCGCAAACGAAAGATTGTCCGGCAGCGGCGTCACCAACTGTTCGGCGAGCGCAATATATTCAGCCGCCGTGCCGAACGCGCGGCCATTGCGCTGGCCGTTGAACAGCCAGACGCGTTGGCCGGCCTTGAGCCGCGTGACGCCGTCGCCGACCTGGTCGATGATCCCCGCGCCGTCGCTGTTCGGAATGACGCGCGGATATTCCATCGGCCGATAGCCGCCGCCGCGGCGGCCGACATCGGCCGGATTGACGCCGGACGCCTCAAGGCGCACCCGGACTTCGCCCGGGCCGGCCATCGGAGTCGGCATCTCGCCATAGGTCAGCACCTCGGGCGCGGGGCCCGCTCGCTCGTACCCAACTGCCTTCATAGCGTGCCCGGAAACGCGCCGCCGTCGAGCAGGATGTTCTGCCCGGTGATGTAGCCGGCCTTGGCGCCGCACAGGAACGCACAGGCATAGCCGAACTCATCGGGCTCGCCGAACCGTCCGGCCGGATTTTGCTTGGCGCGCTCGGCAAACACCTGGTCCGCCGTGATGCCGCGCTTCTCGGCTTCCGCCTTGCCCACACCGCGGAGGCGGTCGGTGTCGAACGGTCCCGGCAGCAGCGCATTGATGGTGACGTTGCTGATCACGGTCTTGCGCGACAGCCCGGCGACGAAGCCGGTGAGGCCGGCACGCGCGCCGTTGGAAAGGCCGAGAATATCGATCGGCGCCTTCACCGCGGCGGAGGTGATGTTGACGATGCGGCCGAATTTCCGCGCCATCATGCCGTCGACCGTCGCCTTGATCAGTTCGATCGGCGTCAGCATGTTGGCGTCGATCGCCTTGATCCAATCGTCGCGGGTCCAGTTCCGGAAATCGCCGGGCGGCGGGCCGCCGGCATTGTTGATCAGGATATCCGGATCGGGACAGGCTTTCAGCGCGGCCTCGCGCCCGGCCGGCGTGGTGATGTCGCCGGCGACTTCCGTGACGGTGACGGTCGGATAGGCTTTGCGGATTTCGTCGGCGGTCTTTTTCAGTGCCTCGGCGCCGCGCGCAGTCAGCGTGACATGCACGCCTTCATTGGCCAGCGCCATGGCGCAGGCGCGGCCCAGGCCCTTGCTCGATGCGCAGACGATGGCGCGGCGGCCTTTGATCCCAAGATCCACTGTTTCTCTCCCGTTAGGTCAGGTGATTTTCTGAAAGTCGGATGGGACCACTCTAGCCAAGTCGAGCGGCCCTGATAAGAGAGCGGCTACCGCCGAAACGCATATCAGGGAGACCGCGCCGATTACACGCCGATTATATGTGCCGGTCTTTCTTCAGGCGGTCGATCGCAGCCACGAGATCCGGCGGAAGGGACTTGACGCCCAATTGCCCGGCGGCCGATAGCATAGGCCGCAACCGCGAACCGGTCATGAACGCCGGCTGCAGGTTTGTCGGCACAAGCTGGTCGAAAATCAGTACAACCGTGATCGCGATCAGGCCGACGCGCACTGCGCCAAGGGCGGCGCCGCCAAGGCGGTCTCCGATGCCGGTTTGCGGTCCAATGATGTCGTCGAGAGCCAAGCAGGTCAGCTTTCCGAGCACCATACCGATGACCAGAAAAGCTCCGAAGAACAGCGGCGAATTCTGCGCAAACGGCAAGGCATGCTGGCCGTCGAGCTGCGGCGATACCAGCGGCACCAGCCCTATCGCAATCGGCATCGCGGCGATATAGGCCAAAATCGCAATTGCGCTGCGCAATAGCCCGGTATTGAAACCGATGACCACGGCAATAATCAGTCCGAGATAGACGACGGTATCGAAACTGTTCATGGGGAAAACTCCACCCGGTTTCGATACCGATGCTTCGTCAATGAATCGGCGCCGCGATTGCTAAAATCGTCTGTATCAACCAAAGCGTGCCTGAACTCCGACGTCAGTCCGTAGCCCCGTTGGCTCCTCGCAATGACGGGTGCAAAAAATCAATTCGCCCGCAGCTCCGCTTTGATCATGTCGGCGGCCTTTTCGCCGATCATGATGGTCGGCGCATTGGTGTTGCCGCCGATCAGCGTCGGCATGATGCACGCATCGACTACGCGCAATCCTTCGACACCATACACTTTGAGCTTCGGATCGACCACGGCCATCGGATCGTTCACACCCATCATGCAGGTGCCGACCGGGTGATAGACGGTGTCGACACGGGCGCGCAGGAGGTCGCGGATGTCGTCATCGCTATGCACGCCTGCCGTGAACATCTCCTTCTTCTGCAACGCGCGCAGCGCCGGCGTCTCCATCAGCCGCCGCGTGGTCTTGAAGCCCGCAACCATGGTTTCCAGATCATCCGCCTCGCCGAAGAAGTTCGGGTCGATCACCGGCGCTGCGAACGCATCGGCACTTCCAAGCGAAACGCTGCCGCGGCTCTTCGGCCGCAGCAGGCAGACATGGCAGGTAAAGCCGGTGCCGCGATGGCGCTTGCGGCCGTGATCGTCGGCGAGCGCCATGCCGAAATGAAGCTGGATATCGGGGATGTCGAGATCGGGCCGGGTTTTCAGGAAGCCGCCGCATTCGGCGAAATTGGACGTCATCGGTCCGGTGCGTTCGCGGCGATACTGGCCGATGGCCCGCAACAGCCGCGGCAGGGCTTTAAGCGAAATGCCGTTGAAGTTGGGATTGTCGGACATGTAGCCGAACACGAAATCCGGATGGTCCTGCAGGTTCTGTCCGACGCCGGGCAGATGATGCACGGTGGCGATGCCGTGCTTGCCGAGCGCTGCGCAGTCGCCGATGCCCGAGAGCAAAAGCAACTGCGGGGTCTGGAACGCGCCGGAGGACACGATCACCTCGCGCCGCGCGCGAATTTGTTTGAGCTCCTTGCCCTGCCGGTATTCGACCCCGACCGCGCGCTTGCCTTCGAAGAGGATGCGGGTGGCGTGGGCATGCGTCTCGACGCGCAGATTGGCGCGGTTTGCCATGTGTGGGTGGATATAGGCGCGCGCGGCGCTGCAACGCTCGCCGTTCTTCTGCGTCAGTTGATAGATGCCGAGGCCCTCGTGCTCGTCGGCGTTGAAATCCTCGCGCAGGCGGAACTGCGCTTCCTGGGCGGCCTGCAGGAAGATCTGCTGCACCGGATTTCCGGTGCGCGACTTGTTGACGGCGAGCGGGCCGCCCTTGCCGTGATACTCGCCGTCGAAATCGGAATTGTCTTCGGCCCGCTTGAAGTAGGGCAGCACGTCGGCGAACGACCAGCCGGCATTGCCGAGCGAGGCCCATTGATCGTAGTCGGCGCGGTGGCCGCGGATATAGACCATCGCGTTGATGGCCGAAGAGCCGCCGAGCCCCTTGCCGCGCGGCTGATAGCCGATGCGCCCGTTGAGACCCTTCTGCGGCACGGTGTTGAAGGCCCAGTTGTTGACGTTGCCGGCGACCATCAGCACCAGCGCAAAGGGTGTCGTCACCACCCAATTGTCGTTCCTGCCACCGGCATCCAGCAGCGCCACCGAAATGTTCGGATCCTCCGACAGCCGCCCGGCCACCGTGCAGCCGCCGGAGCCGCCGCCCACCACCACGAAGTCGAATGTATCAGTCACGCGCATCCCCCCGATTTTTTGTTCTGGCGGGGCCTGCCTGGCCACGCTTTTGGGGGCCAAAACTCCGCTTTTGCGACGTTTAAGGCAAGGGTGGTTCCATGAGGCGGTTTTGGCCTCTCAAACCCTCGTTTTTGCTGTCATAAAATCCTCAAAAGCGGGACCTTGCCCCTTTCCAAAGCAGGGCGACGTTGATACATACCCCTCGCGCCCGATGGCTTCGGCCCGGGTCGCCTTCTCAGGAAGCCTCGGGACGGGATCGATCGGCGCCATCTGGCGTTCGCCGGGATCGTTTCGGCACCGGCTTTTCGAAGGCGTGCAACGGTTTAACGCGGGGTGGAGCAGCCCGGTAGCTCGTCAGGCTCATAACCTGAAGGTCATAGGTTCAAATCCTATCCCCGCAACCAAGAGTCGATTAAGCCCTTGAAATCATCGTGGTTTCGAGGGCTTATTTTTTTCTAGTGCTGCTTGAACCCGCAACCAATTGATCTGCGACGTTGCCACGTTCTGGTGTGCTGGATCGCATTTTGGCGTCGCGCGAACTTTGCGCGCTTCGGCTTGATTGGAAACTACTGCGTTATCAGATCATGCCAAGTTTGCGACATGGGTAGCGCGGTTCAACCCGGCTGGATGCATTACTTATTTAGATAGTTGTCGCACGTCGATCAGAGCCGGCTCCGGAAATCTGCACAGTGCGATAAGTGGAGTTTCTGCCTGACGGCGGGCAAGATTGTCCCGCGAATCAGGAGAGACGATGACGAGACGAGCGCGCCGGAACCACACACCGGCTTTCAAGGCGAAAGTGGCGCTGGCCGCGGTGAAGGGCGATCGAACACTGGCTCAATTGGCGGAGCAGTTCGACGTGCATCCCAATCAGATCACGTCGTGGAAAGCCCAGCTTGAGGGCGGGGCCGCCGATGTGTTCGGTCCAGGGGGCGGCAACGCCATGGCGCTACCGGCCGTCGATGTGAAGTCGCTGCATGCCAAGATCGGGGAGCTGACGCTGGAGAACGATTTTTTAGAAGGAGCGCTCACCAAGGCGGGATTGCTGAGCGCAAAACGATGATCGACCGTGAGCACGATCTTTCGATCACCAGGCAGGCGGAAGTTTTGAAGATCAGCCGTGGCAGTGTCTATTACCTGCCGCGTCCGGTGTCGCCCGACGACCTCGCGATCATGCTGCGGCTCGACCGGCTGCATCTGGAGTTTCCTTTCGCCGGTTCGCGGATGTTGAGAGGCCTGCTGGCTGCCGAGGGGTGCAAGATCGGCCGCCGGCATGTCAAGACGCTCATGCGGAAGATGGGGATAGAGGCGCTCTATCGCCGTCCGCGCACCACCAAGCCCGAACCTGGTCACAAGATCTATCCGTATCTGCTGCGGGGCATGGAGATCACGCGCCCGAACCAGGTCTGGGCAATGGACATAACGTATATCCCGATGGCGCGTGGCTTCGTGTATCTCACCGTCGTGCTGGACTGGGCGACCCGCCGGGTTCTGTCGTGGCGGCTGTCGATCACGATGGAGGCGGCATTCTGCGTCGAGACGCTGCATGACGCCATGGCTCGCCACGGCAAGCCGGAGATCTTCAACACGGATCAGGGCTCGCAGTTCACCGGCTCGGCCTTCACCGGCGCGCTCGCCAGCAACGGTATCGCCATCAGCATGGACGGCAAAGGAGCATGGCGGGACAACGTGTTCGTCGAGCGGCTGTGGCGCAGCGTCAAATACGAGGAGGTTTACTTGCGGGCCTACGATAGCGTGTCCGACGCCCGCGCCTCGATCGGCCGATACCTCGACTTCTACAATGGCCGGCGTCCACATTCGAGCCTTGACGGCAGTACACCGGATCAAGCCTACTTCAACTCGCTGCCGCTCCGCACGGCAGCCTAACCCCGGCAGAGGCTCCACTTATCGACGCGGAGATTCTGTTCAGACAATCGGGACCAGCTCAATCGTGCGTGCTGTCGCCTGGACCGTGATTTCGAAGTGGTCCGTCTGCACGATATCTACGATGTTGCGCGGTCTATGCGCGACGACGTTGATTCCGGTGCGACGCCGTAGGCTGTCGTAGAGCAGCCCCGCACCACCTGACGCGCGAATATGCTCGCCAAGCTCCTGCGAAGCATCATAACGCTCGCTCGCATACACATCGGGCCGTGCTGGTTGCTGCCCTGTGATGTCGAGATAATCCCCTAGCAGCGTAGCGGTGTATGCCCTGTAGGTCCGGCTCATCGTGGCCGCGTTGCGAGCAGCCGCTTCGCGCCGCAGGTGGTGACCGACCTCGGCAGCCGCCGTGCGAATATCATCGGTCGCATACCAGGCGCCAAGCTCCGGTCCGTTGAATCTCATTCCGCCGGGAGCGACGTGGAGAAAGGCAGCCATGACGATGCTGGAGTTGGGGGCGCCATATACCCATTCGCTCTGCGGTAGCCGATCGATACGTTCGGCCACGAGACGGTCGTTCGTCCAACCGACGAGCTCCATCACCGCTGAAAGATCGGCCGCCGTCGCGACCGTATCGAACAGCCCGATGGGAGGAAATTGTGAGGGGATCAGGCGATGGGCAGGCCGCGGCGAGGGTGCGAAAGCGTCCGTCACCGGAAGACGATCTCCGTGTCGTCGTAAGGCGTGAAGGCCTCGTCTATCGTGTTCGGCTGCATGTAGAGGCCGCCACGCGCGCCGTCGAGGAAACGACGCACCGAGAGCAACCCATCTTGAGAGCCATTAGTGATGAGGTCGAGCGGCGGATGTCCACCGAAGACGACCTCGTTATGTGGACTTCGCAGCCAGTCAACGCCGAGCCGTTCCTGGGCAAAGAGGATCCCCAGCGCTTGATGGATACCGAATACCGCTGAAATGCGCGTGAGAACGTCCACATCAAGGGTGAAAGCGCCGTGCTCACGCGCCTGCTTGCACCAGTTATGGTAAGTGGACCGGGATGGATACCCGAGGACCAGCAGGCGCTGCTCTTCCGTCAATCCCCACAGATCCGCAATGGCGAGAAAGGTCCGCAAAGCTGGGGCGCTGAGCCGCCTTCGGTTGGCGGGAGCAAATCGCGAGTTATCAAGACGCTGAGGGCCTTTTGCTGCCCCAGTTGGGGTCGGCTTGCGCTTCAACATAGACTGCTCCTTTGTCAAATTTGGATATAGTCCAAATCTGGACAAATGGCAACCCCCTTTTACCAGTTCCAGCACCCAGACTACGGATCTGAGGTCAGGAGTTCGAATCTCTTCGGGCGCGCCAAATCGGATACGCTATCGCCGCCGAAACCCGCCGTTCTCCCGATGCAAGCCGTCGAGTTGCATCCGCTGTCGCGCGTCTCACAATCGCAAATGAATTACGATGACGAAGAATAAGTGCACTGGCACCGTAATTCCGAAGCCCCGCGACGCGATGGTCTTCGGGAATCGCACGAACGGATTGCGAAATTGGTGGCATCTGATGCCCGCTGGCAACCAAGCTCTTCATTCGGGACGCTTGGCGAATTCCTCGCCGGCAATTTGCACCGCCTGTTGCACGACGGGATAGCCGCTATAGGGAGCGAGGTTGAGAAGGGTTTCGAGCACCTCCTTACGGCTCGCGCCCGCATTGAGTGCCGCATTGATGTGGACACGCAGCGGGGCTTCCGCAGTCTTGGTCGCGACCGCAGCCAGGGCCGCGCAGGCCGTCAGCTCGCGGGTCTTGGGATCGATGCCTGGTCTTGAGAAAACGTCGCCATACGAGTGCTCGACGATCATCCGACCGATATCCGGTGCAATGTCGTCGAAGCTACGGATGACCGCTTCACCGGATGCTCCGGAGGTCTGTGCAAGTGTCGCGAGCCCGCGCTCCCGGCGCAGCTCCCGGCTCTCGGACAACTGCGCCGCCGCAGATGGCGCCGTGATCGCTGTAGCGCCACGGTCTGCCGAAAAGGCCCGTTGGGCGAGACCGAAGGCGTTGAGTGCGGTAGGAAATCCGGCATAGACGCTGAGCTGCATCAGCGCCTCGGCAATCTCTACGGGCGACAGGCCCTGCTTGAGGGCGGCTTTGAGATGGAAATCGAGAGCTTCATCGCGGTTGCCGGTCGCCGCCAGCATCGAGATGATGGCGAGGTGCTTGGCCTTCGGTTCCAGCCCCTCGCGCGACAAGGCTTCGCCGAAGGCGAATTCAATCGACCAGCGTGCGAGGTCCGGCGAGACCGCCTCAAGAGGCCGCAGATAGCCTTCGCCGTTAACCGCCAAGAGGACTTCGAGGCCGCGCCGGTATCGCTGCGTTCCGTCGTCGCTTGCCGGTGGCGCGGCCTCGAAGGCGATGCGTCGCTCCTGGAAGATCTCGCGCGCCAGGACGATCGAGTCGATGGCGGAGGGGAAGCCGAGGATCGCCACGGATACGAACAGCAACTCCACCAAATCCTGCGGCTTCCCTCCGGCGTTGAGGAAACCCGTCATATGAAACTTGAGCCGCGGCTGGACGCTGCCCAACGCCATCAAACAAGAGACGGTGCAAATCTGCCGCAGCGGCAAATCCAGTCCCGGACGGGAGAGAATATCGCCATAAGGGTATTCGACCGTAAACCGCGCCAAGTCCGGCGACGCCTCTGCAAGGCGTTTGATCGGCAAGTCAAAACCCTCGCCGCCGATCTGCTGGAGAACCTCCATGCCGCGTTCGAAACGCTCGTCGTTCGCTTCTTGAGTCATGGTCTGTTGGATGCTCCCTAATTAAGCGCTTCATGAAGAGGTTTCGGGCGTTTCATGACTTCGGCCATGCGACGCGATAAATATTGCCGCTGCCCCATGTCCCGACCAGAAGATCGCCATTGGCGGCCCGGCCCAATGCGACGGCGCTGCCTGATTGGCCATCGACGACGACGCTCGACTGGCCGTCGAAGCTGACGCGGCGCACTACGCTCGCGCCGTTGTCGATGACCAGCACCGCATCATCTCCATCGGCGAGGATGCCGACGCCGGGGCGGTTGAAGCTCTGACCGAGTTCCTGGACCATGCCATCGGACAGGATGCGGGTGACACGGCCTCCATATTGCGAGGAGACGATGCTGCCGTCGGGCATCTCGACCACGCCGACTGGCAGCGAGAGTCCACGCGCCACCACGGTGCGGTTGCCTGTTTTTGTGTCCAAAGCAACGATCTCACCAGATGAGCGATTGGCGACCAGCAGCCGGCCGTCGCGTGCGAAGGCGATTCCGGTCGGGGTTGCGAGGCCGTCCGCGACCGTCTTGCGCTTCCCGTCCGGCCCGACGCGCACGATGATATCGCCAGAATAGGATGACACGAACACGGCGCCCGTCGCGTCGGTCGCAATGCCTGCCGGCGACACGATGTTGTCGAGGAAGACCGAGCGCCTGCCATCCGCCTGCACCCGCTCGACCGTTCCACCGCTCCAGTTCGACACCAATAGGCTCGTACCGCCGTAAGCATGAATGCCGACCGGCGCGCTAAACCCCTGAAGGAACGGTCCGATAGCGTACGCGCCTGCGGCGCTCATGAGGACAGTGGCGATTGCGACTGTGCCGAGCGCAATTTTCCGGAATGTATCGGCGTTACGTCCGAGCATGGCTGCCACCTCCTGCTTCGCGGCGTTTCGAATGGGACGATGAAGCTGATTCATCGCTGAACGATTGCGATAAATCCAATTCATTATCAATATCGCCGTCATGAAGGCAGTTCATCTTGCCAATATCGATCTGAATCTGCTGGTGGTGTTCGACGCCCTGGTTGCAGAAGGTCATGCCACGCGCGCTGCCGAGCGGATCGGGCTGACTCAGCCGGCCGTCAGCCACGCACTCAACCGGCTGCGTGCTTTGTTCGGCGATCCACTCTTCGTCCGCTCGCCGCGTGGCATGGTGCCGACTTCGCTGGCCCAGGATATCGCTCCGAGCGTGCGGTCTATCCTCGAACAGGTGGAAGGCGTATTGCGTGGCGGGCGTGCCTTCGACCCGGCCGCGAGCACACGGCAGTTCGTCCTCGGTCTCTCGGACTATGCCGCCTTCGTGCTTCTGCCTCGCCTGACCGTACGCCTCGACCAGGAGGCGCCGGGCGTGTCGCTCGTCGTCCGCAATACGAGCCGGAGCGTCGGCCTGCCGATGCTGGAGGATGGCACGGTCGAACTGATCGCCGGGAACTTTCCGGAGCCGCCGACACACATGCGGGAGGAACTGCTCTACGAAGAAGACTTCATCTGCGCCGGCCGCCGCGACCACCCCGATCTCGGTGAACCGCTCGATCTCGACCGCTATTTGGCCCTTCGACACCTTCAGGTCTCGACGAAGGGCAATCCGAGCGGCTACGTCGACGCCGTGCTGGCCGAAAAGGGGCTCAAGCGAAATGTGGCCGTGACCGTCGGACACTTCCTGATGGCCCCGATGCTGGTGGACGCCTCCGATCTCGTTGCGACGGAACCACGCCGCCTCTTCACGCCGCTTGCCGGCCGCCTACCGCTCCGGCTCTTCTCGCCGCCGATCGACATTCCTCTGTTCCGGGTGGTGCAGACATGGCACGCAAGGCACGATGCTGATCCGGGGCATCAATGGCTGCGACGCATTCTCCGGGAAATCGGTCAACAGGCATGAGTCACTAGTCTACGGGCGCGCGGACCCCGCAAGGACTCCGCTTAAGGGAGGGCTATGGCGTAGACATAGTTCTCATCATCGCCTGGGATGGCGCGCCATTCTACGCCGGAGCACGCTGCGTTGGCCGAGCGGCTTCGGTCTTGCGCTAAATCCACGCCAGGGCACGCCGTGAAGGCGCCGCAGTTACTTGCGCCGACTACCGGTATCCGGTACTATCCCCCTGTGCAATACGAACAATGGCAAAAGCGCTGAGAACCTTCGCAAGCACGGCGTAGACTTCGCGGACGCCATTGCTGCCCTCGAAGACCCGAACCGTCTGGAAGAAATCGACACACGGTTCGAGTAGGGCGAGGAGCGGATTCAGGCCATCGGAATGGCTCACAGCGACGTCTTATTCGTCATCGTGACGCTGCGCGATGAGGACATCTGCAGAATCATATCGGCCCGGAAGGCTACACGACATGAGCAAGACCGGTACTACGCGGGTAACCGTGAAGCCTGGTGAACCGCTGCCGCGGGGCGATACCGATTGGGCGCGTCTCGATGCCATGACTGATGAAGAGGTCGTGGCCGCAGCGCTGTCTGATCCGGATGCGCAACCTCTCACTCCCGAGCAACTGGCAGGGATGCGCCGAGTGTCACGCGTCAAGGTGCTGCGGCAGCGTCTCGGAATGACTCAGGTGGAATTTTCTGAAGCGTTCCACCTGCCCATTACGACTTTGCGCGATTGGGAGCAGCAACGAAGCACACCCGATGCGCCGGCGCGCGCGTTGTTGTTGGCAATTGAACGCGATCCCGAACTCATGCGGCGATTGCTCGCGGATAGGGCAGCGTAGTATCGGCAGATTCGACGAAGTGCAGCGCGCTTAATCATAGCGTCACGGCAAAGCAATAATGCCCATCTTCATCGGCCGTGGCGCGCCAAATCGGATACGCTATCGCCGCCGAAACCCGCCGTTCTCCCGATGCAAGCCGTCGAGTTGCATCCGCTGTTGCATCCGCTGTCGCGCGTCTCACAATCGCAAATGAATTACGATGACGAATAAGTGCACTGGCACCGCAATTCAAACAGGTTCGTCATCGAGGGGAGGCGTCGTGCAGGCTGGTTTCGAAAGCATCACCGCGAATGACCTGATCGAGGGCCTGCCTTCGCGGGTGCACGAAGTCTACGCCAGGTTCGCACAGGAAACGCCTGAACACCCGGCGTTCGTCGAAGTCGGACCTTCGTGGAGCTACAGGCAGTTCTCGGAGGCCGTTGAGGCCGCTGCCCATGATCTGCGCGCGCTGCAGGTCAGGCCCGGCGATCGGGTGGTGGTTGCCAGCGAGAACAGCGTTGCGCCAGGCGCGATCAAGCGGCCGAGCGAAATCCTGATCCTCGACGCGTTGCCCGCGGCGTCGACCGGCCTGAAAAAACAAGCTGCGGGAAATCGCGAACGAGAGCAGAATTGGTCCGGCGACCGCCGCCGGCTGAGGCATCGTCAGCCGCCGCAAAGGCCGGGCAGCAGCGAACAGGAGAGAAGCAGTGGCCAAGAGAAATGCGACCGCGGCGATCATCGGTGCGGGAGACTTTATCGGCGCCGAGATCGCCAAGAAATTCGCCGCCGAGGGTTTTATGATCTTCGCCGGGCGCCGCAACGGCGACAAGCTCGCCCCGCTGGTAAACGAAATTCAGGCCAGCGGCGGCAAGATCTTTGCGCGTTCGCTCGATGCCCGCAAGGAGGAGGAGATCACGGCGTTCCTTGGCGATGCCGACAAGGAAGCGCCGCTCGAGGTCTGCATCTTCAATGTCGGCGCCAACGTTAATTTCCCGATCCTCGATACCACCGAGCGGGTGTTCCGCAAGGTCTGGGAAATGGCCTGCTACTCGGGCTTCCTGGCCGGCCGCGAGGCCGCGCGCCTGATGCTGCCGCGCGGCCAGGGCAACATCTTCTTCACCGGCGCCACCGCCAGCCTGCGGGGCGGACGCGGCTATGCGGCCTTTGCCAGCGCCAAGTTCGGGCTGCGCGCGGTGGCGCAAGCCATGGCGCGCGAGCTCTGGCCGCAGAACATCCATGTCGGCCACCTGATCATCGATTCCGGCGTCGACACCGAATGGGTTCGCCAAAGGCGGATCGAGGCGCTCGGCCCGGACGCGCTGAAAGATCCCGACGCCCTCATGCCGCCTGCGTCGGTCGCGGACGCCTACTGGCGGCTCTACGAGCAGCCGCGCAGCGCCTGGACGTTCGAAATGGAGATCCGGCCTTTCAAGGAGACGTGGTGATCCGCGGCCGCTTCAGGTCGCGTATGTGAGGAAACAGGGGAGCCATGATAACTACATCACTTCCATCAACGAGCGTGGCGGCGTCAACGGCCGCAAGATCAATTACATCAGTTACGACGACGCCTAAGCTCGCCGAAGACCGTTGAGCAGACCAGGAAGCTGGTCGAGAGCGACGAGGTCGCGTTCCTGTTTGGTCAGCGCTGGACTGGAACTTCGTGGGAGCAGTTCGGCGACGTGCTGAGCGCGGACTGAGCGGCGAAGTTCCCACGCCGGAACCCGTGAGTCGATTTTTCAGCGCGCGAACACGCGCTGAAAAAAATCGTCGGCCACTACGTACAAACCCGCATCGATCTTAAGCTGAACGTTAATCCCTCGCGCTATCCGTCGAAAGAAGGCGGGGGGCGTGGCGGTGGCAAATATTTTCGACGTACAAGGCTTCGGCGCGTTGTCCGAATGGAATGGGCAATTCTCCAGCGCCTCGGGCAAACTGGCATTTCAAAAGATTGCGTCACTGGGATCGAACTCGATCGAGCTCACGGCCCGGATCTGGACACAAACCGGAACGTCCAACTCAGTCTTTGCCGAACCAACCAAGACCGAGAGCGACGCCAGCCTGCTGTCCGGCTTTCAGGCCGCGCATGACGCGGGCCTGTCGGTGCTCTTCAAGGCGGCGCTTTCGACGCTGAATGGAACCAGGGTATCCAGCTTGGCGCCGGCGGATGTCGCCAGCTTCTTCGCTTCCTACAAGGCCGAAATCGTCCATCTCGCCACCGTCGCACAGGCCGGCGGCGTCGAGATGTTTGCGATCGGAAACGAGATGAGCAGCCTGTCCGGCGAGCAATATCGCAGTTACTGGATCGATCTCATCGCGGCGGTCCGCGAGGTCTATCACGGCGAACTGACTTATGCGGCAGCAACAGACGAAGCCCTCCATGTCAGTTTTTGGGATCAGCTCGACACGATCGGCGTCAACACCTATCCGCCGTTGACGGCCAGCTACGCGCCGACGGTGCAGGACCTGGTCGACGCCTGGACCTCCGTTCCGGTCAATCCCTATTACGCAGCCGCCTTCGACCACAAATCGCCGGTCGACTTTCTCCATTCGCTTGCGACGACATACGACAAGCCGCTGCTGATGACGGAGGTCGGCTATCGCAGCATCGACGGCACCGCCATCGCGCCGGGCTCGTGGACGAG
Organism: Bradyrhizobium sp. AZCC 1693; assembly: GCF_036924745.1. Lineage (NCBI taxonomy): Bacteria > Pseudomonadati > Pseudomonadota > Alphaproteobacteria > Hyphomicrobiales > Nitrobacteraceae > Bradyrhizobium > Bradyrhizobium sp. AZCC 1693. The sequence goes on from NZ_JAZHSD010000001.1 coordinate 6,106,037, forward strand.
CAATGGCACACCCGACGTGATGGAGCAGGCGGACGCCTACAACGCCTTCTTCCAGGTCTGGTCCGCCCATGGCGGCAGTTGGCTGAAAGGCGTCGAACTCTGGCAATGGGATCTCAACAACCAGTATTCGAGCACGGGCTATTCCGTGATGGGAAAGCCGGCCGAGACAATCGTCTCGCAGTACTTTAACGGCAACGGTTTCGTATCCGGCCTCACCGCGTCGGGATCACCGGTCGCCGACATCATCGATCTCGGCCGCGGTAACGACGTCATCAACGCCGGCCTGGGCGACGACATCATTCGCGGCGGCGCCGGGGATGACGTCATTGTCGGCGGGCCCGCTGGCGCCAATCGATTGACCGTCACGACCGTTACCTTGGTGGGCTACGGCTCGGTGGTTGGGAACGTCGGCGCCCAGGCGCAGATCCTGGTCAACGGCAAGCCGGTATCCGGCTTGCTGGAATTCAAGCCGGCGGTGGATCCTGCGGGTTACCAGACTTTTACGGTCAGCTTCGAGAACCCCGACGCGATCACCAGCATCGACATCTCGCTGGCAAACGCCACGCCGGGACGCGCGCTGCACATCAAGGATTTTCTCATCAACGGCGTTGCCGTCACCCCCGCCGACGCCACCAATGCGAGTTCGCCCGGCTCGTTCGACCTTTACGTCCGCAACATCCATGTCGACGCGTCCAGTCACCAGGACTGGTTCCTTGGCGCGTCGACGGACAACGATGTGATGGATGGCGGCGCGGGCGATGATCTCCTCGCAGGCGGCGCTGGCAACGACGACATCGACGGTGGCGATGGAAGCGATGCGGCGGTATTCGCGGGCAGTGCCCGTGACTACGACATCACTATCGTCGGCGATCGGATCGTGGTGAGCGACCGGATCGCCAACCGCGACGGCAGTGATCATCTCGTGAACGTCGAGTTTCTCCAGTTCGCCGACGGCACCGTCGAAGCCGGCAATCTGCTCGCCAGTCTGTCGGGTCGTTCCAGCGATGCGCTTCAGGTGCTTGCGACCGACGGCGCCGGAAACATCGCCAGCCAGACGGTTCGCCATGCCGACGGCTCGCGCGACGTCTACATATCCGGTATCGCCGGCAAGGATTATGCGTCCGAGCATGACGTCATCAGCGCGAACGGCCATACGGTTCTTGTCGAACGCTTCTTTTCCGACGGCGAGCTTGCTTTTCGGCAAACCGTCAATGGCGATAGCTCGGTCGATAGCGCCTCCAACGATGCAGACGGTCATCTCCTCAATTTCCTGAGGCGCTTTGCCGACGGTTCGTTCGATCAGTTCACCTACGATGCGTCGGGATCGCAGACCGGCGAAACGATCCGGCATGCCGACGGCTCGCGCGACACCTATAGCTATGGCATCGCCGGCAAGGCGTACGCTTCACAGCACGTGGTCAGCGATCCTTCCGGCCACAGCGTGCTGATCGAGCAGTTCCATGCCGACGGCACGCTGGCCCTGAAGCAGACGGTCGACGCCAGCGGCGTCCGCACACTCGTTCAGTATGACCAATCCGGGCACATCGCCCAACAGACGGTCACGCAGGTGGATGGCTCCTACGTCCAGTCCAGTTACGCGGCGGATGGCGCCTTGACCGGCGAAACAGCGCGGCACGCCGACGGGTCCCGCGATATCTACAGCTACGGCATCGTTGGTAAGGACTATTCCTCGCAACACGTGGTCAACGATCCCGCAGGGCATAGCGTGCTGATCGAACGCTTTCATTCCGACGGAACGTTGGCGCTGAAGCAGACGGTCGATGTCGACGGGGCCAGGACGCTCGACAAGTATGACCAGGCCGGTCACCTCGTGCAGGAGACGGTGACACAAGGGAACGGGTCCTATCTTCAATCCAGCTACGCGCCAGACGGCGCCCTGATCTCCCAAACGACCCGCCATGCTGACGGCAGCCGGGACGTCGATACTTTTGGCATCGCGGGCCAGGCCTATTCGGCACGCCACGACGTTTTCGATGCGGCAGGGCACAGGCTTGCGACCACCTTCGACAACCATGATGGCTCGCATACCATGACGGCCTATGCGTCCGGCGTCACGCTGACCTCAACGGCCGCAAGCGACATCATGAACAGCGCGGGCGGCGACACGTTTGTCTTCAAGGAGGCGGCCGGACACGACGTGATCCACGGTTTCAACGCCGGGGTTTCCGCGGGTCACGACGTCATCCAGATCGACTCGACGATCGCTGCCGACATCGCGCATCTTTCCATCCATGTCGTCGGACACGACACGGTCATTGATCTCGGTCATGATGCATCCATCACGCTGACCGGCGTGACGTCCCTGACCGCGGGTCATCTGCTCTTCATCTGATGACGTGGGCGCGCCGGCTCACTCCCGTTCGGGACCGACGGTTACGACCATGACACCGTCGATCTTGATCAGGAACGTCATGGTAGGCTGGCCGGATGCCGGAGCGCGTTCGACCGCATGCCGGAACGCTGCGATCTCCTCTTGCGTTGCTGCCCGAAGGGAAAGCGTTGAATTCGGCGCGCAGACCGGGACGCCGTCCGATGTGAACGCGGCCAGATCGGCCCGCAGGTCTGCGTCGCCATAGATTTCCTGCGCGGCTGCAAGGCCGTGTGCTTCAAAGGCAAGCGTCGGCTTCCGGTCGATGTCGAGGACAAAAACCTGAAGCGAACCGGCTCCGTCCGCCGGCTCCGATGGTTCGCGGGCTGACACGCCAAACAACTCCTCGATTGCTCAAGTGGCAAGCCGCGCCGACAGATCAAGATTTTCGCGGTGTCGGGAATTGTCAAATCCGCAATCGTTGCGTCATGAATGCCGGGTTACTCCGGCTGAGGCTGATGTCGCCCGGTTGGCGGCGCCAGGCAGGCCGGGCTGGAAAGCGCTTCGAGAAATCCTGAAATTTTGTGCGAAACAACAGGGCGGGTTCATGCGTTGCGTTCCCGCAAGCCCTCCCGGTGGCGTCGGGCTGCAGCTTCCTGCGACATCCAGATTGTGACCATCCGAATTGTTCCCGGTCCCGCATTGTTGCGCTGTCAGTGCATTCGAAATAGCATCGATCGCGATCAGGCCCGGGCGGGGCAGAAGAAATGACATACGAGGCCCTCTTTGCAGCTTTCTGCCGTCGATCGCTCGGTAGCGAATACGGAACCAACGCACTGGAAAAAGCGTCTTTGCTGCCCCCGCTGTTCGTCGGCGCTGCGGAACGCGTGGTCACAGCCGTCCTGTTCCAACCGTGCCTGCGATTATAGCAAAGCCGGGTTTCCCATGGTCGGTGCGCAACCGGTGCTGATCGATTTTGCGGTCAGCATCTTTGAGCGTGGAACGTACGATGCCGAGAACGGCTCCGTGCTGCAGCGGGACGTCAGCCGCCGTTCCATCGGGTCGCGGCTGCATCGCATTACCTTCGGGGGTAATCCGGTTGCGGTTTCCAACAGCACGAAATTCGTCGATCTGCTGAAGCAGGAGTCGCGGCGGCCTGTCGTGCTCGTGGTCGGCGGCGGGACGATCGGTTTGGGCGCAGACGAACTTTACCAGGATGACTCCATCGAGCTCGTCGGCACCGACGTCTACGCGTCGCCGCACACCGTGCTGGTAGCCGATGCGCACAAATTGCCGTTCGAAGATGGCGTGTTCGACGGTGTCTGGGTGCAGGCGGTGCTGGAACACGTGCTGGAGCCCGCCACCGTCGTTGCCGAACTGCATCGCGTGCTCCGGCGCGAGGGTCTGGTCTATGCAGAGACGCCGTTCATGCAGCAGGTGCATGAGCGGGCCTACGATTTCTCGCGCTTCACGCAGAGTGGTCACCGCTGGCTGTTCAGGCGGTTTTCCGAGATCAGCGCCGGGCCGGTCGGCGGCGCCGGCGTGGCGCTGGCATGGTCGATCCGCTATTTCTCGCGTGCGCTCGGCGCGGGCAACAAGCTGTCACGCCTGATCGTGCTGCCGTTCTTCTGGATCAGGTATCTCGATGCCTTCGGTCGCGGCCGGGCTGCGGCGGATGCCGCCAGCGGCTTCTTCTTTCTCGGGCGCAGGGCCGAGCAGGCGATGGATCCGCACGCCATGCCGGAATACTACAACCGGCAAAAATAAGGTTTCGGTAGGCAGCGCGCGGGCCTTACGAAAGGCCCTTGATTTTCTTGCACGGCGTCGACGAGGTCGACGACATCCGTGCGACGTCGGCCACGGAGCGGATGGAAAGCTTTTCCTTAGCCGTGATGAAGCGCAACACGCCGTGCGGATGGGCGTCGCAGAACTGCGCAAGCGTGGCGGCCGTTGCCGAAACGCTGTCCTGTTTGGGAATCACGGCGATGCCGCCATCCCTCACGATGTACGCGTCCTTCACGTTGGGCATGGCTGACGTCGCGATGCAGATCTTGAACAGGTCGTTGTAGGCCTGGGGCGTCAGGGTCAGGTCACCGCCGGGAGTTGCCAGCAGATACTCACGGCTCTTGCGGCAGTTCTCGTTGTCCGCCCGCGCCGCACCGGTCGCCAGCGCCAACAGCATCGCGGTCGCGAGCAATAGCCTCATGCCGTTATTCCGATGCTGCGGTCCGCGGATGTCCGCTTGCCCGAATAGGCCAGGCCATAGGTTGTCGCCGCACAGCGTTCCCATGAAAGGGCGCGGGCATGGGCGGATGCGCCAGCCGCGAGGATGGCGCGCAGGCCGCGATCTGCGGCCATCTCCGCGATCGCCTGCGATATGCTCTCCACCGATGGCGGGACGAGAATTCCGGTTTCGTCGGCGAGCACGGCGTCAGGCACCCCGCCGATATCGGTCGCAATGCTCGGCAGGCCGGCGGCTCCGGCCTCGAGATAGACCAGTCCAAATCCCTCCACCCGGCCACTCGTGTCCGGCAATCCCGTCAGGCAGAAGAAATCCGAGGCCGCGTAGAGATCGCGGATTGCCTCGTTCGTCTGCGGGCCGAGGAACCGAATGTCGCAGGCTACCTGACTGGCGGCCTTCCGCAACTCGCCGACATAATCGGCTTCGCCGTCGGGGCCGATCACGAGCCACGTGATGCGCTGGCGCAGATTGTCCGGAAGCTGGGACAATGCGGCGAGCGTCAGATGATGTCCCTTGCGGCGCGTGATCCGCGCGACCGTCGCCATCACCAGCCGGTCTTCCGGCAGGCGATGGGCCAGGCGAATCTCTCGTCGTTTTCGTTGCGCGCCGAACCAGAATTCCGATACGCCGAGATTGATCGCGCTGATCCTGGCGGGATCGACGGCGAAGCGTTCGCGGAACAGCGTCTCGGTGAAGCGGCTGTTGGCGACGACCTCCGTGCGCGGCCCGAACACGCCGGCGCCGCGGATCGCCATGCGCTTCAGCGGCGTCTGCGTTTCGTTGATCTCGGTGCCATGCACCGTCATCAATACGCGCGCCGGCGTTCGCCATCTGGAGAGCGCGAGCGGAATGAAGAACGGCCAGTCGGCGGCATGGACCACATCGTATCGATCGCTGCGGACGCCGCGTCGCGTCAGCATGATCTTGCGCGGAAGGCCGCGCATCGAGTGGAGGCCGCCGCGAAACCGAACGACTTCGAAGGGCAGCGACCGGTCGTCGTGGGTCGGCCGCGCGTAGTCGGGCGCCACCACGGTGACTTTTGCGCCAAGCCGGCTGGCGGCTGCCGCGATTTCGCGGGCGTAGGTCCCGATGCCTCCCATCGCGGGAGCGAACTCGCTGGTCAACAGGAGGATGTTCAACCCGGCGCCCTCAATAGGTCGGCGCCGCGGCGGCAAGTCCGCGCGCATCCTGGATTTCCTGATGATAGCGGAACACCCGCGCGAGCTGGGTGCCCGGTGTGAACGCCCTGATGGACTCGGCGATGTGCACCGGATTCATCGCGCCCGCTTCGATGGCCGTCCGGATATCGACGAACCGTTGCGCGAGCGCCTCAGTCATGTCGTCGCGGCTGCCGCCCCGCGCCACGAGATAGCCGCTGACGCCGGCGTGGATCACGGGTTCGAGCTGTGGCAGGTGCATGGCGACGACGGGCCGGCCCACCGCCAGGGTTTCCAGCACGCAACGCGGCATGCCTTCGAACTCGGAGGTCAGGATGCCGGCATGTGCGCTCGCCAGCGTCTCCGCCATGCCGGCGGCATCCTTGAAGCCGTGGCGCACGGTGATGTCTTCGATGGCGGCGAATTCCTCGAACCGGTGCGGGTCGCTGGTGCCGATGTAGTGAAATCTCACATCGCCGTTCAATCGCTGCCGCAGGCGATCGATGGTGCGAAACATCAGCGGCGGATCCTTGAACTCATCGAGCCGGCCCGCGAACACGATCTGGAACGGCGAGGAGTTCAGCGGCCAGAGCTGCGGCTTGAAGATATCAGTGTTGACCCATGTCCAGAGCGTGTCGATCTTGTCCTTGCGGCGCGGATAGGTCTGCTGCAGCCGCTCGGTGATGAACGGATTGACGCAAAGGAACTTCTCGCTCATGGCGACGGCGAACCGCTCACCGGTATTGTGGACGAAGGCGTATTTCCGCAGCAGCGAATCCATCTGCAGTTTCGGCGCGCCCTCGCCGTGAAGCATCTGCACGAAGGGAAGCCGCAGGATTGCCGGCAGCCACGAAAATTCGACCCGCCGCAAATCGACCGAGCACCGCCTGGCGCGGATCAGTTTTGCGATCGGGCCGAAGTGGCGGAGCAGCGCCATGAAGAATTGCCCGGTGAGCGAGGTGCGGATACTGCGGGCCGCTTCGCGCGCCTGCTGATCCGAATAGTGCAGGATGGGCAGGAAGTCGAAGCCGCGGCCGCGGAACGTCAGCCGGTGCAACCGTCCGAGCTCCAGCTCGCCTGTGGAGTCGACGCCGATGAAGAGGATGTCGGTATCAACAGGATGGAAGGTAATGAAGTCGCGGATGTATGTTTCGAGGCCGCCGACCTTTTCACCGCGCGGATCGAACGGATGGATCAGGCAGATCTGGTAACGCGGCTTGATCCGGTTGGCATTTCGCGCCCGCAGCGCCAGGGTCAATGTTGAAGTCATGCGGCTTTCCTCATGCGTGCCTGGACGATTTGCGGAATGGTTCGCGCAACGAGACGCGGAACAACACTCATGCATCTGACATAGCGGGGACCGAGCCGCCGTGGCTCGCGCAGCATGCGCCACGCCCACTCCATGCCGGTTCTGCGCGCGATGGACGGCGCGCGGCTCTGCGTGCCGGCGATGAAATCAAGCGCGGCCCCGATGCATAACACGCCGGTTCCGTTCAATTCGTCGAGGCATCGCGCCGCGAACAGTTCCTGCCGTGGCGCGCCGAGTGCGACGAAGCAGAGCCTGGCGCCCGAGTCGCGAATGCGCTCGATCGCGATATCGGCTTCGCTGGAATAGGGATCGAACCCCGGTCCCGGCGCAAGACATCCCGCGATCTGCAATCCCCTGAAGCGTTCCGACAAACGGCGCGCCGTCACGTTCAGCGTGAGATCGTTCGCGCCCAACAGAAAGACCGAGAGGCCTTTCTTTCGCGCTTCCGCGCAGACCGGTTCGACGAGATCGGCGCCGGTCGTCCGCTCGATTCGCGTTCCCATGAGACGGCTCAGCACGACGATCGGGAACCCGTCGGCTGTGACAAATCGGGCGCGGCGATAGGCGGCGCGAAAGTTCGCGTGTTGCTGCAACTGGACAACGTGATCGAGATTGAGTGTGCAGACACTGAAGTTGTCGCCATGTTGCGCGGCCGACACGATCGACGAGACCGCCGCCGGAAGCGATGGAACATTGATGGCGATTCCGTCGACGGTGAGACTCGGCTGCAACGATATTGGCGGTTCCGACATGTCGATCCCCTGATGATGATTTGATCGAGACGCATTCACGCTGGACTATCGACATGCCTGTCGCTTCGCGACGGGAACTGTGTGTCGAAAATTGTCTCAACCGGCATCGTCACGAAATCGAACCAATGCGACGCAACGATGGCGATGTCGCGATGCGAAGGGCGAGACATGGTGACGAATCATTCACGTGATGGAGATCAGCTATGCAGCAGTGGTCGAGGCGAAATGCGCTCGCTCTTATCGCAGGAGCGAGTGTTGCGTCTTACGAGAAGCAAGTATTCGCCGCACAGCCCACGCAGAGTCTCGGCGCCATTGCGGCTCGTAACGGGATCGTGTTCGGCGCGGCGGCAGGTCCTGTCATCGACAAGGATCAAGCCTATCGCGAGCTCTATCAGACGCAGACGCGCATCGTCACGACTGATATTGCGATGAAGATGGGAACCATCGCGCCGCAGCCGGGTCCGAAGCGGTTCGAGAGCGCGGACCGTCTGCTGCAATTCTGTGCAGCCAACAACATTCCGATGCGCGGCCATTGCCTGATCTGGAACGAATGGGTTCCGCAATGGGTCAGGAACATGAGCGCCACTGAGCGCGAAAAATTCTTCGATTCCTATATCGAGGAAGTAGCTGCCCGTTATGTCGGCAAGCTGCATTCCTGGGATGTCGTCAACGAGCCGTTCTGGCCCGGGCACAAGGCGCCCGGTGGTTACCGGCTCGGTCCATGGTACGACACGTTCGGCACGGGATACGTCCGCCGCGCCTTTGAGCGCGTTGCGATGGTCGATCGGAAGACCAAACTGGTTCTCAACGAGGCGCAGAGCGAGCGCGACGATGAGGTCGGCCTCACGGTGCGCAAGGGATTGCTGCAATTGGTTGACGAATTGAAGCATGCCGGCGTGCCGCTGCATGCCGTCGGCCTGCAAAGTCACCTGCAGCCTCGTTACCCGCACGACCCCGGACGCTTCTCTGAGTTCCTTCACGCGCTCGCCGAACGTGGCGTCGATATTTATCTGACCGAGTTCGACGTGCGCGATGATACGTTTCCGGATGACGTCGCGGCACGCGATGCGATGATCGCCGAGACGGCTGAGAAGTACCTGAACAACGCGCTGCGCGTTTCGGCGGTCAAGGTGGTGATCGCGTGGGAACTCGCCGACAACTACTCGTTCTATACCGATGCGGCGAAGAAGAAGGATCCGCTCGCGCAGCGGCTGCCTCGGCCCTTGCCGTTCGATTCATCGATGCAGAAGAAGCCGCTCTGGTTCGCGATGGCGCGTGCGTTCGAGAATACCCGGAAGTCGTAGGCGGCAATCGTATTGAATGCGCTCATGCCTCCGAATGTTGGGGGCTCGGGCGGAGTATCCGCAGCAGCGTTGGCGCGTAGAGCAGGGCGAGCGCTCCGAAATAGACGGCGACGCCTGCCGCGACATGTGCCGCCAACACGGCAGGGGTGCGGGCTTCCGGGAAAATCCGCAGCAACGCCGCCATCGCAATCGTGGCGAAAGCGATGCGCACGAGATGGCCGACCGGAAGGCGCAGGCCAAACCGGGTAAAGCCGATCGAGAAACTGACGCTTGCCGCGGCCAGCGCCGCCAGCACGGTGGCGCCGGCGACGCCGGCTAACCCCCAGCGCGGCAAGAACAAAGCGCTCAGCACCACGGTCGTCGACGCGTCGATCGCGGCAATGGCCATCATCCAGCGTGTACGGTTTTGCAGGAGAAACACCTGATCGCCGAAATGGGCGCGCAGGTTGCGGATCGCGCCGGCGAGCGTGGAGAGCGGCAGGACCGCGAGCGTCACCGCCTGGAACGGCACTGCGATCAGCAGATGCACGATCTCCGTCCTCAGCATGAAGATGCCGGCGAGGCTCGGCGCCAGGATGGCGACCAACAGTGCGCTGTTGGCGGCAAGCTGGCGCATGCCGGCCTGGCTGCCCTCCTGTTCCATGCTCTTGACCGCAAGCGGGAACGCGGCGGCCGTTACCAGCATGGCCGCGACGGCCGCGGCGCGTTGGCCGAGGCCGTAACCCACCGCGAACAGTCCGGCCGCGGCCACGCCCGACATCTGGTTGACGATGAAGCGCGACGCATTGAGGCCGACCCAGCCGAGCGCGCCGCCGACGATCAGCGGAATGCCGTAGCGCAGCGCGTGGCCGACGATCTCCCGGTCGATCGGCCAAAGGCGATAGCCACTGCGAAGTGCGGGCAGCACGATCAGCGCCGCGGTCAGTTGCGCCGCGGCGTATCCCGCCAGCGGCCACTCCGCCGATTGGCCGAACAATCTGATCAACACTAGGCCGGCGATAAATCCCACCGACGGCCCGAATACCTGCTGGATCGTGTAGACCCGGATCTGCTGCTGCGCGCGGGCGCGCTCGCCGATATAGAGGTTGAGGGACCGGGTCGTCACATAGGCGACGGCGGCAAGGAGAAGGCCAGCTCTCGCGTCGGGCGCGATGACCAGAAGCAGGATGCCGACGACGGCCGCGCTTTGCAACGCAATGGATGCCAGCAGGACCGCGTTTTCGGTGCGATAGAAGCGCGGTGCGTCGTTGGCGTCCTGGTAGCGTCCGAGGAAGCGCAGCGCATATTGCGACCACCAGGCGAGAAAGCCGATCTGCAGCAATTCATGCGTGGCGGTGATCAGCGTGATCACGCCGAGCGTGTGTTCGTCGATGACATGCGTCCAAACGATCATCGCCAGAAGCTGGAACAGCGGTCCGACGAATTGCGCGGGCAGATAGAGCAGCGTGTGTTTCAGGAGCATCTGTTCAGGCCCCCAGCCAGCGGCAGAGTCGGGCGGAGGCGAACTGCCGGACGGCCAGCAGCACGGCAGCGCTGAGGAGGACGGCCAAGCCGCCGCAAACGGCAAAGCCGGCGACAGCGCCGAGCTGATGCAGCGTGGTGTGATCGCGCAACGCCATGACGATGAAGATGTGCCAGAGATAGATGAAGTAGCTGCCAGATCCGATACAGCCAAGCAGCGGCGAGCTCGGCTGGAGAGCGAACAGTGCAACGCAGAACAGCGCTGCATAAAGAAAGAAGGCGATCGAATCGTAGGTGGCGGCGTCGCCAAGACCGAGAATGCGCACGGCGGCATAGAGCGCGTAGGTCGCCAGCATGGCGCCGAGCAGCGTACGGCGCACGCTGTGGTCGCTTAAGTCTGCGAACATCGCGGTCAGCGCGCCGAGCGCGACAAAGGAGAACCAGAACGGAATATCGCGCATGCGGACTTCGTCGAGCAATGCGTCCGAAGCGCCGAGCCGCGACATGGCAGGATCGAGATAGCTGCCGGCAAGCAGGCCGCAGCCGATCGAGAGAGCAAGGAGAAGGGCGATCCGCTTTTCTGCGCCGGGTTTCCCGGCGCCGCTAACCGCAAAGACGAGCCACAGACCGAGCGTGCAGCAGATATAGACGAAGACGTAATAGTAGACGAAGACGTATCCGAGTCCGAACCGCGCCAGCGTCGTGCCGATGCGATGATCCATCGCCGGATTATGCAGCGCCATGTAGATGTAGGCGGCGGCGAACGCGATCGCATAGGGGATTAGGGCCGCTTTCAATCGCTTCGCGAGCGGCACGCGGCCGGAAAGCGCTGTCAGATATCCTGATACGAACAGGAAGACCGGCACGCAGGGCCGCAGCGCTGCGTCGAGGGATTTTGCCCAGATAGCATCGAGCGGCTGCGGCAGCGAATGGATTCCGATCACCATCAGGATGGCGATGCCGCGCATGGCGTCGACGACGCCGTCGCGGCTTTTGGCCGGCGCCTGCACGACGCTCCGGGATCGCTGGTTTGCCGGTATGCGCTCCACCACCGTCATCATGTGCTCTCCTGCCGCGAGATCGCGGGAGACGGTGCGGGCCTGCTGGCGCGGCGATCGTAAGCCTCGGTCAGATAGCGCCGCAGCGGCGTTTCGAACGTGCGCAGCGAGATGACGCTGGCGAATGCCATCGCTGCCGGTATGCGCTCCACCACCGTCATCATGTGCTCTCCTGCCGCGAGATCGCGGGAGACGGTGCGGGCCTGCTGGCGCGGCGATCGTAAGCCTCGGTCAGATAGCGCCGCAGCGGCGTTTCGAACGTGCGCAGCGAGATGACGCTGGCGAATGCCAGGATGACGATCGCTACCGGCGCCAGTATCAGCCGTTCATGCGGCGACAGGGAAAGCAGTCGCGATCCGAAGGTGATGATGACGGTGGCAACCGGAATATGCAGCATGTAACAGGAATAGGTCAGCGGCGACCAGCGATCGAAGCGGAGCCGCGACAGCAGCGTTTCACGCCCCGCGCAGTCCGCCTGAACAGCAAGTATTGCGACGGCATAGATCGCGAGCACGGCGGTCATCGTCGGTAGCCACGAGCCGAGCACGATAAACGCCACGAGCGATGCAGCCAGAGCGCCGGGAATCACTGGCCAGCGCGCGATCCGGTCGCGAAACAGATAGCAGGCCATGCCGAGATTGAAGGCGGGCAGCGCCCTGAAGGCGCCGCCGTGGTTGATCCAGTCGGCCCACGGCGTCGTTCCTGCGGCCCATGCCCAAAGGGAATTGGCGACCGCGGTGAGGGCCACGAGCGCAATGACCGCCTCCTTGCGGCGTTGCGCGATCAGCGCGACGGCCGGGAAAAGCAGATAGCAGAACATCTCCGCCGACAGCGACCAGCTCGGAAAGTTGAACGTCAGGCGCTCGCCTATGAATGCGTGAAGCAGCAGGAATTGTGCGGGCAGGTCGGAGAGCGGATAACGGGCCGGGTTGTCGGTCTGGGCAGCGCCGAAATGAAGCGCGCCGGCAAGCGCCATATAGAAGGCAAGCGTGGCGAGATGCAGCGGATAGATGCGGGCGAGTCGACGCCAGAGGAAGCGGCCGATCGATGCGGCATTGTTGACGCGACCGAAATATTGCCGGGCAATGACAAAGCCGGAGACGACAAAGAACAGATCCACGAACAGATTGAAATGCCGGGTGTGCGCGATCATGAAATGGCCGATCGGCACTTCCTTGAAGTAATCGGAATAGTGAAGGACCACGACAGCGCTGGCTGCAACGATCCGCAACCCGTCCTGATGCCGTGTGGCGCTGGTGTCATGCAAGGCTGCGGTACTCCGGACCCGATTTTCCTGGAACGGGCTTGTCAGTTGGCAAGCCGGGCGATCAGGCTGATGACCGTTTCGCGGTCGCCGCGCGCCAGATCGTTCCAGCGCGCCAGATTGCGCACCGCCAGCGCCACATACCGGGCGCGCCAGTCATCGTTCCCCAGCGCGGCCGCGATCCGCGCGGCCGCACAAGAAGGATCGGCGGTATCGATGTGGATGCCGGACTCGCCGAGCACTTCGCGGAAGATGGCGGCATCCGGCGCGATAATCGGCAGGCCGGCGTATTGCGCCTCCAGCAGCGGCAATCCCAGGCCTTCGTCATGGGAGGTGCAGATGAACAGGTCGGCGGCGTCAAGCAACTGGTTGACTCGCTCGGCGGACTGATATCCGTGCAGCGTAACGCCCGGTTGGCTCTCAAGCGCTTGCCAGTCGTCACCCCATCCCGGTCGTCCGACGATGTCCAGCGTCGCTTCCGGAAATCCCTGCATGCGCAACGCATCGAGGATTTTCGCCGCCGCTCGAAAATTCTTGCGCGGCTCCACCGTGCCCAGCGCGATCAGCCGAAGCGGTCGGGGCTGCGCGCTGCGTTCCCCGCGTTGTCCGGGGTCGAGACCAAACACGTTGCGGACCGAAGGCCGATAGAGCGTCACTTCCGCGTCTGGCCGGCAATGCGCGGCAAGTTTACGCCTTGTATCGCCGGAATTTGCAAGAAAGCGCGGGTAGTGGCGCAAGGCGAGCTTGAACGGGCCGGCCATGTAAAGTCGGGCTCGCATGTTGAGTTCGGCGCGCCGCGTGATCAGAAAATCATCATGGATATAGGGCAGCACCCGCGATGCGAACGGCCGCAGCAGCGGGCTGGGCGGAAAGCCGGGGCATAGCAGGATGGAGGACGAAGCGGCGAGCCGCATCGGCAACCCCAGGGTCTGCGTCGTCACCATCTGGCGAACACCCTGGGCCCTCACCGGCACGACATCGAGCGGTGCAAGCGCTGACTCGGAGAACAGCTCCAGCGTGATGCGTTCAAGGCCGGTGACGTGACGTCCGAGATGGGTGTTGTCGACATAGATGGTCATGCGAAGAGTATCCAGATTTATGCCGGAACGGACCGGTAGGTGACGTGCGGACGAGTTTGCGAGGGCGCGGTGACGCGATGCCGCTCACGCGGCAGCAGCATCGAGATGAGGATCGCGAACTGCGCGAACTGAATGTTCTTCGACGACAAGCTCACTGAACTCGCCGCGATGATGACGATCAGCAGCACGATGGCCCATGCCGCCGGGTGTGCGCGGCGCAGCAATTCGACGAAGAAGCAGACCAGTCCGATCGTCAGCAGGATGGTATGGATGAGGCCGAACTGAACGACGGATGAAATCCAGAAGTTTTCGATGCCGTAGTTGAGGCCGAGCTGCGACTGCAGCGCGTTCGCCCGGACCGGGTTGGGGCCAAGGATCAGTTCATTCCAATCGAAATGCGAGAGCAGGCTGAAGGTGGCGTAGCGCGCCAGCGTGCTGCCCTTGTCGGAGGAGAAGCGCAGCAGCATCTTGTCGAAAATGCCGAGGTCGAGCGCGGCGAATATGATGGCGCCGGCGGCAAACAGCACGCAGATGGCGAGGATGGCCGCCGGAAGCGGCATTCGCTTTCCGCGCATCAGGTGGAGCGCTTCGAAGCCGCCGATCAGACCGATGACCGCCAGCACCGTGACCAGCGAGGTTCGGCCGCCGAACGCCATCAGCGATGCCAGGCAGAACGCGATCAGCGGCAGCCGCACGAGAATCGGCGGACAGATCGCCGGACGAAGCACCAGCGCCAGGACGTAAGCGCCCACGATGCCGGATGCCGTCAGCGGATGGCCGAGCAGCGCCGCGGAGCGCCATTCTCCCATCACCACGACGTCGCCGAGCGTCAGCGGGATCAGCCGATGGCCGGAGAAATACTCATAATATCCGAGCACGACGTTCAGCAGGATCGTCAGGTGAATGGCCCAGACCAGCGGACGCCGTTGCGCAGTCGATAATTGCCACATCACCATCGCGATCAGGATCGGCAGCAGAAATGTGTCGATGATGACCGTGAAGGGACGTTCGAGCACGATCACCTGGACCAGCAGAAACAGCCAGCACAGCAGGTACGCCAGCAGCAGCTTCGATTCGGAAAACATCCGGTTGATCTCGCCGACCGGGCCGCGGCTGCGGATCAACAGCAGGGAGAATGCGAGCAGTGTGAAATAGGTGGCGGGATGCAGCTTCTCGTAAAAATTTCCGCCCGCGGTCAAATAGTGGATTTTCCAGTTGGTCAGGACGGAGGACGAGAGCGTGAAGGTTGCAATGACGGCCAGCAGCATCAAGCCGGTCGCGATCCGTTCGATGTACGCATCGGCACTCGTGGCGCGCCCAGGTGTATGTGCAGGCCGCACCGCGTCCAATACAAGGGGGCGGCGGCGCATCTGTGCGACGCCTGCCGATCCGTTCAACGGTCCACGCGCTCTCACCGCGCCGCTCCGGCATGAAGGCTCGCGGCGCCGTACGGCTTGAGATAGGCCGAGCTGCGGTAATAGTCATAGAACTGCAGGCGGCTGAGATCGACGCGGGTCAACACCGTGCCCATGACCCGGTCGCGGACCGGGGACAGCAGATCCATGGCATGGGACACCACTTCGCCGGGCGTCTGGTCCCAGGCCATCGCCAGAATGATGCGATCGGCCAGTTCGGCGAGCGCGCGGCCATCGACCAGCGGCACCAGCGGCGGCGAGTCGATCACGATCAGTTCATAGCGGTGACGGAAATGATCGAGAACGTCGACGATCCGGTCGGAGAACATCAGCTCCGTGATGTATTCGACCTCCTTGATCCTGGTCGACGGCAGAATCGAAAGCCCGGTGCTGGGATCCACCAGAATGGTGTGTTCCGGCGCGGTCTGGCCGATTGCGACTTCCAGCAGGCCGGCGTCGGCGCGCGGGCATAGCGAGCGCGTCACTTGCGGATTGCGGAGGTCGCCATCGATGAGGAGCGTCCGGATGCCGAGCATGGCCAGCGATTGCGCAAGATTGATCGAGAGCGTGGTCTTGCCCTCGCTGTCGAGCGCGGAGGTGACTTGCACGACCTTCACTGGCTGCGAGCGCATCGTCCGTTGCAGCGCAAGGCGAACGGCCCGGATCGCTTCGGCGAAGAACGTGCCGGGTTCGTCGATCGCGTAGCGCGTCAAAGGCGGCTGCAACGGCGCCGGCAGCAACTTCGTGTTCTTCGGATCGTAGCGGCCGAGTTCGTTGCGTCCGCGCCGGGCGAGACGGGCCAACTCGCGCGCGCCGACCAGCGGGACCGCGGCAAGCGCCGGTACGCCCGAAATGGCTTCGGCCTGTTCGAGCGTCTTGATGCGGCCGTCGAGATAGTCGGCGAGAAACGCCAGCACGCTGCCTGCGCCGAGACCGAGCATCAGCGCAAGACCAAGGATCAGCATCGTCTTGGGAGAGGACGGCCTGATCGGAATGCTGGCCTTGGTGACGATCCGGGAATCCGGCATCTCCAGGCTCTCTTGCGCCGTCGTTTCCTTGGAGCGCGCCAGATAGGATTCATACTGCGTGCGATTGGCCTCGGCCTCGCGCTGCAGTTCGCGCAGGCGCACCTGCGCCTGGCCTGAGGAGGTGGACACGCCCTGGAGCTGGTCGAGACTTTGCTGCAGCGACGCCTCGCGGGAGCGTGCCACGTCGTAATCGTGCTTGGTGCTCTCCAGTATTCGCCGGATTTCCTCGTTGATCAGTTTTTGGGTATCGCGCCGCTGCGCCCGCACATTGGCGACGAGCGGATGACGCGCGCCGTATTTGCTCGCCAAATCGGCTTCGTTCTTGGCGATGTCGGCATATTGGGTACGCAATTTCGTGATCATTTCCGAGGAAATCGCCGCGTTGATGCCGCCGGGATCGCCACCTGACTTCGCGATATCCTGCACCTGCTCGTATTTCGCCCGCGCTTCCGCCGTTTGCGCGCGCCCGGCGATCAGCTTGCTGTTGAGGTCGGTGATCTGCTGGTCGTTGAGCGTAACGCCCTGGGAAACCGTCAGATTGTTGGCGGAACGAAAGTCCTCGACTGCCTTTTCGGAAGCGACCACTCTGGACTTCAAGTCATCGATCTGGCCATTGAGCCAGGTCGCCGCAATGCGCGTGGCGTCGTATTTGGCGCGAACCTGCTCGTCGAAATAGGCGTCCGCAATCGCGTTGGCGATGGTTGCGGCTTTCTGCGGCGATTCCGAACTGATGGCGATGTCGACGAGGAAGGTGGTGCCCTGCCGCGTGACCTTCATTCGCTTCTGAAGGATTTCGACCGATCGCGCTTTGGCGGCGTCTTCCGGGCTGGCTCCGTCGCTCGGGCCGCTGCTGGCGAACAGCCGCTTGATCGGATCGAGTAGGCTGGGTTTTGGTGTGAATTCCTCGTCCTCCGTCAGCTTCAGCTTGCCGACGACGCGCGTCAGGATCGCGACCGACTGGATCAGCAGCGTCTGGCTTTCGATGGTGGCGTCATCCGTGCCGAAGTTCGACAGCACGGATTGGTTGGTCTCTACGACGCTGGCGCGGCGCGGGTCGACCAGCACGGTCGACGTCGCCGTATATAGAGTGGTGGCGAACAACAAATAGGTCAGCGCCAGCCCGAGCAGGGTGGCGGCCGGCAGTACCACCATCCTGTAGCGGCGGCGCAGGATGCGGCCCATCTCGCGCAGATCGACGGTCGGATACTGCCAGCCTTCCGCGGGGCGGCTGACAGGCTCGTCGGGGATCACATAGGGCAGGTCAGAATTGCGCTGTAACATTCATGCCTACCAAGTGTTTGTCGAAGGTGAAGGCGGGGAGGTCGCTGTCACGCTTGGTGTAGCGGTAGTAGGCGGATACGGCCGCGAAGCGATTGACGAGATATTTGACGCGGGTGTCCGATGTCAGCACGTTATCCCTGCGGAGCTGGCCGAAGAACTTGTCGTTCTCGTAGCCGCCGGCGAGCGAGACGATGATGTTGCGCCGCAGTTCGTAATCGAGGCCGAGTTGAACGGCGTTGGCGAGCACGCCGGTGGCGCTGGTGTCGGAGGTTTGCGTGACGATCTGCTCGGCATTGAAATGCACGTCGAGCAGGCGTGTGGGACGCCATGTCAGCCGCGCGCGGTAGGAAGGACCCTCGATGTTGCCGATCGACGGATCGTCGAAACGCTGCTGGACATAGCCGGCGCCGAATTCGCCGGTGATCAGGTTGCCCAGCCCGACCGTGATTCCGGACAGCGCGCGATACCCCTGCGAGTCCAGCGTGTGGCCCGGCGTTCCCTTGATGTCGCGCTGATTGCCTTCCACGCCGCCGAACCAGCCGAGGGTGGACGAGATCGCATAGTCGATCCGGCTGTGGAGTGCGTAGATCTGCCCGTCGCGGGCATCCTGGTTGATGACGGTGCCGTCCTGTGCGCGCGTCGATCCGTAGTCGTAGGAATCGGTTCGGAAGCCGACCGATGTGGTCAGCCGGTTGAACTCCTTGCGCAGCGTGAGGTCGCCGGACATCAGATTGTACGGCGTCGGCGATATGGCGTTGCCGGGCGAACTGACCGTGCCGACGCCTTCGTTCAGATGCGCGATCTGAAAATTGCCCAGCAGCATCGTATCGTTCGTGATGTCCAGCCAGCCGTTGCCCTTCAGGCTGGCGTTGGTCTGGTTCAGGCTCGAAAACTGGCTATACGCCGTCGACTGCGCATCCAGCTTCAGGTCGAGACCGTGCCGCCCCCATAACGAGTGCGCGCGCAGGGTCGGCTCGATCACCGCCGCGATATCGGAGCGCTGGGCGGTGCCCGAAGCAAAGACGTTGCTGTCGTAAAAGCTGCCGGCGGTCAGCGACGGGTTGAACATCCAGGAACCCGAGCGAATGCCGACGGGTTCATAGCCAGGCTGTTGCCGCTGCTTCACCGGCATGTCCTCGGGCGGAATCTCTTCGCGGTTGTCCGGATCGGTCCTGTCAGGCAGCGTTGACGGTTCGAAGATTTTTTGTGCGTTCCAGGGCGAAGCGAATTCTCCGTTGGTCCACGGAATGGCCTGCGCATTCGCTGACGATCCAAGACCCAAAAGGATTGCAGCTGCCGGAGCCGGCAAGAGGCTGAAGCGGCCTCTGCCGGGCACGCGTATGGAACGGAATCGCTCTGCGCTTCCTTCCGATGCATTCAGCCATGCAAGTGCCAACTCGGATCCCATCACCCATCCCTTGCGGGAACGCGAAGGCGGCGAACACTTGACAGGCGAAGCCCATCGCTCAGAAAATGATCGTCGACTGCGCATTAGAAAGGCATGCCTCATACTCGGTACGCGGGCGCAAGGTTTTTGAGTTGTGAGATTGAAGTGATGCGCTCGCTTGCAACGCGCCTTGCCGGAAAAAGTTTTCCTCGCGCCGCAAAATATTTTGCATCGCAAAATGCTGTGACGACAACGCAACACAACGTCGTCATCCGCACGCGAGCGGCATGCACCTCATCTGGTTCCGCGACGCTAGAAGTAGCGTTCCGGAATCCGAATGTTGTCGCCCGGATAAACCGGAACAGGAGCATCGAGAGGCAGGATCTCTTCTGCGCCGGCGCCTGAGCGGCGCAGAAAGACCTTGTTCTCGTTGGCGCGATACGTGAATCCGCCGGCGCTTGCGACCGCGTCCAGGACCGTCAGCCCATTGCGATACGGGTATTCACCGCTCTTCTTGACTTCGCCAAGAATGTAATACGGGCGATACTGCGCGATCTCGACGTTCACGCGCGGATCGCGCACGATTCCCTTTGCAAGCGCGGATGCGATCGATTTCTCGAGCTGCCGCGTCGTGGCGCCCGCAGCCTTTATATGGCCGGCGAGTGGAATCGAGACCTGACCGCCGTTGTCGATTTCATACTCGCCCGTGATGTCAGATTCGCCGTAGACCTTCAGCCTGATCCGGTCGTTCGGGCCGAGAATGTAACGCTCCGCAGACGCTGCGGATGGCGGCGTCTGTGCTGAAGCGTGAAACGAAAGACCGGCACTGATGCCGGTAATCGCAAGGACGACGAAAAGAAGAAAGCGAAGCGTCGGGCCGGCGCTGAACGACCGTTGCTGCATGGCTGCATCTCCGTGAATGCATGTACAGCCGCTGATCATAAATAAGCAAACACGGCAAAAGAATGTGATGCAGGAGTTCCATCTGCCCAAGATGGGCGCACGCGGTCACAAGTCATTGCATGCGTGTTACAAGATATGCGTGTCACAGGAAAAGGATCGTTGATCCTTCGATCGCAATGCAGGTCAAGGTTCCTGTTCGCCAGGCGCAAGTATCGATATTGATTCGGTTAGAGCGAATGTCTGGATGTGGCACCGGCGTATGACCGTGCACGACGAACCGTTCGTGGTTCCGCGTGCAGTCGAGGAACTCATCACGGATCCAGATCAGATCATTGGCGTCCTGATGCTCGATCGGAACGCCCGGACGAATGCCCGCATGCACGAACAGGAAATCGCCGCAACTGAACCGGTTGCGCAGGCATTGCATGACCAATTCGTGTGCACGCGGGAACACGTCGAGAAAGCGGCGATGCACATCGCTTGCCGTTTCGGTTCCGTCGTGCAGCTCGACACCATAGGACGCAAGTGTCTGCATGCCGCCCAGTTGCTGCCAGTATTGCAGGATGGCCGGGTCCTGCAGAAAACCTTCCATCACAGCTTCGTGGTTGCCGCGCAGGCACACCGCGCCATTGGCGACGAGCCGCACCGCGAGCAGATCGAGCACCGCTCTCGAGTGCGGTCCGCGATCAATATAGTCGCCGAGATAGACTTCGACCGCATGCGCGATCGGCCTGCGCCGTATGTCGTCGTCGATGCGAGCAATTATTTCGCTCAGCAAATCGGCGCGGCCGTGGATGTCACCGACCGCGTAGATGCGTGTATCCGCGGGCGCTGAAGCGGAAATGGAGCGCGATGGTGCCGCAGATGCTCGGTTCATGATCTGCGATGTCGATCATGGAACCGGGTGACGGTCAATCCATCACGCAACACAGCAAGGTGAAGTGTCTAGAAAAAGAGCAGGCGAATCAGGATGACGATCGCAATCCATGCGATCGCGTTCCCGATGATGATTCGGTTCCTGAGACAGCGGTCAGGCAGCAACCTGTCATGTTGCACCAGCGCGCGGCTGTGCAGACGTTCGGCCATCATGGGCGCCTCCCCGGAATTGTTCCGCGAAGTGGACGGCTCGCGAATCGCGGCCGTCTTTGTTTCCTCCGAAGCCTGACGGGCCATCGGCCAATGCGTGCGCCTCAATCACAGGCTCTTGCAAAGTCTCGCGTAAGGCTGTGGCGGATCGCTTCGGCTTTCGATGAACAGGCTCGTTCAAGACAACGACGTGACAGCGATTTGTTGCCACTGCCGTGACGCTGCGTTCGTTCAATTGAAATGTCGAGAATCGGACAGGCGATTTTGTTCCGCGATTTTCGATTATGCATAGCAGCATCGAATCACGCGCAACCCATTAACCCGGCAAATCGAAACTAAGCGCTTCCGAACAAACCAGAATATCGCGTCGCACAAATCACGGTAAAGATTCCGTTGCGGCGCTGCGTGCGAGATTTTCGCTTTCGCGCCAAATTTCGCTCAAGATTGTGGAAAGTCTTACCGACCTGCGAGCGTTTGCGCTCGCGGCGAGTGCCGACGTTCGCCGCTGCGAAATCGTCACGCGCCGTGCCGAGCATTCGAATGTGCTCGATCATAGTCCGGTTCCAGCAGAGAGGAGAGTCATGGCCTCGATCGTGACAGCCAACTTCGATCGGAACAACGTCACGCCGATCCGGAGAGAGCGAACCCAGATATCGGTCCGTCCTGTCGAGTTTGCCGGCGGCAGTACGCGTGGCGCGTACCGAGGCCGCCGGCGTTCGCGCCGTGTCGCGCGGACTGAACCGTCGTCGTCGATCGCAAAGCGCATTTTCGATATCGCCGCGGCAAGCGGCGCATTGCTGTTTTTCGCGCCTCTCCTGATCGCGATTGCGGTCGCGATCAAGGTGACGTCGCCGGGTCCGGTGCTGTTCTTTCAATACCGCTACGGCTATCGAAACCGTCGCTTCAAGATCTACAAGTTCCGTACCATGCGCAACGATGCCGGCGACGTGCGCGGCGTAAGGCAGACCATCCAGGGTGACGCACGCGTGACGCCGGTGGGCCGAATTCTGCGCAGAACCAGCCTCGATGAAATCCCGCAACTGTTCAACGTGATCAAGGGCGATATGTCGCTGGTCGGGCCGCGGCCGCATGTGCCGGGGATGCTGGCCGTGGACCTGCCTTACGAAGACCTCGTGCCATACTATTTTCAGCGCCACACGGCGCGGCCGGGCATCACCGGGCTCGCGCAGGTCAACGGCTGCAGGGGAAGCACGGCCGAGTTCGGGCCAGCTATTTCGCGGATCGATTACGACCTCCATTACATCGAGAAGTGGTCGTTGCGCATGGACGTCATGATCATCATCCGCACCATCCGCAAGGAATTCCTGTCGGGAAGCGGATTTTGACCAGCCGCAACGTCAAAACATCGCAACAAAAATCGAAGGACCATGCAATGGCGATGATCGAGCCGCGCGGCCGTATCGTACCCGTTCTCCTGTCGGGCGGCGCCGGCTCGCGGCTATGGCCGCTGTCGCGCGAGACCTATCCCAAGCAACTGCTCTCGCTGCTCGGCGAAAACACCTTGCTGCAGCAAACGGCGTTGCGGGTCGACGATCGCTCGCTGTTTACCGAGCCGATGGTGATCGCCAACGCCGAGCACCGATTTGCGATCGGCGAGCAGTTGCGCGCGGTCGGCGTCGATCGTCCCACCATCGTGCTCGAACCGTTCGGAAGAAATACCGCGCCTGCGGTTGCGGTCGCAGCGCTGCTCGCCAGCGAAAGCGATCCCGACGCGGTGATACTGGCGATGCCGGTCGATCACTGGGTGCGCGATCATGCGGCGTTTCGCGCCGCCATATCGACGGGCGTCACGGCAGCGCGCTACGGCCGATTTGTCCTGTTCGGCGTTCGGCCTTCGTCGGCGGCGACCGGGTTCGGCTATATTCACATGGGCGACGAGCTGGAAGCGGTCTCCCCTATCCGCAACGTTGCCGGCTTCGTCGAGAAGCCGGATCTGGTGACGGTCGAGCGCCTGCTGGCCTGCGACGAGCATGTCTGGAACAGCGGGATATTTCTGCTGCCGGCGCGCCAGTTCATCGACGAATTGGCGCACCGGGCGCCGGAGGTTCTCGCCGCCTGCCGCAAGGCGCTGACGGGCGCGACCCGCGACCTCGATTTTCTCCGCCTTGAGGAGCGCGCGTTCGAGGCCTGCCCGACCATCTCGATGGACTACGCGATCATGGAGAAGACCCACAATGCCGTGGTCGTTCCCGCCACCTTTGACTGGAGCGATGTCGGAAGCTGGTCGGCGTTGTGGTCGATGGCGGAAAAGGATCCGTCGGGCAATGTGGTGATTGGCGATGCGGTGATGGAAGACACTTCCGGCTGTTATGTCCGTGGCGACGGACAATTGGTCGCAGCCCTCGGGGTCGAGGATCTCGTCATCGCGACGTCGCCTGATGTGGTTCTGGTGACCAGCCGCAAGCGCGACCAGGATGTCGGAAAGCTGGTCGAGCGCCTGAAGGCAAACGGCCATCGCTCGGCAACCCAGACCCACAGCGTGCATCGCCCGTGGGGCTACTATCAATCGATTCACGCGGGCGATCGGTTCCAGGTCAAGCGCATCACCGTCAATCCCGGCGCCAAGCTGTCGCTGCAGAAGCATTATCACCGCGCCGAACACTGGGTCGTGGTGAACGGCACCGCGATCGTCACGCGCGACGACGAGGAAATCCTGCTGCGAGAGAACGAGTCGATCTTCGTGCCGTTGGGATGCATGCATCGCCTGGAGAACCCCGGCAAGGTTCCGCTCAATCTGATCGAAGTCCAGTCGGGCGCCTATCTCGGGGAAGACGACATCGTTCGCGTGCAGGATATCTATGACCGCGTCTGAGGCGGCGGGGTGAGGGGCAGCATCCGAATCGAGAGCGACGCAACGCCGCGGCGAAGGCGATGCGTGCCACACGAAGGGAGGCGGCAATGAACGCAAAACAACAGGTCAAGGAGCTGGTGAAGGACGCGTTTCCCTCGATATGGCTGCAATGGCATTTCATGAAGCGCCCGAAGACGGCGGAGCGGGAACTGTCCTATCTCGACAAAGTAATTCCCGATGACGCGGTGACGGTGGACGTCGGAGCCAATTGCGGCCTGTACACGCGGCGGCTGGCGCGCCTCTCCCGGCAGGTTCATGCCTTCGAGCCTTCGCAGCAGATGGCGAGGCTGCTGCGCCGAACCTCGGCGCGGAATGTGAGCGTCCACGAGATCGCGCTGTCGGATCATGACGGCGATGCCGAGCTGTTCATCCCGCAAGGCGATGACGGCCTGGTCTATGGGCTTGCCTCGCTGGAGGTGCGAACCGATTCATCGGCCAGAACAGTCTCTGCCCATGTGCCGATCGCGCGCCTCGACGCGGTCATCGACCAGGACGTGGCGTTCGTGAAGATCGACGTCGAAGGCCACGAGCTGAATGTCCTGAACGGCGCCGTCGAACTCCTGGAGCGTTGCCAGCCGGTATTTCTGGTGGAGGCGGAAGATCGCCACCGCGCCGAGGCGACGCGCTCGGTGTTCGAATTCTTCCGGGATAAATCCTATCGCGGGTTCTTCCTGAAGGACAACGACGTGATCGGCGTGGAGCAGTTCGATTCCCGCTGGCTTCAGGATGCCGGCGCGCTGCGGCCGGACGGCGGCCGCAAGGACGGACGGGTCTACGTCAACAACTTCTTCTTCTTTCCCCGTCATCTCGACGGTGAATCGATATTGAGCAGCTAGCTCGTCGCCTCACCACCATCTTTTGTCGGCGCGGCCACGGCCGCGCGCGGCGTCTCACACAGGAACCGTAATGCATATCGCAATGATTGGCGCCGGCTATGTCGGGCTGGTGTCAGGGGCGTGCTTTTCCGATTTTGGACATCAGGTCGTCTGTATCGACAGCAACGCGGAGAAGGTCGACCGCCTCAACAACGGCGAGATGCCGATTCACGAGCCGGGATTGGCCGAACTGGTCGCGCGAAATGTCGGCCAGGGCCGCCTTTCATTCGCAAGCGATCTGAAGTCGGCGGTCAGCGAAGCGGAAGTGGTGTTCATTGCGGTGGGCACGCCGTCGCGCCGCGGCGACGGCCACGCCGATCTGTCCTACGTCTACGCGGCGGCGCGCGAGATCGCGAGCGTGCTCCCCGAGCGAGCGGTGGTGGTCACCAAGTCGACGGTTCCGGTCGGCACCGGCGACGAGGTTGAGCGCATCATCCGTGAGGAGAATCCCTCAGCCACAGTTGCCGTCGTGTCGAATCCGGAGTTCCTGCGCGAGGGGGCGGCGATCCGCGACTTCAAGCATCCCGACCGGATCGTGATCGGAACGGAAGACGCACGCGCCCGCGGCGTCATGGCCGAGGTGTACCGGCCGCTTCACCTCAACGCCTCGCCGATCCTCTATACGGATCGCCGCACCGCGGAGCTGACGAAATATGCCGCCAACTCCTTTCTTGCCACCAAGATAGCCTTCATCAACGAGATCGCCGATCTTGCCGAGAAGGTCGGCGCCAATGTGCAGGAAGTCGCGCGCGGCATCGGCCTCGACAACCGGATTGGCCAGAAGTTCCTGCACGCAGGCCCGGGCTTCGGCGGCTCCTGCTTTCCAAAGGATGCGATGGCGCTGATCAAGACCGGCCAGGACCATGAATCGCCGGTGCGGATCGTGGAAACGGTGGTTGCCGTCAACGACCAGCGCAAGCGGGCGATGGCGCGCAAGGTCGCGAACGCATTCGGCGGCAATCTGCGCGGAAAATCGATCGCCGTGCTCGGCGTGACCTTCAAGCCCGATACCGACGACATGCGCGACGCGCCGTCGATTCCGCTGATCACCGCGCTGCAGGACATGGGCGCCGAGGTGCGGGTTTTCGATCCCGTCGGCATGGAGCAGGCGAAGAAGGTGTTCGAGAACGTCACCTTCTGCGACAACGCCTACCGTTGCGCCAAGGGATGCCATGCGCTCGTCATCGTCACGGAATGGGAACAGTTCCGGGCGCTGGATCTGAAGGAGTTGTCCACCATTATGGCCTGCCCCGTCATCGTCGATTTGCGCAACATCTACTCTCCGGAGGAGGTGGAGCGGAACGGCTTTCTGTATTGCGGCGTGGGCCGGCCGAAATCGATGGCGTACTGAAAGGATGCAGGCACAATGTCCGATCAGCCAATTTTGCTAACGGGAGCCGCGGGCTTCATCGGATTCCACGTGGCGCAGCGATTGCTTCAGTCCGGTCACCGCGTCATAGGGGTCGACAACCTGAATGCGTATTACGATCCGCAGCTGAAGGCCGCGCGGCTCGATATTCTCCGTAACGACCGGCGCTTTCAGTTCGAGCGACTGGATCTGGCGGATCGCGTTGCGGTTCCGGAATTGTTTGCGCGGCATCGGTTTCCCGTCGTGATCCACCTCGCTGCGCAAGCCGGCGTGCGGTATTCGCTCATGGATCCTCATGCCTATGTGGATGCGAACCTGGTCGGCTTTACCAACATTCTGGAGGGATGCCGGCACAATGGCTGCCGTCACCTTTTGTTTGCGTCCTCGTCGTCGGTGTACGGAGCCAACCGGAAGCTGCCGTTTTCGGTGCAGGACAACGTCGATCATCCGATCAGCCTTTATGCCGCAAGCAAGAAGGCGAACGAGTTGATGGCGCATTCGTACAGCCATCTCTACGGGATTCCCTGCACCGGCCTGCGGTTCTTTACGGTGTATGGCCCATGGTACCGGCCCGATATGGCCCTGTTCGTGTTCGCCGAGGCGATCGCCCGCGGCGATCCGATCAGATTGTTCAACGGCGGCCGGATGCTCCGTGACTTTACTTACATCGACGATGTGACGGACGCGCTGGTCCGGCTGATCGGTCGTGCGCCGCAAGGAAAGCCGCAGCGGTTGGGGGAAGCCCCGGATCCGGGATCAAGCGCCGCGCCATGGCGCATCTACAATATCGGCAACAGCAAGCCGGAGGAGTTGCTGCGCGTCGTCTCGCTGCTGGAGCAGGAACTGGGACGCACGGCGACAAAGGAACTGCTGCCGATGCAGCCGGGCGATGTGCCGGCCACCTATGCCGATGTCGATGATCTCTCGCGTGACGTGGATTTCCGTCCCGCCACCTCCATCGAGGAAGGCATCCGCAGGTTCGCTGCGTGGTATCGCAGCTATCGCGAAGATCAGTCTGACGGCGGAATTCAGGCCACTTCCAGCGCGCGCGCATAGGCGTGGCCGGAATTGGTGATGTGCACGGTCATCAGTTTCGTAAAGCCTTCGAACTTCCCCCGCTCGAACAGGTCAAGCAACTCGCGGTGTTGATCGAATGACGCCGGCGTCCGGACGTCGAGCGGCGAACTCAAATTGGTGCGCAACGCAGCGACGCGCCCTGCGATGAGCTGATAGGACTGCATCAAATAATGATTGCCGCAATGGACAAACAGGGCGTCGTGGAACGCGGTGTCCGCCGAGCCGTAGGCGAGCGTGTCCTTTGCCGCCACCGCCTGCTTCATGTCCGCGACCGCCGCCGTCAGCGCTTTCAACGCGCCGTCGCGATCATGGCCGTGAGCGAGTTCGGCTGCCTTGGGCTCGATCAGGATGCGGAACGTGCAGAGTTCAACGATGTCGGCGGCGCTCGGCGTGAAGACGAAGCTGCCGACCTGCGGCTTCACCACGACGAGCCCATGGGCCTGCAGCAGGCTCATGGCTTCGCGCACCGGCGTGCGGCTGACGCCAAAGGATTGCGCGAGCCTCTCCTCGGCGATGACGGCGCCGAGCTTCAGTTCGCCTTCGATGATCGCCTGGCGCAACCGCAGCATCACCTTCTGCGACAGCGATTTTGGCGTATCGAGTTTGAATGATTTCATGGCGTGATCGCCTGTTGCCTCTCACTGTGCCGCCTGCGACCTGCGGATCGATCAGATCACCTTTCCTGGATTGAGCAGGCCGTCGGGATCAAGGGCGGCCTTCAGCGTGCGCATCAGCGCAATCTCGGCTTCGCTGCGCGCGTAACCCAGCCATTTCTTTTTCAGCGTGCCGATGCCGTGCTCGGCCGAGACGCTGCCGCCCATCTCGCGGACCAGGCCGTAGACGATCTGGTCCATTTCTTCCTTCGGCTGCTCCTCGACGGATAGCCCCGGCACCCACGACACCAGGTGCAGATTGCCGTCGCCGATATGCCCGTAATAGACACTGTCGCAACCGGGAATGCCGGATGCCAGTGCCGCCTTGCAGCGCCGGACGAATTCGTCCATGCCGGCAACGGCGAGGCCGATATCGTAGGGGATGTGCGGGCCGAGCACCTGGCCGAATTCCGAACAGATGTCACGCACCGCCCAGAAGGCTTTCGTCTGCGCGACCGATTGCGACACCGCCGCATCGCTCAGCATCCCGCGTTCCAGCAGCTCCGCAAGCCAGGTCTCGAACCGCGGCGCATCGCGCGCTTCGTCGGTACCCTGCGCCTCGACCAGCACATAGAGGCCATGACCGGTGCCGACCGGCGAGCGAACGCCGGCACGATTGGTGATCACATCCCAATAGTCGGGCCACATCACCTCGAACGCCGACAGCAGCGGACCGAGCCCGCTGCGCGCTGCGTTCAGAAGCGCAAGCACCGCCGCATAATCCGGAACGGCGCAGAGCGCGGCCATGGTCGAGCGCGGCTTTGGAAGTAGCTTGAGCACCGCGCGGGTGATGATGCCGAGCGTGCCCTCGGACCCGACAAAGAGATGCTTCAGATCATAGCCGGCGTTGTTCTTGATCAGCTTGTTGAGGCTGGTCATGACCGTGCCGTCGGGCAATACCACTTCGAGACCGAGCACGAGTTCGCGCGTCATGCCATAGCGGATCACGCGATTGCCGCCGGCATTGGTGGAGAGGTTGCCGCCGATCGCGCAAGATCCGCGCGAACCGAGATCGAGCGGGAAAAACATGCCGCGTTCGTCGGCCGCGTTCTGAATGGTTTCGAGCGACGTTCCGGCGCGCACCGTCATGGTGGCGCCTGCCGGATCGATTTCCTCGATGCCGGTCATGCGCTCCAGCGAGATCGCAACCCAACCGGCCTCCGGGGAAGCGCCGCGGCACAGGCCGGTCAGTCCACCCTGTGGCACGTAACAAAGTCCCGCCTTTCGGCAGGCGAGAACCGCTTCCGATACGCCGCTGGCGTCGATCGGCCTTACCACCGCGAGCGGCGCCTGCGGCAGGCTGGCGCTCCAGTCATTGCCATTGCGGGCAGGTACGTCGTCGCCGAGCAGAACGGCCTGGGCGCCGAGCTTTCGCTGCAACCGGCTGAGCGCTTCCTGAACTTGGTCGCGTTTGATGGTGTGCATGGCGTGCCCGTTCTCCCAGCGCGGCCGAGCCGATAAGTGCCTGATTCCAGCCGTGGAAATCGTTTGAGTTATTCTTGTATGTAAGATACAACACAAGTCAACAGCGCGCTGGACGCAGGGACACCGGCGACGATGATGAGGGAGCAATTTGATGACTGATCCTATCCGTGGCTTCTGGGTAGCAACGCCGACGCCATTGTCGGCGGACGGCTCGGTGGATCATGTCCGGCTGACGCACCACGTGCTTCAGCTGTTCGCCAAGAGCGCCGACGGTGTGGTGTTGTTTGGCACCACCGGCGAGGGGACCTCGTTTGGCGCGGCGGAGCGGCTGGCAACCGTCGAATCGCTCCTGAAGGCAGGCATCGCTGAGCAGCGGATAGGTTTGGGCAGCGGCTTTGCGGCGGTGACCGACAGCATCGCGCTGACCCGCTCGGCGCTGGCGCTGGGGTTGCGGCACGTGTTGATGCTGCCGCCGTATTTTTATCGGGACGCGACCGCAGAAGGAATTGAGGACGCGTTCGCCGCGATTCTCGATGGCGTCGCCGACGATCGGCTGCGGGCCACGCTCTATCACATTCCGCAGACTTCCGGCGTCGGCGTGCCGCCGTCGGTGGCGGCCCGCCTGCGTGTGCGCTACGGCGCTGTCGTCGCCGGCCTCAAGGACTCTAGCGCCGACTTCAAGCAGTTTGAGGCGTTCCGTGCAGTGGCGCCGGAGCTGGCGATCACCGTGGGCAACGAAGTCGATATCGCCCGCGCAGTTGCTCAGGGCGGCGCCGGCACGATCTGCGGCCTTGGCAACATTGTCCCCCATCTGATCCGGGCCATGCTCGACGTCGGCGCGGAATCGCAGATGCGCGCGGTGCAGTCTGTTTTCGCCGATGAACCTTTTACGCCGGCGCTGAAGGCGGTCCTTGCCGCACGAAGCGGCCATGCCGGCTGGCTGCGAGTTCGCCCGCCGCTGCGTGCGGCATCCAACGGTGTCGCACTCACGGCAAGGCTGGATTCGCTGTTGCGGCCCGTTGCCGCCTGATCAAAGGCAAAGCGCTACGCTCCGCGCGCGCGAAAGTCGCGCGGCGTGGCGCCAAATCTGTTCTTGAATGTGCGGGTCGCGTGGGCGCCGTCGGCGAACCCGCACTGATGCGCAAGCCCCGCAATCGGAACGCCGGCCAGCAAAGGCTGCCGCAGCAGATTTCGAAACAGCTCGACACGCCGATGAAGAACATGCCGTTCGAATGTGGTTTCGCGGTCGGCAAAGATGCGATGAAACGTCCGCTCGGAGATGCCGAATTCGGCGGCAAGCGCCGGCGCAGACCGGGCACTGGCGATATTTGCCCTCAGATGGATGTCGATCAGGCCAAACAGCCCCGGACGGGTGAGTTGATGGCTGGCGCCGGCGGCAAGGCGCAGCAGGGCCGATAGATAGGCTGCGATATCAGGCTCGTCCCGTTTTGCCGGCCCGGATGAACTGGAGATTACGTCGCGGACCAGGGCGGCAATCGAGCGGGCCACCGTTCCGGACAATGGGATCGGTCTTGCACAAAGCCGCTCCGCCTCGGGAACGGATCGCAACAGGGACGCGGCGGGCACGGTCGCGATCAGCAATTCCGCACGCTGCTCGGGACCGAACAGCCGGTCCTCGAACGGACGCCGCGCATCGTAGAGCACGCCATATCCCGGATTGATGGTGCCTTCGTTGCCGGCCTGCACCATCGCGCTTCGCCCGCGGCGCTGGAAATCGAACATGAATTCGTCGGAGCCGGCCCGGCTGACGAGCCTGGCGTCGCGGGTGTAGCATTGCGGGCTGCTGTCGAAGCGGACAAGCTTGGCGTCGCCGATCTCGACGAACTCGAAGTGGCCACTGACGATCGCAGAGCCGAGCGGCCTGGTCTCGACATTGGCGAATGACCGGCAGATCGCCTCGGTCCAATAGGCGGTCCGCTCGGTCGGACGGATCGGGTCGGTGGAGACGCTGATGGGCATCGTGCAGACGAGGTCCGGCTTGTGATGCCCCAGCGTCGCCCAGGACCGGTAGCTCTGGCAAGGGCCTGACAAGCGTCTGACATGGCAGGCTCATTCAAGACGCCGTGCCAGCGCTGTCATAGCCTGCGCCCATAGCTCGGGAATCTGGTTTGACATGATGCGCACAAAACCTGCCGCCGGCATCGATGCCGGCCATCCGCTCGATCCGCTCAGCGAAGCCGAGGTCGCACTGGCGTCCGAGATATTGAGAACCGCCAAAAATCTCGGGCCGGATACGCGATTCACCCATGTGCAGCTCGAGGAACCGGCCAAGTCAGACGTGCTTGGATGGGAACCGACTTCAAGGCTTCCACGGTGCGCGGCCGCGACCCTGTTCGACAGCAGGACCGGCGCCGTGCACGTCGCCACCGTCGATATCGGATCGAAGACGGTGACAGCGTGGCGCGAGCAGCCGACCAGGGATCATCCGTATGGCCAGCCGCCGATCACGATCGAGGAGGTCTTCAAGGTCGGCGACATCGTCAAGGCCGACGCAGGCTGGCTTCGTGCGATGAAGCGCCGCGGACTTGATGACAAGGACATTGAGCTGGTCCAGGTCGATCCGTTCTCGGCCGGGTACTTCGACCGGGAGGCCGAGAAAGGCCGGCGGCTCGTCAGCGCCGTTTCCTATTGGCGCAAGGACCTCAAGGACAATGGCTATGCCCATCCGATCGAAGGCGTGGTCGCGCTCGTCGACCTGATCGAGAACAGGATCGTCCACCTGGTCGATGAGCCCGACATCGTTCCGATCCCGAAAAAATCGCGCAACTACGACCGCGCCTCGATCCCCCAGAAGCGCAAGGACGTCAAGCCGCTCGACGTCGTGCAGAGGGACGGCCCGAGCTTTACGGTCGATGGATGGAAGGTCGATTGGCAGAACTGGTCATTCCGCGTCGGGTGGACGGCGCGCGAGGGCCTCGTGCTGCATCAGATTGCCTTCCGCGATGGCGGGCGCGAGCGGCCGATCATCTATCGGGCCAGCGTCACCGACATGATCGTTCCCTACGCCGATCCGACCGCCAACCATTTCTGGAAATGTGCGTTCGACGCCGGCGAGTACGGGCTCGGCAAGCTCGCCAACGCGCTCGAACTCGGCTGCGACTGCCTCGGTCATATCAATTATTTCGACGTGCCGGTTGCCGACGATTACGGCAAGCCGGGCGTCATGAAGAATGCGATCTGCCTGCACGAGGAGGATTACGGCATCCTCTGGAAGCATTATGAATTCCGCAACGAGACGTTCGAGGTGCGGCGCTCACGCCGTCTCGTCATCTCGTTCTTCACGACGGTTGGAAACTACGACTACGGCTTCTTCTGGTACTTCTACCAGGACGGCACCATCCAGCTCGAAGTCAAGCTCACCGGCATCATCCAGACCGCGGCGATCGCCGCGGGCAAGCCGTATCCGTGGGGTGGCATGGTTGCTGAGAATCTCGGCGGTCCCACCCACCAGCATTTCTTCAACGCCCGGCTCCATATGATGCTGGACGGCGAGGGCAATACGGTCACCGAGCACGAGTTCCGGCCGCGGCCATGGGGCACCGACAATCCATACGGCAACGTGTTCGATACCACGTCGCGGGTTCTCTCGCGCGAGCGCGACGCCGTCCGCGAGGCTGACGGGCGGACGGGACGCTACTGGAAGATCACCAATCCCAATCAAAAGAACAGTGTCGGCGGGCCGACGGCCTACAAGCTCCTGGCGCACAGCGCGCCGGTGATGCTGGCGCAGGAGGGCTGCTACATGACCTCGCGCGGCGGCTTTGCGACCAAGCACATCTGGGTGACGCGCTACGCCGCCGACGAACGCTACGCGAGCGGCGAATTCCCGAACCAGCACGCGGGCGGCGACGGCCTGCCGAAATACGTAGCGCAGAATCGCCCGATCGAAAACCAGGACATCGTGGTCTGGCACAGCTTTGGGGCGACGCATGTCTGCCGTCCCGAGGATTTTCCGGTGATGCCGGTCGAGTATGTCGGCTTCACGCTGAAGCCGAACGGCTTCTTTGCCGAGAATCCGGCGATGGACTTGCCGCCCGACCGAAACAGCGCGAGCCGGGACAATCGCGACAGGGATTCATGCTGCGGGTGATATCCGCTCTTTCTTTCACCGAGCAAGGGAGACTGACCATGAACCGCAGAAAACTCCTCAAAGCCGCAAGCCTCGCTGTTGCCTCTACCGCCATCGCCGCGCCCGCCGTCGCGCAATCCGCGCCGGTCTTGCGCTGGCGTCTTGCCACATCCTTCCCCAAGAGCCTCGATACGCTCTATGGCGCCTGCGAGATGTTTGCGAAAGCGATCGGTGAACTCTCGGACCAGAAATTCCAGATCGGCGTGTTCGGTCCGGGCGAGATCGTGCCGGCGTTTCAGGTCTTCGATGCGGTGGCGAACAATACCGTGGAGATGGGAAACAGCGCCTCCTACTACTACATCGGCAAGGACCTGGCGTTCGCCTTCGGTACCGCTGTTCCGTTCGGCCTCAATACGCGACAGATGAATGCCTGGCTCACCTATGGCGGCGGCCTCGATATGCTCAACGAGCTCTACGGCACGTTCGGCATTTTGGGCTTTCCGTTCGGCAACACGACCGCGCAGATGGGTGGATGGTTTCGCAAGGAGATCAAGACGCTCGACGACATGAAGGGTCTCAAATTCCGGGTCGGCGGCGTGGCGGGGCAGGTGCTGAGCCGGCTCGGCGTCGTGCCGCAGCAGATCCCGCCGGGCGACATCTATCCCGCGCTCGAAAAGGGCACGATCGACGCCGCCGAATGGATCGGCCCCTATGATGATGAGAAGCTCGGCTTCCTGAAAGTGGCGCCCTATTACTATTATCCCGGCTGGTGGGAAGGCTGCGCCAACGGCTTCCTCTATATCAACAGCGCGAAATGGGCCGAGCTTCCGAAGCTGTATCAGAACATGGTGACGATCGCGGCCGGCCAGGTCGCGGCCGACCTGACGGCCAAATATGATGCCCGCAATGCGTCCGCCATCAAGCGCCTGGTCGCGGCCGGTGCGCAACTGAGGCCGTTCTCGACCGACATCCTCGACGCGTCGTTCAAGGCGACGAACGAACTCTTTGCCGAGGTTTCGGCAAAGAACGCGAAGTTCAAGGCGCTATATGAATCGACGATCGCGTTCCGGAACGAACAGTACCAGTGGCATCAGGTCTGCGAGGCCACCTACGACAACTACATGATCAGGCGGATCCGCGCCTGACCGGTCGCTGCTGCTTGCCAAACCTGGGAGCTTGACTTGGACATTCGCACCGGGCGGCCGGTTACGCTTGCGCCAAACGGCATGGTGACGTCGCCGCATTCGCTCGCCTCCGCGGCCGGCGTGGATGTGCTTCGGGCCGGCGGCTCCGCCGTCGATGCGGCGATTGCGACCAGCGCGGTGCTGTCGGTTGTCTATCCGCACATGACCGGTCTCGGCGGCGATGCCTTCTGGCTCATTCACGATGGCGCCAGTGGCGAGGTTCGTTACCTCAATGGCGGCGGCAAGGCTGCGGCCGGTGCCACGCTGTCGTCCTTTGAGAAGAAGGGACTGAACGAAATCCCGCTTCGCGGCATAGTGCCGGCGACATTGACAGTGCCGGGCGCGGTGGCGAGCTGGATCGAAGCGCA
This sequence comes from Bradyrhizobium sp. AZCC 1693, assembly GCF_036924745.1. Lineage (NCBI taxonomy): Bacteria > Pseudomonadati > Pseudomonadota > Alphaproteobacteria > Hyphomicrobiales > Nitrobacteraceae > Bradyrhizobium > Bradyrhizobium sp. AZCC 1693. The sequence goes on from NZ_JAZHSD010000001.1 coordinate 6,141,005, forward strand.
CGACAAATATGGGCGGCTGCATCTCCGTCGCGTGCTGGAAAGCGCCATCGGGTATGCGCGCGACGGATTTCCGGTCACCGGCCGCCTTGCCAGCTTCATCGAGATGGCGCGCGATGATCTGGTGCGGGATCAAGAGGCCGCAGGGCTTTTCTTTCCCGATGGGGCAGCGGCGCAGCCGGGCACGAAGCTTGCCAACGCAAACCTTGTCCGGACGCTCCAATCGATTGCGGATGACGGGTGGTCTGGATTTTATGAAGGGCCGGTCGCCGCCGAGATGGCGCGCTTCTCGGAAGCGGCGGGCGGCCTGTTTCGCCTTGCCGATTTGGGCAGGCAAAAGGCCGTCTGGGGTGAGCCCGTTGTTGGCCGTTACCGCGACGTTACGGTCTTCAACACGGCCCCGCCGACGCAGGGCTTTACCGTGCTGGAAATGCTCAACCTTGTCGAGCCTCACGAACTGCACCGAATGGATTTCCTCGGGCCCGACCATGTCCATCTCCTGGTACAGGCCAAGCAGGTCGCCTACCACGATCGCGATCAGCTGCTCGCCGATCCCTCGTTTGCCGACGTGCCGGTCGAGCGGCTGATATCGAAGCCATATGCAAGCGAGCGGGGCCGGCTGATCGATCTGCAGTCCGTGCTGAAGTGGGATACCGTGCCGTCATTCGGCAGTCTCGCAGGCGATACCGTCTATGTCGCGGCGGTGGACCGTGACGGCAATGCCGCGTCGCTGATCCAGAGCCTGTATGGCGCGTTCGGCTCCTGCGTGGTTGCGGGAAACACGGGGGTGATCTTGCAGAACCGCGGCGCCTATTTCTCGCTCGACCCGGATCACCCCAATCGCCTCGAACCCGGCAAGGTCCCATTGCACACCCTGATCGCCTCCATCGCCAAGCGGGACGGCAAGCTGTGGAGCGTGCTGGGTTGCATGGGCGCGGACGGCCAGCCGCAAATCCAGCTCCAGCTCTATTCCGCCATGGTCGATTTCGGTCTCGATATCCAGGAGGCGATCGAAATGCCACGGTTCCTGTCCGGCCGCTTCGCCCTCGGCGAGGCCCGCGACACGCTGCACATCGAGAGCCGCTTTCCCGAAGGCACGATCGACGCGCTCGCGCTACGCGGCCATGCGATCAACCGCTGGGACGCCTGGAACGAAATGGCTGGTCACGCGCATGGGATTACGATCGATCGGCGGAACGGCATGTTAAGCGGCGGTTCCGACCCGCGCAGCGATGGGGCGGCGATCGGGTTTTAGCAGCTCGCCGTTCCCGCATTGGCGCGCCCTCTCATTTTGCGCTACCACTCCTCCCGACAGGAGCACGCCGATGCCGCTATGGACCTGCGAACAATGCGGCGCCCAGTTTCCCGAAAGCGCCGAGCCGCCGCAGGCCTGCCCGGTCTGCGAAGACGAGCGGCAATATGTGAACTGGAAGGGGCAAACCTGGCTCACGCGCGAGGAGCTGACGAAACGTTACAAGCTCGTCTGGCGTGACGACCTCGACATTCCCGGCATCAGCATGCAGCCGGGTTTCGCGATCGGGCAGCGCGCGCTGCTGGTGCCCGAGGCCGATGGCTGCGTGATGTGGGATTGCGTGCCGCTGGCCACCCGCGAAGCCATCGACTACGTCCGCTCGCTCGGTGGCCTGAAGGCGATCGCGGTCTCGCATCCGCATTACTATGGCGCGGTCGCCGACTGGAGCGAAGCGTTCGGCGGCGTACCCGTCTATCTGCATGGCGACGATCGCGCCTTCGTCACGCGGCCGCATCGGGCCATCGTGCCATGGACCGGCGACAGTCACCGGATATCGGACGATATCCTTCTGATCCGGACCGGCGGACATTTTGCCGGCGGCACGATCCTGCACTGGCGCGCGGGCGCGCAAGGGCGGGGCGCGCTGCTCACCGGCGATGTCGCGATGGTGGCGATGGACCGCCGCTCGCTCAGCTTCATGTACAGTTTTCCGAACTACATTCCGCTCAATGCGCCGGCGGTGCGCCGGATCTGGGCTGCGGTCGAACCGCTGGCGTTCGATCGCATCTATGGCGCGTGGTGGGGCCGCAACATCGCCGACAATGCCAAGGCGACGTTCGACATGTCCGTCCGGCGGTATATCGCGGCGATCTCCGACTGAACGGCTGGTCAATCCAAGCCGTTGGCTTCTCCCTCCGGTGCATTGTTGGCAGGCTGAATGCCAACAGGAAACGGGGGAAGCACGATGCCATTGCCGCCTTTGGCCTGCTGCTGGCTCCCGCTGCGTGACCATTGCCCGCTAGCGATTGCCGGCGCCTACCGCGGCTACGCCTCGCGGCATCGGCGCCGCCTTTCGCGCCGGTTGCGGCGGGATAGTTCCGCTTTTGGGCTCATTCAGCCAGCCGGTGAGGCGCGACATCAACCCTGACTGTTGTTCGGCGGTCCGCGGCTCCTGCACGAAGGGGTCGGTGTAGCACCTTGCGCCCGCGGCCTTTGCGATCCGCGCCACCGCATCGGTCATCGCCGGCGCGCCCGCGGTATAGACCACATCGTCCGGCGACAGCTTTGGCAGATGGTCGGTCGGCCGGCCGCTCTGAATCGCGTGCGAGATTTGCTGCGGCTCCGACACCATCGGGATCAGCCTGACATTGGGAAACAGCGCCAGCCGGCATAGCGCGGCATGCATGTAGAGCGAGCGGATGCTGCGGGCCTGCACGATGAAGACCATTTCGCGCTGCGGCTGCTCCATGATCGCGGCGACCGCGACCGACCACATCGGGGCGAAACCGGTGCCGCTGGCGACGAGAACGATACGGCCGGCATGGCCTTGCCTGAAAAAGGCGCGGCCATACGGTCCCATCAGCTTGACGCGGTGCCCGGGGCGGATTTCGCGGCCGAACGCCGAGGAAACCAGTCCGTCCGTGACCATCCGGATGTGAAAGTGCAGCAGGCGATCGTGCGGAGCGCCTTCCAGCGGAAAGGTCGGACTGTAGGACCTTGCCGGAAATCCCTGAAACTGCAGCTTGCAATACTGGCCGGGAAGGTAGTTGAGCGGCTTCGGCAACTCGATGTCGACGCCCACCACGTCGGGCGCGAGCTGAACGGTCTGCGCCACTTCCGCCGACAGCGCCACCGGCTCAGGCGCGGCCTCGATCGCGATCTCGAGGTCGGAGACGATCCGGGCCTGGCAGGCATGGATCATGTCGTCGCCCCGGCTATGGCCGCCGAACACCGTGCCGTCGACCAGGCGCACGCGGCAGGCGCCGCAGATTCCGGAGCGGCAGTCGTGCGGAAGATCGACACCGTTCATCAACGCCCAATCGAGCAGAAGCTCGCCGCGATTCGCCAGAAACGGCTCGTCGTTGATCGTGACTTTGCAAATCTTTGACATTTATTCCACCTCGATACGAATCGGCCGAACGTGCCGTGTATGTCTGATCTGGCTGTGGTCGAAAGCGGCGACCCGCATGAAGACGCCGCTTCTGATCGGCACGTCAAACTGGCTTGTGGTGTCGAGCCGGCGTTTCACCTCGAGCGCCCAAAGGCCGGAGGCCCAGCGGGCCGCACTTCGAACGTCGGCGCGATCGCCTGAAAATTCGCCGCCCACGATGACGCCCGGGATCACGGTCCCGGTCGGGATGCGGCCATCGACATCGGTCGAATAGGGCACTGAATCCTTCTCGGTCATGAACCAACGCGCGCCGTCGCTCTCGCCGTGGTTGGGATCGAGGTCGATATCGCCCAGCGCGTCCGTCGTGGCGGCGACGGCTTTGGGCAGGCGCAGCGGGGCGACCAGGCGGCTGCGGCGCGGACCGCCTGACGTGTCGGCCTCGACCGTGAAATTGTCCCGGTAGTTCGCCGTTCCCGGGTCGGGCGCGAAGCCGCCCTTGTACGGAACGACGTTGGCCGCCTGCATCGGGGTCGGATCGAGCGGCGGCCCGAAATGGGCGTCGTCCATCCATCCGGTCGCGCCGCTGGTCGCCTTCCACTGCCAGACGTCGGCGTAGCCTGTTGCCGTGTAGTGCAGTCCGCGGCCGCTCATGGTGGCCGGCGCGCCGGCGACCGGCTGCGGCCCTGGATGAAAGGTCCGGCCGCCGGCCAGCGTGACGTCCGACGTGGTCAGCAGCACCGAAAACTTGTCTTCGTTGTATTGATGCTCGTCGCCGAGCTGAAAGCCGGAATGAAGCAGGTGCCATCCGTCGGATTCCTTGACGAGCGGCAGGTGCTTCAGCGAGCGCGTCGAGTCTTCCCAGGTGAAGAGGAAATACGCATAGGTGCCGTCGTGCACCGCGCGGATCTCGATTCTGGCTTCTCCCTTGCCGTCGAAATTTCCGCCTTCTCCGGTCAAAAGCGAGAACGGCTTGACGCCGCGCCATGCCCGATCGGAAGTGTCGCCGTCGAGGATCGGTGCGTCGGCGGGATTGATGCGGCGAATCTGAACGCTGTCGACCGCCAGCCGATCGGTTGCCACGATCATCGAAGCGCCGGTGATCGCCGCGGCGGCTGCCACGACGAACGCATTGGCCTGCAGGGTCGGGTTTCGCGATCGCGCAGGTCCGGTCTTGGGTCGCGGTGCCGGATCCGGCTCGTGCGTTCGGTCGTGGCGCGCCTCGTTGCGCGGCTGCAGCGGATGGGATGAGACCTCCGGCGGTGCCTCGACATTTTCGGTCTCCGGCAAGCGCACCGACTGCTCGGCAAGCATGCCCAGCAGTTCGATGGCATCGAGCCGCGGCGGCGGCGCAGGCAGCGGGGCGGGACGAAAGATGCGCAGCAATTGCGAAGCGCCGCCGCTCTTGAACTGGGTCAGGACATGCAGGACGACAAAGGCGAGGATCACCCAGGTCCCCACCCAGTGCAGCATCGCCACGTCGTAACCGGAATAGAAACCGAAATAGAGCAGCCCGCCGCTGATCAACAGCCCCGACATCGTGACAAAGAAAATCCAGTACATCAGGGCGATCACGGCGCTCAACCTTGCCTGCCCGCGGCCGAACAGTCCGCGCAGCCGAACCTTGTCGAGCTGGACGCGGCGACCGAGGCCGGAGCGGAGCATATAGACGACGTAGCCGATCGCCACCGCGACCAGGACGATCGCGGCTTGCATATGGGCGAGCCAAACGCTGTCACGCGGCAGCACGGCATCGAACCAGTTGATCCAGGTCCGGTCGGGCGTTTCGGTCGCGATGCGCAAACCCGTGACGAGCGCAACAGCGAATGCCGCGACGAACGTCCAATGTAGAATGATGGTCCCATAGTCCGTCTTACGCTGCCTCACGCATACGCCCCGCTACTTCACTTACCGAACAGCAACCGCGCCGATTCCACCAACCGCCGATGTCGCTGCCGTACTAATGATGGTCCCCAGAGCCGTCGTTGGGGCCATCGTCTAAAGATCGTCCTTTGCGGCGCAGGCCGGCGATAACCTCTTCTCTGCACCCGCTGCGTGAGCCGGATCGGCGAACGCGTTTCTTGCTTGATGTATCGGCCTCCAGCATCCCCGGAGCATCGGGGACGCTGGAGGTCGCGCCGCGCGCCGCTATCCCCACATGTGATGCAAATGTTGCAATTCGGGCGCCGGCGAATGGTCGTGGTCCGCGACCCCGGCGGGGATGTCGGTGGTCGCAATCGTCATCGGCTCGACGCTGGCGGTCGGGGCCACGGCGTGTGGCGCGGCCGGGTCAGCCGCCGCGACGGTGGCGGCCGGGGTTTCGGGGGCGGGCGGCGTCTCCGCGACCGGTGTCCCCAGTACCCCGGCGACCGTCACGCCGTCCGTGTTGTAGGTGCCTCCGGTAGCGGGGACATTGTGGTCGCCGGCATCGGCCGCGTTTCCGTGCATCTGGTCCGCCGCCGCTGTGACCAGGGTCGCGTCGCCGGTCTGCAATCCCTTGATCATCGCGGCGATCTCAGCGCCGAGCGTGCCGGTCGCGCCGAGCAGTTCGTTGCCGCCCTCGGCCGCGCCGAAGTCGGTGACATACTTCTCGAATGCCTTGAGGTTGTCGATCAGCGTGGCAATGGCCTTGGTGTCACCGCTGCCCACGAGGTCGATGGCCTGTTGTCCATACGAATTTGAATAGGCGATGAAATTGGCCAGGAAGACCGTCTGTGCTCCGTTGTCGAGGTGTATCGGCGTCGGATTTTCGGCATCCGGAAACGGCGAGAAGCCGCTGATGCCGCCTTGCGTCGCCATATCAGCCAGATTGGCGTCGCCCTGGATGATATCGATGATGTCGAGGATGTTGTCGGTGCTGGCGTGTCCCGCATCGGGGCTGATGCTGGGGTCGTTGATATAGGTGAGTTCGAGCTGGAGCTGGCGTACGACCGCGTCGGCATGGACGCCGGTCAAGCCCTCGAACGGTTGCGGGTTGGCGTTCATCAACGCCTCCATGTCCGTGATCACGGCATTGATGTCGTCGGTGATCTCCTGCCGGTTGCCGTCATTGACGCCGCCGAGGATCTTATCGGCCGCGTCATTGAAGATCGCACCGATCTCCGCGAGATTGGCGTGCGGCGCGTTGGCCGCCGTGGTCCCCTCTGGCAGGGTGCCGGGCACCGTCGCAGGCCCGTTAGCCGCGAGGCTGCTTAGCGCGGGATCGGTCTTGACGGTATTGATGATATCGAGATGGCTGGCGCGGAGCGCCTGTTCTGCGGCAGCCATGCCGCCGACCGCGCCGCCGCCGTTCGCCGAGGCGTTGGCCACCGAAATCGCGGTGTTGATTTCGGACAGGATCGCCTGCACGTGGCCGAGTGCGGCCCCGGAAAACTGTCCGGCATTGACCTGCGCCAGCAGGCCGTTGTGCACCATGGTGAGATCGTTCGCATTGTGGTTGATGCTGCCAAGCCCTTGGCCGCTTTCCTCGACCGGGTTTTGCCCCGGGCTGACCACCGGCGCCGGGATGGCATTGTTGAGGATAGCGCCGAGGCCGGAGGAGCTCGGCACGATGGACGGTGAGGCCGAGGGCGTCTCGGTGGGCGGAGGTGTTTCCTCCGGCGGCGTCGTGGATGGAGGAGCGGGGGCGACCGGCGGGCTCGGGGCCTCGTCGATCGGCGGATCGAGATCGACGTGGCGGTGAGTGAAGCGAGCCATTATTCGTCCCCTGTTACCCTTCATGACGAGTGCTCGCACGCATCCGCCGGGAAGCAGGATGGGCGCACGATGAAGGATCAGTTAGCTTCGTGGCGTCATTCGGCCGACACCGCGACCATTGAGCGCCGAAGCAAGGTTATAGACCGACGAATCCATGACGCGCGCCGCACCGAAAAACGGCGGATTAGACGCGCTCGAAAGAAGGATATCGCAGCCGCTGTCGGCGCCAGTCGCGCGAATCCGGGACGCCGGGTCCTGGGTGCCGGAATTCTGCTGATCGCACCGGCGACAAAACGGCCTTTGCCACCGTTCTACCCTTGAGCGAACTTGAACAATCGGCATTCGTCGCATTGTTGCCGAAAAATGGTCTGCATCGCGCGTCAAGGAGACTTGCAGGGAGACCCGGTCGACGGGTCGAAGGGCAGTTCAATGAGTATCGCTCAGGGGCAGGCACAAGGCCGAGCGCGGGCAGCACCGACGCCCCGCGCGATTTCCGGCCTGTTGTCGACGCTGGCTGCCGATGATCCCGTCGCGAGCGCGATGCGCGCGAGCGCGCGCCGCATGATCGGCGTTGCTGTCTTCAGCGGCGTCATCAACATCCTGATGCTGTCGGGCTCCCTCTATATGTTGCAGGTGTACGACCGGGTGATTCCGAGCCGCAACCTCGCGACCCTGTTCGGCCTGTCCTTGATGGTGCTGATCGCCTACCTGGTGCAGGGATATTTCGATGCGATGCGGTCGCGCATGCTTTGCCGGATCGCCACGCTGTTCGACGGCGCGCTGCAAGGATCGATCCATTCGGCGCTCGCCACCTTGCCGCTGCGCGGGGTGAAGCCGGTCCTGATGCAGCAGCCGCTGCGCGATCTCGACCAGGTGCGCACCTTCATGTCGGGCATGGGGCCGACGGCGTTCCTGGACATGCCGTGGATCCCGGTCTTTCTGATCGGGCTGTTTCTGTTTCACCCGCTGATCGGCTTCACGGCGCTGCTTGGCACCGCGGCGATCGTTGCCATGACATTGGTGACCGAGCGGATCTCGCGCGGCGCGACCAAGGCGGCGATGGACCTGAACGCGCAGCGCCAGGTGCTGGCGGATGCGACGCAGCGCAACGCGGAAATCGTTCGGGCGCTCGGCATGACGGATCGGCTGACGGCGCGCTGGTCGCAGGCCAACGAGCGGTATCTGCAGGAAAACATCCGCGCGACCGACGTCTATGCCAATCTTGGCTCGAGCGCGAAGGTGCTGCGCTACATCCTGCAATCGGGAATGCTGGGGATGGGCGCCTATCTCGTCGTCGCCGACAAGGCGTCGGGCGGCATCATGATCGCGTCCTCGATCCTGATGGGGCGCGCGCTCGCGCCCGTCGAAATCGCGCTCGGCACCTGGAAGCAACTGGCCGCCGCCCGCCAGGGCCTCGCGCGCCTGCGCGACATCTTAAAGGCGACCGCACAGCCTCCGACGCCGCCGGTGATGCTGCCGCGCCCCTGCCGCGAATTGTCGGTGCAGAATCTCGCGGTGGCAGCACCCGGCTTCGACATGCCGATCGTGTCCGGTGTCACGTTTTCGCTCAAGGCCGGCTCGGGGCTGGCGCTATTGGGCGCGAGCGCGTCGGGCAAGACCTCGCTCTCCAAGGCGCTGGTTGGAATCTGGCCGGCGCATCGCGGCGCCGTGCGGCTCGACGGCGCGTCGCTCGATCAATGGCGCAACGAGGATCTCGGCCGGCACATCGGCTATCTCCCGCAGGACGTCGGCCTGTTCGACGGCACCGTGGCGGAGAACATCTGCCGCTTCGACGAACATGCGAGCTCGGATGCCATCCTGAAGGCCGCGCAGATCGCAGGTGTCCACGACATCATCCTGCGCCTGCCGGAGGGCTATGCGACGCGAATAGGGCAGGGTGGCATGTCGCTGTCGGCCGGCCAGAAGCAGCGGGTAGGGCTGGCGCGGGCGGTGTTCGGCGACCCCTTCCTGCTCGTGCTCGATGAGCCCAACGCCAATCTGGATGCCGACGGTGAGAACGCCTTGACCCGCGCCATCGGGATCATGCGCCAGAACAAATCCATCGTCGTCGTCATCTCGCACCGCCCGAGCGCGCTCTCCGCGCTGGATATGACGATGGTGCTCTACGAAGGCAAGGCGATCGCGTTCGGCCCGAGCGCAGAAGTGTTCGCGCGCGTCCGCAACGCCGGCGGCAAGGGACCGCCGGGATCGCCGCAGTCTCCGCCGCAGGCCAAGGCAGAACAGCGGGCATCACTTGCCGAGAGTGTTTCATCATGAAGAGTTTTGATCACGTGCATGCCGATGAAAGAGGTGCGCGCCACCGGATGGGCGGGACGGATGAGGACGTTGCGGCGCCGCAAGGCCAGGCGCTGATCCTCGAACTGCAGCGATTGCGGCAGGCTTTCGAGCACGACAACCGGCAGGATCAGCGGTCGCCGCTTCGCCGCCCGGCGAATGACGAACCAGGTCCGGGCGGGCGGCGTTCGCGTCAGGCCCGGCCGAAGCGGTCGAAGAAAAAGGGCAAGATGGGACGGGTGCTGGATTGGCTCGGTCCCTTCGGATCCCAGTCCGAGGTTTTCGATCCCGAGCCTCCGGCGCCGCGCGGCCGACGCAGCGCGCGTGAGCCGCAGTTCATGACCCCGCCGCCGGCGAGCGGCATGCGCGGCCCGGCCGGCAATGCTTCGGCAAACAATGCTCCCTCAGGCAATTTCTGGCGGAATGAACGGCAGGCGCGCGGTCCGATCATCGCGCCCGACGATCCGTCGCTCATGAACATGCCGAGGTCGCGGCCGGAAGTTTTGTCGATCGACGACACACGGCTGCCGCCGCGCGTCGAGGCTCCCCAACTGGCGCCGCCAAGCCCGGCGGGCCCGGTGCCGCGCGATCGTTCCGTGACGGGGGTAGTCCGCAATGGCCTCACCGCGGGGGTGGCATTCCTTGCCAATCGCGATGGATCGACGGATATGGCGGGCGCGCCCGGCGAAAGCATCGTGCTGCGGGCGGCGCGCGCCTTTGAGGGCGAATTGCGCACGGGCTTGCGGGCGCTGCTCGTCGTCGGCGGGTTGGCCGGTGGCTGGATGGCGCTGGTGCCGTTGTCGGGCGCCGTCGTGGTGCCGGGCAATCTGGTGGTGCAATCCAACGTCAAGACCATCCAGCATCCGACCGGCGGCGTGGTCGCGCAGATCCCGGTCCATAACGGCATGCGGGTCAACGCCGGCGATCTGCTGCTGCGGCTGGACGCGACGCAGGCGCAGGCCAGCCTTCAGGTGGTCAGCAAGCAACTCGACGAAGTGCGGGCGAAGATCGCGCGGCTGGTCGCCGAGCGCGACGCTCTGCCCCGGCCGGCGATCCCGCCGGAAATGTCGTCCCGGCTGGACGATCCCAACGTCAAGACGCTGCTCGCCTCCGAAGCCTCGCTGTTCAGGGCGCGGGTGACGGCACGCGACAGTCAGAAGGAGCTGCTCAAGAGCAAGGTATCGCAGCTCGGTGAGGAGATCGTGGGCCTCGAGGCGCAGGTCGCGTCCAAGGCCAAGCAACTGGAGCTGATCACGGGCGAGCTCACGGGCGTGCAGGAGCTGTTCGACAAGCGTTTGGTGCCGCTGGCGCGGCTCACGGCCCTGCAGCGTGAGAGCGCCAGGATCGAAGGCGAACGCGGCCAGTTGATCTCCACCATCGCCGAGACCAAAACCAAGGTCGACGAGGCGAAGCTTCAGACAGTCAGGCTCGACCAGGATGTCCGCACCGAGGTCGTCAAGGATCTCGGCGAGGCGCAGGGCAAGGAAGCCGAACTCAGCGAACGAAGCGTCGCGGCGCGCGACGTCCTCGAACGCATCGAGATGCGCGCGCCGACCTCGGGCGTGATCCATCAATTGAACGCGCACACCATCGGCGGCGTGATTCGCGCCGGCGACGCCGTCATGGAGGTGGTGCCGGATTCCGATGATCTGCAGATCGAGGCGCGGTTGCAGCCGAATGACATCGACCAGGTACGCAAAGGCCAGCAGGCTTTTGTCCGCTTCTCGGCCTTCAACCAGCGGGTAACCCCGCAGTTGATCGGTCAGGTGTCGTATGTCTCGCCCGACACCACCCGCGACCAGCAGACCAGCATGTCCTATTTCACGGTCCGCATCATGCTGCCGGAAGAAGAGCGCCGGCGGCTGGCCGGGCTGCAGCTCTCCTCGGGCATGCCCGCGGAAGTGTTCATGCAGACCGGCAGCCGGACCATGCTGAGCTATCTGTTCAAGCCGATCCTGGATCAATTCCAGCGCGCTTTTGTCGAGCGCTAAGGGCAGCGGGAACAGGCACTGACGTCTCAACGGGGCGTGGCAAATCTTGCCACCCCGGATGATATCGCTATATCAGGGCTTTCCTTTGGCCCTGTTCCCTGCGAGCCCCCGTATGACCACCACCACCGCCCCCGAATCCCAGCCGTTCCAGGCCGAGGTTGCCGAGCTTCTGAACCTGATGGTGCACTCGGTCTATTCGGAGACCGACATCTTTCTGCGCGAGCTGATCTCGAACGCTTCCGACGCCTGCGACAAGCTGCGCTATGAGGCGATATCGGCGCCCGAACTGATCGCCGACGGCGCGCCGCCCAAAATCCGCATCGCGCCGGACAAGAAGGCCAATACGCTTTCCGTCGTCGACAGTGGCATCGGCATGGACCGGCAGGAGCTGATCGACAATCTCGGCACCATCGCGCGATCAGGCACGAAGTCCTTTCTTTCGCGCCTCACCGAAGCCAAGGACGGCACCAATCTGATCGGCCAGTTCGGCGTCGGCTTCTATGCGGCGTTCATGGTCGCCGAGCGCATCGTGGTCACCAGCCGCCGCGCCGGCTCCGATCAGGTCTTTGTCTGGTCGTCCTCGGGCGGCAGCGGGTTTGAAATTGCGCAAGTTAGCGAGGAAGACGCCGCCCGTGTCACGCGCGGCACCGAGATCGTCTTGCATCTGAAAGAGAATGCGGCGAAATATCTCGAGACCCACGAGATCGAGCGCATCGTCCGCGCCTGGTCCGACAACATCCAGTTCCCGATCGAACTGGTGCCGGAGGAGGGCGAGCCGCGCCAGATCAATTCGGCCAGCGCGCTATGGCAGCGGCCGAAATCGGAACTCTCGCCGGAAGACTACAAGCAGGCCTACCAGCAGATCGCCGGCGCCTTCGACGAGCCGGCGATGACGCTGCATTACCGCGCCGAGGGCCGGCAGTCCTATGCGGTGATGCTGTTCGCGCCGTCGACCAAGCCGTTCGACCTGTTCGACCAGGCGCGCAAGGGCAAGGTCAAGCTCTATGTCCGCCGCGTCTTCATCGCCGACGACGCCGATGTCCTGCCGGCTTATTTGCGCTTCATCCGCGGCGTGATCGACAGCGAGGATCTGCCGCTCAACATCTCCAGAGAGATGCTGCAGAACAATCCGCAACTCACGCAGATCCGCAAAGCGGTCACCGGCCGCGTGATTTCGGAGCTGGAAAACCTCGGCGAGAAGGAGCCGGAAGCGTTCGCCAAAATCTGGGACGCGTTCGGCCCCGTGATCAAGGAAGGCATCTGGGAGGATTTTGAGCGCCGCGAGAAACTGCTGGGCTTGTCGCGCTTCACCACGACCAAGGGCGAGAAGCGCGCGCTCAAGCAATATGTCGAGGATATCAAGCCGAACCAGACCGACATCTATTACCTGACCGGCGACAGCATCGAACGGTTGAAGGCGAACCCGAAGCTGGAGTCGGCAACCGCCCGCGGCATCGAGGTGCTGCTGTTGACCGATCCGGTCGATGCGTTCTGGACCTCGGCGCCGCTCGATTTTGGCGGCAAGCCGCTGAAGTCGCTGAGTCAGGGCGATATCGATTTCGCCCTGATCCCGCTGCTGGATGACAAGGCCGAGGACAAGAAGGACGAGGCCGGCGCGGACGAGGCCACGACGATTGCGCTGATCAAGGACGCGCTCGGCGAGCGCGTCTCCGACGTGCGCGCCTCGCAGCGGCTGACCGCGAGCGCGTCGTGTCTGGTTGCCGGCGGCGACGCGCATGACCGCATGCTCGAACGCCTGCTGGCGATGCAGAACAAGGCTCCCACCACCAGGCCGATCCTGGAGATCAACATGCGCCATCCCCTGGTCGCTGTGATCGCCGGCGACAAGGATGCGGCCAAGGATCTGTCAAAGGACCTGTCGTTCCTGCTCCTGGAGCAGGCGCAGATCCTCGACGGCGAATTGCCGGAAGATCCGGCGGCGTTTGCCAACCGGCTTAACCAGCTCGTGTTGCGGGGAATCGCGAAAGGGTAGGACGTCCCGCTGCGGCGTGAACCGGATTCCAAAATCGACCGTATCTGCTAGATAAGGTGAGAACCCGGGGTAGCCCAGATCGCCATGACGACGCCCGACGGTACCGATATTTTCTACGGCGCGATCCCGGTCTTTCGCGGCTTTGGCAGCCTGATGGACCCGGCGATGTATTCGCCGTTGCCTGATGACTGGACCGTCGGCGTCGCCGACATCGTGGAATCGACCAAGGCGATCGCGAACCAGCGCTACAAGGCGGTCAACATGGCCGGCGCGGCCGTGATTGCCGCCGTCACCAACGCGCTTGACGGACGCGAATTTCCGTTCGTGTTCGGCGGCGATGGCGCCAGCTTTGCGGTGTCGCCCTCAGACCTCGCGCGCGCCCGCGACGCGCTGGCGGCGACGGCGGCATGGGTCCGCGAAGATCTCGATCTGGTGATGCGGGTGGCGCTGGTGCCGGTCAGGGATATCCGCGCGCAGGGCCTCGATATCAGGGTGGCCCGCTTCGGCCCGTCGGCCAATCTGTCCTACGCGATGTTTTCCGGCGGCGGTCTGGGGTGGGCGGATGCCGCGATGAAGCGCGGCGAGTTTGCGGTGCCGGCGGCAGCGCCGGGCACGCAGCCCGATCTGTCCGGGCTTTCTTGTCGGTTCGAGGAAATTCCCTCCACGCGCGGGCTCATTCTGTCGGTGCTGGTGGTGCCGGCCAGGGGTGCCGATCCGCGCGCCTTCCGCAAGGTGATCGAGGACATCATCAGGCTGGTTGAACAGTCGCCGGATGCCGGGCGGCCGGTGCCGCCGGGCGGGCCGCCGCTGCGTTGGCCGCCGGCCGGCGTGGAGTATGAAGCGCGCGCGGCGCGGGGCGGGCCGCTGTTGAAGCGGCGTACTGTCGTACTTGCGGTGACGCTGTGGGCCTATGTCGTGATGCGGTTCGGCATCAAGGTCGGCAATTTCGTGCCGAAGAATTACGTGCAGCAGGTGGTGGAGAATTCCGACTTCCGCAAATATGACGACGGCCTGCGCATGATCATCGATTGCACCGAGGAACTGGAGCGCGCGCTGGCGGCGCTTCTGGCGAAGGCGGCTTCAGAGCGGATCGTGCGCTATGGCCTGCACCGGCAGGACGCGGCGATGATGACCTGCTTCACGCCGTCGGTGATGCGCAGCGATCACGTCCACTTCATCGACGGCGCCCGCGGCGGATATGCGTCGGCGGCCTCCGCGCTAAAGGCGATGGCGGCATAACCGTCGTCATTGCCGGGCTTGACCCGGCAATCCATCTCGCTTCGTAAAACTCTTTCTCAAGAACGATGGATACGCGGGTCAAGCCCGCGTGTGACTTGCCTACCGTCCCACCCGCGTCCAGGTCTCCCCGCCGCACAGCGCGCCGACGCAGCCTTCGACGCGCAGCGTATCGGACCCCGCCACCGAGACGCTGCTCGCATAGGTGCCGCCGTCATCGGCATTGTAGATCTGGCCCGACCATTTGTTGGGAGCAGTGCTCTGCATGCCGCTGAACAGCGGCAGGCCGATCATCGGCCGCTTCTTTAAGCCCGGATTGGGATTCTTGTCATCGACCTGAGGCTTGCCGGTGGCCGGATCGATCGGCTCTTTCAGGCCGACGACCACGCCGCAGATACCGCCGCCGCATTTGCTGACCTTTACCCGCGCGTCGCCGGCCTGCGTCTGCCAGACGCCGGTCGGATCAGCGGCGCCTTGCGCGAAGACGGATGGGGCGGTCAGCAATGCCGCCGAAATCGCGATGATGAAAGCCGTTCTGCAAGCCATGAATCATTCCTTCGAAAAAGCAGGCTTGCATAGCAACAAATCAGATTTGTGCAACTTCACATTAAGTTCGGTTTACAACCTGGACGTTTATTTGCCCCAGCAGGTGAGGCGGATCGACAGCGCCGTGCCGAGGCCGTAAACGACCATCGCCGCGCCCACCAGCGCGAACAATGTCCATGCCGGCGCGCCCATCGAGGCCAGCCACGCGCCGCCGCCGCCGACGATCAGCAATCGCGTGGTGCCGGCCATCACGGGACCGCCGACCTTCGCCGCCCCCTGCGACGAGAAATAGAGGCAGGCGCCCATCCCGAAAAAGGCGAACGCCGGGCCTGCCCAGACCAGATAGGAAGAAGCCGCGGCGGTGACGCCGGGGTCGCTGGTGAACAGCGAAACCCAGAGCGACGGCATCGCGGCAACGATCAGTCCGATGGCGCCCACGGTGATGCCGGCAGCGGCGCCCGCGCTCCATGCCACCTGCCGCGCGCGCGTCACGAGCCCCGCGCCCATGGCCATGCCGACCATCGGCACCGAGGCGACACCAAATGCAAAGGCGATCGGCGTCAGCAAAAATTCCAGCCGCGAGCCCATGCCATAGCCGGCCAAGGTCTCGGTGCCGTAGCCGGCCAGGATCTTGGTGAAGATCAGCACCGTCAGCACGGTCTGCAGCGGCGACAGGCAGGCCACCGCGCCGACCCTGAGAATGTCGGAGAACATGTCGCACTGGAATTTGAAGCCCTTGAAGTTCAGCGTCAGACGGCTGCTGCCGCTGATGAGATACCAGGCCAGGAACATCGCACCGAGCGTGAATGCGACAAGCTGGCCAGCGGCGACGCCGCTCATGCCGAATTTCGGCAGGCCGAACAGCCCAAAGCCGAGCGCGCCGCCGACGGCAATCTGCACCAGCGCAGTGCCGATCAGCGTCACCGACGGAATCCGCATGTCGCCGGTGCCGCGCACCACCGAGGCCAGCGTGTTGACCAGCCAGATCGCGATCGCGCCGGAGAACAGCACGTGCGAATATTGCATGGCCTGCTCGAGCACGCCGCCGCGCCCGCCGAGCAGCGTGTAGAACGCGCGGCCGAACATCAGCATCGTCACGGTGAAAAAGATCCCGGCGCAGGCGCCGATCATCGCGGCATGCAGCGCCAGCGTTGCGGCGCGGTCGCGATTCCCCGCGCCGATCGCGCGGCTGATCGCGGAGGACACGCCGCCGCCCATCGCGCCCGCCGACATCATCTGCGTCAGCATGACGAAGGGAAACACCAGCGCGATGCCCGCGAGCGGCTCGGTGCCGAGCCGGCCGATATAGGAAGTCTCGGCCACCGCAACCAGCGTCGTGCCCACCATGGCGATCGCATTGGGCAGCGCGAGCTTCAACAGCGTCGGCAGAATCGGCGAGGTGAGGAGCGCGTTAGTTGGAGCTGACGGGACCGCGGCGGGGCGCATGTCGAGCGGGGCATCCATGGTCATGCGTCACGTCATCCAAATCGAATAGATTATGGATGACATATTATCCGGTTGGCCCCGCGCAAGCCACCCGCGCCCGGTGCAGGGGTCACCACGGCAGGCCGCATAGGTCGATGACACCGTCGCGCGGCTTGCGGGTGAAATCGAACACGAACGGCGCCATGGCCTCGAAACGAATCCGTCCCTGCGGCTGTTCGGCATAGACCTCGCCCTGAAAGCGGCGCCAGCCGCGCGCTTCATAGAACGCTTCATTGTGCGGCTCGCAGAACAGCATCGCAAACCTGACAGCCTCGTGATCGCGCAGGGTCCTGATGGCGGCGTTCAGCGCCAGCGTGGCGTAGCCGCGTCCCCGGCAATCCGGCCACGTCGAAACGCCGCCAATGCCGCCTATATGAACCTTGCGCCCGTCCCAGGTCGCGTCGCGGAAGAAGATGCCGACATGGCAGGCAAGGCCCGGTTTAAGCCCGTCCTCCGGCGCGTCGATCAGCACGCGCAGATCGGCATGAGCCCATTTGACGTGACCCCACGACAGCTTTTCGACCACATGCGCGGGCCAGACCGCCTGCATCAGCGGTTCGGCCCTTGGCCACGATGCGTCCCCGTTCAGGACGTCGATCTCGATGCTCATTTCATCACCCTGTTGCGCCGCTGCCGTCCTGTCATACGCCGGACGCGGAGCGGCGATACCCGGAAGCCTGCCCGTTCTTGCCAAATTGCGGTGTTTATGCGCAATGGAACCTTCTATAAGAGTTCCCGTTAGACCAGACCAAGTCTCCCATCAGTTCGGACATCACCCCATGACCTTCACGCTGCCCAATCTCCCCTATTCCCACGACGCCCTTGCGCCCCACATGTCCAAGGAAACGCTGGAATACCACCACGACAAGCATCACCAGGCTTACGTGACCAACGGAAACAACGCGATCAAGGGGACCGAATTCGAAGGCAAGTCCCTGGAGGAGATCGTCAAGGGTTCGTTCGGCAAGAATCCGGCCGTCTTCAACAATGCCGGCCAGCACTACAACCACCTGCATTTCTGGAACTGGATGAAGCCGAATGGCGGCGGCAGCAAGCTGCCCGGCCGTCTGGAAAAGAAGATCACCGAGGACCTCGGCGGTCTCGACAAGTTCAAGGCCGATTTCGCCGCCGCCGGCGTCGGTCAGTTCGGCTCCGGCTGGTGCTGGCTGTCGGTGAAGAACGGCAAGCTCGAAATCTCCAAGACCGCGAACGGCGAAAGCCCGCTGGTCCATGGCGCCACGCCGATCCTTGGCTGCGACGTCTGGGAGCACTCCTACTACATCGACTATCGCAACCGCCGTCCCGACTATCTGAAGGCGTTTTGCGATCACCTGATCAACTGGGACTACGTCGACGAGCTGTTCGGCAAGGTGTGACGCTCCGTCATGCCGGGGCGCGCATAGCGCGAGCTACGATGTGCAATTGCACATCGGAGAATCGATCGGGCCGCGTGCGCTGCCGTGAAATGGATTTCGGGTTCAGCCCTGCGGGCTGCCCCGGAATGACAGCGGAGTAAATTTCGAAGGGCGGTGGCTGTGGCCGCCGCCCTTTTTCGTTGGCCTCGCGCCGTCCCGATCCTTGCGCGGACCGCTTGCCTGCGGCACAAGCGGCATGCCGGGTGTCTCGGATGCGGCGCTGCTATGCGAGCGCGGCGAACCGGGCCTTGCCGCGCTCTACGTGGTCGGCTCGGTCGTGTTCTCGATGCCGGGCTGTTCGGCGGTCTCGCGCTGGTCCGCCACTTCACCTGAACGCCCGCAACTAGCCGGGCGGCGTGACGCTCTCGCATGGGCATGCCTGAGATGCGCATGGGTATCGTGCGAGCTTCCGTTTGCGTCGCCACAATGGCGGGACTAAGCAGGGTGGATTCGCATCACCTGCCAACCCCATCGTCTTGTCAGAACATCAGATAAAAGATCCGGCGCCTGCCGATGACGCCGCAGACACCGCGCCGCGCCCCAAGCGCAAGCCGGTCGGCTGGTCGATGATCGTGATCGGCGCGCTGGTCGCGGTTTGCGCAGGCCTGGTCTGGCGGCGCGACGGCATCGATGGCGTGCTCAAGATCCTCACCCATGATCTCTGGCTGTTCGGGGAAATCATCCCCCGCGTGCTGGCCGGCTGCCTGCTCGGCGGCTTCATTGCGGAAATTCTGCCGCACGACAAAGTCTCGCGGGCGCTGGGGCCGAACTCGGGCCTGAAGGGACTTTTGATCGGAACGGCGTTCGGCGCGATCCTGCCCGGTGGTCCCTTCACCGCCTATCCGGTGGCGGCGGCGCTGCTCACCGTCGGCGCCGATTTCGGCGCTACCATCGCCATGGTCGTAAGCTGGACGCTGATCGGCTACGGCCGCGCGGTCGCC
Organism: Bradyrhizobium sp. AZCC 1693; assembly: GCF_036924745.1. Lineage (NCBI taxonomy): Bacteria > Pseudomonadati > Pseudomonadota > Alphaproteobacteria > Hyphomicrobiales > Nitrobacteraceae > Bradyrhizobium > Bradyrhizobium sp. AZCC 1693. The sequence continues at coordinate 6,159,959 of NZ_JAZHSD010000001.1, forward strand.
TGGGAATTGCCGATTCTCGGCACGGATTTCACGCTGTGGCGGATCGTGATCTCGCTGCCGATTCCTGTTCTCGCAGGCGCGCTCGGCCGCATCGTCTTTGTGCGGATGTACCCGAAGGGCGAGCCGGAGCCGCCGGCATGACCCTCTCCGCGCTGATCATCGACGTCACCCTGTGGGGCTCGGTCGCCATTCTCGGCTTCATGGCCTGGCGGCGCGGCCGGGTCGTGCTGGTGTCGTCGGTCCGCGAAGGCAGCATGGACTTCATCAACATCGTGCCGCGCATCGCGCTCGGCGTGATCGGCTCGGGCTACATCGCCGCCGTCATCCCGCCGGAAGTCATCACCGGCTGGCTCGGGCCTGACAGCGGCTGGTTCGGCGTGTTGACCGCGGTGATCGCCGGCGCGGCCACGCCCGGCGGCCCGGTGGTCGGCTTCTCGATCGGCGCGGTGGCGCTGAAGGTCGGCGGCGGCACTCCTCAAGTGATCGCCTATGTCGTCGCCTGGGCGCTGTTCGCGTTCCAGCGCATGATCCTCTGGGAGATCCCGTTCATGCCGGCCCGGTTCGTCTGGTTCCGCGCGGCGGTCTCGGTGCCGTTTCCGTTTCTGGCGGCGGCGATCGCGATGCTGATCGGGAAGCCATGAGGGCCGAAGGGGGGCTCTCAAGCTATTGACAATAAAGTATTTTCCATCTCGTAGAGAATAGGCGGGGGACGAGGCGTTTTGAACTGCCCGGAGACTGCGGTTCTGGTAGAATGCTTTCTATGGACAAACAGGACATTCTAGCCCGGCTGCGCGAGCATGAAGCCGCCTTGAAGGCTCAAGGCGTGAGCCATGCCGCCCTGTTTGGCTCCCGCGCCCGCGGCGACGCCCGGCCCGACAGCGACATCGATATTCTGGTTGAGATCGCGCCAGACGTTGGGATGGATGTTTTCAAATACGTCGGTATCGTTCACAGCATCGAGGATCTGTTTCCGGTGCGTGTCGATGTTTCGAACCGCGTTACGCTCAAATCTCATGTGAAGCCGATCGCCGAGCGCGAAGCCATCTATGCGTTCTGAGTCCGTCAAGCTGGCTTTGTACGACATTCGGGACAATATCCTGCTCGCCAGCGAATTTGTCGAAGGATTGACCGCCCAGGAATTCAACGAGTCGCGTTTGCACGTCTATGCCGTGACGCGGGCGCTGGAAATCATATCGGAGGCGAGCCGCCGGTTGCCCGATGATCTGCGCGATCGGCATTCCCAATTGCCCTGGCGATCGATCCGCGACGTCGGCAATTTCTACCGGCATCAATACGATAACGTCGCCGCGTCTTATGTCTGGGAGACCGTGACGGTACATCTTCTCCCGCCGCTCGCTGCCGTTGTCGCCGAGATCAAGGCGTCGGAAGGTGAGATATGATCATGCGTGTGTAATCAACCCGCAGAGGGGAAGGCTGCTGTGACAAAAACCCTTCGGCCGATCTCTCCCGGCGATACCGAAGCGCCTTATTTTCTCACGCCTGATGAAGAGGCAGACATCGACGATTCGCTGGCCGAAGCCGCGCGTGGCGAGTTCGCGACAGACGAAGAGGTCCGCGCCGTCTGGGCGAAGCATGGGCTGTGAAGGTCCGCTACACACGTCGGGCCCTCCGCCAGCTTGCCGAAATCCTCGACTATATTGATGCTCGTTAGCCGCAGGGCACGGACAGCGTAAAACGGCGACTCCAGGCCGTGACTAGCCTACTCGCAGATCACCCCCTCGGGCGATCAGCGCCGCGAGAACGCGGACACGCAGGCACTTGTCATCACCGGCGAATGATCCAGTATTCCAGAGACGTCAATGATGGAACCGATAAGCCGCGGCGTACTGGATCCCCCGCATGCGCGAGGGATGACGATCTTCTTGCATGGCGACGGCTCGAATTGCTTCGTCGCAAGCGCTCCTCGCGGTGAAGACGGTCGACGGCGGGCCCCTGGGCGTTCGAGAATACCGATCAACGACCATGCCACTGCGTGGACTCCCGTAATGTTATATTATAACGTCCACCCCATGCCTCACGACCATTCCCAGGACCACCACCATCACGGCCACGCCCATTCCCACGGCCCGGCGACGCCGCACCCGGCGCAGGCCGCGCCCTGGTCGATCCTGCGCATGACCGTGACCGCGCGCCTTGCCGCGGCGCTGGCGGTCAGTGCCGGGCTGTGGGCTGTCGTACTGGTGGCGATGAGGTGAGCATGGCGGCGCAGCTCAAATTCCGCAACGTCACGCTCGGCTATGACCGCCACCCGGCGGTGCACCATCTCACCGGCGAGGTCGCTTCCGGCGCGCTGATGGCCGTGATCGGGCCGAACGGCGCCGGCAAGTCGACGCTGTTTCGCGGGCTCGCCGGCATTTTGAAGCCGCTCTCGGGATCGATCGATCTCGGCGGCCTCGACATCCGCGACATCGCCTATCTGCCGCAGAGCGTCGACATCGACCGAACCTTCCCGATCTCGGTGTTCGATCTGGTCGGCACCGGCCTGTGGCGCACAACCGGCTTTTTCGGCGGCATGGGCAAGTCAGCGCGGGACAAGATCACGCGAGCGCTCGCCGCCGTCGGCCTCAACGGTTTTGAAAACCGCTCGATCGGCACGCTGTCCGGTGGGCAGATGCAGCGCATGCTGTTCGCGCGCGTGCTGCTGCAGGACGCGCGGCTGATCGTGCTCGACGAGCCGTTCAACGCCATCGACGCCAAAACCTCGGCCGACCTGCTGGCGCTGGTGAAGCGCTGGCACGGCGAGGGCCGCACCGTGCTGGCCGCCCTGCACGACATGGAACTGGTGCGCGACCATTTCCCGGAAACCCTGCTGCTCGCGCGCGGGCCGGTAGCGTGGGGCGCGACCGCTGAGGTGCTGACCGCGGAAAACCTGATGGTCGCCTTGCGGATGTGCGAGGCGTTCGACGACACCGCCGCCGCCTGCGCGGACGACATGCCATCGCGGGCCGCCTGATGCTCTACGACGCGCTGATCGCGCCCTTCACCGAATTCGAATTCATGCGCCGGGCGCTTGCCGCCGTGATCGCGCTTGCTCTGGGCGCCGCGCCGATCGGCGTGTTCCTGATGCTGCGGCGGATGAGCCTCGTAGGCGACGCCATGGCGCATGCGATCCTGCCGGGGGCGGCGGTCGGCTTCCTCGTCTCCGGGCTCAATCTGTTTGCGATGACGACGGGCGGGCTGATCGCGGGCTTTACGGTCGCGCTGCTCGCAGGCCTCGTCGCGCGCAATACGGAGCTGAAGGAAGACGCCTCGCTCGCGACCTTTTATCTGGTGTCATTGGCGCTCGGCGTCACTATCGTTTCCGTGAAGGGCACCAATATCGATCTGCTGCATGTGCTGTTCGGCAACATTCTCGCGATGGACGACCAGACGCTCTTGGTGATCGCGTTCAACGCCACCGTTACGCTCCTGGTGATGGCTGTGATCTACCGGCCGCTGGTGATCGAATGCGTCGATCCGGTGTTCCTGCGCACCGTCTCGCGCGCCGGCGCGCCCGCGCATCTGGCGTTTCTGGCGCTGGTCGTGATCAACCTCGTCAACGGCTTTCACGCGCTCGGCACGCTGCTCGGCGTCGGGTTGATGATCCTGCCCGCCGGCATCGCACGGTTCTGGTCGCGCGACATCACCGGCATGATCTGCATCGCGGTCGCCAGCGCCATCGTGTCGGGCTATGCCGGGCTGGTGCTGTCGTTCCAGACCCGGATTCCCTCGGGGCCGGCGATCATACTCGTCGCCGCGGGGCTCTATCTGGCGTCGCTGTTGTTCGGCAATGTCAGCGGACTGGTGCGGCAGCTGTTTCCCGGCCGTCATCTCGAGGCGTGAAGATGCGGCGGCTGTGCTGGCTTATCTGTTTGGGATTGATTGCGGTCAGCGGCCCAGTGCGGGCGCAGGAGCGCCTGAACGTCGTCGCCAGCTTCTCGATCCTTGGCGATTTCGTCAGCAATGTCGGCGGCGATCGCGTCAACGTCACCACGCTGGTCGGCCCCAACAGCGACGCGCATGTCTATGTGCCGACGCCGGCGGATGCGAAAAAGGTGGCGGATGCGAAGCTCGTATTCGTCAACGGGCTTGGGTTCGAGGGCTGGATGCAGCGGCTGGTGCAATCATCCGGCAGCAAGGCAACGGTTGTTGTGGCAAGCACCAACATTACGCCGCTCAAGCTCGGCTCCAGTACCGACCCGCATGCATGGCAAACAGTCGCCAATGCCAAAACATACGTCTACAATATTCGTAATGCGCTCAGCGCGGCAGCTCCCGCGGATGCGGCGCTTTTCGAGGCCAATGCCGAAGCCTATCGGGTGAAGCTCGACGCCCTTGAGAGCGAGATGGGCCCGTGGGTCGAGTCAGTCCCGCCGGAGCGTCGCAAGGTGATTTCGACCCATACTGCCTTTGGCTATTTCGCAAAAGCCTACGGTATCGAGTTCATCGCGCCACGCGGCGTCTCAACCGAGTCCGAGCCGAGTGCCCGGGATATTGCCGGGATCATCACCCAAATCAAAACCAGGAAAATTCCGGCGGTTTTTCTGGAAAATATCAGCGATCCGCGCCTGATCGAGCGGATCTCCGCGGAGACTGGCGCCAGGATTGGTGGCACCCTTTACTCGGACAGTTTGACTGACGAAAAGGGCGACGCCCCCACTTACATTGATATGGTAAGGCACAATATAAGGGCCCTGAGGAACGGGATTGGGTATAGTCCTGGCCCCATACGCTGAATATCTCCGGAGCCGTTATGTCTGAACCTTCGTCCCAGAAAATTCCAGTGACCGTGCTGACGGGCTATCTCGGCGCCGGCAAGACCACGCTTTTGAACCGCATCCTGTCGGAAAACCACGGCAAGAAATACGCCGTCATCGTCAACGAATTCGGCGAGATCGGCATCGACAACGATCTGATCATCGGCGCCGATGAAGAAGTCTTCGAGATGAACAATGGCTGCGTCTGTTGCACCGTCCGCGGCGACCTCGTGCGCATTCTCGACGGCCTGATGAAGCGCAAGGGCAAGTTCGACGCCATCATCGTCGAGACCACAGGGCTTGCCGATCCGGCGCCGGTGGCGCAAACCTTTTTCGTCGATGAGGACGTGCAGAAGAACGCGCGGCTCGACGCGGTGGTTACGGTGGCCGACGCGAAATGGCTGAGCGACCGGTTGAAGGACGCCCCTGAAGCCAAGAACCAGATCGCCTTTGCCGACGTGATCGTGCTGAACAAGACCGATCTCGTTTCCAGGCCGGAGCTCGCCGAGGTCGAAGCCCGGATCCGCGGCATCAATCCGTATGCAAAATTGCACCGCACCGAACGCTGCAAGGTCGCGCTGTCGGACGTGCTGGAACGTGGCGCGTTCGATCTCGATCGCATTCTCGAGATCGAGCCGGAATTCCTCGACGCCGGCGACGGTCACGATCATGACCATGATCATCACCACGGCCATGATCACAATCACCACGATCACGGCCACAGCCATGGCGGCCTGAAGCATTACCATGACGAGGAGATGCAATCGGTGTCGCTACGATCGGACAAGCCGCTCGACCCGACTATGTTCATGCCGTGGCTGCAAAACCTCGTCGCCACCGAGGGCCAGAAGATTTTGCGCTCGAAGGGCATCCTCGCCTTCACCGACGACGACGACCGTTACGTATTCCAGGGCGTGCACATGATGCTGGAAGGCGATCACCAGCGGAAGTGGAAGGACGGCGAAACGCGCGAAAGCCGCGTCGTCTTCATCGGCCGTGAATTGCCGGAGCAGATGATCCGCGACGGCTTTGAAAGCTGTATCGTCACGTGATGAAAGAGTTTGATCCGGGCGAAATGCCCTCCATCGCTTCCCTCACCGACCAGGTGCGGGCGTTGCCGGTCGGCATGCCCGTCAGCTCGATCTATTTCCTCGGCGATGCCGCGGTGTTTGTCGGCGCCGAGGAGCACGCGGCGATGGTGAACCTGGCGGGCGAAGTCTCGAAGGTCGCCATCCATGGCGGCGCCGTCCTGTGTGCGGCGTCTGACGGCAAGCGCATCGTCACCGGTGGCGACGATGGCAAGGTCGTCGCACTGAACGCAAAGGGCGAAACGTCGGTGCTGGCGACCGACGCAAAACGGCGCTGGATCGATAACGTCGCGCTGCATCCCGATGGCGCCGCGGCCTGGTCGGCCGGCAAGACCGCGTTCGTCCGCAGCGGCAAGGGCGAGGAAAAAAGTTTCGATGCGCCCTCGACCGTCGGCGGGCTTGCCTTCGCGCCCAAGGGATTACGCGTAGCGGTCGCCCATTACAACGGCGTGACGCTGTGGTTTCCCAACATGGCGGCGAAGCCGGAGTTTCTGGAATGGGCCGGCTCGCATCTCGCCGTCACCTTCAGCCCCGACAACAAATTCCTCGTCACCGCCATGCATGAGCCGGCGCTGCACGGCTGGCGGCTTGCCGATAACAGGCACATGCGGATGAGCGGCTATCCCGGCCGCGTCCGTTCGATGTCGTGGAGCGCGGGTGGCAAGGGCCTCGCCACCTCTGGCGCCGACACCGTGATCATCTGGCCGTTCGCCAGCAAGGACGGTCCGATGGGCAAGGAGCCCGCCATGCTGGCGCCGCTGCAGGCGCGCGTCTCCATGGTCGCCTGTCATCCGAAGCAGGACATCATGGCCGCGGGCTATGGCGACGGCACCGTGCTGATCGTGCGGCTCGAGGACGGCGCGGAAATTCTGGTGCGTCGCAATGGCAGCGAGCCGGTCTCGGCGCTGGCCTGGAACGCGAAAGGCACGCTGCTCGCCTTCGGCACCGAGGATGGCGACGCCGGAATCCTCGAATTTTAGGTGTTTCGGACAGGCACTGGTTCCCCGCGGAACCATGCGCCCCGCCGGCCGTTGATCTCGCGAACAATTTCGTGGGGTTGAACGACATGCCTGCCGATGACCGCCAACGCGAATACCGACGGGAGATGCTGCTCGCGTCCGCGCTGATCGCGGCCGGTCTGGCCGTTTCAGCGCTTGCGCTGACCGCGCTCAGCGCGCGCGATCCCCAGAAAATCGCGCAGGCGACGCAGCCGACGCAATCTACGCCGGGCGCGGAAACGAAACCGCCCGCGCCGCCCGAACCGGGCACGACCGGCCAACGGCCGTCAGAGATTCCGCCGCAGCCGGCCCGTCCCGACCCGGACGCGCAGAAGCAGGGCGCTCAGCCCGCGCTGCCGCCGGCGCCGGCGGAAAAGGTGGCGCCGCCGATCCGCGAGAAGTGATCCCACTTGCGCGGTCCCGATTGTGCAATCGCAAAATCGTGGGTCGCGCGAAACCGCGGTGCGCTCTGACGCATCATTGTGCAGCCAAGTGCCGCCGTCGCCTCGTATCAATTCGTAGGAGGGGGCGCACGCGCCGCCTCCGAACGCCTTGTGTTGATCCCCAACAAGCGGTTAGGCTTGCTGCAATAACAGCCGGCAGGTCGAATAAGCGCCGGTAGCTCAGGGAGTGACGCATGCGTGAGTTAACGCCGGAAACGATCACGGACGCCGTGCTCGACCAGATGTCGACAACGCCGGACCCACGCTTGAAGACGATCATGGCGTCGGCGGTCAAGCACCTCCATGCCTTCGCCCGCGAGGTCAATCTGACGCCGGCGGAATGGATCAAGGGCATCGAATTCATGACCGCCGCCGGCAAGATGTGTTCGCCGGAGCGGCAGGAATTCATCCTGCTGTCCGACACGCTCGGCCTCTCCGCGCTCGTCAACGGCCTGCACGACGCCACTGCGCTGGAGGAAGCCACCCATACCAGCCTGCTCGGCCCGTTTTATCGCGAGGCCACGCCGACGCTTGCCGCCGGCAGTTCGATCGCCAGGAATCCGAAGCCTGAGAGCGAATGCGTGCTTTATGGCCGCGTCACCGATGCCACCGGCAAGCCGGTAGCCAACGCCACCGTTTCGATCTGGCAAACCGGCGCCGACGGCCTCTACGACATTCAGGCCAGCGCGACATCGGTCGATTATCGCGGCGTGTTCGCAACCGATGCGGACGGCCTCTATGTGCTGCGCACCGTCAAGCCGCTCGGCTATTCGATCCCGATGGATGGGCCGGTCGGCGCCATGGTGAAGGCGCAGGCGCGGCATGGCATGAGGCCGGCGCATATTCACTTCCTGGTCGGCGCGCCTGGCTACCGCGAACTGGTCACCGCGCTCTATCTGCGCGACGATCCCCATCTCGCCGATGACGTCGTGTTTGGTTCGTCCGGCGATCTCGCCGTCGACGTGGTGGCAAACGATCCGGACTGCCCGATCAAGGGTATGCCCAGTATCCGCTTCGACATGCGGCTGTCGCGCGAAAGCGCCGCCGACAAGACCAGTGGGCGCGTCGGCGCCGATCCGTCGGCGATCATGAAAAAATCGGCCAAAAACGAATCCGCGCCGGTGGGAGCCAAATAATCTCGGCCTGAACACCAACCATTCGCAGCGACCGGGCAGAGATCCGGCGGAGTCGAAATGATTGATAACAACCACAAATGAGGGGGAATCAATGAAACGCAGGACATTTCTCGGCGGCGCGATGGCCGTCGCGGTGGTTGGGCAGGGGTCGCGTGCCCTGGCGCAGCAGCCGCCGATCAAGATCGGCATGTCGATGCCGCAAACCGGCGGCCTCGCCGGTGGCGGCAAGGCTTCGCTGCTTGGCATCGAGATCTGGCGCGACGACATCAACGCCAAGGGCGGCCTGCTCGGCCGCAAGGTCGAACTGGTCGTCTACGACGACAAGTCGAGCGCATCCGAGACGCCGGCGATCTACGCCAAGCTGGTCGACGTCGACAAGGTCGATCTGCTGTTCGCGCCCTACGCAACCGTGCCGACCGCGCCGATCATGCCGTTCGTCAAGCAGCGCGGCCTGCTGCTGATGGGGAATTTCTCGTTCCAGGTGAACAGCAAGGTCGGCCACGACATGTGGTTCAACAATGCGCCCTGGGGACCGGCCGATAGCTGGGCGGCCTCGTTCCTGGATATCGCACAGAAGGCCGGCGGCAAAAACATGGCGCTGCTGACGGCGGACCAGGAATTCGCCCAGAACCTTGCGCTGACGGCGCGCGAGGTCGCCAAGAAGCGTAACCTCCCGGTTGTGTTCGACCAGTCCTATCCGCCGAACACGGTGGAATTCGCCTCCATCATCCGCGCGCTCAAGGCCGCCAAGCCCGACATCGTTTATGTCGCGTCCTATCCACCGGATTCAGCCGGCATCCTGCGCGCCGTGAACGAGATCGGGATCGGCGACGATGTCAAGATTTTCGGCGGCGGCATGGTTGGCCTGCAGTTCGCGGCCGTGATGTCCAATCTGGGTTCGCTGCTCAACGGCGTCGTCAACTACAACACCTGGCTGCCGGAACCCAGCATGTATTTCGACGGCACCAAGGAGTTTTTCGAGAAGTACACCAAGCGCGCCATCGAGGCCAAGGTCGATCCGCTCGGCTATTACCTGGCGCCGTTCGGCTATGCGATGGGCCAGATGATCGACGCGGCGGTCGGTGCGACCAAGTCGCTCGACCAGAAGGGCATCGCCAAATATCTGCGCGAGAACGAGCACAAGACCATCGTCGGGCCGATCGCGTTTTCGGCGGATGGCGAGCGCAAGGAAACCGCGACGCTGCAGGCGCAGTTCCGGGGCGTGAAGGACAAGGACATCGAACAGTTCCGCTCCTCCGGCAAGCAGGTGATCCTGTTCCCGGATAAATTGAAGACTGGAAATCTCATCAGTCCCTTCGAGGCTGCGCGCAAATAGGCTAGCGGCCTTTTTTCCGGTCCAGAACGGGCCAAGGGGGATCTGAATTGTTTTCGATGGACCTGCTGCTAGGTGCTGTCGTGCTTGGGGTGCTGCTCGGCTGCTTCTATGCAGCCGTCAGCGTCGGGTTGTCCGTCTCGTTCGGACTGCTCGACGTGCCCCACGTCGCGCATCCGGCCTTCCTGGTGCTCGCCTCCTACGGCGTGTACCAGCTCAACGAGAGCTACGACATCGATCCGCTGCTGGCGGGGCTCGCGATAACGCCGCTGTTCTTCCTGTTCGGCCTGCTTGCCTACCGCGTTTATTACGAAACCTTCGAGAAGCGCGGCAGCGACGCCGCCGTGCGCGGCATCGCGTTTTTCTTCGGCATCGCCTTCATCATCGAGGTTTTGATCATCCTTCATTTCGGCGTCGACCAGCGCTCGGTCTCGGCGACCTATATCGGCAAGTCGTGGCGGTTCGGCGAGTTCCGGATACCGATCCGGCAACTGGTGGCGTTCGCGGTGGCGCTGGGGCTGACGGTGCTGCTCGCGGTGTATCTGTCGAAAACCTTCATGGGCCGCGCGATCCGCGCCGTCGCGCAGGACGAGGAGGCGCTGCGGCTGATGGGCGCCAATCCGGTCCGCATCAAGCAATTTGCCTTCGGCATTGCCACCGCCGTGCTCGGGATCGCCGGCGCGCTGCTGATCATCGTGGCGCCGGTCGAGCCGACGCTCGACCGAGCCTATATCGGGCGCACCTTCTGCGTCGTGGTCATGGCCGGGCTCGGCAGCATCAGCGGCACGCTGATCGCCGCCATCATCCTCGGCGTCGCCGAATCGATCGTGCTGACGATGTTCGGCGCCTCCTGGGCGCCGGCGATCTCGTTCGCGATGCTGCTCGGCGTGCTCGCCGTCCGGCCGCAAGGTCTGCTCGGCCGATGACGAAGCATCGCCACACCATCGCATTCTGGGCCGGCGTGGTCGTCTTCCTCGTCGCCGTGCTGTCGATGACCCAGATCGTCCGCAACGAATATCCGTTCTTCGCCGGCTACGTCATCCTGCAATTCATCGCGCTCGCGGTCGCCTGGAGCATCCTGGGCGGTTATGCCGGTTACGTCAATTTCGGCACCAACGCCTTTTTCGGCGTCGGCGTCTACACCGCGGTCGCCCTGTTCAAGGCGACGGGAGCGCCGCTGGTGGTGCAGATCGCGGTCGCCGCGGTGGTCGGCATGGCGCTCGGTTTTGGCGTTGGCCTCCTGACCTTACGGATGCGCGGCATCTTCTTCTCGATCGCGACGATTGCGCTCGCGATCATCATCGAGACATTCGTGATGAACTGGCGGTTCGTCGGCGGCGCGGCCGGGATCCAGATCCAGCGGCCGCCGGTGATGGCGCCGTTCGACAGTTACGTGAAGATGCTGTTCTTCGTGCAGGCGCTCCTCGCGGTCACGGCCGTTGCGATCGCGCGCTACATCCAGAATTCCCGGATCGGCCGCGGCCTGCAGGCGCTGAGGGACGACGAACTCGCCGCCGAATGCACGGGTGTGCCGACCCTGAAGCTGAAACTGGTCGCCTGCATGATATCGGGCGCGCTGATTTCCGCGGCCGGCGCGCCCGCCGCCATGTACCTGCAATATGCCGATCCCTCATCGGCATTCAATTTGAGCTACTCGGTGTCGGCGCTTGCGATGGCGCTGATCGGCGGAACCGCGCACTGGATCGGCCCGGTGCTCGGCGCCATCCTGCTCGGCTCGACGCAGCAGCTTCTCGCCGTCACCATCTCCTCGGAGGTCAACGTGCTGGTGCTCGGCATCATGCTGGTGCTGTTCGTGGTCGGCGCGCCCAAGGGCATCATCGGCCTGTTGCGGCCGCGCTATCGCCTGCGCGCGGGAGGCAAGCCATGACGCCGGCCGCCGCGCCTGACACGCCCCTGCTGCAAGTGGGGACCCTTACCAAGACCTTCGGCGGTTTCACCGCGCTCGACAATATCAGCGTCGATATCAGGAAAGGCGAACGGTTCGGCCTGATCGGCCCGAACGGCTCCGGCAAGACCACGCTGATCAACTGCATTTCCGGCGCGCTGCGTCCGCAGGTCGGCAGCGTGGTGTTCTGCGGCGAGGACATTACCCAACTGCCGCCGCATTTGCGGGCACGCCGCGGCATCGCCCGCAGCTTTCAGATCCCGCGGCCGTTCAAGAGCATGACGGTGCTGGAAAACCTCATGGTCGGGCTCGACTTTGCCAAGGTCGGTTCGAGCGTGCCGGAGGAAGACGTCGCGATGTCGATCCTGACGCGGATGGGCCTCGCGTCGAAGGCCGGCGCGCCGACCGATACGCTGAGCCAGGTGGAATTGCGCAAGATGGAGCTCGCGCGTGCGATGGCGGTGCGGCCGAAGCTTTTGATCTCCGACGAGGCCATGGCGGGACTTTCCTCGTCCGAAGTCGACGAGGTGCTGGACCTCCTGATCAGCCTCGGTGAGGAGCACATCACCATCATCATGATCGAGCACATCATGCAGGCGGTGATGCGCTTTTCCGAACGGGTGATGTGCCTCGACGCCGGAAAAATCATCGCGATCGGTGCGCCGGCCGAGGTGATGGCCAACAAGCGGGTGCAGGAGGCCTATCTTGGCACTTAGCCTTGCCATCGAGGGCCTCGACGCCGGCTACGGCGCCGTCAAGGCGCTGCGCGGCGTGACGCTCCATGTCGAGGCCGGCGAAACCGTTGCCTTGCTCGGCACCAATGGCAACGGCAAAAGCACGCTGATGAAATGCATCATGGGCCTGGTCCGTCCGGATCGCGGCCGGCTGTCGCTTTCGATCGACGGCCAGGCGCACGATCTGACCAAACTCTCGCCTGAAGCGATCGTCGATCTCGGCGTGGCGCTGGTGCCGGAGGGACGGCGGCTGTTTCCCAAGCTGACGGTCACGGAAAACCTGATGCTGGGCGCCTTCCGGAAAGTGGCCCGCAGCGCTATCCGGCAAAATCTCGCGCTGGCGTTCGAGACTTTTCCGGCCCTCAAGGAGCGCCGCAACCAGCTCGCCGGAACCATGTCCGGCGGACAGCAGCAGATGCTCGCGATTGCGCGCGCGCTGATGTCCTCGCCACGCCTGTTGCTGATCGACGAACCCTCGGTCGGGCTGTCGCCGCTTCTGGTCTCGCAGACGATTACCAAGATCGGCGAACTCAAGCAGCGCGTGGGACTTACGGTCTTGATGGCCGAGCAGAATTTCAACCAGGCGATCCGGATCGCCGACCGCGGCTACATCATCGTGCATGGCGAGATCGCGGTGGCGGCCCAGTCGGTCGACGAGTTGAAGGCCAACGATATCGTCAAGCGGCTCTATCTCGGCGGCGTCGCCTGACGGATATAACGGCATCGTGACGGTGTCTGCGCCGTTCTGCCGGTTTTACAGCCTCGCCTGTTGCCGTCCGCTGCCCCATAATCTGTCATCGCGTCAGTGCAGACGACAGATGAGGCAAGCGATGAAGATCGACGATGTCAGGCGAACCGCCTATTCGATGCCGCTGACCAACCCGTCATTCCCGCCGGGGCCGTATCGTTTCTTCAACCGCGAATATTTCATCATCACCTATCGCACCGATCCCGATGCGCTTGCCGCCGTGGTGCCCGAGCCGCTCGAAGTCACTGAGGCGGTCGTGAAATACGAATTCATCCGCATGCCTGATTCAACCGGCTTCGGCGATTACACCGAAACCGGCCAGGTGATCCCGGTCCGCCTGGAGGGAGAGGAGGGCGTCTACGTTCATTCGATGTATCTGGACGACGAGGGACCGATCGCCGGCGGCCGCGAGCTCTGGGGCTTCCCGAAGAAACTGGCTTCGCCGAAAATCGCCGTCGAGAGCGACGTGCTGGTCGGCACGCTGCACTACGGCTCGGTGCTGTGCGCCTCCGCCACCATGGGCTACAAGCATCGCCCGGTTGACCACGACACGGTGTTGAAGGCGATGAAGGCGCCAAACTTCATGCTCAAGATCATCCCGCATGTCGACGGCACCCCGCAGATCTGCGAACTGGTTCGCTATTATCTGGAAGACATCACGCTGAAGGAAGCATGGACCGGCCCCGCGGCGCTCGGCCTGTTCCCGCATGCACTTTGCGACGTGGCGCGGCTGCCGGTGCGCGAAGTGGTCTCCGCGCTGCATTTCAAGGCCGATCTGACGCTCGGCCTCGGGACGGTCGCGTTTGATTACATGGCGAAGTGACGCGCGGGCTTTTGGCGGCGCTTACTGCGCGCCTCTTAGCGTGCAGGCGGTCGAGCAGGTCGTGGTCACGCCGCGCTCGCAGGCGATGCACACCGCGACGCACTGCTTGATGTCCTTGGGATTGTACTGGCTGTAAAGCTTGCGGGCGCAGTTGTCGATCGAGCCGGTGACGTCGTTATTGCTCTCAGGCGTGCACGCAGCCAGCCCCGCGGCCGACAGGACGATAGCAATAATGACGCGCATGTTGGTCGCTCCAACCGGGAGCCGTCGCTGAAAGACTGCGGCGACGGCCTGGGGCCCTCGCAGAATTTACCCCTCAGGATTGCGCGATTGGATTAATCGAGGGTTACTAGGGACCGGGTTCCTATGCGTAGTCCTACGTGGCGGGATGTGTGCAGGTGCACACATCCCGCCGGGAAGGCGTCGGGGTTACCTCAGCGCACCAGCACATTCCTGAACTGCCAGGGATCCGACGTGTCGATGTCTTCCGGAAACAGGCCCGGACGGTCCGACAGCGGCGTCCAGTCGGTGTAAAAACCCTTCACTGGGCCGAGATACGGCATCTGGATTTCGAGGCAGCGGCGGAAATCCATCTCGTCGGCCTCGACGATGCCGGCTTCCGGGTTTTCCAGCGCCCAGACCATGCCGGCCAGCACGGCCGAGGACACCTGCATGCCGGTGGCGTTCTGGTAGGGGCAGATGCGGCGGGTTTCCTCGATCGAGAGCTGCGAGCCGTACCAATAGGCGTTCTTGCCGTGGCCGTAGAGCAGCACGCCGAGCTCGTCGATGCCGTCCTCGATCTCGTTCTCGTCCAGAATGTGCCACTTCGACTGCATCTTGCCGGTCGCGCCGAAAATCTCGTGTAGCGACAGCACGGCGTCGTTGGCCGGGTGATAGGCGTAGTGGCAGGTCGGGCGATAGACCACTTTCGACCCGTCGCGCACGGTGAAATAGTCCGCAATCGAGATCGACTCGTTATGGGTGACGAGGAAGCCATATTGCGCGCCCGGTGTCGGGCACCACGAGCGCACGCGCGTGTTGGCGCCCGGCTGTAGCAGATAGATGGCGGCGCCACAGCCCTCGGTGTGCGCCCGGCCGTTCTCCGGCATCCACTTCTCATGCGTGCCCCAGCCGAGTTCGGCCGGCTGCATGCCCTCGGAAACGAAGCCCTCGACCGACCAGGTGTTGACGAACACGTTCATCAGCTTCGGCTTCTTCGACCGCTGGGTGTCGCGCTCGGCGATATGGATGCCCTTGACGCCGAGCTTTTGCGCGAGCTGGCCCCAGCCCTCGCGGCTCTGCGGCTCGTTGATCGTCAGACCTGTATCGCGGGCGATGTCGAGCAGCGCCTGCTTGACGAACCACGACACCATGCCGGGATTGGCGCCGCAGGTGGAGACCGCGGTGGTGCCGCCCGGGCTCTTGTGCTTGGCCGCCAGCAGCGTCTCGCGCAGCGCATAGTTGGAGCGCTTCTCCGGGCCGATCTTCTTGTCGAAATAGAAGCCGAGCCACGGCTCCACGACGGTGTCGATGTAGAGCGCGCCGATCTCGCGGCACAGCGTCATGATGTCGACCGACGAAGTATCGACCGAAAGGTTGACGCAAAAACCCTGGCCGCCGCCGGCGGTGAGCAGCGGCACCAGCACCTCGCGGTAGTTCTCGCGAGTGATACCCTCTTTGATGAAGCGCACGCCGTGCTGCTTGGCGAGCTCGCCGTCCTCATGCGGATCGATGATGACGAAGCGCGACTTGTCATAATCGAAGTGGCGTTCGATCAAGGGCAGCGTGCCTTTGCCGATCGAGCCGAAGCCGATCATGACAATGGGGCCGGAAATTTTCGCATGGATTGGCGCGGACGGGCTCATAAGTGGGTCTCCGGAAAGGTACGGTCTGTCGTGAAGGTGGGATCAGGCGGTGCGGCGCTTCGCGGTCACTTCGATCTCGATCTTCATCTCGGGCTTGTAGAGGCCCGCGACGACGAGAAGCGTAGCGGCGGGGCGGATGTCGCCGAGGACCTCGCCGCAAACGGCGAAATGGGCATCCGCGTCCGCATGGTCGGTGATGTAATACGTCGCGCGGACGATGTCGGCCATCGCGAAACCGCCTTCCTTCAGGGCGGCCTCGATGGTCTTGAAGCAGTTCCGTGACTGGCTCGTGACATCCGCCGGCATCGTCATGGTGGCGTAATCGTAGCCGGTGGTGCCGGCGACAAAGGCGAAGTCGCCGTCGATGACGGCGCGGCTGTAGCCGGCGGTCTTCTCGAACGGCGAGCCGGTGGAGATCAGGCGACGGGGCATCGGAACCTCGATCGTGGGAAGGACTGGGGATGATCCGGGGCGGGTTTGGCGCGGTTTAAGGGCTTTTCGCCTGTGCGCGCAACCCCTCGCGGGACTACCGGGATGGCCTGACAACATCGGAAGCCGGGGGCGCGGAGCCGCCCCAGCGGCGCACCAGGAGGTCCCGCACGATCATGACCGAGATCACGATCAGGAGCACTGTGGTGATGACGCTACGGAGGCGTGGGCGCGCGCCGGCGCCTTTCTCAGGAGGGGTCTCCGGCATGGCGCTACGCCACGCGCGGCACGAGCAGTGCCCTTCTCACCCGGGCTGCCTTCGTCTTGGGCAGCGGCGCGCCGGTCGGCGCGATCATGCCCCAGGCGCCACTGAGCGCGCCCTCACACAGCTCCAGGCCGAGCAGCCGGTCGCGCTCGAACGCACCCGGCAGCGACAGCCCGCCGGTCTTCCGGTGCGAGAAGCCGAAACGGGCGTAATAGGGCGCATCGCCCAGCAGGATTACCGCGCGATGGCCACGCGCCTTCGCCGCCGCGAGCGCGTGGTCCATCAGCGCAGCCCCGACGCCGAGCTGGCGGCAGGAAGCCTCCACCGCCAGCGGGCCGAGCATGAGCGCCGGCTGGCCGCCGGCGCTGACGTGCCACAACCGCACGGTGCCCACCAGGCGGCCCTGCGCGACCGCCGACAGGCTGAGGCCTTCGGCGGGCGCGCGTCCGTCGCGCAGGCGCTGGCAGGTGCGCATATGGCGATTTTCGCCAAAGCAGGCATCCAGCAGCGCCTCGCGCGCAGCGACGTCCGAGGCCTGCTCGCTGCGGATCGCGAACGGAGCGGCGTCAGTGGCGAGGACAGCAGTGGTCTTCCGCAAAGCAGTCATGGCACGTCAGTCCCCGCTTCCACGGCAGGCAAGCCGCGCGAAGCGTTGTCTTGAATTCGGATGTGCAGGGGAGGGAGCCGGCGCACCGGCTCCCGTTATTCGAGCCTCAAACGAGGCGTCAGATGTGGTAGGTCCGCAGCGGCGGGATGCCGTTGAACGCCACCGACGAGTAGGTCGACGTGTACGCCCCGGTGCCTTCGATCAAGAGCTTGTCGCCGATCTCGAGCGTCACCGGAAGCGGATACGGCAGCTTCTCGTACAGCACGTCGGCAGAGTCGCAGGTCGGCCCCGCGAGCACGCACGGCGTCATGTCCGCGCCGTCATGCGGCGTGCGGATGGCGTAGCGGATCGACTCGTCCATCGTCTCGGCGAGACCGCCGAACTTGCCGATGTCGAGATACACCCAGCGCACCTCGTCCTCGTCGCTCTTCTTGGAGATCAGAACGACTTCGGTCTCGATGATGCCGGCATTTCCGACCATGCCACGGCCCGGCTCGATGATGGTTTCCGGGATCTGGTTGCCGAAATGCTTGCGCAGCGCACGGAAGATCGACCGGCCGTATTGCACGACCGGAGGAACGTCCTTGAGGTACCTGGTCGGGAATCCACCGCCCATGTTGACCATGGACAGGCTGATCCCGCGCTCCGCACAGTCACGGAACACCGTCGAGGCCATCGCCAGCGCGCGGTCCCACGCCTTCACCTTGCGCTGCTGCGAGCCGACATGGAACGAGATGCCGCACGGCTCCAGGCCCAGGCGCTTGGCGAGGTCGAGCACCTCGACCGCCATCTCCGGGTCGCAGCCGAACTTCCGCGACAGCGGCCACTCGGCGCCTGCGCAGTCATACAGAATGCGGCAGAACACTTTTGCGCCGGGGGCGGCTCGCGCGATCTTTTCGACCTCTGCAGCGCAGTCGACCGCGAACAGGCGAATGCCGAGCGCGAAGGCGCGCGCGATGTCGCGCTCCTTCTTGATCGTATTGCCATAGGAGATGCGGTCCGGGGTCGCTCCTGCAGTCAGCGCCATTTCGATCTCGGCGACGGTCGCCGTGTCGAAGCACGAGCCCATCGAGGCCAGGAGCTGCAGCACTTCGGGCGCCGGGTTCGCCTTCACCGCGTAGAACACGCGGCTGTCCGGCAAGGCCTTCGCAAAGGTCTGGTAATTGTCGCGCACGACTTCGAGGTCGACCACGAGGCACGGCTCGGTGTCTTGGCCCTCGCTGCGGCGGTTACGCAGGAATTCCTGAATACGTTCGGTCATAGCACCCTCCAAACGGCCCAGCGACGGGACCCGTTCAAATTTTGATCTCGGACATGAGTGCTTCGGCGTTGTCGCACGATGGAGACGCGACGAGGCCTCGAACTCAGACCGAATTGTGCTGCCGTGGATTGGTTGGGAATGCTCCCGCCCGCACACCTGGCAATGAAGGACAAGCCTTTTCAGTAGCCCGCGCCGGCGTTGGAATGCCGGTAGAGACCAAAAAAGCCCGATCCGTCGTTGCTTTAAGTCGCGTCCCCCGTTGAGAGCGGGGTGCGCCGGTTCGCCTCCGGCTGCCAGTCACGGTTGCAAAGGATGCAGAGACCTTCAACGGCATCTCTTGAGAGAGATGCTGGCCACTCGAACAGAAGCGACCCTCGGTTCTTCATCCCTTGGCGGCTGTCCGGCCTCTTGTCCGGATACCTACCGACTGACACACGACCACAGGCACGTGCGAAATTGGGCAAGGCTGGAAATAAGACTTTTGATTCTGCTTCGCAACAATTTTTTTAGGCTGGGGACAAATTTCCCCATGCGTGCTTACAAATTGGTTCTCGGCGCGCGCAGCCGATGAACAAACATGAATGGACGTTAAGATTTCCGCGAGCGCTGCAGCGCCTGTGCCGCAGCGCTTTCTTGAACACGCGCGTCAGGCGCGCTTGAAGAACGGCTCGATGCGTTGCGCGGCGCGGATGAACGCCACCATGATCAGCACGCCGATCCCGAACAGCACCGCCTGGAGGATATGCGCGGCGGTGTCGTCGAGGCCGAACAGGATCGCGAGCGCCCAGCCGCCGGCAAACGCCGCGCCGAACACTTCGGCGCCGATCAGGATCGCCGCCGAGATGACGGTGATGACGCTCGGCCAGACGATCGCGCGGGAGGAGGTGGAAGCGGGCTGTGGGCTCATGGAAAAGGTCCTGTTCAAGGGGCGCAATCTCTCCGAAAAGCCCCCATCTATCAAGCGCAAAAAGCCCAAAAATGCCGCATCGCGTGATATAGATTGCCGCATGTTCCAGAGCGTTTTCAAGCGAAATGGCGACCGGTTCGCGCTAAAGAAAACGCGTCAAAACAAGGTTGGAGCCCGGCCCTGATCAATCAGGGCCGAGAGGGCTCCAGAGGAAAAGACGGGATTTGTGATGTCAGAAACCCTGCAGACGGCAGCCGCTCCGGAAGCTGGAGCAAATCCGCTGCTTCAGCCGTGGCAGGCGCCGTTCGAGACGCCGCCCTTCGCCGAGATCGAGCCGGAGCACTTCCTGCCCGCCTTCGAGCAGGCCTTTGCCGACCATGCCGCCGAGATCGCGGCGATCAGCCATGACCCCACCCTGCCGGACTTCGCCAACACCATCACGGCGCTGGAGCGCTCCGGCAAGCTGCTCTCCAAGGTCGCAGCCGTGTTCTACGACCTGGTCTCGGCGCACTCCAATCCGGCGATTCTCGAGATCGACAAGGAAGTCTCCTTGCGGATGGCGCGGCACTGGAACCCGATCATGATGAACGCGGTGCTGTTCGGCCGCATCGCGATGCTGCACGAGAAGCGCGCCACGCTCGGCCTGACGGCTGAGCAGATGCGGCTGCTGGAGCGCACCTACACCAACTTCTACCGCGCCGGCGCCGGCCTTGACGAGGTTGCCAAGAAGCGGCGGGCCGAGATCAACGAGCGGCTGGCCCAGCTCGGCACCTCGTTCAGCCACCACCTGCTCGGCGACGAGCAGGACTGGTTCATGGAGCTCGGCGAGGACGACCGCGCCGGGCTTCCCGAGGCGTTCGTCGCCGCGGCGAAGGCGGCGGCCGAAGAGCGGGGCATGGCAGGCAAGGCGATCGTGACGCTGTCGCGCTCCTCGGTGGAGCCGTTCCTGAAGAGCTCGTCGCGCCGCGACCTGCGCGAGAAGGTCTTCAAGGCCTTCACCGCGCGCGGCGACAATGGCAACGCCAACGACAACAACGCCACCATCGTGGAGATCCTGGAGCTCCGCGAGGAGGCCGCCAGGATCATGGGCTATCCGACCTACGCCGCCTACCGGCTGGAGGATTCCATGGCCAAGACGCCGGAAGCCGTCCGCAGCCTGCTGGAGCGGGTCTGGAAGCCCGCGCGGGCGCGGGCGCTCGCCGACCGCGACGCGTTGCAGGAGTTGATCGCGGAGGAAGGCGGCAACTTCACCCTCGCGCCGTGGGACTGGCGCTATTATTCCGAAATCCTGCGCCAGCGCCGCGCCAATTTCGACGACGCCGCGATCAAGCCCTATCTGGTTCTCGACCACATGATCGAGGCCGCCTTCGACTGCGCCACCCGCCTGTTCGGGATCACCTTCTCGGAGCGGAAGGACGTCCCGGTCTGGCATCCGGACGTCCGGGTCTGGGAGGTCAAGGACGCCGACGGCAAGCACAAGGCGCTGTTCTACGGCGATTACTTCGCCAGGCCCTCAAAGCGCTCCGGCGCCTGGATGACCTCGCTGCGCGACCAGCAGAAGCTCGACGGCGAGATCGCCCCGCTGATCATCAATGTCTGCAACTTCGCCAAGGGGGCCGGCGGTGAGCCGTCGCTGCTGTCGCCGGACGATGCGCGGACGCTATTCCACGAATTCGGCCATGGCCTGCACGGCATGCTGTCCAACGTGACCTATCCCTCGCTGTCGGGGACATCCGTGTTCACCGATTTCGTAGAGCTGCCCTCGCAGCTCTACGAGCACTGGCAGGAGCAGCCGCAGGTGCTGCGGCAGTTCGCAAAACACTACCAGACCGGCGAGCCGCTGCCGGACGACCTGCTGGCCCGCTTCCTGGCTGCCCGCAAGTTCAACCAGGGCTTTGCCACCGTGGAATTCGTCTCCTCGGCGCTGATCGACCTCGAATTCCACACCCAGCCGGCCGCGGCCAGCCGGGATGTTTCGGCATTCGAGAAGGCCGAATTGGAAAAGATCGGCATGCCCGCGGAAATCGCGCTGCGGCACCGGCCCACGCAGTTCGGTCATATTTTTTCCGGCGATCATTATGCGTCCGGCTATTACAGCTACATGTGGTCGGAAGTGATGGACGCCGACGCCTTTGGCGCCTTCGAGGAGGCCGGCGACATCTTCGATCCCTCAACCGCCAAACGCCTGCACGACGACATCTATTCGTCGGGCGGCTCGCGCGAGCCGGAGGAGGCCTATGTCGCCTTCCGCGGTCGCGAGCCGGAGGCCGACGCGCTGTTGCGGCGTCGGGGCCTGCTCGAAACAACACCGGCGGCCTGAGGTGACATCAACCATGCACCGGTTACTCGGTTCGCTCCTCCTCGCTGCCGTCATCGTGCTCGGCACGGCCACCGCCGAGGCGCATCCGCACGTCTGGATCACCGCCAGGAGCGAGGTGGTCTACGCCCCCGACGGCTCGATCACAGGCGTCCGCCACGCCTGGACCTTTGACGAGATGTTCACGACCTACGCGCTGCAGGGTCTCGAGACCAAGACCAAAGGGGTTTACACCCGCGAAGAGCTGGCGCCGCTGGCGCAGACCAATGTCGAATCGCTGAAGGAGTTCAACTTCTTCACCTTCGCCAGGGCCGACGGCAAGAAGGAGAAGTTTTCAGATCCCGTCGATTACTTCCTCGAATACAGGGACAGCGAGCTGACGCTGCATTTCACGCTGCCGGTCAAAACGCCGTTCAAGGCGAAGCAGGCGGCACTTGAAGTGTTCGATCCTTCCTACTTCATCGATTTCAAGTTCGACGACAAGGATCCGATCAAGCTCAACGGTGCGCCCGCCGCCTGCCAGATGCAGTTCCAGCGGCCGAATGACGGCACCGCCAACGCGCAACGCCTCAACGAGCAGAATTTCATGAACGGCGACAACTCCAACTACGGCGCGATGTTCGCCAATAAGATCACGGTGAATTGCCCGTGAGGTTGTTGCCCGCAGGTCTCGCGCGAGGCATCGCAATCACGGCCGCAGCGTTCGCGGCCGTCATCGTTTTCGATGCCAGCTTGCATGCGCTGATGGCGCAGAATCCGTTCGGCGGTCCGCGCCCGGCCGCCGAGCCGCAGGTCGGCGGCCTGATCGGATGGATCCTCGCCAAGCAATCCGAATTCTACCGCGAGATGTCGGCGACCATACGCGCGGCCAAGTCGGACGGCAGCGCGGTCTGGACGCTGCTTGGGATTTCCTTTGCCTACGGCATCTTTCACGCCGCCGGCCCCGGCCACGGCAAGGCGGTGATCTCGTCCTATCTCGTCGCCAACGAGGAAACCGCGCGGCGCGGCATCGTGCTGTCGTTCGCCTCGGCGCTGCTGCAGGCGCTGGTGGCGGTGGCGCTGGTTGCGGTACTCGCCTGGCTGCTCAGTTCTACCGCCAAGACGATGTGCTCTGCGGAGAAGGTGATCGAGATCGCCAGCTACGCCCTGATCGCAGCGTTCGGCGCCCGGCTGGTCTGGACCAAGGGCGGCGGTTTTATGCGGGCGTTGCAGGCGAAGCCGGCGCCTGCGATGGCGGCTGCGCATCATCACGATCACGATCATCATGATCACGGCCACGACCATGGCCATCACGATCATGGTCATCACCACGACGGTCACCATCCTCACCTTGACCATGCTCACGGCCATGACCATTCGCATGGTGATGGTCACGTTCACGATGAGCATTGCGGTCATTCCCATGGCCCGACGCCCGATCAACTCGCCGGTCCCGGCGGCTGGCAGCGCGGCCTGGGCGCGATCTTCGCCGTAGGTTTAAGGCCCTGTTCGGGCGCGATCCTGGTGCTGGTGTTTTCGCTGGCGCAGGGCCTGTTTCTGGCCGGCATCGCCGCAACCTTCGTGATGGGGCTCGGCACCGCGATCACGGTCGCGACCATCGCCGTGGTCGCCGTATCGGCAAAGGGCATTGCCCGCCGGCTCAGCGCCGGGCGCGAGGGCAGCGGCACGCTCATCATGCGCGGCATCGAATTCGGCGCCGCCGGCCTGGTGCTGCTGTTCGGCCTCGGCCTGTTGTTCGGCTATCTCGCCGCCGAACGCGCGACCTGCCTCTGACCGCCCGCCGCCGACCAAGTCGGTCCAGCAACTGTGTGCGAGGCCACTTCCGGGGGTACACTTATCGGAAATGCAGAAGCGCCTTCGCAATGTCTGCTATTGCGGATGAGCGAACCTCGTCCGACCGCCAGCTGAGAATGTCCGTTCATCAGGGGTAGAGCGGAAGTAGCCGTGGTCCGGTCAAACCGACGCGAATGACCCAAAGCGGACGTTAGTCGGACCGTGCGGCCGACTTGCCAAGAGCTTTTTGGATAAATCGGACTTGGTCGCGCAAGCCGGTTTCGGTGTCTTCGCCATGCGGCAGCGGCGGAATAGTCAGAGCCAGCGGCGAACCTCGGCCTTGTAGCGGCGGTAGTCGTCGCCGAACTTCGCTTCGAGATAGCGCTCCTCGCGGGCGATCACCTGCGTCTGGATTGCGATCAGCACCAACGGGAGCAAGGCGAAGGCGATCGGCCCGTCGAAGCCGATCGCAAGGCCGGCATAGATAAGCGCCATGCCGAGATACATGGGATTGCGGGTCCGCCGATAAGGACCGGTCGTTGCGATGAGGGTCGTTGGCTGCGACGGCGGAACGTTGGTGCCCAGCCGCCGGAACAGCCCCGCCGCCGCAAGCATCATCGCCGCGCCGGCAACGAACAGCAGCGCGCCCGTCGCGACCAGCAACCGCCAGTCGATGCCGAAAGAGCGCAGGGTGACGAACCGCTCCGCTGCCAGCCCCAACAGCAGCGCTCCCAGATAGACGAAGGGCGGAGGGAAGCGCACACCCGCGCTGTCCGGTTCGACGGCCATGCTCATCTCCAATCGGTGCTCTCAAACCAGCATCGACTGCTGGGCGAAGATACCCGCCATCGCGCCTTGCCATGATGCCGTGGTGACCGAGGGCATGAGGGGGTTGGCGAGGTCGCCGGCGGCGTAGATGCCAGGCATGCTGGTTTGGCGGCGCTCGTCGACCTTGAGGGCGATGCCGAGGGGCGTATCCACCGTGGCAAGACCCAGTGATTCATGCAGGCTTGCGGACGGCTTGTTGCGCGGATGCGCGAACAGGATGTCGACCGCGACATCGGGGCCGGTATCGAGCTTGACGGTGGCATTATGGGCCCCGTGATGGGCGATCCCGGTGATCCGGCCATCGACGACAGGTACGTTGCGGCTAGCCAGATCGGCCCGGATATCGGGCGGAATGTCGTGACCATCGGCGAAGAGCGTTAACCTGTCGGTCCAATCGTGGAACAGCCTGACCTGGTTTTGCGACTGCGGGCCGGACCAGATGAGGCCCCAATGCTGGCCGGCGACTTCAAAGCCGTCGCAATAGGGGCAAGGCACGATAGACCCGCCCCAGCCTTCGGCAAAACCCGGAACGTCAGGCATCTGGTCAACGATGCCATAGCTCAGGATTAGGCGGCACGCCCCAAGGCTTTCGCCATCGCCAGTGAGGACGGAGAATTTGTCGATGGTGCCAGAGATGCTGTCGGCCCGGGCGTTGACCAGCCTGACCGTGGGATAACGCGCCAGTTGCTGCCGCGCCTCGGCCAGAATGTCCAACGGTGGCTTGTGATCGTGGCCGAGCAGACCATGCGAGTGGTCAGCGAAGCGGTTGCGCGGCAGGCCGGTATCGAGAACGGTGACCTTGCGGCGAGCGCGGCCGAGCTGCAGCGCGGCGGCGAGACCGGCAAAGCTGCCGCCAATGATGATAACGTCATTCATGGTGATGGGCTCCGTGTTATGGATGGAGGGGGATGGGCTGGGCTGAGCGGTGGCCTGGGCGCGGGGGATTCCAACGATGGAAAGCGCGGTAAGCTTCAGCAGGGTTCGTCGTTGCATGGGGTCCCCCTTGTGTTTTAGTCGGCGCAATATCGTCAGATGATACGCGCTTGAGACGGGCAGCGAGCAGGGCTTCGGCATCGCCAACTAAGTCGCCCTTCACGGTGTTGACCGGCCGGACGATGCCGCATTCGATATCGCCGGGCGGCCTGGGGAAACTTGATCTGGAGGACAAGTTGAAAACTACCCATTGGCTTGCACATTTCAGATACTACATGGTATCGTAATGCAAGAATTAGAATACTGTCAAGTACTGGAATTGTCGTGACCGAAAACAGCCAGGGCCGGCGCGGCCGGCCCGCCAACGAGGCGCTTGGCCAAACGATCGTCGACGCCGCGCGCGAACTCTTTGTGGAGTTGGGTTTTCAAGCGACGACATTGGACAAGGTCGCCCAGCGGGCGAAGATATCCAAGCTCAGCATCTATCGGCACTTCGAGAACAAGGAGTCGCTGTTCAGCGCGGCCATGGCGGCCGGCTGCCATCAGTTGTTTGCACCACAAGCCCTTCTTGAGGGCGTCGACGGTTCGGTCGAAGACCAGCTCATGGCGGTGGGATCATTACTGCTTCGCACGTTGTTGAGATCAGACGTCCGCAGTGTCGAAGCCATGGTCATGGCCGACAAGACGAGTCAAAACTCGTTAAGCAAGCTCCATTTCGAAGCCGGCCCCGCCCATGTCATCGCCCAAATCGAGGCCCTGTTGTGTCAGTTGCACGCGAAGGCGGTTCTGAACGTGCCCGATCCTCTCCGGTCCGCCCGCTTGTTTGCCGCGCTTTTCAAAGGATCCGATCTCCTGATGATCGCACGCTTCGATCAGGCGAAAGGAGAGGACGACAACGAAATCGAATCCTATTGCCGGTCGGCCGTCGCCATGTTCATCGCCGCGCACCGTGGCAACGACCACGCGGACGGATAGCCTAGCGGTGAGAATACCCATGGTATTCGATGCGCCAGAAAGCGGCCTGGATCGGTAAGCCCAGTCTGGTCTGGAATTGTGCACCTTTGAGACATGGTGCCGCGCCCTGTGATTGTCTGCTTGCTGATGAAGACCGGAAGTAATCGGCGCTTAATTCAGAATGACGCGATTGACCCAAACAAGACTCTCGGCGCCGCCTTCTCGCATCCTTCAGAGCAGCCGTGTGCTCCGCGGAATGTCGAGCGCCGGTGGTTGCCGCGCGGCTGGCGCCTCGTCGAGTACACCATCCGCACCTGCAATCTCTTACGAAGAAACGAGCCTTAAGCCTTCAGGTCCGTGATCCTCATAATTGCGACCACGTTCCCATCATTGAACGCCTGCTCTTTTGTGTCCTTGTTGCAGGTCCAGACAAAGTTCTTCTTGGCCGTAAAGGTCTTTCCCTCCTGCTCAAGCCGAAGCTCGCCCTCGGGGATATGGCAGATCATGGCATTCATCATCGGGGGACCCATAGTCTTCGATCCCGGCTGCATAATGACATCGCGCATTGAGACAGTCTTAAAACCGGGGATGATGGATGGTGTCTCGCCATCGTAAGCGCGCACCACGACACCGGGCCACGGCGTCGTATCCTTGTAGCCCGTGGTCTGAGCGGCGGCTGGCTTTATCATGGCCGCCGAAGCCGCTGCCAACCCGATTCCCAATGCTGACCTTCGATCGATCTTGTTCATCGCTTTCTCCTGAGGTTACAGCAACGAGCCGCCGCAGAAGCGGCGCGCGCATTTCGTGGAATGTGAATGGTCGTGCGAACCGAAAAAAGCGTCGGTCTCTTAAGAGAGCGTGCCTGCCGATGGCATCAGTACTGCTCGTTCGCCCCGGACGGCGATTTCGGCTGTCCCGTTTCAAGGGCAACTAGATTATACGCGACCTGACGCGCCTGAGAAACAGCATCCAAAATGCACAATGTCTCAAACTGGTTAGAGCCAGAGACTGAAGACCGGACCCGGCGTCGGCAGCTTCACTCCGGCCAACGGATATAGCAAGTCAGCGTGACTGACCGGCCCCGCGGCTCCGGTCGGCGGTAGGTACGCTGCCAGGACCCGACTGACGTCCCGTCCGGAGGCGATGACTATAGCTTCCAGGATGTCCGGAGTTGTGCACCTTTGAGACATAGCGACCGGCCCTGACGATGTCCGTTTCCAAGGGAAGACCGCAAGTAGTCGGCCGACGACCAAAATGACGCGAATGGCCCAACGCGGACATCGATAGCCGCAAAACGAGCCTGTGAGTCCCCTTTTAGTCTGCTTGTTTGACAGCGTATGATGCCTTGGGCCTGAGTCTCGGAGGCACAAACGAGGTCTCAGCACTGACTGCGGCCGAAAGCGACTTTGACAAGTCTGGGGAGAGCAAAAATGAAAGGTGCCGTAGCGGGAGTGGTTGGAAAATGAAGGCGGCGTAATCTCCAGCTTGGACCAACAAGCGATTCCGGCGTTTCAGCGCCGGTGGAGATCACGCCATGACGAAGATTATCACGACGCCTTGCCTGCCGCAGTCCGAAATCGAGACGACTGAGCAGCTTTTCGACAACTGGTTCGACCCGATCGAAGCTGGCCTTCGCGAGCGAACCCGGGAATTCCTGCAAGCGATGTTCGAAGCTGAGCTCGACGAGGTGCTGGCGCGCTCGCGCTACGCCCGACGGGCGAGGCCGGCGAGCGGCGATTCGGGGGCGACGCCCGCCGCCACTGGTCACCGCCACGGGCATCGGCCGCGCTCGCTGCTGGGCACATTCGGGAAAGTGGAGATCGCAGTGCCGCGCGCCCGCTTGAATACGTCCGATGGCAAGACGACCGAGTGGAAAAGCGGCGCACTGCGGGCCTACCAACGCCGCACGCTGGCCGCCGACGCGCTGATCGCCGGCTGCTACCTGGCGGGCACCAACACGCGCCGTGTGCGCCGCGCGCTCTCTGCCCTGTTCGGCGGCGCGGTTGGCAAGGACACGGTGAGCCGGGTGTGGCGCAAAGTGAAGAGCGACTGGGATGCGTGGAATGGCCGCTCACTGGCCGAGGAGCCGATCGTGCGGTTGATCCTCGACGGCACCGTGGTGCGGGTGCGGCTCGACCGCAAGGCCACATCGATCTCGCTGCTGGTTGTCATCGGCGTGCGCGCGGACGGCCAGAAAATCTTGCTCGCAGTCAAGGCCATGGGCAGCGAGAGCACCGAAGCCTGGCGGGCGGTGCTCGACGATCTCATCCGGCGCGGCCTGCGGCGGCCCGAGTTCCTCATCGTGGACGGCGCGCCCGGGCTCGATAGCGCGATCGCCGCTGTGTGGGACGGCGTACCGGTGCAGCGCTGCACGGTTCACAAGCACCGCAACCTCTTGGCGCATGCGCCCGAGCGCCTGCACGAGGAGATCACCGCCGACTACAACGACATGATCTATGCGGCGACGCGCGAGGAGATCGAGGCGCGCCGCAAGGCCTTCATCCGCAAATGGCGGCTCAAGCATCGAGCAGTGGCCGACAGCCTGCAGGAAGCTGGCGGCCGGCTCTTCACCTTCACCCGGTTGCCGCCAAGTCAGTGGAAGAGCGCGCGTACCACCAATGCCATCGAGCGGCTGCACGAGGAGTTCAAGCGGCGGATCAAGACGCAGACCGTGCTGCCATCGGCTGACACGGCAGCGATGTTGTTCTGGGCGCTGCTCGCCTCCGGTCAGATCAACATGCGCAAAGTCGACGGCTGGAAAACGCTCGCCACAAAACCTATCGATCAGCCGATTGACCTCGCCGCATGATCAGATAGCTTCACGTCGCTGGAGATCGCGCCACGAATCCCAACCACATTCCGGGCGGCACCAAATGAAAACGCCAAGAAGTGTAGCGATGAGCGTCGCGCTCGCGCTGCTGTTTGCAATCGGAGTGACCTCGATGTCCGTGGCCAAGACGTTCGTCTACGTCTCGAACGCACAGGACGGCAATATCGACGCCTACATCATGGACACGAGCACCGGCACGCTGACACCGATCGGCAAGGCCGAGGCCGCCAAACTGGTCATGCCGATGACGGTGAGCCCGAGCAAAAAGTACCTCTATGCCGTCATACGCTCGCAGCCAACACGCGTATTGACCTACGCCATCGATCCCGCGACCGGCGCGCTCACGCAAAAGGCGACGGCGCCGCTCCCCGACAGCATGCCCTATGTATCGACCGATCATACCGGGCGTTACCTGTTCACCGCCTCCTATGGCGGCGACAAGCTTGCTGTAAGCCCGATCGGCGAAAATGGGCTGGCGGAGGCGGAAGCTACTCAGGTCATCGCCACCGGCCGCAATGCGCATGCGATCCTGCCCGACCGCAGCAACAAATTCGTCTATGCGACCACACTGGGCGCCAATCAAGTGCTGCAGTTCGTCTTCGATAGCAAGACCGGCAAGCTCACGGCCAACGAGCCGGCGGCGGTCAGCCCGGAAGCAGGTCACGGCCCGCGCCACATGGCGTTCTCGCCGGACAACAAGAACCTCTACGTGCTAAACGAGCTCTCGGGACACGTCACGCAATATGCGGTCGATGCCGGCAAGGGAACGCTCTCTCTCGTAGAGAGCATCAGCTCGGTGCCGGCGGAGGCCGGCCTCGTTTGGGGCGCGCCGCAGGCGCCGGCCGGCGCCGCACCGGCGCCCGCGGCAGCTGCACCGAAGGACGACAAGCCGAAAATCTGGGCGGCTGACATTCAGATCACGCCCAATGGCAAATTCCTGTATTCGACCGAGCGCACCAGCAACAAGATCGCCCTGTTCACGGTGACGGCTGAAACGGGCAAGCTTGGCTACGTCACCAATTTCGCGACGGAGGCGCAGCCGCGCGGCATCAAGATCGATCCGAGCGGCCAGTATCTCGTCGCTTCGGGTGAAAAGTCGGACCGCCTGTCGGTGTACAAGATCGATCAGAGCACCGGGAAGCTGGCCGAGCCCAGTCGCTACCCAGTCGGCAACGGCGCGAATTGGGTGGAGATTGTCGACGTCCAGTGAGAGGTGCTCGCTCGCAATGACGTTGAGAGAGCAGGATATGACGATCAGGCCTTCCCTACGCCGGTAAATACCCCCTGATCGCTGGCATGAAGAAGATCGCGACGTTGATCCCAAACCCGATGCTCCAGAGAATCGAGCGCAGCGTCGGGCGGTTGCCGAGATAGGTGAAGACATAGGCGATCCGCACGATCAGGAAGAGCACCGCGAGCTCGTCGATCAGGTGCTGCGGCGCAGTGCGGAATTCCGCCAGCAGCACGGCGACCGCAAAGAACGGAAACGCCTCGATGCCGTTCTGATGGGCGCCGAGCGCGCGGGCACGGATCGCGTCCTCGTAGAATGCGGGATCGCGTGGTCTGGCATTGTCGAAATGGCGATGCCCGGCCCATTTGACCGAGGCGATCGTCAGCAAATAGAGCATCAGCGTCCCGAAAACGCACCATTCGGCGATCGTCATGGTTCCTCCCGCCCGGAGCAATCTGTGAAGCCTATCGAACCGGCCATTATCTTGACAAGGATGGTGCAACGCGCGAAGCCATCGAAATCATGATGGCGGTCGTCCCCATTGGAAATGCGAAACCGGCGCCGGCGGCCCAGCCGCAGCGCGTCGGCGTGTTGCTGGTCAATCTCGGCACCCCCGATACGGCCGATGCCGCGGGCGTACGGGTCTACCTGAAGGAATTCCTCTCCGATCCGCGCGTGATCGAGGACCAGGGCCTCGTATGGAAGCTGATCCTCAACGGCATCATTTTGCGCGTGCGTCCCGGCCGCAAGGCACGCGACTACCGGAAGATCTGGAACACTGAGAGAGACGAATCCCCGCTCAAGACGATTACGCGCGCGCAGGCCGAGAAGCTCGCCGAGGCGATTTCAGATCACGACCACGTCGTGGTCGACTGGGCGATGCGCTACGGCAACCCGTCGATCCGCTCGCGCATCG
Organism: Bradyrhizobium sp. AZCC 1693; assembly: GCF_036924745.1. Taxonomy (NCBI): domain Bacteria; kingdom Pseudomonadati; phylum Pseudomonadota; class Alphaproteobacteria; order Hyphomicrobiales; family Nitrobacteraceae; genus Bradyrhizobium; species Bradyrhizobium sp. AZCC 1693. The sequence continues at coordinate 6,191,041 of NZ_JAZHSD010000001.1, forward strand.
ATGCACTGGCTGCGCAAGGCTGCGATCGCCTGCTGGTGGTGCCGCTCTATCCGCAATATTCCGCGGCGACATCGGCGACTGTCTGCGACGAGGTGTTTCGCGCGCTCGCCGACATGCGCGCGCAGCCGACGCTGCGGGTGAGCCCGCCTTACTACGACGATCCCGATTATATCGAGGCGCTCGCCGTCTCGATCAATGCGCATCTCGCGGCCTTGCCGTTTCAGCCCGAGCTGATCGTGGCGTCGTTTCACGGCATGCCGCAGAAATATGTCGACAAGGGCGATCCCTATTACGCCCAGTGCGTTGCAACAACCGAAAGCTTGCGCAAGCGCATGGGCCTTGATGCCTCCAAACTGATCCTTACATTTCAGTCGCGCTTCGGCTTCGACGAGTGGCTGCAGCCCTATACGGACAAGACCATCCAAAAGCTTGCGAAAGATGGTGTGAAACGTATTGCCATCGTGACCCCCGGCTTCTCCGCCGATTGCCTGGAGACGCTGGAGGAGATCGCGCAGGAAAACGCCGAAATCTTCAAGCACAATGGCGGCGAGCAATTTTCCGCCATCCCCTGCCTCAACGACAGCGATCCCGGCATGGACGTCATCCGCCAGCTCGTTTTGCGCGAGCTTCAAGGCTGGATTTAACCACCCTGCAGAACAAGGCGGCCATCCGGATCGAATTCATCTGGTGGCCGCCAAACAATTCCCCAGCTATATAACCATAACTTGAGAACGGCCGGCTGAACCGGCGCCGCGGCGTTACTGACTCATATTGAGAGACCGCGTCCGGCAACGCTCACCCTTGCCGGCTTTGGAGGACTTTATGACTGGTTTCGACATCTTCGCGATCGCGTTTGTTCTGCTCGTCATTGTCACGCTGTTCGCGGGCGTCAAGACGGTGCCGCAGGGCTATGACTGGACCATTGAGCGATTCGGCAAATACACCCGCACGCTCGCGCCGGGGTTGAACCTCATCATTCCCTATTTCGACCGCGTCGGCCGCAAGATGAACATGATGGAGCAGGTGATCAGCATTCCCGAGCAGGAGGTGATCACCAAGGACAACGCCACCGTGACGGTGGACGGCGTCGCCTTCTATCAGGTGTTCGATGCCGCCAAGGCGAGTTACGAAGTGTCCAATCTCGATCAGGCGATCATCGTGCTGACCATGACCAATATCCGTTCGGTGATGGGCGCGATGGACCTCGACCAGGTGCTGTCGCATCGCGACGAGATCAACGAGCGCCTGTTGCGCGTGGTCGACGCCGCGGTGTCGCCGTGGGGGCTGAAGGTCAACCGCATCGAGATCAAGGACATCGTGCCGCCGGCCGATCTGGTCGAGGCGATGGGCCGGCAGATGAAGGCCGAGCGCGTCAAGCGCGCCGACATTCTGCAGGCCGAGGGCCAGCGCCAGTCGGAAATCCTGCGCGCGGAAGGCGCCAAGCAGGGCCAGATCCTGCAGGCCGAAGGTCGCAAGGAGGCTGCGTTCCGCGACGCCGAAGCGCGCGAGCGCTCCGCCGAAGCCGAGGCCAAGGCGACGCAGATGGTCTCCGAGGCCATCGCCAAGGGCGACGTCGCCGCGCTGAACTATTTTATCGCCGACAAATACATCAAGGCGTTCGGACAGCTTGCGGATTCGCCGAACCAGAAGCTCGTCATGCTGCCGATCGAAGCGATGAGCATTTTGGGATCGCTTGCCGGCATCGGCGAGATCGCCAAGGCGACCTTCGGCGAAAGCGCAGCCTCCGCGGCTGCTGCCGCACGCCGGACGTCCTCGGTGCCGAACACCGGCCCGACGCCGCCGGTCGCGCCGCAACGGTGAGGTTCGATGCGGAAGTTCATTCTCGCTGATTAGAGGTTCGTGTCATGGCCGAGATGTTTTCCACCCTGGGCACCTGGAACTGGCTGATCTTCGGCTTCCTCCTGATGGCGCTGGAGCTCTTGGCGCCGGGTGTCTTCATGTTCTGGCTCGGGCTCGCGGCCCTATTGGTCGGGCTGTTGTCGTTTGCGATCAACCCGTCCTGGCAGACGCAGCTCCTGATGTTTGCGATGTTCGCGGTCGCCGCCGTGCCGGCGTGGCGGCACTTTGCGCGCAGCGAGGGTAGCCGCAGCCAAAGCAACCCGTTTCTCAACAAGCGGACCGAGGCGCTGATCGGCCGGGAATTCACCCTGGAAAAGCCGATCGTCGACGGGACGGGCACGGTGCGGATCGACGACACGATCTGGCGCGTCGCCGGCCCCGACGCACCGGCCGGCAGCCGCGTCAAGGTGGTGCAGGTCGATGGCGCGAGCCTGACGGTGGCGGCGGCTTAGCTCAAGGCTTCTCTTTTTTGACGCGTTTTCTTCACGCGAACCGGTATCCACTTCGCTCGAAAACGCTATGCCCCGCGCTTGCTCCAACGCTCGGCGAAGTGATGCAGTGGCAGGACGCTTTCCATCAGCTCCCTGCCCAGCGGCGTCAGGCGGTAACCGTCGCCGGCCAGGAGTTCGACGAGGCCGGCGTCGCGCAGCTCCGACAGCCGGGCCTGCATCACCGTCGGCGAGGCGTCGTCGCAGGCGGTGCGGAGCGCGCGCGAGGTCAGCGGGCCATCGCGCAGCTCCCAGACGATCCGCAAGGCCCAGCGCCGCCCCAGCAGATCGAGCAGGGCCATGACCGGCCGGCCCGTTCTGGAGCCGCGAACGGCAGTTTTCCTGGTGACGGCGGCCGGTTTCGGCATCGAAAGTCCTCTTGCATGTCGCTACAGATAATGTAGCGTGCTGCTACGTTATTGGTAGCACGGGGGCCCGCCGATGTCCCAGACCACGCCGCGGATCGCGCCATTGCAGCCGCCTTATGCACCTGACATTGCCGGGCAGTTCGATCGCATCATGCGCGGTGCGCCGCCGCTGGTGCTGTTTCGCGTCATGGCGGGCAATGCCCGCGCCTGGGAGAAATTCCGCGCCGGCAACCTCTTGGATCGCGGGCCGCTGTCGTTGCGCGAGCGCGAGATCGCCATAGACCGCACCTGCGCGCGAACGGGATGCGAGTACGAATGGGGCGTGCATGTCACGACGTTCGCCGAGGCCGCAAAATTGACCGATGAACAGGTCCGCGCCACCGTGCGCGGCGCCGCCACCGAGGCCTGCTGGTCGGAAGCCGAGCAGGCGCTGATCGCCGCCGTCGACGCGCTGCACGAGCGGGCGACGCTGAGCGAAACCGAATTCGCTGACCTGTCGGCGCATCATGACGAGGCGAAGATCTTCGAGATCATCCTGCTGTGCGGATTCTACCGCACCGTATCGTATCTCGCGAACGGACTGGCGCTACCGCTGGAAGGGAAGGCGGCGAGATTTCCGCGATAAGCGTCATTCCGGGGCGATGCGCAGCATCGAACTACGGTGCGCAATTGCGCACCTGAGAATCTCGAGGTTCTCAGATGTGCAATTGCACATCATAGTTCACGCTTCGCGTGCCCCGGAACGACAGGATCCTACGCCACGCCCGCGCGCAAAAAATCGTGCAGATGCACGATGCCGACCGGCTTGCCGGCATCGGTGACGATCAGCGTCGTGATCTTGGAGGAGTTGAGGATCTCCAGCGCCTCGCCGGCCAGCACGTCGCGGTCGATCGTCTTCGGATTTTTCGTCATCACCTCGTCGACGGTGGCCGCCATCAGATCAGGCCCCATGTGGCGGCGCAAATCGCCGTCGGTGACGATGCCGACGATATACCCGCGTGCGTCGACGATGCCGACGCAGCCAAAGCCCTTCGAGGTCATCTCGACCAGCGCGTCGGACATTTTGGTGCCCAGCGGCTTCAGCGGCACGGCGTCGCCCGCGTGCATGAGATCGCGGGTATATTTCAGCATCGCACCCAGCTTGCCGCCGGGATGCAGCACGCTGAAATCGATGGACGTAAATCCGCGGCCTTCCAGCAGCGCGATCGCCAAGGCATCGCCGAGCGCCAGCATCATCAGCGAGGAGGTGGTGGGCGCGAGGTTGTGCGGGCAGGCCTCGCGCGCCTTCGGCAGCGTCAGCGCGATATCGGCCGCCTTGCTGAGCGAGGATTCCCGCTCCGCCGTCATCGCGATCACGGCAATCCGGAACCGCGCGGCGTAGCTAATCAGGTTTTTCATCTCCGGCTGCTCGCCGGACCAGGACAGCGCCAGGATGACATCGTCGGCCGTGATCATGCCGAGGTCGCCATGGCTGGCTTCGGCGGCATGGACGAAGAACGCCGGCGTGCCGGTGGAGGCAAAGGTCGCGGCGATCTTGCGGCCGATATGGCCTGACTTGCCGAGCCCGGTGACGATCAGCCGTCCCTTGGCGTTGCGGATCAGGTCAGTGGCGGCGACAAACGGCGCCCGAAGGTCGGATTGCAGCGCCGCTGACAGCGCGGCGATCCCGCCGCCTTCCGCATCGAGTGTGCGCAGGGCCGACTGAACGGCGGCGTCAGCGGTTTCGGTGCCGGATGATTCTGCCATCAGCGGTTTCGGATTGGCCATGTCTGTCCCAGGGGAGGAGGGCGCTTCGCCCCCAAACCCGTCCATAGCATGGCCTGCCCGGCGATGCGACGTGCGCGGTACGGCTCTCAACGGCTCATTAACCATAATTGTTTTAACTCCATTAACGACGTGCTCTCGCGAGCGCTCGGTGCGTACCGTTCAAATATCTGTTTTTGTTGGAGTATTTCTTGTCGTGAGGGCGGGGCCAGTAACCGGCCGGAACAGCCGCGCGCGCGCCTTTCGCGCAGCCTTGCCGTGCCTTGCGCTGATCGCCTTGATGGGAACCGCAGCGCAGGCGCAAACCGTCACGCCGGACCTGTTCAGCTCGAGGCGCACCAGCCAGACGACGCCGGCGGATTCGCCACTGCGCCGGACCGCGGCGGAAGTGAACGATCCGCTCAATAGTCCGAAGCTGCAGGACAACGACAAGGACAAGCCCGCGCCGTCGCGGATCGGACAGATTCCGAAATACGGTCTGCCGGCCGCGAGCGGCGCCGCCGATTCCGGCTACGACTCGCTCAACCGCAAGCGCAAGAAGCCGAAATACTATCCGGGGCAGGCCCGACCGAAGCCGCCGGTCGGTCCTGGCAGTCCGCCGCCGCCGATTGCGTCGAACACGCGGCTGCGGCTTTCGATTCCGCCGTCGGAGTCGGCGCACAAAACGCCAATCCCGCCCGCCATGGCCGGTACGGTCGTCGGACAGCCGCCGCGCAAGCGCCTCAGGATCGATGACGATCCGTTCGGTGCCGTCGGCGATTACGCTGGCAGTTTCCTGATCAAGTCAGCGGTCGAATTCTCCGGTGGCTACGACACCAATCCCGGCCGGCTCGCCGTCGCACAAGCCAGGCCGTTCTACGTGATCGCACCGGAATTCGTCGCGTTCTCCGACTGGGAACGTCACGCGCTGGTGGCCGATCTGCGCGGCTCCTTCACCGGCTACACCAGCAACCTCACGCCGAACGCGGACGGTACGCCGCTGTCGGCGCCGCTCGATATCGATCGGCCGAGCTTCATCGGCCATGTCGACGGCCGGCTCGATGTCAGCCGCGACACCAGGCTCACTGGGCAAGGGCGGTTGTTTGTCTCGACCGACAATCCCGGCAGCCCGAACGTGCAGGCGGGCCTCGCCAGATATCCGATCTACACCACGGTAGGCGGTACCTTAGGCGTCGATCAGAACTTTAACCGGCTGCAGGTTTCCGCCGGCGCCGCCGTCGACCGCACCGACTACACCAACTCAAAGCTCACCGACGGGACGTCCAGCACCAACGACGACCGCAACTTCAGCCAGTACGGCGGCGTCGGCCGCGTCAGCTATGATCTGAGGCCCGGCCTGAAGCCGTTTGTGGAAGTGCAGGGCGACAGCCGCGTGCATGACCTCAGGCTCGACCGCAACGGTTTTGCGCGCGACTCCAACGGCGGCTATGTCAAGGGCGGCACCAGTTTCGAATTCTCGCGGCTGTTGACCGGCGAAATCGGCGTCGGCTACGCCGCGCGCGACTATGCCGATCCGAGGCTCGATCGCCTGGAAGGCCTGCTGGTCTCGTCCTCGCTGGTCTGGACCGCGACGCCGCTGACGACGGCAAAGTTCTATTCCGACACCACGATCACGGAGACCACGCTGCCCGGCACGTCCGGCGTGCTGACGCACATCTACACCGTCGAAGTCGATCACGACTTCCGCCGCTGGCTGACCGCGATCGGCAAATTCACCTGGGGGGACCTCGACTATCAGGGCAATCCCAGGCGCGACAAGATCTACACGCTGTCGGGCGAGGCGATCTACAAGATGAACCGCAACGTCTGGCTCAGAGGCACGCTGCGGCGGGACTGGCTGGATTCGAACTTGCCGGGGAACAGCACGGCGTCGACGGTGGCGATGCTGGGCGTGAGGCTGCAGCATTAGGACTGTGCTCGCGCCTCACCCGTCATGCCCCGCGCAGGCGGGGCATCCAGTACGCCGCGGCTTATCCGAATCTCACAGGAGTCTCTGGAATACTGGATCACCCGCCCCAGTGCGCAATTGCGCACAAGGCGGGTGATGACGGCGTGAGCGGTGCTGAGATCGCTTTCGATGAGCTAGCCGCCTACCTCGGCAGCGTCGTCGTCCCCATCAGATACTGATCGATCGCCCGCGCGCACAAACGTCCCTCGCGGATTGCCCAGACCACCAGCGATTGCCCGCGGCGCATGTCGCCGGCGGAGAAAACGTTGGGCAGCGAGGTCTTGTAGTCGTGTGTGTTGGCGCGGACATTGCCGCGCTGGTCGAGATCGACGCCAAGGCTCTTCAGCATGCCTTCGTGCACCGGATGCACGAAGCCCATGGCGAGCAGCACGAGCTGTGCCTCAAGTTCGAATTCGGTGCCGGCGATCGGCTTGAACTTGTCGTCGACCTGCACGCAATGCAGCTTCTGCACCTTGCCGTTCTCGCCGGAGAACTTTTGCGTCAGCACCGCGTATTCGCGCTTGGCGCCTTCGGCCTGGCTCGAAGAGGTCCGCATCTTCAAGGGCCAGTTCGGCCAGGTCACGCCCTTGTTTTCGTGTTCGGGCGGCGCCGGCATGATTTCGAGCTGGGTGACGGATTTAGCGCCCTGCCGGAATGAAGTGCCGATGCAGTCCGAACCGGTATCGCCGCCGCCGATCACGACGACATGCTTGCCTTCGGCGAGAATGTCCCTGGCATCGCCGAGCGGCTCGGCGGAGACGCGGCGGTTCTGCTGCGGCAGGAAATCCATCGCAAAGTGGATGCCGTCGAGGTCGCGGCCGGGGATCGGCAGATCGCGGCCGGCTTCGGCGCCGCCGGTTAGCGCCACTGCGTCATACTGGTTGAGCAGTTCGCGTGGATCGATCGCGCCTTGCGAGGTACCGCCGACATGGACGCCATAATGGAACGTCACGCCCTCGGCTTCCATCTGCGCCACGCGGCGGTCGATGATGTGCTTTTCCATCTTGAAGTCGGGAATGCCGTAGCGAAGCAACCCGCCTGCCTTGGCGAATTTTTCGTAGACATGCACGTCATGGCCGGCGCGCGCGAGCTGTTGCGCGGCCGCAAGGCCCGCAGGCCCGGAGCCGATGACCGCTACCTTCTTGCCGGTCCTGGCCGGTGCGATCTCGGGCTTCAGCCAGCCATTGTCCCAGGCGCGGTCCACGATGGCGCATTCGATGGTCTTGATGGTGACCGGGTTGTCGTCGATGTTGAGCGTGCAGGACGCCTCGCACGGGGCGGGGCAGATGCGGCCGGTGAACTCGGGGAAATTGTTGGTCGAGTGCAGGTTGCGCGAGGCTTCTTCCCAATTGCCCTGATAGACGAGGTCGTTGAAATCGGGGATCTGGTTGTTGACCGGGCAGCCCGGCGTGCCCGGCGCCACCGAGCCGGTGCCGTGGCAATAGGGAATGCCGCAATTCATGCAGCGCGCGGCCTGGTCGCGGGTGTCCTTCTCGCTCAGCGGAATGACGAATTCGCGATAATGCTTCAAGCGCTCGGCGACCGGCGTGTACTTGCGTTCGTTCCGGTCGATCTCGAGAAAACCTGTGATCTTGCCCATTAAACCTGATGCCCCTGCATCTCTTGTTCGCATCTATGTGTTTCCGTCACCCTCCGACATTGCGAGGAGCGTGAGCCGCGAAGCAATCCATGGTCGGCTTGTGGCGCTATGGATTGCTCGCGGCGCTCGCAATGACGGGCTCGTGCAGCTAAGCCCCGATCGCGATTTTCGGCTCGGCGTCGGCGTTCACCTTCAATTCCTTCAGCGCGCGGCGGTATTCCACCGGCATCACCTTGCGGAATTTCAGGAGCCACGTCTTCCAGTCGGCGAGGATCTCGGCCGCCTTCTTCGAGCCGGTCAGCTTGGCGTGGCGCGTGATCAGGATGTGCAGCCGCTCGATATCGGACTCCAGCAGATTGGCGAACACGTCGACCCGGCCATGCTGCTCGAGATCGCCGGAGTGGTGATAGGTGTTCTGGTTGATCATCTCTTCCGAGAGCACCGGTTCGAGTTCGACCATCGCCATGTTGCAAAGCTTGGCGAAGTCACCGGCCTCGTCCAGCACATAGGCGATGCCGCCGGACATGCCGGCCGCAAAATTGCGCCCGGTCTTGCCCAGCACCACGACAATGCCGCCGGTCATGTATTCGCAGCAGTGATCGCCGGCGCCTTCGACGACCGCGATCGCACCCGAATTACGCACCGCAAAGCGCTCGCCGGCGATGCCGCGGAAATAGCATTCGCCCTCGATCGCGCCGTACATCACCGTGTTACCGACGATGATGGATTCTTCCGGCACGATGCCGGAATTCCGCGGCGGCTTGACGATGATGCGGCCGCCGGAAAGGCCCTTGCCAACATAGTCGTTGCCTTCGCCTTCGAGATCGAAGGTGACGCCGCGCGCCAGCCAGGCGCCGAACGCTTGCCCCGCGGTGCCCTTCAGGCTGACATGGATGCTGTCATGCGGCAGCCCGGCATGGCCGTAGATCTTTGCAACCTGACCCGACAGCATCGCGCCGGCGGAGCGGTCGGTGTTGTTGATCTCCTCGTCGATCTTCACCGGCGCGCCGCGGTCGAGCGCGGCCTGCGCCTTCTCGATCAGGCGGCGGTCGAGCACCTTCTCCAGATGATGGTTCTGGGGTTCGGCGTGATAGATCTTCTGGCCGGGCAGCTCCTTCTGCCGCACGAACAGCTTTGAGAAGTCGAGCCCCTTGGCCTTCCAGTGCGCGACCAAAGTGGACTGGTCGAGCATCTGGGTCTGGCCGACCATTTCGTCGAACTTCTTGTAGCCGAGCTTCGCCATGATCTCGCGCACCTCTTCCGCAACGAAGAAGAAGTAGTTGATGACGTGCTCGGGCTGGCCGGTGAAGCGCTTGCGCAGCACCGGGTCCTGCGTCGCGACGCCGACCGGGCAGGTGTTGAGATGGCACTTGCGCATCATGATGCAGCCGGCCGCGATCAGCGGCGCGGTAGCGAAGCCGAATTCGTCGGCGCCCAAGAGTGCACCGATCACGACGTCGCGTCCGGTGCGGAAACCGCCGTCGACCTGCACCACGATGCGGCTGCGCAGCCGCTCGCGCACCAGCGTCTGGTGGGTTTCGGCAAGGCCGATTTCCCACGGAGAACCCGCATGCTTGATCGAGGTGAGGGGGGAGGCGCCGGTGCCGCCCTCGAAGCCCGCGATGGTAACGTGGTCGGCACGCGCTTTCGCGACGCCCGCGGCCACCGTGCCGACGCCGATTTCGGAGACCAGCTTGACCGAGACCTGACCGTCCGGATTGACGTTCTTGAGATCGTAGATGAGCTGCGCCAGATCCTCGATCGAATAGATGTCGTGATGCGGCGGCGGCGAGATCAGACCGACGCCGGGCGTCGAATGCCGCACGCGCGCAATCGTCGCGTCGACCTTGTGGCCAGGCAACTGTCCGCCTTCGCCGGGCTTGGCGCCCTGCGCCATCTTGATCTGCATCATGTCGGAGTTGACGAGGTACTCCGTCGTCACGCCGAAGCGGCCCGAGGCGACCTGCTTGATCGCCGAACGCATCGAATCGCCGTTCGGCATCGGCTTGAAGCGATCGGCCTCTTCGCCGCCTTCGCCGGTGTTCGACTTGCCGCCGATCCGGTTCATCGCGATCGCCAGCGTGGTGTGCGCCTCGCGCGAGATCGAGCCGAACGACATGGCTCCCGTGGCGAAGCGCTTGACGATTTCGGCGGCCGGCTCGACCTGGTCGAGCTTCACGGGCTTGCGCTTCTCGTCCTCGGCGGTCTTGAGCCGGAACAGGCCGCGCAGCGTCAACAGCCGCTCGGATTGCTCGTTGAGGATCTTCGCAAACGCCCGGTAGCGCTCGTGCGAGTTGCCGCGCACGGCGTGCTGCAGCGTCGAAACGGACTCTGCGGTCCAGGCGTGATCCTCGCCGCGGGTGCGGTAGGCATATTCGCCGCCGACATCGAGCGCGGTCTTGTAGACCTGCGCGTCGCCGAACGCATCCGTATGGCGGCGCGCGGTTTCCTCGGCGATCTCGGCAAGGCCGACGCCTTCGATCCGGGTATGGGTGCCGGCAAAATATTTCGCGACGAAATCGGCCTTCAGCCCGACGGCGTCAAAAATCTGCGCGCCGCAGTAGGACTGGTAGGTCGAGATGCCCATCTTGGACATCACCTTCAACAGGCCCTTGCCGATCGACTTGATGTAGCGCTTGACGATCTCGTAGTCGTCGAGCGCGCCCGGCAGGCGGTCCTTCATCGCGATGATGGTTTCGAACGCCAGATACGGATTGATCGCCTCGGCGCCGTAGCCGGCCAGACAGGCGAAATGATGCACTTCGCGCGGTTCGCCTGATTCGACGACGATGCCGACCGAGGTGCGCAATCCCGTGCGGATCAGATGATGATGCACGGCGGCGCAGGCCAAGAGCGAGGGGATCGGAATCCGGTCGGAGCCCGCCATGCGGTCCGACAGAATGATGATGTTGACGCCTTCGCGCACCGCGCCTTCGGCGCGCGCGCAGAGTTCATCAAGCACCTGCTCCATGCCCGCCGCGCCGAAGCCGGCGTGGAAGGTGGTGTCGAGGGTGCGCGACTTGAAATGGGTGTCCGCGACATCGGAGATCGAGCGGATCTTTTCCAGGTCCGCGTCGGTCAGGATCGGCTGGCGCACCTCGAGCCGCTTGGTCGAGGCCATGCCCTGCAGGTCGAACAGGTTCGGCCGCGGCCCGATGATCGAGACGAGGCTCATCACGAGTTCCTCGCGGATCGGATCGATCGGCGGGTTGGTGACCTGCGCGAAATTCTGCTTGAAATAGGTGAACAGCGGCTTCGGCCGGTCCGACAGCGCCGAGATTGGCGTGTCGTTGCCCATCGAGCCCGCGGCTTCTTCGCCGGTGGCCGCCATCGGCGTCATCAGGATGCTGATGTCTTCCTGCGAATAGCCGAACGCCTGCTGCCGGTCGAGCAGCGGCAGGTTGGAGCGCATGCCCTTGGTGGGCGCGTCAGGCAATTCCTCCAGCACGAGCTGGGTGCGATGCAGCCAGTCGCTGTAGGGATGGCTCTTGGCCAGCGTCGCCTTGATCTCGTCGTCGGGAATCAGGCGTCCCTGTTCGAGGTCGACCAGCAGCATCTTGCCGGGCTGCAGCCGCCACTTGGTGACGATCTGGTCCTCGGGGATCTTCAGCACGCCCATTTCGGACGCCATCACGATGCGGTCGTCCCTGGTGACGAGATAGCGCGCCGGACGCAAGCCATTGCGGTCCAGCGTGGCGCCGATCTGGCGGCCGTCGGTGAAGGCGATCGCGGCAGGGCCGTCCCACGGCTCCATCAGCGCGGCGTGATATTCGTAGAAGGCGCGGCGCTGCTCATCCATCAGCGGATTGCCGGCCCACGCCTCCGGAATCATCATCATCACGGCGTGCGGCAGCGAGTAGCCGCCCTGCACCAGGAATTCGAGCGCATTGTCGAAGCAGGCGGTGTCGCTCTGGCCTTCATAGGAGATCGGCCACAGCCGGCTGATGTCCTTGCCGTAGAGCTCCGAATGCACGGAAGCCTGGCGCGCCGCCATCCAGTTGACGTTGCCGCGCAGCGTGTTGATTTCGCCGTTGTGGGCGATCATGCGGTAGGGATGCGCCAGCGACCAGGTCGGGAAGGTGTTGGTGGAGAAGCGCTGATGCACCAGCGCCAGCGCGCTCTCGAAATCCGGCTCGTGCAAATCGGGATAATACTTGCCGAGCTGGTCGGCGAGGAACATGCCCTTGTAGATCACGGTGCGGCACGACAGCGAGACCGGATAATAGCCGGCCATGCCGCGGTCACGGCGCTGATAGATCGCCTGCGAGATCGACTTGCGCAGGATGTAGAGCCTGCGCTCGAACTCTTCCTCGGTCTTCGCCGTGCCGTTGCGGCCGATGAACACCTGCATGTGATAGGGCTCGGTCGGCTTGACGGTTGCGCCGAGCGAAGCATTGTCCGACGGCACGTCGCGCCAGCCGAGCAGCACGAGGCCCTCTTCCTTGATCTGTTCGGCGATGATGCTCTGGATCACCTTTCGCCACGCCGTCTCCTTCGGCATGAACAGCGCGCCAATCGCGTAGTCGCCTGGCTTCGGCAGCTTGAAGCCGAGCGCTGTGGCCTTGCGCGCGAAGAAGGCATGCGGGATCTGCACCAGGATGCCGGCGCCGTCGCCGGCGCGGGGATCGGCGCCGACCGCGCCGCGATGCTCGAGGTTGCAGAGAATGCTGATCGCGTCGGAGACGATCTGGTGTGACTTCTTGCCCTTGATGTTGGCGATGAAGCCGACGCCGCAGGAATCCTTCTCCATGCCGAGGTCGTACATGCCCTCGGCCGGCGGGCGCCAATCATGTTCGCGCGCGATATCGGCCGGTTTCGAAGCCGCGGTCGCCGACAGGGTTTCTGCCTCGAAATTTTCGCGCTCGAATTCCGACCCGCTCATCTCATTCCTCTCAAAAAGGCTAAGGGCCTCACCGCATCGTCGGCGCACCTTGGACGCTTGCGGCACCCACCGGGCCACCGCTCGTCCTCCGCGAGCCGCAATTTCTTAAATTCAGGCCTGGGCGTTCAACGTCCCTGAGGAACGGCCTTGCCTGCACTGCCCTGGAGCTGGTAGCGCCACGGTTTCGTTGCAATCCCCGTGCCGGGACCGCTCCGCATTTGAGACAGTGATGCTGTCCTAACTTCGACCATGCCAAATTTTTCTTTACCACACAAGCGCGTGAAAGTCCTCGCCCGCATGCGGATCGGCCGCCTGGCGACGGGGAAAAAAACCGCAAGCCGGGGTTTGCGGCAGCGGCGCCCCGATCCGGCCCAAGGACTGCCGGATTTCGCCATGAAATTCCAGTCCGGGCTAGCAGGCGAGAGCGCAAAAAAATGCTCCCGCTCAGGCCCGGTGGCTGCGGGGCTTACAGGAGCTTTCGGTGATGAAGTTGTTCACGGGATCTTTGGCGGCGGGACTGGTCCTTCTGGCGGGCAGCGCGCAGGCGCAGGTGCCCGGGCCTTACGAGAACGGACGCCCGCCATACACGGCAGCATCGGATTTCGATGCCCCCTACGCGGTGGCGCCGCACCCGGTTGCCCCGCCGCAGTACGGATCCGGACCGCACTACGGATACAGCCCAGGCCTCTTGCCGTCGACGGAAGTCTACTCCGTGCTGCGCGACAACGGATTCTTGCCGCTCGGCATCCCCAGGCTCCGCGGCTTCGTCTACACGATCGCGGCGATCGACCGCGGCGGCGAGGACGGCCGGCTGATTATAGATGCGCGCAACGGCCGGATCATCCGCTTCGTGCCGGCCCACCGGATGGACGATAATTTCGACCAGGAGCAGAGCGCCCTCCGCGGGCCCTTCATGGCTCAACCGCCGCAGGCCCAAGCGCCGGATCAGGTCCCGGCCGCGCCGCGCCCGTCGCGGCCGGCCCATGTTGCGAGCCGCGCGGTGCCGATGCCGAAGGCCAGCCCGATCGCTGCCAAGCCTGCGCCGGTCCAGCAGATGGCTGCGCCTGCCCCGAAGTCGAAGTCGGCCGAGGTGCAGGCGGCCGCCCCGGTGACAACCGGTTCGGCTCCAGCCAAGCCGGTCCCGCAGATCGCACCGACCCAGGACATGCCCACGATGCAGGGGCTGGAATGAAGGACCCGTAGCCCGGATGGAGCGCAGCGAAATCCGGGGCCTTTGCGAGTGAGTTATCCCGGATTGCGCTGCGCTCCATCCGGGCTTGTATGGGGTTGTAGTTGACAAGGGGAATGATTGATCAGGGCATGTGTTGCTCCTGGTCGTTGTCGTGGAGCGCGCTGCGCTCGCAGTGGCGGTTTCGTTCCGATGATTGATCGCTGCGCCAGGCGCGGCCGCGGTCAAGGTTGGCCACAGGCCACCGCCGGAGGCGGCGCGTAGCGACCTTGACGGCGGCACGGCTGGCGCGAGGCTTTCGGATCGGAACGTTTTGGTGCGCGTCGTGAGCGGGGCGACGCGATATCCTGGACTGGGCCGTGTCGTTGTTATGCGGCAGACACCGCATCAACTTGTATCCGGTCGGGTGTGGTGACCCGGACCCCAATCTTTCATGCACGGGTGAAGGTAAGGCCCAGAAGAGACGGGACCCATCTACGAAAGCGGAATCCGAAGACCCAAGCCCGGGTTCGGTCACGCGTCTGTCCTGGGTCACGTCGGCCGTCATTGGCGCACCGGCGTCCGTTAAAGGCTTGGGCGCATCACCGCGCCGGTCGGCACGAGGCCGGTTTCCAGATAGCGCCACAGCGCCACCATCAGCTTGCGCGCCAGCGCCACGATGGCGATCTTGCGGATGCGGCCCTTGAGGTTGCCAACCCGCTCGCGGAACCAGCGGCTCAGCTCGCTATCGGGCTGATGCGTCAGCCACAGCCAGGCGAGCTCGATGGCGGTCGTTCGCGCGCGATGGTTGCCGGCCTTGCTGATGCCCTGTTGTCGCCGGCGGGCGCCGCTGTCGTAGGGTGTGTCGGTCAGTCCGACGCAACTGCCGACCTGACGCCGGTTCTTGAAGTCACGGTAGAAGACCTCGTTGGCCAGAAGCTGGGCGATGTGCGGGCCAATCGCCTTGAGTTGGGCAAGCTGAACCGCCTTTGCCTCGACCGAGTCCTTGGCCGGTGCCCGATGCGCGGCTGCATTCGCTGCCTCGAGCGCCTTGATCTGCTTGTGCACCAAGACCAGCCGCTCATGCTCGCGATGGATCTCGTCCTTCAGCCGGGGCGGCAGAACGCGCCCATCGCCGGTACGCATCGCATCCAGACCCGACAAAAAACCCGGCTTCAAGGGCATGGCATCGCGGATGCCCTGGCCATGCAGCAGCCCCTTGATCCGGTTGCTGTGCCCGGTGCGCTCCTTCAGCAGCCGCTCGCGCTCGCGCGTGCGCCGTTTGCGATCCTCGTCCTCAGGCGTGGGAACCCGAACCATGCTGCAAACCCGCGGTTCGCCGCGCTGGTGAGCCAGAAACGAGCGCATCAACTGCGCCAGGTCGATCCGATCGGTCTTGGCACGCCGTGCCCGCCGGTTCACCTCGATGCTCGACGCATCGATCTCGTAATTGAGGACCCCGTTGTCGGCCAGCCAGCGGTGCAGCCAATGACCGTCGAGACCCGCTTCATAGCAGGACAGAATACGAACCGGCTTCCCCGCCTGCTCCGCCTTCGCCCGAGCCTTGACCAGCAAACCCGACAGCGCCGCCAGGTCGCCTCCATCAATCCGGTAACGGCTCATCTTCTCGCCGCCAGGCATCATGATGCCTAGCTGCCATTTCGCCTTGCTCAGTTCGAAAGCAATGTAAACCGTGCCATACTCGCAGCCGGCGGGTGTGTCAGTGTGATCTGTGCGCATCGTGGATCCTCTGGGTGAGTGGGTGGTTGCAAACTCAGCTTACCCCTGACCACCTGCCACCCCATAGGATCTACGAACCGAAAAACGCCCCGGTTTTCCGGGGCGTTTTCATTGTGCCGAGCTATTCGGGCTGGCCTGCGGCGGCCAGGATCAGGTCGGCGACCTTGTCCGGCTGCGACACCAGCGACAGGTGACCGGCCTCCAGTTCGACCGTCGTCGCGTTCATGCGCTTGGCGAGAAACCGCTCGAGGTCGGGATTGATGGTGTAGTCCTGCTTCGACACCGCGTACCAGCTTGGCTTGCTGCGCCAGGCGGCAGCGGTGGTGCGGCCGGCGAAGATCGAAGCCGGCGTCGGCCACTGCACGGCGTAGAGGACTTTCGCGGTCGTCGGATCGACCCCGTTGGCGAAATATTTCAGGAAGGCGTCCTCGGATAATTTGGTGAAGCCGTCATGCTCCTGCACGCCGGCTCGCACGGGGCCTGCCGGAAACTTCTGCGAAAGCGCGACGAAATCCTCGTCCGCATCGGGCGCGCGCGCCGCGACGTAGACCAGCCCGGTGACCTTCGGGTCGGTGCCTACTTCACTGATCACGGTGCCACCCCAGGAATGCGCCACCAACACTGTCGGGCCGTCCTGCTGCGCCAAAACGCGGCGTGTCTCGGCAACCGAATCTGCCAGCGAAGTCAGTGGATTCTGTACGGCAGTGACGTGAAGACCCGCCGCCTGAAGCTTTGGAATGACCTGCGCCCAGCTTGATCCGTCGGCCCACGCGCCGTGCACCAGCACGACATTCTTCGCCTTGAGCGGGCCTGCGGCCAGCGCCGGCGCGGTTTGCACACCGAGCGATCCCGCAAGGACGCCGGCAACGATTGTCAGTGTTCGTAAGATGCTCATCGGTCTGCTCCATGATCGGCTTGATAAGCGGCTCGCCCGCTCCAGTCCGAAATTCGAGGAGAGCGGCGGCATCGTTACACAACCTCACGGTGACGTGAGCCGCCGAGACCTTGCAAAATTGCGGATCAGGAATGCGCACAAAAAACGCCCCGGTTCCCGGGGCGTTTTCGCGTTCAGCCAATACCGGCCGAAAACCTGGTTGCTTACGCAGCGACCGAAGCGTCGACCACCTGCGGGGCGTTGGCGCCGGAGTTGATCGGAATGCTGCGGGGCTTCTTGGCCTCGGGGATCTCGCGGACGAGATCGACGTGGAGCAGGCCGTTCTCGAGCGAGGCGTTCTTCACCTGCACGAAATCGGCAAGCTGGAAGATGCGCTCGAAGGCGCGCGCCGCGATGCCGCGGTAGAGCACTTCGGAATTGTCCTTGCCGTTCTCGTTGGCGGTTTTCTCGCCCTTGATCGTCAGCGTGTTTTCCTTCGCGACGATCGAAAGCTCGCCTTGCGAGAAACCGGAGACCGCAACGCTGATGCGGTAGGCGTTCTCGCCGGTGCGCTCGATATTGTAGGGGGGATAACCGGGGCTGCCGTCTGAGGTCACCTGATCGAGCAGGTTGAAGAAGCGGTCGAAGCCGACGGTGGAACGATAGAACGGAGTGAGATCGTAGGTACGCATAGGGTAGTCCTCCATTGAGCGACTGTTTCAGGTAACCCGCCCGCCATCGGGCCGGGCCGTAGTCTTCGTGCAGCCTTGAGTTTCAGAGCCTTGGGTTTCAGTTCCGAAACACTGGTAGCGGCCTGCACAGGAATGATATGGGAGGGGTGAAACGGCGTTCAAGAGGGGCGAAACCAGCCCCTTTTTTGCGCCTCCGCCTTGTTTTCAAGCCCTTTTCACCTAGCCGGCTCCTCCTCATGACGCTTGTCTCTATCCCCGCCAACCCGGTTCCGGAGGATGTCGTTAGCGGCACGATCAAGACGCCCGACGGCGCGGAATTGCGGTTCGCGCGCTGGGCGCCGCCGGCGGGACGCAAGGGCACGGTCTGTGTCTTCACCGGGCGGACCGAACCGATCGAGAAATATTTCGAGACGGTGCGTGACTTGCGCGATCGCGGTTTTGCGGTGGCGATGATCGACTGGCGCGGCCAGGGGCATTCCTCGCGCCGCCTGCGCGATCCGCGCAAGGGTTATGTCCGCGACTTCTCCGATTACGAGGTCGACGTCGAAACCTTCGTGCAGCAGGTGGTGCTGCCAGATTGCCCGCCGCCCTTCTTCGCGCTGGCGCATTCGATGGGCGGGGCGGTCATGCTGCGGGTCGCGCATGCGGGAAAGCGCTGGTTCGACCGCATGGTGCTGTCGGCGCCGATGATCGACCTGCCGGGGCGCAGCACCTCGTTCCCGGCGCGGGCGCTGCTTCGGGCCATGCGGCTGATGGGGCAGGGCGGCCGCTACGTGCCCGGCGGCAGCGACGCGCTGACCGGGACGGAATCCTTCATCAACAACCCCTTCACCAGCGATCCCGTGCGCTACGCCCGCAATGCCGCGATCCTGGAAGAAGACCCGACGCTGGGGATCGGCTCGCCGACGGTGGCCTGGGCCGATACCGCCCTCCGGGCGATGAATACCTTTCGTGGCATGAATTACCCGTCCGAAATCCGCCAGCCGATCCTGATGCTGGCCGCCAGCAACGACAGCATTGTTTCCACCGCCGCGATCGAGGAATTCGCCTATCACTTACGCGCCGGTTCGCATCTGGTGATCGCGGGCTCCAGGCACGAGATCCTGCAGGAGCAGGACCGCTACCGCTCGCAATTCTGGGCGGCGTTCGACGCCTTCGTGCCGGGCACGCCGCTGTTCAAGTGATGCTCACGTACTGTCATTGCCGGGCTTGACCCGGCAATCCATCTTGCTTCGAAGTAATCATATCTGTCCGCAGGCGCGAACGATGGATGCCCGGATCAAGTCCGGGCATGACGACCGTGGACTAGGCCCCTGGCTTCGGCAGCCGCGCCGTGATCCGCTCGGGCAGCCGCCGCTCGACGAACAGTGTGCGGACTTCGGCGACGCTGAGGTAACGCTCCTCGCCTTCGCCCTTGCCGAGGATCTTCAGCAGCACAGGCCATTCGCCCTTCATGAGCATCGGGTAGTACCAGTGCGCCGCATCGCCGTCGCGCTTGATATTGGCCTTCATGAAGGTGTCGATCTCTTTCGCCGTCAGGCCGCGCTCGATGCCGCCGGCGGGATCCTTGCGGTCCTTGCCGAAGCCTGCCAGCCGGGCGATTTCGTCTTCATGGACTTTCGCATCGACGTCGAGAATGCGCGAGCCGCCGCCATGCTTGTCGAGCGGGCCATCGCGCAGTTCGTCGAGAACCGCGCCGGAGGTTGCGCTCTTCAACACGCGCAGTGGCCCGAGACCGTTCGCAATGACGGCGACCAGCCAGGTTTCCAGCCCCACCTTCTTTTTGGCAAAGCCGGTTTCGCCGCTCGCGGCCCCGATCATTTCGGAGAGCTTTGAAAGCGGCACGACGTCGCCGCCGACGTAGCCATTGGCGACCAGCGCGCGCAAGAACGGGCAGGGATTGTTGGGTGAAACGGGGATCTGCCCGGCCGGCGTGGTGCCCGGAGCAGTACCGATGGGGGTGTCCGACATGGCTTCAAGTCCTCAAAGCGCCAAGTATGAAAATCGGTCCGCTGCCAAGGCGAAGCGGATGACGGTTCTGAAAAAGGGAATTCGGTGGTGCGCTACTTCAGCGTGTAGGCAAGTTTGGCGGAATTCCACGCCATGTCAACCGACCGGCTTACACACGCTCAGGAATCTGCGGCGAGCTTTGGAGCGGATTCGACCAGCGTCAATTTACTGAAGGGGATGCCGGCCTTCACCAAGCCGTCGCGGAAATGGGCAATGTCGGCCGGGGCCTTCCAGTGAAAATTCCGCAAGTAGCGCTCGACGGTCAGGGTCGGGTAGTTGCTCAGCACAACCCCGGCCGCATTTGCCGCCTCGTCGGTTCGTCCCAATTGGGCGAGCGCCGCCGTCCGTATCGCGAGCGCCTGCAGATGATTGGGATTGGCGTACAGCGCCTCGCGCGCCCATGACAGCGAAGCGTCATATTGACCGAGCAGGTAATGGCTGAACGCGTTGAACGTCGCAAACTGGTATCGGGGATCGCTATTGCCGCGCTGCGCTGCCATCGTAAACAATTCGACGGCCGGCCGGTGTTCGCCGCTGTAGAGATGACACACGCCAAGCACGCCGCGGGCGCCCATGTCGTAGGGGTTGAGCCCGACCGCACGCTTGGCCGCATCCATCGCCGCCTCGTAATGCCCTTCCAGCGCGTGGAGATAGGCGAGAATCTGAAATGCAAAGGACGAACGAGGATCGAGCCGGACGCTGCTCTCGGCGAGGCTCATTATGTCGTCCCACGCTTCGCGCGTGCCCTTGTTCCACCCGAAATGGATGGCCTGGGTCTGGATGGTGGCGAGATAGGCGCGCGCGATCGACAGCGTCGGATCAAGCTCGATGGCTTCCTTGAACAGGCCGATTGCGGTTTCGAAATCCGCCTCGGTCTGCAGGTAGTAGTAGGACAGCCCTTTCAGGAACCGGTCCCATGCGGTGAGGTCGTTTGATGTCGAGCGGGGCGGGGCGGACGCTTCCGCCCGGTAAATTTCGGCCGCGATCGCCGCGGACAGGCTGGTGGTGAGCTCGTCCTGCATCGCGAACAGGTCGCCGATGTCGCGGTCGAACCGGCCGGTCCACAACTGCTCGCCGGTTTCGGGTGCGATCAACTCGGCGGTGACGCGAATCTTGTTGGCGGCGCGGCGTACGGAGCCCTGGATCAGGTAGCTGGCGTCGATCTCGCGCGCGATCAGGCGCGTGCTCACGCTCTTGCCCTTGAACGAGAATGTCGAATTGCGGCTCAGCACCCGATAGAACGATTGCAGCGACAGCGCGTGGATCAGATCCTCGGTGAGCCCGTCGGAAAAATACTCGTCGGCGCTCTCGCTCAGATTCGCGAACGGCAGCACGCCAACGATCGCCGTCCGGTATTGGGCCGGAAGATTGGCCGATGTTTCGGTCGCGGCTTTGGGCGCAGGGCCGCTGGCGTCGGAGCCGGCGGGTTGCCAGGTCCAGACATGGATCGGCTCTTCGATGTTCTTGAACCGGTGCGGTCCGGCATCGATGAGCGCGATGCTGAGGCGCTTGCCGGCCTCGTGACAGGCCTTGCCTGAAACCGCCACGCCGCCGGGAGCGGCGACCGATTCGAGGCGGACGGCGATATTGACGTCGTCGCCGAACACCTCGTCCTCGTCGGCCATCACATCGCCCATGTGGATGCCCATGCGGAACTGCATGATGCGGTCGGCGGGCAGGTGCTCGTTGCGCTCCGCCATCACCATCTGCATCGCCACCGCGGCCTCGATGGCGCCGACGATGGAGGGAAACTCCAGCAGGAAGCCGTCGCCGGTATTCTTCACCAGGCGGCCGCCGTGATTGAGGATGATCGGGTAGATCGCGCTGCGGTGGGCCTTGAATGTGGCGTGCGTCCCCGCCTCGTCGGCCCCCATCATGCGGGAATAGCCGGCGACGTCAGCACAGACGATGGCTGCCAGGCGTCTTTCCATATCCCCAGTATACCCCCAACGGCGCCGAAATGGGCGGGATAACCACTACGTGGTCGGCCAACCGATTCCAATGTTTATAAAATATGCGCAATCTGGTGGAAGCCCGATTTGCTCATGATAGTACTGCAATCCGTCAGGGATTGGGATGTGTACAATTGAGGCTCAGGGTGCCAGGGAACCGATCGAATGATGGCAGAGACGCTCGGCATTCACGAACTATGGCTGTTTATCCTCTCCGGTCTGCTGCTCAACGTCACCCCGGGGCCGGACACGGCCTACATTATCGGCCGCAGCATCCAGTTCGGATGGCGCGGCGGGGTGGCGGCGGCGATCGGCATCTGCTGCGGCTGTCTGGTCCATGTCTTCGGCGCCGCCATCGGCCTGTCGGCGCTGTTGATGGCGTCATCGACGGCCTTCGCGGTCCTGAAACTGGCCGGCGCGGCCTATCTCCTGTTGACGGGCATCCAGATGCTGCTGTCACGGCCGCAGCCGATCGGCGAGGCGGTGGCCGTCACCGAAACGTCACTTTCCCGCGTGTTCTGGCAGGGCGCGCTGACCAACGTGCTCAATCCGAAGGTGGCGCTGTTCTTCCTGGCCTTCCTGCCGCAATTCGTGGCGGCGGACTCGGGCCACAAGACGCTGGCCTTTCTGGCTCTGGGCATGATCTTCATCTCCACCGGCACGCTGTGGTGCCTCGGGATTGCAGCCTTCGCGGCGAGGGCGGCCGGCCGAATCAGGCAATCCGCCAATGTGATGGCCTGGATCAACCGCGTGCTCGGCGGGCTGTTCGTCTATCTCGGCATCCGCGTCGCGATGCTGGAGGCGCGCTAGGTTCTGGAGGAATTCCTCCGCAAGGAATTCGCGGGCCTTCCTGCGCGGCTTCGCGGGAAGTTACGACATCAGTTTCGCAAGCGCATTGGTGGCGAGGTAGACGCCCAGAACAATCATGCCGATCTGGAACCAGCGCCGAAAGATATCCGGTTGCAGCCGTGTCCGCACCGCCTGCCCGATAAACATGCCGGCAAAGGACGCTGCCATGGCGACCGCGCCCGGCAATGCGGTTGCAGCCGTCAGCAGACCGGCGCCGGTGAGGTTGAGGCCAAGCGCCAGGGTCGCGACCGTGAAGAACACGCCCAATGCCTGGATCAGCTCTTCCTTTTCCATGCCGATCGCCTGCAGGAACGGCACCGACGGAATGACCTGCACGCCAGTTGCCGCCGAAATCATGCCGGTGATCAGCCCGACGATGCCGCCGACCCATTTTTCGTTTCGGCGGGCAATGGTGAAATTGAATTTGCAGAGGCCGATGACGGCATTGATCGCCAGCAACAGGCCGAGCGCGATCGTGGTGTAGCGCGCATAGGGCCCGGTCAGCGACCCCGCATTCAGCCAGATGCCGGCGGCCGTGCCAGTCAGCAACGGCCATAGCCGCCGGAAAATATCGTGCAGGTAAGGACCGCCGAAGGTTTGCCAGATGTTGGTGATGATCGCCGGCACGATGACGATGGCGATGGCCTGGGCCGGCGGCATCGACACCGCAAGCAGGCCCATCGACACTGTCGGCAGGCCGAGCCCGAGTGCACCCTTCACGAAGCCCGCGAGCAGGAAGGTGGCGGTGACGAGGAGGAGCAGGGAATCGAACATGGGGCGACCTTGACCCATCGACGCATCGGGCACAATCTGGAGGTTCCGGAGATAGCCTTCGGATAGACCGAAGGCTACATGTCTCCTCGTCATTGCGAGAGCGGCTTACCCGCGAGCGACGCCGTAGGGAACCCGATGCGCTTCGATCTGGTCGATCTTCAGCTCTTCGTCGCGGTGGCCGAGACGCGCAGCATCACCAACGGCGCGGGGCGGGTTCATCTCGCGCTGGCGTCGGCGAGTGAGCGGATCAAGGGACTGGAAGAGGCGCTCGGCGTTGCGCTGCTGACGCGCGGCCGTCGCGGCGTCGACCTGACGCCGGCCGGCGAAAGCCTGCTCGATCACGCCAGGGTCGTGCTGCACAATGTGGAGGCGATGCGCGGCGATCTCCTGGCCTTTGCCCGTGGCGCGAAGGCCACTGTCCGCTTCCTCGCCAACACATCGGGGCTCTCGGAATATCTGCCGAAGACGCTGGCCGCCTTTCTGGCCGCGCATCCCCACATTTCGATCGACGTCGAGGAACGCGAAAGCTCCGACATTGCCCGCGCCATCGCCATCGGCGCCGCCGATCTCGGGCTTGCCGCCGAACACGCGCTTGCAGACAATATCGAGCGGATGCCGTTCAGCGAAGATCGTCTGGTGCTGGTCGCCGCGCGGGACGACGAACTGGCGAACCGGCGGCAGGTCGATTTCAGCGACGTGGTGAAGCGTGATTTCGTCGGCCTGATCAGCTCGATCGCGCTGCATGCCCATATCAGCGGACATGCGGCGCGCCTCGGCGCGCGTCTGCGCTTTCGTGCGCGGCTGAACAGTTTCGATGCGATCGGCCAGATGGTCGCCGCCGGCATCGGGATTGGCGTGATGCCTGAAGTCGCGGCAAAACGATGCGCGCGATCGATGAAGATCAATGTCGTCAGGATCAGGGATTCCTGGGCCAACCGGAAGCTCGTGATCTGCGCGCGGAGCTTTCGGGCGCTGCCCAAGCCCGCGCAGCAACTGGCGGAGCACCTCCGCAAATCCGCGCCACGCTGAACATGTGAGGGAGAGCGAAAATGCTGAAGGTCTGGGGACGCCGCAGTTCGTTCAACGTCCAGAAGGTGATGTGGCTGATCGGCGAGCTCGAACTGCCGCATGAACATATCGACGCCGGGGGGCAATTTGGCGGACTCGATGCGCCTGATTTCCTCGCGATGAATCCCCATGGCCGCATTCCCGTGATCCGGGACGATGCCGCCACGGTATGGGAATCGCACGCGATCCTTCGCTATCTCGCCGCGCGGCATGGTGCTGGACGCTTCTGGTCGGACGATCCCGTTGTGCGCGCCGCGGTCGATGGCTGGATGGACTGGTCGCATACCGCGCTGCAGCCCGATTTTCTCGTCGGCGTGTTCTGGGGCTTCTACCGCACGCCCGAAGACAAGCGGAACTGGCCGGCGATCAATGCCGCGCTGGCGCGGTGCGCCAGGGATTTCGGCAGGCTGGACCGGTTGCTGGAAGGCCGGTCTTTCCTGCTCGGAGAGACGCTATCGCTCGCCGACATCACCGCAGGGACATCGCTGTACCGGTATTTCGAACTCGAGATCGAGCGGCCACAGCTCGCGGGCGTAGAGCGCTGGTACCGCGCGCTAAGCGAGCGCGAAGCGTTCCGAACCCACATCATGATTCCCTTCGGGGAATTACGTGGACGCCTGCTCGATGCCTGACAGCGAAGTCCGGCGTCATTTGCCCGTGGCAAGGCCGGCAGCCTTGATGACGCGCGCCCATTTCTGGGCCTCGGCTCCGATGTAGTCGCGAAACTGCGCCGGCGTGTCGCCGGCAACCGTCAGGCCCTGATCGGCGAGCTTCTGCTTCACCTGCGGGTCGTTCATCGCCTCGTTGGCGAGGCGGTTCAGCGTGGTGACGATCGGCTCGGGCGTTCCGCCCGGCGCGATCATGCCGTACCAGTTTTCGATCAAGAGCTCCGGCATGCCGACCTCCGCGGTGGTTGGCACGTCGGGTGAGGTGGCTGCGCGTTTCGGCGCGCCGAGGGCGATCGGGCGGAGCGTGCCCGCCTTGATATGCGGCAGCAGCACCGGCAAATCGAGGAACGCCATCTGCACCTGCTGGCCGAGCAGATCGTTGATGGCGGGCGCGGCGCCCCGGTAGGGCACGTGTACGATGTCGATCCTGGCCGTCAGCTTGAGCAGCTCACCGGCAAGATGTGGCATGCCGCCAACGCCGGCAGAGGCAAAGTTGAGTTTCCCGGGTTGGGCCCTGGCGAGCGCGATCAACTCCTTCATATCGCCGGCCGGAACGTTGCTGGCGACAACAAGCATTTCCGGCACCGTGGTCACCAGCGTGACGGGCGCGAAATCCTTCGTCACGTCGTAGGGCACCTTTTCCATCGTCGGGTTGATGACCAGCGCGCTCGCGCTCACGATCCCGATTGTGTAGCCGTCGGGGGCTGCCTTTGCGATCGCATCGGTGCCGAGCACGCCGGCCTGGCCGCCGCGATTGTCGATCACAACCGGCTGCTTCGTGATTTCCGACATGCGCTGGCCGACCAGGCGCGCGATGATGTCGTTGGGGCCGCCGGGCGGAAACGGCACGATCAGCTTGATCGGTTTGCTTGGGAAATCCTGCGCTGCCGCCACGGCGGGCAGCAGCACGGACAATCCGGTGAGAAGCACGCGAAGAGCCTTCATGAAGCCTCCGGTAACTTGTCGTGGCCGGGTCGGATGTCCCGGCTGTTTATGTCTTTAGTGCACCAATAAGCCGAGACGCGGCGGTCGGCGCCGTGATGCTCACTTCGCCGTCACGACCCCTGCGTCCTTGATCACCTTCGCCCACTTCTTGATTTCGCTGTCGATGAAGCCGCGGAAATGCTCCGGGGTGTCGCCGACCAGCGTCGCGCCCTGGGCCGCGAGCTTTTCCTTCACGGTCGGATCGGCCATCGCTTCGGTCGTGATCTTGTGCAAGGCCGCGACGATCGCCGGCGGGGTGGCGGCGGGCGCCACCATGCCATACCAGTTCTCGATGATCATGCCGGGCATGCCGGCCTCGGCGGTGGTCGGCACCTCCATCGCGGTCGGCGCCCGCTCCGGCGCGCCGATCGCGATCGGCCGCAAGCTGCCTGCCTTGATCTGCGGCAACAGCACCGGCAGATCGAGGAAGGTCATCTGCACCTGCTGGCCAATCAAATCGTTCACCGCCGGCGCGGCGCCGCGATAGGGCACGTGCACGATGTCGATGTTGGCCGTCAGCTTGAGCAGTTCGCCCGCCAGATGCGGCAGGCTGCCCGGGCCGGACGAGGCGAAATTCAGTTTCCCCGGCTGTGCCTTGGCGAGTGCGATAAGTTCTTTCATGTCCCTGGCGGGGACGTTGGTCGCGACCACCAGCATCTCGGGCACGGTAGCAACCAGCGTCACTGGCGCGAAATCCTTCAGCGTATCGTAGGCGACCTTTTCCATGCTCGGGCTGATGGCGAGGGCGCCCGCGCTCGAGATCGCGATGGTGTAACCGTCGGGCGCGGCTTTTGCGACCACGTCGGTGCCGAGCACGCCGCCCTGGCCGCCGCGGTTGTCGATCAGCACCGGCTGCTTCGCAATCTCGGACATGCGCTGGCCGATCACGCGCGCGATGATGTCGTTGGGGCCGCCGGCCGGGAACGGCACGATCAGCTTGATCGGTTTTGCGGGGAAATCCTGCGCCGAGGCCAGGGCTGGCAACAATAAGGCTGGTAGCAATAGCAGCGTCAATCCAAGCAGCTTGCTCAGCAATCCCATGAGTACTCCCCGATCCGGCATCTATTGTGCACGTTGGCGGGCATCGTACGCGATGAACCGCTCGATGCAAGGTCCTGCCGGTTGCGGCGCCGGCCGAGCCTCGTCAAAGCAGGAGTTCGTCGGTGCGCGCGAGCCTGACCGATCGCTGCGTAATCAGATGGCTCCAGACCCAGTTGTGGTGACGAATGACGCTCGCCGCGTCGAGATGGGGACGGTCGTTCAAGGTGTGGGCGTCAGTTACCACTACGACGTCGTAATGGTTCGAAATGGCCGACCGGATGGTTGAATCGACGCAAAGATCGGTTGCCCATCCCGTGATGAAGACGCGCTCCGGCGCGATTTCTTTCAGGCGCGCCGCGAGGTCGGTGCCGGCAAAGGGATCGTTCAGGGTCTTGCGGATGACGACGTCGGCAGCCGCGCGATCGAGCTCCGGCAAAAGCGCCCAACCCGGCGTCCCCGGCACGAAATCGTCTTCCGCTCCGCTGCAATGCTGCACGAAAATCACCACGCCGGACCGCTCGCGGACCTTTGCGGCGAGCCGGTTGATGCGCTCGATGACGCCGCGCAGATCGTGTTTCGGCTTCCCGTTGAGGAGCCCGACCTGCATATCGACGACGATCAATGCATCCATCGGGATCCTGCGTGGCTGTGTCTCTAGCTGTTCAAGAGCTTCAGCGCCGCCTCGTGCACGCGGGCGTCGCCGGCGGCGACGATGCGGCCGCCGCTCTGGGCGGGCTTGCCTTCCCAGTTGGTGACGATGCCGCCGGCGCCGGTAACGATCGGGATCAGGGCTGCGATGTCATAGGGCTTGAGTTCGGTTTCGACCACGAGGTCGAGATGGCCGGCCGCCAGCATGCAGTAGGAATAGCAGTCGCCGCCATAGCGCGACAGCTTCACTGCCTTCTCGACCCGGCCGAAGATCTCGCGATCGGCGGCGTTCATCAGCAGCGGACTGGTGGTGAAGGAGGTCGCTTCCTTCAGCGATGCGCAGCGCCGCACCGTCAGCCGCCGCTCGCCGGATGGCCCGGAATAATGCGCCGAGCCGCTATCGCCGGAAAAGCGCTCGCCGATATAGGGCTGATGCATCATGCCGAACACCGGTGTGCCCTTGTGCAACAGCGCGATCAGGGTGCCCCAGATCGGAAATCCCGCGATGAAGGATTTTGTGCCGTCGATCGGATCGAGCACCCAGACATATTCGGCACCCTCGCGCTCGTTGCCGAATTCCTCGCCGACGATGCCGTGCTGCGGAAAGTTCGCCTTGATCAGGCGGCGCATCACCGCTTCGGCGGCGCGGTCGGCCTCGGTGACCGGATCGAAATCGCTGGCGCTCTTGTTGTCGATCGAGAGCGAGGTCCGGAAGAACGGCAGGATGGTCTCGCCGGAAGCAGTCGCAAGGCGCCCGATGAAGGCTGTGAAATCGATGACCGTCACGGCTGTCCCTTACCGGAATTGAAATGCCGCCTCTTGCCTAGCTCAATCCGCACCGTCGCGCACGGCCAACGGTGCGTTATCCCATTCGTCGTGAGAAGTGGCTTTCGAATCGGCTTTCGGAAAGGCTTCGTTTAGGCGTGGATTTTTGGTTAGTCCTGCCATCACGATATTGCGAGTTTTTGGCATACCAGCACTGCACGAAGGCCGGGGCTTGACCGATTTCTCATGCAAGTTATTGATTTTACTTATTTAAATCTCATGCGTCGGAAGTGTTGCCGATCCGCCAGCCTGTTCCACATTGGACCGGAACTATCCCGAAAACCCTTGCGTTTTGTGCAGCGCGGCCGCATATTGTTGCGGTGCGGTAGGGCCTCGCCCTATCGCTGCCCTCCTTGGGCGTTTCCTCCCTAGACTTGGGCCGCTTGTTCATTCAAGCGGCCCTTTTTTCTTTGGCCCTTCAGTATTCGCGCCCGAGCAAAAGCTAAAGATCGCAGTCGCGGCTCAATCATCTGCAAAGAAGATTCCGATTAGCCTGCCTGAGCGTTTCATCGCCAATTGCCGGTGTCCCTTGGCTGCCCAGACGAAATTAGTTCCTTCGGTATTAAAGACCATCGGACTTGCGGTGGGGCTGCTGCTGCTCGCTCTCGCATCGCCTTACCTTATACTGATCGGACACTTCATTGCTTGGGGTACCTACTACACCTTCGTGCCGGTCCATTCGGCAAGCTACCGCGTTCCCGGGACTGATACGACTGTCAAACTAGAGCTGTGGTCGACGACCGGTGACGGCGATAGCGGGAGGTATTTGACGCTGACCTCGTCACGCGGCAGCGTCAAATATAATATGCCAGGCTTCGATTGGGCCCACCGGGCTCGCACGAGCCTCTATCTTGCAGGTGATGAAAATATCTTGCAGGTGATGAAAATCTCGCCGTGCTGGGGCCGGACGATGACATCCTCATCAGCAACGAGTTAAAGATTTCCCGCGCGTTCAGAGTCCCCTCCGTGGACTGGATTTATCTTGGCGCCTTCGATTTCGTTCCGCCGGCAGTTCAGGGGCACGACAGGGATTTGGGTTTCGTTCCTGCAGGCGGGCAAAACGAACAAAAAGAGTGCATTCCGACTTATCGCGACGAGCGTTATGATTTCGAGCCCCGAAACAGCGCGCGACAGAACCGCTGTCCTTGAACGAGGTCTACTCCGCCGCCGCCTGGAACGGGCCGAGATCCCCGAGTGGCACCTGCGCCAGCGCTTCCGCCAGCGCGGCGAAATCGGCGGCCATTTGCGCAAAGCGGGGGCTGCGCTCGCGCCGCCGCTCATCCATATAGATCGCGCGGTTGAGCTCAAGCTGGACAGTGTGCAATCCGCTGGCCGGGTTGCCATAGTGCTCGGTGATGAAGCCGCCGGCATAGGGCTTGTTGCGGCCGATCGAATAGCCGAGCCCGCTCATGATCTGCTCGACGACATCGGGCAGCAGGCTGGCGCAACTGGTGCCGTAGCGGTCGCCGATCACGATGTCGGGGCGCCGCGGCTCGTCGCGCGACACGCCCACCGACGGCATCGAATGGCAATCCACCAGGATCACGGTTCCGAACGCCTGATGGGCCTTGTTGATCAGCCGCCGCAGCGCCCGGTGATACGGCTTGTAGAGCGCCTCGATCCGCCCCAGCGCGTCGTCGACGGAAAGCCGCTCGCGATAGATTTCCTGCCCGTCGCCGACCACGCGCGGGATGGTGCCGAGGCCGCCGGCAACCCGCATCGAGCGGGTGTTGGCAAAGCTCGGCAGGCGGCCGGTGAACATCCGCGGATCGAGCTCATAGGGCTCGCGGTTCACGTCGACATAGGAGCGGGGGAAATTGACCCGCACCGTCGGAAAGCCCCGTTCGCTCAGGTTTCCGATCAATTCGTCCATGAACGAATCCTCGGAGCGGCGCAGCGCGGCGAGGTCGATCCGGGAGGCGTTGAGAAATTCGAGCGGATAGACCGAGCCGGAATGGGGCGAGTTGAAGATGATCGGCGCCCGCCAATGCGCCGGCTCCACGATCTCGAACGGGGGCGACAGCTCGCCATCAAACTGGGTCATCGTCGGGCGCCGTCCCTTGAATTTCCGCATTCCCTTCGGGCCGATCGATCACGCGACCGATTCCGCCTAAGGGCAGGGCTTTGTAAGGATGTATTGTCCGTAATCGTAATCATTCTGCCAAGCGAAAAAAGCCGCCGAACTACCGGAAGGTATCGCAAACGCCCGAAAAGCGCCGCCTTGATCGATCTTGGTACATTCCGCTACGGAAAATAGCGCCGCCTGCCAATCGCCAAGACGCCGTTACCTTTTAACTGAAATTTACCCTCTGTCGGGCTTAGTGGGCGGAATGATCCTCCAAGCCGGAAGCGACGACCGACCGCCATGCACAAGATCCTGCTCGCCGAAGACGACAACGACATGCGCCGCTTCTTGGTCAAGGCGCTGGAAAACGCCGGGTTTCAGGTCTCGCCGCACGACAACGGCATGTCGGCCTATCAGCGGCTGCGCGAGGAGCCGTTCGAGATGCTGCTCACCGATATCGTGATGCCCGAAATGGACGGCATCGAGCTGGCGCGCCGCGCCTCGGAACTCGACCCCGACATCAAGATCATGTTCATCACCGGTTTTGCCGCCGTCGCCCTGAATTCCGATTCGGATGCGCCCAAGAACGCCAAGGTGCTGGCCAAGCCGGTTCACCTCCGCGAACTGGTCAGCGAAGTGAACAAGATGCTGGCGGCCTGATTCGGCCTCGATTTCGCGCTGAATCACGTCAGAAATTACTGCCAAGCGTCCTTGCGGGGGCGCTTTGGAGCCGATATACGGACCCCACCCGATACGAATAAGGCTGGAGCGGGATGATTTGGTCATCCCATTTCCAGGGCGCGTAGCTCAGCGGGAGAGCACTACCTTGACATGGTAGGGGTCACAGGTTCGATCCCTGTCGCGCCCACCAGCCTTCGCTTGCTTCGCAAGCTACGGCTCGGCAAGCCAAACCGAACTCTATCGTAGCGAAGCAAGCGAAGGCTGCCGCGGCGCAGCCCGAAGGGCGAAGCCGGGCTGCTCAATCGCAAGCTACGGCTCGGCAAGCCACGACAACTCAGCCAATACGATCGCAAAACCTCACACCGGTAGCCCGGCCTTGATTAGTCCGGTCTCATGGCGCTGGCGATCGACATCGTGCTTGTAGTGTTGCGTGGCGAGATAGCTCGTCACGGAGAAAGTCGGCTCGAGCTTCACCACTTCGGCGGCATGGGCCGCGGCGGCGACGGCGTCGCCCATTTGCGCGAAGATGGCGGCGAGAAAGGCATGATGCGTGAAGTCGGGCCGCGTGATCCGCGCGAAGGCCTCGGCGGCATCGGCGTATTTCTCGGCGCAGTAGAGGGCGCGGCCGAGGTGGTTCCAAAAACGCTCGGGATGATACGGGTTAAGGCGCATCGCCTTTCTGATCCAGTCGATGCCTTCCTCGGGCCGGCCCAGCCAGGTCAGAAACTCGCCTTGCTGTACCACCACAAGGTCGTAATTGGGATTGAGGGCCAGCGCACGCTCCTGGTGATATGCGGCGCTGTCGTGATCGTCGCGGGTCAGGTTCACCGCGGCCAGGATGCGGTGCACGTCGCTGTCGTTATCGTCGAGCGCCAGCGCAAGCTGCAACTCGGCAGCCACCTGTTGGAAGGTGGCGTCGCGATCCGCGCACCAGCCATAGACCCATGTCTGACCCAGCACGCACGCCTTCCAGGCATGGGCATGCGCATAATCCGGATCGAGCGCGATGGCGCGGTCGAGCAGGGCCTGCGCCTCGGCGTTGGCGTCTCGCTGGGAGCGGTGGTGCAGCACTTTGGCGGCGAGCACGTACTCATAGGCCGCCATGTTGTCGGTTCGCTTGCGCTTCACGCGCTCATGCGTGGCTGCCTCGACGCGGCCGGGGAGGGTGGCAACGATCGCGCCGGTCACTTCGTCCTGAATGGCGAAGATGTCCTCGAGTTTGCGGTCATAGCGTTCCGCCCACACGTGCCGGTCGGTTTGTGCGTCGATCAGCTGCACGGTGACGCGGACGCGATCGCCGACCTTGCGCACGCTTCCCTCGAGCACGTATTCGACGTCGAGCTCGCGGGCAATTTCCTGCACCTTCACCGCCTTGCCCTTGTGTACGAAGGTCGAGTTGCGCGAGATGACGAGAAGATCGCGGAAGCGTGACAGCTCGGTGATGATGTCCTCGGTGAGGCCGTCGGCAAAGAACTCCTGCTCGGGATCGCCGCTCATGTTGACCAGCGGCAGCACCGCGATGGACGGCTTCCTGGTCGTGATTGTCGCCGCCGCGCCGTCCTTGCCGCTCATCGGCGTCTCGGCTGCTTCCGGCTCGAAGCGCACCCGAAAAACGTGGATCGGGCGGGTGATGTTCTTGACGTTCTGGTTGCCGAGATCCTCGAAGGCAATGTCGTCGAGCCGGTCGCCGACCTGGTCGCGCACGGCGGCCGAGACGCAAATGCCGCCGGGATCGGCGAGCACTTCGAGACGCGCGGCGACGTTGACGCCATCGCCGAAAATATCGTTCTCCTCGATGATGATATCGCCCAGATTGATGCCGATGCGGAACTGGATCCACCGCGCCGGCGACACATCGGCATTGCGCCGCGCCATCCGCCGCTGCACCTCGGCCGCGCACGACACCGCGTCAACGACGCTGTGGAACTCCACCAGCATGCCGTCGCCGGTGGTCTTGATGATGCGGCCCCGGTTCTTGGCAATCGAGGGGTCAATGAGCTCAAGCCGGTGGGTCTTGAGGCGGGCAAGCGTCCCCGCCTCGTCGACCTCCATCAGCCGGCTATAGCCGACCATGTCGGCGGCAAGGACCGCAGCGAGCCTTCGCTCGGGTCCGGGCGCTTCCATTTTCCGCCTCGCTGAGCGGCAGTCTAGCAGATTTGACGCATGGGCCAAGGATGCATCCGGGGTTATGGCAGCTGCAGTTCAACCTCAAGCATTAGGAAGACAGGTCCTGCAATTACACCGGATCTGGCAGCGCGAGCAGAGCGGCGAGAACCGCAGGCGACTTGAGCACCGCGAACTTCTCTCGCGCGCTGAGAAAGCCCGCGGCCTCCTCGAAGGTTTCAGCATCTTCGATTTTTGCACGTGCAATCGCGAGATGCGGATCGACCTCACCGCGCTTTCGTAGCCGTTGTTCGGAAAGATTGTTGAGATGCGCTTCGCGCAGCGCGGCATCGCGGCGCAACTCGTGCAGCGGACAGTCGAGCGGCGAATGCGGCGCGCTGCCCAGCTCATTGGCCCTTGTCAGTACCGGTGGCGGCGCGGTCTGCTCCGGGGTTTTGAACAGTCCGGGCCTGCGGTTCGGGCCCGACGATGACGACAAGATTGCGATCGGAATGGAAAGCAGCAGGCCGAGAATCACCGGCGTCATCCAGAGCAGCAAGGGCAGCGAGACGGCATAGGCGGCCACCGCCATGGCGATCCCGACCAATGTCGGCACCGCATAGGTGTTGACCGTGTCACGGTGCGAGACTGCGCCGTCGTCGCGGCGCTGAACCTGCCATCCGGCGTCGCGCCCGAACAGGATTTCGCCGACGGCGGACGACTGGAAGATCATCATGACAGGCGCGGTCAGGCCCGAAAGAACCGTCTCGGCGATGATGCCCGCGAACACAACGAGGCCGCCGCCGAACTTCCTTCGCGCGTCGCTATTTCCAAGCAGCACGGCGAAGGCCAGCAGCTTCGGCGCGATCAGCATACCCATCGTGCCTGCGAACACCCAGGCCGCCAGGACCGGATCCTGTGCCGGCCAGGTCGGAAATAGCGAATATCCCTTCGGGAAATATTCGGGTCGGACGAACTGCGCCTGCAGCGAAACCAGCACGCCGAACACGAGAAAAATCAGCCAGAGCGGCGCGGTGAGATACGATCCGATTCCCGTCAGCAGATGAAGCCGCGACACCCAGTGAAAGCCGCGGGTCAGCAGCAGCGCCAGATGCTGCAGATTCCCTTGGCACCAGCGCCGGTCACGGGCGGCGAAATCCGATAGCGTGGGCGGAGATTCCTCGTAACTGCCACGAAGCGTCGGCGCCATGTGGATCGCCCAGCCGCCGCGCCGCATCAATGCCGCCTCGATGAAGTCGTGGCTCATAATGTGTCCGCCGAACGGCTTGCGTCCCCTGAGTTCGGGCAGCCCGGCATATTGCGCAAAGGCGCGGACGCGAATGATGGCGTTATGGCCCCAGTAATTGCCTTCGGAGCCGTGCCACCACGCGATCCCCGCCGCCAGCATCGGGCCGTATAATCGCCCGGCGAATTGCTGCCAGCGCGCGAACAGCGATCTCGCATTGACGATGACAGGCAGCGTCTGAATCAGCGCATCCTTCGGATGCGCCTCCATGGCGGCAACGAGGCGAATGATGCTGTCGCCGGTCATCAGACTGTCGGCGTCCAGGATCAGCATGCTCTCATAGTTGGCGCCGAAACGCCTGACCCATTCCTCGATATTGCCCGACTTGCGCGCGATGTTCTCAGGACGGTGGCGATAGAAGATCGCGGCGGCGCTGCCGACGTCCTGTCGCAGCTTCAGAAAGCATTTTTCCTCGGCGATCCAGGTCGCGGGATCGGTGGTGTCGCTCAGCACGAACCAGTCGAACCGCGCGCCGTGTCCGGTTTCTTCGACCGATTCATAAATCGCGCGCAATCTCGCCAGCACGCGATAGGGATCCTCATTGTAGGTCGGCAGCAGCATCGCGGTGCGGCTATGGATTTCGGGTAGGGGAGCGCCGGCGTCGATGCCGAGCTCATCCTTTTTCCTGGTCATCAGCACGAAGAAGCCGGCAAGCGCCGACATGAAGGAGAAGGCGATCCATGCAAACAGCAGGACGAACAACACCAGGATGAGCGACTCCAGGACCGTGACACCGCCGACCTGAAGCACCCGGTACATCTCATAACAGCCCGCCACGGTCAGGATCGCAGTGCCGGTCAGGACGAAGCCGCGCCGGAACCACAGCGGCGCAAAGCGGGGTGAGGGCGGCGGCTCGAACCGCCGCAACGCCTGCACCGCCATATCTGTCGGCGATTCCGGGGGTAGGAAATCGTTCAGCGGGATATCGCCTGGTCCGGCCGCTCCGCCGGCTTTCGCTAAGGTATCCATCGATAGACCCAGACCTCCGATACCGCCTCGTTGTCCTGCATGAGCGATGCGCGGATTTCGACGGGGGTCTTTTCCTTCAAAAGCTCGAAGCTCAATCGCCAGCCGCCGGTCGCCGGATTTTGCTGGGTGACAATGTTCTGGATTTTTGCCTTCTCGGCCGTCACGACGCCGCGCAGGATTTTCGGATCAACCGATTTCAGCCGCTCGCCGGTCACGTCGAGTACGAAGATCGTTGCGTTGTCGCCTCTTGCGCCGATGCCGGTTCGGGAAAATCGCGCGAGCGAAGCGGGCTTCGGCGTATCCGGTCCCCAGTGCAAACGATAGGTGTAGGTGTGCTCGCCCTTGGCGGCCAAGGCGGCCTTGGGAAGCCAGAACGAGGCAATGTTGTCGTGAATCTCTTCCTTGGTGGGGATTTCGAGCAGCTTCACCGCGCCTTCGCCCCAATCGCCGATCGGCTCCGCCCACAGGCTCGGCCGGCGCTCGAAATTCGATTCCAGGTCCTGGTACGCGGCAAAATCCTTCTGACGCTGCATCAGCCCGAAGCCCCGCGGGTTGAGATCGGCAAACGAAGAGACTTGCAAATCCCTCGGATTATGCAGCGGCCGCCACAGCTCCTCTCCGCGGCCGTTGAAGACGGCAAGGCCATCCGAGTCGTGGACTGCTGGACGGAAGTCCTCGACGTCCTTGCGGTCGTTCGGTCCGAAGAAGAACATGCTGGTCATCGGTGCGAGGCCGGCATGATCCAGATCCACGCGCGGATAGATCGCCATTTCAACATCGAACACGGTGGTCTCGCCGGGCCGGATGGTGAAACGATAGGCCGCGGCGGCGCTCTCGCTGTCGAGCAGCGCGTGCACGACGATGGAATTGGCGCCCGCTGCCGGCTTTTCAATCCAGAACGTCTTGAAGAACGGGAATTCTTCGCCCTTGGCTTCGCCGGTGTTGATCGACAGGCCGCGCGCCGAAAGGCCGTATAATTGGCCCTTGGCCACTGCGCGGAAATAGCTTGCACCGAGAAAGACGCAGACCTCGTCATAATAGTCGGGCTTGTTGATCGGCGCATGCAGCCGGAAGCCGGCAAAGCCGAGATCCACCGCGGGGCCGGGCGGCGTGAGCTCGCCGAATGAAAACAGGTCGGGCTGGTAGGCGACGATCGACGCCTGGCCATTCTTCACTTCGAAGATGTCGACCCGGTTCTTGTAGAAGAACCCGCGATGGAAGAACTGCGCCTCGAAGGGAAGTTTTTCGCCACGCCAGAGCGCGCGCTCGGGCAAGAACCGGATCGCCCGATAATGGTCGTAGTCGATGTTAGCGAGATTGTCGGGCAGTTTCTCGCTCGGAGCCTTGTATGTCTTGCTTGCGAGATCGCGGGCCATTTGCCGGACGATGGATCGATCGAACGGCGCCGGCTGGGCGTGGGCGGTGGATAGAAGCCCGGGCGCTACTCCGGTTACCAACGGCAACGCGGAAGCAGCGAGGAAATCCCTGCGATTCACGAAACAACCTCGCGGTTACTGACAACGACCCTCCGGCAACGCAGTGCACGCGCGGCAGTTCCTCACTTCGGAACTGAGTTGCCGTTTTTACCCGATTGCCTAAAATCCCGTCACGGGCCGGGTTACCCTCGCAGCGTGTGGCTTATCCGCGTAACCACGCTGTCCCATTGGCGCTTTTCCGTGGCGGGATAGTTGATCAGCACGCAGTTCATGGTGCCGTTGCCGCGGTTGCAGCGGTTGTACCAGATCCGGTACTTGCGAATGCTGGATACGACAAAGAAATCAGACGTGATCCGCTTGTAGATGATGTCGGCAGGCGGGCGCTGCTTGGTCAGGAACGTGGCGGGCGAATCGTTCCCGGGATTGGGAACGGATTGCACCGTCAGGTCGGCGCGGCGGTCTTCGGTGAAAAACCGTCGCCCGGTTCCGCCCTCCGGCGCTCCAGCATCGCTGCTGAAGATCGAGACCGGCATGTCGATGCTGGTGCCGGTGCTCGGGATTACGTATCGCCGCCACTCGGTGTCGCCGGCAAAGGCGAGCGGCGGAAGGACGACCAGCAGGACGAGAGCAGCAGACAAGCGCGGCGCACGCATTGAACGATCTCCGGTTCGATTCGAGACAATCGAATCGAACGACGTTCGTTCCAGCTCGAGATATTTCTAGGGCGCAGCCTCTCCCGCGATGTGCTTCCCCGCGATATACCCGAATGTCAGCGCAGGGCCGAGCGTGATGCCGGCGCCGGGATAGTTGCCGCCCATGATGCTCGCCATGTCGTTGCCGGCCGCATAAAGGCCTGCAATCGGCTGGCCGTGTTGGTCCAGCGCACGCGCATGCTCGTCGGTTTTGATGCCGGCGTAGGTGCCGAGATCGCCGATCACCATCTTGACGAGCATAGAAGGAGACGTGCAGGTTAAAGGCGATCTAAGGAGCCTTTGGATGACCGATCACTTCAATGACAGTCCAATCGAGAGTTCACAAGACGATCAATATGGCGTGGCGCCGTTTGCGGAATCGATTGCGAAAAGTATTCTCAAGATCAAGAAACCCTACGGCACTACAATTGCACTTCACGGACCTTGGGGATCAGGCAAGAGCAGTGCGGTGAACCTGGTCAGGGCGGCCCTGAAAGCATCGGAGGATCGCAAGCTCGTCGTTTCAGATTTCAAGTGCTGGTGGTACCGTGGCGAGGAAGCGCTTGCATTAGCATTCCTGCAGAATCTTCACACGATCTTGAGGGACAGTCTCGGAGACAAGATCCGGGACATGATACCTGCATTGACACAGCGCATGCTTCAGGCGGGGCCAACCATTGGTCACGCCGTCTCGTTGGCGAGCGGTGCTCCTCTAGCAGGACTCATTTCTGGAGCTACGAAATTCGCCGCGACATTTTTTCCGAAGGGAGACACCGTCGAAAGGATCTTCCAGAAGCTTTCGAAGGTTCTGGCTGAACAGGACCGCCGCTTCCTTGTCGTAATTGACGATATCGACCGCCTTACTGCAGAGGAAGCAATTGCAATTTTTCGGCTAGTAAAGTCCGTAGGGCAGCTTCCAAATTTGGTTTACCTGCTCGTATTCGACCGTGACCTGGCTGAGAAAGCTGTTGCGCATAGGTATCCGTCAGAGGGCCCGCACTTCCTGGAGAAAATAGTTCAAACTAGCTTTGAACTGCCGGCGCCCCTCCAGGTCGATCTGAATAGCGCGCTGCTGATGTCTGTCGATCAAATTTGCGGGACGCCTCCCGAAAATCAGATCGTGAGGTTCATGAATCTGTTTTATGATGCCGTTGTTCCGTATATCAAGACACCTCGCCATGTGGTTCGCTTCAAGAATGCAATAAGCGTTACTTGGCCAGCGATTGCCAATGAAGTGAATCAAGCGGACTTCGTCACTCTAGAAACATTGCGTCTGTATGAGCCTGGTCTGTTCAAGTCCATTCGAGAAGGAAAGACTCGAGTATCCGGAACGCGCCAAGACGGAGATCCCGATCAGCGGAGCGATTCGCGGTTCGATTTGTTCGTTAGCGACGTGCCTGATCAGCGTAAACAGGTTGCAAGACTTGCTTTGCAACGCCTGTTTCCGCGCCTTGAGCAGATGGGCTATGGAAGTGATTGGATGCCTGCTTGGGATGCCGAGCGTCGCGTGTGCATCGAGACACATTTTGATACCTATTTTCGGTCGTCTCTAAGCGACGAGGCACTCTCTTCCGCGAAAATAGACGAACTGATCGAGAAGGCTGATGATGAAGTATTTATCTCCGAGGCGTTGAGAAAT
Source organism: Bradyrhizobium sp. AZCC 1693 (assembly GCF_036924745.1). Taxonomy (NCBI): domain Bacteria; kingdom Pseudomonadati; phylum Pseudomonadota; class Alphaproteobacteria; order Hyphomicrobiales; family Nitrobacteraceae; genus Bradyrhizobium; species Bradyrhizobium sp. AZCC 1693. The sequence goes on from NZ_JAZHSD010000001.1 coordinate 6,230,135, forward strand.
GCCGCCCGGACCTCTCGCAAGAGCGGAAGGTCCATGGTGCCCGTGTACTTCGACGAGCTAAATACGCATGCGAGCCGCATCGATGAATCAAAGGTTCGGTCCCTTATTGCGACACTGTTCAAGATTCACGACGATATTAACCTACGGCAGGATGCCGAGCGTGGATTGCTTCGAGTTGGTGACGCCGATCTCAGGCTTCACTGGCTGATAAGGCGGCTCACGCGAGATCGCTTCTCGATAGATGAACGCACCGAGATTTACGTGGCCGCTCTCAAGGGCGCTTGTTTAGGTTGGCTGGTTGAGTTCGTGATTTCGGCGAAGGACAATTATCGCGAGAGAGAGGGCGGTCCGCGACGTGAAGAAGACTGTCTGGTTGCTGAAACCGCGATTGATTCATTGCAGAGCGACGCGCTGGAGGCCATCCGCGCGGCGGCGAAGGATGGATCATTGCTGCATCATCCTGGCATAGTATCGATATTATATCGATGGAGGGATTTTCTTGGTGACGACCCGAGCGAACCTCGAGCGTGGACAGATGGCTTGCTTGGAAATGATGAAGCAGTTGTAATTCTTGCCCGAGCAATGACTGGTGAATCATATTCGGCTGGCATAGGTGGTATGGGTAGTCTTGGGGATCGTGTGTCGAAGAGTTCAAAGACGGTCGCGTTGGACGAAACGAGCGATATCATTGACGCAAATGCTTTTCGGCAGAGCTTGAAGCGTGTACTCAATAGTCAATCGATCGATGCTGCATCTGCGCAGGATGTGCGTACGTTTCTCAATGCGTGGGACCGCAAGCAAAGGCGAGGCAGGCAAAAGTCGCCACAATGATGGCTCCGATTGCTCTAGCCGATTGTTGTCGCCGGTCGCCTCTTCTACCGGTATCTATTCTGTACCGATCGAACTGACGCTTACGGATTTTCACTTGCGATGTGCTTGCCCGCGATATACCCAAACGTCAGCGCCGGTCCCAAGGTAATGCCGGCGCCGGGATAGTTGCCGCCCATGATGCTCGCCATGTCGTTGCCGGCCGCATAAAGGCCTGCAATCGGCTGGCCGTGTTCGTCCAGCGCCCGCGCGTGCTCGTCGGTCCTGATGCCGGCATAGGTGCCGAGATCGCCGATCACCATCTTGATCGCATAAAACGGCCCGTCCTTGATCGGCGCGACGCAGGGGTTCGGGCCGTGCAGCGCATCGCCCTGGTAGCGGTTGTAGGCGCGCGATCCCTTGCCAAATGATGGATCGCGGCCTTCTGCGGCCGAGGCGTTGAACTCGGCGATCGTGGCCTCGAGCCCTTGCCGGTCGATGCCGGTGCGGTCGGCGAGTTCGGCGAGCGTGGTGCCGCGCTTGAGATAGCCGGTCGCGAGATGATGGCGCAGCGGCATCGGAAACGGCGGCACGCATCCAAGGCCGTACTTTCGCAGCGCGCGGTGATCGCACAGGAGAAACGCCGTGATCTCTTCGCCGGGCTTTGCCGCCTTCACCATCGCCTGCACGAAGTCGTGGTACGAATTGCCTTCATTGGCGAAGCGCCTGCCGTCGCGCATCACGGCAATGACGCCGGGTTTGGCGCGGTCGATGAAATGCGGCATCACGCCCTTGCTGCCGTCCTTGCGCTCGGTGATCGAGACCGGCACCCAGGCCGCGGCGTTCGGCAAATTGTCCTCGATACGGCCACCCGCGGCCTCCGCCAATCGCAAGCCGTCACCGGTGTTGCCGACGGGACCCGGCGAGAAATGTTCGGTGCCATCGCCGGCGTGCGGGAACATCGCCTTGCGCCTTGCGACGTCGTGCGGGAAGCCGCCGCAGGCCAGCACGACGCCGCGCTTGGCATTGATGCGGACCAGCTTTCCATGGCGTTCGACGACCGCGCCGCGCACCGCGCCGTCCTCGACGATCAGTTCGTGCACCGGCGATGACAGCCACAGCGGTATCTTCAGGTCGAACGCCGACTTCGCCAGACGCCCAGCGAGCGCATTGCCGTTGGTCAGCGTCATGCCGCGGCCGTGGCGCATCACGTCGATGGCATGTTTCGACAGTCGCTTCGCCACATAGATCGCCGAGGTCAGCGATTTGGTGGCGCGCATGAAATGGATGATCTCCTTGCCGGAGCCCAGCATCATGCCGAACACCGTGAGTTCGGGCAGGGGACTGCCCAGAGCCTTGATGTGCTCGCCCAGTTCGCGGCCGTCGAACGGCCGCGTCACCATTGAGCGGCCACCCTGCGCGCCGCCCGGGGCTTCCGCATGATAATCCGGAAAGGTCAGCGGCATGTCGAAGCGCACCGCAGTCTTGCTGGTGAAAAAATCCACCGCTTCAGGACCGGCGGAGAGAAACGCATCGACGCGCGCGGCATCGAAACTGTTGCCGGCCTCGTAGCGCAGATAGGTTTTCGCCTGCTCCGGGCTTTCCTCGATGCCCCAGGCCTTTGCCAACGACGTGCCGGGAATCCAGAGCCAGCCGCCGGAGCGGGCGGTGGTGCCGCCAAAACGCGGCTCCTTCTCGACGATCAGAACCTTGAGGCCGTGATGTCCCGCCGTGACCGCCGCCGACATCCCGGCGCAGCCGGAGCCGACCACCAGCACATCGCATTCGTAAGTTTCTTGTTCGGTACCGGCCACGCGATCTCGCCTCGTTTCCATATTTTCTTCGGCGGACATTTGGATGGGGAAAGATTGACCTGTCAATCATGCGCGGTTGAGCAACCGGCGACATAGGTTAACACTTCTCCCCCTGTGGGAGAAGGTGGCGCGAAGCGCCGGATGAGGGGTTCTCTCCGCGGAGCGTCAGCGCAAGCCGAGCTGATCACTGCATCGTCGGCCGCGCGGCCTCGACCTCGATCCGCGCCGAACTTGCTGACTCCATCCGCGCAATGACCGTTCAAAGACAACAACGGACCGCGCGATATCATTTGTTTAGCCGCGTTCAAAGCGAATGTGCAGCGCGCCCTTCATCAAGGGATTTCCTTTGCAAAATTCTTCCCAAACCGAGTCAGCTGATCGATTTGGCCATAGATGGTTTAGCAGATGAATATGGGGCCCGCCTGCCCAGTGATTTCTGTGTCTAGCTTGGTCACGATTATCAAAATAGAAAAAATGCCATGCACGTTCGTTCCAAAACAAATGCCCGGAAAGCATCCGCCGTTCTTCGAACGTGGCGTAAACCTTGTTGGCTGTTCTTTGTGCGGCTGGCGTGAATCGACCGACACCGTTCGCTGCAAGCGCCGCAAGGTCTGAATCCGACAAGGTTAGATGTTCTGGAACAAATTGGCGATGGTGCGATGCGTGCAGGAATGGAGCTTCTGCTGATGACCGGCACCACATGATGAGGTCTGCAAGGTCTCGCTTACACACTGTCGAATCCCGGCAATGCTTCTTCAAATCACGCAGCTTATTGATCGTGAAGATTGCGAGGAGACTATCAATGCTGGACACGGGTCTAAGATCCCGCCGCTAATCGTCAAACCGATTGTCGCGAGGTATGTCGCCACGATTCGCTCGCTCGACAAGCTGGAGGAATTGCTTAATGGCCTCCTCCACGATGTCTTCATCCTTCAGAAGCTGTTGTTTCGTGTCGGCATCTGCCCATCGCAGATTGCGGTTGAAGTCGAGCTGCGGCCTAAAAGTGCGCCGCGATAGCTCGCGCGGCTCTCGCGTGTTGAAGTATCGTTCGCCCGGCAGGAAGAGGCGATTGCCTAGGCTACGCAGTCTTAGGTCGACATCTTCAATTACGTTTGTGAAATGCTGTGTCCAGTGCGCGTGAAGCGATATGCCACCATAACGAACAACGCACTCGCTATCCCGGATTTGCGCGTCGATTGTGTAGCTGATGCTGTCGCCGACCTCGCGCGCCTTTCGCACGATTTCGTTTAGCAGTGCATTCACCTGCGGTTTGGCTGTCTGATTGATGAACGGATAATCTCGGAAGAACCGCTTCTCGTCATCGCGCAGCTCAGCTTCTGCCCTAATCCGCTTTGCGATAATCAGCGGATTCGGCTTTGAGATTTCGCCACCGTTCTCTTGGACGCGCGCCTTGATGGCTCCGACAAGCTCCTCGATTGGGTAATCCTGATTGCTGAATCGGATGTGCGTGTTCGGTAACCAAACAGGCAGCGGGCTTGTCTTATCGAGAGTGACGAACAGCAGCGAATTCCATCCTTTCGCGAGGCATCGGTCCTTGATCGCCGTCTCTTCTACGCGCGTCCACGGTGTTTCACCCCACGGCTGGCGGAACAGGATGACTGCCACCCTCGATTCGAGAAACGGTGTGCGCATCGATTCGAGGCCGTCGGTCCCTGCAAGTTCTTCCTGCTGCCGGGGGAAGAAGAACAACTTGAGTGTCTGCTCCAGCCGCGCGTGAAGCTCAGCGGCAAACGGTTCATCCTTGGCGAGGAATGAAATCGCAACGTCTAGTGAGGGGTCCATAAAACACAACCACAGTAGCCGAATCGGGAGCCTATACGGTGGCACAATGCAGGGTAGTGCTACGAGGGATTGAGGCGTTTCTCCCGCTTATTCACAGAGGGGAGCAATGGCACCTCTCGCGGATCGGCGAGCGGTGGTCGATTCCGCTGTGCCAGCAACACGGTAGCTACTTTTTACACCAGCGATACACCAACGCACTTAGCCGTTGATATCACGCCATTATTTCGGACAAGCACTTTCCCACAAGGGGAAAAGGGAAGGGCACCGCCTCAATTTCCCGTCTCGAACGAGCAACTGGCGCCGCCGCCGGCCTTCAGCCTGATCGCGGCAGGATCGAGCGTGCAGTTGAGCTTCGAGAGGCTCTCTAACACCGAACCGGCGGCGCCGTCGGCGGGAACGCCGGCCATGGCTTCGGTCGCAAAGATTTCGCTGGCTCGCCGTCCGGTGATGGTTTGCCTGGCGCCGTTGAAGGTCAGTTCGCAGGAGCGGGCGGTGATGTCGACATTGCTGACGCGGCAGACGATCTTGTCCGCGGTGACGGATATTTTCTTCGCCAGCGGCGAATATTTCGTGTCGCGAACGGCTGGCCCGATGCGCTGTGCGGTTCGGGCAGGGCGGCCCCCCAAGTTATGCGCTTGCGCCGCTCTGGCATCGGCGGCACATTTGCTGGCGCGACACCAAGATCGCCGAGACGAAAACCCGAGGAAGCTCCATGGCGGCCACGCGGATCGACTGCGACATCCATCCCGCGGTGGGCGGAACCCGCACCACGCTGCTGCCCTATCTCGACGACCACTGGAAAGAGCAGGTGGTCAGCCGCGCCATCGACGGCCTCGATCTCAACTCCTATCCCCCCAACATGCCGTTCTCGGGCCGCGCCGACTGGCGGCCGGCCCATGGAAATTCGGGTAGTGGCAAGCCGGGCAGCGAACTTGCGATGGTGCAGCGCGGCGCGTTCGACCAGCTCGGTGCGAGCCACGCGATCTGCAACGTGGTCTACGGCGCGCAGGCGGTGTTCGATTCCTATATGGCAGCCGGCTTCTGCAAGGCGATCAACGACTGGATCGCGGCCGAATGGCTGTCGAAGGATTCAAGGCTGAGCGCCTCGATCGTGGTGCCGATGCAGGCGCCGGATCTGGCGGTGGAAGAAATCGAGCGGCGCGCCGGCGACCACCGCTTCGTCTCCGTGCTGGTGCTGGCGCAGGGCGAGACGCTGCTCGGCCGCCGGCATTACTGGCCGGTGTGGCAGGCGGCTGCAAAACACAAGCTCCCGGTCGCGATCCATGCCGGCAGCGCCTACCGCACTGCGCCGAGTTCGATCGGCTGGCCGTCCTATCGCTACGAATATTATCTGGCCGAAGCGCAGGCGTTTCAGGCCCAGATATTGAGCCTGATCTATGAAGGCGTGTTCGGCAAATTCCCTGATCTCAAGGTCGTGCTGATGGAGTCGGGCGTGAGCTGGCTGCCGGCCTTCATGTGGCGCGCCAACAAGACCTGGCGCGGGGTACGCGTCGAGGTGCCATGGGTCGAGCGCGAGCCGGCCTCGATCATCCGCGACCATATCCGCGTCACCATGCAGCCGTTCGACGGCCCGCCGGATGCCGCAGGGGTCGCCGACGTGATCGAACAGATCGGCTCCGACAAGATGTTCCTGTTCGCGTCGGACTATCCGCACTGGCAGTTCGACGGCGACGATCCGATGCCGCCGCATCTGCCGGCAAGTATCGTCTCGCGCATGTGTGCCGACAATCCGCTTGAAACCTTTCCGCGGCTGAAGCTCGCTGCGTGAACTACTACTTCCAAGGAGGATCGCATGAGTGACGTCATCGACCGCCCCATCCTCGCCGAGGAAGAAGCCGCCAAGAGCCGGCTGCGCATCATCGATTGCGATGTGCATCCGAGCATTCATGCGCACACCGACCTCGATCAGTTCCTGCCAAAACGTTGGCAGGCGCATTTGCGCACCTATGGCAGCCATCTGCGCACGCCCTATATCGGCACCACGCCCTATCCGCGCTCCTCACCGCTGATCGCGCGCCGCGACGCGTGGCCGCCGACCGGCGGGCCTCCGGGCTCCGATCTCGATTTCATGCGCAAGCAGCATCTCGATCCGCTCGACATCGAGTACGGCATTTTGCAGGTGCTCGATCTCTTCATCTTCTCGCAGCAGAATCTCGAGTTCGGCGCCGCGATCCAGCGCGCCATCAACGACTGGCAGCTCGCGTTCTGGTCCGATCGCGATCCGCGGCTGAAAGCCTCGATCCTCGCCGGTCAGGACGACACAGAGTTCGCGATCGCCGAGATCGAACGCTGCGCGAAGATCGGCCGCTATGTGCAGATCAATGTCTGCCCGCGCGCCAACGAGCCGCTCGGCCGCCGCCGCTACTGGCCGATCTACGCACGCGCGCAGGAGCTCGGCCTGCCGCTCGGCATCCACGTCGGCGGCTATGGCGGGCACGCGCCGACCGGCGGCGGCTGGCCGTCCTATTATGTCGAGGAGCACCAGTCGAACGCGCACACCATGGCGGCACAGCTCACCAGCCTCGTGCTCGAAGGCGTCCCTGAACGCTTCCCGAACTTGAAGATCGTATTCATCGAAGGCGGCTTCGGCTGGATCCCGTCGGCCACCTGGCGGATGGACCGGCATTTCGACGCCTTCCGCAGCGAAGTGCCGCATCTCAACCGGCGGCCTTCGGAATATGTGAAGGAGCATTTCTGGTTCACGACGCAGCCGATCGACGAGCCCGATGAAGGCAAGCATCTGCGCTCGCTGATCGAGTGGGTCGGCGCCGATCGCCTGCTGTTCTCGTCGGATTACCCGCACTGGGATTTCGACGACCCGCGCTTCGCCTTCAAGACGCCGCTGACCGAAACCGAGCGCCGCAAGATCTTCAACGGCAACGCGCGTGCGCTCTACAGGCTCTGATCGACGACAAGGATAACATGGCCCGCCACATCGTCGCCCGCACGTCTGAGATCCCGCCCGGCGGCAACAAGGTTTTCGGCGTCGAGGGCCGCGACATCGTCGTGTTCCACGTCAACGGCGAATTCTTCGCGCTGCTCAATCGCTGCCCGCACGAAGGCGCGCCGCTGGAAAAGGCCGCCTGCGTCGCGCGGCTGACGTCGCCGGAGCCCGGTGTCTACCAGCGCTCGCGCGTTGGCGAGCTCCTGCGCTGTCCGTGGCACGGCTGGGAGTTCGACATGCGCAACGGGCAATCGTATTTTGATCCGAAGCGCGTCAAGGTCCGCTCCTATCCGGTCGCGGTCGAAAGCGGCGAGGAACTGCAGAAAGGTCCCTACGTGGCCGAGACGTTTCCGGTCCATGTCGAGGACAATTACGTGATTGTGGAGGTGTAGCCGCACTGCATCTCGGAGAGCCGGCTGCAGCGCGACATATCGGCCCGCACCTCTGGCTGAACTCCTTTTCGCAGGAGGTGGATTTGACCCATCGCATGCTGTGCCTGCCGCCCTTGAAGATTCTCGCGTGGCTCGTCGGATTGCTGTGTCTATCGGCGGCGGGAGCCGACGTCGCGCATGCCTGCGCGTGCGATTCAATCTCGCCTGCCGAGGGCTTTGCACGCACTCAATACGTCTTCATCGGCAGGGTGATGGAAGTGAAAGGTCATACCTGGACCGTAGACGTCGATCGGGTCTGGAAGGGGGCCGACAAACTGGCCGCCCGCGTCAGGCTGCTGGACGTCTACAAGGATATGGATTGCGAGTTTTACTTCGAGCCGGGCCGCGCCTACCTCTTCTTTGCGATCGTGGCGAAGAGCAGTCGCTATGTGTTCTATCAACCCGAGGTGTGCAACTGGACCAGTGCATTGCGCTCCAAGCGTGTCGCCAGCGCGCACGGCGCGGTCTGGCTCGAAGATTTGATCGTGGAGAATTTTGGTCCTGGCGAGCGTCCGAGAGCCGAGGATCCATGGAAGCGCCTGCCCGAGCACGACCGCGACATTCCCGAGTGACCGCTACGCTATCTTCGAGATCTAATTAGGCTTCCCCGCCAGCCCATCGACCATCGCGCGCACGATGGACGCAATTTCCTTCCGCAACGCCTCGACCGGCACCGCGATCAACTTCTGTTCGAGCCCGAGCAGCACCATGCCGTGAGCGGCAGAGAACAGGCTGCGTGCCGTCACGCCGAGTTCGGCCGGCGTTCGCGCCGGAAACAGTTCGGCGAGCGGACGATAGATGTGGCGGAACAGATCCATCTGTTCGCTGATCGCCCATTCCGGAACGGGCTTGCCCGGCGCCATCCGGTGTTCGAACAGTGCGCGCCATAGTTCGAGATTTTCGGCGGCGAAATCGCAATAGGCGACCGCGATGCGAACCAGCGTTTCGCGGGGGGAGGCGGGGCCATTACTCTCGGCGGCTGTCAGCGCGGCGTCGAGCCGCCCGAGCGTCCGCGACCCCACCCGCAGGATGAGCTCGTCCATATCCTCGACGAGATTGTAGACCGCGCCGTTGGCGACGCCGATGACCCGCGCCAGCTCGCGCGTCTTCAGACCGGCCAATCCGCCCGCGGCGATGCTTCGCTCCGCTGCCAGGATCAGTTCTTCTCGGAATTTTGCTCGTCTTTCCAGTGCCTTAGACATTATTTACAAGTTTCTTGAGCGCTGCTCAAAATAGTTCTTGAGCAATGCTCACGTTGGTGCTACAGCTAATTTCTGAGCAATGCTCATAACACAGGGAGGTACCAATGTTCAAAACTGTTTTGACGCTCTTCCGGGGCAGCGTGGCTGCCGCGGGGGAAGAACTGGAAGACCGCTCGGCGCTTCTCATTCTCGACCAGCAGATGCGCGACGCGGCCGCGGCCGTCGAACGCTCCAAGCGCTCGCTGGCGCTGGCGATCGCAGGCGACCAGCAGGAGGGCCGTCGTCTCGACGCCACCAATGCCCGGATCGCCGATCTCGAAATCCGCGCCACCGCCGCGCTCGATGGCGGCCGGGAAGATCTCGCCCGCGAGGCGGCGCAGTCGATCGCCAATCTCGAAGCCGACCGCGACGCCGCAATGACCGCGCGAACCCTGTTCGCATCCGAAATCGCGCGCATGAAGCGGCAGGTCGCCAATGCCGAAGCCCGGATCACCGAGCTCGACCGCGGCCGTCGCATCGCCCGCGCCTCCGAAGCGGTGCGCGCGCTTCGCAGGGGCGGCATCGAAGCCGCGCGTCCCTACGAATCCACTCTGCCGGAAGCGGAAAACACGCTGAAGCGGCTGCGCGAACGGCAGATCGAGGCCCAGGCCGCCTCCGACGCCCTGATCGAACTCGATGCCGCCACCGGACCGCAGGCGACCGCCGAAAAGCTTGCCGAACAGGGCTTTGGGCCACGACTGAAATCAACCGCGGACGACGTGCTCGCGCGGCTGAACGCCAAACGCACGCAAGCTGCCTGAAACTGAACTTGATCGATTAAACCCATATCAAACAGGAGATTGTCATGAACCAGAACGTCCAACCCCACAGCGGTGCCTGGGTCACCTTTACTTACGTTTCGTTTTCCGCCTCGGCCTTCATGGTCGCCGTCGGCGTGTTCTTCCTGCCGCTCGATCTCTGGATCAAGGGCTATCTCGCGATGGGCATCGTGATGCTCGTCCAGTCCTGCGTCACCCTGACCAAGACTGTGCGCGACATGCACGAGAGCGGCAAGATGGTGAACCGCATCGAGGACGCCAAGGCGGAGCGGCTGCTGATGGAAGTCTCCAAGGCTGCTTGATTTCCAAGGCTGCCTAGTTCCAAGGCCGCGTAACCTGTGACGCGGTGCTGGCGAGGGCAGGCGGCGGATGTTTCGGCATCCGCCGTCTGTTTCGGCAGCCAGGCGTGATCGAGAAATTGCGGCAGTCCGGCTTCGCGTCGGAAGACTTAAAGGAAGGATCGAGTTCAATGAAACGACCCGTGGTGTTTCTTCTGCTGGGGCCTTCGCTGGTCGCGCTCGCGGTGTGGATGGTTGCTGCTGCCATCGCGGGCCGGATCGACGATAGCTTCGTTGGTATATGCGCAATAACGTCCTTTCTGCTCACCTTGCCTGTTTCGTCGATCACCGGGCTGATGGACGGGTATCTTGCACGGGGTCTGCCGGCGCTCTTGAGGGCATTCCTGACCGCAGCCTTCGGCATGACGATTGCCATCGGCCTGGTTCTCGCGTTGTTCACGCTGATATTCTCACAGACGGTGCCGCCAGAGATCGTGAATGTCGCAATCTATGCCGGCCTTTTCCTGCTGCTGCCGATGGGCGTGTGCTCGCTGTTGTCGAATGAGATCGACCGGCAAGGGCATTCGATTGAACCGGCCTGCGCGTGAAGAAGCGATGTGCGGACCGCGTAACCTGTGACGCGCGGAGCGAGCGCGGACGGCGGATGTCTCCGCGTTTGCCAGAAGACCTGACCCGCGACGATAGCCGTTCCCTGTCATGAATCATTTGACGTGGCCGCTAAATGCATCGTTTACCCTGTTGCAACCTAAAGGTGCTCTACTCATAGCTCCTTAACTGGCGCGGGCGCAAAAATCCCGGGCGGATGAGGTTGCGGCGCGGTTCCGTGAAATGCATAGTCCGTCTGAGATTGATATTTCATCGCATAATCTAATTTGCAGGATGGCGCCATGAATCAGAATATCCAGCATCATAGCAACGCCTGGGTCACCTTTACCTACGGTTCGTTCGGCGCCTCGGCCTTCCTGGTCGCGATCGGTGTCTACTTTCTCCCGGTCGACCTCTGGATCAAGGGCTATCTCGCGATGGGCATCGTGATGCTCATTCAGTCCTGCGTCACCCTGACCAAGACCGTGCGTGATGTGCATGAGAGCAGCCGGCTGGTAAACCGCATCGAAGATGCGAAGGCCGAGCGACTGCTGATGGAAGTTTCCAAAACTGCTTAGTTTCCAATGCTTAGTTTCCAAGGCCGCGTAACCTGTGGCGCGGTGCTGGCGAAGTCAGGCGGCGGATGCTTCGGCATTCGCCGTTTGCCTGCCTTGCAGAATGTTTGACCTCACCAACACATCGTTTACCCTCCTGCCACCGTAACGTGTCGCACTCATGGCTCCTTAACGGGCCCGGCGCACAAATCCGGAGCGAGTGCGGGCAAGTGGCATGGCGTTTATCTCGAGCGGCAATTCGGCGATCCGTCGTGCTTTGGGCCAGGTTCGCTCCGCGGCCGGACGATTGGGCGGCTATGGCGTGTTCTGGCTGAAGGCGCTGCGCCAGCCGACCATCGATCTCACCATTCGCACCCATGCCGGGCTGATCACGCGCATTGTCGAAACCCCCGGCCTGTCGCTTTCCGAAGCCGAACTCGGCGAATTGGTATCGCGGTTGCGTGTCGTGGCCGCCAAAACGCTGCCTGAAGAAAGCCTCACCTACGGCATTTTCTCCGGCGACCGCGAACGGCTGGCGCGCGCGATCGTCACGCTGATCTGCGAGGAAGCGACCGGGCGGCCGATCGCCTTCAATGCGCTGTCGGTGATGGAGGTCGAACTCGATGGCGAACCTGCGGAGGTCACCCATCTCGGTCTCGTCATGGTCGATCCTGACGAGCGCGGGCGAGGGCTGTCCTGGGTGCTCTATGGACTGACGGCGCTGGTTCTTTTTGTCCGTGACGGGATGCGGCCGAAATGGATTTCGAACGTCACCCAGGTGCCGTCAGTCGTCGGCATGGTCAGCCAGACCTTTTCGGATGTCTTTCCGTCGCCGCATCCGGACGCCCGCCAGAGTTTTGCGCATCTGCAACTGGCGCGCGGCATCATGTCCCGTCATCGCGCCTTGTTCGGCGTGGGTGAGGAAGCCGGCTTCGATGAAGCCAGATTCGTCATCACCAATGCCTATACCGGCGGATCGGACGCGCTCAAGAAAACCTTCGAAGCCGCGCCAAAACACCGCGACGAGCAGTATAACGCGTTTTGCGCGCGCGAGCTGGACTACGCCAGGGGCGACGACGTCCTGCAGCTCGGCCGCATCGATCTCGCGGGCGCGCGCCGCTATCTCCTGAGCGAAGTGCCCTCCGGTTCGCTACCGGCGCTGCTCGGCACCGGCACCGCGCTGGCCCTGCAGCGGCTGGTGCTCCCCGCCGTTCACTGGATGGACGATACGCGGCCCTTCGGCATCTTGCGGCCGCGGACGCCGGGAAATGGGAACGGCCCATGACGCCGGAGATGATCGCCGATTCCATCGTCAACCTGTGCGGCGCGATAGGCCTTGGCGTCGCCATGGCCACGCTCTACCGGCGTGATCCCCGGAGCCCGTTGACCCGGCGCCTTTTGGTGGCGCTTGGCATCATCGCGTTGTTGTTCCTGGTGCGTGGAACGGCGTGGTGGAGCGGCAGCGGGATGCTCGACAACCTGTCGATGATCCCCGCCGCGCTGATCCCGCTCGGCGCCTTGATCGTCACTGAAGGGATCTTGCGGCGTCATGCCCCGCGCCCGGCCAAGATCGTCATTCTGACCGGCGGCATCGTGCTCGCTCTCGCCGGCGCTGTCGGATCGGAGCGTTTTGCCGCGCCCTTTGCCGTCCTGCTCGCCTTGTTCCAGCTTGGCGGCTTTGCGATCTGTGCCTGGCTGCTGGCTGTGCGCGACCGGACCACGCTGATGGCGTCCGAGAATCGCAGCATCGGTCGCCTCGCCGTCGGCGCCGTCCTCGTAATTCCCTTCATCGTCACCGATTTCAGGGTGCTGATGCCGGATATTCCGGTCAGGCTCGGGGCACTGGGGGCATTGCTTGTCGTCACCGCGATCCTGATCGCGGAACGCGGCGCGGAGACGCAGCGTCAGGCGCTTCTGATGACGGCGCTGCGGCTCTCGAGTTCGGCGCTTCTCGGTATTGCCGCGGCGTTCGTCGCGCCGGATGTCGATGCGGCGCAGATCATGCGATTTAGCGCGATTGCGATCGCCGGCGTTCTCACCATCGGCTTGATGGTGGACGCGCTGCGCGCGCACTTCGAATCGCAGGTGCCCGGCGTTCTCAATTCCGTCGCGGCGTCTCCGGCCAGAACCCGTGACGCGCTGATCGCGGAACTCGCGCGTCACCCGATCTTCGAGAGCGCCCGTCGCTATCGCGAGAGCGAACTCAGGGCCTATGATCCCGCGCTGCTGCGCGATTTTCTCTCCACCCGGCGGGTATTGCGCCGCCCCGACGCGCCGTGGGGCCTTTCATTGTCCGATCCCGCCGTCGAACGCGTCGTGTCGCTGCTGGCGGCCAGCAGCGCCACACATCTCATCGTCCTGTCGCACGATCCGATCGACATCATCGCGCTTGCGGTTCCCGTGATTTCGGCCGATCCGGCCACGGAAACGGCGCTGGCGCTGGTGCGGCGCCTGCTGGCGCTGACGCCGGAGACCATCTGACATCCCATCACGCAAATTTTCACGCCCGACTTACGAAATGCATCGTGACTGTGATAAGACCGCCGCCGTAACGGTTCATGACGGGACAGGCCGATGTCGAAGCAAGCGATGCGCGAGGAGGCCGAGCGCCTGATCCGCGAGACGATGGAAAAGAAGGCCCTCGTCGTCAAGCAGGGCAACACCAGGATCGAGGCGGTCTGCGGCAAATGCGGCGCGCCGAACCGCGTCCAGGCGGAAAAAGGTGCCACCCGCGTCAAATACGTCTGCAAGCAATGCGGCGACAAGCAGGTGACGCTGTAGGCGTCGGATACGGTCGGCTGCTTTCGACGCGTGACGTCTTCTTCCTTCTCCCCTTGTGGGAGAAGGTGGCGCGAAGCGCCGGATGAGGGGTTCTCTCCGCGTGATGGGTCTGTGTGTGCGGAGACAACCCCTCACCCGTCTCAATCGTGCTTCGCACGATTGATCCACCCTCTCCCACAAGGGGAGAGGGATACCTCGCCCGCTCATTCGCCCTTCACAAACCGCGCAAACGCTTCCGCATAATCCGGGTGCCAGCGCGACAGCGCGGGGCGATTTTCCACGATATCGCCGGCGGCCCACAGCATGCGCCGTTCGTCGAGCGGCCGGGGCACGTCATTGTCGGGGCACAGGATGTAGAAATCGCCGGCGGCGAGGCGCGCGATCATGAAGTCGACGGTCTGCTCGGCCGTCCAGGCGCCCGGCGGCTTCTCGGTGCGGCCGCGCGCGGTTAGCGGCGTGAAGACGTGACCGGGGATCATCAGATGCGCGCTGATTTTGCAGCCCGGTATGTTGCGCAACTCGTGCTGCAGCGCCTCCGTCTGCGCTTTCACGCCGGCCTTCGAGACGTTGTAGGCGGGATTGCCGGGCGGCGTCGTGATGCCCTGCTTGGAGCCGGTATTGACGATGAGACCGGGCCGCCCGCGTTCAACCATGTGAGGTGCAAACGCCTGCGTGCCGTGAACGACACCCCACAAATTAACCGCGAGAATGCGCTGCCAGTTCTCCAGCGGACCAAAACTGTTGCTGTCGGGGCCGATGCCGGCATTGTTCATCAGGATATCGGTGCCGCCGAACCGCTTCCGCACCGCGGTTTCCAGGTTGGCCAGGTCGTCGAAGCGGCTGACGTCGACGGACGCAGTCATGATATCGGCAGCGCCGCCCTTCGCGACGGATGCCAGTTGGGCGGCCGCCTCGGTGAGCCGGTCAGCTTCGATATCCGCGATGCAGACCTTCATGCCGAGGCCGGCGAAACGTCTGGCGGCGGCAAGCCCGATGCCGGACGCGCCTCCGGTGATCACGGCAACATTGTTCGGCGACATGGCGGGATGGGTCATGCAAAGTTTCCTGGACTGCTAGGGGAGGCGCGACCTCAGCGGGTCCGGTTATCGCATACTTTCCGCTTGTTATCAGCCCGCGCGTTTTTCCGCCCGGCCGATATCGGATCGCAATGGCTGAGCGAAGGATGGGGCTTGCCGTTCGGTTTCTGCATGGAAGATGTGCTCACTCGCTTCGAGGCTACACGTTGCGTCCCAAACCTTTTACGAACAAGCTGAAGCGGTTACATATCCGCATCAACACGGGGTTCTGGAACAGACATGAATTATCCATCGTTGTTTTCGCCGCTCAAGGTCGGCCCCTACCAGCTCAAGCATCGTCTCGCGTTGGCGCCGTTGACGCGGATGCGGGCGGCAAAACCTTCGCTCGCGCCGCGGCCGCTCAACGCCGAGTATTATGCGCAGCGCGCGACGCCGGGCGGGTTGCTCATCGCCGAAGCCTCGCCGGTGACGGAAACGGGCTTCGGTAGCCCCGGCGTGCCCGGCATCTATACCGAACAGCAGATCGCGGGCTGGCGCGAGGTCGTCGATGCCGTTCACGCCAGGGGCGGAATTATTTTTCTGCAGCTCTGGCATGTCGGACGCGTCTCGCATTCCTCGTTCCAGCCGGGCGGGGTGTTGCCGGTCGCGCCGTCGGCG
Source organism: Bradyrhizobium sp. AZCC 1693 (assembly GCF_036924745.1). NCBI lineage: Bacteria > Pseudomonadati > Pseudomonadota > Alphaproteobacteria > Hyphomicrobiales > Nitrobacteraceae > Bradyrhizobium > Bradyrhizobium sp. AZCC 1693. The sequence continues at coordinate 6,245,888 of NZ_JAZHSD010000001.1, forward strand.
GTGCCGATTGCGGACCTGAGAACAGGGACCGCGGACGGCAAGGCGGTGCCCTACGAGACGCCGCGCGCGCTCGAGACATCGGAAATCCCTTTGGTGGTCGACGCCTATCGTCAGGCGGCGAAGAATGCGCTGGCAGCCGGCTTCGACGGCGTCGAGGTGCACGGCGCCAACGGCTATTTGATCGAGCAATTCCTGCAGTCGCACACCAACTTGCGCACCGACCAATATGGCGGCTCGATTCCGAACCGCACGCGCTTCCTGATGGAAGTGACGCAGGCGGTGGTGGACGTGTGGGGCGCCGACCGCGTCGGCGTGCGGCTGTCGCCCTATGGCGTCGCCAATGGCAGCGGCGAGCCGGACCCGATGCCGCTCTACACATATGCTGTTGAACAGCTCAGTCCGCTTGGCCTCGCCTATTTGCATTTCATCGAGCCGCGCTCCTCCGGCGCCGGCCGCGCCGAGGTCAACCATCAGAACGTGCCCTCGGCGATGGTGCTGTTCCGCCCGATCTGGAAGGGCGTGCTGATCACCGCCGGCGGCTTCACCGGCGACACCGCGGATGCGGCGATCCGCGAAGGGCACGCCGACGCGGTCGCGTTCGGCCGCATCTTCATTTCCAACCCGGACCTGCCGCGCCGCCTGCAACGCGGTTTTCCGCTGACGCCGTACAACCGCGCGACGTTCTATGGCGGCGACGTGGTGGGCTATACGGATTATCCTGTTCATAACGAGCTGGAGCAGGCGTGATCGCTTCGTCGCCCGGATGGAGCGAAGCGCAATCCGGGGCCAATAGCACCGGCGTTCCCGGATTTCGCTTCGCTCCATCCGGATCTACATGATCGTCGAAAGGGCCCGACCATGTTTCCGGAAGATGAATCGGAAAAGAAGAAAACCAAAGCCGTCGCGATCGGCAAACCCGCCGCCGGCCAGTGCCTGTGCGGCAAAGTCGCCTTCGAGATCGACGTGCCGGCGCGCTGGGCCTGGCACGATCATTCGCCGTCGAGCCGCCGCGCGCATGGCGCGGCCTATGCAACCTATGTCGGAAGCTGGCGCAAACGTTTTCGTATCACCAAAGGCAAGACCAGCCTTGCACGCTACGAAGACGAGGCCACCAAGACCGTACGCAGCTTCTGCTCGCACTGCGGCACGCCGATCGCCTACGAGCGCCCGCGCTCGCCGCACATGGTCAATATCCCCCGTGCGCTGTTTTCGGGCCGCACCGGGCGGCAACCGCTCTATCACATCGCGATCGAGGAATTGCAGGAATGGGCCTACACCGGCGAGCCGCTGGTGCCGCTGAAGGGATATCCCGGCGTGGTCTGGCAGCGCTCGAAAAGGAAGAAGCGCGCGGACCGGGAAGGGATGGTCTAGAGCAGGATGAGATCAGGTTGGGCCGTGACGACGGACTATCTCGTGCCCCGGAAGCAAGCGGCCTGAACGCTGCGGGCCGGCGCCCATTCTACTTTGCATGGGGTTGTTTTCGCGATTTTGTGTCTGGGCCCTGCGGTGTACCGCCGAAGCGTATCTGAGCGGCGTCCGGGAGACGGGCGTGGACGCGCAGGGCAGCCATGATCTCCCTCCATTGCGCGCGTCCTTCAAGTTTGATCATCTGCCTCCATCCCGCGGGCCAATGAACCGGCGGGCAGGAGGGGACATGAAAAACAAGATCACCGGGCGCTCCGCATTTCTGGCACTGCTGAAAGACGAAGGCGTCACGCATCTGTTCGGCAATCCCGGCACCACCGAACTGCCGATCATGCACGCGCTGAAGGACCATCCCGACCTCACCTATGTGATGGCGATGCAGGAAAGCCTCGTCGTCGCCATGGCCGACGGTTTTAGCCGCGCCTCGGGCAAGCTCGTCGCATGCAACGTGCACGTCGCGCCCGGCCTCGGCAACGCGATGGGCTCGCTCTATAACGCGAGCTTTACGGGGACGCCGCTGATCCTGACAGCCGGCCAGCAGGAGCAGGGTCACGGCCTGACGGAGCCGGTGCTCCACGGTCCGCTGGTGCAGATGGCGGCGCCGCTGGTGAAATGGGCGGTCGAGGTGACGCGGCTGGAAGATTTGCCGCGCATCGTGCGCCGCGCCGCCAAGATCGCGACCACGCCGCCGACCGGCCCGGTATTCATCTCGCTGCCGGGCGACATCCTCAATGCCGAGGCCGGCATCGAACTCGGCCGCTCGACCCGGGTCGATACGCGCGTCAAACCGGCGGAGGAATCGTTGCAGGCGCTGACCGCGCGCATCCTCAAAGCGGAGCGGCCCGTCATCATTGTCGGCGACGAGATCGTCAAGAGCGACGCATTGCAGGAGGCGGCTCGATTGGCGGAAACGCTGGGCTGTCCGGCGTATCAGTCTTCAACGCCCTATGGCGCGCATTTCCTCTCTGAGAGCCCGTGCTTCATGGGCGCGCTGGCGCGCATCCAGAAAATCGCCCGCGATACGCTGTCGCCGTACGATCTCATCATCGCGCTCGGCGGCGATCCCTTGCGGATGTCGGTGTTTAGCGAAATCGAACCGCTGCCGGACGGGCTTTCAATCGTTCAGGTCGGCCTGGTCGATCACGACCTCGCCAGGAATTACGGCGTCGAGATCGCGCTCAAGGCCGATGTGCGGGAAACCCTGCGTGCGCTGGTGCCGGCGCTGAAGGCCGCGGGCGGCAGTGGGCTCGAAACGCGTGCGAAGCAGGGACTGGCCGCGCTGGCGTCGAAGAACTGGACAGCCAGGCGCAGGCCGCTGGTCGAACAGATATCGAAACACGTCAGCACTTCGCCGATCGATCCGGATTGGCTGGCGCTGCAGGTGGTCGAGGCGATGCCCGAGAATGCGATCCTGGTCGATGAGGGACTGACCTCGTCGCGGCAGATGATCGCGCTGCGCCCGCATCGCGATCGCTACGGCTATCACGCGCTCGCTTCGGGCGGCATCGGCTGGGGATTGCCGGCGTCCGTCGGCGTCAGCCTCGCCAACCCCGAGCGGCCGGTCGTGTGTTACTCCGGCGACGGCAGTTCGATGTATTCGATCCAGTCGCTATGGACCGCGGCAAACCACAAGCTGCCGCTGACGTTCGTGATCGTCAACAATGGCGGCTACCGCATCATCAAGCAGCGCTTGCTCGCCTTCCACGGCGACGATCACTATGTCGGCATGGATTTCATCGATCCGCCGGTGGATTTTACGGGCGTGGCGAAATCGCTCGGACTTGAGGCGACACGGGTCACCGATCCCTCGCAATTGAAGTCCGTATTGTCATCCGCCTTCAGCCGCCCCGGCGCCAAGCTAGTTGAGGTGGTGGTGAGCAATTCGGTGAATTGATTACACCGTCATTCCGGGGCGATGCGAAGCATCGAACCCGGAATCTCGAGATTCCGGGTCTGGTCCTTCGGACCATCCCGGAATGACAGAGCACTACTCAGCCGCCTTCGCCTGCATGTGGGGCCGATACCTCGCCGCCGGATGCTGCGTCGTCAGCCGCGCCCGTCCGGCACCGAACAGTTTTTCGCGCAACGTTCCTTTCGCGTACTCGCTCTTGTACCGTCCGCGCTTCGTCAGCTCCGGCACCAGCATATCGGCGATATCCTCGAAATCGCCGGGTGAAGTCGCGAATGCGACGTTGAGGCCATCGACGTCGGTCTGCTCGAACCAGGCCTCGATATCGTCGGCGACCTTTTCGGGCGAGCCGACCACGACCGGCCCGGCGCCGCCGATGCCGACATGCTCGACAACCTCGCGCACGGTCCAGACCCTATCAGGATCGGCACGGGTGACGTTGTCGAGCGCGGTGCGGCCGGCATCGTTCTGAATGTGGCGCACCTGCTGGTCGAGGTCGTAGCCCGAGAAGTCGATACCCATCCAGCCCGACATCAAGGCCAGCGCGCCCTCGGGCGCGATGTGGCGGCGATAGTCGGCGTATTTCGCTTTCGCCTCGGCCTCGGTGCGGCCGAGAATGATCGTCATCATCGAGAACATCAGGATCTCGGCCGGATTGCGCCCGATTTCCTTCGCAGCCGCGCGGATCGCCGCTACGCGTGGCCCGATGATCTTGGCCGACGGGCCCGACATGAACACGCATTCGGCGTGCTGGGCGGCGAATTGCCGTCCGCGTGGCGAGGTGCCGGCCTGATACAAGACCGGCGTCCGCTGCGGCGACGGCTCGCTGAGATGAATGGCGCTGAGCCGGTAGTTGCTTCCCTCATGCTCGATCCGATGCACCTTGGAAGGATCGGCGAAGATGCCGCGCGAGCGGTCGCGCAGCACGGCGTCGTCCTCCCAGCTTCCTTCCCAGAGCTTGTAGACCAGCTCCATATATTCATCCGCGATCGCGTAGCGGTCGTCATGCGCGGTCTGCTTGTCCTTGCCGGCGCCGCGGGCGGCACTGTCGAGATAGCCGGTCACCACGTTCCAGCCGATCCGCCCCTCAGTCAGGTGATCCAGTGTCGACATCCGTCGGGCAAACGGGTAGGGCGGCTCGAAGGAGAGATTGCTGGTGACGCCAAAACCGAGATTTTGCGTCACCGCCGCCATCGCCGGGATCAGCATCAGCGGCTCGTTGGCCGGCGTCTGCGCGGCATTGCGCAGCGCGGCGTCGGGGTTATCGCCGAACACGTCGTAGACGCCGAGCACGTCGGCGAGAAACAGTCCGTCGAAGCGGCCGCGCTCCAGCACCCTTGCCAGATCGAGCCAATAGGGCAGGCGGTTGTAGCCGAGTGTGCGGTCGCGCGGATGGGTCCAGAGCCCCGGCGATTGATGCGCCACGCAGTTCATGGCGAAGGCGTTGAGCCGGATTTGTTTTGTCATGACGCGAACCTCGGTGCATGCAGGTTCCCTGCGCGTTCGCCCGGTTAAACGCCGGGCTGTTGCCTGAAATTGTTGCATCCTCGCTGTTTTTAGCAAGGCCTCATTCGGTAGCCCATGCCACTTCCAGCGGGCGGCTTATCCCGATAGGTTGCGCTCCACACATTAGCGAACAAGGGAAAGAAAAATATGGCTGATAGAGCCGACGCGATTGCGCGGGTACGTGAGCATCTAAATTCCGGTGCGTTTCTCGCCGAGCTCGGCCGCAGGGTCGGTTATCGGACCGAAAGCCAGAACCCCGGCAGCGGCGAGGCGTTGCGCGCCTATCTCGTCGACGACCTCCAGCCCGCCTTCGCCGCGCTCGATTTCTCCACCCGCCTGATCGAATCGCCGACCGGCAAGGGTCCGTATCTATTGGCGGATTATCGCGAGGACGCCTCGCTGCCGACCGTGCTCACCTATGGCCATGGCGATGTCGTCGACGGCATGGAAGGCGAATGGCGCGACAATCTCGACCCCTGGAAAACCACGACCAAAGGCGAGCGCGTCTATGGCCGCGGCACCGCCGACAACAAGGGCCAGCACAGCATCAATCTCGCGGCCTTGCGCGCCGTGCGCGAGACCCGCGGCGGCAAGCTCGGCTTCAACGCCAAATTCATCATCGAGACCGGCGAGGAGATCGGCTCGCCGGATCTGCGGCAGGTGTGCGAGGCTCATCGCGAGGAGCTGAAGGCCGATCTGTTCCTGGCCTCCGACGGCCCGCGGCTTTCGGCCGATCGGCCGACCATTTTCCTCGGCTGCCGCGGCGGCAACCGCATCCATCTCGACGTCAATCTGCGTGAGGGCGGGAACCATTCGGGCAATTGGGGCGGCGTGCTCGCCAACCCCGCGACGATCCTTTGCAACGCCATCGCGAGCCTCGTCGACGGCAAGGGGCGGATGAAGCTCGACGCGCTCAAGCCGCCGCGGATTTCGAACGCAGTGCGCGCGGCGCTCGCGGACGTGAAGATCGAGCCGACCGCCGGCGAGCCGGCGCTGGCGCCCGACTGGGGCGAGGAGGGATTGTCGCCGGCAGAACGGCTGTTTGCCTGGAACACGCTGGAAGTGCTGGCGATGTCGTCGGGCAATATCGACAAGCCGGCCAACGCCATTCCCGGCCGCGCCAATGCCGTGCTGCAGCTTCGCTTCGTCGTCGGCACCAGGTACGAAGAGGTCGCTGACGCCGTGCGCGCGCATTTGCATGCCAACGGCTTTCCGATGGTGGAGGTCAGCGGCGCGCAGCGCTTCGCCGCCTCGCGCACCGATGTCGACAGTCCCTGGGTGAACTGGACGGCGGACTCGATCCTGAAGACCACCGGCAAGGCGCCCGCGATGCTGCCGAATTTCGGCGGCTCGCTGCCCAACGACGTATTCGCCGAAGGACTGGGGCTGCCGACGATCTGGGTGCCGCATTCCTATCCCGGCTGCTCGCAGCATGCGCCGGATGAACACATTCTTCTGCCCGTGACCGAGGAAGCGCTCGCCATCATGGCGGGGCTGTTCTGGGATCTCGGCGAGAAGAAGCGGGCCTTTTAGCTGCGGCTCACACTCCTTCGTCCAGCGCGACCAGTTCGCGCTTCTTGCGCAGCGCCGGCAGCAGCGGGCCGATCAGCAGCACGACCGCCAATGCGAGACAGGCGGCCGAAATCGGCCGCTCGACGAAGGTCATCAGATCGCCCTGCGACAGGATCAGCGACTTGCGCAGGTTGTTCTCCAGCATTGGCCCGAGCACGAAGGCCAGCACCAGCGGCGCCGGCTCGTAGCCGAGCTTGCGCATGAAATAGCCGATAATGCCGAACGCGATCATCACATAGACATCGAACACGTTGTTGCTGGAGCAATAGACGCCGATGATGGTGAACAGGATGATCAGCGGGAACAGGATGTTGTAGGGCAATTTGAGGAGCTGCACCCACATGCCGATCATCGGCAGGTTCAGCACCAGCAGCATCAGGTTGCCGATATACATGCTGGCGACGATGCCCCAGAACAGGCCGGGGTTCTGCGTGATCATCAGCGGACCGGGCTGCAGCCCGTGAATGACGAAGGCGCCGAGCAACAGCGCCATTACCACGTTTGGTGGAATCCCAAGTGTCATCAGCGGAATGAAGGCGCCGCCCGCTGCGGCATTGTTGGCGGCTTCGGGTCCCGCCACGCCCTCGATCGCGCCGTTGCCGAAGCGCTCCGGCGTCCTGGACAGCCGCTTCTCCAGCGCATAGGACGCGAACGACGAGATCACCGCGCCGCCGCCCGGCAGGATGCCGAGGAAAAATCCAAGAACCGTTCCGCGCGTCATCGGGCCGGCACTGGCTTTCCAGTCCTCTTTGCTTGGAAGCAGGTGCGTGATCTTGGTGTTGATGATGTCGCGTTTGATGACCTGCTCGGTGTTGAGCAGCACTTCGGCGATTCCGAACAGGCCCATGACCACGGGGACGAGGCCGATGCCGTCGATCAACTCCACCCGGCCGAAAGTCAGGCGCGGCTGCGCGGTGATGCTGTCGAGCCCGATCACGCCGAGCACGACGCCGATGCAGGCCATCAACAGCGCCTTCGCCATCGAGCCCTGCGTCAGGAAGGTCAGCACCACGAGGCCGAGCACCATCAGGCTGAAATACTCGGCCGGGCCGAATGCAATCGCGACGCTGGCGAGCTTTGGCGCCACCAGCATCAGCGCGATCAGCGCGAAGGTACCGGCGAAGAACGAGCCGAATGCGGAGATGCCGAGCGCAGGTCCCGCGCGGCCCTGCTTGGCCATCTGGTGGCCATCGATACAGGTGACGACGGAAGCGGCCTCGCCGGGAATGTTGACCAGGATCGAGGTGGTCGAGCCGCCATACATCGAGCCGTAATAGATGCCGGCCATCATGATGATGCCGGACTCCGGCGTCCCCGACAGCGTGATCGGCAGCAGCAGCGACATAGCCGAGATCGGGCCGATGCCCGGCAGCACGCCGACCAGCGTGCCGATGAACACGCCGATGAAGCAGTAGATCAGATTGACGGGTTGAAGGGCGACGCCGAAGCCATGGGCGACATTGATGAGTGTGTCCATGGTGCGATCAGCCGATTTCGAAGATGCCGGAGGGCAACTGGATCAGGAGCAGACGTTTGAGGACCCACCACATCCCGAGCGGAACCAGCACGGCAATCGGAACGGCTAGCGGCCAGCGGACGGGATCGACCACGCGCAACAGCAGCAACATCAGCGGGATCGAGGACAGCAGAAATCCGAGCGGGTTGAGCGCGAAGGAAAAAGCGATGAGGCAGACGATCACCAGCAGCGGCTTGGTCCAGCGCGTGTCCACCCAGCGCGAGCCAAAGGTCGGCCCGCCCTCGGTCAATGCGGCGATGGTGATCGAGGCGGCGAACAGGCACATCAGGATGCCCGTATAGAACAGCACGAAGCCGGAGCCGGGATCGTTGATGGTGCCGAGCTTGAGCTTGAGGCCGGACCAGATCACGAAGCCGCCGAGCCCAAGCCCGACCAGCCCGCCCCACAGTTCGGAATTGTTGAGGCGGAATTTGACGTTGGTGTCGTTGGTCATTGCATCTTTCTCAGCCGTTCCCCGGACGCGGCGCAGCGCGAAGCGGTGCGCTGCAGAGCCGGGGTCCATGTGTTCGCGGGCGTAGTGTTTGCAGATGCAGTGGGTCCCGGCTCTGCGGAGCAGCGTGAAGAACGCTGCACCGCGTCCGGGACACGGCCGAAACTAGTTCGTCTTCTTCGCCAGCCCGAGCTTGTCGATCACCTTGCGCTCGGATTCGGTCACTTCGACGACGAACTTCTTGTAGTCCTCGGTGTTCTTGTAGTTCGGCACCATGTCGAATTTGGCGAGCGTGGCGATCACGGCTGGGTCTTCCAGTGCCTTCTTGAAGGCGTCGTGCAGCTTGGCGACGATCTTCGGGTCCATGCCCTTCGGTCCGGCGATGCCGAACGGCGAATCATAGACCATGGGATAACCGAGCTCCTTGAGCGTCGGCACATCGGGATAGTTCGGCGAGCGCGCCGAGGTCCACACCATCAACAGCCGCAGCTTGCCGGCGTCGACCAGCGGCCGCCAGCCGGTCGAATCCGCCTGCAGCATGGTGTGCTGTCCCAGCACCGCGGCATTGGTTTCCGCGCCGCCCTTGAAAGGCACCTGTGTCAGCTTGATGCCGGCCATCGAAGCGATCTGCTCCATGCCGATATGCAGCGACGTGCCGGCGCCTGGCGTCGCATAGGTCACCTTGCCGGGGTTCTGCTTGGCGTATTCGACCACATCCTTCCAGGTCTTGAATGGCGACTCGGCGCTGGCGGTGACGCCGAACGTGTAGCCGGTGAGGTGGACGATATAGGTGAAGTCCTTGTCTGGATTCCACGACACCTCCTGCATTAACGGCAGGCGGAACACGGTGATCGGAATCTGCGCGATAGTGTAGCCGTCCGGCCTGGCCGCCGCCGCCATGGTGGCAGGGCCGACGGTGCCGCTGCCACCGGCCTTGTTGTCGATGGCGATCGGCTGTCCGAGCAGTTTTGAGGCGCTTTCGGCGATCGCCCGCATCGAGATGTCGGTCGAGCCGCCTGCCGGCCACGGGACGATCAGCGTGATCGGCTTGGTGGGATATTCCTGCGCGCCGGCGGCTGCTGAAATCAGCATGCCGACGGCGGCGACGGCGATCGTCAAACGGCGAGCCCTGGACATATCGAACACTCCCCTGCGGCCTCATTGACGGGGAGGCGCGCTTATCTTCTTTTTCTGGGATCGATCTTCCCCGAAATCGCCTGAGAAGAAAAGCGTATTGACCGCGGCGAATGCCGCCGAGGCCGTCGCAATCGGGCGGAAATGCGACGTGCGACAATTGGCCTGCCGCGGCCTCCCGAGATACGGAATTTATGCCGCGCGCCGCAGCGCAAACGCGCTCGCCTCGTTGGCCTCGGGCTTGCGATCGATCATATCGGCTGTTAGCCGCGCACTGCCGCAGGCGAGCGTCCAGCCGAGCATGCCGTGGCCCGAGTTGATGAATAGCCCGTCGAGTGGCGACCAGCCGATGATCGGCCGGCTGTCCGGTGTCATGGGACGAAGCCCGCACCACGGCTTGACGTCGCCGTCGGCGTCGATGCCGAGCAAATCAGCCGAAGCGCGGCGCAGGATATCGACACGCCCGGCATCGACCGTTGTGTCGTCGCTTTCGAGATCGGCGATGCCGGCGACCCTGATCGCCGTATGCCCATCGCGCGCGAGCGGCGCGAATACCAGCTTGCGCTCCATATCCGTCACGCTGTGCCTCATGACGCGCGCACCGGGCGGCGGTGTCAGCGTGATGCTGTAGCCCTTGAGCGGATAGATCGGCAGATAGAACCCGCACGCTCTGGCAAATGCGCTCGATGCCGCTCCCATGCACAGAACGAAGCGGTCTGCCTGCACATGTCCGTTTCCGGTGTCGATGGCGACAAGCCGGCCGCCGGATCGAACCGGCCCGACAACGGGCGTATTGAGCAACCATTCGACGTTTCGCTGCCGTCTCAGGCGGAACGTAAGCCCCGCACAGAATGCCGCACAATCTCCGACCTGTTCGGAAGCGGTGAAGATGCCGCCCGCGAGTTCGCCGATGCCGTGTTGGAGCGCAGGCTCCAGCGCCAGGCATTCGGCCGGCGTCAACACCTGCTGGCCGACCTCGCCGGTCTCTCTGGTGATCGCGCGCCGCGCCGCGTCGAATTCCCTGCTGCTGCGGAACACCACAAGCTTGCCGGCGGTTCGCAGCCCGAACGAAAGCATCAGGCTTTGGGACAGCCGCACCAGTTCGCTCCGGCTCAAGGCGGCGAGCGCGAACTGCGCTGCGACGGTCTCGCGCACCGCTGCCGGCCGGCAGGCGAGCAGGAATCGCGCTCCCCAGGAGATCAGGGCGGGATCGAGGCCGGCGCGGATGCGCATCGGCGAATCCCGCGACAGCAGCAGCGATGGCAGCTTCCTGAGGGTTGCCGGAGACGCCAGCGGCGCCACGAACGCGTAAGAGAGCTGGCCGCCATTGGCGGCGCTGGCGTCTTGCGCGGTGGAAGCATGCCGGTCGACGATGATGACGTCGTGCCCGGCCTCGGCAAGGCACCATGCGGTCGTCAGTCCGATGACGCCGGCGCCCAGTACACAGATTTTCATTTCAGGGGTCTCGTCTTGGGTGATCGCCCGATCGAAACGCGAGAACCCGACCGGGCGAAGGGTTGTCGCGCACCAGATTAAGGCCCTCGGCCGCGGCCCTTGATGCCAAGTCTGCATGATGCAAAATTTGCATAACCTGCCCGCGGCGTGGCAGGCTAATGAAGGCGTGACCTCATGGGTGAGTGCGGACCGGCTTATATGACAATGCGAGGAATGATCGGGATTGTCGCGCTGATGACGGCGGGGGGTGGCGATGCAAAGCTTGCATTGGCCAGCCTTTCGGCCGATCCGCTACGTTTCCCGGCATGGGGCTTCACATTTCGTATCGAGAACCAGCGCCGGTTGGCGTCCGCGGCCTTGCGCTGGCCCGAGGCGGACTTTGCGGCCGCGCGGCGTTCGCGGCCTGCAGCAAGGCGGGGAGTGTGATGGAGCTTCGCTGGCTTCAGGATTTTCTGATGGTGGCCGAAACCGGCAATTTTACGCGCGCGGCCGAGAAACGAAACACGTCTCAGGCCGCGTTCAGCCGCCGCATCAAGTCGCTGGAGGCCTGGCTCGGCTTTGACCTGATCGACCGCAGCGTCTATCCGACGCAGCTCACGCCGCAGGGCGAGCGTTTCCGCGAACATGCCGGCGAGTTGCTGCGGCAGATGCTCGACAGCCGTCTTGAGCTTGGCGGCAAGCCGCTTCACCGCAACGAACATATCCGCATCGCCCTGCCGTTCGCGATGGCGACCGCGCGGCTGCCGCAATGGTGGCAGGCCTGGTCACAGGAGCGGCGGTTGAGCTGTTCGGTGGTGGTGGGCAACATCCACGATCTCGTCACCTCGCTGGTGTCAGACAATGTGGACCTGATGATCTGCTATCATCACGCGCAGCAGCCGATCCATCTCGATCCGGATCTTTACGAATGTGTGACGCTCGGCACAGAATTCCTGCGGCCCTATGCCAGCGAAGCGCTGGTGGCGAAGGGCGGTGCGTCGCTGCCGGGACGGGCGTCGCACCCGGTGCCGCTTCTGATGTATTCGCCCGGCGTCTATTTCGCCCGGCTGGTCGATCTCATCCTGGAGAATGCACCCATTTTCGGGGTGCGGGTCATCGAAAGCGACATGTCCGACGTATTGTGCGGGATGGCGCTGAGCGGCCGCGGCGTGGCTTGGTTAACGGAGGGCACCGTGGCGGCTTCGGGCCGGAAGCGGCTGACCCCGATCGGGGGTGACAAATGGGAGTTGCCTTTATCTTTAGTCGCATTCAGGGGTCGAATGCATGATGGTCAACGGGGGCTAAATCTGTTCTGGTCCGAATTGTGCAGGCATAGTGCCGCGCACGCCGGGGGCGGTCTTGCGAAGACAGGTTCGAGACCGCCGGCCAAACGGCCCGGCAAGTTGCTGAGTTAGGGCGGATGAGCAATCATCTGAAACCTTTTGAAGGAGAAATTACGTGAAACACCGTCAGATTATCGGCTGCCTGTTCGCTGGTGCGTTGTGCACCGCCCCGGCAATGGCGCAGGAACTCACCGGGACGCTGAAGAACATCAAGGAGACCGGCGCCATCACGCTCGGCTTCCGTGACTCGTCCATTCCGTTCTCCTACCTCGACGACAGCCAGAAGCCGATCGGCTACGCCATGGACATCTGCTACAAGATCGTCGATGCCGTGAAGAAGGAGCTCAAGCTCGACAAGCTCGAGGTCAAGCTCAATCCGGTGACGTCGTCGACCCGCATCCCGTTGCTCGCCAACGGCACCATCGATCTCGAATGCGGCTCGACCACCAACAACACCGAACGTCAGAAGCAGATTTCCTACACCAACACCCACTTCCTGACCGCGAGCCGCTACGTCACCAAGAAGGCGGCCAAGATCAATTCGATCGACGATCTCAAGGGCAAGTCGGTGGTCTCGACCGCCGGCACCACCAATATCAAGCAGCTCACCGAAGCCAACGCGGCGCGCAGCCTCAACATCAACATCATCCCGGCCAAGGATCACGCCGAGGCGTTCCTGATGGTCGAGACCGACCGCGCGGTGGCCTTCGTGATGGACGACATCCTGCTGGCGAGCCTGATCGCCGGCTCGAAAGCGCCGGCCGATTACGTCATCTCCAAGGATGCGTTCTCCAAGCCGGAGCCCTACGGCATCATGCTGCGCAAGGACGATCCGGCCTTCAAGAAGGTGGTCGATGCGGCGACCGCGGCGCTCTATACCGGCGGCGAGGGCCAGAAGATCTACGACAAGTGGTTCACGCAGAAGATCCCGCCCAAGAACCTGAATCTCAACGTTCCGATCAGCTCCGAACTCAAGAACGAGTTCGCCAAGCCGTCGGACTCGCCGGATCCGGATTCCTATAAGTAAGGGTAGGCCCTTATCGTGAGGGGCCGCGCTGTGCGCGGCTCCTCCAGCAATAGCGGCGATGCCGTTATGCAGGGGGGGTGAGGGGCAATAGCTGGTCCGGCCATTTTTCAAGCGGACAATGGCCGGACTTTTGCAGCCGGACTTTTGCATAAGCGTAGTGACGGACAAGCGATAGTGATACATAGGCGTTAGTGACCAAGAGATTTATCGGCACTTTTGGGCTGGGTGCAGCGTGAATTACAACTGGAACTGGCACATCTTCTTCGAGCCGAACCCGACCGGGGCCGGCAATTATCTCGACATGCTGGTGTCGGGGCTGGTGCTGACCATCGAGACGGCGCTGCTTGCCTGGGTCATTGCGCTGATCTTCGGCACGATCGTCGGCATCTTGCGCTCGCTGCCGTCGAAGACGGCATCCTGGATCGGCTTCGGCTATGTCGAATTCTTCCGCAACATGCCGCTACTGGTGCAGCTCTTCCTCTGGTTCTTCGTGTTGCCGGAACTGCTGCCGCCCGCCGCGGGGCTGTGGATGAAGCAGCTTCCCAATGCGCCGTTCTGGACGGCGGCGATTGGGGTCGGCCTGTTCATGTCGGCGCGCGTCGCCGTGCAGCTCGCCGCGGGCATCGCCTCGCTGCCGCGCGGGCAGAGGCAGGCCGCGACCGCGCTCGGGCTGACGACGGGGCAGGGCTATCGCTACGTGCTGCTGCCGATGGCATTCCGCATCATCATGCCGCCGCTTACCTCCGAATTCCTCAATACCGTGAAGAATACTTCCGTCGCGATCACCATCGGCCTGATCGAGCTGACCGGCCAGGCGCGGGCGATGCAGGAATTCTCGTTCCAGGTATTCGAGGCCTTCACCGCCGCGACCGTGATGTATCTGGCGATCAACATCATCGTCGTCACCGGCATGCGCTTCCTCGAACGCAGCCTGGCGATCCCCGGCTACATCACGGGGAAATGACGATGTTCGGCAATCTCGATTTCGACGTTATCCGCCGCTCGCTACCCTATCTGTTCCTCGACGGCATGAGTTTTACGCTGATGCTGACCGGGCTGTCGGCGCTGGGCGGCCTGGTTTTCGGCACGCTGATCGCGCTGATGCGGTTGTCGGGCTACAGAGTGATGGGACGTATCGCCGGGCTCTATGTCGACTTCATGCGCTCGCTGCCGCTGGTGCTGGTGATCTTCTGGTTCTATTTCCTGGTGCCCTATATCGGGCAATGGTTGACCGGCGCGTCGCGGCCGATCCGCGTCGGCGCGTTCACCTCCTCCCTCGTCACCTTCGTCATGTTCGAGGCGGCGTATTTCTCCGAAATCATGCGCGCCGGCATCCAGTCGATCTCAAGGGGACAGCCGGCGGCGGCAAGCGCGCTTGGCCTGACCTACGCGCAGTCCATGCGCTACATCGTGCTGCCGCAGGCGTTCCGGAACATGCTGCCGGTGCTGCTGACGCAGACCATCGTGCTGTTCCAGGACACTTCGCTGGTCTACGTGCTGTCGATCCCGGATTTTCTCGGCGCCGCCAGCAAGGTGGCGCAGCGCGATGGGCGCCTGGTCGAAATGTACCTGTTCGCGGCGGCGGTCTATTTCGCGATTTCCTGTTTCGCGTCCTACGGCGTCCGACGCCTGCAGGCGCGCATTGCCATTGTACGGTGAGAGCATGATCGAAATCAGCCACGTTAATAAATGGTATGGGCCGAGCTTCCAGGTGCTGAAGGACTGCACCACCAGCGTCGCCAAGGGCGAAGTCGTGGTGGTGTGCGGGCCGTCAGGTTCGGGCAAGTCGACGCTGATCAAATGCGTCAACGCGCTGGAGCCGTTCCAGGAAGGCCAGATCATCCTCGACGGCATCAAGGTCAACGACCCCAAGACGGATTTGCCGAAGCTGCGCGCCCGCGTCGGCATGGTGTTCCAGCACTTCGAGCTGTTTCCGCATTTGCGCATCATCGAGAATCTGTGCCTGGCGCAGGAGAAAGTGCTGGGCCGCTCGCACCAGGAGGCGATGGTCAAGGCCGAGAAACTGCTCGAGCGCGTTGGGTTGACGGTGCATGCGAACAAATACCCGGCCGAACTGTCCGGCGGCCAGCAGCAGCGCGTCGCGATCGCACGCGCGCTTGCGATGGACCCGATCGCGATGCTGTTCGACGAGCCGACCTCGGCGCTCGATCCCGAAATGATCAGCGAAGTGCTCGACGTCATGGTCGATCTCGCCCACGAGGGCATGACCATGATGGTCGTCACCCACGAAATGGGCTTTGCCAGCAAGGTCGCAAATCGCGTGATCTTCATGGACAAGGGCGAGATCGTCGAGGACGCGCTGAAGACGGACTTCTTCGGCAGTCCGCGCAGCGAACGCGCGCAGAAGTTCTTGTCGAAGATTCTGTCGCATTAGATGGTGCTGTCATTCCGGGATGGTCCGAAGGACCAGACCTCAGATGCGCAATTGCGCATCGGGGAATCTCGAGATTCCGGGTTCGCCTCTTTGAGGCGCCCCGAGGTGGCTTCCGGAATTCCTCGATCAAGCGTTAACGATTCGCCGTATAAGTCCACCACAACCGCTTTCGCACTACCTCCAGGAGACTCTACTTTGGAACAGCTCGCTTACGTCAACGGTTCGTTCGTGCCACTTTCGGAGGCGAAGGTCTCGATCCTCGACCGCGGATTCCTGTTTGCCGATGGCATCTATGAGGTCGCCGCCGTGCTCGACGGCAAGCTGATCGACAATGCCTCGCATCTGGCCCGGCTGGAGCGCTCGGTCGGCGAGATCGAGCTGGCGCTGCCGGAGACGACAGCGCGCATCCAGGAAATCCAGCATGAGCTGATCGCGCGCAACAATCTCGTCAGCGGCATGGTCTATCTGGAAGTAACCCGCGGCGCCGACACCGGACGCGATTTTGCATTTCCGAAAGGCGTCAAGCCGACGCTGATCATGTTCACATCGACCAAGGACATCATCAACGCACCCTCGGCCAAAACCGGCATCAACGTGATCACGGTGCCCGACCTGCGCTGGACCCGCCGCGACATCAAGAGCGTCGCGCTGCTGGCCCAGGTGCTGGCCAAGCAGGCCGCAGCGGCCGCCGGCGCCGGCGAGGCCTGGATGATCGAGGACGGCAAGGTGACCGAAGGCGGCTCGTCATCGTGCTTCATCCTGACCCAGGACGACGTGATCGTGACGCGGCAGAACGGCAGCGAGATCCTGCCCGGCTGCACCCGCAAGGCCGTGGTCGCCCTTGCCGAAGAGCGCCAGCTTCGCGTCGAGGAGCGGGCGTTTTCGGTCGAGGAAGCGCTGGCCGCCAAGGAAGCCTTCGTCACCAGCGCCAGCGTGTTCGTGCAGGCCGTGGTGTCGATCGACGGCAAGAAGGTCGCCGACGGCAAGCCCGGCCCGATGACCAATCGCCTGCGCGAGATCTATGTCGAGTTCGCCAAGGCGACGGCGGTGTAACCCCAAGATGTCGTCGCCCGGCTCGACCGGGCGACCTAGTGTTCCAGAGAAGTCAGTGTTGAGCCGAGAGGCCGCGGCGTACTGGATGCCCCGCCTGCGCGGGGCATGACAGCGGAGTGTGTGGTGCGCGCGCAGCTCTCCACCACACCACCCCTCATTTCTTCCCGAACGTCGTCAGTTGCGCGCCATCATCGGCGACGAAAATCGCAAGCAGGCTTGCCGGTTCCGTCGCGCTCGCATTCTCGCTGACGAGATGCTCGCTGCCGGGCGGCTCGAAGAAGTTTTCGCCGGCCTTGTAGACACGCGCAGGGCCAGTCGCGGAGTTCTCCGAACGGATGCCGCCCGACAGCACATAGGCAAACACGCTGCCGGCGTGATGATGGCTGGCCGACTTGCCGCCGGGCGCGTAGTTGACGACGACCGCGGTCAGGCTCTTGCCGGGTACGTTGGGAAGTTTCTCCGAACGAACAGGCGTTACCTTGTCGCCTTCGGCGTGGGCGGCGTGTGCACCGGCAATCGCCAGCGCAACCACGGCCATCGCGGCGACACGACGCATTGTGATTGTCATATCGGCCTCCCCGCTTTAAGCCACGGCTGCCTTGGCTTTCACCGGGTGTACCGCGCGAAAAGCGATCGCCAGCCGGTTCCAGGCATTGATGGCCCCAATCAGCATGGTGAGATTGACGGTCTCCGCTTCCGAGAAGTGGGCACGCACGTCTTCGTAGAGATCGTCAGGGGCATGCGTTTCGGCAATCAGCGTCAGCGCTTCCGTCCACGCCAGAGCCGCGCGTTCGCGGTCGGTATAGAGCGGCGACTCGTGCCAGGCGTTCAGCAAATAGAGCCGCTGTTCGGTTTCGCCCTGCTTGCGGGCGTCCTGGGTGTGCATGTTGATGCAGAAAGCGCAGCCGTTGATCTGCGAAGCGCGCGTTTTGACCAGTTCGATCAGCGATTTTTCGAGACCAGAGGCCTGGATCTGTTCCTCCAGCGCGACGAGCGCTTTGATGGTGTCGGGGGCAGCCTGGTAGTAGTTCATCCGGGGCTTCATGCGATTCTCCTCTCTGGACGTTTTCAATTTGAGGCGAATGTCAGTGTATCCTGAGCCGAACGATTTTCACCATCTGGATCGGTGTTGCCAGATACAATAATGTGATCCGATGCAATTTGGAGAGGCGGTGGATGTTATCGCGCAAGTTGGCGTCGACAGTCCGATTGGACGGCCCGATTAGAAGAAGTGAATGCTGCACAAGATAGGACGAAGCAATCGGGCCAAAGCCACTGAAGGGCGCATCGTCGCGCTCGACCGCGCCCGCACCTTCATCACGCTATTGGTGCTGATCCATCACTCCGCGGTCAACTACACCCATTTCGGCAGCGGCGACAAAATGCGCTGGCTGGGGTTCGACTTCGTCGTGCTGTTCAACGACAGCTTCTTCATGGCCTGCATGTTCCTGATCTCGGGCCTGTTCGTGCACGACAGCCTGACCCGCAGCGGCGCGGCGGATTTCCTGCGCGATCGCGCGTGGCGGCTCGGCATTCCCTTTCTGGTCTCGATCTTCGTGTTGATGCCGATTGCGTATTATCCAACCTTCCTGCGCTACCATCTGCCCGGCACCACCGATTTCAACTTCCTGCATTTCTGGTGGCGCACGCTGACGGTTGGTCCCTGGCCGTCGGGACCGGCATGGTTTTTGTGGGTGCTGCTGGCGTTCGACATCCTCGCCGCAGTGTTGCTGGCACTGGCGCCGCGCATGCTGAAGCTGTCCGGTCTGCTGATCTTTTCGCTGCGCGACCGGCCGTGGACGGCGTTTGCGGCGTTCCTCGCGGGTTCGGTCGTCATCTATGTGCCGATGCGGCTGATGTCGGGCGATATGAGCTGGCTGGAGCCCGACGGCTTTCCGCTGCCGATCCAGACCAGCCGGATCTTGCTCTATGCCGGCTATTTCCTGACCGGTGTCGGCATCGGCGTGGTCAGCCTTCGCGCCGGAATTCTCAGCGAGGAAGGTGAGCTGGCCAGGCGCTGGCCGCTTTGGCTTGCCTTTGCGTCGTTGTTCTACGGCGCGATCCTGCTGCTGGTCTATGCCCATCACAACTGGATCGCGGATTTCGATTCGCCGCCGCTATCCTGGCAGGCCGGCTATGGCCTTGCCTTTGCGCTGTTCAGCGCCGCGATGACGTTCACGGTGCTGGGCGCTTCCCTGGCTTTCGCCTCATCACGGATGAAGCTGCTCGACGCGATGCGGCCATCTGCCTATGGCATCTTTCTCACGCACTACATCTTCATCATCTGGCTGCAATACGCCGTCTACGAATACGCCTGGCCGGCTTTAGTCAAATTTGCCGTCGTTTTCATCGGTACGCTGGTGCTGAGCTGGGCGGCCACGGCGCTGTTGCGGAAAGCTCCGATTGTGTCGAGAATGATCTAGATCGATCTGAACTCCGCGGAATCCGGCCATGCAATTTCGTCAAGATGCGAAAAATCTGTTCGCTCTGCTCGTTCTCGCAGCGTGCGTCGCGATGTCGGGTTCTCTCGCAACCGCCGCCTATCCGGACCGCGTCATCAAGATTATCGTCCCCTTTGCGCCGGGCGGCGGAACGGACGCCATTGCCCGCGTGCTCGCGCAGGAGATGGCAAAGCATCTCGGCGCCAGCATCATCATCGAGAACAAGCCGGGGGCGGGCACCATTATCGGGGCGCAGGCGGTCGCTGCGGCCGAGCCGGATGGCTACACGCTGCTGATGGGAACGTTTGCCCATGCTGTCAATCCGAGCCTGAACGCCAAGCTGCCATTCGATCCGCACAAGGATTTTGCGCCCATCGCGCTGGTCGCGCGTTCTCCCAATATCGTCGTCGTCAATCCGAAATCGTCGTTTCGCTCCGTCGCCGATCTGATCGCGGCGGCGAAGGCCGAGCCCGACAAGATTTCCTACGGCACGTTCGGCACCGGCACGTCGGCGCATCTCGCCGGCGAAATGTTCAAGCGCATGGCCAAGGTCAACATGACGATGGTACCCTACAAGGGCTCCGCGCCCGCCATCACCGACCTGATCGGCGGGCAGATCCAGGTGATGTTCACGACGATCGCAAGTGCGGCGTCCCTGATCGAGGGCGGTCAGTTGCGTGCGCTTGCCGTGACCACGGCGGAACGCTCGCCCGCCTTTGCGCAATTGCCGACGGTCGCCGAAACCGGCCTTCCAGGGTTTGAAGCCGAAACCTGGTACGGCCTGTTTGCGCCGGCGAAAACGCCGCCCGATATCATCGACCGCCTCAACCGGTCGGCGGCGAAGGCCGTGCAGGCCGACGCCTTCAAAAAGCTCAGCGTCAATGAGGGCCTCGTCCTGATCGCAGCGCCTCCGCAAGAGTTCGGCCGCTACTACCGCAGCGAGGTGGAGCGCTGGCGCAAGGTCATCGAGGACGCCGGCATCAAGGTCGAGTAGGGGCCGAACCTGTTTCCCCGATCGCGGTTCCCCGCTAGGATGGCCCGCATGTATGTGAGCGCTTCCGAGAGCCGGGTGCTGGCGCGCATCTTCGGGCTGTTGTCCGAAGACCTCAGCGAACGCGACGTTCGCGAGGCGGTCGGCCATCATCTGCTGGAATTGCTGGAAGCCGATCATTACGCCTCCTTCGTCTGGCAGGATACGACCGGCCGTTTTGAAAAGGCCGTCTACCTGAACATGGATCCGGCCAACATCGCGGCCTACGATCGCTACTATCAGCAACGCGACCCGATCACCTCAAAGCTCCAGGCCCGCCGCGACGCGACGCTGGTCACCCAAGTGATGCCGCAACGCGACCTGATGCGGACCGAGTTCTTCAACGATTTTCTCGCCCGCGACGGCCTGCATTGGGGCGTCAATGCCTATAGTTTCGTCGACGGCCGCAATATCGGCGACGTCAGGATCTGGCGTGGCCGGCGTCGCGAGAATTTCGATGGTCACACACTTGAATTGTTGCGGCTGATCGAGCCGGCTTTCACCGGGGCTCTGGTCCGCGCGGCCGGTGGGACGGCGGCGATCGCGGCCGTTGGCTCACCGATCCTGAAACTCTCGGTGCGTGAGTTCGAGATCGCGCGGATGATATCGGATGATCTCAGCGACAAGGAGATCGCTCATCGGCTGCAGGTCGAGGTTTCGACGGTCCGAACCCATATCGAGCGGATTTTCACCAAGCTCGGCGTCCGCCGCCGCAGCGGCGTCGCGAGCCTGTTTGCCAGGCATTAGCGTCGCGAGCACAGCCTAGCGCGACGGCGGCGGCAGCCGGCCGAACAGCTTCTCCATCGCCATGCCGACCGCGAGCAACTTGCGATCGCTTCCCGCGGGTCCGTCGAGTTCGAGGCCGACCGGAAGCTTGCTCGACGCGCCAAGCGCGATCGGAAGCTGGATGCCGGGGACGCCGGCATTGCTGCCGGGATCGGTGTTCTGGATGAACAACAGGAAGTTGGCGAGACTCGACGAATCAGGATTTGACGCAATCGCGACCTTCGGCACGGTCGGGAAAGCGATGGCATCGAGCTTGTTCTTGGCGAAGGTATCGCGATAGAGCGCCTGCAGCGCCGGCCGGGCAGTCTTCATGGCGGCGTCATAGGCCGGCTTGGCCTCAGTGACCGTATCGTTCGGTCCCGGCAGCTTGCGTGGAATCACCAGCCCGTCATAGGTTCCCTTCACGTCGGGGCTTGCGATCTCCTTGGCGAGGTTCTCGATGCTGACGCCGGTGCCGGTTTTCTTGAGATAGGCGACCATGTCGTCATAGGCCTCATAGAGCGCCAGCGGAAACCCGACCTGGCCGTTGAGCTCGGCAAGTTTCGGCATGTCGATGTCGACTACCGTCACGCCGCTTGCCTTGAGCTTCTCCAGCGCGGCCTTGAATGCAGCTTCGGTATCGCCGTCGAGATTGGCCAGCATGGATTTGTCGACGCCGACCCGCACCTGTTTCAGCTCGGCGGGCGTAATTGCGCCGCCCCCGGCGATGACGCGATCGAGGGTGGCCACATCGGCCATCGTGGAAGCCATCGGGCCTGCGGTGTCGCGGGTGTGAGAAATCGGCGCGATCCCGGCTTGCGGATAGCGGCCGACAGTCGGACGGAGCGAGGCGCAACCGTTCAGGGCGCAGGGGACTCTCACAGAGCCGCCGGTGTCGGTGCCGAGGCCGGCGGTGACGATGCGCGCGCCGACCGCAGCCGCTGTTCCGGACGACGAGCCGCCGGCAATCTTTGTCGCATCATAGGCGTTGCGTACCCCGGACTCCGATCCGGTCTTGAAGGCAGCATTAAAGCCGGAAATGCCGAAGGCGAGCTCATGCATGTTGGTCTTGCCGATGATGATGGCGCCCGCCGTGCGCAGTTTTGCCGCCACCGGCGCATCCTTCTTCGGCACAAAACCCTTCAGCGCCGGCGTTCCGGCGCTGGCGGGAAGCCCGGCCACCTCGATATTGTCCTTGATGACGACGGGCACGCCGCCGAGCGGCTTGCACGAACCCTTCTTGCGGCCGGCGTCGAAGGCCTCGGCGGCCTTCATCGCGCCGGCCTCGTCCAGCGTGATGAAGGCATTGAGTTCGCCCCTTGCCTTGGCGCGCGCCAGCGCCGCCGAGGTCAGCGCCTTGCTGGTGATCTTGCCCGCGCATAAATCGGCGGCAGCTTGCGTTGCGGTCAGTTGATCCAGATCGATCGCTGGTTGGGCTGCGGCAGGAGACGCCGCGGCGAGGACAAGGCTCGTAAGGGCCGAGCCGAGCAGGATTCTGCTGGGAGCCATGATGATCCTCCGTTGGATAGACACCCGTTCGGACGAACCTTACCCAATGCCGGTTCCGGCGCCTGTCCTCATTTCTGAGGACGTCAGATCTTCTCGTTCACAAACCTGTTCCGCAACGTCCCGATCCCGGTGATATCGATCTCGACGACGTCGCCGGCCTTCAGGTTGGGCGAGGCACCGTCGGTGCCCATCCAGATCACGTCGCCTGGCGACAGCGTGAAATATTTGGAAAGCTCGACGAGGAACGGCACGACGCCGAAGATCATGTCGTTGGTGCGGAAGCGGCCGGTCTCCTTGCCATTGACCCGGATCACGGTTTCCATCTTGTCGAGGTCGACGTCGGTTTCGATCCACGGGCCCATCGGCTTGAAGGTGTCGGCGTTCTTGGAGCGCCACAGGCTGCGGTCGGCCTTTTGCCAGGTGCGCTCGCTGACATCGTTGCCGATGGTGTAGCCGAACACGCAATCCATCGCGTTGGCTTCGGCGAGGTGTTTTGCCTTCTTGCCGATCACGACCACGAGTTCGCCCTCGTAGTGGATCTTCTCGGTCGCGCTCGCCGGAATCACCACATCCTCGTCATGCGCGATCAGCGCGTTCTGCGCGCGATAACCGATCTCCGGCCGATCTGGCACGTTGGGCACCGTGCCGGCCTTGTCGGCGGCTTCCTTGAGATGCTTGAGATAGTTCAACCCGACGCAATAGAAGGTGCGCGGGATCAGCGGCAGCTCGATCTTCACGTCCTTGAGCGCATGGGATTGCGTTCCACGCTGCCATTCGCCGAACGGATCGCCATTGACGGCTATCACGTGCTCACCCTCGACAATTCCCCAGGATGTCTTGCCTGCGGCGGTGAATTTGAGCCAACGCATGAAATGTCCTTTGCTTTATTCGGCCGCGGCCTGCGGGCTGGTTTTCCAGGCGCCGGCGGCAGGCCGCGCCAAGCCGAGATTCTCGCGCAGCGTCTTGCCGGCGTAATCCTTGTGAAACAGGCCGCGGCGCTGCAATTCCGGCACGACATGCCTGACGAAATCGGCGTAGGAGCCGGGCACGATGGTGGCTGCGATGACAAAGCCGTCGCAGCCGCGCTCGACGAACATCTCCTCCAACTTGTCCGCGATCTCCTTCGGGCCGCCGACGATCGCGTCCTGCACCTGGCCGCGGCCGGAGAAGGTGACGAAGTCGCGCGCGCTGGGATTGGTCTTGCCTGAATTCCTGAGCACGCCGTCGCGAATGCCAAGGATGCCCTGCATGCTCTTGAGCTCGTCTGTTGTCAGCGGCTCGTCGAGCGGTTTTGACGCGAAATCATAGTTCAGCGCTTCCGCGAGCAGCGACAGCGCATCGATCTGCAGCGGCAGCTTGTTGATCACAGCCATCTTGTCCTCGGCCTCGGTCCTGGTCGCGCCGCAGACGGGTGTGGTGAGGTTGCAGAGGTACATCTGCTCGGGATCGCGGCCGGCTTTCGCCGCCTCGTTGCGGACCGCGGCATAGCCTTCCTTGGCGGCGGCCACGTTGCGCGCGGCGGTGAAGATCACCTCGCCCCATCGGCCGGCGAAGCGCTGGCCGCGGCCGGACGCGCCGGCCTGGATGATGACGGGATGGCCCTGCGCCGAGCGCGGCACGGTGAACGGACCGCGCGACTTGAAGAACGCGCCCCTGTGGTCGAGCCGCTTCACCTTGGCCGGATCGGCGAAGCGGCCGCTCTTCTTGTCCATGATCAGCGCGCCATCTTCCCAGGTGTCCCAATGACCGAGCACGACCTCCATGAATTCGTCGGCGCGGTCGTAGCGGTAGTCATGTTCGAGATGGGCGTCCTTGCCCATGTTGTGGGCCTCGCCGTCATTGAGCGAGGTGACGACGTTCCAGCCTGCCCGTCCGCCCGACATCAAATCGAGGGTGGCGAAGCGGCGCGCGACATCGAACGGCTCGTAATAGGTGGTCGAGCAGGTCGACCCCAGCCCGAGCTTCTCGGTGACCATGCCCATCGTGGTCAGCACCACGATCGGGTCCATCTTTACACAGCGGATGCCGTATTCGACGGTGTGGGCGTGGTCGTTGCCGTAGCGATCCGGCATCGCCAGGCGGTCGTCGAAGAACGCCATGTGGAATTTGCCGGCTTCGAGAATCCGGGCGATCTCCTGGTAGTAGTCGGCCGACATCGAATCGTCGCGCGATTCCGGGTGCCGCCACGAACTCGGCAGGTTGGTGCAGTTCTGCGCCTGCAGGAATCCCACCAGCGCCATTTGCCGTGTCATGCGGTTCTCCTTGTGCGCGTGGGATTGGATTTCATTTCAGACCGATTTCGGCGGCGAGCTTATAGTCAGTAGCGAGCGCTTTCAGCTTGTCCCACGTGGCATCTTCGACCTCGATGCCGTCACGCCTGCGCTGCTGCTCGCGGATATGTTCGATCTCGCCGGGATAGAACACGCCGGGCGAGCCTTCGGACGGCGGCGTCGATTTCAGATAGCGGGCGAACTCGCCGACTTCTTTTTCAAAATCCTTCAGCGGGCGGAATGCGGCGACGTTGAACACCGCCATGAAGCATCCGTCATTGTGGCGGCCGGTCGGCTCCACGCCAAAGCCCAAGCCCGTGAGCAGGCCGCACAGCACCTCGACCATCGCGGCGAGGCCGCTGCCCTTGTAGCCCTCGCTGCCGCCGAGCGGCAGCAGCGCGCCGCCCTTGCGATACTGGGTCGGATCGGTGGTGTGTCGTCCTTCGGCGTCGATGATCCACCCTTGCGGAATCTGTTCGCCACGCGCGACCGACAGCGCGATCTTGCCGGCTGCTACCGCCGACGTCGCCATGTCCAGATAGAACGGCGCTTCGAGATCGGACGGCACTGCAATCGAGATCGGGTTGGTGCCGAGCCGGGCCTCGCGGCCGCCGAACGGCGCGACATGTTTTGGCGAGCGGCCGGAATCGGCGGTCGCAATGCCGATCATGCCCGCCCGCATCGCCATCAGGGGGTAGGCGGCGAGCCGCCCGACATGGCTCTGCCGGAACACCGTGCAGGCCGCCACATTGGCGGTCTTCGCCTTTTCGATCGTCAGCGCCATCGCCTTGGCGTTGACGTGGAAGCCGAAACCCCAATGGCCGTCGATCACGGTCGTGGTCGGCGATTGCTGGACGATGCTCCATTTCGCGCCGGGCACGATGTGGCCAGCCTTGATGCGGTCGATATAGGTCGGGATCGCGATCACGCCGTGCGAGTCGTGGCCGGCGAGATTGGCGTTGACGCAGCCGACCGCAACGGCGCTCGCTTCCTCCTCCGACGCCCCGGCAGCCCGGAGCAGCGCCGCGCCGATATGCGTGAGACGGTCGGCCTGGACCTTCGGCATGGGAATTTCCTCTACCTTCGAACGCCCGCGTGAACGGCGGGTCTTGCTTGTTGCCGCTAGGCAGCATGCTCTCAAAGCGGCAGCGGCAGGGCAAGCCTGGAAATATCCTGTTAGCCATGCTGCAGGCACGGTCCTCGATGGCTTTCGAATTTCATCCTGCAAAAGTCGAAGATTGCCTTCGGCAGAGGCCCGTATCCCGGCCGGCGCGCGCCGGCGGTATGGCTGACAAATCGTGAATGAGCCCGTAGTTCTCCTGAGCGACGTCGCTGCTGTTGGTCCGACATTTACTCTGAATCGCAAGTCCGGGCCGCCAATAACGAGCATTTAGGCCTCCTGCACGCATAAAAATCCGCGGGGGCAGCCCGGCGCTGCCGGCAGGGAGCTTGGGGACGGTGAAGACCGATATCGCGCGCACGCTTGCGGCGTTGAATGCGACCAACGAAGCGATTCTGTACGCCAAATCACCCGAAGAACTGTACGCGAAGGTCTGCGAGGCCGCGTTCTCGGTCGGCGACTTCCTGGCTGTGGCGGTCTTCCTGCTGGAGCCGGAAACCAACCTTCTGCGCTTCGCTGCCGGCTGTGGCGATGACGTCCCGCGCCTGCGTAGCATCGATATTTCGACCGTGGCCGGTACGCCCGAGGG
The DNA here is from genome assembly GCF_036924745.1 of Bradyrhizobium sp. AZCC 1693. Taxonomy (NCBI): domain Bacteria; kingdom Pseudomonadati; phylum Pseudomonadota; class Alphaproteobacteria; order Hyphomicrobiales; family Nitrobacteraceae; genus Bradyrhizobium; species Bradyrhizobium sp. AZCC 1693. The sequence continues at coordinate 6,272,377 of NZ_JAZHSD010000001.1, forward strand.
TTCCGGGGTCGCCGGGCAGGCCCTCCGCGACCGGCGAATATGCGTCAGCAATGATTTTCTGAACGACCAGCGCTCGCTGGCCTGGCGCGAGGGCGCCAAGGCCAATCAGGTGGGCGCGTCGGCGGCGCTGCCGCTGACCTGCAACGGCGAGAGCGTCGGCGTATTGCTCGTTTCGCGGCGCGAGGCGCACTCGATCGACGGGCAGCTTGTCTCGATGCTGGAACGCGTGTCGGCAAACATTTCGTTTGCACTCGACAATTTCGACCATGAGGCCGCGCGCAAGAACGGCGAGCGGGTCATGCGGCGGTTGAACCGGATGTTCGGCGCCATCAGCGCGACCAACGAAGCCATTCTTCGCGCCAAGACCGAACAGGAACTCTATCGGCGCGTTTGCGATGCCGCGGTCCACAGCGGAAAGTCCGCGGCTACCGTGGTTCTGCTGGCGGAGCCGGACTCGATCTGGTTGAAGCCGGTCGCAGGCACAGGCGCGATCGTCGAACAGATCATGCGGGCGCCGTTCTCGATCGACGCCGGCAACCCGTATGGAACGGGCGTCTGCGGCAGGGCATTCCGAACGCAGCTGCCGGCCGTCAACAACGACATCCTCAACTCGACGCTGGGGCAGCCCTGGCATCGGGCCGCCCGCGAGACCGGCGTCACCGCCTGCGTCGCCGTTCCGCTGATCAAGGCCGACGAGAGCGTCGGCGTGTTGCTGTTCTTTGTCGGAAAATTGTGGGCGGAGGACGAAGAGATCGTCGCCCTGATGGCGCGGATCGCGGAGAACGTCTCGTTCGCGCTGGATAATTTCGAGCGCGCCGGCGAAAAGGCGCGAGCCGACGCCCAGAAGGAACGTCTGGGGCGCATGCTGGCGGCGCTCAGTGCGACCAACGAAGCGATCGTTCGTGCAACGTCGCGGACGGAGCTGTTCGAACTGGTGTGCGAAGCTGCCGCGAAGGGTGGACGCTTTAACTCGACCAGCATTCTGCTAGCCCGGCCGGACAGCGACTTTACCGATATTGTGGCCGTGGCGGGGCCGACGGCCGCCAACATGCGCCGGGTGAGAGTTTCGACCGACGCCGATCGTCCGGAAGGACGCGGGCTGTGCGGCAACGCTTTTCGCTCCCGCCAGGCCTGCATCGCCAATGATTTGCGTTCTGACCCGCGCGGGTCGGCGTTTCAGCAATTCATCCACAGCGATGGCGCGATGTCGGGCGCGGCGTTCCCGCTGCTGGTCGACGGCCAGGCTGTCGGCGTGATGTTTTTCATTTCCTCCGAGAGGAATACGTTCACGTCCGAATTCGCCGAACTGCTGCAGCGGCTCACCGACAACGTATCGTTTGCGATCGCGACCTTCGACCGGGCCGACGAGAAGGTGCGGACTGAAAGTCAGAAAGAGCGCCTGACGCGGATGTTCGCCGCGCTCAGTGCGACCAACGAAGCCATCATGCGGGCTAAATCCCGCAACGAACTCTTCGATATGGTGTGCGAAGCCGCGGCGAACGGCGGCCGGTTCACCTCGGCCACCATCGCATTGGCCGATTCCGGCAGCGACCTGCTCAGGATTGTCGCCGCCGCCGGCCCGGCCGCCGAGACAACACGGCACGTCAGGTTGTCGGTGGATGAAAACCGTCCCGAGGGCCGGGGGCTCAGCGGAACGGCGTTCCGAACCAGGCAACCTTGCATCACCAATGATTATGTGACCGACCAGCGCGTCGCGGCTTTCCAGGCCATCGTTGGTTCCTACGGCGCTCAGTCAGGGGCCGCCTTTCCCCTGCTGGTTCGCGGCGAGCCGGTCGGCGTCATGATTTACATGTCCCTGGACAAGGACACCTTCACTTCAGAATTTTCGGAACTGCTGCAACGATTGGCCGACAATGTGTCGTTCGCGCTGGAGAATTTCGACCGCGCCGACGACAAGGCGAAGACCGAAATCCAGAAGGAGCGCCTGACGCGCATGCTGGCGGCGCTGAGCGCAACCAACGAGGCGATCATCCGTGCGTCGTCGCGGGCGGAACTGTTCGCGCTGGTGTGCGAAGCGGCGGCGAAGGGCGGCAAGTTTACTTTGACCTCGATCGCGATGATTAAGCCCGACAGCGATTTCCTCGACGTCGTGGCTGCCGACGGTCCGACTGCCTCCAGCGCCCGCGAGGCAGTGATATCGACCAGCGAGGCGCACCCGGAGGGCCGCGGGCTCTGTGGTTCGGCGATACGTTCGCAGCAGGCCTGCATCATCAACGATTACCTCGGTGATCCGCGCGCCGCGGCGTTTCACGGTAAAGCGCGCAACGACGGCACGAATTCCGGCGCTTCGTTCCCCCTGTGGGTGCATGGGCAGATCATCGGCGTAATGTCTTTCATGTCGCGCGAGAAGGATACGTTCACGCCCGAGTTTGCGGAACTGTTGCAGCGGCTCGTCGACAACGTTTCGTTCGCACTGGAGAATTTCGACCGCGCCGACGAAAAGACCAAAGCCGATGAGCGGATCGAGTATCTGGCGTCGCACGACAGCCTGACCAACCTGCCGAACCGGGAAATGTTCAACGGCATGCTGCGTCGCGCGATCGACGGTGCCGCGCGCTATCAGGGGCAGTTCGCGCTACTGTTCATCGACCTCGACAGGTTCAAGGTGATCAACGACTCGCTGGGACACGATGCCGGCGATATGCTGCTGGTGGAGATCGGTGGCCGGCTGCGTCGCGCGCTGCGTTCGAGCGACGTCGTGGCGCGGCTCGGCGGCGACGAATTCGTGGTCATTCTGGAGGAAGCTACCGAGCGCCACGAGGTCGAGCGCATTGCGGGCGAGCTTCTGTCCGTGCTCAGCCAGCCCGTGCAGCTCAGCGGTCACGAATGCCACACCACCGCCTCGATCGGGATCGCGATGCACCCTTCCGACGGCACCGACATGCAGACGCTGACCAAGAATGCCGATATGGCGATGTATCTCGCCAAGGAGGACGGCAAGAACGGCTTTCGCTTCTTCACCAAGGAGATCAAGACGCAGTCGATCGAGCGCCTGACGCTGGAGAGCGCCTTGCGCCGCGCGCTGGAGCGCGACCAGTTCTCGCTGCACTATCAGCCCAAGGTCGATATGGCGAGCGGCCAGATCACCGGCGTCGAGGCGCTGCTGCGCTGGAATCATCCCGAACTCGGCACCGTGTCGCCGGGGCAGTTCATTCCGCTGGCCGAGGAAACCGGACTGATCGTTCCGATCGGCCGCTGGGTGCTCGAGGAATCCTGCGCGCAGAACATGGCCTGGCAGCGCCGCGGCCTGCGGCCGGTGACGATGGCGGTCAACCTGTCGCCGCGGCAATTCGCCGATCCGCATCTGCTGCACGATGTCGATGAGGCGCTGCTGGCCAGCGGCATGTCGCCGGTGCTGCTGCAGCTCGAAGTCACCGAAAGCATGGTGATGCGGAACGTCTCGCGCGCCATCAAGGTGCTCGACGCGATCCAGGCCCGCGGCATCCGCCTTGCGATCGACGATTTCGGCACCGGTTATTCGTCGATGTCGCTGATGAAGCAGTTTCCGATCGATACGATCAAGATCGATCGCTCGTTCGTTCGCGACCTGCCGGTCGATTCCGAAGACCAAGCCATTGCGCAGGCGATCATCAGCATGGGCAAGGCGCTTGGCATGACCGTCATTGCGGAGGGCGTCGAGACCGTGGAGCAGGAGACCTTCCTGCGCAACCACGCCTGCGACGAGATGCAGGGTTTTCTGTTCTCCGAGCCGCTGCCCGCCAGGCAAATGGCCGATCTGCTTCGGGCCGCACCGCGGCTCGCGTCGCCGCCGTTGCAGCCGGAAGCCGGGTCAGGGTTGGAAGGCGCTATCGTCTGACGGCTGCGGATGCAGCTCACGCACGGCCTGAGCGTCCGGAATTTCAGTCTTGCGGGGAAAGTCGTATGGCCAGGGCAGCGACGTCTGCCCCGCAAAAGCCCCGAGGAAGATTTCTGCCGCGGCGGCATACGTCGCATGATTGGGAAGACCGAGCTCGGCGCACCATTCCGCCGGCAGGGTCTGCTGTGCGTTCCGCAACTCCATCGCCGGCCCCCACCACCAGGCCGCAGCGGGCGATCGTTCCTTTTCGGGAACACCACGCCAGCGAGCATATTCGCCAATCATGCGTTCAAATTGCAATCGCGCCGCCGGATGCATTCTATCTCCTGATCTCAGATGATATCCGCATCCATGCGCGGCGCAATGCTCGTTAGCCGGTTACTGGCGGCCATGCTGCCAGTGCGAGGTCACATCCGCACCGGATTTGTTGAGGTGGACGTGCTGATCGACGTGGTCGACCCACGACACCGGAATGAAGTGGTGGTGCTGCCCGTCGGGCGAGCTTTGCTTGGTCAACTTGATCTTGTCGGTTCCTTCCATATGGTCGACCTTTCCGACCGTCTTCTTGTCCGACGAGATGACGTCCATGTGTTCCTTGATCTGTGCGCTAACAGCCATGTTTCATATCCGTAAAATGGTTGGGAATATGAAACGCACCGCTGCGGAAATGGTTGCCAAAGCGGCACGCGTCTGCCGGCAAGCCCAACAGCCGCGCGGCATTGCCGCCCGCCACCAGCGCCATGTCCTCGTTGGCGGGTTACTTCTCTTCGGCCGCCGTTGATGTCGCCGGGCCTTCGCCCATGATCAGGAGAACGGCGTCTTCGTCCTTGGCGCCGTCCCAATGCACCTGCTTGGCGAAATGCGTGACGAAACTTCCGGTCGGCATCGGCGTCGTGTTGGCCGGATCGAATTTCGGCCCTGAGCCGACCCACCACGTGCCCTGCAGCACGACGATGTAGCGATCATTGGGGTGGAAGTGCGGGCGGCTGAAATGATTGCCCTTGGTCCACTTGTTGTAGACCATGTAGAAGCCGGGTTTTGTCGGATCCCCTACGACAACAGCGCTTTGCGCGCCGGCAGCGTTGACCGGGCCCCAGGGAATCTGGTCCGGCAATTTGTAGATGACGGCGGCCGGATTGAGTTCTGCCGAGCAAGCGATGCTCAGCATGCCGGCGAAAGCCAGCGGCGTCATGAGGTATCGCCAGGACTGGATTATCGCCTTCATGGTTTCCTCCGTCTCGTGAGCTGAGATGCGCTCATCTCTGTTGCTGCGATGCTAGCCGGTCTCGTTCCCGCGGAGCAAGACGCGTGGGCGCATGCGTGACCGGCGGCAGCGGAAAGCGAAATGTCGCACAACGCAGATGCAGCATGAAAAACGGATTTACGCCGCGCGCCGCGGTGATAGGTTTCCGCCCAACTAAAAGCAGCCATGGGAGGGCTACGTTCATGAAGCGCTTGTCGATACTTGCGGCCGGTCTGTTGATCGGCGCCGCCGCTGTTCAATTTTCCAGCGTCGCGTCCGGCCAGGGCGATGGCTGGATAACGCTGCTCGACAGCACCAAGATGGGTGACTGGACCGAGGTCGGCAAAGCCAATTGGGCGATGAAGGACGGCGCGCTGGTTGCGGACAAGATCACCGAGGGCAAGGATCCCTCCTATCTCGTCAGCAAGGAGTCTTACAGGGATTTCCAGATCAAGGCCGAGTTCTGGGCCGATGATGACGCCAACAGCGGCATCTTCATTCGCTGCGACCAGTCGGCGAAGATCGACGCCAAGATCTGCTACGAGGTCAACATTTTCGACAAGCGGCCCGATCCGACCTACGGCACCGGCGCCATCGTCGATGTGGCGAAGGTCGACCCGATGCCGAAGGCGGGCGGCAAATGGAACACCTACGAAATCACGGCCCAGGGTCCGCATCTTGTCGTCATGCTGAACGGCCAGAAAACCGTTGATGTCCAGGACTCAAAACACGCCAGCGGCCCGTTCGCGCTCCAATACGGCTCTGGCGTGATCAAGTTCCGCAAGGTGCAGATCAAGCCGCTGTAGGCCGCAGAGCGATCGCTTGCGGGATCGAGCCGCCTTACTCGCGAACCGGAGCGCCTGCCTTCAGCGGGTGCGCCTTCTTGTGCCACGCCCAGGCGGTGCGGATGATCGTGGCCAGATCCGAATGCGCGGGACGGAAGTTCAATGTCGCGCGTGCGGCGGAGGGATCGGCGACCAGATAAGTCGGATCGCCCGCGCGCCGCGGCTTGACGACATGCGGGACTTCGCGGCCGGTCTCGGCCGCGATCGCCGCGAGGATTTCGCGCACCGACAAGCCGTTGCCGGTGCCGAGATTGAGCGCGCCGCCCGAATGTCCCTCGAGCAGCAGCTTGAGCGCCAGCACGTGGGCCGCCGCCAGATCAGTGACGTGGATGTAGTCGCGGATCGCCGTTCCGTCGGGCGTGTCGTAATCGTCGCCGAACACGGCAAAATCAGGCACGTGCCCCTGCAACGCCATCATGGCGCGGGGGATCAGGTGTGTCTCCACCTCGCGCAGCTCGCCGATGCCCCCAGTGGGGTCGGCGCCAGCGGCGTTGAAGTAACGCAGCGCGAACGATCCGAAGCCATAGGCCGCGCGGTAATCCGCCAGCACGCGCTCGATCATCCATTTCGAGGCGCCATAGGGGTTGATCGGCGCGCAGGGATAGTCTTCGCGCAGCGCCTTGCTGTCTGCATTGCCATAGACCGCGCCGGTTGACGAAAACACCAGGCGATTGCAGCCGGCCTCGCGCATGGTCTCAAGCAGCGACAGCGTGCCGGCGAGGTTGTTGACGTAGTATTTCTGTGGATCGGCAACGGATTCGCCGACCAGGCTGGAGGCGGCGAAGTGCATGACGGCCACGATGTCGTGCTCGGCAAAGGTCCGCGCCAGCGTGGCCGTGTCGGCGATGTCGCCGACCACCAGCGCGCCCGCGGCGAAGCTGCGGTGGCCGGTCGAGAGATTGTCGTAGGTGACGGGCTGGTAGCCCGCCGCATCCAATGCCCTGCAGCAGTGCGAGCCGATATAGCCGGCACCGCCGGTGACGAGAATGGCTGGGCGGCTGCTCATCGGTTGTGTGTCCCGCCGATGTCAGTCGATCGGCCCTTGTTCAGCAAAAGATAGAGCGCGCGCGGGTTGGTGGTCAGATAGCGCCAGAACAGGCGGCGCGGCTCCAGCCAGATGCGCCAGGCCCATTCGAGGCCCGCACGCTGCATCCACAGCGGTGCGCGGGCGCGGCTGCCCGACAGGAAATTGAACAGCCCGCCCGCCGTCTTGATGACGCCGACATTGGAGAGGGCGGGGGTGAATTCCTCGACGAAAGCCTGTTCATAGGGAACGCCGAGCGCGACCCAGAGATAGTCCGGCGCCAATGCGTTGATCTCGACGACCTTGGCCCGCAGTGCCTCGCCCCGCAGAAAGCCGTGGCAGCGGCCGACGATCTTCAGATCAGGATATTGCTTGCGAACGCTGCCGACCGCGGCGGCGTTCTCGGCCTCGTCCGCGCCCAGCATATAGAAAGTCAGGCCGGCCGCCTGCGCCTTGCGGGCAACGGCGTGAAACAGGTCGGTGGTCGCGACGCGCTCGGGCAGCGGCGTCTTTGATCTGAACCGCGACATGGTCACCAGCGGCTGGCCGTCGGCATTGATCAGGTCGGCGGCCCGAAACAGCCGGTCGGTCATCGGTTCGGTCGAGCAGCGCGCCAGCACCTCGCCATTGGCCGAGGTCAGATAGAGCGGGCGATTGAGGCGGCGTTGCGGGAACACCATGTCGATCATGAAGTTCGCGGTCTGCTCGAGATCCAGCACGGCAAGCCGCAGCCCGCCCAACGTGATGCGAGGCACGCTGGCGGTAGCCGCTCTGCCGACGGGATTTACGCGACGCTCAAGCATATTGCTTGTCCCGCTGCGGGCTCGCGGCCGTCGGGTTGACTTCGCTGAGGACGACACCGACCAGCTTGCGCTCGGCCCCGCCGAGCGCTGCGATGATGTCTTCCATGCTGTCGTTGATGTCGAGGTGCACCGGGAGGATCGCAACGAGCCCCTCGGCCATGTCGAGCAGCTTGCGATCGGTCGGGCTCCACGGCATGGCCGGCCCATCGAGAACCACGAGGTCATAGCCGCCGGCGGAGCGGGCCTGCGCAATCGCCTTTCGGATGGCGTCGCCGGCTTTCGCATCCGTGGTGTTGACAGCCGGCAGGATCGTAATTCCGTTAGCGGTCTGGATCGGGCTGGCGGCCTTGGCGCCGATGCCGAGCCAGCCGAAACGGCTGGGCTCGTTCCCGGCCAGGTGGCTCACCTTGTTCGACAGTGCGCGTTGCCTGAGATCGGCATCGATCAGCAGCACCTTGGCGCCGTCACGCGCCGCGGCAAGCGCGACGTTCAGCGCGGCGATGCTGCGGTCCTGATCTGCCCCGGCGCCGATCACGGCCATCACGGGCGGGGTTTTCTCGCCGGCGCGTCTGGCCAGCGCCGCGCGCATCTCGCGCAGGGCATTGAGGACAGTCATCAGCGGAAAGCCCGCACGCAGCGTCGGCCAGCCCAGACGCGTGACGTCGGCGGTGCTATCAGTTGCAAGGATGCCACCGAGCGTGCGCATCACGTCGGCTTCCTGCAGCCGCGCGATCAGCGGCTTTTCGATCAGGCTGACCGCGGGTTGCGGCCGAGTTTCGGCGGCCGGTTCCTTGGAAGCTTCTGCCGACGCTCTATCGCGTGGCTGAACCGGGTTCGTGCCCGGCATCAACCGGCTGAGCGCAATGAACCAGCCGGAGGCAGCGAGCCCGCCAAAGACAAAACCGATCATCGCGAGCAGGCTCATGGCCGGCGGGAAGGTGCGCCGCTGCGGCACGGTGGCCTCGCCGATGATGCGTGCGTTCGAGGTGTTCAGGCTTTCCTGCTCCTCGGTTTCGCGCGATCGCTTCAGGAACGACTGATAGACGTCGCGGCTTGCCTCCACCTCGCGTTCGAGTTCGCGCAGGCGCACCGAGGCCTGGCTCATCTGGACGCTCTGGCGCTTCTGGGCTTCCAGCGCCTTGCCAAGCGAGGCTTCATAGTCGCGGGCGCGGACCAGATCGTTCTTCGCGGATTGCGCGAAGCGCTCGACCTCCTCGTTGATGGCGCGGCGCAGGTCCTGCACCTGCTGCTCCATCTGGCGCAGCGCCGGATGACGCGGCCCCAGTTCGCTCTGCAATTCCGCCTGGCGCTTCCGCGCTTCGGCATATTGCGCGCGCAGATTGGCGATGGTCTGCGACTGCAGCGCCTCGGAGATAGCGCCGGCGTCGGAGGATGCCTTGCGGCTGGCTTCGATCTGGTCGAGTTTGGCCTGCGCGTCGAGCGTCAGCGCGCGGGCGGCGGCGAGCCGCTGGTTGCTGGCGGAGAGCTGCTGGTCGCTGATCAGCGTATCCTGGGTGCCGACGAAATTATTCTGGGCCTTGTAGACCGCGAGCGTGTTCTCGGCGTTGCGAAGCCGTTCCTGCAATTCCTTCAACCGGCCGGAGAGATCGCTGGTCGCGCGCCGCGCGGCGGCGGCCTGCGACTGCTTGGATTCGGCGAGATAGGCTTTCGAGATCGCGTTGGCGAGCATCGCCGCCTTGGCCGGCTCGTACGACCAGACGTCGATATCGACGATGAAGGTGCGGTCGGTCTTCTTGACGTTGATGTGGCGATTGAGCGCTTCCAGCGCACCCATCTGGATCTGCTTCTGCTGCTCGGCGGTCGGCCGCAGCTCAACCCCGAACAGGCCGAGCAGCGATCCCGGGATGCCCTTCGAAACGCCGCCGCCGAACTCCGGATCCTTTTCCAGATGGGTGTCGCGGATTACCTGCAGCAGCACGTTGTTCGAGGTGATGACGCGCGCCTGGCTCTCCACCACCATCGCTAGGCCGGAAATATCCTGGGCGCGGGGCGTCAGTTCGCGATCGACCAGTTGCAGTTCGCGGGGATCGACGTAGAGCTGGGCAGACGCAGTGTATTTCGGCGTCAGGCTCTTGCCGACTGCTACCGCGACGCAGGCGAAGATCAGCGCCGCCGAGGCGATCGCGACCTTGCGTTGCCAAAGCAGCTGAGCGAGATCGAGCACGCGGAAGCCCGCCGGCGCGGCTGCCGCCGCGTGGCCGACCTCAGGCTTTGCCCGGTCTATCGGCTGGTCATAGATAAGCATCGACCCCAGCTTCCATTCGAACTGCCGCACGCATCGGCTGAGGGGTTACTCTTCGGGTCACGCCACGGGCGCCGAAAAAAAGCGCGGAACAAACGCAACAGGAAAAATTAACCATACTCGCCAAGGGACTATTCCCCGAATTGGCAAACAAAGCGTTTAAGCGCGGGCGCATCGCATCGCCTCCGCCATGGTCAGGGCTGGAATCTTCCGCTTCGCTGCCGCGCGGAGCGCATGGGCGAGCAAAGCGGGAGAACAGCCATAGGGGCTCGGCCGGTCGGTGACGTCGTGGCCGTAGAAAATTAACCATCCGTTATTGGTTTGCGCCTCGTCGAACGCACGGTCGATTCCGTCACGATCCATCTCGCGATCGATCAGCGGGATGGCACGCAGGAACTGCAAGTCGACGCTGCCGGCGTTGACGCCCTGCACGATGCTGCGGCAGGTCTGGAACTCCTTCCTGAGCTGATACTTGCGGGCGTATGAGCCGTACCCGAACGGATAGGCAAAGCTGTCGACCCGTATCGAAGGATCGAGCGCGCGAAGATAAGCTCGGTTGCGCATGATCTCCTGCATCATCGCCGCTTCGCCGAGATCGCAGGCGCGCTGATGCGAGAACGTGTGGCAGCCGATCTCGTGACCTCTGCGGTGAAGCGCGACCACATCATCGGCGTCACCCGCCACCCAGTCCGGCGCGTCGGCCCCGACCAGGCTACCCGAGACGTAGAATGTCCCGCGCGCGCCATGGGCTTCGAGCATCTGCGCACCGGTCGTTACCGCGCTCTTCGGCAGGTCGTCGAAGGTGAAGCTGACCATCGGCCTGCGGTTGCGCAGCCGGAACAGATCGACGCGCAGGTGCATCGCCAGCCGGTGGCCGACCTTTGCCCTTGCCTCTGACAACATTGCGTTCATGGTCTCAACGCTTTCGCAGGATCACGTGGTAGTCGCCGTGCCGCACGTCGGTGCGGGCGGACAGGAATAAGTTCATCACGCGCGCGGCGGCATCGACGAGCACCGCGAACGCGGGCATGCGCAGCCGCATCTCGGGATAGCGCGGGCTCTCATATTGTTTGCGATAGATCATCTGCAGGCCATGCTGCTCGGCGAACGCTTCAAGGTTCGTAAGCGTGACCAGCGGATGGAACAGCGTCGGGAACGGCGCGTGGCCGGGCAGGCCAGCTTTCTTGTCGCCGCGGACGTGGCGGTAGAACCAGACATGGAACCAGTGCGGCGAGTATTTGGTGACGACGCCGGACAGCGATCGCGGATTGGGCGCGCCAATCAGGACCATGCCGTTCGGCTTCAGCGCCTCGCAGAAGTGCAGCAGGGCTGCTTCGACATCGGGCACGTGCTCGATCACGTTGTAGCAGATCACGAGATCGAAGCTGTTGGGCTTGAAGCGGTGGGTCTGGATGTCGCCGAGGATCGCCTCCTGCGCATAGTCATTGTTGCGGATCTGGTCCTCGTCGATGTCGACCACGGTGACGTGGGCGCGGCGCAGCACCTTGAGCGGCAGGAAGCTGGTCGAGCCGCCGCCGGCTTCGTAGATCGAGAGTTCGCCCTCGGGCAGTCTGGCTTCGAGAATGCCGTGAACGGTCAAGAGGCTCTGCCGCGCCTCGCCATGCGCCAGCTCGAGCAGCGCCTGCGGATGCTGCACGGCGTCGGCTGCTGCCTGCGTGGGGTCGATCGTGACTGCCTTGTTCATCGGCCTCATCCATTCTGACGTGGGGCTTGTCTTGTTCATTCTAGTTGTCCCAATCGACGCGCTGAAAAGCTTCTATCAATGCGTGGTCCGCCTTGTGAACCGACGGATCGAACGGCACGCGGTTGGTGCGCTGGTACTTCCAGTTGCTGCCGATCTCGCGGAAGTGCCGGAACGAAAAGTCCTTGGTGCAGAAATAAGACGCCCACCAGGAGAAGATCGAATGGACGTGCCATTGCGCATGCGTGGGACACCGGCCGGGAACCACCGTCCATTTCGGCAGGCACTCGTTCGCATCGCGCCGCATCACGAGCCTTGAGAACTCGTATTTCGGCGGCATGAGAATCGAGAAGTCGGCGTGCCGATGCGGCGCCTTGTGCATGTTGTCGCGGATGCCGTCATCGATGCCGATGATCCATCGCCCGCGATATCGGACGAGCCCGGTCCATGATTGTTCGGCGGCCTCAAATACGGATTGTCCCGACTTCGACAGCACCAGCTCGTCGATGTCGGAGTTCATGGCGCTTCGGGCATTCTGCAGGAAGCGCCATCTGGCGTGCTCCCAGGCACCCAACTGGCAAAAATCGGAATCCCAGTGATCCCAGCTGTTCGCTCCTTGCGGACCGTATTTGAAAGGCCACTCCAACACGACCGAGCATCGGATGCCCGGGACCGACCGCAGCGCCGCGCTCAGGGTGGCGCTGTCATAGGCGCTGGAGCCGTTGTCATAGATGAGAACGGCATCCGCGCCGTGAATGTCCCGGTTGAACCTCACCCAATCAAGAATCCATTCGATCGGATTGTCCTTCGACATCGTGAAGATGACGCGGCGATCCCGGAACATTTCCGACTCGTTCGGTGACACCGAGAACGCAAAACTCCCCAGTTCGCCCAGTGCCTGGATCGGGCCGGCATGCTCGGGGATGTCCAGCCACAACTGCGCGTGGCGATCGAGGTGCCTCGTCCGCGCCTTGCAGGTCCCGGCGCCGCTGATGAAGTTCGTCGTCGCGACGTCGCGCGCGAGGTTGAAGAATGGCGGCGCAAGCAGGGCGACCTTCGATTGGCTCACCTGCACCGCGTCGTAGAACAGCGTATTGCTGTCGAAGTCGCGCTCGAAATTCTCGCCCCGAAACGCGGGCGGGCGCGTCGCCTCGCGCCGCTTGTCGGTGAAGTCCGACAGCGAAACTGAATTGGTTCGACAAATGACATGTCGATTGTCGGCTGCAACGACCGTATTTTTGCTCGCTAGCCGCATCATGGTTCTCTTGCCGACATGCTGGGTAGTCCCGTGGACGGGGCGGTGATGGACGGGGCCGGGAGATTGCGCCGCGCGGCAAAGGCGATCACGGCCTTGCGCAAGCCGGCGATGTCGAAGGCGAAGGCGGCGGCAACATAGACAGCGCAGCCGGTTGCGACCAGCACGCCAAAGGAGAGGACGCCGATTGGAAGCAGCGGTTTTGCGAATGTCAGCACCAGCGCCATGATCGCCGTCGCCGCAACGATGCGCATGACCTGGAACGCGTTGAAGGGAAGCGGAAAGGCCTTGCGCGTGAGATACCAGCCGAAGGCGGCGCCGAAGGCTTCTACGATGACGAGGCTCGACGCCGCGCCGACCAGGCCAAATCGGGCAAGCAGGACCGGCATGACCAGCAGGTTCGCAATCAGCATCGCGATGCTCTGCGTCGTCATCATGAACGGCGTCTTGGCCAGATGAAAGCTCGCGTGGATGTAGGATTGGGAAATCGACTGAAACAGCCAGGCGAACGCCAGGATCGGCATGATCTGCGCCGCGGTCTCCCTGAACTCGCTGCCAAGGATCACGCCGGCAATATAGCTGCTCGTCAGCGCCACGCCGGCGACGGCCGGCAGGACGGCGGCCAGCAGAATTTCGAGGCTGAATTCCAGGTGCGGCCGCGCCTCGGAGGCGCCGCCGGCGGCATAGGCACGCACCGCCAGCGGAATCGTTGCGGATGCGATGCTTACCGCGGGGATCAGGATGATCTGCCGGACGAGATCGGCGGATGCGCCGTACTGGCCGACCGCATGGTCGCCCATGAAATGAAACACCAGCATCCGGTCGAGCGCGGCGTGAAGCGCAAAGACGATGCCCGACAGCGTGATCGGAATGCCGAAGCCGGCAAACGTCCGCAAATCGGAAATCGTCGGTCCGGCGACAGGCGATCGCAGGATCGTGCCCGCAAAGAGCATGGTCGTGACGAAATAGGTGACGGTCACCATCGCGAGCTGGCACAGTCCGCCGCCGCCGAATAGCGCCGCGGCCAGGCACAGCGTGAACGCCAGGCAGGCGCGAATGATCGACGCCGACATGAACGCGAGCGATTGCAGCCGCGCCTTGAGCAGCTCTTGTCCGAGTTCAAAGAGGCCGAGCCCGAGCGCGAAAAAGATCGCCGCGAGATTTCGCTCCAGCGATACCGAGGTCGTCAGTGTGGCAACAAGGAGTGCGATCGGCGCGGCGAGGGCGGAGATGAGGTACGCGACGAAAATGGTTTTCCTGACGTCGACTGCGCCGCCTTCCGACTGGAAACGCAGGGCTGAGACGCGAACCCAGGTGAACAGCAATGCCGAGACGATGCCCGCGGTGCTTAGGCCGACGACGTACACGCCATACTCTTCCGGCGAGAGCAGCCGCGTGAACACGACCGCGCTCAGCAAGCCGATCGCGGCCGATACGACGCTCGCAACCGAATAATGGAACGTTTGGCGGAGCATTAAACTTTCGGTCTCAGAAGCGCGGAGTTCCGCTTCGGCAATGGGTTCAGGGTTAACGACAATTCATCTCGACAATCTGCGGGAGGCCGGCCGTTAACCGGCGCAGAACTCCCGCAATGCCCATGGAGCAAGATCGGTGCCGCACCGGCGAGTTGCGTCTTGCGGCGCGTCGGCATAGTTAACTTGCCGCTTTTTCCCTAAGTCTCTCGCGGCTGGAGCGCCGCGGCCCCACGAGGCCGGTCATTTTCGGTACATCCGCTCGGTCCACGGTGTCCGCATTTGCGACACACTGGTGCCGCTCAGCTCCGCGGTAACCATGGCGGAAGCACCGTTTCGCGCGTGCGTCCATTGTGGACCGGATATTGCAAAGCCGGTCGCTGGCATCGTCGAAGTCTTCGACGATTGGATTTCAGATGATCAGTTTTCAACGAAAACCCTTTTCGCGAGAAGCGGGGCTGCGAGCTTCCTGTTCTTTTTGATACAGCCAATCTGTCCGGCCTGTATCCTTTTGCGACCGCGAGCGCCCATCATTGCAACGGCTTCCTGCGGCACATTAACGCCGTGGCATCAGGCTTTGCCGGCCGACGCGTCCTTGCGCGGCAGGTAGAATCGAGGTGACCGGGTACCGCGCCGACATCGACGGCCTGCGGGCGATCGCCGTCATTCCTGTGCTGCTCTATCACGTCGGCATCCCCGGCTTTTCCGGCGGCTTTGTCGGCGTCGATATCTTCTTCGTCATTTCCGGGTATTTGATCTGCGGCATGATCGATGCGGATATCCGCAACGGATCGTTCTCGCTCGCCAATTTCTACAAGCGCCGCATCCTGCGCATCCTGCCGGCGCTATTCGCAGTGTTCCTGGTCACCAGCGTTCTTGCCGCTTTGTATTGCCTGCCGGTTGAACTCGTGGATTACGCCAGGAGCCTTGCCAGCGCCGTTGCGTCGATCTCGAATGTCTATTTTGCGCAGACCGCCGGCTATTTCGACGCTCCCGCTGAAACCAAGCCGCTGCTGCACACCTGGTCGCTCGGCGTCGAAGAGCAGTTCTATTTCGCAGCTCCCCTGTTGATGCTGCTCGTGCAACGCTTCTTGCCGAAGCGCATCGGACTTCTGTTCGCCATCATCGCCGCGGTTTCCTTTGCCGGCGCACTGGCGATGAGCACGCGAAATCCCACCTTTGCGTTTTATCTCACCCCGTTCCGGGCGTGGGAGCTGGCGATGGGCGCATTGCTCTCGGTCGAATTCCTTCCGGTTCCGGAAACTGTCTTCTGGCGAAATGCCAGTGGCGTGTCGGGACTGCTGCTGTTGCTTGGCGTCATCGGGTTCGGATCATCAGCGGTGCCGCTGCTGGCGATGACAGGTCTCGCCGCCGTCGGCACCATGCTGGTGATTGCGTCCAGTGAGCGCGCCATCTCGGTAGCGGGACGATTGCTGTCGCTGCGGCCGTTCGTGTTCGTCGGGCTGATTTCCTATTCGCTCTATCTGTGGCACTGGCCGCTGATAGTGTTTCAGCGAACCGACGCCATCTTCTTCACGGAATCATCGGTCTCGGCCAGGCTGATCTTGATCGCGCTCTCCGTCGGCATCGCCTATCTGTCGTGGAAACTGGTCGAGACGCCGTTCCGCAACCTGGCGAAGGGAACATCGAAGGCCGCCATTTTCGGCGCGACCTCGGCCACGATGGCCTCGACGGTCGGGCTGTGCGGGATGGTGATCCTGCTGAGCGGAGCCCCGTTCCGTTTTCCCAAGCGCATTGTCGAGATCGGTTCGTTTCTGGCCTACGATTCATCTGTCGCGTTTCGCACCGGGCGCTGCTTTCTGTCGACCAGCCGCCAGCAACTCGATATCGAGACCTGCCTGAAGCCTGATCCGGCGCGGCCGAATTACCTCCTCGTCGGTGACAGCCACGCCGCCCATCTCTGGTCCGGGCTTTCGCTGGCGATGCCGGAAGTCAACCTTATGCAAGCGACCGCCAGTCTTTGCCGTCCGGCGATCATGGCGGGATCGCGATATGACACGCCGGTATGCCGCACCCTGATGGAATTCGTGTTCAGCGATTTTCTCGTCCACAACAGGGTCGATGGCGTGCTCCTCGCCGCGTCGTGGAAGGATGAGGACCTGCCGGTTCTGTCGGCCACGCTGCAATCGCTGAAATCGAGAGGCATCGACGCCACGGTGCTTGGTCCGATCGTCGAATATGATGCGGCCCTGCCGCGCCTTCTCGTGGATGGTATCCTGCACGATACGCCGTCGATGGCGAGCGCGAAGCGGACGCCCGGAATTCGCGAGCGGGATCTGGCCATGAAGCGGATGGTGACGGATACCGGCGCCACCTATCTCTCCGTCTACGATGCCATATGCCGCGACGATCGCTGCGACGAACTCGTGCAGGGCAATATCCCCATGCAGTTCGATGCGGGTCATCTCACGGCCGACGGCGCGATCGAAGTGGGACGAAGGCTCTCGGCCGCCTTTGCCAGGAAGCATGCGAGGGCAAGCGATGTTTCGTACTGATCCGAGGCGGCGCAAGAAGCGCGGGCTGAAGCCGCTGGTGCTGTTTCTGGCGGCCTTCGTGCTGACCGTGCTGCTGCTGGCGCATGTCGACAGCAATGCCGCCTCGCGCGCCATTTCCACCCCGTCGAAATTCGCGGGCGCCTTCGTCAATTGGGGCCCGATAGGGCGCGAGCATACGCTGCAGGCGTGGGAAAAATGGCTGAAGCAGAAGCCGTCCTCGGTATTGGGCGTCGACTTCTATGGCCAATCGACCTGGGAGGATTTCTCCAAACTGAGCTGGGTTCCTGGCGTCTGGAAGAAGCTCAATCCTGCACGCAATGTGGTCTGGTCGATCCCGCTGACCATGAAAGGAACGCCGCTCGCCGACGTTGCCGATGGGCTCCACGATGCCGAATTCGAAGCCGCCGCCCGGGCGATCTCGGAAGCGCATCCGCAGGCGATCATTCGGCCCGGCTGGGAGATGAACCTGTCTGAAATGGCGTGGTTCGCCAAAGGGCATGAGGCCGATTACATCAAGGCGTTCCGGCGCGTCGTTGAAATATTCAGGCGTCACTCTCTAGCCTTCAAGTTCGACTGGTGTCCGGGATGGGGCCCGCAGGAGATGGCGGCGGACGCGAGCTATCCCGGCGACGACGTCGTCGACTACATCGGTCTCGACGTCTACGACTTCAAGCATGAAGGCTCGGTCGAAGAGCGCTGGAACACCTTCTACGTCAAGGCGCCATTCGGCCTGGAATGGCACCGCGAGTTTGCGCGTCTGCACGGCAAGCGGATGAGCTACCCCGAATGGGGTGTCGGCAATTTCGGCGACAACCCGTTCTTCATTCAACAGATGCACGACTGGTTCATGAAGAACGAAGGCAGCATTGCCTACGCCGCCTATTTCGACGTCGACGGGGCGTGGCCGACCCAGATCGATAACGGTCGGTTTCCGAACTCGCAGCGTCTGTTCCGCAAGCTGTTCAGCCGCTGATTTGCGGTCAGCGGTCGGCGGATTAACCCCGTCCATTAACCGTCGCCGGAGTTCCGCGCTTCACGTCCCGCCGCCGGACCGGATATTGCACTGCTGCGCGCGTTACGTTCGCAACGGCCGGACCAACCCCGGAACGAACGACCTTATCGAGACGGAAGTGTCCCGCGATTACGCGGGCTATCCCGTTTCGGGACGATGAGACGTATTCGTGAACGACCTGAGCGTCATGGCAGAGATTTCGACCAGCGATCTCCGGATGGACGGGCCTGATCCGTCGGTCCGGGCTCTGCGCGCGCTGGTGGCGGCTTCGCCCGCGCTCGATCGCACGATCGAAATTGTGGTTTGCATCCCCTGTTTTCGCCGTCCTCAGTACCTGCGCCGGACGCTGGAGTCGCTGGCCGCCCAGCGCACCCACCGCCGCTTCGCCGTCGTCATGGTGGAGAACGATGCGTCGAAGAGCGAGAGCGTTCCGGTTGCCGCCGAGTACCTCGCGTCGGGGAAATTCCCAGGGCTGTGCGTGATCGAGCCGCGGCAGGGCAATTGCCATGCGATCAACGCCGCCTTCGAGACGGCGCTGCAGATGTTCCCCGCGGCAACCAGCTTCCTGATGATCGACGATGATGAAATCGCGTCGCCGGACTGGCTGGAGCAGATGGTAAGGACGGCCGCAGCGACCGGCGCCGACATCGTCGGCGGCCCGGTATTCCCCGAATTCGACGACGAACGGAAGCGCGGATTACGGCGCCATCCGGCGTTCGCGCCGGCCTACGACGCCTCAGGCCCGGTGCCGGTGATCTATGGCTGCGGCAATTGCCTGATCCGCCGCTCGGTGTTTGCCCGGTTGGGCATGCCGGCATTCGACCTCCGTTTCAATTATCTCGGCGGCGGCGATACCGATTTCTTTTGTCGATGCCGAAGGCTCGGCATGCGGTTCCACTGGGTGAACGAAGCCACGATCAGCGAGACCGTGCCGCAAAACCGCACCAGCCTGAAATGGCTGGTGACGCGCGGCCTGCGGATCGGCGCGATCAACTATCATGTCCAGCGCAAGGCGACGCCGACGGCTTGGTTGCGGGCGAAGTTGACCGCCAAATTGCTGGCGGCCCTGCCGCTGTCTTTTGTCTATGCCGTGTGCGCGCTCCTGAGCGAGCGTAAGGGGACCATTGCCATGCATCCCATAACTGTGGCGATCGGCAGCGCGCTGGCGGCGTTCGGCCTCGAACCGCAGCCCTACAAGGCGTCGAAGATCGTCTCATGAGCCAGCTCCTCGACGCATCCGAAATCCGTGAGCTGGCCGCCGTGATCGAGCGCCAGCAGGTCATGGATATCGTCCGCGGCGCAACTTTCGTTGGCACGCTACTGCTCGGCTGGATATCGCTGCATCCGTTTGAAAGCCTCGGCGATATGCAGATCGGCGAGGCCGGTACCGGCAACGAGCTGGCGACCTATGCGGTGTTCGGGGCACTCAGCCTGCTGACGGTTGCATTGGCGATGCGAAATGACGCGCGGGGACTGGCGACGTTGTTGTCGCCGGCATTTGTGCTGTTCACCGCCTGGCTGCTGGCGACCGTCGTGTTGTCATTCGACCCGGGAACATCGATCAAGCGTCTTTCGCTGACGATCTGCGTCGTCGCGGTGGCCGCCGCCCTGATGCTGCTGCCGAAATCGCAGCAGGAGTTGATGCACTGGTTCACGATCTCAGCGCTCGCATTGCTGGCGATCTGCTATCTCGGAATATTGCTGGCCCCCGATCTTTCGGTTCACCTGGCGAGCGATCCGCAGGAGCCCGGCCTCGCCGGCAACTGGCGCGGCGCGTTCGGCCACAAGAACCAGGCCGCGGCCATCATGGTGATGGTGCTGTTTCTCGGCGTCTACATCATCCGCTCCGGCCTATGGATATGCGGTGCCGCGATCATCGCGCTGGCCTCGCTGTTCCTGTTGTATTCGGCCGGAAAGAGCTCCCTGACCCTGTGCTTTGCGGTGCTGCTGCTGACGTCGGTAACCTCAGTCATCCGCTCGTTCTGGCTCCGCGCGATCATATTGCTGACGCCGCTGCTGTTGCTGAACCTGCTGAGCGTCGGCACCGTGATGTTTGAAGGCCTCGCCGGCATTTCCAAGCTGCTGCCGTTCGATTCGACATTCACCGGCCGCACCGACATCTGGGCGTTTGCGCTGCAGTCGCTCCATGCGCGATTGCTCACCGGCTACGGCTTCGCGTCCTTCTGGGGCAGCAGCGCGATACAAAATCTGCCGGAAGGCAAGGAGTGGGCCGGCTTCGCCGCGCACAGCCACAATGGCTATCTCGACACCGCACTTGGCATGGGCGTTCCCGGGCTTCTCTTGCTCATCATGGTGCTGGTGATCCTGCCCTTGAAGAATTTCCAGCGCGCCGACGAGGGCGGCAACAACGGCCCGCTGGCCATGATGCTGCTGCGGATCTGGCTGTTCGGGCTCTATCTGTCGGCGATGGAAAGCTTCTTCCTCGACCGCTCCGATCCCCTGTGGTTCACGTTCCTGCTGGCGGTATTCGGCCTGCACTATCTCGCGCGGTTCCGGGCGAAAGCCTGAGGCTCAAAGCTGCGCGCGCACCGCTTCGGCGACGTCTTTCCACCAGCCGTCGAAATCGAACGGCAGGTGTACCGGCGGCCGTTTGACCACCGAGGCGATCCGGTCGGCATAGGCCTCGTTATCAGCGCCGCGCGCGACCAGCACGACGGCGCCACGCGCGATCAATTCCTTGAAGCGCGGATGGTGGTCGAATTCTTCCGGCAGCACGGGACCGGCGACGATCAGCGGACGACCGGATTGCACGCAGCTGAGAATGCTGGAGCGCCGCGCGGTGATCCCCTCATCGAGCGGATAGCAGAATGCGTCGATCTCGCTGAACAGCCCGAACACTTCGTGATCGGAGGCGATGAACCCGGAGATGATCACATCGTCGGCGATGCCAAGTTCTCTGGCGCGGGCATGAAACGCCTGCTCGACCTTGTCGACGCCGCGAATGAAGGAGCCGATGTAGACGAGCAGCGGCTTGAGCCCGCGTTGCTTCAGTATCGCGCCGATCTCGAGCAGTGCATTGGGCTGCTTGCCCGGGTAGATCGATCCGAAATGGCCGATCAAGAGTCGCCCGTCGCCCTTCGCGGCGACGAGCCGATGCCGCAGTTTCGAATCCTGAATTCCTACCGGAGCTTCGATGTTCGGCGGCAGCGGCGCCAGCACGCTCTTTCTGGCGGTCCAGCCGAGCAGGAGATCACTGGCCAGTTCGCGCTGTACCAGCGGCGAGAACATGACGATGGTGTCGGCCAGCAGCAGCGCCGGTATGTAGGTGATGCGGCGCAGCCAATGCAGCCCGCTCCATTCGTGTTGAATCAGGACGACCTTGCGCCGGCGCAGTTTGGCGATCGCCATCGCCGCGAGCGGCGCGAACATCACGCGCTTCCAGGCCACGATCGGGAAGTTGCAGACCACGCTTTGCGCCGCGCCGACCGCGCGCCAGATCTCGGCAAGCGAGCCTTCACTGCGCGTTAGCGTTAACATCGCGCTGGTGCCAGGCTCGAGCTTTTCGATCGTCTCCTGCAACAGCCGGGTGAACTGGCCGACGCCGCAATGCATCAGCGGTCCCGCGCCGAGAAACAGCGCCCGATATCGGCTTTCTCCATTCATCGTGCGGCGGGGTTTCCAGAAACTGTCGGCGTTAGCCATACATCCCAGACATTAGCTTCCGGTAAGCGGCCGCGTCCGCCCGGCACCGTTCTTGCCAATTCGACCGTGAGGAGCGTCCGGCCGTCTCATAACGGGACATCGGGCGGTCACGGCAATGGCCGGCAGGCCGCGATTTCGGGACACCCGGAATGGGCGGCGCCCACCCAATGGCAAGTGAGCAGGAGCGCGGCGATGACGGGCAAGATCTTCAGCACATGGGATGAGACGCATTCCGAGCTTTGGAGCCATCAGCCGATCCGGCTCGAACACCAGATGCACAAATCGCCGGCGTTCTCGATGGACGAGCTCGCGCAACTGATCGAAAACTATCCGCGCGAATACTACAGCCTGGTGAAGACGGGTGCCAAGGGCTCCAGCCGGGTGTGGCGCGAGGGCGATATCGGCAACCTCTCCGGCCGGCAGGTCATCGAGGCGATTTCCCGGGGTGGCCTCTGGCTCAACATGCGCGATGTCGGCTCGGTCGACAGCCGCTACCGCAAGCTGATCGACCGGATGTTCGAGGAGATCGCGACCAAGGTTCCGGGGTTCGTGGTGCCGAACCAACAGGCCGGCATTCTGATCTCCTCGCCGGATGCGCAAGTCTATTATCATGCCGATCTGCCGGGGCAGGGCCTGATCCAGATCGCCGGCCGCAAGCGGGTCTATGTCTATCCAAACACCGCGCCGTTCATCAAACCGCAACACCTCGAGGATATCGCGCTGTTCGACGTCGAGGTCGATCTGCCTTACGCGCCCTGGTACGACGGGCATGCGCAGGTGTTCGACCTCGAACCCGGCCAGATGCTGAACTGGCCGCTGAACGCGCCGCACCGCGTCGAGAATCTCGGCACCGTCAACATCTCGATGACGGTATCCTACGGCAACGACGAGATCCGCCGCGCCCAGATCGTCCACCTCGCCAACGGCCTGCTGCGCCATCGCTTCGGCTATACGCCGAAGACCAGCAATCTGCGGGGGCCGTCGTTCTTCGCCAAGAAGGTGCTGCAGAAGCTCGTGCGCGACAGCAAGTGGGTCAAGCGCGAGCGCAGCGTCCGCCGCGCGATTGATTTCCGTCTCGACGCCACTGAGCCCGGCAAGATCATCGACCTGCCGAAGGCGGCGTAAATCGCAACGCCGATGACGGTGCTGACGACCAGTGCGGGGCAATTGGCGGCGCGATCAACGCGCCGTGCGGCCGGATTCCGCGTCGAACTGCTGCGCGATTGGAAGCAGGCCGTCGCGCGCTGGCACGACATCAGCCCGTCGACGCCGTTCCAGCATCCGCAATGGTATGACGCCTGGTACGCCGCCTTCGCCGATGCCGAAGGTGTTGAGCCGCTAATCGCTGTCATCACCGATGCGTCGAGCGGCGAGCAGGCGGCGCTGCTACCGCTGATCCGCCGCAAGCAAGACAATGTCGCCATCGTCGAATTCGCCGATCTCAATCTGACCGACTACAACGCACCGATCCTCGGGAGTGCGGCGCCGCGCGATGCCAGGGCTGCGCGCGCGCTGTGGCGCAGCCTGCTGTCGGCATTGCGCCGGATGCCGGATCGGGCCGATCTCATTCGTCTGCGCAAAGTGCCTGCCGATCTCGATGGCAAGCCCAATCCATTGGCTCTGCTAAACGCCGCCGGTCCATGCTTGCTCAACGGCAATCTCGTCACCACGGGCGAGGATTACGACGCCTGGCGCTACACGCTGGAAAAGACCGTGCGCAAGGAGCTGGAGCGGAGCTGGCGCGTCTTCACGCGCGATGCGGCCGCGTCCTTTGCGATCATCACCGATACCAATGAAGCGTTGCGGGTTCTCTCGACCACCGAGGTTCAGCAGGGCGCGCGGATGCAGAGCCTCGGGCGCAACTACGTCCTCAACGACGAGACCTGCGCAACGTTCTACCGCAACCTGGTGCGCGATGGCGTCGGCAACGGCTATGCACTGGTCACAGTGCTCGCGGTCGGCGATGAGATCGTGGCAACACTGCTCGGCATCAGGACCTGCGCACGCTACGTGATGGTCCGCATCAGCAATGCCGGCGACAAATGGTCGAACTGTTCGCCGGGCCGGCTGATCATCGAGCGCACCATGGCCGCCCTGCACAGGGATGGCGTGTGCGAGTTCGATTTCTCTGTCGGCAACTACGCCTACAAGCGCCGCTTCGGCGTCACGCGCCTGCCGCTGATCGACATCAGCGCCGCCTTGAGCTGGCGCGGGTGGCCCTACGCGCTGCGTGATCACGCGGTGCGCGCGCTCCGAACCCACCCGCGGCTCGATGCCTGGCTGAAACGCGCACTCGGTAAGCCGCTGTCACGCGAAGAGGATTGACACATTGTTGCCGCACGGGAACGATCGTGCAAATTTGCAACACATGCCAGGATTTTGCGGATGTTCTTCCTGTGTTCACGAGAGTTGATGATCGCCTTTGCGGCAGCGGCGTATGCTCTGGGTTGGGTCAGGGACCGCCGGTGAATGCTTTCTTGAAAGCTTTCGTGGGGAGAGCCGACATGCCAGCCTATATCCATCAGCACAATATCGAACCGGCCTTCGTCATCTGTCCGAGCTGCGTCGGACTCCCGATGTATGTGCGCGATATCGAGCCGCATTGGAGCATGGCGAAGATCGACTTCACCTATGAATGCGCCGACTGCGGCATGGAAGTTCGCCAGACCATCGCGAAGCAGGAATTGCGGCATTAGGCCGTGACTTCGTAAGGTGGGCAAAGCCGCAGGCATGCCCACCATTCCCGATCCGTACGCTTGATGGTGGGCGCGCTTCGCTTTGCCTACCCTACGAAAATCGAGTCGGACAGCCGCCTCACGATTTCGTGCATTCCCGGCAGCGCCGCTGTCCGCGCGAGGCGCGGAAGAGGCTCCTGCACCACCAGCGCCGCGCCATCGCCTGCAGCGGGCGCTGCGCCAATTGAGCGATAAAGAGAATTTCGACCATCACTGAATCCATCGTCCCTCGGGCGACTGATATGGCGGCACTCTCCAAAGAGAATGCCGCCCATATCGCATCAGCCATGCAGTTTGTTCGCGGTCTCCGCGATCACGCGTCCCTGATAGCGCGCGCCGGCGAGCTCGTTTTCGCTCGGCTGGCGGCTGCCGTCACCGCCGGTGATCGTGGTCGCGCCGTAGGGGGCGCCGCCGGTGACTTCGTCGAGCTTCATCTGGCCGGCAAAGCCGTAGTTCAGGCCGACGATGGTCATGCCGAAATGCAGCAGGTTGGTGATGATCGAGAACAGCGTGGTTTCCTGCCCGCCATGCTGGGTCGCGGTCGAAGTGAACGCGCCGCCGAGCTTGCCGTGCAGCGCGCCCTTGGCCCAGAGGCCGCCGGCCTGATCGAGGAAGTTGGCCATCTGCGACGCCATCCGGCCAAAGCGGGTGCCGGTGCCGATAACGATGGCGTCGTAATTGGTGAGGTCCTCAATCCTGGCGATCGGGGCGGCCTGATCGAGCTTGTAATAGGAAGCCTTGGCGACCGCTTCGGGCACCAGCTCCGGCACGCGCTTGATGTCGACGGTCGCGCCGGCTTTGCGTGCGCCTTCTGCGACGGCATTCGCCATCGCCTCGATGTGACCGTAGGCGGAATAATAGAGCACGAGTACTTTGGCCATGACGGCTTTCCTTTGATTGGGTTGAGGTGTTCGAGGCAAAAACAGTCGTCATGCCCGGGCTTGTCCCGGGCATCCACGTCTTGCTTTGCGGCCAAGGCGTGGATGGCCGGGACGACGCCCGGCCATGACGGCGAGGGTGCGTCGGCGTTGCGCTATGCCGCGTCGACCAGCACCAGTTCGGAATCTTCCAGCGCGGTAATCGTCAGCTTCGCCTCGTTGCGGATCGCAGCACCATCGCGGGCGTTGACGCGCACGCCGTTGACTTCGATGCTGCCGGCCGCCGGCACCAGATAGAGGTGGCGCGCCTCGTGCGGTTCGTATTCCGCGCTCTCGCCGGCCTTCAGCGTTGTGGCGAGCACGCGCGCATCGGCGCGGATCGGCAGCGCGTCCTGGTCGCCGGCGATGCCGCTGGCGATGGTGACGAGCTTGCCGGAGCGATCCGACTTCGGGAACGGTTTCGCGCCCCAGGTCGGCTGACCGCCCTTCGTCGTCGGCTCGATCCAGATCTGGAAGATCTTCGTCTTGGCGTTTTCCAGATTGTACTCGGAGTGACGAATGCCGCTTCCAGCGCTCATCACCTGCACGTCGCCGGCCTCGGTCCGGCCCTTGTTGCCGAGCGAATCCTGATGCGTGATCGCGCCTTCGCGGACATAGGTGATGATTTCCATGTTGGCGTGCGGATGGGCGGGAAAGCCGGTGTTCGGCGCGATCTCGTCGTCGTTCCATACCCGCAAGGCGCCGTGGCCCATATTATCGGGATCGTAGTGGCTGCCGAACGAGAAGTGGTGCTTGGCCTTCAGCCAGCCGTGATCGGCGCTGCCGAGTTTTGCAAATGGTCTGAGTTCGATCATGGGATATTCCTTCGTTGAAAGTTTTTTGCATTGGGCGGCCGGGCGGCATCCGCCCGGCCCCGCTGGATTTGAGTTACGCGCCGAAGCCGCCATCGACGTTGAGCACCGTGCCGGTCACGAACGACGCTTCAGGGCTCGCGAGGAACAGCACGCCGGCGGCGATCTCTTCCGGCTTGCCGAAGCGTTGCAGCGCATGCTGCTTGCGCTGGAGGTCAGCAAAATCGCGGTCGTCGTCCGGGTTCATGTCGGTATCGATCGAGCCCGGCTGCAGCACGTTGACGGTGATGCCGCGGGGGCCGAGATCGCGCGCTGCGCCCTTGGAGTAGCCGACGACGGCGGCCTTGGTGGCGGCGTAGTCGGCAAGGCCGGGGAACGAGGCACGGGTCGCGATATCGGAGCCGATCGTGACGATGCGGCCGCCTTCGTCCATCAGCTTCGCCGCCGCACGGATCGCGGTGATGACGCCATCGACATTCACGGCGCTCTGCCGGGCCAATGCCGCGGCGTCGGCGTTGGGATCGTCGACCGCGCCGCCGACGGCAACGCCGGCATTGTTGACGAGGATGTCGAGCCGGCCGAAATCCTTGGCGACGTTCTTGACCAGTTGGTCGACCTCGACGGAGGAGGCCTGGTCGGCCTTGTAGGCGCGGGCGTTGACGCCCTTGGCCTTTAGTTCGGCGACGACGGCTTCCGCCTTGTCGGAGGATGCCACGTAGCTGATCGCAACGCTGGCGCCTTCTGCGGCGAGGGCGCGGGCAGAAGCCGCGCCGATGCCGCGCGAACCGCCGGTGACGAGGGCTACCTTGCCTGAGAGCTTCTTGGTCATGGGATTTCTCCGTTGCTTGAATTCCGATGGCCATTGGATATGCCGCCCGGCGTGGTATAGAAATAGAAACTATTGAAACTCATTGTTTCCAAAATTTAGCCTTGGAGGCGATCCGAATGTCAAAGCTCCCGGATTTCGAGGCACTCGCGATTTTCGCAAAAGTCGTGGAATTGCGGTCGTTTGCGGCGGCCGCCACCGAGCTGGCGCTGTCCAAGGCCACGGTGTCCAAGGCGGTCAGCCGGCTCGAGCAGCGGCTCGGCGCGCGGCTGTTCAACCGCACCTCGCGGCGGCTGGCGCTGACCGATGCCGGGCAAAAGCTGGCCGAGCGCGCCGCGCGCCTGCTCGCCGATGGCGAGGACGCCGAGAACGAGGCGCTGTCGCAATCGATGGCGCCGCGCGGGCTGGTGCGGCTGGCGGTGCCGATGACGTTCGGGGTGAAGGCCGTGGCGCCGATACTGCCCGAGTTCCTTGCGGCTTACCCGGAAGTCTCGATCGATCTTCACTTGAGCGACGCAACGGTGGACCTGATCGGCGAAGGTTTCGATGCCGGCCTGCGCATCGCGCGGCTGCCGGACTCGTCGCTGATCGCGCGCCGGCTCTGCGCGATGCCGCGCTACACGGTGGCGGCGCCGTCATATCTGAAGCGACACGGCAGGCCGACGCATCCGATGCATCTCGCGGAGCATAAATGCTTCGGCTACGCCTACCTCTCGACGCCCGGTGTCTGGCACTACACCAACGCGGCCGGCGAGCAGGCCAGCGTTCGGCCTGCAGGCCAGCTCCGCGTCAACAATGGCGAAGCCGTGTTGCCGAGCGTCATCGCCGGCCTCGGCATCGCCGATCTGCCGGACTTCATCGTCGGCGACGCGATTGCGTCGGGCGAGGTCGAGGTGATCCTGAAAGGCTGGCACCAGCCCGAAGGCGCGGTGCATCTGGTCACCCCGCCCGGCGGCCCGCGGCCCGCGCGCGTCGAAGTGCTGGCGGAGTTTCTGGCAAAGCATTTTGCGAAAGCGAAAAAGCGGAAGGCTGGCTAGGCGAGGCTTCTCTTTACCCTCCGCTGGAGGGCCCTCCAGCGGAGGGTGAGACGACGTGCGCTATCGCCGTATGCCCCGTATCGGCTAGGCTCGCCGGATAACCAAAACAAACCGCTCGGGGAGAAACTACCCATGAACCGCCGTGAACTCCTGAAGGCCGCTGCCGCGCTGCCGCTCGCATCCACCGCGCTCTCCAACGCCGCCTTCGCGCAAAGCCCATACCCCTCGCGCAACGTCACCATGATCGTGCCGTTCCCGCCCGGCGGCCAGGCCGATCTCGCGGCGCGCCCCGTGGCGCAGGCGCTGGAGCGGATCCTCGGCAAGCCTGTGATCGTCGACAACCGCGCCGGCGGTGGCGGTGGATCGGTCGGCAATGCCGCGGCGGCGCGCGCCGAGCCCGACGGCCATACGCTGTTGATGACGCTGTCCTCGCTTGCGGTGCTGCCCGAAGCCGACCGGCTGTTCGATCGCCCGGTGGCGTATGAGGTCTCGCAGTTCGCAGCCGTTGCGCGCGTGCTCGCCGATCCGACGCTGCTCGCCGTGCCGGCGTCGGCGCCCTGGAAGACGCTGCAGGAGTTCGTCGACGATGCGAAGAAGCGTCCCGGGCAAATTCCGTACGGCTCCTCGGGTCCCTACGGCACGCTGCATGTGGCGATGGAAATGTTCGCGGCGAGCGCCGGTATCAAATTGCTGCACGTGCCGTTCCGCGGCGCAGGCCCCGCGCTGGCTGCGCTGCTGGGCGGCACCGTGCAGGCGATGGCGTCAGCGCCGGGTACGCTGAAGCAGCAGGTCGATGACGGCAAGATGCGCGTGCTCGCCAACTGGGGCGCCGAGCGCGTCAAGAGTTTCCCCGACCTGCCGACCTTTAGGGAACTCGGCTACAAGGATGTCGAGTTCTACATCTGGGCCGGACTGTTCGCGCCGAGCGCGTTGCCGGCGCCGATCAAGACGCGGCTGCGCGAAGCGATGGCGCAAGCCGTAAAAGCCCCCGAGGTGGTCAGGACTTTTGAAACCGCCGGCAGCCCGGTCGCCTACCTGGATGCGCCGGAATTTTCAAAATTCGTCGCGGAAGACAGCGCGCGGCTCGTTGCCGCAGTGAAGAAGATCGGCAAGGTGGAATAGGGAACCTACTTCACATTTTTTTGTTCGCACTAACGTCGCGTGGCCGCATTCCTTTGACAGGCTTGCGTATATCGCCGCGCGGAGTTTTTCGCGTCTATCTTCAAATCGAACGAAAGGACCCGGACATGCGAACGCAGCGGATTGTCCTCGGTCTTGCCATCGCGATCGGCGGAACAGGCGCGATCGCTCCCGCATCGTCGCAGGAATATCGCGGAACCTGGGAACAGCAGATGGCCTGCACGCCCGACGTCTGGCGTCTTTGCGGCGACCAGATCCCCGATGTCAGCCGGATCGTGGCCTGCTTGCGGCAGAACACGCCGCAGCTCTCCAGTAATTGCCGCGCGGTATTCGAATCGCAGGCCGACGCGCAGCAGCCGCCGGCGCCACGAGGACTGCAGCAAAACGCACCACGTGCCCGCGCCCCGCAGCCGGGGCAGCCGCAGGCGGTACGGCCGCGGCCGATGCAGCCTCCGCCCTATTATGAGGAAAACGATTAGGCCACAGCTTCGCGCTCGGCCCTGATCTCGCAGACGTCGACCCATTCGGCCGCCGTCAGTTCCGCCATGCGCGCAGGCGTAATCTTCACCGCGCTATGCGTTGATCCCGCGGCCGGCACCACGACATCGAACGCCTTCAGCGACACGTCGCAATAGACCGGCAGCGGCGTCTTCAATCCGAACGGGCAGACGCCGCCGACTTCATGGCCGGTGATCTCGGCGACCTCTTCGAGGCCGAGCATTTTCGGCTTTCCCCCGAACAGCGCCTTAACCTTCCTGTTGTCCATCCGCGAGGTGCCGGCGGCCACGATCAGCACCACGCGCTCGCCGATCCGCAAGCTCAGTGTTTTTGCGATCCGCGCTGGCTCGACGCCGTAAGCTTCAGCGGCGAGCGCGACGGTGGCGGAACTCATCTGGGATTCGATCACGGAGATATCGGGCGCCTTTTCTGCGAAGAAGGCGCGGACGGACTCAAGACTCATTTCAGGACCTTTGAGCAGACACCAGGGCGGGGAGCTCGGCGAGGCCGTGGATGCGGTGATCGGGCGTCACGCCGAGTTCATCCATCTGGGTACGCAACGCCCAAAACATCGTCAATGGCGGCAGCGTCTCGCTTTCGAGGCAGGCCAAGGCCATCGCTTCCGGCGTCACCCGCTCGATCCAGGCGACGTTGAGCCCGAACGCCTTGGCGCCGCAGGCGTCCCATGGATTGGCCGAGATGAACAGCACCTCGCTGGGCGGCACGTGCAGCACCTCCTCGATCAGCGCGTAGACTTCCGGACTGGGCTTGAAGATTTTCTTCGCGTCGACGCTGATGACCGCATCGAGCAGTTGGTCCAGCCCGCTGTTGCGCACCAGCGCGTTGAGCATATCGGGGCTGCCGTTGGACAGGATCGCGAGCTTGCGGTCCTTCATCGCCGAAAGCGTCGCGAGCGCGTCCGGATAGAGATCGAGATGCAGATATTTGTCGACGATGCGCGCAAAAGTGTCGTCGTCATATTGCAGCCCGAGGCTGCCGAGCGTGTAGGCCAGCGAGTCGCGCGTCACTTCGGAGAAATCCCGGTAGTGTCGCATCAGCGAGCGCAGCCAGGTGTATTCGAGCTGCTTGATGCGCCAGACCTGGGTAATGATTTCGCCATAGCCGGGAAACGCGTCCTCGGTAACGTCGGCCACCGACTGGACGTCGTAAAGCGTGCCATAGGCATCGAACACAACGGCTTTGATGGTCACTTGGCCTACTCCTTGTTGCCGATCGTCGTGTCGAGAAACTCATGCAGCGCCACGGCCGCTTGCTCTGCCGCCGACTGGTTGAATTCGAAATTGATGGCCCGAGAGGTCTCTCGGTGTCTTCAGGGCCGGTGCGTCGAAAGCGTGATAGGCGTCGGGATAGACGACGAGCTTGATCGGAATGTCGCGGTCCTTCCGGCGGGATATCCCCCAGCCGTCGCGTCCGGCCATCATGTTGCGGCACTCGTCCGCCGAATTCAAATCGTCGCGTTCGCCGATCAGGATCAGCGCGGGGACGGTCAGGTCGCCCTTTACATTCGCGCAAGGTGGGTAGAACGCAACCGCAGCTCGGAACTTGTCCGGCGAGGCTCGCTCGATCGTGCCGCGTTCGACCGCGCTGAGAATCGACAGGCCGCCCCACGCGAATCCGACTGCGGCAATGCGTGCGGGATCGATCGATGGATGCTGCGCCAGAAAGTGCAGGGCCCGGTAGGCGTCGACGTGGAAATCGTTCGTAGCGCTTTCACGGCAAGTCTTGATGCCGCGCGGACCAAAGCTGTCGACCGAAAGCGTTGCATAGCCCCAGGACGCGATCCGCTTGCCCCAACGTTCGTCGATGTGCCGCCAGTTTCCGTTGCAGCTATGCAGCAGGATGACCGCAGGCGAGGGGCCCGTCCCGGCCGAACGTCGCAGGTACCCCTGCAGCGGATGCGAACTCGCCAGCGGCGTTTCGAGTTCAACGGTGGTGCCGCCGGACTGAGATCGAGCCATCGGACATGCGAGCGCATGTCCGATCAGGAATGCACTGGTGAAGACGGCGATTTTGGCGAGCTTCATCACGCACCACTATCTTCGCTCTACGGCCAGCCCCCGGCGAAACCAACTTATATACCCAAAATCTTCCGTGCGTTGGCCTTCAATACTTTGGGCCGGATCTCCTCCCGAATGTCGAGCTTGGCAAAATCCGCCAGCCAGCGGTCGGGCGTGATCACCGGCCAGTCCGAGCCGAACAGCATCTTGTCCTGCAAAATGGAGTTGATGTAGCGCACCAGGATCGGCGGGAAATATTTCGGCGACCAGCCGGAGAGGTCGATATAGACGTTCGGCTTGTGGGTCGCGACCGACAGCGCCTCTTCCTGCCAGGGGAAGGATGGATGCGCGAGGATGATCTTGAGGTCGGGGAAATCCGCCGCCACGTCGTCCATGTACATCGGGTTGGAATATTTCAGCCGCATTCCCATGCCGCCGGGCATGCCGCTTCCGACGCCGGTCTGCCCGGTATGAAACAGCGCGATCGCGCCGCCGTCGTTGATCGCTTCATACAGCGGATAGGCCATGCGGTCGTTGGCGTAAAAACCCTGCATGGTCGGGTGGAATTTAAAGCCGCGAACGCCGTATTCCTCCATCAGCTTCCTCGCCTCGCGCACGCCAAGCTTGCCCTTGTGCGGATCGATCGAGACAAAGGGGATCAGGACGTCGAGATTGTCGGACGCGACTTCCAGCATTTCGTAATTGTTGTAGCGGCGGAAACCGGTCTCGCGCTCGGCGTCGACCGGGAAGATCACGGCGGCGATGTTCTTGGAGCGGTAATAGGCCGCGGTTTCCGGCACGGTCGGCGGATGCTTGTGCGGCGACTTGAAATAGTCGGCCATGCGCTCCTGGAAATCGTCATAGCCGTCGTCGCCATGCATGCCGCAGGGTTCTTCCGCATGGGTATGGATGTCGATCGCGACGACTTTCTCGATATCGGGCAGTTTGAGCTTGGGCATCTGGGTTTCCCGCCGGCTTGATTTTTGGGTCTGGAAAATTGATTATACTATATAACGAATTCCGCAAGGCGGCAGAAACAAAAGGCGGAAAATAAGGGAGTGGGACATGGCACAGGCCGAGGCCTTCGAGACCGATTTCTGGAAAGACGCCAATTTGCGCAAGGTCTGGGACGACATCGTCCCCGGCGAGCCGCGCAAGACCATTCCCTACACGCTGACCAGGGAAGCCATTGAGCTCTACTGCAAATCGGTCGGCGAGGATCACCCGATCTATTTCGACGAGGCCTTTGCCAAGACCACCCGCTACGGCGGGCTGATCGCGCCGCCCTCGATCCATATCCTCCTGATGTTCTCCTGCACGCCGGCCGATGACTGGATGCGCTCGCCGGGAACCGTCAATGCCGGACAGTCCTGGAGCTACAACATCCCGGCGCGGCCGGGCGACGTCATCACCCTGCAGGCCCGCGCGCTCGACAAGTTCATCAAGCGCGAGCGGCTGTTCGTGGTGCACGACAACGTCTTCTTCAACCAGAAGGGCGATGTAATCTGTTCCGGCCGCGGCTGGACGATTCGGCCGATGCGAGGGGAGCGCGATCAATGACTGCCACGTTCGACAATCTCTCCGCCGGCGACGTCATCGACGGCCCGAAATTCGCCGTCACACGCGAATCGATCCGCCTGTTCTGCGATGCTTCGCTCGACTACAACCCGCTGCATCTCGACGACGACTACATGAAGGGCAATTTCGGCAAGACCAATTTCGGCGGCATCATCATGCACGGCATGAACAATTTCGGGCTGATTTCGCGGATGATCACGGACTGGGCCTGCCCCGTTGGCGCGGTCCACCGCCGGCTGGAGACGCGGTGGGTCAAGCCGGTCCGGCCCGGCGATACCATCCAGCCCACAGGGATCATCAAGGCCAAGCAGACCACTGAAAAATCGCGCTGGGTTTTGATCGACGTGGTGGTGAAGAACCAGCTTGCGGAAAAGGTCGCGACCGGCGAGGCCCTGGTCGAATTCCCACGCGACCTGTTTTGCCAGTGATTCCGAGGCGTTCTGAGGGAAGCGGTGGCTTGACGGCGACGCCCCGCAGGCCGAACGCCAGGTATCAATTCACCCAACGTTAGGTCCGGAACGGGACAGATGGGCCCGAAAACGGGCCCATTCGGATTGACATCCGGTCCCGCCATGGCTTAGAAACCGCCCCGTCCCGGGCGGTTGGCCGCTTTCGGGATAAATCCCATTTTGCCACTTTCGGGTAGCTCAGGTTCGGCCTTCAACACGGCCTTTCAAAGCATCAGGATTGTCCCATGAAGGTCCGTAACTCGTTGAAATCGCTGCGTGGTCGCCACCGCAACAACCGTCTGGTCCGCCGCAAGGGCCGGGTTTACGTGATCAACAAGGTGCAGCGCCGCTTCAAGGCCCGCCAGGGTTAAGCCGCCAAGGTTTACGCCCAAGGCGCTGAGCCGGCTTTTTCTTTCTCGTTTCACAGGTCTTTGACGACGCGCCGCTTTGCGGCGCGATTTTGCGCGTCTAGACTTGCCGCATGGCTTTGAGATTCCCGAGCGCCCGCAACTGCCGGATCATGGTCCTCGCCGCGGTCCTGACGGCCGTGCCGGTGGCTGCTTTTGCCCAGAACAACGCGCAGGTCGTTCCCCCGCCGAAAGCCCAAAAGAAATTGCCGGAAGCGCCGAGCAAGCTTCCCAAGGTCGGAGCCGATCGCACCCGCGGGCTGGATTTCCTGTTCGGCGCACTGAAGGCCGCCCCCGATGAAGCCAGCGCCAAGCATGTCGAGGCGCGGATCTGGGCGCTGTGGATGCAGACCCCGAGCGACACGGCTGCGCTGTTGATGTTGCGCGCCAAGGCCGCGATGGAAGCGCAGAAGATCGATATCGCGCTGAAACTGCTCGATGCCGTCATCAAACTGCGCCCCGACTATGTCGAGGCATGGAACCGGCGCGCGACGCTGTATTACCTGAAGAACGACTACACCCATTCGCTGGAGGACATCCGGCAGGTGCTGATCCGCGAGCCCCGGCATTTCGGCGCGCTGGCAGGCCTTGGCATGATCATGCAGGACATCGGCGACGAAAGGCGCGCGCTCGAAGCGTTCCGCAAGGCGCTGGCCGTCAATCCGCACCTCGAGAAGGTGCCGGAGCTGGTCAAGACCCTCACCGAAAAGGTCGAAGGCCGCGATATCTGATTTCGAGCATGATCCGGTCCGAAGGGCCACGTCAGCGCAAAGCGGATACCGGTTTTCCTGAGGCAAATGCGAAGCATTTGTCCGAGATCAGGCTTGATCAAAAAGATCCCGGTTAACCCTGATTTCCGACCGCTTGCGTCAGGCAGGAACGTGGCGCTGCCAAAGCGCTATTATTGGCTGACTGCGTGACAGGAGTGAGCCATGAAATCATTGCCGCTGGCTGGCGCGATGATTGTCGCGACCGGAACCTGCGCTTTCGCGCAGGGCGGCTATTGGGTCGTAGGCGACCGCGCGACCAGCAAATGCGAGATCGTCACAAGCAACCCCGTCATTAACAGCCAGGTCGGTGGCAACGTCTATTTCGGAACCGGGCCGTACAAATCGATCGACGATGCCAAGCTGGCCCGTTCGACCATTCCCCAGTGCCCGATCATGCCGGAACCTCCTGCAGAAGCGCCGGATGAGGAGAAGCAATAGGCGCGGGTCTAGTGTATGGCGTTGCTGCCGCGCGCCATGCCGTCGAGACCTACCGCCGCGTAGAACTGCGCCAGTTCGGCCTCGAGTTGCTCGTTTACCCGCAGCAGAGCCTTGAGTGCGCCGCGGATATCGCCATTGCAACTTGCTACGATCTGATCGATGGCGGCTTCGCTTGCGTCGGAAATCATGGGTACTTCTCCGATTGTACGCTGGAACAATTTGTAGTGAGCGCCCTTGTTCCTGTGGATGTCGGGTACAATGCAGGCGCCCGGCTACCCCCCAATCAGGCACGCGCACACATGGCGAAAGTGGCAGCGGCACTGTACAAATTTGCTGATGGCAGCAGTATGACCCCGCTATCCACAGGTTCGAGGCCCTGTGGACAATCCCGAAACCCGCGCCGGTCCGGGCCGTAGCTCGCTGGTGCGCAAAATAGGCCGGAAGTTCTCGATGGCGATGGTGATTGTAGTGGCGGCGCTGGCGGTGCTGGCGCTGCTCACGCAAGTCGGCGTTTTTCGCGCGCAGCGCGCCCACCCAGCCCAGGGCAGGATGGTCGAGGTGGCGGGCGGGGCCCTCCACATCCTCGATATCGGCCCGCGCGATGCGGCCGGCCCGCCGATCGTGATGCTGCATGGCGCGAGTTCCAATCTCGAGGTGATGCGGCGGCCGGTCGGGGAACGGCTTGCCAGAAAGCACCGCGTGATCCTGATCGACCGTCCCGGGCATGGCTGGAGCACCCGCCTCCGGCTGGAGGATTCGACGCCCGAAATTCAGGGCCGGATGATCGGGGAGGCTTTGGCAAAGCTCGGAGTCGGCCAGGCGATCTTCGTGGTGCATTCCTGGGCGGGCGCCCTCGGCCTGCGCATGGCGCTGGATGAACCGCAAACTGTGGCGGGCCTCGTGATGTTGGCGCCGGTCGCCTATCCCTGGCCGGGCGGCGTCGGGCGATACAACAAGATCATCGCGACTCCGGTGATCGGCCCGCTGCTCGCCTATACAATCACGCTGCCGCTCGGCCATTTACTGGCCGAGCGCGGCGCGCGCGTCGTCTTCCTGCCGCAGACCATGCCGGAGGACTTTGTCAGGGACACTGCGACGCCGCTGCTGCTGCGACCGCGCGAATTTATCGCCAATGCGCGTGACTTCGTGACGTTGAAGGCGGCAGTGGCCGAGCAAGCGCCGCGCTATGCCGAGATCACGGCGCCGATCACGATCATCACGGGCGATGAATCCGACAAAACGGTCTCGACCCGCATCCATTCGCGACCGCTCGCTGCCGCTGCGCCGAATGCCAAGCTGATCGTGCTGCCCGGCGTCGGTCACATGATTCAGCAAGCGGCGCCCGATCTCGCGATCGCAGAAGTGGAGGCGATGATGGGCGCGATGACGCCGAGGGCGGCAGCGGCGGCCGAATGATGGGTACAGGAGCCCGGTATCTATCGACCCGCGTTTTTCCCGCGATCAGGGGCGACGGTAACGCCGCGCGTGGCCTGATGGCTCCGGATGGGATAAGATCGTTGCGCGCGGGATTCCGCTGCTCGTCCCGCCAGGGATGAACCCGACAAGTCGCGATATCGGGCAGCCGACCTTCGAGGGAGAGCGCCATGTACGCCGCCATTCGTCAGGGCAAGGCCAAGGCCGGCAAGGCCGAAGAGCTCATACGCAGGATCAAGGAAGGCGCTATACCGGTCATCAGCGGGGTCGAGGGTTTCATGGGCTATTACGTCGTCTATGCGCCCGACGACACCGTGATCGCGATCAGCCTGTTCAATAATTTTGCGGCGGCCGAAGAATCCAACAAGCGCGCGCTGGCGTGGATCGAGCACGATCTGGCGCCGCTGTTGACGGGTCCGGCCACCGCGATGGCCGGACCCGTGATCGTGCACACGTTGGCTTGATGAGTGCTCGCGTGGTCTCACCTTCCCCTTCAGGGGAGAGTGAAGAAACGCTGCTCTCACTTCGTCTTGCCGTCCTTGTCGAACGAGGAGACGTAGGCCCAGAGATCGTTGGACTCTTTCTCGTTCTTGATGCCGGCGAATACCATTTTGGTACCGGGAATCTTGCCCTTGGGATCCTTGATGTATTCGAGGAACACATCCTTGCCCCAGGTGATGCCGGAATTCTTGTTGGCGTCGGAATAGGAATAGCCCTCGACGGTGCCGGACTTGCGGCCGTCGAGCCCGTTCAGCACCGGGCCGACCTTGTTCTTGGCGCCTTCGCCGATCGCGTGGCAGGCCAGACATTTGTTGAACGAGGTCTTGCCGGCGGCAGCGTCCTGCGCCAGCGCGCCCGATGCCGCGGCCAGTGAGGTGACGACAACCAGCGCGCTCAAAGTCGATGTTTTCATGTGGTGCTCTTTGTTTCTTCCCAGGGAGAGAGGCGGATTTCTTGTGGCAGGCTCGCCCCAATCGGACAAGCCAAGAAACTTTGACAGGTTTCACCATTGCAGACTTGTCCCAGAGAGAACTGATCGCTTGAAGGATGGCAATCCAACCTTCGGATGGCCTACCCAAACCGTGGTAGACGTGCTTGATTTGCCACCACAATTCGTTATTCCGCGGGGCTTGAAGGAAGCGGCTTGGAGGGACACGCATGGCCATCATGATGCCGGCTGCCGATCACGCGGTTCTCAGCCGTCGCGGCGAAATTGTGACAGCGTTGCGCGCGATCGTGCCGGGTGAGGGCGTGATCGACAGCGCGGCCGAAATGCTGCCCTACGAGTCCGATGGCCTGATGGCCTACCGGCAGCCGCCGATGGTCGTGGTGCTGCCGGACACCACGGAGCAGGTCTCTCAAGTCCTGAAATACTGCTGCGAGCAGGGCATCAAGGTGGTGCCGCGCGGATCCGGCACCTCGTTGTCCGGCGGCGCGCTGCCGCTCGCCGATGCCGTGCTGCTGGGGCTCGGCAAGTTCAAGCGGATCCGCGAGATCGATTTCGACAACCGCGTGGTGGTGACCGAGCCCGGCGTCACCAACCTCGCGATCAGCCAGGCGGTGGCGCATGCCGGCTTCTATTATGCGCCCGATCCGTCGTCGCAGATCGCCTGCTCGATCGGCGGCAATGTCGCGGAGAATTCCGGCGGCGTGCATTGCCTGAAATACGGCATGACCACCAACAACGTGCTCGGCTGCGAGATCGTGCTGATGTCGGGCGAGATCCTGCGCATCGGCGGCAAGGCCGCGGAGAGCTCGGGCTACGACCTGATGGGCATCATCACCGGCTCCGAAGGCCTGCTCGGCGTCATCACCGAAATCACCGTACGGATCCTGCAGAAGCCGGAGACGGCCCGCGCCCTGATGGTCGGTTTCGCCGAGGTCGAGGCTGCCGGCGAATGCGTGGCACGGATCATCGGCAATGGCATCATCCCGGGCGGCATGGAGATGATGGACAAGCCCGCGATCCACGCCGCCGAAGCGTTCGTCCATGCCGGCTATCCGCTCGACGTCGAGGCGCTCCTGATCATCGAACTCGATGGTCCCAGCGTCGAGGTCGACGAACTGATCAAGCGCGTCGAGGCGATCGCGCAAGCCTGCGGCTCGACGACCTGCCAGATTTCGACGTCGGAGGCCGAGCGCAATCTGTTCTGGGCCGGCCGCAAGGCGGCATTCCCGGCGGTGGGCCGGATTTCGCCCGACTATCTCTGCATGGACGGCACCATTCCGCGCGGTGCGCTGCCGAAGGCGCTGGCGCGAATCCGCGACCTCTCGGCCAAATACGATCTGCGCATCGCCAACGTGTTTCACGCCGGCGATGGCAATCTGCACCCGCTGATCCTCTACGATGCCAACCAGCCCGGCGAGATCGAGCGGGCGGAGGCTTTCGGCGCCGATATCCTGCGCGCTTGCGTCGAATTCGGCGGCGTGCTGACCGGCGAACATGGCGTCGGCATCGAGAAGCGCGACCTGATGGGCGAGATGTTTTCGGAAGTAGACCTCAACCAGCAGCAGCGGCTGAAATGCGCCTTCGACGCGCAGGGCTTGCTCAATCCGGGTAAAGTGTTTCCGACGCTGCATCGCTGCGCCGAACTCGGCCGCATGCATGTGCATGGCGGCAAGCTGGCGTTTCCTGATTTGCCGAGATTTTGATGATGGCGCTTGCCAATTTTTCAACCGTCATACCCTGCGAAGGCGGGTATCCAGTACGCCGCGCCGTCGATTTTCGTCCTCGGCTCCTGCGATTACTGGATCGTTCGCTCCAGTGCGCAATTGCGCACAAGGCGGACGATGACGACAGAGTTCGGGGTTGAAAGCGTGGATACTCTCAAGGTACGTGACGCCAGGGATGTCGAAGAGGTGGTGCGCGCGGCGATCGCCGGCGAGCAGCCGCTCGAGATCATCGGCCATGGCACCAGGCGCGCGATCGGCCATCCGATGGCGACCAATGCCGTGCTTGATGTGTCTGATCTGAACGCGGTCACTTGCTATGAGCCGAACGAGCTGATCATCACGGTGCAGGCCGGCGCACCGCTCGCCGACGTGCAGTCGCTGATCGATTCCAAGAACCAGCAATTCGCCTTCGAGCCGATGGACACTTCTGCGCTGCTGGGCGTGTCGGGCAACGGCACCATCGGCGGCATGATCGGCGCGGGGCTCGCCGGTCCCCGCCGCATCAAGGCCGGCGGCGCGCGCGATCATCTGCTCGGCGCGCATGCGGTGTCCGGCTTCGGCGACAGTTTCAAGACCGGGGGCAGGGTGGTGAAGAACGTCACCGGCTACGATCTCTGCAAGCTGCTGACGGGATCGTGGGGCACGCTGGCCGTGATGACGGAGGTGACGCTGAAAGTGATGCCTAGACCTGAGAGCGAGCGTACGCTGGTGCTAAGCGGGCTGGACGATGTGAGCGCAAACCGGGCGATGACGGCGGCGCTGGGCTCGCCGTTCGACGTCTCGGGCGCGGCGCATTTGCCGAATTCGGCGTTTCGGCCCGCGACGGGCCAGCTCGCGGGTTTTTCGGCGCAGGGGCGAGCGGTCACGCTGCTGCGGCTTGAAGGCATTGCCGCCTCGGTGGCGGATCGCGCCAATTCGCTCGGCAAGACGCTCGCGCCATTCGGGTCCGTGGACATGCTGCAGGATGCGGCCTCGGCAACGGTCTGGGGTGCGATCCGCGACGTCGAGCCCTTCGCCGCCAGTGGCTCGCTCGGCGCGTGGCCGGTGTGGCGGATCGTCTGTCCGCCGGCTTCCGGCGGCGCGCTCGGCCAGGCGCTGGCGCGCGACACTGGGGGCGATGTGATCTATGATTGGGGCGGCGGCCTGATCTGGGCGGCGCTGCCGCCGAAACCGGACGCGCAGGCGGCCCTGGTGCGTCAGCGCGTCGAGGCGGCCGGCGGCCACGCGGCGCTGATCCGGGCGTCCGAGCAGACCAGGCGCAACGTCGACGTCTTCCACCCGCAGGCCGCTGGCATCGCCGCCCTGAGCCAGCGTGTGCGCAACAGCTTCGATCCCAAGATCATCCTCAACCGCGGCCGGATGCTGCTGATGACAGCGACATGAAAACCGAATTCTCGCTCGCCCAGCTCGCTGATCCTGATATCGCCGAAGCCGACAAGATCCTGCGCGCCTGCGTGCATTGCGGCTTCTGCACCGCGACCTGTCCGACCTATGTGCTGCTCGGCGACGAGCTCGATAGCCCGCGCGGGCGCATCTACCTGATCAAGGAGATGCTGGAAAAGGACAAGCCGCCGACGGCGGAGGTGGTCAAGCATATCGACCGCTGCCTGTCCTGCCTTGCCTGCATGACCACCTGTCCGTCGGGCGTGCACTACATGCACCTGGTCGATCAGGCGCGGGTCCGGATCGAACGGGATTTTTCGAGGCCGCTGACCGAACGGGCCCTGCGCGCGGTGCTGGCGCTGGTGCTGCCGCGGCCAAAGCTGTTTCGCGCCAGCATGATCATGGCGCGGCTCGCCCGGCCGTTTGCGGCCCTGCTGCCGGCGTCAAATGCGGCGGCGACGCCCGGCCTGTTGCGGCGGATCAAGGCGATGCTGGCGCTCGCGCCCAACAGCCTCCCGGCGCCGGGGGCCTCGGGCGGCAGCGTCTTTCCGGCCACGGGCGAGCGGCGCGGGCGGGTCGCGCTGCTGCAGGGCTGCGCCCAGCAGGTGCTGGCGCCACGCATCAACCAGGCCGCCATCAATCTCCTGACGCGCCATGGCATCGAGGTCGTCCTGGTCCGGGACGAGCAATGCTGCGGCGCGCTCACCCACCATCTCGGGCAGGATGGTGATGCGCTGGCGCGGGCCCGCGCCAACATCAATGTGTGGAAAAAGGAAGCGGAACAAGGCGGCCTCGACGCCATCCTGATTACGGCATCGGGCTGCGGCACCGTCATCAAGGACTATGGTTTCATGCTGCGCGAGGATCGCGATTTCGCTGGCCCCGCAGCGCAAATCTCCGCGCTGGCAAAGGATATCACGGAGTTTCTCGGCGGCATCGAACTCGCGCCAACGACGCAAAAAGGCGATGTCACAATCGCCTATCACTCCGCCTGTTCGCTGCAACATGGGCAGAAAATCACAGGCCTTCCGAAAGAATTGCTTTCCAAGAATGGATTCGTGGTGAAAGATGTACCCGAGAGCCATTTGTGTTGCGGTTCGGCGGGGACCTACAACATTCTCCAGCCCGACATTGCGAGCAGATTGCGCGATCGGAAGATCGCCAATATTGCGACAGTCAAACCGGACATGATCGCTGCGGGCAATATTGGGTGCATGGTGCAAATTGCCGGCGGTACGTCAGTTCCTGTGGTGCACACGATTGAGCTTCTCGATTGGGCGACAGGAGGTCCAAAGCCTGGATCGATCGGCCAGGATTGAATTGATCGATCGGCCTAACGGCGCGATCCGGAATGTCTGCCCCCGCGTGTGGATGGCGGGATCGGCATCCGGTTTCCTCGGGAT
Source organism: Bradyrhizobium sp. AZCC 1693 (assembly GCF_036924745.1). NCBI lineage: Bacteria > Pseudomonadati > Pseudomonadota > Alphaproteobacteria > Hyphomicrobiales > Nitrobacteraceae > Bradyrhizobium > Bradyrhizobium sp. AZCC 1693. The sequence goes on from NZ_JAZHSD010000001.1 coordinate 6,314,531, forward strand.
AAACGCGAAGCGTTTGCCCGGAGATCGCGCCCGGACAAGGGATGGAGCGGGAGGGCACTTCGAAGAAGTGTCGTCCCGGTCTGGCCCACGGACTATTCGAAGCGCTCGACGGACATGGACAGCGGCAACAGGAGGACCAGATGGCGAAGAAGAGTAAGAAGGGCAAGAAGGCTAAAAAGGCCAAGAAGGCCAAGAAGGCCGTAGTGGCGAAGAAGAAGTCCGCCAAGAAGGCGTCGAAGAAGGCCGCGACGAAATCGGCGAAGAAGGCTGCCAGGAAGGGCGCAACGAAATCCGCCAAGAAGGCTGCCAAGAAGTCAAAGGCCGCCGCGCCGAAAAAGGCTGCAAAGAAGAGCCCGGCGAAGAAAAGGAAGGCGGCTGCCAAGTCCGCCGCTCCGAAGGCGGAGCCCGCGATGGCGGCGCCGGAGCCGGAGCCCGCGCCTGCACCGGCGTCGAGCTGGGCTACCCCGGAGCCGGCGACACCCTCATGGGGGTCCGGCTCGTCCAACGGCGGCGACCACAACTAGGACCACAACTAGACGGTCGCCCGCCCGGAGCAATTTTTCGGAGAGGCCGCAGCGTCCAGCGCTGCGGCCTTTTTTGTGCGCGCTGTCGCGGGGCGACCGGCGCCGTATTTTCACGGGGAGGTTGATTCGCAAAAAGAGCGTCCGCTGGTATGTCGCCGGTTCGGGCTTTTGCGGTTCTCCATGCTGTCGCCATGGCACGAAACCCGCAAAATTGTTGTGAGAATGCAACAGACGCGGAGAAGATTTATCGAAACGGCCAGAACGCCTAAAAAGGCGGCACATGCTTGCCTTTTTTGCTTCACGATCGTGACGCCGCAGACCACTCTGTGACCGCGTTAAGACATTTGGCCGCAGTCGGTTGTCGTTTGCCCTTGGGGGGCGCCGGAACGGGACTGTCAAGAAGGGTGATGGGGATCGTCATGAAGAAACTGGCTTTGTTAGCAACGGCGCTGGCATTGGTATCGGGTTCGGCTTTCGCTGCTGATCTGCGGGTGAAGGCTGTCAAGGCCCCGCCGCCGCCGGCCTTCGATCCCTGGGATATCGCCTTCGGCAGCGCGATCACCAACGACTACGTCTTCCGCGGTATCACCCAGTCCAACCACAAGCCGTCGGTCAGCGCCTATTTCGAGCCGCGCTACAACGTCACCAAGGACTTCCAGCTCTATGTCGGCCTGGGCGGTGCGAGCATCTCTTTCCCGAACCGTGCGGCGGCTGAAGTCGACGCTTACGGCGGCGCGCGCCTGACGGTTGGCCAATTTGCCTTCGACGTCGGCGCCTGGGGCTACCTCTATCCGGGCGGCACCTGCCACGCCGGTGTCCCCACCGATGCGGCTGGTGTTCCGCTCAGCGCCGAATGCCAGTTGAATGCGCTGGTCAACGGCAACTTCATCAAGAAAGACCTCAGCTTCTTCGAGGTCTACGGCAAGGTGAACTACACCTTCAACGACAACTTCTCGATGGGCGGCAACGTCTATTATACGCCGAGCTTCCTCAACAGCGGCGCCGAAGGCACCTACGCCTCGATCGTCGGCAAGGCGATTGCGCCGAGCACCTGGTTCGGCGCCAGCGGTATCGGCATGTATGTGTCGGGTGAGTTTGGCCGTCAGTGGCTGGGCACGTCAGACTCATTCTACGGCACCGCGCTGTTCCCGAACGGCATCAACTACGCCGACTACAACACCTGGAACGTCGGCATCGGCTTCACCTACAAGGTGTTCACGCTCGACTTCCGTTACTCCGACACCAACCTGTCGAAGGGTGATTGCAACGCCTTCACCAGCGACTTCTCAGCTCGCGGCAACCTCACGGTATCGTCGGGTACTTTCGTGACCCCGATCAATCCGTCGGGCGTCGGTTCGAACTGGTGCGGCGCGGCCGGTATCGTCAAGCTGTCGGCTGACCTGACCGCGATGACCAATCTGAAGTAAGATCTTCCTGTCGAAGACGAAGGGGCGGCAGAGCGATCTGCCGCCCCTTTTCTTTTGGGTGGCGCAGATGAAACGGGATTGGTGGTGGCGCGGGCTGCGGAATGCGATCTCCCGCAACGATCACCGCAGCGTCGTGGCGGGCGCGGTCGCCGGCCTCGGCGGCGCAATAGCCATCGGCGTGATGGAGCTGTGCTCGTTCGCCGCGCATTATCCGCTCGCGGTGATCCCGTTCGCCACCTCGATCGTGCTGGTGATCGGATCGCCGGACGTGGAGCCGGCGCAGCCGCGGGCTCTGATCGGCGGCCATCTGATATCGGCGCTGGTCGGCCTCGCCGTGCTGAAGCTGACCGGACCGCAAGCCTGGGCCGCGGCCGCCGCCGTCGGCCTTGCCATTCTGGCGATGTACGTAACCGGGACCTTTCACCCGCCGGCCGGCATCAACCCGCTGCTGGTGGTATCAGGCAATCTGCCGTGGACGTTCCTGCTGGCGCCGGTGCTGGCCGGCGCGGTGCTTTTGACCGCGTTCTCCTATCTCTGGCACCGCGGGGTGCGCCGTCAGCGATGGCCGCGGCGGTGGCTATAGATCCAGGAAATCGCGTACGCGGACGGAGCGAGCGGCCTGCAAGGCTACGACACTTTGGCATTCTCGCTGGCCTGCAGGACAAACCGATCGCCGTCACGCGTGAGCGCGACGTTGCGCTGGTGGAACGCATCGAGCGTCGAGCGGTGGCCGATCGAGACGATGGTGGTGGCCGGCAATTTCTCCTCGAGTAGACGATACAAGGCCTTCTCCGAGGGCTCATCGAGCGAGGCGGTAGCTTCATCGAGGAACAGGTACTGCGGCGCATGCAACAGCGCGCGCGCGATTCCAAGCCGCTGCTGTTCGCCGAGCGACAGCGTTCGATTCCAGTGCCCATGTTCGTCGGGCCGCGAGGCAAGATTGGGCAATCCCACCGCCTGAAGCGTGTCAGCGATTTGCATGGCCGTAAACGCACCCTCTTTGGCGGGGTATTCGACCGCGCCTTGTAGCGTTCCGACCGGGAAATACGGACGCTGCGGCAACATCATCAAGGTTGCTCCGGCCGGAACGGCGACGGAGCCGCCGCCGAACGGCCAGATGCCGGCAATCGCGCGGAACAGCGTCGATTTGCCGGAGCCCGACGGTCCCGTCATCAGCGTGCGCTCGCCTTTGCGGAAGCTGAACTTGCCTGCGTTCACCAGCGGCGTTCCATTGGGCAGGCGCAGCACCAGATTCTTGAGGCTGATGGCGCCATCGCCCTGCGTTGCGGTGACATGAATCCGATCGCTACGCTTGGCAAGATCTGTTGCCGCCGCAATACCGGCCTCGAAACCGTCGAGACGGTTCACCACGGCCTGCCATTCCGCCAATTGGCGATAGATGGTGACGAAGAACGATAGCGCGCCCTGAACGTTCGAAAACGCCGATGCGGTCTGCATCATGCCGCCGAGCTGGATCTTTTCCGCAAAGTAGGCCGGCGCCACCAGCACATAGGGAAAGATCACAGAGGCCTGATTGTAGCTCGCCGTGAACGCCGTTATCTTCTTGGTCCGGTTCATGATGGCGAGCCAGTTCTCGACCACACGTCCGAAGCGAACGAGCAAGCGTTCACGCTCAGCTTGTTCGCCTTGCAGCAGGGCGATCTGTTCGGAGTTTTCCCGTACGCGGACCAGGTTGAAGCGGAAGTCCGCTTCATATTGCTGCTGCTTGAAATCGATGCCCACCAGCGGCCAGCCGATCAGATGGGTTAGCACGGTGCCGAGCACCGAATAGATCAACGCGCCCCATACGAGGTAGCCGGGAATTACATATTCCTGGCCGAACAGGTGCAGCGGCGCGGCATTCGAAAGGCCCCACAGGATCGTGACAAAGGACGCGATCGTGACGATCGAGCTCAGCAGGCCAACGCCGATGTTGAGCGTGCGATCGACGAACAGCTTGACGTCGTCGGTCATGCGCTGGTCGGGGTTGTCGGCGGCGTCGCCCTGAAGCTGCATTCGGTAGTGGTTGGCCTGATGCAGCCAGTCACCGAGATATTGCGCGGTCATCCAGCGCCGCCAGCGGATCTGCAGCCATTGATTGAGGTAGAGCTGGTAGACCGCCAGCACGATAAAAACGGTGGCGAGAACGCTGAAATAGATAATCTCGCTGACGAAGCTGTCCCAGTTGCGGTCCTGCAGCGCGTTGTAGAAGCGGGCGTTCCACTGAGTGATCAGGACGTTGATGCCGACGATCGCAAGCTCAATAGCGATCACGGCGGCCAGCAGCATGCGTCCGGCCCATTTGTCCTCGGAATTGAAATATGGGGCGGAGATGCGCCATACGGTGGCGAGCGTCGAACGAAGATTTTTCACAGATTCACCGTCTCCGGAGGAAGGCCCACAAGGCCTTGAAGGGATGGAAGAATTACAAGCGTGCGACCAAGGTTTATGTGAATTCTAGCCTGCGGCAGCTTGTCGCAGCCACTGCTGAGAGCCTAGCATGGCCGGAACGGCGAGGGGCGCGGCAGCCATCGAACTTCGCGAGGTTGTGAGCGTTGGCGAGGCCAAGCACCCAACCTCGCCTTTGCAAGGCTGTTCCCCCAATCGCTCAACACGTGGCCGGCCCTCCACGCCGGCGGCCGCACTGAATAACAATGCCGGGAGAAACCGCAATGTGGGATCAAATCTATAATCCGCTTGGCAACGCCGCGCTGTCGACGATCGCCGCCGCCGTGCCTGTGGTCACGCTGCTGGTGCTGATCGCCAGCGGCAAGGTCAAGGCGCATCTCGCGGCCATCATCGCGCTGATCGTCGCCAATATTATCACGATCGCCATCTTCACCATGCCTGCCAACATGTCGATCCGCGCCTCGCTGCTTGGCGTCGTGATCGGCTTCTTTCCGATCGGTTGGATCGTGCTCAACGTCATCTTTCTCTACCGCATCACGGTCGAGACCGGCCGGTTCGAGCTGCTGCAGCGGGCGATCGGCGGCGTCACCACCGATCGCCGGCTGCAGCTGCTTTTGATCGCGTTCGCATTCGGCGCGTTCTTCGAAGGCGCATCGGGCTTCGGCACGCCGGTCGCGATCACCGGCGCCGTCCTGATCGGGCTCGGCTTCTCGCCGCTGGCGGCGTCAGGCCTGTCGCTGATCGCCAACACCGCGCCCGTCGCCTATGGCGCGCTCGGCACGCCGATCCAGGGGCTGGCGTCGGTGACCGGCCTCGATCCCTACGTCCTCGGCGCGATGGTCGGCCGGCAATTGCCGTTCTTCTCGCTGATCGTGCCGTTCTGGCTGATCTGGGCGTTCGCCGGCTGGCGCGGCATGATCACGATCTGGCCCGCCATTCTCGTCACCGGCGTCTCGTTCGCCGTTCCGCAATTCGTGATCTCGAACTACATCAATCCCTGGATCGTCGATATCGGCGCCTCGCTGATCTCGATGGGCTGCCTGATCCTGTTTCTCAAGGTGTAGCACCCCCGCGAGCTCTGGCTGTCGCCGGCGCTGCGCGGAAAAGATGAATCGGCTGCGACCATGGCGCCCGCCAAGCCGCTGGATACGGCCAAGCTCAGCCAGGCGCAGCTCTGGAGCGCGCTGCTGCCGTGGATCATCGTCTGCGTCGTGATGCTGGTCTGGGGCAGTGGCGCATTCAAGAACTGGGCGAATTCGATCTTCGTCTGGAAATATCAGGTGCCCGAGCTGCACAACATGATCAACAAGATGCCGCCGGTCGCCGCCAAGCCGACGCCCGAGGCCGCGCTGTTCGACTTCACCTATCTGTCCTTCACCGGGACGGGCATGCTGATCGCCGCCATCATCGCCGGCCTGCTGATGGGCTTCTCGCCCGCGAAGATGATCGGAGAATATGGCCGCACCATCAGGCTGTGCGCGATCTCGCTGATCACGATCTCCGCGATGCTCGCGATCGGCACGTTGACGCGGCTCTCCGGCGTCGACGCAACGCTCGGCCTCGCCTTTGCCGCCACCGGCGTGCTGTATCCCTTCTTCGGCACGCTGCTCGGCTGGCTCGGCGTGGCGTTGACAGGATCGGATACCGCTTCCAACGTGCTGTTCGGCAATCTGCAAAGGATCACTTCCGAGCAGCTCGGCCTGTCGCCGGTGCTGATGGCCGCCGCCAACTCTTCCGGCGGCGTCATGGGCAAGATGATCGACGCGCAATCGATCGTCGTCGCCTCGACCGCAACCAACTGGTACGGCCATGAAGGCTCGATCCTGCGTTACGTGTTTCTGCATTCGATCGTGCTGGCCTGCCTCGTCGGCGTGCTGGTGACGCTGCAGGCCTACGTCTATCCGTTCACGATGCTGGTGCTGAAATAGACGCCATCGACGGTCAGCCAACGATCCCCGCAGCCCGCCGCGGGGATTTTTTTGCCGGTGCGACCTTTGTGCTTCGAACCGGTCTAGCCAATGGCGGACTTGTTCAATAGAACAGCGCGCGGCGGTGGGGTCTAGTATTTCGAGAGGTTGCATGATTTCGTTCGCGAGCTTGTTTCGGCCGGGTGTCGCTTTGGTCTTGCTGATGACCGCCGCGTTGCATGTCAGCCCGGCTTTCGCCGATGACGGCTTTCCGTTCGGGACGGAAATGCAGCTCGACGTGAACCGCCAGCCCGGATCCAAGCGGATCCCCAATCTGGAGATCGGCGATGCCGGCGAGGTGGTGCTCGAACTCTGGTGCAAGGGCGGCAAGGGCCAGTTTTCGGTGGCGGGCAATACCGTGATCTTTGTCGCCGGCGCGATGGAAAACCGGCCCTGTCCGCCGGACCGGGCGCAGGCCGATGACGAGTTGATCGCGGCGCTGACGGAAGCGGGCACCTGGAAGCGTCAGGGCGATTTCGTGTCGTTCGTCGGCGCGAAGACGCTGCGGTTTCGTATCAATACGAACTAGCACTCGTCTGCAAAAGGGCCGAAGATGAGTAAGCCTGAGATCCGCATAGGGCCCGAAGATCCGAGGCAGGCGGACGTGAGGCGCATCTTCGCCGAATCAGGCGCATACCTGCAGGCGCTGTATCCATCCGAGAGCAATCACGCCGTGGACGTGGATGCACTCGCAGCACCCGACGCGGTCTTTCTCGCCGCGCGCCGTAACGGAGAACTTCTCGGATCGATCGCATTTCGGATCATCGCGCCTGGACACGCCGAAATAAAGCGCATGTTCGTGCGTGCGGAAGCCCGGGGCGCCGGGTTAGGTCGACGCTTGCTCCATGCACTGGAAGATGCTGCGCGGCAAAAGCACATCAGCCGTATCAGTCTGGAGACGGGCATAAAACAACCTGAGGCGGTCGGACTCTATCGCGCGTCTGGCTATCAAGACTGCCCGCCGTTCGGGACCTATACCTACGACCCGCTCAGCCTGTTCATGACCAAGCTTCTTCAGCCCTGAGGACGCGATGCATTGACCATCTGCAGGGGAGGGCGCTCTCGCTCGTTTACTGCGTCGCAATCAATCCGCTGGCGGTGGCAATGACCCAGCGGTTGCCCCAGCGCACGATGGACTCCACGCGTCCCAGTCCGGGAATTGTGTCGCCGCGTGCGGCCATCCGAATTCCGTCAGGACCTTCGAGCACGGCAGTGCCGTCCCTGACATCGACAACCGTCCAGCCGGGAATCGTTGCCGGCTTGGTTTCCGGCGCCGCCACCAGGGGCTGACGCATTGCGATCGCCGCGGCGGAAGGGCTTGCATTTGCCTGGGAGGCCGGGCTCGCAGACGGGCGTGCACCGCCCGGCAACACGGCGGATGGCTTGGGAATGCTTCCGACAATGGCGGGCGAGTCGGACGCGGATGCCGTCTTTCGAATGCCTTCCATCTTGCCGCTCGATCGGGCTTCAGAAATTCGCGGCGAGGGCGTTTCTTTTTGCGCAACTTCGACAAGACCGAGCTCGCTTGCGAATTGGGGCCAGTTCAGGCCGCCGGCCCATCCCAGCCCAAAGCTTGCCAGCACTGCTGCAGCGACCAGCAAGGCGGTGCGTGCTCGATCGCCAAATGGCTCCCGCACCATCAATACTTCGTCGCGATCAGGCTTGAAGAAATTCCAGGGGCTCGCGGGTTGCTCCGGCCGCTGGCCGCCAACCATATTCCCCGACCAAATCTCAAAGGTACTCGGCTCGCGGTCTTGCATGGCGTGACCCAGATTTCGACGAACCGATGATGTGCCTCTAAGCTGAATCGAATCTTAACAATCAAGCGGACTGTCGCAAAACGATGCCCGGTAGACAGGAGAGATGTCCGTCTTGGGTCATTTGCGTCGAACCATGCGCCATAACGGCAGGGGATTCCGCGCCGTTCGTCGGTGCGAAAGGCGCTGCGATTTCGCGTCAATACGAATAAGGGGGCAGACCCAGGCGGCGGTTGATAAGAAAGTCGTGGCTAAAGCTAAAAAGCCTTCCAATCGGAGGCTCGGTCCGGATCGCACTGGCTGACCTTCGTCTTCTTGCACACCTTCAGTGACGTGACCGGATGAATTTCCCACAGCGAGAAGCGCTTGGGCTGGCCCTGCATTGGATTATTCTCGTCTCCGTTGGCGAAGTGAAGATTGTCGTAGAACAGACCGCCTTCGATCAAGAGCACCTTCCCGTGCAACTGGTCGAGTTTGCTCGATGTCCAGTTCGCGGGCCGGTTCTGCGGGATCATCTCGACAACAACTCCCTCAAACTCGCTGCCGTCTTTTTTCTCCGTCACCGATATGTGAATGTCGTTGTTGGCTTGGCGTTTGAGGTTGCAGTTCACCGATTCGCCGGAGTTGGCGTGCGGCGTGCCCTCCGACAGAAACGCGACCAGGCGCACGCGCGATCCTTCGCCCACTGTGCCCTCGGTTGTCTCGATGCTCTTGATCTGGTCCCTCTCCGCGGGCGGAATCTCGACGCCTTGGTCCACCAGGTCCACGGCTGCGCTCTGCAACTGCGAGAAGGTGTCGAACGTCAGCGTGATTGGCGTTCCCGGTGGTGGAGCGGTTCTCTTCAATCGGTTGGCCAGGCCGTGAGCGCTGCCGGCTGCCGAACAGCCGGTCGGCTTGGTCGTGGTACAGGCGTTCAAGGTCTCCGGACTGACGCATGGCTGAGCGCTACCCTCGAGCGCAATGCTGGCCAGATCCGCTTCGGCGACCTTCCTGACGTCCGCCTCCAGCACCCAGCCGCTCGGGCCCTTCGGAATCATGACGCGCACGTACTTTCCTTTGCGACCGCCCATCACCCAGCGCAAGTCTGTGTTGGCGGCCACCGTCGTTGCCGCAGCCGCCTGCGCGTTCGGCGCGGTCTTGAGGGCGGTTTTCCTGGTCGTCGTCACTTTGCCGAAAACCGGGGTGTCCTCCAGTGCGACTACGGGTGACGTCACGAACAACGGCACGGTAACCAAGGCGGTAATCAAGAGGCGGCGTTTCATTCCGATATCCTCTTCCTGGCTGCAGGATTTCAGTTTGCTTCGGCGATTTTCTTGAGTTGCGCCCACAGATTGTCGGCATTCGCAACCCGGGCATGGTCGACCGCTGTCAGTTTCGGCTCTTCGACGCGAACTGTCTTGCGGAAGTCGGTTGCGGCGTTCAACCGCAGTCCGGCTCGCGAACCGCCCTTGATCACGGAATCGCGCCGATCGGACGAAACTCTGTCGGAAAATGCGCGCAGACTTTCGACTGCGAACGGGACCTCGCCCCTGTCGGCGATGGTCTTTTTCCTTCCGTCGACCTCGAGTTGAAACAGGCGGCGGGTCTGTGGATCGAACCACGACAGGTATCCGCCATCCAACACCTCGCGGGGGCCGCGCACCCGCCCCGAATAGCTGTAGCGGACGCCACTGCTCTTCACCGGGTCGAAATACTGCGGCGTATAGAAGTCGGAGACCATGACGGAATTCACGGAATAGGCGAATTTCGAGGCCTGGCAGGGATCGCACACCTCAATCAGGTACTCGACTCGACCCTGGCCGGATTTCAGCGAATCGCCCGCGCGCGTGAGCGTTCCCTGCGGGTCAACCAGCATTTCGAGCACTTCGTGGCTCATGAATACGGGCCAGTTCGTGGTCAAGGCTACCAGGGCGAAGGGTTGCTTGTTGTCATCGCGCTTATGCAGACCCGCGGCACCGCTTGGCAACTCGTCTTGCAGCAGCACGTGCCAATAACCAACGGGGACATCTTCCAATTTGTCGAAGGCATCGACGGTGGCCTCGATATTCCACATCGGACCGAAATCGCGCGAGACCTGCTTTTGAATGGCGGCAGCTACCGGCGCCAATTGCGCCAGTGTGACTTCCCTGGTGATGGAGACCAAAGCTATGTGAAGTAGCATGTGGTAGCAATTCCCCCGCAGGTAGCGTACGCTTGTTTTTCGCAAATATCCATACGGATGCTACGCGACGGAGGCAGCCACGAGCGATTGCGCGAACTGGAGCCTGATCCGGAAAAAACGGAAAGCCGGTTTTCCGAAAAGATGGTGCTCAAACGAGAATATGGCCGACCGGCATGATTGAACTCAGTCGAAGCATGCTCTTGTCGAAGCATGCTCGGGAGTGCGGCAAGCTCAGGCCCGGAACGACGATTGGGTCCGCCGCCCTACTTCCACACCGACTTGTCGGCGTCCCAGCGCTGGCCCTTGAACTCTTTTGCCAGCGCCTCGACGGAGCCATTGTCATCCTTCGGCTCGCCGCCTTCCTCGTCGCCGGTGGATTCTTCCGACAGGTTCAGCTTGGGGCCTGTGCCTTCATCCGCGGTCGTGATCACCGGGCTCGAGATCCACAGCATCAGCCGGTCAGACGCGCCCGGTTTGTCCGGCGAGACCAGCGCGGTGACTTCGATACTTTCGGTCAGCGCGAGCGGTGGATAGACCGGGCTCGGCCGCTTGAAGGTCAGTTTCAGTTTTCCGGTATTGGCGTTCCACTCGGTGCCCGCCGCCTTGGCGGCAAGCGTTTTGGCCAGCACGCCCGACGTTGCGGAAGCGATCTTGTCCTTGTTGATCTTGTCGCCGTCGCGCCATTCGGCCGCCGCAAAACGGATGGTGCGGTCCATCTCAACGCTGCCGCTGGTCCATCCCGCCGCGACCACGCCTGGCATCGATCTGGCCTTCGCGATCAGTGCAGCAGTGCGCTCCGGATCGGCCGTGAGGTTGATGGTCTGCTCGCCGGCGCGCAGCGCATCGCAGGAGATCGAAAGGCTCGAGAGCCCGACCTCGACGGCTTCGCCCTTCAGGCTTTTGAGGAAATCCAGCGCGGCGTCGAGCTTGACCCGTACGCCGAACGCCTCGGGCGAAACGTCGGTAAAATCCTTTGGCGCCGGGGTGATACCGTCGTCGCTGGTCTGGTTGTCCAAAAATTCCTTCTCGCTGAGATCGGAATTGTCGGTCGAGGTCACCTCCGTGACGGCCTGGCCGATCGTGATCTGGCCGCGGAATTCGAACGTGTCGCCGGTTGGCTTGCGCGCCAGCTTGACGGTGACCGGCAGCTTGTCACCAAGGCTCTGTGTGGTGCCGGTCAGGCTCTGGCCGTTGACGGCGAGGTTGGCGACGAAGCGATCCTTGCGGTCGGCGCCCTTTGCGGCGGGATAGCAGACGTCGAGCGTGGCCGCGGTGACGGTCTTGCCCTGCCGGGTTTCCTTCAGGATGACATCGGCGTTGCCGTCCATCAGGCCGTCGATGGCCGTGAAATAGCGCGTCTCGATGGCGCCGGGCGCCGTCTTGGACGGAAGTTTCATCTGGGCGAAAGCAAGGCTCGGGGAGATCGTGACGAGACCGAGCAGGAGAAGGAAGCGCGCGCGCATATGAAATTCCCTGAAACGATGGAATCGGCAGGGGTCGTAAGTAGCAAACCCCGGCCGCGTTTTCGAGCCAAGCGCGCCTTCTGAACTGATCGGGTCCGCACTATCGCCAAAAAGCCAAAAAAGAAGGCCGCCCGGAGGCGGCCTTCGATGGATTGATCGGAAAAAGCCGGGCTTTAGAAGCCCATGCCGCCCATTCCACCCATGCCGCCGCCACCGCCGGGCATCGGCGGGGCCGGTTCCCTCGGCAGTTCGGCGACCATGGCTTCGGTGGTCACCAAGAGGCCCGCGACCGACGAAGCGTCCTGCAGCGCGGTACGAACCACCTTGGCCGGGTCGATGATGCCCTTGTCGACCATGTCGACATATTCCTCGGTCTGGGCGTCGAAGCCGAAGGTCTCGGACTTGTTCTCCAGGATCTTGCCGACCACGATCGAGCCTTCGACACCGGCGTTTTCCGAGATCTGGCGAACCGGAGCTTCCAGCGCCTTCAGCACGATATTGATGCCGGCCTGGACGTCGGAATTGTCGTTGTTGATGCGGCCGACGGCCTTCTTGGCGCGCAGCAGCGCCACGCCGCCGCCCGGCACGATGCCTTCCTGGACGGCTGCACGGGTCGCGTTGAGGGCGTCCTCGACGCGGTCCTTCTTCTCCTTGACCTCGACTTCGGTCGCGCCGCCGACGCGGATCACCGCGACACCGCCGGCGAGCTTGGCCAGACGCTCCTGCAGCTTCTCGCGGTCGTAGTCCGAGGTGGTTTCCTCGATCTGCGCCTTGATCTGCGTGACGCGGGCTTCAATATCCTTCTTCTTGCCGGCGCCCTTGACGATCGTGGTGTTCTCCTTGTCGATCACCACCTTGCCGGCGCGGCCGAGCATGTTGATGGTGACGCTTTCGAGCTTCATGCCGAGTTCATCCGAGATCAGCTGACCGCCGGTCAGGATCGCGATGTCTTCCAGCATGGCCTTGCGGCGATCGCCGAAGCCCGGCGCCTTGACGGCGGCGACCTTCAGGCCGCCGCGCAGGCGGTTGACCACCAGCGTCGCCAGTGCCTCGCCCTCGACGTCCTCGGCGATGATCAAAAGCGGGCGGCCGGACTGCACCACGGCTTCCAGCACCGGCAGCATCGACTGCAGGCCCGAGAGCTTCTTCTCGTGCAAGAGCACGTAGACGTCCTCCAGCTCGGCGGTCATCTTCTCGGCGTTGGTGATGAAGTAGGGCGACAGATAGCCGCGGTCGAACTTCATGCCCTCGACGATGTCGACTTCGGTATCGAGCGACTTGTTCTCCTCGACCGTGATGACGCCTTCATTGCCGACCTTCTGCATCGCCTGGGCGATCATCTTGCCGATGGCGGTGTCGCCATTGGCCGAGATGGTGCCGACCTGGGCGACCTCGGAGGAGGCGGCGACCGGCTTGGCGCGCTTCTCGAGATCCTTGACGACGGCGTGGACCGCGATGTCGATGCCGCGCTTGAGGTCCATCGGGTTCATGCCGGCGGCAACCGCCTTGGCGCCTTCGCGCACGATCGCCTGCGCCAGCACGGTCGCCGTGGTGGTGCCGTCGCCGGCGGTGTCGTTGGTCTTCGAGGCGACTTCGCGCAGCATCTGCGCACCCATGTTCTCGAACTTGTCCTCAAGCTCGATTTCCTTGGCGACGGTGACGCCGTCCTTGGTGATGCGGGGTGCGCCAAAACTCTTTTCGATCACGACGTTGCGGCCCTTCGGACCGAGCGTCACCTTCACCGCGTTGGCGAGAACGTCGACGCCGCGCAGCATGCGGTCGCGGGCATCGCCGGAAAATTTAACGTCTTTGGCAGCCATTGTTTGGACTCCTGAATGAATGGATACGGTTGCTTGCCGCCTGTCATCGTCGGGTCTTCTTCCCCTCTCCCCTTGTGGGAGAGGGTGGATCGAATGAGCGATAGCTCATTCGAGACGGGTGAGGGGTCTGTCTCCGCGGATGGAGACCCCTCATCCGGCGCGCTTTGCGCGCCACCTTCTCCCACCCCAACTCGGGTTTACCCGAGTTGGGCATCTTAACTTGTCGAAGTCGGATAAATCCGACTTCGATGGGAGAAGGGAAGAAGTGACTGCGCCGACGGCGGTGGGCGGCGGCGAACGTTCGGCTTAAGCCAGCACGCCCATGATGTCGGACTCCTTCATGATCAGGAGTTCCTCGCCGTCGAGCTTGACTTCGGTGCCCGACCATTTGCCGAACAGCACGCGGTCGCCGACCTTGAGGTCGATCGGAATCAGCTTGCCGGCCTCGTCGCGGCCGCCCGGGCCCACGGCGGTGACTTCGCCCTGCGACGGCTTTTCCTTGGCGCTGTCGGGAATGATGATGCCGCCCTTGGTCTTCTCTTCGGCATCGATGCGCTTGACGACGACGCGGTCGTGCAGCGGACGGAATTTGGATTTGGCCATGACGTCTCCTCTTGAAGTTCCGTGGAAGGCGTGGTTTCAGGTCTGTGCCACGAAAATGGCTGATAATGCCGGCTATTCGACGCCGTCCCGGGCGGGACAGCACGACCTTAGCAATCGTTGTATTTGAGTGCTAAACGTGGGGCCGGGGAATATGGCTTGGCGCTGATCCTGTCAAGCAAACAAGGGGGGGTAAGGCCTTCTTGAGGCCAATATAGGATGGTCCCACGGAAGCCAAATCGGCGCAGCGGCGTAATTTTAACGGACGTCATTGCTCCGACAGGCTTTTTGCGGTTGGCTGCTTGACGGGAGCGGCCAAGGATTTGCCAAGGAATTTGCTCGGGGGAATACGATGATCAGCTCACGTAACGCGCGTACGGTTGCCAATCTGGCGATCGCATCGGCGCTCACGATCTTGCTGGCGGCGTGCAACAGCATGAGTCTGCCGTCGCTGTCGTCCAGTTCGGCGCCCGAGGCCGAACCCGGCGTGGCGCCCGATATGCCGGCCACCATCCGCTCCGACGAGATCGTCGGCCGCTGGGGCCTCGCCTCGTTCCAGAATCCCAACGACCGCGCCCGCACCGAAGCGGCGGCGCGCGGGCAGTGCAAGCAGCCCTATGTGATCGGCGCCGGCACCTCTGGCGGTGTTGTCATGCATCTGGCCGACCAGGCCACCCCGCAGGAACTGCGCCTCAAGGGCAGCCCGAGCGGCAAGAACTATATCGGTCCGCCCGGCCCGACGCCCGGTGAGCAGGACCGCGAGATCGTCTCGTTCGACGGTCGCGTGCTGATTACCCGCTTCATCGACAAGGATGCTTCGGTCCGTTACGGCAACATGGTCTATGTCCGCTGCGCGCCGCGGGCGTGAGGCAAACTGCATTCCCTTGCCGTCATGCCCCGCGAAGGCGGGGGATGGAGTCACGTTTGAAGTGCAACGATTGATTTGAGTGCGGAGAATGCCTCGGCGGGCGTCTTGAAGTCCAGGCATTTGCGTGGGGTATCGTTGAGGCGCTGAACGTGCCGCTTGAGGTCGGCTGCCGTGATGAGTTTGAGGTCAGTTTTGCGGGGCAGCAGGCGTCGTAAGCGCCCGATGGAGTTTTCCACGCCGCCTTTTTGCCAGGGACTATGGGGATCGCAGAAGAAGGTCTGGACGCCGAGGGTTTGGTGAAGCCTGTGATGCTCGGCGAATTCGTTCCCGTTGTCGAAGCTGACGGTTTTGCGCATTGCTTGGGGAAGTTTGCCGAGTTGACGGCCGATGGTCCGAGCGGTGCGGACAGCTTTTCGATCGAGTGGTCGGTGAACCATGTTGAAGCGGGTTTGCCGTTCGTGGAGAACAAGCAACCCTTGGCCACATCGGGCGAACAGCATGAAGTCGGCTTCCCAATGGCCCGGTGTCCCGCGGCCTTCGACCTCGGCGGGGCGTTCGGTGATCGAGCGCCGTTGTTTGATGAGGCTGGCGGGGCTGCGTCCTGGACGGTGCCCTCGTCTTCGTTTGCGGCGCGGCAGCAGGCGGTGCCAGCAATCCTTCTGAGCGGCACGATGATAGATGAAACGATAGATTGACTCATGGCTGATGATGACGCGACCATGTTCCAGCGCCAGCCGGCCAGCGATCTGCTCTGGGGAATGTCCCATCGCAAGGCGTTTGCCCACGCGGTTTCGCAGGTCCGGCTGGCGCGCCAGCTTGAAGCGGCCATCCCACCGTCGCCGACGCTCGGCCAATTGCTGAGCCCGGACAGGCTCGTAGCCCCCGGCCCAGACCTTGGTAGGCCGGGAATTGCGCCGCAGCTCCCGGCTGATCGTCGATGGCGCCCGGTCGAGCGCAGACGCAATTTCGTTTTGAGATTTACCGCCTGCATGCAGGCGGTAAATCTCAACGCGCTCTTCAAGGCTGAGCTGGCCATAACATTGTCCCATCGCCACAACACCCTAGCAGGTGTTGCACTTGTGTCGTGAGCCCAAGGGGCATCCAGTACGCCGCGGCTTCTCCGCTGAATCGCTGACGTCTCTGGAATACTGGATCGTCCGCCCCAGTGCGCAATTGCGCACAAGGCGGACGATGACAGTGGAGGACGGGCGACCCAAACAAAAAAACGCCGGCGTCTTGCCGGCGTTTCTGTTTATTCTGCGTTAACCAGTTCGATCAATCGAACAGGGCGTCGATGTCGTTCTGCGAGGCGTGACCGTCGTCGCCGTCCAGCTTCGGGCCGTTCAGCAGCTTGGCGTCGCCTTCGCGGGTATCGACGATCGGCGGGGCGTGCGCCTTGATGGCGTCGACGCCGCCCCAGATGTCCATCATCGCATTGATGTGCTGCTCGATGAACTTCATCGTGCTCATCACCTTGCTGATGCGCTGGCCCGTCAAGTCCTGGAAATTGCAGGCCTCGAAGATCGCGACGACGCGTTCCTGGATTTCCTCGCTGAGCAGCTTTTGCTGGTCGGGCGAGATGTTCTTGGACAATGCGGTGGCGGCCTGGTCGATCGCCTCGACGGCCTCGAGAATCTGCTGGGTGGCCTGTTCGGTGCCGCCGACGACGGCGCCGAGCTCGCCATTGACCTTGGCCATTTCCTGGCCGTCAAAGCTCTTGCCGTGCAGCGTGGCGATTTCGCGCTTGGTACGGTTGATGGCGTCGTGAATAAGGTCAAGCTCGACCTTGAGCTTCGCGCACTGCTCGATCTGGGCGCGATAGGTTTCCAGCAACGCGTGCGAT
This sequence comes from Bradyrhizobium sp. AZCC 1693, assembly GCF_036924745.1. Taxonomy (NCBI): domain Bacteria; kingdom Pseudomonadati; phylum Pseudomonadota; class Alphaproteobacteria; order Hyphomicrobiales; family Nitrobacteraceae; genus Bradyrhizobium; species Bradyrhizobium sp. AZCC 1693. Next base: position 6,331,370 of record NZ_JAZHSD010000001.1, read on the forward strand.
TCGGCAATCTCGCGCGTGATCTCCGACTGCTCGGTCGAAGCGGCGGGGGTGTGGCCGAAGCCCGCCATCTGTACGCGGATCGCGCGCAACTCGGCCATGATCTCACGATGCATCGGACCGATCTCGCCGCCTTCGACGGCAGGCATGACAATTGGCGCGTCGCCCAGAAGGGCTTGTTCAATACGAAAACGTTTGCGATTGACCGACATGAGTTTTTCCCACCCCTTCACTTCCGTGTGTGTTCTAAACCGATGCGATTTAACGTGAGGTTCACGCCGGAACAGGTCGTGACAGCGGTTTGCCCGCGGCCGCACACCAACGATTAACCATGAGGGGGCGGCGTTCATGCAAAATAAACGCTACCTGACAAATCCGCGCGCGATCGCCGAAATGGTGAATCGAAACGGCTGATACGTTTACCAAACCGATTAGGTTTTGATTTGTATTGATCGCATGCAACGGCGTTCGTCGCGCCGTTGCCGCGAACCCGCAATGACGAACAGTACAGAGTACGTCGATGTCCGGAAAAATCTCCCTTGCGCTCCTCGCGAGCGCGTCTTGCCTTTGCTTCGCCAGTGAGGCCAGTGCGATCGACGCCTCGCAGATAACCGAACCCGCCGTGGTCTACGCCGGCCAGCCGGCGCCGGTGCGCATGGCTTCTGCCGAACGCTCCAACATGGGCGGCGGCTTCATCGAATTCCTGTTCGGCGATGCGCCGCAGGGCGGGCGCTATCAGCAACAGCCGGCCTATCAGCCGCAGCCCGATTACGGCTATGGCGGGCGGCGCGCGTTGCTGCCGCCGATGGATCCGCAGTCGATGCGCCGGGAGGAGGAGATGGCCGACCCCGCGCAGCATCCGCTCGATCCGAAATACGAAAAGCAGGTGGTCGAGTATCACGGCAAGGAAAGCCCGGGCACCATCGTGATCGACACCCCGAACAAGTTCCTGTTCCTGGTGCAGGGTGACGGCAAGGCGCTGCGCTACGGCGTCGGCGTCGGCCGGCCCGGCTTCACCTGGTCGGGCGTCAAGACCGTCTCCGCCAAGAAGGAATGGCCGGCCTGGACGCCGCCGCCGGAAATGCTGGCGCGTCGCCCCGATCTGCCGAGGTACATGGAAGGCGGCCCGCAAAATCCGCTCGGCGCGCGGGCGATGTATCTGGGTTCGTCGCTCTATCGCATCCACGGCTCCAACGAGCCCTGGACCATCGGCACCAACGTGTCGTCCGGCTGCATCCGGATGCGCAATGAAGACGTCATCGATCTCTACGGCCGCGTCGGCGTCGGCGCCAGGGTTGTGGTGATTTGATTTTTCCAGGATGGTCACGAAAACGGTGTCGTCCCTGCGAACGCAGGGACCCATAACCACCGATCTACGTCGCTGAAGAAGGTCGTCGACCAACGCGCTCTACAACTACGGCCGCGGAGTATGGGTCCCCTGCGTTCGCAGGGATGACGGCAAGGTGGAATCAAAACGGCCGCCCGATGAGGCGGCCGTTTGTCTTTTTCAACTCAGACGCCACTCATGCGTAATCGCTGCCGCCATCGCCATCGTCGCCGTCGAAGTCGTCGGAATCGTGGTCCGTGTCGTCATCATCATCCTGCGAGGCCTGATCGAAGAATCCCTGCCGCGAGCCGGAATCGTTATCGTTGTTGTCGGCGCGCCGGCTCGACGAACCGATGTCGTTGATCCCGGCATCGCGCGCCAGATCGCCGCCGGACTGGTCGCCCCACGGCCTGCGGTCTTCGACACCGCCGCTACGGCCTGCCGTGTCGCCGAACGCCTGGTGGTTGCCGCCGCCGCCCATCATCGAGCGGATGCTGCCGGCCAATAGCGATCCGCCGACCACGCCGGCCGCGGCTGCCGCCGCCGTTCCGAGGAACGAGCCGCCACCGCCGAACGCAGGCGGCTGTTGCTGCGCGCCGCCATAAGGCTGGCCGTAGGCCGGCTGCCCATATTGTCCGGGCGGCTGGCTCTGCTGTAGCACCTGTCCGGTGTTCCAGGTCGGACGTCCGCTGCCGGCCATGTCAGGCGCGCGAACGTTGGGCACGGAGCCTTGGTTTTGGCCATGCTGCTGGTTCTGCCCGAAGATCGCGTCACGCATCGAATCGAGGAAGCCGCCGGATTGATTTTGCTGACCCGCCGCCGCTTCCAATTCCTGGATGCGCATGTCGGCGCGCTTCAGCGCTTCGTCCTGCACCAGCGCGGTTTGCACCAGCGCATAGACCGCATTGGGCGCGTTGCGCAGGCCCTGCATAATCGCTGACATCGCGTCCGCATCGCGCGGGGCGTTCTCCAGCTTGGTGAGGCGGTCGAAAAGATCGTCAATCAGTTGGCGTTCTTGCGGTGTCATGGCCCTCTCCCTCGCGTCACATCGTCGTCAACGCGCGGGCAAGATGTAGGGCGGGCTTTGTGTCGCAAATAGTGGGTGGCCGAATTAAATTTTGGTATGCGACAAAACGCCGGGATTTGCCGAGTCTTATCAGCTCAATGTAACTTTATTCGCCGCCAGCAATGCCGGGAATCGATCGCTTGCGAGATACGCATGTTCCGCCTCGCGCTGGGTGGTGAGGGGGTCGAGACCCCTGAGCGTTTCGTCGACGAATCCAGGGTGGCACATCACCAGCCCGCCATCCGGCAATTCGGCAAGGAACTCATCCATCAGCACGGCGAAATCGGGTTCTTTCGAAAAATCATAGGCGCCGGCGAAGGCGGGATTGAACGCGATGCCGGCACGGGCGGCGCGCTTGCGGAATTGCGCGCTGAGGACGTCGAGCACCAGCGCCTTCGGCGCGCCGAGCAGCCCGGCCGGCGGCTTGCGGCGTCCGCCCTGGCGGACCCAGGCGGCGGGCGCGGCTTCCTTCACCGCGCGCAGGAAGGCGTCGCGCACCTGCGGAAACAGTTGCGCATGCTGGTGGCCGTCGACGAAATCGGGCGCGCGGCCGAACAGCTCCTTGAACGCCGCGAGCTGGGCCAAAACTTCGTCTTCGATCATTTCAGGGTCGAGCCGCCGCAGCAGGCCCGCGCGCAAGAGGTTCGGAAACGGTAGGAACAAGCCGCCATTGAGCGGCCGGAAGTGCATTGTCAGCGGACGAAACGGCGCGGTCAGCGTCGCGTGCAGCCCGATCGCGCAGCGCGGGCTGTTCGCTGCTGTGTCCTGCAACGCGGCTACCTCGGCGCGGCCGATCGCTGCGCCGACCACCATCACCGAGGTGGCGTTGAGGCGGCCGCGCGAGATCAAATCGCGGATGGCGCGGTTGACGCCATCGGCCAGCCCGTAATCGTCGGCGCATAGCCAGATGCGGCGCAGCGCAGCGTCGTTCATTCGGCGGCGGTCCGCTCAGCGGCGCTCGCCGTCGTCTCGCCATCGGCGCGTTTTTCGGAATGCTCGGCGACGAAGTAGATCGGACGCGCTTTCAGCTCGGAGAGGATCTTGCCGATATATTCGCCGACGATGCCGATCATGATGAGCTGCACGCCGCCGATCGTCATCAGGCCGATCACCAGCGAGGGATAGCCGGGGACCTGCTTGCCGGTGGTCCAGACCTCCCAGAGAATAGTCAGGCCGAACAGGAAGGCGCCGACGGCAAGCAGCACGCCGAACAGGCTCGCAAAGCGCAGCGGCGCCACCGAGAACGACGTCAATCCCTCGATGGACAGTCCCACCAGCCGGCCCGGGCTGAAAGTCGTGACGCCGTGCGCGCGCGGCGCCGGCTCGTAATCGACGCGGATTTGGCGGAAGCCGATCCAGCTCGCCAGTCCCTTGAAGAAGCGGTTGCGTTCGGGAAGTTGCCGCAGGGCTGCTGCGGCGCGCGGCGACAGCAGGCGGAAATCGCCAGCGTCCTCGGGGATCTTCTGCCGCGCGCCCCAGTTGATCAGCGCGTAGAAGCCGTGCACCGCCTGGCGGCGCAGGAACGATTCATTGTGGCGGTGTGCCTTTGCCGTATAGACGACGTCGTAGCCGTCATCGATCCAATGCGCGACCAGTTTTTCGACCAGGCTCGGTGGGTGCTGGCCGTCGCCGTCCATGAACAGCACCGCGCCGCGGCGGGCATGGTCGAGCCCCGCCATCAGGGCGGCTTCCTTGCCGAAATTGCGCGACAGCGACACCACCTGGACGTCGAGCGCATCAGCCGCAAGGCCGCGCGCAATCGCAAGCGTGGTATCGGCGCTGCCGTCGTCGACATAGACAACTTCGCTGGCGAGGCCGTAGCGCGCCTTGAGCGACCGGGCGAGGCCGATCAGCCGCTCGTGCAGCAGAGCGAGCCCCGCCGCCTCGTTGTACAGCGGCACAACGATCGACAGGCCTTGCGCCGCGGCGCTGGCCGTGGTCGTCGACAGGCGGGAAACGTCAGAGCCGAGCGTCATCGATCAGGTCCCAGATCATCCAACCGTATATGTTATCTGCTGCCACCTGTCGCAACGATGAACGAAACGGCAGGTTTATTGCCGCAAGAACGCCTCGAGCCTGGCAAATAACGGGTTTTCCCGGTCGAGCACATAGTCGAGCGAGGCGATCGACACCGTGTCGGCGCCGTGCTCGCGCAGAAAACTGCCGAGCGCGTAAAGCTGCATCGGTGGGCAGTGCAGCGTAATCATGCCCGACGAGGTCGGCCCGCCGAACGGCGCCACCACGCCAAAACGGTTATGCGCTTCCGCCAGCAGCGCATCGTTGCAGCCGGCGAAGCGTGTTCGCACCTCACGGTATTTGCTGGCGCGGGCGCGGGCAGCAATGTGGTCGAGGATGACGCGCGCCGTCTCGCGGGCATCAGTCGACCAGTCGGCATCGCGGGACGCCACGAGGTTGGCCTGGCTGCGCAGGATTACGCCGTCGTCCAGCACCTTGAGGCCATTGGCGGCAAGGGTGGCGCCTGTCGTGGTGATGTCGACGATCATTTCGGCGGTGCCGACGGCCGGTGCGCCCTCGGTGGCGCCGGCGCTCTCGACGATGCGGTAATCGACCACGCCGTGGGCGGCGAAGAAGTTGCGCGTCAAATTGATGTATTTGGTCGCGACCCGCATCCGCCGGTTATGCTTGGCGCGGAAGCCGGTGGTGACGTCGTCGAGATCGGCCATGGTGCGGACGTCGATCCAGGCCTGCGGCACCGCGACCACGACATTGGCGCTGCCGAAGCCGAGGCTGTCGATCAACAGCACGCGCTTGTCGGCATCGGGAATGCTTTCGCGCAACAGATCCTCGCCGGTGACGCCGAGATGCACCATGCCGCGTGAGAGCTGGAAAGCGATCTCGCTCGCGGAGAGATAGGCGATCTCGACATTGTCGAGGCCCGTGATGGTGCCGCGATAGTCGCGCGCGCCGCGCGGCTTCGCCAGCGAGAGCCCTGCGCGCGTGAAAAACGCCTCCGCGTTTTCCTGCAGGCGGCCCTTGGAGGGAACGGCGAGAACGAAGGGAGCGGTCATGCGGCGCTCCCTTGCGAGACGGGTTTTCCGAGTTGCGTCAGCGCCTCGATCCACACCGAGAAGCCGACCGCCGGGATTGGCGTGGGCGAACCGAGCTGCGTCATCAGGCCATCATAGCGTCCGCCCGCCACCAGCGGCTCGACGCCGTTGCCCCTGCCATTTCCCTTGGCGTGCAGCTCGAATTCGAAGCCGGTGTAGTAATCGAGCCCGCGGCCGAACGAGGTGGAAAACCGCGTCAGCTTGGTGTCGATGCCGCGCGCGGCCATGAAGCCGACGCGGCTTTCGAGCTGATCGATGGCGGCTGCGAGATCGAGCTTGGCCTCAGTGGCGAGCGCACGCAGTTGCGCGACCGATTCATCCGGGTCGCCCGATATCGCGAGGAAGCGCTTGATGATGGCAAGCGCGTCGCGCGGCAGCGCGCCGCCCTTCAGCGTCGATTGTTCAAGGAAGCGGTCGGCGATTTCGGCCACGGTGCGACCGCCGACATTGGTGGTGCCGGCGATCGACATCAGGTCGGTGACCAGCGCCAGCGCCGCCTTGCGGTCGGAGCCGGCGAGCGCCGCCAGCACGCCCTCATATTCGTTGCGGCCGGGCGCGGTGGCGAGCGTCAGCCGCTCGATGTCCTCGGTGAGGCTGACCTTGCGGTTGAAATCCTTGATCAGCCGCCGCCGCCACACCGGATAGAGATTGAGCGCGTCGATCAGCGCGGTGAAAAGCGCGACGTCGCCGGTGCGGATTTCGACGTCCTTCAATCCGAAGGCGGTGGTGGCTTCCAATGCCAGCGCCAGCATTTCCGCATCCGCCGCGGCGCGGTCCTGCCGGCCGAAGGATTCGATGCCGGCCTGCAGGAATTCGCTCGGCTGGCCGCCGTGATAGCGAAACACCGGCCCGAGATAGCTGAAACCTGCGGGCTGGCCGGCGCGCTCGGAGGCGAGATAGTCGCGCGCCACCGGAATGGTGAGGTCGGGGCGCAGGCACAGCTCCTCGCCGGAGGCGTCGGTGGTCAGGTAAAGGCTCTTGCGGATGTCCTCGCCGGAGAGGTCGAGGAACGGCTCCGCCGGCTGCAGGATGCCGGGGTGGGCCTGCACGTAGCCGCCTTGTGCAAACGACAACAGCAGCGCATCCGCCCAGGCGGCGGATCCGGCAGCACCTCTGATAGCGGCGGTCGCGGTCATTTCACGTCCAAATACCGGGAAAACCGGGTTCCAAGGGTTTTCGGGTTCCCCGGGGTTCCGGGGGGCCTCGTTGGCGGAGGCCTTAGCATGGCCGGGGCGGCGTTTCGACAGGCATTGGCCAACTGAATTAATGGGCGGTGGCTTAACGATTAGTCTTCCGTTGGCTGGCCCGGCTCCCGCCAGTCGCCCAGCGCGGCCTGCACCAGCGCCAGCGCGGCGACGCCTGCGGTATCCGCGCGCAGGATGCGGGGGCCCAAGGACAGCCGCAGCGTCCTGGGCTGCCGCAGCAGCAGCGCGCGTTCCTCTTCGGCGAATCCGCCTTCCGGTCCGATCAGGACGTCGATCCCCTCGGCTGCGGTTAGCCCCTGTTGCAGCGCCCCGATTGGATTGCCGATATCGGCCGCCTCGTCGCAGAACACCAGCAGGCGGCTGGTTTCACGCTTGTCGAGATAGCGGTCCAGCGCAACCGGCTCGGCAACCTCAGCCAAGGTCAGGATGCCGCATTGTTCGGCGGCCTCGATCACATTGGCGCGCATCCGCTCGCTGTTGACGCGCGAGACCTGGGTGTGCCGCGTCAGCACCGGCTGCAGCCTTGAGGCTCCCATCTCGACCGCCTTCTGCACCATGTAGTCGAGGCGAGCGTGCTTCAGCGGCGCAAAGACATAGGCAATATCGGGCAGGCGATCCTGCGGCCGCGTCCGCGCGACGATCGTCAGGCCGTCGGGCCGCTTGCGGCCCTCGATCTGCGCCTGCCATTCGCCGTCGCGGCCGTTGAACACCAGGATCGATTCACCGGCGGAGAGCCGCAGCACATTGCCCAGGTAATTGCTCTGGTTGCGCTCCAGCGCGACCTTTTCGCCCGGCCCCAGGGGAGCGTCGACGAACAGGCGAGGGGCGCGAAAATCGAGGTCAGGCATGGTAATGTTCCGTTTCCGGGCGCTTTTAGCCTAAAGCGCTAGAATCCGGAGGCTATTTTTGGCTTTCCAGCGGCCATGCGCCGTGCTGCTGCCCCAATCCACGGGTTGTTAAGCGTCGGCAGGAATCGTAAAAATGCCCGTTGCAAATCTGCTTCGTTTGGAAGACGCCCGGGCTGCCTGACCTCGCCGGAGAACCACCCTTGATGATCCGCCGCCTGATTGTGCCGCTGACCGCTGCCGTCGTGACCGTTCACGCGGGCCACGTCTTTGCGCAAGGCGCGTTTCCGGCGCCATTGCCCAACCAGAGCGCGGCACCCGCAAATGCTTCGCCGTTTCCGCCGGTGAATGGCGCTGCGCCGTCGGCCTCGGTCGGTGCCCCGTCGCCGTTCCCATCACAAGGTTCCGCCCCGGTGTCCAGCGGATTCAGTGGGCCGCCGCCTCAGGCCAGCGGTGGGGCAGACGGCTGCATGAAAGGTTTCGTTCCCCTGCGCGAGGAGGCCGAGAAGCGCGGCAAGCTGATCAAGGCCGCGAGCGACCGCAAGGCGCCGCCGGACGAGGCCTGCAAGCTGATAAAAAATTTCGGCCAGGCCGAAATGAAGATGATCGCATATGTCCAGACCAATTCGGCCAAATGCGGAATCCCGCCGCAGATCGCCGACCAGCTCAAGAACGGCCACAAGAACACCGAGAAGATGCAGAATCAGGTCTGTGCCGTCGCGGAGCAGGCGCGGGCACGTGGGCCGGCCGGTCCGAGCCTGAGCGAGGTGCTTGGCTCTTCGGCGGCGCTGCCCGAGGCGCAAACCGTGAAGAAGGGCGGCAGCACCTTCGATACGCTGAACGGCAACGTTCTCCAGCGATGACCCCGGCCCGATGAGCGACGCGACCACCCGCGTTGCCGATGCCACCGGCAACTGGGTCGATACGCGCGCGCCGTCCTGGTCGCGGCCCTATCTGCGGCTCTCCCGTTTCGACCGTCCGATCGGCTCGTGGCTGTTGCTGATGCCGTGCTGGTGGTCGGCGGCGCTGGCCGCCGGCGTCGCGCGCGACGTCTCGCAATTGCCGCTCGTGATCGTGCTGTTCTTGATCGGCGCCTTCGTCATGCGCGGGGCGGGGTGCGCGTGGAACGACATTACCGACCGCGATCTCGACGCCCGCGTCGAGCGGACGCGGTCGCGGCCCTTGCCGGCCGGACAGATCAGCGTGGTGCAGGCGTTTGCCTTCCTGGTCCTGCAGGCGCTGATCGGCTTGGCGGTGCTGCTGCAGTTCAACCGCTTCGCGATCATGACCGGCATCGCCTCGCTCGTCATCGTCGCGGTCTATCCCTTCATGAAGCGCATCACCTGGTGGCCGCAGGTCGTGCTGGGGCTGGCGTTCTCATGGGGCGCGCTGATGGGATTTGCCGTCACGCTCGGGCGGATCGATCTTACCGCGCTCGCGCTCTATGCCGGCTCGATCGCCTGGGTGATCGGCTACGACACGATCTACGCCCACCAGGACGCCGAGGACGACGCGCTGATCGGCATCAAGTCCACCGCACGCCTGTTCGGCGCACGCACCCATCGCGCGCTCGCGGTGTTTTATTCGCTTGCGGTGGTCTTGATCGGCGTGGCGCTGGTGCTGGGCGGCGCGCGCTGGCCGGCATGGATCGGGTTGATCGCGTTCGCCGCGCATCTCGCCTGGCAGATCAGGCGGCTGGACATCAGCGATCCCGCGCTATGCCGGCGCCTGTTCTATTCCAACCGCGATGCAGGGCTGCTGCTGTTCGCCGGATTGCTGGTTGATGCAGTGATGCGCGCGGGATGACGACGGAGCGTAGCCCGGAGAATGCTGTCGCACATTCAGCTGTCATCACCCGCCTTGTGCGCAATTGCGCACTGGGGCGGGTGATCCAGTATTCCAGAGACGTCAACGATTGAACCGAGAAGCCGCAGCGTGCTGGATGCCTCGCCTTCGCGGGGCATGACGACCGTTGTGCGGCGAGGCTTCAGGCCCTTAATCCCGCGCGATGATCTCGCGCTCGTCCCGGTGAACGGTGTCGGTATTGACCAGGTTACCGCCCCGGCGGCGGACCAGAAATTTCGGGCGGCGGGCGCGGATCGCGTTGTGACGGCGGCGGCGGGCGGCCGGTTCGCTGTGGTCATCTTCCGCCAATAGCGGCAGCGCGAAGATGTCGCTCCACATCTGCCAGGCGGTGGCGATCTCGTCGTGGTCGGAGCTCACGCACAAGGGAATGTTCAGCGAGGGATCGCGATGCGCCAGCACCAGCATCTGTGCGTCGTCGTCGAGACCGCGCAACGCGACGCCGAGAAAGTCGCTGACGCGGACGTTGATTGCCATCCGCATGCCCTTGACGGCACGGTGCAGCACCACGCGTTCGCGATGAAGTTCGATTTTTCGCACGCCGCCGTCTGCGCGGGTGTCGTGCGCATGGAAGCTGAGCGGCAGAGAAAGGGGGTCGAGCCGCAGTGCGCGGCTCGACCCGGCGGGATTGATCCCGCTTATTGCTGTTTGACGCCTCACGGCTCTCATCTCCCCGCCGGGATTATGTTCCCGGTCGATACGTGAGACCTTAGCCGAGCGATTTCCGTTTCGCCTTAAAAAGCCTGGTTAAGGAGAGGTCACCTGCCCTGGATCTCCTCGCATGATTGACAAGACCTTGGCACGCATGATTGACGAGACCTTGCACCAAAGCCGAAAATGTTTGGTATTCGGTGGCGCAAAATGCTTGAAATCCCTGTGAATCAGGCACATCTGGTGGGTCTGCCGATTTGCGCCCTAGCCCCCTTCAATTGTCAGGGATTTTGTTTGTGAACTCTTCACCATCCACCGCTTCGCCGCTTTCGCAGGCTTCCGCAACTTCCGACCTGTTCGACCAATCGGCGCTGTCGACGCTCGCGCAGCGACTGGTTGAGGCCGCCAAGCGCGCGGGCGCGGACGCCGCGGACGCGGTTGCAGTGCGCGGCGTCTCGCAAGGCGTCGAAGTTCGCGATGGCCGGGTTGAAGAGTCCGAGCGTTCCGAAGGCGATGACGTCGGATTGCGCGTATTGGTCGGACAACGCCAGGCCGTGGTCTCGACCAACGATATTTCCGGTGATGGCATCGGAAAGCTCGCCGAGCGGGCGGTCGCGATGGCCCGCGTCGCGCCCGACGACAAATATGTCGGTCTCGCCGATCCGTCGCTCCTGGCGCGCGAGTTCGCCGATCTCGATCTGCTCGACCGCGAAGTTCCCTCGACGGCCGAACTCGAACGCCGCGCCTGCGAGGCCGAAGCCGCGGGGCTTGCGGTCAAGGGCGTTACCAAATCAGGCGGCGCGTCCGCCTCGAGCGGCATCGGCGGCATGGTGCTGGTGACCTCGACGGGCTTCCACGGTTCCTACCTGCGCTCCAGCCACGGCGTCTCGATGACCGCGATATCGGGCGAAGGCACCGGCATGGAGCGCGATTACGATTTCACCTCGGCGCCGCACGCCTCCGACCTCGCTTCGCCCGAAAGCGTCGGCCGCAAGGCGGGCGAACGCACCGTGGCGCGGTCCAATCCGCGCAAGGTCGAAACCTGCAAGGTGCCGGTCGTGTACGATCCGCGGGTGTCGGCATCGCTGGTCGGCCATCTCGTCGGTGCCATCAACGGCGCCTCGATCGCGCGCAAGACCAGCTTTTTGAAAGACCGGATGGGCGAGCAACTGTTTTCGAAGAACATCCGCATCATCGACGATCCCTTGCGGGTGCGCGGCCTGCGGTCGCAGACCTTCGACGCCGAGGGCGTAAGAGTGAAGAAGCTCGCGCTCATCGACGAGGGGGTGTTGACCACCTGGCTGCTCGATTGCGCGACCGCGCGTGAACTCGGCTTGGTCACGACCGGGCATGCCCACCGCGGCGTCTCGTCCTCGCCGTCGCCGGGATCGTATAATCTGCACCTCGAGCCCGGCGAGATGACGCCGAAGCAGCTGATCTCCGACATCAAGCAGGGTTTTTACGTAACCGACCTGATCGGCTCCGGCGTCAACGGGGTGACCGGCGATTACAGCCGCGGCGCCTCCGGATTCTGGATCGAGAACGGCGAGATCACTTATCCCGTCAGCGAGGTTACGATCGCGGGTCACCTGCTGCCAATGTTCAAATCGCTCGTTGCCGCCAACGACCTGGAATTCCGCTACGGCGTCAACGCGCCGACGCTGCGCATCGAGGGGCTGACGCTTGGCGGACGCTGATATCGCCGACGTTGTCTGGGCGCGCGATGCCGCGCTGTTGCGGGACACCGTGCGCGAGGCCGGCGCGCTGGCCTTGTCGCTATTCCGCACCGAGCTGAAAAACTGGACCAAGGGCATCTCGTCGCCGGTCTCCGAGGCCGACATCGCCGTCAACGACCTCGTCGAGCGGCGGCTGCGCGCGGCGACGCCGGATTATGGCTGGCTGTCGGAAGAGAGCGTCGACGACGATTCCCGTCTCGGCAAGGAACTGGTCTGGATCGTCGACCCGATCGACGGCACCCGCGCCTATCTCGCCCATCGCGAAGACTGGTGCGTGAGCGTGGCGCTGGTCGCCGGCTCCTCGCCGGTGCTGGCGGCGGTGTTCGCTCCCGCCAGCGATGAATTCTTCTTCGCGGTCCGCGGCCAGGGCACCACGCGCAACGAAAGGCCGGTATCTGCGACGGCCGGCACGGAGCTCGATTTTTCCCGCATGGCCGGCCCGAAGCCGCTGGTGCAGCGGCTGAGTTCGTCACCGGATGAGATCACGCTGCATCCGCGGATCGGATCGCTGGCGCTTCGGCTGTGCCGGGTTGCCGACGGCAGCCTCGATGCCGCTTTTGCAGGCGGTCAGAGCCGCGACTGGGATCTTGCCGCGGCGAATTTGATCGTGCAGGAAGCGAATGGTAGAATGACTGCACTCTCGGGGGATGCGATTGAGTATAATCGCCGGGAGGTGGTGCACGGGGTGCTGGTGGCGGCGGGACAGGATCGACATGCGCGCATTGTCGAGCATTTCCGAAATCGTCCGCTGCCCTGAATCGGTCGAAATCCGTGCCACAATTCATCCCGTCCACGCCGCGATATCAGCTATCGCTCCTGCTTGCCGGGCATCTCGTTAGGAAAGACCATCATGTCAGATAGTGCCCCGCAGCAATTGCTGCACCTCGTCATCGGCGGCGAGCTGACCGATCTCGAACACACCACGTTCAAGGATCTCGACCAGGTCGATATCGTCGGCGTGTATCCCAATTACGCATCCGCACACGCGGCCTGGAAGGCGAAGGCGCAGCAGACCGTGGACAACGCCCACATGCGCTACTTCGTGGTTCACCTCCACCGGCTGCTCGATCCAGGTCAAGACACGAAGTCCTCCAGTTAAGAAGTCCTGCAGTTGAAACGGTTCCTCCGCGATTTGCTGCGCAGCAGCTGGGTTCAGCGCGCGCTGGGTGTGCTTGCGGCCGAATATCTGCGGCTGGTCTGGCTGACCAACCGCTTCAGCTACCACCCGGCCAAGGTTTATGAAATCGTCGAGCCGGAGATGCCGGCGATCTTCGCGTTCTGGCACGGCCAGCATTTCATGACGCCGTTCATCAAGACCAAGGAGAGCCACCGCGCCAAGGTCCTGATCTCGCGGCATCGCGACGGCGAATTCAACGCCATCGCCGCCGAGCGGCTCGGCATTGGAACCATCCGCGGCTCCGGCGATCACGGCGGCGCCTTTCACCGCAAGGGCGGCGTCGGCGCGTTCCGGGAGATGGTGCAGGCGCTTGAAGACAAGTGGAACGTCGCTACCACCGCCGACGTGCCGAAACGGGCGCGGGTCGTGGGGCTGGGCATTATCATGCTGGCGCGGGAGTCCGGGCGGCCGATCATGCCGTTTGCGATGGTGACCTCCAGGTTCATCCGGTTGAAGAACTGGGACTCTACCACCATCAATTTGCCATTCGGGCGCGGTGCCGTGGTAGGCATTGAACATGTCTACGTGCCCCCGGATGCCGATGCCGAGACTATGGAAAAGCTGCGTCTTCAGGTAGAATCTTATCTGAACGAAGCGACCCGTCGCGCCTATGCGGCGGTCGGGCGCCCGGAGGCCGCTCTTGGCTAATCCATTGCCGATGACGTTGCGCGTCTACCGGAAACTGTCGTCCGCGATGGTGCCGCTGTCGCCGGCGTTGATCAGCCGGCGGTTGAAACTCGGCAAGGAAGATCCCGCGCGCGTCGGCGAACGCCGCGGGCTGAGCGCCGATATCCGGCCTACCGGGCCGCTGGTGTGGATTCACGGCGCCAGCGTCGGCGAAGTGCTGGCGGCGGCGGCGCTGATCGAGCGGCTGCGGGCCTTGAACCTGCGCATCCTGCTGACCTCGGGCACGGTGACCTCGGCCGCGATCGTCGCCAAGCGCTTCCCCGCTGACGTCATCCATCAATACGTGCCGTATGATTCGCCGCGCTACGTGGCGCGGTTTCTCGATCACTGGCGGCCCTCGCTGGCGATGTTCATCGAGTCCGACCTGTGGCCGAACCTGATCCTGTCGAGCGCCGCGCGGCGGCTGCCGATGGTGCTGATCAACGGGCGGATGTCGCAGCGCTCGTTTCCGCGCTGGCGCCGGGTCGCAGGCACCATTTCGGCGCTGCTCGAAAAATTCGACGTCTGCCTGGCGCAGTCGCAGACCGATGCGGATCGCTTTGCCACGCTGGGCAGCCGCAACGTCGTGGTCACGGGAAACCTCAAGCTCGACGTTCCCGCCCCGCCGGCCGATGCCAACAAGCTGGATATGCTGATGTCGATGACGCGCGGCCGCCCGGTCGTGGTCGCAGCCTCGACGCATCCCGGCGAAGAAGAGATCCTGACGGAAACGCACCGGACGCTCGCCGGATTCTTCCCAAAGCTCCTGACCGTGATCGTGCCGCGGCATCCCGATCGCGGCGAGGCCATCGCGCGCATGATCGCAGCTTCCGGCCTCAATCCGACCCTGCGCTCGCACGAGGACTTGCCCACCGCCACGACCGATATCTATGTCGCCGACACCATGGGCGAACTGGGCTTGTTCTACCGGCTGGCGCCGATCGTGTTCATGGGTGGTTCGCTGGTCGAGCATGGCGGGCAGAATCCGATCGAGGCGATCAAGCTCGGCGCGTCGGTCATTCACGGCCCCCACGTCTTCAATTTCACCGATGTCTATGAAGCCCTCGATGCCGCCGGCGGCGCGCGGCGGGCCGATACGCAGGAAGCGCTGGTCAAGCAGTTCGGGCAGATGCTCGCCGATCCCAAGGCGCGCGAAGCCGTGCTGACCGCATCCGAGCGTGTGGTCGGCCAGCTCGGCGGCGCGCTGGAGCGCACGCTCTCCGCGCTCGAGCCGTATCTGCTGCAGTTGCGGATCGAGATGGGAGCCTCCAATGCGTGAGCCGGGCTTCTGGCACGGCCCGGCCTCGCTCAATTCGCATCTCCTGAAACCGCTCGCCGCACTGTATGGCGCCGTCGCCGCACAGCGCCTGAAACGCAAGGGATTGAATGCAGGCATTCCGGTGCTCTGCGTCGGCAATTATCACGTCGGCGGCGCCGGCAAGACGCCGACCGTGCTGGCGCTGGCGAAGCTGCTGCGCGAGCTCGGCGAGATGCCCGTCGTGCTCAGCCGCGGCTATGGCGGGAAGCTAGCCGGTCCGGTCGGGGTCGATCGCACCAGGCATACGGCGTCCGATATCGGCGACGAGCCCTTGATGCTGGCGGGCGCGCTGCCGGTCGTGGTGTCACGCAGGCGCGCGGACGGTGTGCCGCTGGCGCGCGCGCAAGGCGCGACCGTAATCCTGATGGACGACGGTTTTCAGAGCCCGGCGGTCGTCAAGGATGCGTCGTTGATCGTGATCGATAGCGAACGCGGATTAGGCAATGGACAGGTATTTCCCGCCGGCCCCCTGCGTGCGCCGTTGCGGCCGCAACTGGCGCGCACCGACGCGCTCATCATCGTCGGCAACGGCAATGCTGCCCAGTCGGTTGCGGCCGCGATCGCGGCGCAGGGCAAGCCGGTGTTGTCAGCGTATCTGAAGCCGGACGAGGCGCAGGTCGCGCAGCTTCGGGGCCGGCGCGTGCTGGCGTTTGCCGGCATCGGCGACCCCACGCGATTCTTCAACACGCTTCGCGCCAGCGGCATCGAAGTGGCCGGGCAGCGCGCCTTCGCCGATCACCATGCGTATTCGCAAGGCGAGATCGAAAGCCTGATCGCCGAGGCCAGACGCGATGGGCTTATCTTGGTGACGACGGAAAAGGATCTGGCGCGCTTGCGGCATGGCGAGAGCCTGCCGGATTGGGCGAGAGAGATCGTGCCGTTCGCGGTAACGCTCGAATTCGACGACGCGGCGCTGCTGCGCAAGTTCGTATCGGCGCGTCTGTTCAAGGCGCGCGAGCGGCAGGCCGGCTAACCCTGCGTCTTCAGCGCGCCGGGAAAGTGCCGCTGCAACACGGCGCCCGGGACCGAATAGGCTTCCTGCAGGTCGACGCTCCAGTACTTCAATTCGTCGAGCGGGATCCGCACGTCGGTGATGGCGCAGCGCACATAGGTTCCGGGCGAGATCACGCGGAAATCGCCATCCAGATATTGCACCTGCGCTTCGCCGTGGCCCGAGGGACCGAATTTATTGAGCACCGTCAAACTCTCCGATCGGCCGGCCCACGCGGGCTGGCCTTAAGTACATTTTCCAGATTCGATCTATCATAAATAGGTCGTACTGTCCGCCCCGGAAACTGACCTACTTGTGATGATTTTGTGCCCGCCTGCATGATAGCGTGAATTTTACCGTGCCCGCAGCGTCATACCGATCCGACAGAGACCGATGCGCCTGTTGTCAGCAACGCTATTCCTGACGCTCCTTGCTGCGGCCTGCACGGCCGGTGCCGCGCCGTTGCCGGCCCCGCGCCAGGTCGATATCCCGGCGAGCGGGCTGACCCTGCATGCCCAGCTCTACAAGCCTGAGGGGGACGGCCCGTTTCCCACCGTGATCGCACTGCATGGCTGCGGCGGATTGGGCGGGCAGTCCGAGCCGGTGCAGCCGCGCTACCGCGACTGGGCGGAGCAGCTGTTGAAGACCGGCCATGCGGTGCTGCTGCCGGACAGTTACGGTTCGCGCGAGTTCGGCCCGCAATGCCGCGTCAAGGAGCGTCGTGTGCTCGCCCGCCGCGAGCGGGTGGCCGATGTCAATGCGTCGCGGAAATGGCTGTTACAGCAGCCTTGGGCCGCGCGTGACCGGATCAGCCTGATTGGATGGGCGAACGGCGCCAGCGCCGTGCTGTGGGCGGTGCGCCCGCAATCTTCAGTGCGCGGTATCGAGCCGGATTTTCGCTCGGCTATCGCATTCTATCCGGATTGCCGGATCTCGTCCGGTCTCGGCTGGAGCACGCGGGTGCCGACGCTGCTGCTGATCGGCGCGCAGGACGACGTCAGTTCGCCAACGGCCTGCCGCCAGGTGGTGGAGGGGGCCCGCGGCCGCAGCGCGCTGGCGCAGATCGTGGTCTATCCCGGCGCATCCCACGATTTCGACCGCGCCAACCTTCCGCTGCGGGCGATCGCAGGCTCTGACGCCGCATTGCCTGAACGCGGGCATATCGGCACCGATGCGGACGCGCGCAAGGACGCGCAGCGGCGCGTCGCGGAGTGGCTGGCGCGCTGAGTTGAGTTCGTCATGGCCGGGCTTGTCCCGGCCATCCACGTATTGGTCGCCCTCAAGAAGGACGTGGATGCCCGGGACAAGCCCGGGCATGACGGCGAGAGGGTGAAATTCCTAAAACAGGCTGCCCTGATCAACCGGCTTCGCCACGCGCTTCGGCGCTGCCGGCTTTGCTTCGCGCGACGGAGTTGTTGGCGCGCTCTGGGGCGAAGGTGTCGCCTGCGGCCGATCTGCATCCGCGGTGGCGCCGACGCGGCCGTCGGCGAATTCGATCGACAGGTGCGCACTCGGTCCGACCGCGGCGGCGGCGTGCACCGCGTGCCCCTGTGCATCGCGCACCAGGGCAAAGCCGCGGGCGAGCACACCGCGATAGGACAGCGCCGACAACAATTGGCCGCTATGGGCGACGCGGGCGTCGAAACGCTGCAGAGCGGTCAGCAGCGCGCGGCGGGCGCGCTCGGCCAGCCGTTGCGCGCGCTCGCGATCACGCGCGATCGCATTGCGCTGGGCCTGGGCGTTGGAGAGCTTTGAGGCCTTCAGCCTGACCTCGAGCCCGGCAAAGCGGTCCCGCCGGTTGCGGAGCAGCGCGCGGGCGGACAGCCGGATGCGTTCGCCCGACACCGTGAGGCGGTGATTGGCTTGGGCAACCTGTCCGCGCAAGACCTTCAGCGTCAGGCCGGCGCTCAGATGCGAAAAGCGGCGGTGATGGGCGTGCGTATTGGCCTTCAATCCGCGGGGCAGGGCAGCGCCGAGATGATCCAGCCGCTGCCGGGGGATCGCCAGCAGTTCGCTTAAGCTTGGCAGCGCACGGGCGGCAGCGCGCAATTCGTTGCGGCGGCTCTCCTGGCCGCGCTGCCAGCACACCATCGTGCGCCGGGCGAGACTCTCGACCTCGGCGAACAACTCGCTGCGCACCGGGACCGCCATTTCGGCCGCCGCCGTCGGCGTCGGGGCGCGCTTGTCGGCGGCGAAATCGATCAGCGTGATATCGGTCTCGTGGCCGACGGCCGAGATCAACGGGATGATGCTGTCGGCGGCAGCGCGGACCACGATCTCCTCGTTGAACGACCACAGATCCTCCAGCGAGCCGCCGCCGCGCGCGACGATCAACAGATCCGGCCGCGGAATCTTTCCCGTCTCGGGCAGCGCATTGAAGCCGCGGATGGCCGCGGCCACCTGTTCGGCCGAGCCCTCGCCCTGCACCTTGACCGGCCACACCAGCACGTAGCGGGGGAAACGGTCCTGCAGCCGATGCAGGATGTCCCGGATCACGGCGCCGGTCGGCGAGGTGACGACGCCGATCACCTCCGGCAGCCAGGGCAGCAATTGCTTGCGCGCCTCGTCGAACAGCCCCTCTGCGGCGAGCTTCTTCTTGCGCTCCTCCATCAGCGCCATCAGCGCGCCAATGCCGGCGGGCTCCAGCGCCTCGATGACGATCTGGTATTTCGACGAGCCCGGATAGGTCGTGAGCTTGCCGGTGGCGATGACCTCGAGCCCTTCCTGCGGCTTGAACCGCATCCGGGCGTGGGCGAATTTCCAGATCACCGCCTCGATCTTGGCGCTCTCGTCCTTCAGCGCGAAATAGCAGTGGCCGGAGGAGTGCGGCCCGCGGAAGCCGGAGATTTCGCCGCGGACGCGGACATGCCCATAGGCGTCCTCCACCGTCCGTTTCAGGGCGGAGGACAGTTCCGAGACGGTGAATTCGGGCGCGTTGATCAGGTTTTCGGCAGCAGGCATCGGCAACTGATTCGGGTTTTTGGCTTAGCGCATCAACGTAGGGATTTCAGCCGTCAGCGCCAATCAAGCATTGCGCGGCTATATACTCTGTAATACAGAGTTCTCCATGAGATTGAGTCCTGCTAACCAGAGGTTTGCGCAATGACGGTCACCATAGTCTCAGGTGCCCTTAAGGCCGTTGTCTGGGCGCTTGCGGCGATCGGTTTGGCGACACTGGTGCTGGCGGGGTTGATCGCGGTGCCGGTATCCCGTCCGCCGGCCCTGGCGTTCATCTCAGATACCGTGCGCGCCGGTGACCGCGAGGGCATTCCGCCCTTGCTCTACTTTCAGGCACGGGACGGGTCGAATATTGCCTACCGGCATTATGCGCCGCCCGCGCCGATCGGCCGCGCGGCGGTGCTGATCCACGGCTCGTCAGGCTCGAGTCTCGCGGTACATCCGCTCGCGAAGATGCTCTCGGCCCGCGGCGTCGAGAGCTTCGTGCCTGATATTCGTGGGCACGGTGCGTCCGGCACGCGCGGCGATATCGGCTATATCGGCCAACTCGAAGACGACCTGGCGGACCTCGTCGATCACATCCGCGCTACCGGTTCGAAGGCACCGCTGACGCTGGTCGGCCATTCCTCCGGCGGTGGATTTGCACTGCGGGTGGCGGGTTCTCCGCTGCAGCAGCTTTTCACGCGCACTGTCCTGCTATCGCCATATCTCGGTAACAAGGCGTCGTCGAGCAGAGAAAACGCGGGTGGATGGGCAAGTCCGGATATGCCGCGAATCGTCGCTTTGTATGTTCTGCGTCGCATCGGCATCGAGTGCTGCAAGCAACTGCCGGTGATCGCGTTCGCGGTGCCCGCCAAGACGACCCGCATCCTCACCGCCGAATATTCTTTCCGGCTGCTGTCAAACTTCGGCGCACACCGTGACTATCGCGCCGATCTACAGGGTGCCAAAGGATCTCTCACGCTGATCGCCGGCGCCAATGAAGAACTGATGTTCGCAAACAAGTATGATGATGCGGTCAAGGGGACCGCTGCGAATATCGATGTCAAGATACTGGAGAGCGCCAATCACATGGATGTCGTTAGCACCGCGGCGGCCACATCCGTCATTGCTGACGATATCGCAAGCCGGTGAGGCCCGCATCATGATCGACAGCCATCAGGCGAGTTCCGCGCTTGCCGACATCACGGAAATCGGCCGCCGGGTGCGGCAGTCGCTGTTCTACCAGCGCGCCAGTTCGATGCTGATGCTGTGGGGCGCCGTGACCTTCATCGGCTATTCGCTGTCGTTCGGTGTACCATCGGCGGCTCGCTTGATATGGATCGCGGCCTTCATCGTCGGCATTGGCGGATCGGTCGCGGTCGGCGCCCTGACTAGGAAACGCGACGGTATCAACACGTTCGACGCCAGGAAGCTGGCGGCCTTCCTGGTATTCACTGCGTTCGGATGCATGTGGATCGTTGTCGGGCACTTCACCGGCCGCCAGATCGGTGCGTTCTGGACGACCTACTTCATGCTGCCGTATATCCTGGTGGGATTGTGGGTGGGCTGGGCCCTTGTCGCCATTGGATCAACCGTCATGACGTTGACGCTGATCGGATATTTTTTCTCCGGCGGCTGGTTCGATCTGTGGATGGCGCTGGTCAACGGCATCGGCCTTGTGATCGGCGGTTTCTGGATGCGCCGGAGCTAAGAGCGATGGCTGAGCTCGACGACATCATCCACCAGCCACTGCGGCTGCGGATCATGGCGGCGCTCATCGCGCTGCCGGATGCGCAGGGGCTTGACTTCACCCGGCTGAAGAAACTCACCGGTGCCACCGACGGCAATCTCGGCGCCCACATCGAAACGCTGGCGAAGGCAAGTTACGTCGCCGTGACGAAAGCCTTCGTTGGCAAGAAGCCGCAGACCACGGTGACCGCCACCGCCGCCGGGCGCGGCGCCTTCGCCCGCCACGTGGCAACGCTGCGCGAGATCATCGCGGCACACCCACCTGAATGAAACCGAGGAACCAGGGAGCCTGACTTGCGGACCGTCACTGCCATCATCATCAACACGCCACCATGGGTGTTCGCGCTGCTGGCCCTGCTAATATGGCAAGGATGCATGGCCCTGCGGCCAAGGTCGCTGCCGCTGCTGCGAATGCTGATCGTGCCCGCGGTGTTTTTCCTGATGGGCCTTTCCCGGCTGGCGCTGGGCGGAAAATCGATCGACTTGCTGTTGGTCTGGGTGGCCAGTGCGGCCGTGTTTGCGGCGTTGGCACTGTACACAGGGCCGCGGTCCGTGACGGTCGATAGCGAAACCGGCCGTATCCTGCGCCCCGGTAGCGCGGTTCCTTTGGTTCGCAACCTCACAGTCTTCGTGCTGCAATACGCCGTCGCGGTGGTGACGGCGATGAAACTGGAAGCCTATTGGGATGTGGTCACGACCGGTCAGGCGGTGTCAGGTGGCTGTGCCGGCTATTTCCTGGGCTGGACCATCGCGCTGCTGCGCAGTTATCGGGCGCGCATCGCTGCGCCGGCTACGTGGCGGTGGAAAAGGCCTTTGTCGGCAAGAAGCCACAGACCACGGTGACCGCGACCGCCGCCGGGCGGGGTGCTTTTGCCCGCCATGTCGCGATGCTGCAGGAAATCATCGCCGCCGCGGGCGGCAAATAGCGCCGAAACACCTCTGCACAACGGCTATTCTGCCAGTCGGTCCCCTTGCGGCGAGGGGGCGTTTTGTGCGACCGAAGCCGCATCTCATCCCCGCATCTGGCTCTTGTCATGAACATTCTTCTGCTCGGTTCCGGCGGCCGCGAACACGCTCTCGCATGGAAGATCGCCGCTTCCCCGCTGCTGACCAAGCTGTGGTGCGCGCCGGGCAATGCCGGGATCGCGCGGGAAGCCGAGTGCGTGGCGCTCGACATTGCCAATCATCCTGCGGTGATCGATTTCTGCCAGCGCAACGCTGTCGATCTGGTCGTGGTCGGCCCGGAGACGCCGCTCGCCGCCGGGATCGTCGACGACCTCGCGCAAGCCGGCATCAAGGCGTTCGGGCCAGGCAAGCAGGCGGCGCAGCTCGAGGGATCCAAGGGTTTCACCAAGGCGCTCTGCACCGAATTCAACATTCCGACCGGTGCGTATGGCCGCTTCACCACCGCTGACGATGCGCTGGCTTATGCGCGCGCGCAGGGCGCGCCAATCGTGGTCAAGGCCGATGGGCTGGCCGCCGGCAAGGGCGTCGTCGTCGCGAAGACTCTGGCCGAGGCCGAGGCGGCCATCGCCATGATGTTCGACGGCGCGTTCGGTTCGGCCGGCACTGAAGTCGTGATCGAGGAATTTCTGGCAGGCCGCGAGATCAGCTTCTTCGCGCTGTGCGACGGCGAAACCGCGATCCCGCTCGCCTCCGCGCAGGACCACAAGCGCGTGTTCGATCACGACGAGGGACCGAACACCGGCGGCATGGGCGCCTATTCGCCGACGCCGTTCGTGACGGCCGAAATTCACGACCAGATCATGGCGCGGATCATCCTGCCGACGGTTGCGGGCATGAAGGCGCGCGGCACGCCGTTTCGCGGCGTGCTTTATGCGGGTGTGATGCTGACGGAGCAGGGGCCGAAGCTTTTCGAATACAATGTCCGCTTCGGCGATCCCGAATGCCAGGTGCTGATGCTGCGGATGATGTCCGACATCGTGCCGGCGTTTCTGGCGTCCTGTGACGGAGAACTGAAACATTTCGACCTGCGCTGGTTTCCCGATCCGGCGCTGACGGTGGTGATGGCGGCGAAGGGGTATCCCGGCGACTACCAGAAGGGCACACGCATCGACGGCCTCGATGACGCCGCCGGAATCGAAGGCGTCGAAATCTTCCATGCCGGCACGGCGGCGAAGGACGGCGCCATTCTCGCCAATGGCGGGCGCGTGTTGAACGTCTGCGCGACGGGGAAGACGGTGCTGGAGGCGCAGCAGCGTGCCTATCAGGCCGTCGACCGCATCAAATGGTCTGATGGTTTCTGCCGCCGCGACATCGCTTGGCAGGCGGTGGAAGCGGAGAGGGCGAAGGGCTAGGCGCTCGCGCGCGCCGCGTTTTCCGCTCGTCATGCCCGGGCTTGACCCGGGCATCCATCATTCTTCGCAAGAGTTCTTCGAGGGATGGATTGCCGGGTCAAGCCCGGCAATGACACCTTTGATGCCGCTACAGCAAATCCCCGCCCACTGCGCTCGCCGTCGTGCCGTGCTCGCGGAACGCCTTGATGACGTTCTTGCCGATCTTCCACTTGTGCACCTCGTCCGGGCCGTCGACCAGCCGCTGCGCGCGCACCTGCGTGTACCATTTGGCCAACGGCGTATCCTGGCTGAAGCCGAGCGCGCCGTGGAGCTGGATCGCGGTGTCGATCACCTTGTGTACCATATGCGCATGGAAGATTTTTGCGATCGAGTTCTCCTGCCTGATATCGAGGCCCTTTTCCGCCTTGTAGGCGATGTGCAGCAGCATCAGGCGGCCGATGTAGAGTTGCTCGGCACAGTCCGCGAGCATGAACTGGACGGCTTGCCGGTCGGCGAGCAACTGGCCGAAGGTCGAACGCCTGGTGATGTGGGCGACGGCCATGTCGAGCGCGCGTTGCGCCTTGGCGACGTTGTGCATGCCATGGCGCAGGCGGCCATAGGCGAGACGGTGCTGGCCCATGGCAAAACCGTTGCCCTCGCCGCCGACCAGATTGTCGGCCGGCACTTTCAGGTCCCTGATCTCGATTTCGGAGTGGCCGCCGTGGATCACATCGTCATGCGGTCCCTCGATCGCCATGTTGGCGACATTGCGCTTGATCTTGTAGCCGGGGTTCGGCAGCTCGACGAGGAAGGTCGAGTACTGCTTGTGCCGCGGCGCGTTCGGATCGGTCTTGGCCATCACAAGCGCCATGTCAGCCACGCTGGCCGAGGACGAGAACCACTTCTCGCCGTTGAGGATGTAGTTCTCGTTGCCGTCCTTCACCGCCGTGGTCTGCATGCCGGTGGCGTCGGCGCCGGCGGCCTTTTCGGTCATCGAGAAGCAGATCCGCTTGTCGCCGTTGAGCAGGGGCTTGAGGAACTTCTCCTTCTGATATTCCGTGCCGTGGGCGAGGATCGTCATCATCGAGGCGTCGTCCGGCCCTTGCGTGTTCATCGACAGCGCGCCCAGCATGCTCTCGCCGAGCTCCATCTGCACCAGCGCGTTCGCCAGCGGACCGAGGCCCATGCCGCCATATTCCTTCGGCACCCATGGGCACCACAGGCCGCGCGCGCGGGCCTTGGCCCGCAGCGGACCGAGTACTTCGGCGAGCGGCTTGGTATCGAGTTCCTTCTCCGCGGGGATGCATTCGTCGTGCACCCATTGGCGGACTTTCTCGCGGATTGCCTTGGCCTCAGCCGGGATTTCGAAATCGATCGACATCGGTTTGTTTCCTCGCTTTTTGTTCCTGTTGGTCGGGCTTGAGGAATGGCTTAAACCTGCGGTCTGCCAGCGGCAACGGCAAACAAAGTTTGAAGCAATGACGCACAGCCGTCATACCCCGCGCAGTGTTTAGTCCGGAGACATGGCTGACACCTGTTCGGACACATCACTGACAGGTTGGTCATTGGTCAAGTCGATCGATGCGACCTGCCAACTGGCAAAGAAGATACCGTAGTGGCCGTCGCGATCGAGCGGGCGGATGGCAAGGCGCTCGCCGACGAAGGCTTTCGGAACTTTCCAGAACTGTCCCTTGAAAGAGATGTAGCTTCGGGTCGGCGAGACGGTCCGAACCGTCTCGCCGAGGTCGTATTGCACCTCCGGAATACGGGCCGGCATCGCACGTGAACTCGGCCGAAAGCGGTCGGCGGGGACGCTCATATCGAGGCCTTGGTGAGGCCGCTCCAGATTGTAGACCATGCGCCAGGCGTCGAGGGCGCGCTGGACCTCCGGCAGGGTGCGGAAGGGGCGCATGGCAAACACTTCGGCGTTGAGGGTGCGATGGAAGCGCTCGTTCTTGCCGCGGCCCTGCGGGTGGCACGGTCTGGCATGCACCACCCTGATGCCGAGCTTGAGCAGCCACACCTTCAGCCCGGTCCAGCGACCGCCGGACGTATCACCCCAAGGTGAGCCGTTATCGATATAGAAGGCCTCCGGCAGGCCATAGCGGCGGAACGTGGCCGTCAGATGCTCCTGCACCGTGGGACGCTGCTCGTTCTCACACGCCTTCAGGCACGGGACATAGCGCGAATGATCGTCGATCACCGTCAGCGGATGGCATCGCGTCCCGTTGGCGAGTGGCATGTGGCCCTTGAAGTCCATCTGCCACAACTGATTGGGAGCTTCCTTCTCGAAGCGATGGCCTGGATTGGGCGGCGCATTCTCGCTCGGCTTGATCCGGTCGTTCCGACACAGGATCCGATGCACGGTGGACGGCACTGGCACAGCCTGCCCATTGCGCTTCAGGCAATGGGCGATCTTGCGTGCTCCCCAAGCAGGATGCTTGTCGCGCACAGTTACGACCCGCGCCTCCACGGCAGCGGCGCTGCGCTTGGGCATCCGCTTCGGACGACGGGACTGATCCGAAAGCTCCCGATCGCCGGCCTGCCATCGCCTCAGCCATTTGTAGCCCACATCAGGACTGATCCCGAACCGCCGGCAGAGCTCCCGGCGGTTCGCTCCTTCCTGCAAGGCAAGTCGCACGAACTCGCGTCGCTGATCCATTACTGACACCTCGCTCCACGGCATGGACGGCTCCCGAATCGACCAATCCAGCCAATTTTGATGTGTCAGCTATGTCTCCGAACACCCGTCAGTGATCTGTCCGGGCTAAACAGCAGGCGGGGGATCCAGTACGCCGCGGCGGCTGTTGTTGATCGCGACGCTGGTGTTTACTGGATCATCCGCTGGAGCCTGTCATCGGGCGCGCATTCGCGCGACCCGTTGGCGGATGATGACAGACTGCGGATGACGAGAGAGTGTGACCCATGCCCGATCTTGCCGATCTGTTTCCCGGATACGCGTCCGAATGGATCAACACCTCGTCGGGCCGCATCTTTGCCCGCGTCGGAGGCAAGGGTCCGCCGCTGTTGCTGCTGCACGGATTTTCCTCGACACATGTGATGTGGCACCCGGTCGCGCCGCAACTGGCCGACAGGTTCACGCTGATCATCGCCGACCTGCCGGGCTATGGCTGGTCGGATATGCCCCGCAGCGACGAGAACCACACGCCCTACACCAAGCGCGCGATGGCAAGTGCGATGGTGGAGGCGATGGAGCAACTCGGCCATGTGCATTTCGCGCTCGCCGGCCACGACCGCGGCGGGCGCGTGTCGTACCGGTTGGCGCTCGATCATCCCGGCCGGTTGTCGAAGCTCGCCGTGCTCGATATCGCGCCGACCTATGATTACTGGGAGAAATTGAACCGGCTCTCGGCGCTGAAGATCTACCATTGGGCGTTTCTGGCGCAGCCTTATCCGCTGCCGGAGACGCTGATCTCGGGTCATGGAGAGTTTTTCCTCAAGGAGAAGATGGCGAGCCAGACCAAAAGCAAGACGCTCGACGCCATCGATGCGCGCGCGCTGGAGCATTACCTGGCGCCGTTCCGCGATCCCTCTCGTATTCACGCGATGTGCGAAGACTACCGCGCGGGCGCCTATGCCGATTACGAGATCGACAAGGTCGATTTCGATGCCGGCAAGAAGATCACGGTTCCGATGCTGGCGCTGTGGGGCGATGCCGGGGTTGCGAGTGCCGCAACGACGCCGCTCGATACGTGGAAGAAATGGGCGACGAATGTATCGGGTGCGCCGGTGGATTCCGGGCATTTTCTGACGGAGGAGAATCCGGACGTGACGGCGAAGTTGCTTAGAGAGTTTTTCCTGGATGCGTGAGAAATCTCGCCGCACATGAAGCTCGTCATACCCGCGCAGGCGGGTATCCAGTACGCCGCGGCTTCTCGGTCAATCCCTGCCGTCTCTGGAATACTGGATCATCCGCTTTCGCGGATGATGACAGCGGAGTTTGGGGCGCGACCCGCTTACCGCCTCACCTTGAAAAACTCCTTGAGCAGCGTCGCCGCCTCCGTCTCCCCGACCGCCGAATAAACCTCCGGCACGTGGTGGCAGGTCGGCTGGGCAAAAAACCGCACGCCGGAATCCACCGCGCCGCCCTTGGGATCGGCGGCGCCGTAATAGAGCCGGCGGATCCGGGCAAACGAGATCGCGCCGGCGCACATCGTGCAGGGCTCCAGCGTGACGTAGAGGTCGCAATCGACCAGCCGCTCGGTGCCGATGGCCTCGGCCGCCTGCCGGATCGCCAGGATTTCGGCATGCGCCGTCGGATCGCGGTCGGTCAGCGTCCGGTTGCCGGCCGTGGCGATGACCTCGTAACCCCTGACGATCACGCATCCGATCGGAACTTCGCCGGCTTTTCCGGCGTTTTCGGCGGTTTTCAGCGCCAAATCCATGAAAGAAGGGACAGTCATGCCTCGTATCATCGGAAGAAACCTGCTACTAGCTGCGCCTTCAGCAAACGTGGATGCCGGTTTTGCGTGAGAATGCGCCTTGAGCGAAGCGCGCGCGCGTTGCCGCTTTGACAGCCTATCCGCATCCGCCTGATAGCCATTTTACCTGCACCTGAGAGACCATTCATGCCCCGCGATAACGACAAAAACAATGATTCTCGCGGCCGGCGTGACCGGCCGTCCGGCGGTAAAGGCCGCTCCGGGGCGGCGAGGGGGCCTGAAAAGAAGCTCGCCAAGCGCGGGTTTGCCGGGAAGGACGACGGCGAGCGGCGTCCCTATGCCGGAAAGTCCGACAGTGCGAGGTCGTTTGGCAAGAAGCCTTATGCGGGTGGGGGCAAGCCCTACGCCGGCAAGCGCGACCGCGACGACGATCGTCCGCCGCGGCGCGATTTCGGCGACGCGCCGCGCCCGCGCGGCGATCGGCCGTTTACCCGGGATCGCAATCGCGACTCCGGGGATCGCAATCGCGACTCCGGGGATCGCAAGAGCGACTCTGGGGACCGCGGACCGCGTAAGGATTTTCGCCCGCGCGATGATGGCGGCGAGAGGCGTTCGTTCAAGCCGCGCGGCGACCGGCCGAATTTTAATCGCGACGACCGGCCTCCGCGCCGTGATCGCGACGACGCTCGCCCGGCGGGACGTTTCTCCGATCGGAAATTTGGCGACAAGAAGCCTTATACCCCGCGAGAAGGCGGCGGCGAGAAGCGGCCCTATACGCCGCGTGGCGAAGGTTTTCGTAAAGACGGCGACCGTCCGCGTGGCGATCGGCCCTTCAGTGCCCGGCCGTCGCGCGATGGCGATCGCCCCCGTGGCGACCGGCCCGAGAGAAAATTTGGCGGTGACAAGAAGTTCTCGCGCGGTGCTGCGGATCGCAAGAGCGACCGCGGCGATCGCGGCCCGCGCAAGAATTTTGGCGCCGACCGCGGCGACGCAAAACCGTGGCAGAAGCGTGAGGATCGCGGCGAGCGTGACTCCCGTCCCGCCCGTGACGGCGCGCGCAATTTCGACAAGCCGCGCTTTGACCGGCCGCGCGACGACCGCGGCGGCGAGGAGCGTCCGCGCTTTTCGCGTTCGCGTGAAGATCGCCCGAAATTCGATCGTCCCCGCCGGGATCGCGAGAGCGACCCTGGGAGGCCGGCCGGCCGCACCGACTGGCAGGAGCATCCGCGCAGCGAAGGCGACCGCCCGCGCCGCGACAATGAGGACGACAGCAGGATCTTTGCAAAGCGCCCCGCCTTTGGCGGCCGCGGCGCCTATCGCGAGCGCAAGCCTGAATTCGACAGGCGCGCGCCGCAGCCGCCGCGCGTCAAGAAATCCGGCGAGCGCATCGCCAAGGTGGTTTCCCGCGCCGGCCTCGCCTCGCGCCGCGACGCCGAGGAATGGATCACGCAGGGCCGCGTCACCGTCAACGGCCGCGTGATCAATTCGCCGGCGCTCGACGTCACTGCCAACGACGTGGTCGCGGTCGACGGCAAGATATTGCCGCCGCGCGAGCGCACGCGGCTGTTCATGTATCACAAGCCGCGCGGCCTGATGACCACGCATGCCGACCCCGAGGGGCGGCCGACGGTGTTCGACAATCTGCCGGAAGGATTGCCGCGGCTGATCTCGATCGGCCGGCTCGACTTCAACACTGAGGGGCTGCTGCTGCTGACCAATGACGGCGGGCTCGCGCGCGCGCTCGAACTGCCCGATACCGGCTGGCTGCGGCGCTATCGCGTCCGCGCCCATGGCGAGGTTACGCAGGCGCAGCTCGATGAACTCAAGAAGGGCGTCGAGGTCGACGGTGTCAAATACGGCTCGATCGATGCGACGCTGGAGCGCGACCAGGGCGCCAATGTCTGGCTGGTGTTTGCGATCCGCGAAGGCAAGAACCGCGAGGTGCGCAACGTCATGGCCCATCTCGGCCTCGAGGTGAACCGGCTGATCCGCGTCTCCTACGGCCCGTTCCAGCTCGGCGAACTCGCCGAGGGCGAGGTCGAGGAGGTCAAGACGCGGGTGCTGCGCGAGCAGCTTGGCGAGAAGATCGCAACGCTCGCCGGTGCCGATTTCAACCGGCCGATGCCCGGTGAAAAGTCTGACGAAAAATCCGACGACGATGAGACTGAAGCCCCGCGCGGCAAAAAACAGTTCAAGCCGGCTGGAAAAAGCGCGCTGATCGCCGACCGCAAGGGCCGCCGCGTGCTGGTGCAGCGTACCGGCAGCGAGGAGGCCCGCGCTCGCAACGAGGAAGAGGCCAATGGCTACGGCCCGCCGCGCCGCGCCAAGCGCGGCTATCACGGCAAGCGCGATTTGACGCCGCGGGACGAGTAGCTGGGCGATGCGTGTCGTCGGCGGACGATTGAAGGGCCGCAACCTGGCCTCGCCATCCTCGCAGGCGATCCGCCCGACGGCGGACCGGTTGCGCGAGTCCGTGTTCAATATCCTGATCCACGCCTATGACGATCCGATCGAAGGCGCGCGTGTGCTCGACCTGTTTGCGGGAACCGGCGCGCTCGGCATCGAAGCGGTATCGCGCGGCGCCGGCTTCACGCTGTTCGTCGACAATGGCGCCGAGGCCCGCGCGCTGTTGCGCAACAATGTCGAGGCGCTCGGCCTTGGCGGCGTGACAAAAGTCTATCGGCGCGATGCCACCAATCTCGGTCCGGCGCATCCAATGGAGCCATTCTCGCTGGCCTTCCTCGATCCGCCCTATGGCAAGGGACTTGCGGAGCAGGCGCTGGCCTCGCTGCGCGATGGCGGCTGGCTGACGGCGGGCGCGTTGCTGGTGGTGGAGGAGGCGAAGGCTGCGGCGTTTGCGGCGCCCGACGGTTTCGAGGAACTGGAGCGGCGGGCGTATGACGATACGGAGTTCGTGTTTTTGCGTGCCGGTGTCCAACCCTGAACCGTCATGCTCCGCCAACGGGTCGGCCGAACGGCCGCCCGATGACAGGCTCCGGCGGGGCATCCAGTACGCCGCGGCTTCTCGTCTGAATTGTTGATGTCTCTGGAATACTGGATCGCCCGCCCCAGTGCGCAATTGCGCACAAGGCGGGCGATGACGGTTGAATGTGCGGAAACGCTGTCCTTACCTTCTCCCGAACAGCTTCTCGATATCGCTCAACTTCAACTCCACATAGGTCGGGCGGCCGTGGTTGCACTGGCCGGAATTCGGCGTGTCTTCCATCTCACGCAGCAGCGCGTTCATCTCTTCCGGCTTGAGGCGTCTCCCGGCGCGGACCGAGCCGTGGCAGGCCATGGTGGCGGCGACATGCATTAAACGTCTCTCCAACGGCAGCGCCTCGTCCCATTCGGCCATGTGCTCGGCGAGATCGCGCAGCAGGCCCGCCGCATTGGCTTTGCCGAGCAGCGACGGCGTCTCGCGCACCGCGACCGCGCCAGGGCCGAAAGAATCGATCGCGAGCCCGAAGGAGCAGAGTTCCTCGGCGCGGTCCAGCAGCTTCTCGACCGTCGCCTCATCGAGTTCGACAATCTCGGGGATCAAGAGAATCTGCCGCTGCACGCCGTTCTTCGCCAGCGATGCCTTCAGCTTCTCATAGACAATGCGCTCATGCGCGGCGTGCTGGTCCACCACGATCAGTCCATCGCGGGTCTGCGACACGATATAGGTTTCGTGGATCTGTGTGCGCGCTGCGCCCAGCGGCCGGTCGAGCAAGTCGGCCGCGGGCTGTGCCTCGAAGCGCACGTCGGCGGTCGGCGCGCCGACATCGAAGGCGGCCTGTCCCGCTTCGGCGAGCACAGACGCCGCCGTGCCGCCAAACGAAGGCACGGGGTTCACCGGATAGGCCGGCGAGCTTCGCCAGTCCCAGTTGGTGGGGCGCGGCGCAAAGGAGGGACGGAACGCCGACAGCGCCGCGCCGTCGGTATTGGCGGCGGTGCGCCGGCCTTCGCGGGCGAGACCGTCTTTCAGCGCGTGCACGATCAGCGCGCGGACGAGGCCGGCGTTGCGAAACCGCACCTCGGTCTTGGCCGGATGCACGTTGGCGTCAACCTCCTGCGGCTCCAGCGTCACGAACAGCGCCACGACGGGATGACGGTCGCGCGGCAGATAATCGGAATAGGCCGCGCGCACCGCGCCCAGGATCAGCTTGTCGCGCACCGGGCGGCCGTTGACGAAGAGATATTGTCCGAGCGCGTTGGCCCGCGTCAGCGAGGGAGCGGCGGCAAAGCCCTCGACCACGACGCCTTCGCGCTCGGACCGCACTTCGATGGCGCTGGAACGGAAATCGCTTCCCAGGATATCGCCGAGCCGCGTCAGCCGCCCCGCCGCGCCGGGCAGCGCGGCGGCCCAGGTCACCGGCGCGCGTTCCTCGCCGGCCAATGTGAAGGCGATATCGGGCCGCGCCATTGCGAGGCGCCGCACCACTTCGCGGATCGCTTCGGCTTCGGTGCGGTCGGTCTTGAGGAATTTCAGCCGCGCCGGCGTCGCATAAAAGAGATCGCTGACCTCGACGCGGGTGCCTTGCGACAACGCCGCCGGCATGATCGCCGATTTCACGCCGCCTTCGACTGACAGCGACCAGGCGTGCGGCTCGCTGGCGTGGCGCGTGGTAATGCCGAGCTTCGCCACCGCGCCGATCGAGGGCAGGGCCTCGCCACGAAAGCCCAGCGTGCGAATGCGCAGCAAATCCTCGTCGTCAAGCTTGGAGGTGGCATGGCGGTCGACGGCGAGCGCAAGGTCGCCATGGGGCATGCCGCTGCCATCATCGGTGATACCGATCCGCCGCCTGCCGCCGCCATCGGTGAAAATGTCGACGCGGCTGGCACCGGCATCGATGGCGTTTTCGACCAGTTCCTTCACCACGCTCGCGGGACGTTCCACCACCTCGCCGGCGGCGATGCGGTTGATAACCTGTTCGGGGAGTTGGCGGACGGGCATGGGACGGGGGCTTGAGCGTCGATTCGAAGGCTGAACCGCTATTGTAGGCGCCCGGGGCGGCAAATGCATGGGAAGAAGCCGAAGCCATGCCCGGCTGGGGATGAAATAAGACTATCGCCTTGAAGATGCTCAGATTCGCTCTCGGCGGGTCGCTGCGGCTCGGGGTTGGACTTGGGATTGTGAGGTCGCTTTCGCCGGTATATCGTTTAGAAAAATTATAATCTGACGGGAGGGACGCCATGTGCCATTTGTTCGCGCACCAGCCTCAACGCGACTATGAATCGCAGACCCGATCGCTGCGGATGGGCGGCCATTCCACCTCGATCCGGCTGGAAATGTCGTTCTGGGACACGCTGGAGGAGATCGCGGCGAAGGAGGGGATGAGCCTGGCAAAGTTCCTTACCACGCTGCACGACGAGGTCCTCGACCACCATGGCGAGGTCAAGAATTTTGCCTCGCTGTTGCGCTGCTCCTGCCTGATCTATCGCGCCAAGAGCGCTGTCGTGCCGGAATTTCGTGACAGCGCCCCTGCCATTCTGGACGCGGCCGAATAGAGTTTCGTGCGCTGGTCAAAGCAAAGCGGCTCTGTCCCATTCCGGACAGAGCCGCTTCATTTTTGCGAGCCTAGATTTCCTTGCGCTGCATCGCGCCGGCGATGTGGTCCGCCTGCCGGATCGCCAGCGAGACGATCGTCAGTGTTGGATTGCAGGCGGCGCCACTGGTGAACTGGCTGCCGTCGGAGATGAACAGGTTCTTGACGTCGTGGGCCTGGCCGAATTTGTTCACCACGCCATCCCTGGGCCTCTCGCTCATCCGGTTCGTGCCGAGGTTATGCGTGCTCGGATAGGGCGGCGTCGGATAGGTCACGGTGGCGCCGACGGCCTCGTAGACGGCGGCACCCTGCTTGTAGGCATGATTGCGCATCGCGACGTCGTTGGGATGATCGTCGAAATGCACGCTCGCCACTGGCATGCCGAACTTGTCCTTGGCCTTCGGATCCAGCGTGATGCGGTTGGTTTCCTGCGGCATATCCTCGCCGACCAGCCACATGCCGGCCATGCGCGGATAGGACTCCATCGCGCTGGTGAAGGAGCGTCCCCACGCACCGGGGTTCAGGAACGCCGCCATGAACGGCACGCCGATCGACAGCGTCTCCATCTCATAGCCGCCGACGAAGCCGCGTTTGGCGTCGTTCTTCGCTTCGTCGCGGATGATGCCGGCCATGGTGGTGCCGCGATACATGTGCACCGACTTCTCGAACGCCGCGTACACGCTGCCGGTCATGTGCCGCATATAATTGCGGCCGACCTGCCCGGAGGAGTTGGCAAGACCGTCCGGGAACAGGCTCGAGGCGCTGTTGAGCAATAGCCGCGGGCTCTCGATCGAGTTGCCCGCCACCGCCACCACGCGCGCCTTCTGGCGCTGCATCGCGCCGCTCTGGTCGGCATAGACCACGCCGGTCACCTTGCCGGACGCGTCGTGCTCGATCTTGATCACCATGCTGTTGGGGCGTACCTCGAGATTGCCGGTCGCCTCGCCCCTGGGGATCTCGGTATAGAGCGTCGACCATTTCGCACCCGACTTGCAGCCCTGGAAGCAGAAGCCGATCTGCTGGCAGGCGCCGCGCCCGTCGCGTGGCGCGCTGTTGATCGCCATGTTGCCGGTGTGCACGGTCTTGTAGCCGAGCTTCTTTGCACCTGCTTCCATTACCTTGAAATTGTTGTTGCCGGGCAGCCCCGCAATGCCGTTGGTACGGGTGACACCCATCTTGTCCTCGGCCTTGGCGTACCACGGCTCCATTTCGGCGAGCGTGATCGGCCAATCCTGCAGATTGGCGCCCGGGATGCTGCCGTAGGTGCTCTTGACCTTGAACTCGTGCTCATCGAAGCGCAGCGACGCGCCGGCCCAGTGAGTTGTCGAACCGCCGACCGCCTTGACGATCCAGGCCGGCAGGTTGGCGAAGTCCTTGGCGACACGCCAGCTTCCGGATGTCGTGCGCATGTCCGACCAGGCGAGCTGGGCAAAGCTCTCCCATTCATCGTTGACGAAATCCTGCATCTCGATGCGCGATCCGGCTTCAAGGATAACGACCTTGACGCCTTTTTGCGCAAGCTCATTGCCGAGCGTTCCGCCGCCCGCGCCGGAGCCGACGATCACGACTACGCCGCTGTCATTCAGATCGAATTTTGCCATGTTGAATTCCTCCCTGACTGTTCGTTGCCTGTGGCCTTAAGCCTTCGGGAGCCAGTCGATGTCGGCGAAGCCGCGCTGGATGTAGCCGCCGTGCTCGGCGGAGGAGCCCTCGTAGCCGAACTTCGGCCAAACCTCTTTCTGGTTGTAGAGGGAGACGACGAGGTCGCCGCGGATCTTTTGGAAGAAGACGGTCTGCTCGATGCGCTGCAGCAGCGCGACGCGATCATTTTCCCACGCCACCTGGGCGTAAGGCACCTTGTGACGATCATTGGCTTCCTGATCCAGACGCGCGACGCCGTCATTGATCAGCGCCTTTGTGGCGGGATCTTTCGCCGCCTTGCCGTCCCACGGCTTGATCGCGGCGATGTAGTAGCTGTCGCCCAGGAAGTCGTGCGGATAGATGTCGCGCGCGACCTTCACCAGCGTCTTGAGCGTCGCCGGCGTCAGCGTGGTGGCGTCGTCGGCCCAGGCGTCGCTGACAGTCAGGCCAGTGCTGGTCGCGATCGCGACGGTCGGCACCGCCGTGGCCGCGCCCTTCAGGAAGATGCGGCGATCATATTTGCTTCGACGATCGACTTCTCTCATGGGTGTGTCCTCCATTAAACGTTTGTTGATTGCGATTAACCGAAGCGGCCGCCTCGCTGGATCACTTCGATCTTGTAACCGTCGGGGTCGGCGACGAAGAAGAAGCGTGCCAGCGTCTTGCCGTCATGCTTGAAGTCACGCAGTGGCCCGGGCGCAAGATCTTCGCGCGCGAATCTCGCGTGTTCGGCGTCGACATCATCGACGACGACCGCAAGATGGCCGTAGCCGTCGCCCAGCGAATAGGGCTCCTTGCGATCGAAATTGACGGTCAGTTCGACCTCGAACGGCGAGGACGGATGACGCAGATAGATCAACGCGAAATCCGCAAACTTGAGATGGTCGGCGACCTCGAGTCCGAAGGCGCGTGCGTAGAAGTCCAGCGACTTCGCCTCGTCGAACACGCGGATCATCGAGTGAACGGGTTTTGCCATTCAGTTCAGCTCCCTCAGATAGGCGATGATGGCGGCGCGGGTCTCCGCCTTGGGCTGGCGGTAGGCCATGTTGGAGCCCGGGACCATCGCCTGCGGATCGGCGAGATAGGTATCAAGCCTGGCGTCGTCCCAGACGAAGTCGGCCTTGGCGAAGCCGGCGGAATAGCGAAAGCCGTCCGCCTTGCCCGCCGGCTTGCCGACGATCTTGAACAGCGACGGCCCCTGGCGGGTCGGGTCGGACAGGTTGGTGGTATGGCAGGTCGCGCATTGCTGCTTGAACAGCGTCGTCCCATCCGGTGGCTTGGCGGCGGGCAGTGGCATCTGTGCACCGGCCATCGTCACGACAAGCAGCGCGGCGCAAAATCCCAGCCCGATTGCCCGTGTCGTGCGCAGCTTCGTCATGTGCTTCACCATTGGCGTGCGCAGACTGTAGGTCGCGGAAAATAGGCGGTGGTAGTAGCGGGCTGTTTCACGACAGAACAAAGCGGTCGGGCTCCAGGCCGGCCTCTCAATCTTCAGACCGCAGGTGCGAAAGCCTGACCGCCCGCGAACCGAAACCCGTGCCCGGCGGATGGCGTGAGAGCGTTTGACGGTCACGCCAAACCAGGGAGCGCGGTCCGGCCGCATCGCTGATAGCGTGTCACAGGACGATTTTGGCGGAACTTTCATGAACGGATCCACGCAGGGTTCCCGCCGCCGTATATGCGGTCTGCGTGTGGCCAAGGATTCGCAAAATTACCCCGAAATCCCTGCACGATTACCACATCGCGCGGCTTGCATGGCGGGCGCGCCGTTCGCGGATAACGACTGATCCGGCGATGAGCATGTTCGGGTTGTGAACGGTGCCTGAAGAAACCGAACTGTTCTTCGTCAACAAAACCTTGGAGAATTGGATGAAGCTAGTGAAAACCTCGGCGATCGCGGTTGCAATCTCGGCCCTGCTTGCCGGCCCTGTATTGGCGCAAGGCGCCTCATCCGACACGCAGATCCGCGGCGGTGCAAAGGGCACGACCCAGATGCAGGGCGGCGCGTCAGGCAGCATGGACGAGGACGCCACTGCGCCGGCGGGCGCCGCCAACCAGAGGGCCGGCGCGAAGAGCGGGACGAAGGGCACTGTCGGAGCCGGCAGCGGCACGCCCAAGACGACCGGCGGGGCGACTACCCCTCCAGCGACCGGCAAATAGACGCTCCCCGGAGGACACCCGTCTCCTCCACCGGGGTTGCCCTCCAAACAGAACTCCGGCCGCGATAGCGGCCGGAGTTTTTTTGTGCATTTTTTTGTGCCTTGGCCCGAGTTCCGCGAACCGAAAGCCCGACTGGACGGCTCTATCTGACGAGAACGCGATGAAGTTCTCTCGCTGAAATCAAAGGAGCTGTTATGTTTTACCGCAAGAATTTGCCGGGCTGGGAGCGGGCGATGCGGACGATCGGGGGCGTTGTGATGATCGCGTACGGGCTGCTCGGCATGCCCGGTACGATGGCCGGCTATTTGATCGCGGGCACCGGCGTGGTCGCGATTCTAACCGGCTTTTTCGGCTTTTGCCCGATGTGCGCGATGATCGGCCGGAGGCTTCCTTCGCCATGACCGCGCTGGCCGGTGCGGGGCGTTGCGACCCCTCGCTGATCGAGGCCGCGCGCGGCGGCGACGCCGATGCGCTGGCCTCGCTGATCGCGGTAGCCCAGCCCGACATCCGCCGCTATGCCGCGCGCAATTGCCGCGCGGCCGATATAGATGACGCGGTTCAGGAAACGCTCTTGCTGCTGTACCGCCGGGTCGGCACGCTGCGCGCGGTGACGTCGCTCTCGGCCTGGCTGTTTGCGGTGGCGCGCCGTGCCTGTCTTCGCCTGCTGCGCCGGACGGCGGGAACGGCGGACGCTTCGGCCGACGATGCGGAAATGCGTCTGGCGCATCTTAGGCCCGAAGAAATTCGCATCGACCTTTCCCGCGCCATCCAGTCGCTGCCCGATCACTACCGCGAGGTGATCCTGCTGCGCGATATCGAGGAATTGTCGATCGACGAGATCGTGGGCGTTCTTGGGCTGACGCGCGAGAGCGTCAAGGCGCGCATTCATCGCGCGCGATTGATGATCCGGGAATATCTGATCCGGGACTGATGGAGAGCGTTTTCAAGCGAAGTGGATACCGGTTCGCGTCAAGAAAACGCGTCAATCAAAAGATTGGCGGCAGCCCTTAATCGTCGAAGCGCGCGGTGTTGCGCTTCGCCTTGACGTCGCTGCGGCGCTTCTTGCCTTCCAGCCGCCGCTGCTTCGATCCGAAGGTCGGCTTGGTCGCTCGCCGCGGCGTGGGGCGGATCATGGCTTCGCGCAGCATTTCGAGCAGGCGGTCGATGGCGTCGGCGCGGTTGCGCTCCTGGGTGCGGAAGCGCTGGGCGTGGATCACGATCACGCCTTCCTTGGTCATGCGCTGGCCGGCAATCCGGTTCAGCCGCAGGGCTGCGTCCTCCGGCAGCGTGACCCTGCGCGTATCGAAGCGGAGCTGGGCTGCTGTCGCGAGCTTGTTGACGTTCTGCCCGCCCGGGCCGGAGGCGCGGACGAAGCCGATCTCGATGTCGCTGTCGTCGATCGTGAGGTCGCGGGAAACCCGCAGCATGGCGTTCACCAAAGTCGTCGTGCCCGGGCAGTAGCGCGAAGCGCGCCTTCGCGCTAGATGTCCCGGGCATCCACGTTCTCATAGCACAGCATCATGAAAGACGTGGATGGCCGGGCACAGGCGAGCGGAAGCGACGCCGTCCTTCGGACGGCTAGGCCCGGCCATGACGGAGAAAATGCGTCAGTTCGCCTTTGGCGGCGCCACCACCGGCTGGGCGGCGGCCTGCGGGGCGCGGCCGACGATGACGGTCAGCAGGCCCTGGCCCCACAGCTTCTGCGCGGCCTTTTTGGCATCGTCGAGCGTCACGGCGTCGACGAGGGCGTTGCGCTTTTCGATGTAGTCGATCGGCAGCTTGTCGAGCTGGTACTGCAGCAGCGCCTGCGCGAGCTTGGAGGAGGTATCGAGCGCCAGCATCTGCGAGCCCTTCAGGTAGGACTTGGCCTCGTCCAGCTCCTTCTGGGTCGGGCCTTCCTCGGCGATGCGGCGGATTTCCTTCTCGATGGCGTCGACGGTTTCGCCGGCGCGGTCGGCGCGGGTGCCGGTGTTGCCGATGAAGAGCGCGGAGCGATCCATCCAGAGCAGCGATTCATAGACCGAATAGGCGAGGCCGCGCTTTTCGCGCACCTCCTTGTAGAGCCGCGACGACAATCCGCCGCCGCCCAGGATGTGGTTCACGACATAGGCGGCCATGAAATCCGGATCGTGCCGGCGAATGCCGGGGCCGCCGAACGTCACCACGGTCTGCGGCACGTCGAGCGGCACAAACGCGCGCTGCGGCGGCTTGGTGGCCTCGACCTCGGCGATCTGCGTCAGGCTGGCCTTGGCCGGCAGTCCGCCGAATGTCTGGTCCAGCAGCTTGCCGAGCGTGTCGGCGTCGACATCGCCGACCACGGCGATGCGCAAGTTATCCTTGGCGATGATGCGGCGGACGTAATCCTTCATGTCGGCGACGTCGATCTTCGGCACGCTGTCGAGCGTGCCGTTGGCCTGCCTGCCATAGGGATGATCGCCGAAGGCCACTTCAAGGAATTTGCGGCTCGCCAGCGAGGTCGGGTTGGTGGTGTCGCGCCGCAGCCCGGAGAGCACCTGCGCGCGAATGCGCTCGACGTCGGTGGCGTCGAAATGCGGCGAGGTCAGCGCCAGATGCAGGAGGCCAAAGGCCTCGTCCTTGTTGTCCTTGAGCATGCGCAGCGAGCCGCGGAAATAATCCCGGGTCGACGAGAAGCTCAGTTCGATAGCGCGGCGCTCGAGGCGCTCGTGAAAGGTTTTGGAATCGAGATCGCCGGAGCCCTCGTCGAGCAGGCCGGCGACCATGTTGCCGACGCCGGACTTGCCTGATGGGTCCTGGGCGGCGCGCCGCCGCCGAAGGCATATTCCAT
Source organism: Bradyrhizobium sp. AZCC 1693 (assembly GCF_036924745.1). Lineage (NCBI taxonomy): Bacteria > Pseudomonadati > Pseudomonadota > Alphaproteobacteria > Hyphomicrobiales > Nitrobacteraceae > Bradyrhizobium > Bradyrhizobium sp. AZCC 1693. The sequence goes on from NZ_JAZHSD010000001.1 coordinate 6,370,807, forward strand.
CGCGATCAGGGGCACGGTGGCGTCCTGCACGAACCACGCCTCGATGCCGCCAGGCGAGACCAGCCGCTGGATCTTTGCCGCGGCGTGCGACGGCGTCGCCGCCAGCAACACCAGCACGGCGCCGGCGATCAGGCCGGATGCGAGGCGCTGCGCGCCAATCGAAAAACGGATCACGAGCGCTTCTCCTCGCGTTTCGGCGCGGCATCCTTGATCAGGTAGCCGGTCACCGAGCGTTTGTTGTCGAGCCATTTCTGCGCGGCGTCGCGCACCTGTTCGGCAGTGACGGCGCGAATCCGGTCCGGCCAGCTCCTGATGTCGTCGATCGAAAGCCCCGTGGTCAGCGCGCCGCCATACCAGCGCGCCAGCGTGGCCTGATTGTCCTGGGCGTAGATCGCTTCCGCAATCAACTGGGTCTTGACCCTCTCGAGATCCTCGGCGCGGGCGGGATTCTGGATGACGTCGGCAATCACGCCGTCGATCGCCTGCTCTACTTGCGAAAACTCGACGCCGGGCTTTGGCGAAACCGAGATCGAGAACTGCGAGGGATCCAGCGAAGTGCCCTGGTACCCGGCGCCGGCGCTGATCGCGAGCGGACGGTCGATCACCAGCGCGCGGTAGAGATAGGAGTTGGAGCCGCCGCCCATCAATTGTGCCAGCACGTCGAGCGCGGGGCCTTCGCCGGCTGCAGCCGTCGTGGAGGAGGGGACGAGATAATAGCGCCGCAGGCTGGTCTGCTCGACGCGCGGATCGGACAGCGTCACCGTGCGCGGCGCGGCAGGCACCGGCTCCTGCGGACGGACGCGATGCGCTGATATCGCGGGCTGCGCCGGAATGCCGCCATAGGCCTTTTCCACCATCGGGCGGACTTCCTTGGCGTCGACATCGCCCGCGATCACCAGGATCGCGTTGTTCGGCGCGTAGAAACGCTTGTAGAACGCCAGCGCATCCTCGCGGTCGAGCTTCTCGATCTCCTGGCGCCAGCCGATGATCGGCCGGCCATAGGGATGGTTGAGATACAGCGCCGCCATGATCTGCTCGGTCAGCCGCGCGTCCGGATTGTTGGCGACGCGCATGTTGAACTCTTCCAGCACGACGTCGCGCTCGGGAAGTACATTCTCATCCTTGAGGATGAGGCCGGTCATGCGGTCGGCCTCGAACTCCATCATTTTCGCCAGCTGCTCGCGCGGCACGCGCTGGAAATAGCCGGTGTAGTCGAGTGAGGTGAAGGCGTTTTCGTTGCCGCCGATCCGCAGCACGGTCTGGGAGAATTCACCGGCGGGGTGTTTGGCCGTGCCCTTGAACATCAGATGTTCGAGGAAGTGCGCCAGTCCCGATTTGCCCGGCGTCTCGTCGGCGGAGCCTACCTTGTACCAGATCATCTGCGTGACGACGGGGGTGCGGTGATCCGGGATCACGACCACCTGCAGGCCGTTGTCGAGGGTGAAGCTGGCGGGACGCTCCGACGTGACCGTGGTCTGGGCGAATGTGCTGCCGGCAGAGAAAGCGAACGTCGAGATGAAGGCTGCAACGAGAGCGGCGGCAAAACGGTGTGAGGACATCATGACCTATCTGGCGCGCATGCCGCAAAGCTGGTGACCGGTCCTGCGACAGGAATTCGCGCAAACGTTAGAAGTAACCCGACAAAACCGTTCGGGATCAAGCCGCGGCATCGTACACCGCGCCGGCACCAGCAATCGTCACGAAGGCGAGAGATCAGCTTAACTAATCGCCATACTTAACTAATCGCCATACTTGCCCTTGGCCGGGTTGTATTCCTTGTTGAGCGATTCCTTCGGCCCGGTGCCGTAGGCATAATTCGGCGACGGCGTCTGGTAGCCGGGCGGAGGCTGGGTCAGCGAATCCCGCGTCGGCTCTTCCTTGAACGGGGCCGTCTCGGTCTTGTTGCCGCCGAACAGGCCACTGAAGCCGCCGCTATAGCCGAGCTGCGAAGGGCTCAGGATTGGATTGTTGTTCGAGGTGCCGGGTTGCACCGGATCGTTGTCCTTGCGCGAGGGCGCCGCGGTCTTGCCCACCGCGAGTTCGGCCGGTGTCAGGATGCGGGCCGCTTCGCGCGGGTCCTTGTTCTCTTTCTTGCGCGCCGCGATCGCTGCCTTGCGGCGCTGCTCGTCGGGATCCTTTGGCCAGTTCGGCGCCTTCACTTCGGCCGCGGTCCCAGCCGGCGGCGGCAAATCGAGCTTGGGGGGAACCACCAGCGGGGAACGCTCGCGGTACTCGATGCCGCGGTTTTCCATGTTGGTGCCGCCGATGCCGCGCATGATGCCTTCGATGATCTTTTCCTCGAAGGTCTTGTCGTCCTCGTCCTCGTCATCAGCCGCGCGCAACGGTCCGGCGGCCATCACGAGGCCAACGCCGAGGGCAATGGCAGCAAACCGCAGGGCCCGGCTCAGCGAGCTGGTCTGCAGCATCCAAAAGCGGGCTTCGGTCTCGCGCATCGCGCTGTTCCCATTCACAATTTCTGCAACACGCGGGGGCCGGCTTAAGGGGCGTGATGGCTCCATACCGCAGGGGTTCGTATCGGCTGGGATCAGGGCGCTTTTGCGGCGGGTACCCCCAGGAACGAGTCATACAATAGGCCCGCTACCCCGGCAACAATGGCCACATCCGCCAGGTTAAACACGTACCAATTGAAGGTTTTTTCCCCGATCTCGATATGGAACAGGGCGAAATCGACCACCGCGCCATAGAGGAAGCGGTCGATGCCGTTGCCGACCGCGCCGCCGATGATCAGACCGAGCGCCAGCGTCGCCAGCAGCGTGCTGGAGCGCGCCATCCAGATCCCCAGCACGATCACGGCGATCGCCTTGACCGCTATCAGCGCGACCTGGGCGAGCTGGTTGTCGGTCTGGAACCAGCCAAAACTGATCCCGACGTTCCAGGCCAGCACCAGGTCGAAGAACGGCGTGACCCTGACCACGCCGCGCCGGGCAAGGTCGAATGTGTAGAGCAGCCAGAGCTTTGAGGCCTGATCGATCACCAGCGTCGCGATCGCGGCAAGGGCGCCGGCGCGGAGGTGAGGGGTCACGGGGCGTTCCTTGCCGGACACTTATCTGGCCTTCTTTTTCTTCTTTTTTGACCTGGTCGCCGGCGGCTTCTTTGCCGGCTTCCTGGTCGTCTTTTTCTTCTTTGCCTTCTTGGCAGCCATCTTTGTGGCCGCCTTCTTGGCCCCCTTCGCTGCCGAAGCGGTCTTTTTAGATTTGGCAGCCTTCTTGGCCTTGGCTTTCCTGGCTACGGCTTTCTCTACCGCGGCTTTCTTAGTCTTGGCCTTGTTGGCTTTGGCCTTTTTGGCATTGGGCTTTTTGGTATTGGGTTTCCTGGCTTCGGCTTCAATGGCCTTCTCGGCTTCGACAGTCTTCTTGGCTGCGGCGACCTTGGCGACCTGTTTGGTTTTGACCGGTCGTTTGGCTTCCTCAGCCTCCGAGCTTTCCGAAGTCTTCCTGGCCCTGACTTTCTTGTCGGGCTTAGCAGCCGTGACGTTTTCCGAACCGGCTTGCTCAGGCGTTTCCTTTAATACCTGCGCTTGCTCGACGGGTTGCGTATCGATCAATCCGACAGGCTCGGCGGGCGCTTCGACGGCTTCAACCGGCTTCTCGCCTTCGGCAAGCGCCTTCCACTCGCGCAAGGCCTGCGCATCGCGCGGGGAGACGTCGGGATACTCGGCGTCTTCACCGACGGTCGGCAGGATCTTCCACGACCGGGCGCATTTGGTGCCCACGGCCTTTTCGACCACGACGGCGACACCGGGTACGTCGGCGAGGGTGAACGCGCCGGCCGGCGCGTCGTCGTTGGTCGCCATCGCGTTCGAGGTGATGCAGACTTCGGCGAGGTCGACGTCGAACAGCGTGTTGAAGATGTTCTTGTCCGACACATAGACCAAGGGCGAAGCCTCGAGCGAGGAGCCGATGTTCTTGGCGGCGCGTTCGAGCTCGAGCGCACCGGTGACCACGCGCCTGACGTCGCGGATGGTTTCCCACTTCGCGGCGAGTGCGTCGTCGCGGAATTGGTCGAAGCCTTCCGGGAACAGCGTCAGGTGCACCGAGGCTTCCGCATTCGGCCGGTACATCCGCCAAGCCTCCTCGCAGGTGAAGCTGAGCACCGGCGCCAGCCAGCGCAGGATCGCATCGCAGATGATGTCGATGGCGGTCAGCGCCGCCTTGCGCGTGACCGAGGACGGCGGATCGCAATACAGCGCGTCCTTGCGGATATCGAAATAGAACGCCGACAATTCGGTGTTCATGAACGCCGCAAGCGTCGCGACCACCGTCTTGTAGTCGAACTCGGCATAGGCCTGGCGCACGATGGAAGCGCGTTTCGCCAGCTCGTGCAGCATCAAGCGTTCCAGCTCGGGCATGTCGGCGTGCGCGACCGCGTCGGCCGGATCGAAATGATGCAGCGTGCCGAGCATCCAGCGGATCGAGTTGCGCAGCTTGCGGTAGGTCTCGATGGTGTTCTTGAGGATCTCGGGGCCGATGCGCTGGTCGTCGGCATAGTCGGTGGCGCAGACCCAGAGGCGGAGGATATCCGCGCCCGAATCCTTCATCACCTTCTGCGGCTCGACGGTGTTGCCGAGCGACTTCGACATCTTGCGGCCGTTCTCGTCCAGCGTGAAGCCGTGGGTGAGCACCACGTCATACGGCGCGCGGCCGCGGGTGCCGGCGCTTTCCAGCAGCGAGGAATGAAACCAGCCGCGATGCTGGTCGCTGCCTTCGAGATACATGACCGTATCATCGCCGCCGTCGATCTTGCGGACGATGTTGCCAAGCGTTGGGAAATTCTGGCGGTCTTCCAGCACGAAGGCGTGGGTGGAGCCGGAATCGAACCAGACGTCGCAGATATCGTCGACCTTCTTCCAGTCCTCAGTTGATCGCGACCCCAGAAAGCGCTCGCGCGCGCCGTCCATGTACCAGGCGTCGGCGCCTTCCTCCGTGAAGGCTTCGACAATGCGCTGATTGACGATCTCGTCCTGCAGGATCTCGGCGGAGCCGTCGCCGTTCTCGCGCACGAACACGGCGATCGGCACGCCCCAGGCGCGCTGGCGCGAGATCACCCAGTCCGGCCGGCCTGCGATCATGCCGTTGATGCGGTTTTGTCCGGCCGGAGGCACCCATTGCGTCACCGAGATCGCATGCAGCGCGCGGGCGCGCAGCGTGTCGCCCGATCTAGTCTTGCCGCCTTCGGCGATGTCCTTGTCCATCGCAATGAACCATTGCGGCGTGTTGCGGAAGATCACCGGCTTCTTCGAGCGCCAGGAATGCGGATATTGATGCTTGAGCCGGCCGCGCGCCAGCAGCTTGCCGGCCTCTACCAGCGCCTTGATGACGGCCTCGTTGGCGTCGCCCTTCTCGCCCTTGTCGTTGATGACGCGCTTGCCCTCAAAGCCCGGCGCATGATCGGTATAGGCGCCGTTCTCGTCGACCGTGTAGGGGATCACGGGGTGGATGCCGCGGGCCTCCAGCTCGCGCACGTTCGCGATCCAGGCATCGAAGTCCTCGCGGCCGTGACCCGGTGCGGTATGGACGAAGCCGGTGCCGGTGTCGTCGGTGACGTGGTCGCCGGCGATTAGCGGCACCGTGAATTCATATCCGCCGGCGAAACCTCGTAGCGGGTGAGCGCATTCCACCGCATCGAGCGTGTCGCCCGGCAGGTCGCGCACCTTCTCATAGGCGGTGACACGCGCCTGTTTGAATACTTCTTCTGCGAGCGCATCCGCGAGGATCAGGAGATCGCCGGTCTTTGCCCAATTGTCTGATGGCGCATCGGTGACCTTGTAAAGACCGTAGGCGATCTTCGGCGAGAACGAGATGGCGCGGTTGCCGGGCAGCGTCCACGGGGTCGTGGTCCAGATCACGACGGAAGCCTCGGCCAGCACGCCATGCGCCGGCGAGGTGACCGGAAACTTCACCCACACCATGTCGGAGGTGTAGTCCTCGTATTCGACCTCGGCTTCGGCCAGCGCGGTTTTCTCGACCACGCTCCACATCACGGGCTTGGAGCCGCGATAGAGCGTGCCGTTGGCGGCGAACTTCATCAGCTCGCGCGCGATCTGGGCTTCGGCCGGATAGCTCATGGTGGCGTAGGGATGAGCCCAGTCGCCGATGATGCCGAGCCGCTTGAATTCCTCGCGCTGGACGTTGAGCCAGTGCGTCGCATAGGCGCGGCACTCTTTCCGGAACGCCACCATCGCGGTGGAGTCGCGGAAGTCCGGCTTCGGCTTGCCCCTGGAGCGGTAGTTCTCTTCCTCGATCTTCCACTCGATCGGCAGGCCGTGACAGTCCCAGCCCGGCACGTAGTTGGAATCGAAGCCGAGCATCTGCTGGCTTTTGGTGACGACGTCCTTGAGGATCTTGTTGAGGGCGTGGCCGATATGGATGTTGCCGTTGGCGTAGGGCGGGCCGTCATGCAGCACGAATTTGGCGCGGCCGGCGGCGTCCTTTCGCAGCTTTTCGTAGAGGTCGATCTCGTTCCAGTATTTGAGGATTTCCGGCTCGCGCTGCGGCAGGCCGGCGCGCATCGGGAATTCCGTCTGCGGCAGGAACAAGGTTTTGGAATAGTCGGCAGCTTCGGACTTTTGCGGATTTTGGGACATGAACGCTCTGGTTTGGCTCGAAGACGGCGCTGAAACGCGGGGAATAGCGGATGAACAGGAAAATCCCGGTCTTGCGCCGAGCAAAACGCTCAAGCGGAAGCCGGGCCGCTAATGCTGATGGTGCGCCGCGCAAACATGGGGGCTTTCCATAGCAGCCAGAAGGGAGAAGCGCAAAGGCCGGGGGCGGTCGTCCCGTCAGGCCTGCCGCGGCCGGGCCGGGTTTCCAGCAACTGTGATGCCCGCGCCGACATCGCGCGTGACCATGCTGCCGGCGCCGATGACAGCGCCGTCGCCGATCGTGACGCCGGGCAGGATGATGGCGCCGCCGCCGATCCAGACGTCGCTACCGATCCGCACCGGGCGGCCGAATTCAAGGCCGGTCCGCCGCGTCTCGGCGTCGCGCGGGTGGTCGGCGGCATAGATTTGCGTCGCGGGCCCGATCTGGGTGCGGTCGCCGATAACAACTTCGACGACGTCGAGGATGACGCAGTTGAAATTGAGAAAGACTTCGTCGCCGAGCCGGATGTTGTAGCCATAGTCGCAAAAGAACGGCGGACGGATCACGGCACCGGTGCCGACACGGCCGAAATGGGTCGACAGCAGCCCGTGGCGCTCCGCCACAGGCGCGGCCATGGCCGCATTGTAGCGCGCGAGCCAAGCCTTGTTGGCAGCGGCATCCGCCTGCAGTTCCGGGTCGCCGGGGCGATAGAGTTCGCCGGCCAGCATTTTTTGTTTTTCGGTCTTGCTCAGCCGATGACTCCAAGCTTCGGAAACGCGTCGGGCGCGGCGGCCAGGGCCGCGCGGGCCCGGGCGCTGTCGTCGTCCATTTGCCTGATCAGCGCGTCGATTGAGTCGAACTTAAGTTCGTCACGGATGAAGCTGATGAAGGCGACGTCGAGCACGGTGTCATAAAGGTCGCCCTTGAAGTCGAACAGGAACACTTCCAGGAGCGGTGCGCCGTTATCAAAAGTCGGGCGTCGGCCGAAGCTCGCGACCGCATCGAAGCGCGCTTGATCCTTTCCCTGGCCGCGGCCGACCCGCACCGCATAGATGCCGTGCTTGAGGCTGCAATTCTTGTCGAGGCGGATATTGGCTGTCGGGTAGCCGAGATCGCGGCCGCGCTTCTCGCCATGGATCACCTCGCCGCTCACGAACCATGGCCCGCCCAGCATGGCGGTGGCTTCGTCGATCTGGCCCTCGGCCAGCGCCATGCGGATCGCGCTGGAGGACACCGGACGCTCCTCGATATCGACATGGGCCTGGACGTCGACCTCGATGCCGAGCCGCGGCCCCTCGCTGACCAGGAGGCTCGGCGAGCCGGAGCGGCCCTTGCCGAAATGAAAGTCATAGCCGACTGCAATGCCGCTGACGCCGAGGCGTCCAATCAGGTCATGGTGAATGAAATCTTGCGCCGAGGTTCCGGCGCGGGTCTTGTCGAAGGTCATCACGACCGCGCCGTCGAGCCCGGTCCCGGCCAGCAGCCGCAGCTTGTTGGCCTCGTCGGACAGGCGGAATTGCGGGCTGTTCGGGCTGAAAAAGCTGCGCGGATGCGGCTCGAAGGTGACGGCAAATGTCGGCCTGCCATGGGCGCGGCCCATCCGCAAAGCGGCGTCGATCACGGCCCGGTGGCCCAGATGGACGCCGTCGAAATTGCCCATGGCGACCACGGCCCCGCGGGGGATCTTGGCGGCAGGGGTGTTGTCTCGGATAACGGTAAAACCAGTTGTCATTTCAGGGATTCTGCACGGATTCTTCAGGGATTCTTCAGGGATTCTTGGGTCGGGACGCGGCCGGACCGTGACGCGGCGCTGCCTTCGAAGTCAAGCGGGCGCGGTCGTATCAAAACGGCCTCAATCCGCCTTTTCCCGATTAACGGGCTGTTTAACGCCTGCTGCTAGTGGTGGGGGAAGGACTGCGGGTCGCGCAGGCCTGCCGATTATTTGTGGCGTAAGCGTTGAGTGGGGGAAAAGATGGCGGTTGATTTGTCCATGCCGGTTCTGGTGGTTGATGACTACAGCACCATGATCCGCATCATCCGAAATCTTCTGAAGCAGCTCGGCTTCGACAACATCGACGATGCCAGCGACGGCTCGGCGGCACTGAACAAGATGCGCGGCAAGAAATACGGGCTCGTGATCTCCGACTGGAACATGGAGCCGATGACCGGCTACGACCTGCTCAAGGAAGTCCGCGCCGACCCCAACCTCGCCACCACGCCCTTCATCATGATCACGGCGGAATCCAAGACCGAGAACGTGATCGCCGCCAAGAAGGCCGGCGTGAACAATTACATCGTCAAGCCGTTCAACGCGGCGACGCTGAAGACCAAGATCGAGGCGGTCTTCCCGGACATGGCGACGGCGTAAGGCGCCTGGTCTCCAGCTCGCTCCAATTCTCGTGATGCCCGGCCCAATCCCGGGCATGCTGCGCTCTCATGAGTCCACGCCCTACCAGGTCTTGCGTTTTCGGATGATGTAAGGTCCATTCCTACTTTGCATGGGGTTGTTTTCGCAATTTTGAGTCCGGTGCAGCGATGCACCTACCACCGCAGCTCGCGCATCAGCGCGCGGGGTGGATGTCCGAACAGCTCTTTCACCGAGGCCGGGTCGAGCTGGTCGATGCCCTCGAATTCCTCGGAATGGATGCCGCGGGTCAGGAAAAGACAATCGATTCCGAAACCGAGCGCGCCGGTGAGATCGGTCCGCACCGAATCTCCGATCGCCAGCACGCGATCGAGCGGGGTCGGCTGGCCGCGGCGTTCGGCGGCGAGCGCCATGGCGCGTTCATAGATCGGCCGATGCGGCTTGCCGTAGAAGATCACCTCGCCGCCCAGTTCGCGATAGAGCTCGGCGATCGCGCCCGCGCAATAGATCAGGCGGTCGCCGCGTTCGACGACGATGTCGGGGTTGGCGCAGACCAGCGGAAGCTTGTGTTCGCGCGCCAGCAGCATCATCGCGCGATAGTCTTCCGCCGATTCGGTTTCGTCGTCGAACAGGCCGGTGCAGACGATGTAGTCGGCCTGCTCCAGCGGCGCCATCACGGCATCGAGCCCGCGATGGATCGACGAATCCCGATCCGGACCGATCCAGAACATCTTCTTGCCGGGATGGTCGGCGACGAAATTCCGGGTCAGGTCGCCGGAACTGACGATGGCGTCGTAGGTTTCGTCGGCGACGCCGAGCTTGCGCAACTGGCGCTGCACGGAATCGGCCGGCCGCGGCGCGTTGGTGATCAGGATGACGGTGCCGCCGCGCTGGCGGTAGGTGTGCAGCGCCTCGCAGGCTTCGGGAAAGGACTCGAGCCCGTTATGCACCACGCCCCAGATGTCGGAGAGGATGACCTCCACGCCGTCCACGAGGTCGCTCAGCCTCTCCGCAAAATGCAATGAGGTCATGAGTTTGGAAGCCTGTTAGCCGGGTCCCGCGGCGCGGCGCGCCAGCGCGGCATTGCCGGTCGCCCGCATCGGGGACTCTGCGGCCGGGCCGGCGATGGGAACGGTGTTGCTGGAGCCATTGGGAGTGCCGGATTCCTTGTTCGCTGTCGCCCCGCCGGTAGCAGATGCCCCCTCGGGCCGCAACGGCCGCGGCGGCGCAAACAGGAAGCCCTGCCCAAACCGCACGTCATAGTCGAGCAGGTCCACCACCGCGCGCTCGCCCTCGATCTTCTCGGCGATCAGGTCGATGCCGAAGCGGCCGAGCAGGTCGGATAGGTCGGAAGGGTGGATGTCCGAGGTCGAGCTCTGCTTGGGATCGAGCAGCAATGCCGCCGGCACCTTGATGAAACGGACGCCACGGTCGGCGAGGTCGCGTGGCTCGATCCGCAAGTCGGTGACGTGATCGATCGAGAAGCGGTACCCGCGCTGCGACAGCGCGGCGAGATTCTCGATTTCGGTCGGGCCGAGGTGGCGGAACGCCGCCTGCTTGAATTCGAGCACGAAGGACGGCGCCAGCGCCCGATTGGCCTCGAGGAAGTCGAGGCATTGCGCGAAATTGACGGGGTTGCCGAGCGTCGCCGCCGAGACGTTGCAGAACACGCCGACGTCCTTGTTGCGCACCATCAGGCGCCGCAGCACCTGGATACAGCGCAACATCACCATGTGATCGATCCTGCCGATCAGCCCGCCGGCTTCGGCGGTGGGGATGAAATCGTCGGCGACGAGAATCTGGTCCTTGTCGTCGCGCAGCCGCGTCACCGCCTCGTAGAAGCGCACCTTGCGCTGCGGCAGCGTCACCATCGGCTGCAGGTAGATATCGAGCCTGCTTTCCTCGACGGCGTTTTTCACCGCGGCAAGCAGCTGTGGCTGGTTGCGCGAGGGCGGGGTGGCTTCCGCTGAAGGCGCCGGCTTTGCAGCAGCAACCGGCGCGGGCCTGGCGGCAGGCGCCGCTGGCTCGGGGGTGATTGCCGGCTCTACCTGCGGTTCGGAATGCGGCCTGCCCGACGGGGCGGGGGGCGCGGCCGCGCCCGAGGCCAGCAGATCCTCATGGCTCGCCACCGAGATGGCCAGTTGCTTGACCAGTCCGCCGAGCTCGTTGATCTCGCCGAGGACGGCCTGGATGCGGTCGGAGCCTGCAGAGTTCGCCGACACCATCCGGCCCTCGACCGCGGCGAGCCGGCGGCCGAATTCGGCGACCTGGCGGGCGAGGTCGGCGGTGCCGCGGGAAAGATCGGCGATCTGGCCGCCGACGTCGGAGCGGTCGCGCAACCGCATCGACACGGCGTTGTAGAGGATCAGGAAGGTCAGCGCGGTGAGCGCCACAATCGCGGAGTCGGTGCCGCTGAAGCCGGCCACCGCATGCAGGACGAGGCCGAGGGAGGCTGCAACCAGCACCATGCAGATGGCGATGAAAATGGTCGAAATGCGAATCATGTTGCGCGCTGCGCCCTCAGGTCTGAACTGTCCTCACCCCGGGAAAACACGGATGTTTCAGACACGTTCCGATATTGCCCGCCCTAAGCGCAGCAACCTTAGCATCAATGTTGATTCGCAGAGCTAGTGTTCTTTGCCGGAACCGGAAATGCAGCGCCGGTCAGTCGCGTGTCCCTGCCCTTATGCGCAATTGCGCATCGGGAGCCGTGGCCCGTGAGGTGGGCCCCGGCGCAAGGCCGGGGCACGAGAGCGATGGTTACGCCGTCGCGCGGATCACCTTGGTGACCTTTTCGATGATCTCGCCGATCTGGTCTTCGGTGATGATCAGGGGCGGGGTCAGGCACAGCGTGTCGCCGGCAATCCGCAGCATCAAATCATTGTCGTGGAAGGCGCTGTTGAGCCCGGCGAAGCCGCGCTTGCCCGGCGCGTCTGCGGCCGGCGCGAGATCGATGCCGGCGGTGAGGCCGACAGTGCGGATATCCACGACGCCGGGCTCGTTCCGCAGCGACATCACCGCGTCGGCGAATTTCGGCTCGAGCCCATGCGCGCGCTCGAACAGCTTTTCGTCGCGGTAGATGTCGAGCGTGGCGAGACCCGCCGCGCAGGCCAGCGGATGGGCCGAGTAGGTGTAGCCATGGGCCAGTTCGACCGCATGTTCCGGGCCGTTCATGAAGGCGTCGTGAATGGTGTCGCGCACCAATACGCCGCCCATCGGCGCCGCGCCATTGGTGATGCCCTTGGCGAAGGTCAGCATGTCGGGCACCACGCCATAGCGTTCGGCGGCAAAGGCGAAGCCGAGCCGGCCAAAGCCGGTGATGACCTCGTCGAAGATCAGGAGGATGCCGTGCTTCTGGGTGATCTCGCGCAGCCGCTTGAGATAGTCCTTCGGCGCCGGCAGCACGCCGGTTGACCCCGCCATCGGCTCGACGATCACGGCCGCGACGGTGTTGGCGCCATGGAGGTTGACGATGCGTTCGAGCTCGTCGGCGAAATGCGCGCCATAGTCGGGTTCGCCCTTGCTGAAGGCTTGCTTCTCGCGGTCATAGGTCGCCGGCAAATGGTCGACGCCGGTCAGCAGCGAGCCGAACATCTTGCGATTGCCGACGATGCCGCCGACGGAGGTGCCGCCAAAACCGACGCCGTGATAGCCGCGCTCACGGCCGATCAGGCGGATGCGGCTGCCCTGGCCGTTGATCTGGTGATAGGCGAGCGCGATCTTGAGCGCGGTGTCAGCTGCCTCCGAGCCGGAATTGCAGAAGAACACGTGGTCGAGGCCTGCGGGCGCCAGCTCCGCGATGCGGCTGGCAAGTTCGAAGGCCTGCGGGATGCCGAACTGGAACGGCGGCGCATAGTCCAGCGCCTCGGCCTGCTTGGCGATCGCCGACGAAATCTGGGTGCGGCCGTGGCCGGCATTGGTGCACCACATTCCGGAGGCGCCGTCGATGATCTTGCGGCCGTCGACGGTGAAGTAATGCATGTCCTTGGCGCCGGCGAGCAGCCGCGGGTTCTTCTTGAACGCCCGGTTCGCGGTGAACGGCATCCAGTGCGCGGCGAGGTCGTTCGGAACCGCGACGGGGGTGGGACGGGGGCTCTTGTCCAGCATGGGCGGCCTCTTTTCGGTTTGGGGTGCGGGCTGCCGCCAAGTTATCAGCTTCGCCGGAAGACGGGAACGCCAACAGGCCGTGATATTTCCGCGCAATATGCCGGATCAAAGATCGGCGGCGGCGATCCAGAACACCTCGCCCTCGGAATCCTCGGTATCGAGCCAGAGCAGCGGCAGTTGGGGATAGGCGGCTTCGAGCTGCGGGCGGCATCGGCCGATCTCGCATAACAGCCCGCCCTGCGGCGTCAGGTGCGCTTCTGCCTCGTCGAGGATGCGCCTGACAATGTCGAGCCCGTCGGCGCCGCCATCGAAGGCAAGCTTCGGCTCGGCGCGGCACTCGCGCGGCAGGCCGGCCAGGCCTTCCGCATCGACATAGGGCGGATTGGAAATGATCAGGTCGTAGCGCTTGTCGTCCAGCGGCTTGAACAGATCGCCACGGTACAGCGTGAGCCTGTTCTCCAGCCCGTAGTCCCGGACATTGCGCGCGGCGACTTCGAGCGCATCCTTTGAAATATCCACCGCGTCGATTTCCGCATTCGGAAAATTCCGGCTGGCCAGGATGGCAAGGCAGCCCGAGCCGGTGCAGAGGTCGAGCACGCTTTCCACCGCGCCCGGGTCCGAGATCAGCGAGCCGGCCTCCTCATCGCCGTCGCCGCCGAAATGCTGCTCCAGCAATTCGCCGATGAACGAGCGCGGCACGATGGTGCGCTCGTCGACATAGAACGGCAGGCCGCGCATGTAGATCTTGTTGACGAGGTAGGCCGTGGGTTTTCGCGTGGTGACGCGGCGCGCGATCAGATCGAGGATCTTTCGGCCTTCGGCGGCGGTGATGCGCGCGGTGGCGAATGCCTCGAACTGGTCGGGGTGCAGATGCAGCGCCTCGCAGACCAGGAAGGCGGCTTCCGCCACCGGATCGGTGGTGCCGTGCGCGAATACCAGCCTGGCTTCGACGAAGCGGCTGACGGCATATCGGACGAAATCGAGCAGTGTCAGCAATTCGCCCGCGCCGACCTTGGGAAATTTCGATGAGCCAGCGCTGCGCATCGCCGCCGGTTTTGCGCGCTTGGCCATCAGGATTTGGTCCAGCGCGCGGCGGCGGCATCGTCATGGTCGTGCGCCTCGACCCAACTCGTGCCTTTTTCGCTTTCCTCGCGCTTCCAGAACGGCGCGTTGGTCTTGAGGTAGTCCATCAGGAATTCCGCCGCCTCGAATGCTGCCTGGCGATGCGCCGACGCCGTCACCACCAGCACGATGTTCTCGCCCGGCGCGATGCGGCCGAACCGGTGAATGATGGTGAGGCCCTGCAACGGCCAGCGCGACAGCGCCTCGTCGGCGTGGCGCCCGATCTCGGCCTCCGCCATGCCGGGATAATGCTCGAGCGTCAGCGCGGCGATCGGCTCGCCGTTCTCGCTGCCGCGACAGATGCCGCTGAACGAGACGACGGCGCCGACATCGGTGCGGCCTTTGCTCAGCGCCGCGATCTCCTGCGCGACGTCGAAATCGGCTTGCTGAATGCGGATGGTCGCGGTGACGGACATCGGGTGGGTTCAACCGCCGGTCATCGGCGGGAAGAATGCAATCTCGCGGGCGCCAGCGATCGCAGCGTCCGGCTTGACATGGGCGTGGTCGATCGCGGCGCGGATCACCTTCGGCTTTTCGAAGGCGTAGGCGTAAGCCTCGCCGCGGCCGGACAGCCAGCCGATCAAATCGTCCACCGTGCGCACATCGGCCGGCGGCTCGACGGTTTCCTCCGCGACGCCGACCCGCTCGCGTACCCAGGCGAAATATTTCACCTTCATCCCTCATCCTCCTTGATGAGGTGATGGATGCCGGCGCGGAAATAATCCCAGCCGGTGTAGATGGTGAAGATGGCCGACATCCACAGTAGCGCGATTCCGATCAGGGTCGTCGCGGCCAAAAGCTGCTCGCCGGCTTCGCCAGCGATCAGGAAGCCGATCGCGACCAGCTGGATCGTGGTCTTCCATTTTGCGAGCTTGGTCACGGGCACGCTGACCCGCAGTGCCGCCAGATATTCCCTCAAGCCTGAGACCAGGATTTCGCGGCACAGGATCACGATGGCAGCCCACAGCGTCCAGCCATGGATGCTGCTGTCGGCTGCCAGCATCAAGAGGCAGGACGCCACCAGCAGCTTGTCGGCGATCGGGTCGAGCATGCGGCCAAAAGCGGATTGCTGGTCCCAGATTCGCGCATAGTAGCCATCGAGGTAGTCGGTCACCGCGGCGGCAATAAACACAGCCAGGGCCACCCAGCGCAGCCACAGCGGGCCGTCCAGGATGGACTGGGCGAAAACGCAGCCGACCACCACCGGAATGGCGGCAATACGGGCGTAAGTCAGGATATTCGGTATGGACAGGGTTTTGCCCTGTCCCCTGGTTGTTGCGATGTTCATCCGTCTTACCAATACCGCTGGAGCGTGAAGGTCAACCGTGCGGACCTGGATCATCTGTCGCAGGCGACGCCCAAATGACAAGCCTTCGACTCGAAATCCCTTAACCCGGCTGTGCATGGAAAAACTCGAAAATCTTGCGGGCGCTTTCGGCGCTGACGCCCGGAACCTTGCCGAGGTCCGTGATCGATGCCCGCTCGATCTCCTTCAGCGTTCCGAAGTGATGCAGCAAGGCACGTTTGCGTGACGGGCCGATGCCCGGGATTTCCTGCAGGCCGGCTTCCCGGATGTCTTTCTTCCGCAGCTTGCGGTGCGAGCCGATCACAAAGCGATGCGCCTCGTCGCGCAGCCGCTGGATGAAATACAGCACGGGATCGCGCGGTTCGAGCTTGATGGCTTCGCGGCCCGGCATGAACAGGGTTTCGCGCCCGGCATCGCGGTCCGGGCCTTTTGCAACGGCCATCAGCGAGACCTGGGTAAGTCCGAGACCCTCGAAAATCTCCCTGACGGCGTTGAGCTGGCCGCGGCCGCCGTCGATGATGACGAGGTCGGGCCATTGCGGAAACGAATCATCGTCGGCCTTGGCCTTGACGGCATCGCCCTCCGGCGGTTTCAGCAGCCGCTTGAAGCGCCGTTCCAGCACCTCACGCATCATCGCGTAGTCGTCGCCAGGCGTCAGTCCCTCGGACTTGATGTTGAACTTGCGGTACTGGTTTTTGATAAAGCCATCCGGGCCCGCCACGATCATCGCGCCGACGGCATTGGTACCCTGGATATGGCTGTTGTCGTAGACCTCGATGCGCTTCGGCACCTGCGGCAGTGCGAGCGTGGTGGCCATCCCCTCCAGCAGCCGGCTCTGCGTCGCCGTATCGGCGAGCTTGCGGCCAAGCGCCTCGCGCGCGTTGGTCAGCGCATGCGTGACCAATTCCTTTTTCTCGCCGCGCTTCGGCATCGAGACTTCGACCTTGTATCCGGCCTTCACGCAAAGGGCGTCGGCAAGTAATGCTGACTCCTCGATCTCATGCGACAGCAGGATGAGTTTTGGCGGCGGCTTGTCGTCGTAGAATTGCGCGAGGAACGAGGCCAGCACTTCCTCCGGCGTGAACGACTTCTCCGCGCGCGGAAAATAGGCGCGGTTGCCCCAGTTCTGGCCGGTGCGGAAGAAGAACACTTCCACGCAGGAATAGCCGCCTTCCTGATGGATGGCGAACACGTCGGCTTCTTCCACCGTGCGCGGATTGATGCCCTGCTGCGACTGGATCGCCGACAGCGCGGCGAGGCGATCGCGATACAGCGCCGCGGTCTCGAACTCGAGCTCGTTGGATGCCTTCTCCATCTCGCCGGCGAGCAGCTCCTTCACCGCATGGCTGCGGCCGGACAGGAAATCGGTCGCCTCGCGCACCAGCTCGCTATAGCCGGGGAAGTCGATCTCGCGGGTGCAGGGGCCCGAGCAGCGGCGGATCTGATAGAGCAGGCACGGCCGGGTGCGGCTTTCGAAAAAGCCATCGGTGCAGGAGCGGATCAGGAAGGCGCGCTGCAGCGCCGTGATGGTGCGGTTGACGGCGCCGGCGGATGCGAACGGCCCGAAATATCGCCCGGGCCTGGTTTGGGCGCCGCGATGTTTGAGTATCTGCGGCGCCCAGTGGTCGCCTGATATCAGGATGTAGGGAAACGACTTGTCGTCGCGCAGTTGCACGTTGAAGCGCGGCCGCAGCTGCTTGATCAAATTGGCTTCCAGCAGCAGCGCTTCGGTCTCGGTCGTGGTGGAAACGATCTCGACCGTTACGGTCGCGGCGATCATGCGCAGGATGCGCGCCGGCAGCGGGGCATTGACGCGGGCGTAGGACGACAGCCGCTTGCGGACGTTCTTCGCCTTGCCGACGTACAGCACGTCGCTTCCGGCATTGAGCATGCGGTAGACCCCGGGTGAGGTCGGCGCCAGCCGCACCGCGTTTTCGATGGCCGCGTGGCCGACCGCCAGCGGGCCCTCGGCAATCGCCTCGGCCGATTCCTCGGGGGCCTCCGGCAGGCGCGCCTCGTCGTCCTCCTCGGCGGCGGATGTCGCGGGATCGACGTCAGCGGCGATCAGGTCCTGCGGCGGCAGATCCGGCTGGGAACCCCGGCGCTCTTTCCGCGGGGGCTCCGGATGGTCGGTAGAATCGTGATCCATGGGGGTAAATTAGGCGCTGCAAGGCAGCATCGCCAGCGCCGCGGCGCATCTTGCCGGGAAGGAGCGCCGGTAACGCATTATTAAGAATGATGAGCGGGCGGTAAACCCGGCTTAACAACCCTTTAACTTAAAGCTCTCGATAAATCTTACTGGAAAAAAGTGGAGTTCCGTAACCAGGCCGGTCTCTCGCCGGGCGTGGTCGCGGCAGTTGCGTGGAGTGGCGTGAATGAGCAGGTTTGCGTGGGGCGCGCTGGCGCTGATCGCTGCGGGCTGGACCATGTCGGCACGGGCGGCCGACCTCTACGGATCGGGCGCGCCCTTGACAGCCACCCAGACGCTGTACCGTCCCGATAGCTGGGCCGGTCCCTATCTCGGCGCCAACATCGGCTATGCCTGGGGTTCGGTCGCAAACAACCCGGCCAAGCCGTCCGGTTTCGTCGGCGGCGTCCAGGCCGGCTATAATTGGCAGAACGGGCAGTGGGTGTTCGGTCTCGAAGCCGACATCCAGGCGACCGGCGCAGAAGAAACATTTGCCCCGTGGAAATTTTCCAATCCCTGGTTCGGCACGGTTCGCGGCCGCGCCGGTTACACGCTCAACAACGTGCTGCTCTTCGGCACGGGCGGTATCGCCTTCGGCGAACTGCGCGCCACCACCTTCGGCCTGTCGGAATCCCATACCAATGCGGGCTGGACGCTCGGCGCCGGCGCCGAGATGGGCTTCGCCCCGAGCTGGAGCGCCAAGGTCGAATATCTCTATGTCGATCTCGCCAACAGCAACTTCGTCATTACAGGCGCGTCGAACGGTTACCGGTTCGGCTTGATCCGGGCCGGCTTGAACTATCGCTTCTGAGAACAAAGAAACCGTCTGATATCACCTCCCGGCGGCAGCAAGTCGCCGGGATTTTTTTGTCTTCAGGCCGGGGTTACGCGCGCGGACGCCACGCGCCTCAACGCTCTCGGCAGCGATGCCGCGCCCAGCGCATCTTCACAGCCAAAAATTCAGTCCGCGTCCAACGCGAGCATCAGTTCACGACGAAATTACCAGGTTGACCGCCTTGGGGCCTTTGCCCTTCTTGTCCGGTTCGACCTCGAACGTAATGCGCTGTCCTTCCGTCAAATCCTTCAATCCGGCCCGTTCGACGGCGGTAATGTGCACGAACACATCGCGTCCGCCATCATCGGGCTTGATGAAGCCGTAGCCGCGTTCTCCATTGAAGAACTTGACTGTTCCAGTCATGGCCATCGGGAAACTCCTCCCCCGTATTGCTCTGCCGCTACGCACACCTCGCGTATCGGCCGACCGGACATTCGCTGCCGGAAGCTTGGCCACCTGAGCCGATCGGGTTAATGCTGCCGACCGACCTGGATTTTATTCGGCCTTGATCACTCCGCCGCAACCATTCGCGGAAGCGGAACGTAAAGCCAGTCCCAAAACCGCCTGAGCATAATACGGTTTCGCGTAAATTGCCTACGGCTCAATCGCACTTTTCAGAGGTAGTACCCCTTCAGGGTTTGGGCGTCTCGAGCCTGAAACGGCCGGCTCCGCCCTGGCCGAGCGGTTTTTCGAGTTCGGGCAGAATTGTCTTCAGTTCGCCCGCCAGCGTCCACGGCGGATTGACGATCAGGAGCCCGGTGGAGGCGAGGGGACCGCCCGACGCCTGGGGCGCAACGGAAAACTCGAGCCGCAGGCATTTTCCGGCCGGCTTGCTGGTGGCGGCAGCGGCCGCGACAAGCCGCGCCAGGGTGTCGGTGGTCCGCCGGCTCTTCACCGGATACCAGATCAGGTAGCTGCCGGTCGGCCATTTCGCATAGGCTTCGGCGAATCCGTCGGCCAGCCGCTCGAATTCGTCCTTTTGCTCGAACGAGGGGTCGATCAGCACCAGGCCGCGCCGCTCGTTGGGCGGCACGAAGGCCGGCAACGCCATCCAGCCGTCGAGATCGACCACCCGGGCCTGGCTGTCGCGGCGCAGCGCATCGATCAATTGCCTGCGGGAGCCGGGCTCGATTTCGCAGGCCGTGAGACGGTCCTGCGGCCGCAGCAGCGCGCGGGCGATCAGCGGCGATCCGGGATAGGCCTCAAGCCTGCCCGGCGCGTTGAATGCCCTGACGATATCGAGATATGGGGCAACCAGCGGCAGCGTGTTTTCCGAAAACCGCGCCTGCAGCACCCGCGCAATGCCGGTCAGCCATTCGCCGCCGCGGCGCGCTTCTTCGCCTGTGAGATCGTAGCGCCCGGCGCCGGCATGGGTGTCGATGACGCGAAACGGAGCCTGCTTTTCCTGCAGATAGGTCAACATGCGGACCAGCACGATGTGCTTGATGACATCGGCAAAGCCGCCGGCGTGAAAGGCGTGTCGGTAGTTCATGGGAGAGGGGTTACGACATCGGAGCGCGGAAAGTAACCCATATCGTCGAAGACGCGAGCGGCGGATGACATATCGAGTTGACGAGGCAGCCCATCCGCTAACGTTCTATTTAAGGGTGTATGGGTATTCCAGTGCTCCTGGGAAAGAAGGAAGTGCCTCATGAGTGTGATTGCCGCCGCCTACTCGTACACCTCTTTGTCGATTTCGCAGACCGGCACCGGGGCAGCGGATGCAGGCACCAAGGGCAGCACGGCAAGCGTATACAGCCGGACATCGTCATCGGCGCCGGATGCCTCGGTCACCACGGTCAGCATCTCGTACCACGCCAAGATGTTGCTGGCGCGGGCGTCGGCAGAACAATCCGTCGTCGATCAGCTGCAGGCACAGCTCGATGCCTTTGGCACCGGCGGGTCGGCGGCGCTTCGCGGCGACGATGCCAGCGACGGGTTGTCGGGCGGCATGGATCTGTTCGAGATTATCACCGGAGCCAGTGACGACAGCATCCACGTTGATGCCAGCAATGCCACGATCGATGCCGGCGCGGGCGACGATGTGGTCATTGCCAATGGCCAGGCCAACGTCGTCGCCGGCGAGGGCGACGATATCGTCTTTACCTATGGTCATTCGACCGTGGATGGCGGCGCCGGGAATGATCATATCCGCACGTACGATCATTCAACGGCCACCGGCGGTGAGGGCGACGATATCGTCAGCACCTACGCGTATTCGAACGTTTCGGGTGGTAACGGAAACGACATACTCACGACCTACGACAATTCCACCCTTGATGGCGGCGCCGGCGACGACAGCCTCCACGCCTACGACCACGCCAACCTGAGCGGCGGCGCGGGCAGCGATATCATCGACGCCTATGACCATGCGGTTGTCGACGCCGGTACCGGTAACGACAGTGTCCACACATACTCACATGCAACTGTCTCAGCCGGCGACGGCGACGACCACGTGCGGACCAATGATTATTCCGTCGTCGATGGTGGCGCTGGCGACGATGTGATCCAGGTCGGTGGATCTTCGACCGTGACGGGCGGCGCCGGTGACGATCACATCTGGGTAACGGGTGATAATTCCACGATCAATTTTGCCAAGGGGGACGGCAACGATGTCGTTCGTATCGACAACGGCAGCGGCAGCGTTGATTTCTCGATCAGTGGTTATTCGCTGAATGATGTTATCGTCACCCAGCAGTACGGCAGGACCACTGTAAACTTCAAGGGCTCGAACGATTCCCTTGTTTTCGATCACGGCCGCAATGGATCGGCACGACTGAGCTTCGCCGATCATAGCAGCGGGGATATTCACGCCTGACGCCGCTTTGGCGTGGAGGGTCCCGGCCATCCACGTGCCTTGCAGACGACAATAAAGCCGTGGATGACCGGGAACGCAGACAACTCTGGGCAGTCTGCGCAGGGACGGGCCGCCATGCCTGGGGCATGCATGGCGGAAGAGGATCTTCAGCCGCCCCGCACCGGCGGCATCACCACTTCGTCGCGGCGGCAGGCGCGGCGGTCGGTTTCCTCGCAGGCGCGGAATTGCATGTCCTTGCTCAGGCAGACCCGCACCTCGCTCAGGCGTCGGCCGGAGCAGGTCACCGAAATCGCCGCACTGCTCAGGCCCGGGTTGACCTTGATGAAGGCCGCCTCGAGATCGCCGGGGGCGATGGTCTTCTGCTCCGACAATTGCAGGAAT
This sequence comes from Bradyrhizobium sp. AZCC 1693, assembly GCF_036924745.1. NCBI lineage: Bacteria > Pseudomonadati > Pseudomonadota > Alphaproteobacteria > Hyphomicrobiales > Nitrobacteraceae > Bradyrhizobium > Bradyrhizobium sp. AZCC 1693. The sequence goes on from NZ_JAZHSD010000001.1 coordinate 6,392,531, forward strand.
TCCTCGGGGATCTTCACCGCCGCGCGCGCCTTGCGGATGCTCTCGAAATAGGCCCGTGGGCCAAGGCCCGAACAGGTGCCGTGCTTGTCCCACTCGTTGAAGATCAGGCCGGGCGCCGGCATCAGGTCCAGCATCGAGGTCATGATGTTGCGATCGAGCCGCGGCGAGGGCCGCTGGCAATATTCGGGAAAGCCGCGCTCATATTGCGGCCACAGGCCGTGGACCACGAAGGAATAAGGCCGTTCGCACTGGGCCTGCGCGCGCCCGCTATTGCCGCGCTCGGCCGCCGCCTCGCAGAACGAGGGCGACCAGGAAAGAGCCAGGACGTAAAAATCGAACTCGCCCGGGGCGTTCTGCCGGCGGTCCTGCGCGGACGCCACTCCGGCGGAGACGACAACAAGCGCCAGCGAAATCAGAAGCCGCGAAATAACGACGGATCGGTGCATCGAACGCCCCCTCTACTCGATTACCGGGAGCCTAGCAGGGAGCCAGAACATTTCAAGAACAAAATTAGATAATCGCAGGCGCCAGCCGCGGGGCTGTCCAATCGGCGCTGATCAGGGAATCAGGGCCGGGCAGCCCGGCAGCCCGGGCTATACGCCCAGTTGCGGTCAAGCCCGGTCACGCACCATTCGACGCCCTGTCCAAAGCCGGCAAAACCGCCATCCTCGATGATCGAGTAGTGCACGGTGCGCATCTTGCCGTCGCTTAGCATCACGTCACCGCTGCAATAACGGCGCGGAATGTTGTCGGACTGCCAGGGCCGAAACGCGGTTTCGTGGATCCGGCCGTAAGCGGTGATGGTCAGCGCCGAATTCCAGAACTTGCCTTCCTTCTCCCGGAACTGCGACGTGATCGTCGTCAGCGCCCGCTCGCATTCGGCGACGCGACCGTCATACTTCGGGCCGAACAGCCCGAAATTCAGCTCCAAGGGGTTGGCGGCCTGGGCGGCATGGCCGAAGGCCAGCAGGGCGAGCGCCGCCGTCATGGGGCCAAGTGCTCTGGGGCCAAGTGCTCTGGGGCCAAGTGCTCTGGGGCCAAGCGCTCTGAGGCCAAGAGTTCTGGGGCCAAGTGCTCTCAAGGATTTGAACAGGTTGCGCATGGGGAATCCGCCGGTAAACCAAGCATGAACGGTGCCGCGAAGCCCTGACGAGGTCAAGTGCAGCGCGGCAACACCTGACGGCCAAGTCCGCCTCGTGCTGCAACCATTCTTTTCACGGCCATCGGCGCACACTATGGTGGGCTCCGAGCGAAATGGAGTCTGCGATGCGAAGAATTGTGGCCGCGTGCCTGATTGCCATGTGCCTGATAGTCATGGGCGGGATGCTGGCGGGGGCGCCGGCGCAGGCGCAGTGGTTGGACATCGACACGGTGCCGGCATTCAAGGGCAATGACACCGGCGGCATCATCGCCTATCCGCTCGCGATGCAGGCCGATGCCCGCCAGCTCGCCGTCGACCACTGCGCCCGCTACGGCAAGGTGGTGAAATTCCTCGGCGTGCAGCCCAATTACGGCGGCTACGTTTCCTTTGCCTGCCGCTGGGTGCCCTATGGCGCCGCCGAGCGGCCGCTGCGCACGCTTTACTGAGCGCGTCCGCTTCCTGATTTTCCGGCTGGACATGTTTTTGCCACGCGAGGCGTGTGTTCACTTCGCGCGCGCACGATATCGTGTGCAAGAATTCAGCGGGAGCCTACGCATGCGACGACTGCTTCTAGTGTCTTGTTCGGCCGTTGGTCTGCTTGCCCTGTTGCCGGTCAGCGGCGCCATCGCCGTGGAGTTGCCGGTGCGCAAGGCCGGACTGTGGGAGATGAAGGTGCTGGGCGGCGGGACAGTGCCCGAGATGACCATGCAGCAATGCACGGACGAGACCACGGACAAGGACATGAGCACCGCCATGTCGCCGGTGGCCAAGGAGATCTGCGCGAAGCAGGACATCCAGAAGACGGCGACCGGCTATGTCACCGATTCCGTCTGCGGCGTCGCCGGCATGACGATCACGTCAAAGGCCGAGATCAACGGCGATTTCAATTCCGCCTACACCGTGAAATCGACTTCGCACACCGAGGGTGGCATGGGCGGCGCTCCGCGCGACAGCACCTCGACGATCGAGGCCAAGTGGATTGGCGCCTGCAAAAGCGATCAGAAGCCCGGCGACATCATGATGCCTGGCGGCATGAAGATGAACATCAAGGACATGCAAAAGCTGAAGGCGCTGATCCCGAAGAAGTAGGGGAAGTAACGAGGCTGCAGAATCTCTCGCTCTATACCGGCACCCTTACCACCGCCCTCAATCCGCCCATCGGGCTGTCGCCAAGCGTGATGTCGCCGCCATGCGAGCGGGCGATGTCGCGGGCGATGGCCAGCCCCAGGCCCGTGCCGCCCTCGTCCTGGTTGCGGGCATCATCGAGCCGCAGGAATGGCTTGAACACTTCCTCGCGCATATTGGCGGGAATGCCCGGGCCGTCGTCGTCGACCGTCACCGTCAGATAGCGGTGATCGCGGTGGCCGGTGATCGAAACCGTGCTGGCGTGGCGCGCGGCGTTGGAGACGAGGTTGGCGACGCAGCGCTTGAACGATGCCGGCTTCACCGTCACGACCGGCAGGCCGTGGAACGTCACCGTCGCGGTATGGCCGTGGCGCTCGGCGTCGCTGCGCAGGTCTTCCAGCGCCATCGCCATATCGGTCGGCTGCGCGATCTCGCCGCTATCGCCGCGCGCAAAGGAGAGATAGGCCTCCAGCATGCCGGCCATTTCGTCGACGTCCTTGCGCATGCCGTCGACCTCGGGACTGTCGCCGATCAGCGCAAGCTCGAGCTTGAAGCGGGTCAGGATGGTGCGCAGGTCGTGGCTGACGCCGGCCAGCATCGCGGTGCGCTGCTCGATCGAGCGCTCGACGCGCGCCTTCATTTCCAAAAATGCCTGCGCCGCGCGCCGCACCTCACGCGCGCCGCGCGGGCGGAAATTCGGCTCCTCGCGGCCCTTGCCGAAACTTTCGGCGGCGTCCGCCAGCCGCAGGATTGGCCTGATCTGGTTGCGCAGGAACAATACCGCGACGATCAGCAGGATCGAGGACGTGCCGAGCATCCAGAAGATGAAGATCTCCGAATTGGAGGCGTAGGCCCTGCTGCGCTGCGCGAACACCCGCATCACGGAATCGTCGAGCTGGATGCGGATCTCGACCAGATTGGAATTGCCGACGGTGTCGACCCAGAACGGACGGCTGATCTGGCGGCTGATCTGCCCCGAGAGGGACTGGTCGAGCAGCGAGAAGAACGGCTTTGGCCCCGGTGAAGGCATGTCGCCCCGGGGAAGGAAATCGACCACCAGTCCCAGCCGTTCCTGCGCGATGCGCTTGAGCTGCGCGCGGTCTTTGTCCTGTGGGTAAGTCTTGTAGATGTCGATCAGGCCCGCGATATCCTGCACCACGGCGGCCGACAAATGCCTCGTTACCGTGTTCCAGTGCCGCTCCATGAACACGAACGCCACCACCGTCTGCAGCATCACCATCGGTACGATCATGATCAGCAGCGCGCGGGCGTAGAGCCCGGTCGGCATCCAGCTCTTGAACGCGTTGCCCATCCAGCCATTGGCCCGGGAGACGCGTTGCGATGCATTGCGGATGAATGTCAGGCCGGTGTCGAGCGTACTCATGGGTTGGCTCAGGGCGACGCGACCAGGCGATAGCCGATGCCGCGCACCGCCTGCAGGAACAGCGGATTGGCGGGATCGCGCTCGATCTTGCGCCGCAGGCGGTTGATCTGCACGTCGACCGCGCGCTCGTTCACCGTGCCGCCGCCGGTCAGCGCCGCGCGCGGCACGGTTTCGCCGGGAGCGACCGCCAGAATGCGCAGCATTTCGCGCTCGCGGTCGGTCAGGTGAATGATCTCCTCGCCCTGGCGCAGTTCGCCGCGTTCGAGATGAAACACGTAAGGGCCGAACGCGATCTGCTCCAGCGCCTCCACCGGCGGCGGCGCGCTGCGCTTGAGGATATTGCCGATCCGCAAGACCAGTTCGCGCGGCTCGAATGGTTTTGCGACATAGTCGTCGGCGCCGATCTGCAGGCCCTCGATCCGCGCCTCCGCCTCATGGCGCGCCGTCAGCATGATGATCGGCACCGAGGAGGAGGCGCGAATGAAGCGGGCCAGATCGAAGCCGGTTTCGCCGGGCATCATGATGTCGAGGATCAGGAGATCGAAATGCAGGCCGAGCAGTTTTGCGCGCGCGTCGCCCGCGCTCGACGCGGTGGTGACGCGATAACCTTCGCCGGACAGAAACCGCGACAACAGGTCGCGGATACGGCGGTCGTCGTCGACCAGCAGCAGATGCGGGGCGTCGTCGGCCAGTTGCTGCGTTGCGCGCGCGGTGGCTGTCGCGATGCTTGCTCCTTGCGCCACGGTCACTCCCTTGGCTTCTTGCTGCCGGTCCCGAAGATCGCCTCTAACACCTTGTCGGGGTCGTCGCGATCGATCATCGCGCGCAGGAACTGGCTGATAACAGCGACGCCTTCGGGATTGATGTCCCGGAGCGCGCTTGTGATGCGATCGGTCTGCAGCCCTGCGAGCTTTCCCACCAAGGCTTCGCCCTTGGGGGTGGCGTAAAGAAGGCGCTGCCGGCGGTCGTTATTGCCAGTCTTCTGGATGATGTAGCCCTCGTCGAGCAACTGCTTGAGCACCCGGCCAAGCGACTGCTTGGTGATCCGCAACACGTCCAGCAGGTCGGCGACCTTGAGGCCGGGATAGCGGTAGACGAAATGCATCACCCGGTGATGGGCGCGGCCGAACCCGAAAGCCTCGAGCTCATGGTCGGCATCGCCCACGAAGTCGCGGTAGGCGAAGAACAACAATTCGATGATGTCCCAGCGCAACTCGCCCGCCCGCGGGGCAGGCGAAGTGCCGGCGGCGCCTTGCGAATCGGGGTTGGCCGGGCCCTTTGAGAAATTTATGTCAGTCATGTTGACATATCTTGGGTTCAATGTTACAAAACTGCCAGCCACGACGAAACTTTAAGTCGTTTCGAACTTGGTGACGTGTCAGGCAGCCGGAAAAGCCAGCGATGGCGGCAACGGCCGCAAATGAACTACCGTGCGATTGTCGAGCGGCATTTCGGCAAACATACTGGACTTCGGCATTCCGCAAAAGCATGTCCTCAGTCCAGACCTATTAAGCCAGCAGGCCCGGAGAGGCCGGCCGGCGCCAGAAATTGCGCCGATTCCGACAGCAAGGGCGGGAAGCAAGGGAATGAGCTTGAAATTCGAAATCCAGCCGGCAGCGAATCCGACTCCTGAGAAGGAGCGCACGGCAAAGCTCGTGGACCCCGGCTTCGGCCGGATTTTCACCGATCACATGGCGATCGTCCGCTACAACCAGGCCAAGGGCTGGCATGACGCGCGCGTCGAAGCCCGCGCGAATTTCTCGCTCGATCCGGCCGCGGCCGTCCTGCACTACGCGCAGGAGATTTTCGAAGGCCTCAAGGCTTACAAGCGCGACAATGGCGTGAACCTGTTCCGCCCCGACGCCAACGCAACGCGCTTCAGGAATTCGGCGGAGCGCATGGCGATGGCGCCGCTGCCCGAGGCTGTGTTCATCGAGGCGGTCGAGCAGCTCGTGCGCATCGACAGCGCCTGGATCCCGGGCGGCGAGGGCAGTCTCTATTTGCGGCCCTTCATGATCGCGAGCGAGGTCTTCCTCGGGGTGAAGCCGTCAGCGGAGTACATCTTCGCCGTCATCGCCTCGCCGGTCGGCTCCTATTTCAAGGGCGGGCCTGCGCCAGTGTCGATCTGGGTGTCGGAGAACTACACGCGCGCCGCGGTCGGCGGCACCGGCGCCGTCAAGTGCGGCGGCAATTATGCCGCGAGCCTGCGCGCGCAGGCCGAGGCCATCGAGCGCGGCTGCGATCAGGTGGTTTTCCTCGATGCGGTCGAGCGCCGCTACATCGAGGAGCTCGGCGGCATGAACGTCTTCTTCGTGTTCGACGACGGTTCGCTCTCGACGCCGCCGCTCGGCACCATCCTGCCGGGCATCACCCGCGATTCGATCATTGCGCTGGCCAGGGATTCCGGCACGCGCGTGCGCGAGGAGGCCTACACCATCGACCAGTGGCGCACGGACGCCGCCAGCGGAAAGCTGAAAGAGGCCTTTGCCTGCGGCACGGCCGCCGTCATCTCGCCGATCGGCAAGGTGCGTTCGGCGAGTGGCGAGTTTCTGATCTCTGGTGGCGTAGCCGGCCCGGTTGCCATGGGGCTGCGCAAGAAGCTGGTCGACATCCAGTACGGTCGCGCTGAAGACCCGCACGACTGGATCAGAAAGGTCCTGTGACCGGCGGCGGAGTTATCCCGCCGCTTCCGTAGACAGATCACTTGAGCGCCGGGGGTGCGCGCGTCTCGTTGAGCCGCGCGAGGGCTGATGTGCGGCCAATTGAAGCAGTGTCAATCCGGGAGAGAAATCATGGGAGTTTCGTTCGACAAGATCGATGGCGTCATCTGGTACGACGGGAAGCTGGTGCCGTGGGCCGACGCCAACGTGCACATTCTCACTCACGGCCTGCATTACGCGAGCTGCGTGTTCGAGGGTGAGCGCGCCTATGGCGGCAGGGCCTTCAAGAGCACCGAGCATTCCGAGCGGCTGAAGAACTCGGCCAACATCCTCGACTTCGAGATTCCCTGGTCGGTCGCCGAGATCGACGCCGCAAAACAGCTCGTGATCGACAGTAACAGCCTGCCCGACGCCTATCTCCGCCCGATCGCCTGGCGCGGCTCGGAGATGATGGGGGTCTCGGCGCCGGCCAACACCATCCATCTCGCCATCGCCGCCTGGGACTGGCCGAGCTATTTCAATCCGGCCGAAAAGCTGATGGGCATCCGGATCGGCATGGCCGAATACCGCCGGCCCGACCCGGCGACGATTCCGGCGATGGCCGAGGCGTCCGGTCTTTACATGATTTGCACCATCTCCAAGCATAAGGCGGAGCGCCAAGGCTATGCCGATGCGATGATGCTGGATTGGCAGGGGCGGGTGGCCGAATGCACCGGCGCCAACATCTTCTTCATCAAGGACGGCAAGATCCACACGCCGATCGCCGACTGCTTCCTCGCCGGCATCACCCGCGCCACCGCGATCGACCTCGCGAAGCGCCGCGGCATCGAGGTGATCGAACGCCGCATCATGCCGGAGGAACTTTCTGATTTCACCGAGTGCTTCATCACCGGCACCGCGGCGGAGGTGACGCCGGTGTCCGAGATTGCGAACTGGAAGTTCACGCCCGGCAAGATCTCCGCGCAGTTGATGGCCGACTACACCGCCGAAGTGCGGCCCAAGGGTAAGGCCGTGGCTGCCTAAGGCCCGGCTTCTTCCCTGGATGGATCTCTCTTCCCTCTCCGGTTGTGGGATCGAGACGAGCGAAGCTCGCTCTTGGGGTGGCGCCTCACGAAGGTTGTTGAACGTGATAGAGGAACTCGGCTGGTCGGAGCCGCGTTGGTGATGCCGAACGAAGCATTCCCAGCCGGCAGCAGCATCCGCGACGCCGCGCTGCACAACCTGATCGGAGCGAGCTGGTTTTCAGGCGAAAGGCGAAGCCATCATGGCCACGATCTTGGAGCGCTCGGGAAACGGGCGGACAAGAGGAACACGGAGGGCGCATGAGAAACATCGTGAACGAAGACGGCGAGATCATCGCCAAGGCAACGAAAGACGGTACACTGGTCGGCGGCTACCACCGCATCATAATGGCGGGCAGCCTCTGTCAAAAACTGTTCTGGCAAGATACCGGCGAACCTGTGAAGCTTGACGCCTTAATGCATCCAAGTTCTCATCGACGTATAGCTTGATGCGCTCGCCGCGTTAGCGAACGGCTTACTTCTTTTCGTCCTTCGGGGCCGGCGCGTTGTCCTTGTCCCTTTTGATATTGCCCTTGGTGGCGCTCATGCCGGTGGTGTCCATCGAACCATCTGGCTTGGCGCCGCTCGTCGTTCCGGGCTTCTCCATGCCGGTCTGCGGAGCGGGGCCGGTGTTCTGGGCAAAGGCCGAGCCACACAACAGCGTAAGAGCGGTGACGGTGATAAGCTTCTTCATAGCTCTCTCCTTTGGAGACGTGCAAATAATTCGGCGCGCAAGGTGTGGTTCCTGGATTGGCGGCGGCGGCGTGTCCCTTTTGGGTCTCGCTATGGCCGGGCTTGTCCCGGGCATCCACGTCTTGGCGGCAAGGAAAGTGTCCTTCGGACGGCTATGCCCGGCCATGACGAGGTCTGCTGTTGGCCGTGCGACACGGTTGCCCGGCCGCGTCTTGGCTGGTACCAACGCCGCTCATGGCTGAAAAACCCAAAAAACCCCAAAAACTGAAGGCCCGCCTGCCGCGCGGGCTGGAAGATCGCGGCCCGGCGGCGATTGCCGCCACGCGCCAGATGGTCGAGAAAATCCGCGACGTCTACGAGCGCTACGGCTTCGAGCCGGTGGAAACCCCGGCGATGGAGTTCACCGACGCGCTCGGAAAATTCCTGCCCGACCAGGACCGGCCGAACGAGGGCGTGTTCTCGTTCCAGGACGACGACGAGCAGTGGATCTCGCTGCGCTACGACCTGACGGCGCCGCTGGCGCGCTATGTCGCGGAAAATTTCGATCACCTGCCGAAGCCGTATCGCAGCTACCGCGCCGGCTATGTCTACCGCAACGAGAAGCCAGGTCCCGGCCGCTTCCGCCAGTTCATGCAGTTCGACGCCGACACGGTGGGCTCGGCCTCGCCCGCGGCGGACGCCGAGATGTGCATGATGGCGGCCGATACGATGGAAGCGCTCGGTATTCCCCGCGGCAGCTATCTGGTGAAGGTGAATAACCGCAAGGTGCTGGATGGGGTGCGCGATGCGCTCGGCATCGCGGATGATGGGCAATGGCTGACGGTGATGCGTGCAATCGACAAACTCGATCGTCTCGGGATTTTCGGCGTCCAGCAATTGCTGGGTGACGGCCGCAAGGACGAGTCGGGCGATTTTACAAAGGGTGCGGGCCTGAAGCCCGATGACATCGCATTGATCGTCGGCGCGATCGAACAGGGCGCACAGATCGACGCGCGGCTGCGCGACAGCAAGATTGGGCAGGAAGGCCGCGACGAACTCGACGCGATCGGAAAGCTTGTTACGGCATCGGGCTACGGGCCGGATCAAATTGTGATCGATCCATCTGTCGTGCGCGGTCTCGAATATTATACCGGTCCCGTTTACGAGGTCGAACTCACGCTCGAAACCAAGGACGAAAAAGGCCGTCCCGTGCGCTTCGGCTCGGTCGGCGGCGGCGGGCGTTACGACGGCCTCGTCTCGCGCTTTCGTGGCGAGCCGGTGCCGGCGACGGGATTTTCGATCGGCGTGTCGCGGCTGCAGGCCGCGCTGACGATGCTTGGAAAGGTCGACACCAAGCCGGCATTTGGCCCCGTAGTAGTCACGGTGTTCGGAGGAGAAATCGCTGACTATCAAAAGATGGTCGCTGCTCTTCGCAATGCGAATATCCGCGCCGAGCTGTATCTTGGAAATCCAAAACACAGCATTGGCCAGCAAATGAAATATGCCGACAGGCGAAACGCGCCATGCGCGATCGTTCAGGGGTCGGACGAAAGGGCGAATGGCAAGATCCAGATCAAGGATCTGATCCTTGGTGCGGGGCTTACCGAGATCAAGGATCGCGAAGAATATTTGAAGAAACAGGCCGAGGCTCAATACGAGGTCGACCAAGACAAGCTCGTCGATGCCGTGCGCGAGGTGCTGGCTCGCCATGATGTGAGGTGGGGATAGCTATTCGCCCAAGCCGTCATGCCCGGGCTTGTCCCGGGCATCCACGTCTTGTTTGATAGCCGAGTTCGTGGATGGCCGGGACAAGCCCGGCCATGACGACAAGAAACGATAACGAGGAGACAACAATGCCTGAGATTACCGTGAGCATGGCCGCCGGCCGTACCGACGAACAGAAGGCCGGCATGATGCGCGACATCACCCAGGCGCTGGTCAAGAACCTCGGCGTCGATGCCGATGCGGTGGTGATCCAGATCAACGAAGCGCCGCTGGCCCACAAGATGAAGGGCGGCAAGACGTTTGTGGAGCGCGCGGCGGCGGCGAAGAAGTAGCTATCCCGTCGTCCCTGCGAACGCAGGGACCCATAACCACCGGCGTTAGTTGTTGGACAAAGCTGGAGCTCCAGCGTGCTGCAACAATGGCGATTTGTGGTTATGGGTCCCGGCTCAAGGCCGGGACGACAGCGGTTTTGCGGAAACATCCATGGACGCACGCGACTTCATCAAAATCGGCATGAGTGCGGAGCGGACGCTGGTCGTGCCAGCCGAGCGCACGGTCGGGCATTTCGTGCCCGGCATGCCGATGGTCTATGCGACGCCGATGATGATCCTGGAAATGGAGATGGCATCCAGCGACGCCATCAGGGACCATCTTCAGCCCGGCTGGATCACGGTCGGCACCGAAGTCGATATCCGCCATCTCGGCGCGTCGCTGGTCGGCGCGACCGTGCGTGTCACGGGAAAAGTCATAGCGGTGGAGCGCCGCGTGATCCGCTTCGAGGTCGAAGCCTTCGAGGGCCAGCGCAAGATCGGCGACGGCCGCCACGCCCGCGGCCTTGTCAATGTCGAGATGTTTAGCAAGCGGCTGGCGGGGAAGTAGCGGCTTGCCCGGAGCCGTAGGGTGGGCAAAGGCGCGCTTGCGCCGGGCCCACCATGCAGCACTGTGCTCGCAATGGTGGCACGCGGAGCCTGTCATCGGGCGCGCGTTCGCGCGGCCCGGTGGCTTTGCCCACCCTACGGCTCTTCAACGAAACTTACTTCGCCAGTTCCTTCGATCGCTTCGTTGCTGCGGCGATCGCGCGGATCATCAGCGGCTGCATTCCGTCCTGGCCCATCAGCACTTCCAGCGCGGCCGCCGTGGTGCCGCCCGGCGAGGTGACGTTCTGGCGCAGCGTCGCGGACGGAAGGTCCGAGCGATGCAGCAGTTCGCCGGAGCCTGCGACGGTTTCGCGCGCGAGTTTTGTGGCAAGTTCCGCCGGCAGGCCGGCCTCGACGCCGGCGCGCGCCAGTTCTTCGGCGAGCAGGAACACATAGGCGGGGCCGGAGCCGGACACCGCGGTCACCGCATCCATCAGGCTTTCGTCGTCGACCCATTCGACCGAGCCGGTGGCGCGCAGCAGCGCGTCGGCGGTGGCGCGCTGCGCGGCGCTGACATTCTTCGCCGCGACCGCAACCGTGATGCCGCGGCCGATCGCGGCCGGCGTGTTCGGCATGGCGCGAACCACCATGCCGCCGCAGACCGCTTCCAGCACAGCTATGGGCGTGCCCGCCATGATCGAGACGACCAGCGTGCTCGGTCCGACGAACTGCTTCAGCGCCGGACCCGCTTCGCGGAACATCTGCGGCTTCACCGCGACCACCAGCGTATCGGCCGTGCCGGCATCCTTTGGATTGAGACGGACGCCCTTGGCGGCGAGCGCCTTGATGTCGTCGGCCGGGAAGGGCTCGACCACCACCACGCGGTTGGCGTCGAGGCCGCCGGCCAGCCATCCGGTCAGCATCGCGCCGCCCATCTTGCCGGCGCCGGCGAGTGCAATGGTGCCGCGGAGATTTTGAAGTGCGTTGTCGGTACTCATAGGCGTCACCACAAGTGCAGACGTCGTCCCCGCGAACGCGGGGACCCATAACCACAGGCGGTTCTAGTGGATCGAGATATCCGCAACAAGCGCCGTCCTGCACAATTGTCGTCACGGAGTATGGGTCCCTGCGTTCGCAGGGACGACATCGCGTGCGCGGAAGCGCCGCAGCGAACTAACTACGCCTCGCCCTCGGTATCGAACATCGCCGCGCTCATCGCCTCCGGGGCGGTCTTCCCGGCCCAGACCACGAACTGGAACGCCGGGTAATAGCGCTCGCAGGCATGGATGGCGCCGGCCAGCATGGCCTCGCATTGCGCGGTCGAGGCGGTCAGCCCGCCCGGCAGCACCAGCGCCTGCCGGTACATGATCATGCCGGTATGGGTCCAGATGTCGAAATGGCCGACCCATAATTGCTCGTTGACCGCCGCGATCAGCCGCTGCACTTCGGCGCGGCGCGCAGGCGGAATCTTCATGTCGAAGGCGGAGGCCAAATGCAGGGCCTCGATCTCCGCCATCCAGGTGAAGGAGAGCTGATAGTCGGTCCAGTTGCCCTTGGAGACGATGGTGACTTCGTCTTCGCCGGAGCGCTCGAACGCCCAGTTGTTCTCGGCGGCAATGTCCTCGACCGCCGCGAGCGGGTTGTTCCGGGAATCGATAATGCCTTCGAGGAGGGACATGCCGTCTCGACCTTGTTTTTGAATTCTTGTGATACGCACGTGGACCACGGCGCGCGTTGAACTGCGTCGCCGTCGGCTGCAATTCTCCCGATCGCTGATCCTCCCGGGGCTGCCGAGGCTCAAGTGATGTGATTTGCGGAATCCGCGCAACTGACCCCTGAGTCCGTCCACAGGCCAAAGCGGCGTTGTTCACAGCAGATCGCGGCCACAGTTATTAATTTGAGAACAAACCGGAATCGGATTCGAGCGCCGCGGAGTCCGGCGGCCGCAGAAATCGGGCCAGTCTGCCACAATGGTTAATTTTTTCCTAATTTTCCCGGGATGACCTCGCATCCCGGCGCCGGCACGCCAGCATTTGCCAAAGGCGGAGTTGGTTCCTTGCGCGAAAATGTGCGCCGGGCGGGATAGGTCGCGTGCCTCTCAAAAGGCTCTTCGACTTCGAGCCGCTAGCAGATCAACAGGCGGCCTGAGGCATCCGCCAAACCGCTCCGCTCTACAGTTTCTCGCGCGCAACCAGCGGACACGCCTCGACGGCTGTCCCCAGCCACGCGCCTTCGATTTCGACGCAGGAGCGGGAAGCATCGAGGCGCATGCCATATCGCTCCAGCAATGGCTCGCGGATCGGCTTGCCGCGCCTGTGCAATTCCCATGCGCCGCCCGGCAGCGGATTTTTCAAGGCGGTGCGAATGCGGCGGTCGAACTCGCCATCGGGCATGATGGGCAAGGCAATGTCGGCGATCTGATAGAACCGCGACTGCGGCGGCAGAAGCGGGGCGACATAGGCCAGCGGCTTGTCGAGAAGAAGATAGACAGCGGGCTGCTCGAGGGATTTCGAGATACTCGGATTATACGGATTGGACCAGGGGCGGCGGAACCAGTCTCCCGGTTGCGACCACAGTGCAGCCGCCAGGGCTACGGCAAGCATCGCCGCATTCGCCCGCACCGGAGAGGTGCCGATCGCGGCAGATCCGGGCGTGGCGGCGATGCTGCGATGGATCAGCAGGACGATCAGGGGCGCACACAACAGTTCCAGCACGATCGCGTAGCGCTGGATCGAAAACACCGCGAGCCATGTCGCGTAGGAGACGGCGAAGAACAGCAGGAACTGAGTATCGCGGCGCGTGAAGATATCGGTGCGTGTGATGAGGCTTCTGCCGATGCCGAGCACGATCAACACGGTTGCGACCGCAAACCGGGCGTCGCGGAACGGATATTCCGAGCTCCTGTTGTCGCCGACTAGCCAGTAGAAGGGATACGCCAGGGCGTCCAGCATGCCGCGCGGCAGGAATTGCCAGTCCATGATGTTCGTCGGGACCAATTCCGGGGACTGGAACACGGCGTTGAAGAGCGGGAAGATCGGATTGCCCATCTCGCGCCAGAGCATCAGTCCCCACGCGCCACCTGTCGCCAGCGCACCGGCCGCGCCGCCCACTCCGAGGCAGAACGTTGCCATCAGCGGCCTGCTGGCGACGAGCACGGCGGCGGCGGCGCCGAGCGCATAGACGACATTGGTCAACTTCAGCCCGACGGCGGCGCCGATCAGTACCCCGGCGAGAATGTAACGTCCGTGACGTCCTTCCGCCGACAGGATCAGGATGCAGCCTGCAAGGATCGGCAGCGCGGTGAGGATGTCGGAGAAGCTCGTGCCCACTTCCGAAAGCGTCATCGGCCCGACCGCGGCAATCAGGATCGACGCCCCGATCGCGCTCGCTGTCGCCGCTTCCTTCAAGAGCACGCGAACAAGGAAATAGATCAGCAGCAGATTGAGGCCGTGCACCGCGCCGAGGATCATCAGGCCGTAGGGCAGCGGCAGCAGATGGCGCAGATAATAGACCGGGAAATAGACGATCGGATTGAAATAAGTCTGGAAGCCGGCGGGCAAGGCATCGATGCCGTAGCGGCCGGTGACGAGGGCCCAGACATTATACTCGTGGTAGTTCTGCCAGTCCCAGTTGACGTCCTCGCCGGCAAACCAGGTGTAGATCGCGCCGGCCAGGAGCGAGCCGAGCGCGATGGCCGTCGGCACCAGGACGCTGGTTCGAACAATCGGTGTTTGCCAGGCCCGGCGCGCGGGCCTTCCTGCATCCGTGCCGGCAACATCAGCGGCGTGTGTCACGCTTGTTCCCTGTGCATCGCCCGGGCGGTCCGGAGTTGGGCACGATAGACACCTCTAGGACGCCGGCTTTAAGGATTCATGAATGTTTCGCCATGCATCGACACGCCCCAGACCGTCCGCAAATCGCGCGTTAACGCTCACTCGCTAGCGTCGCACAGCTTCCCAGCAGGATGGGCCCATGACCTCGGAATTCTCAGCCGCCCCCCTCCGCTCGCCGTCAGGGTCGGCGGCGCAGGAAGGGCTGGCGCCGATGCCGTTGCTTCTGATCGGCGTCGTCTTCGCCATCGCCATCGGGCTCAGGCAGGTCGTTCCCCTGAACACCGATGTGAGCTGGCTGATCGTCGTCTGCGAACGCATGCTGGATGGGCAACGGCTCTATCGCGATATCATCGAGATCAATCCGCCGATGGCGGCCTTTGCCTATTTGCCGGGTGTCGCGCTGGCGCGCGTTCTCGGCGTCGATCCGCGGCATGTGATCGATGCCCAGCTTCTGCTGCTGGCCGCAGCCTCCCTGTTCGCGGTGTCGCGCATCCTGCGTCTGTCGCCGGCGACGGCCCCGTTGAAATCGGGAGCGCTTGCCGTCTGGGCTGCGGCCGTCGTGACGATCCTGCCGATGCACGTCTTCGCTCAGCGCGAACATATCGCCATGCTCACCTTTCTTCCCGCGCTCGCCGTCTACGCGCTGCGCAGCGACCGCGAACCATTGCCGCCATGGGCAATCCTGATTGCAGGCGCAGGCGCTGGCATCACGCTGGCCTTCAAGCCGTTCTTCACGGTGCCGGCGGCCTTGTGCATCCTGTTCGCCGCGATCCGTTCGCGCTCATGGCGCGTGCTGTTTGCGCCGGAGAACATCATCGCGGCGGCGTTGGTGATAACGGTCAGTGTCAGCACGTACATCTTCTATCCCGAGTATTTCACGGTCACCTACCCGTTGGTCCGCGACACCTATCTGTCGTGGTCGATGCCGGCCTCGGTTATCTTCCTCAACGACGCCACGCTGGCTTTCGCGATCGCGATGGTGTCGGTGCTGCTGGCGCGGCAGAAGCGCACGCCTGACTCTCTGTTGCTGGTGACCGCTCTCGCATCGATCGGATTTGCCGTCTCGTTCTTCCTGCAGCGGCGCGGCTGGGCCTATCACTCCTATCCGATGGTCGCGGTAGCCTTGCTTGCGATGGGCTATGCGCTGACGGGGGCGGCGAACACCGCACCGCGCTCGCGCCGTCTTGAAATTGCTTCGGCGTTCATGCTGGCCGTGACCTTTGTTGTCGGCATGCTCTGGTTCAACGTCACCGTCTATGTCGGCCCGGTCAGGCAAGCGGTCGAAGGTCTCATGCCGCATGCGCGGATACTGGTACTAAGCGGCGAGGCCGCCATTGGTCACCCGCTGGTGCGGGATATCAACGGCGTCTGGGTTTCCCGCCAGGAGAATCTCTGGATCCGCGAGTTCGTGCGGCTGACGCGCGAAAGGACCTTTGTCGATGCGGCCACCGACGCCAAGCTGAACGATTATCTGGCGCTGGAGCGCAAATGGCTGATCGAGGATTTCAAAAGGCTGCCGCCTGACCTCGTCCTGGTCGACAATCTGCGCAATGATTGGGGCGCCTGGGCGCGCGCCGACGCTGAAGTGTCGCAGCTCCTCAAGCCCTACACGCTCGTGCGTTCGGTCGACGGGATCGACATCCTGCGCCGGAACGAATAGCCGGCTTGGCGGCAGCTATTTCTGCGAGACGCCGATGATGAACGTGTAAGGCACGCGCGAATAGTCGTCGCGAATGGCGAGGTTCACTTTTCCGAACGCGCGCCGAAGCACCTGATCGTAGCCATCCCGGTCGCGGACGAATTCGCCACGGTCGTTGTCGAGCAGCCATTTGGCGATGCGCGACTGGCCCTCGCGGTAGCAGCCGTCGAGCGTGAACAGCACGCCGTCACTCCTGAGGACATCGCGGATGTCGGCGAGCGTGGCCTGCAGGCCGTCATCGGCGATATGATGCAGCACGCCGTTCATCATGACGACGTCGGCGCTGGCGAATTCGCGGGCGGCCGCCGCATCGAAATGACGGCAGTGAAACGTGCCGAGATGGCCGAACGCGCGCCGCGCATAGGCGATATAGGCCTCGTCGATGTCGAAGCCGGTATATTCGATATCATCAGGCAGATGGCGCAGGATATGGCCGGGCCCGCATCCGATATCGATCACCCGCATTCCCGGCCGCAGCGTCAGGTAGTCGGCGATCGCCTTGACGCGGGCGCCGAAGAATCCGCCGGCGTTCTGGTAGGCTTGGTAGAGCGCGGGATGGCTCAGGAGCGCTTTCATCAGGAGGCCTCGTCGTAGGCGTGGATGCTTGCCTTCGGTCCCGATTGGGCCAGCAGGGTTGTGAACGCCGTCTTTTCCATTTCGCCCTCACCGTCGGCCGCGCGGTGCGGCAGCCGTCCGCGCCGGTGGATGTGCGAGATCACGAACAGCGGGCGGTTCTTCGACTGGATATAGATCCGGCCGACATACTCTCCGATCAGCCCGAGAACGAGGAGCTGGACCGAGGAGATCATCACGACCAAAAGCGTCAGACTGGTCCATCCGGGCACGGTGCCGGAAAGGATCCAGCTGATGACGGCGCCGATGCCGACAAAGGTGAGGACGGTAGTCAGGAGCGCGCCGACATAGGTCGCGATCCGCAGCGGCACCATCGAGAAGCTGATCAGCGCGTCCGCCGCAAAGCCGATCATCTTCGCCAGCGGATATTTGGTGGTGCCGGCATAACGCGGATTGCGGTCGTATTCATAGGCGACCTGCTTGTAGCCAAGCCATGCCACCATCCCGCGAATGAAGCGGTCATGCTCCGGCATCTGCACGAGCTGGTCGGAAATGCGCCGGCTCATCAGCCGGAAATCGCCGGTATCCACCGGGATATGGACCCGCGTGATCCGGGCGAGCAGGCGATAGAAAGCCTCGGCCGATTTCTTCTTGAAGCGGGTTTCGCCGGCGCGGCTGCGTCGCAGACCGTAGACGACGTCGGCGCTTTCGCGCGCCATCATCTCGTACATCGGCGTCAGCAGTTCCGGCGGGTCCTGCAGGTCGGCATCGATGACAAGCACGAGGTCGCCGCGCACGGTGGAAAGTCCCGCCGTTAGCGCCAGTTGATGCCCGTGGTTGCGGGCGAGCCGGACGGCTACGACGTTGCGGTCTTCCGCCGAGAGTTCGTTGATCAGCTTCCAGGTGTTGTCAGTCGAGCCGTCATCGACCAGGATCAGCTCGAACCGCTGGCCGCACAGCGCGCGCGCGGCGGCCGTCATCTGATGGTGGAATTCGCGCAAGCCCTCCTCTTCGTTGTAACAGGGTACAACGATGGACAGAAACATCTTGCCGGGGCGCGGCGTCCCGTCCTGAATTTCCATGGGTTTGGCAGCCTGTCCGGCAATGAAATTGGTTCGACTCGCTGCCTGCGATAATCGATGAAGCCCGGTTAATTGTTCATCAATTTTTAGACCGGCCGGGATACGATTCGTCGAGGCCGACCCCGGCTAACTTAATCAAATGTTTAGGTGCTATCTAAACGTTGTGTCACGAAGCAATACTGCCCTCTCGGCGGGCCGGCGTCATTTACGGAACCTGGATCTCTGACATGGACAAGGCCGAGTTCGATCGCTTCGCCGACGCCTATTACGACCAGCATCGCGAGAACGTTGCGGTCACCGGCGAGGGCCCGGAATATTTCGCCGAATACAAGATCAGGCAGCTCCGGCAGATCGTCGAACGCGAGCAAATCGGTGTGTCGCGGATCTGCGACTTCGGCTCGGGCATCGGCAATTCCATTCCGTTCTTCCGAAAATACTTTCCGGATGCAGCGCTGACATCGTCAGACGTGTCGGAACGCAGCCTCACGCTGGGCAAACAGCGCTACCCCGGCGGCAACTACGTTCTCATCGAGGACAGCCGCATCCCCTGCGAATCCGGCGCGTTCGATGTCGCATTCTCGGCCTGCGTGTTCCATCACATCCCCCACGAGGAGCATGTGACGTGGCTGAAGGAGCTGCACCGGATCACGCGACCGGGCGGCCTGATCGCGATCTTCGAGCACAATCCGCTGAACCCGCTCACGGTTCATGCCGTGAATACCTGTCCGTTCGACGAGAACGCCAGGCTGATTTTTGCGCGCAGTCTGGCGAAGCGATTGAGCGCCGCGGGATGGGCGTCGCCCCGCATTCAATACAATCTGTTTTTTCCGCGCGCTCTGGCCCGGCTGCGCCCGTTCGAAGCCAGCCTCGGCTGGCTTCCGCTCGGCGCGCAATACATGGCCTTCGCGCGCAAGGCGTAGCCGGCAAGACGTAGCAGAAAACAGCGGAAGGCCTCACTCCGGCTTGAGGCCACCCGCGCGCACCACCTTGCCCCACTTCTCGGTTTCGTCGGCGATCAGCCTGCCGAAATCGGCCGGTGAGCCCGGCATCGGGTCGCCGCCGATGGCGGCAAGCCTTGCTTTCATGCCGCCGTCGGCAATCGCCGCATTGATTTCCCTGTTGAGCTTTTCGACGATCTCGGCCGGCGTGTTTTTCGGCGCGGCGAAACCGTACCATTGGCTGGCTTCATAACCCGGTACGGAATCGCCCACCGTCGGAATCTCCGGCAGCTCCGCCATGCGCGCGGCTGTCGTCACCGCGAGCGCGCGCAGCTTGCCGGTCTTGATGTGATCGGCAGTTCCCGGCGCGGCGGCGAACAGAATCTGCACCTGGCCGCCGAGCAGATCCGATAGTGCCGGGCCCTGGCCGCGATAGGGGACGTGCACCATGTCGACGCCGGTTATCATCTTGAACAGTTCGCCCGCCATATGCGGCGCGCTGCCGCTGCCGGCCGAGGCCATGTTGACCTTGCCGGGATTGGCTTTGGCGTAAGCGATGAATTCGGGAAGCGTCTGCGCCGGCACCGAGGGGTGGACCAGCACCACCATCGGCACGCGGATCACGCCGGCGACAGGCGCGATGTCGCGGACGAAATTGAAGCTGAGTTTCTCGTAGAGCGAGGCGTTGACCGCGTTCGGGACGGTCGCCAGCAGCAGCGTATATCCGTCGGGCGCGGCGTTCACGACCGCCTCGGTGCCGATATTGCCGCCGGCGCCGGTGCGGTTCTCGACCACGAAAGGCTGCCCGAGATGATCGGCCAGCCACTGGCCGATCAGGCGCGCGGTGATGTCGACGCCGCCGCCGGCGGCGAAGCCCGCGACGATTTTCGTCGGCCGCGTCGGATAATCGAGCGCGGCGGCCAGCCGCGGCAAGGCGGGTGCAGCAATGAGTGCGCCGGCGAGTTTGAGGAAATTCCGTCGTAGAAGAAGTTTCATGTTGAGCGTCCCCCTGTTGGCAGCAAACTATCCCAATTGCCGCGGCCAGCGTAGGGCCGTCCGCCGATCAGGCCGGTGCGCTCTGTTCCGGCGGCATGGGGACATGCCGATTCCCCATGTCAAAGGTGCTTGCTGACGCGTCGGCCTTTCGTCATATTTCGCGACAGGTCGTCCATTCCGGGCGGCCGATGTTCTCAGGGCGGGGTGAAAATCCCCACCGGCGGTAAGGGTGACGTAGCCCAAGCCCGCGAGCGCCTTCTTCTCTCCCGAGAAGAAGGGTCAGCAGATTCGGTGCGATTCCGAAGCCGACGGTTATAGTCCGGATGAAAGAGAACGGTTTGCGGCGGCCTTCGCGCGTTTGCGCGTGGGCTGACGTCGTTCCGTATGCCCTGATTCTGGTCCTGAAAGAGGAAAGCCATGAATCAGATGTTGCAAGAGCCTGAAGTCCAATCCCCACCCCAAACTGTCGAAATGAGCCACGTCCCTGACGTGCCCGAGCGTCCGCCGGCGCCGATGCACCCGCGTTTCGTCAAGCCGCAGCGCATAGCCTTCGTGCAGTCGTCGTGGCACCGCGACGTAGTCGAGGAATGCCGCATCGCGTTCCTCGAGGAGATCGAGGCGCGCCATATCACGCGCGCGCAGGTCGATCTGTTCGAAGTGCCGGGTTCGTTCGAGATACCCTTGCATGCGCAACTGCTGGCCAAGACGCGGCGCTACACCGCGATCGTGGCCGCCGGCCTCGTGGTCGATGGCGGCATCTACCGCCACGAATTCGTCGCCGACACCGTGATCAAGGCGTTGATGGACGTGCAGCTCAAGACCGAGGTGCCGGTATTCTCCGCGGTGCTGACGCCGCAGCAATTCCACGAAAGCGCCGTGCATCACGACTTCTTCCGCAAGCATTTCGTCATCAAGGGCATCGAGGTCGCGGAAGCCTGCGCCAACACGCTGCATAGTTTGGAAAGACTGCGCGGACAGGTGGCGGCAGGGATCGGGGGGTAACCGATCCCGTCATTGCGAGCGAAGCAATCCGGCCATGCAGGATTGCTTCGTACGCACGGAAGAATTTCGCTCGGTCGTACCATGGCTCTCGGCTACGCTGCCGCTGTCGTTCGCAGCACCGGAGCAAGAAGCCATGGCTGGACAAGACCCTTCCGATTGGCTCGGCCTGTCAGGCCGTGTCTGCGTGGTGACCGGCGGCGGTGGCGGGATCGGCCGCGCCACGGCTCTCAGTTTCGCCAAGGCCGGCGCCCGTGTCGCCGTGATCGATCTCGATGAGCGCGGCCTCGAGGTGACGCGCGCCGAGCTCGGCAAGGTCGGCGCAGGCCATGTCATTGCCCGCTGCGATACTTCGAGCGTCGAGAGCGTCACCGCGGTGTCCGCGACGATCGAAAAATCGCTGGCGCCATGCGACGTGCTGGTCAACACCGCGGCCGTGCTACGTCCCGGTGCGCTCGACAGCCTGTCCCTTGCCGAATGGAACGCGGTTCTCTCCGTCAACCTGACCGGCTATTTCGTTTGCGCGCAGGTGTTCGGCCGGCAGATGCGTACGCTGGGCCGCGGCAGCCTGGTTCACGTGGCGTCCATTGCCGGCAGCAATGCGCAGGGGCAGAGCGGCGCCTACAGTGTCAGCAAAGCCGGTGTGATCATGTTGTCGCGGCAGCTTGCCAACGAATGGGGGCCGCATGGCATCCGCAGCAATGTCGTCAGTCCCGGAATGGTGATCACGCCGATGAGCCAGTCGTTTTACGATACGCCTGGAGTGACCGAGCGACGTTCCGCCGTGGTGCCGATGCGGCGGGTCGGCATGCCGCAGGACATGGCGGACGCGATCCTGTTCCTGGCGAGCGATCGCGCGGCCTATGTCAATGGCGACGAGATCATGGTCGATGGCGGCTACGCCAATATGCTGATGAATTTGGTGCCGCGGCCTGGATTTGAGTGAGAAGCTGTAGGTAGGCAAAGCGCAGCGTGCCCACCATCTATCCCGACGCGTCATCGTGAATGGTGGGCACGCTTGCGCTTTGCCCACCCTACGAACTTCGAACCTGCCTCAGTCGAACAGGCTCGACACCGATTCTTCCGACGCAGTGCGGCTGATCGCTTCCGCGATCAGCGGCGCGATCGACAGCGTGCGGATATTGCCGGCCTTGCTGACCGCGTCCGTCGGCAAGATCGAGTCGGTGATGACGAGCTCTTTCAGCTTGGAGCCTGCGATGCGGGCGGCCGCCCCGCCCGACAGCACACCGTGGCTAATATAGGCGTAGACATCCTTGGCGCCATTGGCGAGCAGTGCGTCGGCGGCGTTCACCAGCGTGCCGCCGGAATCGACGATGTCGTCGACCAGGATGCAGGTGTAACCGGCGCAGTCGCCGATCACGTTCATCACTTCGGACTCACCGGCGCGCTCGCGGCGCTTGTCGATGATGGCAAGCGGGGTGTTGAGGCGCTTGGCGAGGCCGCGCGCGCGGACCACGCCGCCGACGTCGGGCGATACCACCATGACATTGGCGAGGTCGAAGCGCTCCTTGATGTCGCGCACCATCACCGGCGAGGCGTAGAGATTGTCGGTCGGGATGTCGAAGAAGCCCTGGATCTGAGCGGCGTGAAGATCGAGCGTCATGACGCGGTCGACGCCGGCGTGGGTGATCAGGTTCGCCACCAGCTTGGCGGAAATCGGCGCGCGCGAGCCGACCTTGCGGTCCTGCCGGGCGTAGCCGAAGTAGGGGATCACAGCGGTGATGCGGCGGGCGGACGAACGGCGCAGCGCATCGGTGATGATCAGCAGTTCCATCAGATGGTCGTTGGCCGGAAACGACGTCGACTGGATGATGAAGGCATCCGAGCCGCGCACGTTCTCGAGGATTTCGACGAAAATCTCGTTGTCGGCAAAGCGGCGGACGCTGGCCTTGGCCAGCGGCAGGTTCAGCCAATTGGCGATTTCCAGGGCCAGCGCCGGATTGGAATTGCCGGCGACCAGCTTGATCGAGCCGTTCTTGGCCGCCATCGACGCTTCTCCTCGCGCCTTGCTGGATACGACGTTCAGCATATCGAGAAATCCTCGGAACCGGCGCTTTTGATGGGCGAGGAGATATCAGGCAGTTGGCTTGGCTGGCAACCCATCACCCCGGTTTTCCCGGCGAAAAATGGGCCGTTACCGGACTATTTCGGGGCTGCTTTATTGGGCGCTGTAGCCCAGCGCCACGACGCCGGCCGCATCCTGGGCGGGTGCCGTGTCTGCTGCACTCGCAACTGCCGGACCGCCTCTCGCCGTGCCCGGGACCGGCGCGGCATCCGGAGTTCCGTTGATCATGCCCGAGAGGCCGCTGAGGCCGGCCTGCGCAATCTTCCGCAATACGAGGTCGTCGGCCGCCGCCCAGGCGTCGCGTCCGGCCTTGCCGGCCGCTTCTTCGCCGGAAAGCCGCAGCGCGCGCTGCTGGTTGTTGTCGTAGACGTCCCAGACCCAGGCGATCACGGTCTTGCCGCGCACCACCTGCGCCGAGAGATAGCTGCGCACGCGGTAGGAAGCCCCGCCCTCGCGGGAGACGATCGACAGGTTGCGCAGCTTCGATTCGCTGTCGAGCACGCTGACCATCCGGTCGAACACCTGCGGCGGCGGGCCGTCGATCGATTCGAACGCCACGGTCGAACCGCTGCCCGCTGAAGCCATCGCGTACGAGCCGCTGTTGGCGCCGCCGCCGGCGCAGCCGCCGAGCGCCGAGGCGACAGCAAATAGCACCGCGGCGAACATGGCGCGCGGGGCTTTCAGGCACGAAGCTATCGGGGCATCCCTCATTGCTCCCTGCGATATCGTTAAAATGTGTTAAGGTCTAGGGCAGCAGGTGCACCGGCTCGCCAAAAAGATTGCGTCCGGCCCATCCCGACTCACCTTCTTGTTGCCAGAATTCTTCAACCCGGCAGGCATGATCCATGCGAGCCTTTGTTCTCGGCGGCTATGGCGCGATCGCCGACCATTTGCGCGTTGCCGATGCCGGCCGCGCACGGCAAGGTCGTGTTGCAGGTGAAGTAGGGAATTACTCTGCGTCCAATGCGATCGCGTGGACGTGGCGGCCGTAATCCGGCTCCTTCCGGTGCACCGAGCGTCGGTAGCTGTAGAAGCGCTCGTCGGAATAGGTGTCGACGCCGATGTCGTCGATCATCAGCACGCCGGCATTCTCCAACCGCATGCGGATGAAGCCGGCGAGATCGAACATGGCATGGCCTGATCGAACCGAGGGAATGAAGAATACGGCATTCTCCGCGTCGGCATCCAGAAAACGTTCGACGAATTCACTGCCGACTTCATAGGAGTGCTGGCGGATCAGCGGGCCGATGGCGGCGACGATGCCGGAGCGGTCGGCGCCGAGTTTCTCCATCGCCTCGATAGTGGATTCCAGCACGCCGGTCAGCGCGCCCTTCCAGCCGGCGTGCGCCGCGCCGATCACGCGCGCGGCTGCATCGGCAAACAGGATCGGGCCGCAATCCGCGGCGGTGACGCCGATCGCGATGCCTTCCGTGCGTGTGACGAGCGCGTCGGCGCGCGGCTTGTCGCCCTGCCATGGTCCGGTCGCCACCACGACGTCGGGCGAATGGATCTGGTGCGCGCTGAGCAGGCGCTCGGGCGCAACGCCCATTTGCTCGGCCATCCGGCGGCGATTTTCCGCGACACTGGCCGGGTCGTCATTGGAGCCGAGTCCGCCATTGAGGCTTTGGTAAATTCCGCTGGATATCCCGCCCTCGCGGGTGAAGAACGCGTGGTGCAGCCCGGGAATGGCTGCGAGCAGCGACGATCCGAACGTCATGCTGTTTCATCTCCAGGCGCCGGCGGTTCGTCGCTGAGGCCCGCGACCGAGGTGAGGTTGGGTTCGGTGACCGCAAGCACCTTGAACATCGATCCCATGCCGCCGCGGCCGCTGTCGGTCAGGCGCTTCAGCGCAGCGGAAATATCGGCGGAAACCTCCGGCGTGGTTTTTCCCATTAGCGTGACGGCGCGTGTCTCGATGCCGAGCCGCTTGAGGAATTCGCCTTGCGTCACCGGACCATGAACCCGCGCGCCGACGTCTTCCGCCGCGCGCGCCAGCGCCTGGAAATCGACATGGGCGGTGACGTCGGCCTGGCCCGGATTCTTCAGGGGGTCGGCAAAGCTGTGGCGGGCGATCGCCTGGAAGGTATCGCCGGCATCGCTGCGCAGATGGCCATAATCGATGATCAGCGCCGCGCCGTCCTGATCGCGCACCCGCGCCGCGATCTTCATCATCTCATTGTCCGGCCGCCATTCGAACACGGCGCCGATAGGGGCCGCCCGCACCAGCGGCGGCAGCAACACCTCGAAGCGCGGCATCGGATCGGCTGCGGCTGCGAATACCAGCTTGCCATCGGGATCGAGGTCGACCACACGCTCGTGCCAGCCGGTCTCGCGCTTGACCACCTGGTGGATCGGCAGCACGTCGAAATATTCGTTGGCGAGAATGACCGCGGGGCCCTCCGGCACGTCGTCGATGCTGTCATGCCAGCTGATGTTGCGCGCGCCTGATAGCGTCGCCCGCTGTCTCTCGCGGAGCACCGGATTGACCTCGACGAGATGGATGTGGAGCGATTGATAGAGTGGCGGCAGCACCCGGACCGCGCGGAGCGCATCCGCCATCATGGTGCCGCGGCCGGGGCCGAGTTCGACCAGCCGCAGCATCGGCGGCGACCCGATCGCCTTCCACACCGAAGCCGTCCACAGACCGAGCAGCTCGCCGAACATCTGGCTGACCTCGGGCGCGGTGGTGAAATCGCCCTCGCGGCCCAATGGATCGCGCGACACGTAATAGCCGTGCTCGGGATGCACCAGGCACAGCTCCATGTATCGCCAGACCGGCATCGGTCCTGACGATCTGATGAGCTTGTGGATCTCCGCCTGCAACGGTGAGAATTCGGTCACGGCCTGCCTTAAATCGACCTCTGTATATGCTCCGGCGCCTTGCGGCGCCATGCCATCATGATCAGGATGGCGCCGGCAATGATCATTGGTACCGACAACAGCATACCCATGGTCAATCCGCCCCACAAAAATCCGAGCTGCGGGTCCGGTTCGCGGAAAAATTCGCTGGTAATGCGCGCCAGTGCGTAGATCGCGATAAAACTGCCGAGGATCAGGCCCGGCCGCTTCAGCGCGCCCATCCGCACCATGACCGCCAGGATCGCAAACAGCAGGACGCCCTCGAGCGCCGCTTCGTAGAGCTGGCTTGGGTGGCGGAAAAGTTGAAACGGGTCATCGGGAAAGACCATTCTCCAGGGCACGCTGGCATCCGCCTCACGCCCCCACAATTCGCCCTTGATGAAGTTGGCGAGCCGCCCGAGCAATATTCCGATCGGAGCGACCGCGGTCGTGATGTCGCCAAGCGACAGGATGGAGATATTGTTCTTGAGCGCAAACAGCATCACCGCGGCGACGCAGCCGAGGAAGCCGCCGTGAAAGGACATGCCGCCTTCCCATAATTTGAGAATGGCGGCCGGATGCTGGACGAAGAAGGGAAGGTTGTAGAACAGCACGTAGCCGGTACGGCCGCCGAGGATGATGCCGAGGGTGACCCAGAGGATGAAGTCGTCGAGTTGCACCGGCGCGATCGGCGCCGGCCCGCCCCACAATTTCTCGCTCCTGATCAGCGCGCGCGCATATATCCATCCAAGCACGATGCCGCAAATATAGGCCAGCGCATACCATCGGATCGCGAGCGGTCCGATCGAGATGGCGACGGGATCGATTGCCGGAAAGGTGATGGTGAGAAATTGCATCCGGTGCGATGCCTACGGCACGAGGTTACGGCGATAGAGCGCCAGCAGCCGCTCCCAGTGCCGCTCGGCGGCGTCGCGGTGGTAGACCGGACGCTTCGGGAAGGCAAAACCGTGATGGGTGCCGGGGTAGATCTCGACCTCGTTGTTCGATCCCTTCATGCCGGCCGCGACCTTGTCGATGATCTCCTGCGGCGCATAGATGTCGGTCTCGGCGCAGGCGAAGTAGAGTTCGGCCTTGGTCTTCGACGCGGCCAGATGCGGGCTGTCGGGCTGGTCGGTCGCGAGGTGGGTGCCGTAGATCGAAGCCGCCGCCTTCACACGATCCGGAAAATGCGTCGCCGCATTGACCGCGTAGCGGCCGCTCATGCAGTAGCCGACGGTGCCGACCATTTTCGTGTTCGCCGCTTCTTGCGTCTCGGCATAGGCGAGCAGCGCCTTGGTGTCCTCCATTACCATCGGGATGTTGATGGAGTTCATGAAGCCGAACATTCGCTTGCGCTCGGGCGCTTCCGGATCCGGCGGGATCGGCCCCAGCTCCATGACGCCGGAGCGGTAATACATATTCGGCAGCATCACGTAGTAACCTG
Organism: Bradyrhizobium sp. AZCC 1693; assembly: GCF_036924745.1. Lineage (NCBI taxonomy): Bacteria > Pseudomonadati > Pseudomonadota > Alphaproteobacteria > Hyphomicrobiales > Nitrobacteraceae > Bradyrhizobium > Bradyrhizobium sp. AZCC 1693. The sequence goes on from NZ_JAZHSD010000001.1 coordinate 6,419,644, forward strand.
ACGTGCCGAGCCGCCGCGCCATGTCGCGCAGTTCCTCGCGGATCGCCGGCGCGTCCATGTAGAAGATGACAACCGGATACGGTCCGCCGCGCTCGGGATGGGTGATGAAGGTCGTGGTCTTGCCGTCCTTGGTCGCAATATCGATCTGCTGGTCGATCATGGGCGTTTCTTTTTGCGTTGTGATTCTGGTTGCTGGTGAAGCGCTTGATACGATTGCAAGGAAACCGGGGCATGACAAGGCAAAGGGGCATCACGTTGGCCTTGAACGGCGCACTTGAACCTTGCCCTTGAACCTTGCCTTTGGGATCGCCATTGTGATGTCGGTGACGATCAATTTGCAGCGACCGGAGCGCTTTAAGATGACCCAGACCAGCAATCGGTTTTTCGACGAGATCGGCCGTTTGATGAACGACGCCGCCGGCGCTGCCCAAGGCGTCAAGCGCGAGGTCGATACGGTCATGCGCAACCAGGCCGAACGCATCCTGCGCGACCTCGACCTCGTCAAGCGCGAGGAGTTCGACGCGGTCAAGGACATGGCCCGCCTGGCGCGCGAGGAGAACGAGGCGCTGAAGGGCCGGATTGCTGCGCTGGAAGCCAAGCTCGGCATTTCGCCGGCCGCGCCGGATGTCGGCGCGGTCTGAAGACGGACGGGTAGGGGATTTGCCCTCCCCTGGAGGGGTCGAGACGAGCGCAGCTCGCTCTTGGGTCGACGCGACCAAAGGGAGCGGCGGGGTGGGGTTGACGGTCTCTCCCCATGGAACGCTGCCCGAGTTGAGAGATCACCCCACCCCGTCTCGCATCTTGCGATGCGAGCCGACCCTCCCCCTCCAGGCCCCCCCAGGGGAGGGTGAAACCGCAGAAAAATCCCTTCATTTCCTTGTCATTTCGCGCCTTTGGGGCTAAAAGCCCGCCACGTCCGCAGCCCCCGCACCCCTGGAGGCTTGCTGTGGGACGCCAACGGGCCGCGATGCGGCCTTTAACTTTTTAGAAAACAAGGACTTAACACGATGGCGACCGTCAAGGAATTGAAGGCGACCGCGCGTCCGCAGAGCGGCAAGGGGGCCGCCCGGGCAGAGCGTCGCGCCGGGAGAGTGCCCGGAGTGATCTACGGCAACAACCAGCCCCCCGTGACCATTTCGGTCGACGACAAGGAACTGCGCCAGCGCATCCTGGCCGGCCGTTTCCTGACCACGCTCTTCGACATCGATCTCGAGGGCAAGAAGCACCGCGTGATTCCGCGCGACTTCCACCTCGATCCGGTGAAGGACTTCCCGCTCCATGTTGACTTCCTGCGGCTCGGCGAAGGCGCGACCATCCGCGTCAGCGTCCCCCTGCACGTCGTGAACGGCGAAACCTCGCCCGGCGTCAAGCGCGGCGGCACCGTCAACATCGTCACCCACACCATCGATCTCGAATGCTCGGTCGAAAATATTCCGCAGTACATCGACGCGGATGTCGGGGCGCTGGAAATCAGCCACTCGCTGCATCTGTCCGAGATCAAGCTGCCGGCCGGCGTGAAGTCGCTGTCGCGTGAGGACGCGACGCTGGTGACCATCGTGCCGCCGTCCGGCTACGCCGAAGAACAGAAGGCTGCGGCGGCTGCCGCGGCTGCAGGCACCGCTGCTCCGGCGGCGGGTGCTGCGGCGCCGGCTGCTGCTGCCGCGCCTGCGGCGGGTGCTGCGGCTCCGGCGGCTGGCGCGAAAGCGCCGGCTGGCGGCGACAAGAAGAAGTAAGCAGCGGCGGGATGCCGCGTCATGCGCCTGTTTGTCGGTCTCGGTAACCCCGGTTCGAAATACGCGAACAACCGGCACAACATCGGGTTCATGGCCGTCGATGAAATTGCGCGGCGTCACGGTTTCGCACCGTGGCGCCGCCGTTTTCAGGGCGAGGCTTCCGATGGCACGCTCGATGGTGAAAAGGTCGTTCTGCTTCGGCCGACCACTTTCATGAACGAGTCCGGGCGCGCGGTTCAGGAAGCCGCGAACTTCTTCAAGCTCGGCGCCTCCGACATCACCGTGTTTCAGGACGAACTCGAACTGCCGGCGGCGAAAGTCAGGGTCAAGATCGGCGGCGGCATCGCCGGTCATAACGGGCTGCGCTCGATCTCCTCGCATATCGGCAACGACTACCGCCGGGTGCGGCTCGGGATCGGTCATCCCGGCATCAAGGAGCTGGTGCACAGCCACGTGCTGTCGGATTTTGCCAAGAGCGATCGGCCGTGGGTGGAAGCCTTGTGCGCGGCGGTGGCCGACAATGCGGGGCTGCTGGCGGCGGGTAAGGATTCGACGTTCCAGAACAAGGTTCATCTGGCGCTGCAGGCCAAGGGAATTTTCGACAAGGGCGATGGTGACGCCAAAGGCGGCAACTGACATCGCGAACGGACTTCAGGACGTATTATGGGATTCAAATGCGGTATCGTTGGCCTGCCCAATGTCGGCAAGTCGACGCTGTTCAACGCGCTGACCGAGACGGCAGCGGCGCAGGCGGCGAATTATCCGTTCTGCACCATCGAGCCGAATGTCGGCGAGGTGGCGGTGCCTGATCCCAGGCTCGACAAGCTGTCTGATATCGCAGGCTCCGCGCAGATCATCCCGACGCGACTGACCTTCGTTGATATCGCAGGCCTCGTCCGCGGCGCCTCCAAGGGCGAAGGCCTCGGCAACCAGTTTCTCGCCACCATCCGCGAGGTCGACGCGGTCGCGCATGTGGTGCGGTGTTTTGAAGACTCCGACATCACCCATGTCGAAGGCAAGATCGCCCCGCTGGCCGACATCGAGACCATCGAAACCGAGCTGATGCTCGCCGACCTCGACAGCCTTGAAAAGCGCGTCGACAACCTCGCCAAGAAGGCCAAGGGCAACGACAAGGACGCCAAGGAGGCGCTCGACCTCGTCAACCGCGCGCTGGTGCTGCTGCGCGACGGCAAGCCGGCGCGCTTTCTTGAGCGCAAGCCGGAGGAAGAGCGCGCGTTCAATATGCTGGGCCTGCTGACGTCGAAGCCGGTGCTCTATGTCTGCAATGTCGAGGAAGGCTCGGCCAAAGACGGCAACAGCTTCTCCAAGCAAGTGTTCGAGCACGCCAAGAAGGAAGGCGCGGTCGCCGTGGTGATCTCGGCCAAAATCGAATCCGAGATCGCGACCCTGTCACGCGAGGAGCGCGCCGAGTTTTTGGAGACGCTGGGTCTCGAAGAGGCCGGCCTCGACCGCCTGATCCGCGCCGGCTACCAGCTGCTCGACCTCATCACCTATTTCACCGTGGGTCCGAAGGAGGCCCGCGCCTGGACCATCCACCGCGGCACCAAGGCGCCCGCGTCGGCCGGCGTGATCCATACCGATTTCGAAAAGGGCTTTATCCGGGCCGAGACCATCGCCTATGCCGATTACGTCGCGCTGAACGGCGAAGCCGGCGCCCGCGACGCCGGCAAGCTGCGGCTGGAAGGCAAGGAATATGTCGTCGCCGACGGCGACGTGATGCATTTCAGGTTTAATAACTGATTGGCTTGGTCATTCCGGGATGGTGCGTAAGCACCAGACCTCAGGTGCGCAATTGCGCACCGGGGAATCTCGAGATTCCGGGTTCGATGCTGCGCATCGCCCGGAATGACGACCTCACCGCATCTGCCCCTGATCCCGGATCGCGCCGAGATGCTCGTTGATGCGGAAGACGATCAGGATGAATTCCGCGGCGATGCGCGAAAACACCACGCCGACCACGACACCGGCGATCGACGACAGCAACAGGATGAACCCGCCAAACGGGCTGATCGCCATCGCGGCAAGTGCCGAAAAGATCCCGGACAGGCCGAACAGAACGATCAAGCCGATGACCAGCCAGTAGAAAGTCTTGATGATCGTGGGTGTGATAAAGCGGTCCCACTGAAACAGATCCTGAAAATCGAGCATCGATGGTTCTCCGGCGAGTCAAAAACCTGGTCCCAGATGGCACAGGGCTAGCCCCGAAAATTGCTTCGGGCAAGTCAGGGTGAGTGCCGGCAACGGTACTCGCCCCTGGCGAACGAGCCATGCGGGTGGACGGGTTGAGATTGCCGCAAATAACGGCCACATTCAGGCTTCCCCGCCGCAATCCTCAAGCCAATCCCCGATATATGACAACGTTGATCTTCGAAGACTTCACGCCCGGCCATTTCGGCACGTTCGGACCGCGCCACGTCACGCGCGAGGAGATTTTGGCCTTTGCCGCCGAATTCGACCCGCAGCCGATGCATCTGGACGAAAAGGCCGCCAACGCGTCGATGCTGAAGGGGCTGTCCGGTTCGGGCTGGCATCTCGGCTCGCTCATGATGCGGATGCTGTTTGACGGCTTTATCGGCCGCACCGCCTCGCTCGGCTCGCCCGGCGTCAACGAGATGCGCTGGATGGCGCCACTCCGGCCGGGCGACGACCTGACGCTGGATGTCGACGTCGCGGAGGCCAGGATTTCGAAGAGCCGTCCCGAAACCGGCATCGTGACCTTCAAGGGTACGATCCGCAATGCGGCTGGCGTGGTGCTGTGCGAGATGGAGTCGCCGATCATCGTGCGCCGGTGTACTGAGGCGGGGGCGAAGTAGCGATGCGTTTCTTCGAGGACATCGAGATCGGCGCGCGGCGCGAGTTTGGCTCGTTCACCTTCACTCCCGACGACATCACGAGGTTTGCCACGCAGTTCGATCCGCAGCGCTTTCACCTCGACGAGGAGGAAGGCCGGAAATCCCTGTTCGGAGGACTGGCCGCATCGGGCTGGCACGTCGCCGCGGTCTGCATGAAGCTGCTGGTCGCCGACGGCAAGCGGTTGACGGCGGAGGCCGTCGCCCGCGGCGAGGAGGTCGCGGTGTGGGGGCCGTCGCCTGGCTTTCGCGAATTGCGCTGGATCAAGCCGGTGCTGGCCGGCGACACCATCCGCTTTTCCAACCAGGTCGAAACCAAGCGAACTTCGGAGAAGCGCCCGGAATGGGGCATCCTGCAGGCCCGCAACACCGGCGCCAACCAGCGCGGCGAGATGGTGTTCTCGTTCCTTGCAACGGCCTTCGTGCCGCGACGGAACATAGGCTGAGGGAAGCCTGCTCTCACCGAGTCTTGCCCGGCCATGACGAGGGCGGGCGCCGGAACATGGTTAGCGAATTGTGCCGTTAGCTCCTCGTAATCCATGACTCCACGGAACGGATTTTTTGCTAACGCATTTTGAACGTTCTGCCTGCCAAATGCGTCTCAGGGGAAGTACCGAGGGGATGATTATGGCAGATCGCAGCAGCCTGAAATTCGTCGGCTTTGTCTTTGCAACCGTCACGCTGGCGGTGATGCTGACCGCCGGCATGGTGGTGAAATCCTATGCCGACGGTGTCTACACGATCGAGGACACCGCGTTCGTCCGCCAGTAGCCAGCGGATCGGATCGCCATGAGCGCTGAAGAAGTTTCAGCGGCTCCAGATCAGCGTCATCGCCACGACCGCAAGCGTCAGCAGTCCGACGAAGCGGATCACGATCGTGCCCATGCTATGCGACGATTGCCGCAGCGGCATTGAATTCATGTTGTCTGGCTGGACGTTTTGCATCGCAGGTAGTGTCCCCAAAAGGTGCCTGCCGCCACGTGACGACATCCGTCCTTGGACGCGACCGTGTTTATAAAGTTCAGATCGAACACAGCCAAACAAAACCGCCGCGCTCCCGTACGGAACGCGGCGGAGTGTTAGATTTTTGCAACGATCGGATCAGGCGTTGCGCAGGCCGTCCGCAGCGCGCTTCCACTGCGTGACGTTGTCGGCGATCATGCGCGTCGACTTCATCGCGGCCTGGCTGAGCTGGGCATAGCCCGAAATCTCGCGCTGGACGCGCTGGCCTTCGGCATGCAGCAGGTCGCGGAGGCTTTCGAGTTCGGAAATCAGCTTCTCGATTTCTGCAAGCGAGGTGCCGGCGACGCGCTGGATCAGCGAATTGACGTTGTTGACGGTGGCTTCGGCATTGGCGTCGAGCGGCGCGGTCTCCGCGGCGACCGCCGGCCGGCGCAGATAGGCTATGTCGTTGCGAACGAATTCGCGGATGCCGGCTTCGACTTCGGATACGGCGGCGAGATCGTTGTCGACTTCCGGGGTTTCATCAATCTGTTCCGGACGAATGGTGGCGTTCATCGGCAATTCCTCTGTTTCGCTTTCAGGCGAGCGCGGACGTCCCCCGCACGACGAAGTGGAGCAGGTCCATCTGTGCTGCCGATTTTGGCCGCATCTTGTCCAATCTGCGGCGATGATGGATCATTCTCAGGCGTTAACCCTAAGGGGCTGAAAACCCCTCCAAAATCGGCTGATCTTGCCCCTTACCAGCTGCGTTTGAACCCTGCGCTGAGGCTTTTGTTGGCGGCGCCGGACGGGGTTTCGCCGATCGAGCCGGAAATAGTGACGCCGTCGAACAGCTTCTGCTCGGCGCCGACCTTGCGCAGCCATTTGTCGTCCGACGTCGACAGGGTCTGGCCGGCGATCAGGCTGGTGCCGGTGTCGGCAATGCTGAGCTTTGCCGACTGGTCGGTCTCGTAGCTGCGCGCCGGATGGCTGACGATGCCGGGCACCGGCACGATGCCCTGCTGGATCAGGTTGTAGTCGTTCTTCAGGGTCACCGAATATTGCTCGCTGAGCGGCAGCGATTTGCTCAGGGAGGTGCCGAGCTTGCTCTGCTCGGATCCGGGATCGACGCGGGCTTCGACTGAGGTCTTGTCCCAGATCGAGGCGACGCCGGGGGCCGTGATCGCCGCCCAGGCGGTACCGGACGATTGCGGCAGGCTGCCGCCATTGGCGAGTTTTTCCGAGAGCAGTTCGGACGTCGTCGCCGTGCCCTGCCGTGCGACCGTCATGTCGGCGCCGATGCGCGTATCCCAGAACGGCGTGATGGATTGCTTGACCGACACCGCGGAGGTGCCGTTCGCCCTTTCATTGGCGGACCACGCGGCATCCACGCTGGCGGCGGCTTTCGACGCGCCGTTTCCCTTCGGCGCAGGACCGGTCAGGGTCGACGCATCGACATTGAGCAGGCTCCAGTCGAGCTTGCTGACGTCGATGTCCTTCATGATGTCGACGTCGTTGACATCAGGAGCCGCCTCGGTCTCTTCCGCCGCTGGCATGTCCGTATCGTCGTCCGTCGGCGGCGTTTGTGCCGCTGCCGCCAGCATTGAAGCCAAACCAACGCCGGCCGCCAGCACTGGCAGCCGCGCCCAGCCAAATCGCATTTTGGGAATCATTGCCCGCCCGCATTCCAAGTCGCGCCCAGAATGCGTTCGCTCTGTTGCGAAATTATGGCGAGTGCAGCGAAGGCGGGCCTATACCGCCATCCGCGGCAGGTGAATCGGATAGCCCACGGTCTGCTCGACCAGATCGAAGGTGTCGACCAGCACGTGGAAGTTGGTCAGGCGGCCGGCTGCGGCGCGTCGGCGTGCACCTCAGATGTGCAATGGCGCATCCGAGGGGTCTGCCCTGCGCCGCGTCTCGGAATGACGGGGGCCGCAATCGCTAGATCGGATTCGGCCGCCTGCCGGTCAGGATCGCGGCGATATCGCGCTCGAGCAACTGCTGGACCAGGTCGAAGGTGTCGATGACTTCCCTGATATGGCTGATCTTGCCGCCGCGCAGCGTGTAGAAGCCGGCGATGTCGAACTGCACCATGCGCTGATTGATGTTCTTGCGGAAGAACACGCGGATAAAGGCGGCCACCTTGTCGCCTTCGGTGACCAGGGTCGGCACCTCGCAGCGCAGTTCGGAATAGCGGGCGCGCACCGCATTCCACATCTCGCGCATTTCGGCCTTGCCGCGGCGGTGGCCCATATGGGGCAGGATATCGATCGGCGCATTGGCGAGGAATTCGATGTCGTCGGAGCAGCGCTCCAGTGCGGCTTCGATGTCGCCGGAATACAGGACGTTGAGGAAATCCAGCACGTGCTGACGATTTGATCCCTCGGTCATTCCCCCATCCTACCTTTGCTCGATCGGCTCTTGCCGAACCCATTGTGAACGGAACGGCACAGCTATCAATCAGCAAAAGGATTTAAACTTTCTGAAAGTATGTTTCTGAAGGTATTCTGACGCGGCCGCCGCGAAGAAGGTTCAAGCCGCCGGCCTTGCCGCTGCGATACCTTTGGCCCGGCTTGCAGGCCGAGCCCTTGATGTTGCCGGCATCGCAGAATGTCGCGAGCAATGGCCGGTCCCCCTTTGGAGCCTTGTCCCTGGCTTGCGCGAAAGCCGGTCCGCTCAACGGCAGGCCGCCGAGTGGCAGCAGGATGACCGCGCCGATGCCTTCAAGACGATCTCCCGTTGTGAGCTGCCGCATCTGCACTAAACCGGTTTTTGCGGGCGGCGACAATGCATGCCGCCATTGCGTGCCATCGTTCCCGCGGAACGATCTCGCCGCGGCCAGCGTTGACTCTTTCTGTTGCTAACGGAGACCATGATGACGAAAACCGTTCCGCCCATCCCCCCGGACAACCAGAGCCACAAGGGCCCCGGCAGCGCGCCCAGCGTTCCCCTCGACACCACCAAGGGCCACCGCGACGACGAGAAGAACAACATCCGCGAACAGGCCGAGCACGGCAATCTGACACAGAACACCAGCAACCGCCGGTCAGGGTGAGGGGGCGGAGGTCACCCGCATCGTCGTCCCTGCGAACGCAGGGACACATAGCCACCGGCGGCAGTTTTGCGAAAGGCGTTTGCCACGCTGCCCTATCGAGAGATCACGCGGTATGGGTCCCTGCGTTCGCAGGGACGACATCGAATGTGCCGCGCGCACGTTTTCGAATTTCAAACAGCCGTCACCCGCTAAGGTGATAAAAGACACGCCTTCGCATTCTCGCGGCGCGAAGCGCCCGACGTGATGCGATCGGCGATGCCCTCACGAAAATTCAGAGGGCGCAGGGAAAGCCGGGTGCCCTCAGCACCCGCGATCGTGCGCAAAAATGCACACGGGTGACCGCAAGGTGCGCCGGAACACCCGGCCTTCCCTGCGCAATGGTTTTACGGCTTATAGCGCGCTCTCCCTGGAGACGAATTCCTCTTGCCTCCATCGCTGACGAATTGACGATCCGCCGGAGCCCGGTTGGGCCCGACAAATCTCCGCCAGCTTTGCGCGGGGTCGAGACGAGCGAAGCTCGCTCTTAGAGGTCGGCGCGAAGCGCCGGGTGAGGGGCTTTCACCATGTGCTCCCATGCTTCAGGCAGCGAGCGTGATCCCCATCACGGCATAGCCTCTCCCGATTTTTCATTCTCCCGGCCATCAGCGTCCTGCAGGGTTTTCCGTCGTTCGCCGCCGCGGCCTTGCTGCTGAAACTCGCCCGCCACGACATCGCCGGCGGCGTGGTGTTGTTCGTCGTGCTGACCTCGGTGCTCCACGGCCTGTTCACGCCCTGGCTCGCGCCGAAGTTTCCGAAGTTTTTCAGGCATGGCTACGAGCCGCTGTTCTTCAACGCTGGCCTGTCGTTCGCCGAGAAGATCGCGAACTGTACTTCCGGAACGATGAAGCCTGTGATAGCAAAGTCGCGCGTGGCGAAGGGCCGCGTTCCAGCCAACGCAGGTGGGTCATGCGCCGGCATCGCAATAACCTCGCCTGCGCTCAGCGTCTCGCATGAACGGCGGTAGTCCTTCCCATCGGACATCCATATCACCCGCGGACCTGCGCGACCTGAAGACATTCTGGGGCGTGATCTTCGCAGGCATCTTCCTGTTTTTCGTCTGGTTGTTTGTGAAGAGCATCATCAGGACGCGCGGCATCAGGTACAACTGGTTCACCGTTTTATCGTTGTTTTTTACGATGGGGCTTGCTCTGTATGTGATTTTCTTCGTTCAGCCTTGAGGATGCGGTCCCTCTGGCCAAGGAAGCGTGGCGTGTGCTAGCTACGCCGCGCGGCGATCGGCCGCGTTTCAAACAACGGAGGTGTGCCATGCGCAAGCATCGCGATTTCGAAAACCTCCCCTGCTTTCAGCATCTCGCGTAAGCGGCGGAAGTCCTTCCCCTCGGAAACCCATGTCAAGCGTGGACGGCGCGTCGTTCATGGCGGCGTCGAGCTGACCGAAAAGCTCGGTCGCAACGACCTGTGTCCATGCGGCTCCGGACGCAGGTTTCAAAGCCTGCTGCATGAAGTCCGGCGCGTATGACGGGGCAAACCGGGATTATTACTTTTAGGGAGTAGCCGCTCGTTGGCGGTGATCTCGCCATGCGTCATGCCCCGATGCGCAATTGCGCATCTGAGGCCGCCGCGGAGGCGGCGTGCCCGGAATCCATCAGCGTGCAGGCCTCTCGTTGACAAAAATGGATCTGTAGCGTATACGCTACAGATGCCTATGATCAAGAGAACGGATGAATTCTCAAGCTGGCTTAGGGACCTGCGAGACATTCGAGCCCGGGCGAAGGTGCTTGCCAGGATCGATCGTCTCAGCCTCGGTAATCCCGGCGACGTTGCCCCGGTTGGCGATGGGATTAGCGAGATGAGGATACATTACGGACCGGGGTACAGGGTTTACTATATTCAGCGCGGTGAGGAGATCGTCGTTCTGCTTTGTGGCGGAGACAAGGGTTCACAGGCTTCGGACATCAAGGCGGCCAAGAAATTGGCGAGTGAGTTGGAGGACTGAAATGGCCAAGGCAAAACCGTTCGATGCAGCCGAATATCTCGACAGTCCCGAGATGATCGCAGCCTACATCAACGAAGCTCTCGAATCCGAAGACGCAGCTGCCATTGCTGTTGCCATCGGTACGGTCGCGCGCGCGCGGGGAATGAGTGCGGTGGCAGAAAAAGCCGGACTCTCGCGTGAGAATTTGTACCGGGCGCTTGGAGGAGAAGCGAAGCCGGAATTCGGCACCGTCATCAAGGTGCTTCACGCGCTCGGCTTCGATTTGGTCGCCCAACCACAGGGATCGAAGGCGGCATAAACAGCTCTCGCGAGTTTCCGAGTTTGCAATCAAGCCGCCCCATCCTTGATGACTTTGGCCCCCCATCTCAAATCCCAAGCGCGCTCTGATAGGCAAACAGCGCCGGTGCGCCGCCGGTGTGCAGGAAGATGACATCCTCGTCGTTGCGCCAGCGCCCTTGGCGGATCAGGGCGATCAGGCCCGCGAGGCCCTTGCCCGAATAGACGGGATCGAGTGGAAGCGCCTCGAGCTGGCCGGCAAGGCGGATCGCTTCGATGGTGGCTTCGTGCGGGATCCCGTAGGCCGGTCCCGCATGGCCCGCGACGACTTCCACGCTTGCTTCGTCGAAGGAAATATCAAGCAGGTCGGACGCCTCGCGCGCGAACGCCACGACATCGGCGCGCACCCGCGCGGGCTCGGCGTCGATATCGATCCCGACGATCCCTGTGTTCGGCATGGCCACGGCGGCACCGGCGACGAGACCAGCCTGCGTGCCGGCGCTGCCGGTGCAGTGCACGATCGCGGTTGGCGCAAAACCCAGTTGCGCGGCCTGCGGCTCGATCTCGGCAATCGTCGTGGCATAGGCGACGGCGCCCAGCGCATTCGAGACGCCGTAGGGCACGAAGTAGGGCCTGTGGCCCTTCGCCTGGAGATCGCCGACGAGCGTGCGAATGGCGGCGTTGCGGTCGCCGGTCCATGGCACGTCATGGAGCTGCGCGCCGAACAGCCGATTGAGAAACGCGTTGCCCGAGGTCTTGTATTCCGGCGTCGGCGGTTCGAGCCGGCCGTGGTAGACGGCAAGATGGCAGGCGAGGCCGAGTTTGGCCGCCACCGCCGCAACCTGCCGCTGGCTGTTCGATTGCACGACGCCGCCCGAGACGATCGTATCGGCGCCGCTCGAAATTGCCTCGTGCAGGACGTAGTCGAGCTTGCGCAACTTGTTGCCGCCAAAGCCGAGCCCTGTCGTATCCTCGCGCTTGACCCACAGCCGCGGGCCGCCGAGATGCGCCGTCAGCCGCTTCATCGGCTCGAGCGGGGTCGGCAGATTTGCAAGACCCAGGCGAGGAAAGGCGGCGAGTCGGTCGGATAACGGCCTGCGATTAGTTTGCATCGGTCTGTCCGTCTGACTCACAGCAATGGCCCAACGGCCGCCACTATAGCCCCATTCTCGCTTCCTTGCGTCGAAGTCCGGAATATGAAAATTCGCTCATGGCCGCGTCTCCTCGGTTGATGAGGAGGCCATTTTCCGAACGGAAGAGCTCTCAACGTGGTCCGCTTCGGTCACCTTGAGACCTGAGGTCGTCGGGTTGCGCGGTCCAGAACGCCGCTTTTCGCCCAAAGCGGACTATCGGGGGCTGACAAGCGTCATCGCGGCGGATAAGTTCTCCACGGGTATGCGCCCCAAGAATTTGAGGGACGGCGACATGGATATCCGCGCTCCCGACCAGAGATATAATCCTTACCGCATCTTTTCACGAGAGCAGTGGGCCGAGCTGCGCAACGACACGCCGATGACGCTGGAGCCCGGCGAATTCTCGCAGCTGCGTTCGATGCATGACCGCCTCGACCTCAAGGAGGTCGAGGAAATCTATCTGCCGCTCTCGCGCCTGTTGTCGATCTATGTCGATGCCGCGCAGCGGCTCTATTACGCGCAGCGCCAGTTTCTCGGTATCCGCGACCGCAAAGTGCCCTACATCATCGGTATCGCCGGCTCGGCTGCGGTGGGTAAATCGACCTCCGCGCGCGTCCTGCAGGCGCTGCTCGCACGATGGTCGCCGCGGCCCAAAGTCGATCTGGTGACAACCGATGGCTTTCTCTATCCCAAAGCGGTGCTGGAGCGCGAAGGGCTGATGCAGAAGAAGGGATTTCCGGAGAGCTACGATCGCGCGCGGTTGTTGTCGTTCCTGAGCGACATCAAAGCCGGGCGAAGCCGGGTGCGGGCGTCGGTCTATTCGCACTTGACCTACGACATCGTTCCGAACCAGTGGCAGGAGGTCGATCAGCCCGACATCCTTATTGTCGAGGGGTGTGAATGTCCTGCAGACCGCCCCGTTGCCGCGCGACGGCAAGGCAGTGCCCGTCGTCTCCGACTTTTTCGACTTCTCCGTTTACATCGACGCGGACGTGTCGGTGCTGCGCGATTGGTACGTGCAGCGCTTTCTGACCTTCCGCGACACCGCGTTCCACGATCCAAGGTCCTACTTCCACCGTTATTCGCTGCTGCCGGACGATGAAGCGATCGCCACCGCAACGGCGATCTGGGAGCGAACAAATCTCGCCAATCTCGAGGAAAACATCCTGCCGACGCGGCCGCGCGCGACGCTGATCCTCACCAAGGGCGCCGATCACCTCATCGAGACGGTGGCGCTGCGACGGCTTTAGCGCCGACGCACTGGCCGTTTCCACAGACCGAGATCGTCGCCACGCAAGGCTAAGTCTGGGTTCGTGCCATTTCGCTGCTGGGCAACAACGACGTCGCTTTGGGAGAGAAGCGGACATCGACTTAGGTGGGTGATGCGACCGGATTGATGGGTACACGTCCGGCGGAACAGCAGCTATCTCTTCTTCCACCCGCCGCGATGTCCCGGCGCGCCGCCGCTGGAGCGCGGGGCAGGGCCGAATTCCGGGCCGGACTGGCGGGAGTCGGTGGGCTGGAAGATTTTGCTGCCGCTCGCGGGCTCCGGCTTGCGCGGTTTGGCGCCGGTGGGGCGATAGGGCAGGGATTCCGGGCCGTGCATTTCGTCCAGGTGGGGTTTGTGGACTTTTGAACCGCCACGACTCGCGGAGGGATGCCCCTCACCCCGACCCTCTAAGAGCGAGCTTCGCTCGTCTCGACCTCGTGAAGGACGGGGAGAGGGGGAAGCGGGAGCGCCGCTGCGGCTGGCTTTGAGGGCCGACTGCACACCCTTCTTCTTCATCGCGCTGACGGGGAGGTTCGCGGCCTCGCCGTATTTCTTCGTCCCCGCATAGGCGCCGGCCTTTCCTTGCACGGCGCGCTGTTTGGCGGTGGGGTCGTCGACCACCGCCATCTCCGTCGCGCGGAGGCGTTTGACTTCGTCGCGGAGTCTCGCGGCTTCCTCGAAGTTCAGATCGGCGGCGGCTTCGCGCATGCGGGTTTCGAGGTCGGAGAGGACCGCCTCGAAATTGTGGCCGATGCTGATGACATCGTCGGCCATGCCGCCGTCGCCGATTTCGACCAGCACGTGGTCGCGCTCGTAGACAGAATTCATGATATCGCCGATCGACTTCTTGATGCTCTCCGGCGTGATGCCGTGCGCCGTGTTGTACTCGACCTGCTTCTCGCGGCGGCGGTCGGTTTCGGCGATGGCGCGCTCCATCGAGCCGGTCATCTGGTCGGCGTAGAGGATCACCTTGCCGTCGACGTTGCGCGCGGCGCGGCCGATGGTCTGGATCAGCGAGGTTTCGCTGCGCAGAAACCCTTCTTTGTCGGCGTCGAGGATCGCGACCAGCGCGCATTCGGGAATGTCGAGGCCCTCGCGCAGCAAATTGATGCCGACCAGCGCGTCGAACGCGCCAAGGCGCAGGTCGCGGATGATCTCGATGCGCTCGATGGTGTCGATGTCAGAGTGCATGTAGCGCACGCGGATGCCCTGCTCATGCAGGTATTCCGTGAGGTCTTCCGCCATCCGCTTTGTCAGCACCGTGACCAGCGAGCGGTAGCCGGCTGCTGCGGTGGCGCGGACTTCGCCGACGAGATCGTCCACTTGCGTGCGCGCCGGGCGGATGTGGACGGGCGGATCGATCAGTCCGGTCGGGCGAATGACCTGCTCGACGAACACGCCGCCGCTTTCGTTCAATTCCCAGCCGCTCGGGGTCGCCGACACCGCGACCGATTGCGGGCGCATCATGTCCCATTCCTCGAACCGCAGCGGACGGTTGTCCATGCAGGAAGGCAAACGAAAACCGTATTCAGCCAAGGTCGCCTTGCGGCGGAAGTCGCCGCGGAACATGCCGCCGATCTGGGGGACGGTGACATGGCTCTCGTCGGCGAAAACAAGCGCGTTGTCGGGCACGTATTCGAACAGCGTCGGCGGCGGCTCGCCGGGTCGGCGTCCCGTGAGGTAGCGCGAATAGTTTTCGATGCCGGCGCAACTGCCTGTGGCTTCCATCATTTCGAGATCGAAGGTGGTGCGCTGCTCCAGCCGCTGCGCTTCCAGCAGGCGGCCCTGGTTGTTGAGCTCGTCGAGCCGCAGTTTCAGTTCACTCTTGATTGATTTGATCGCCTGCACCAGCGTCGGGCGCGGCGTCACATAGTGCGAATTGGCGTAGATCTTGATGAATTCGAGGTCGTCCTGCTTGTGGCCGGTGAGCGGATCGAACTCTTCGATATTTTCAACGGTGTCGCCGAACAGGTTCACGCGCCAGGCGCGGTCTTCATAGTGCGCCGGGAAGATGTCGATGACGTCGCCGCGCACGCGAAAAGTGCCGCGGGTGAAATCGGCTTGGGTGCGCTTGTATTGCAAGGCGACGAGGTCGGCGATCAACTGCCGCTGGTCGATGCGCTCGCCCTTCTTCAGCGCAAAGGTCATCGCGGTATAGGTCTCGACCGAGCCGATACCGTAGATGCACGACACCGACGCCACGATGATGACATCGTCGCGCTCCAGCAGCGCGCGCGTCGCCGAGTGGCGCATGCGGTCGATCTGCTCGTTGATGGACGAGTCTTTTTCGATGTAGGTGTCGGTGCGCGGGACGTAGGCCTCGGGCTGGTAATAGTCGTAATAGCTGACGAAATATTCCACCGCGTTATCGGGAAAGAAACTCTTGAACTCGCCATAGAGCTGGGCGGCCAGCGTCTTGTTCGGCGCCAGGATGATGGCTGGGCGTTGCGTCGCCTCGATCACCTTGGCCATGGTGTAGGTTTTTCCCGAGCCGGTGACGCCGAGCAGCACCTGGGTGCGGTCGTTGCGGTTGATGCCCTCGACCAGCTCGGCTATCGCGGTCGGCTGATCGCCCTTCGGCTCGTATTCGGACTTGATCTCGAAGCGCACGCCGCCTTCGGATTTTTCCGGGCGCGGCGGGCGGTGCGGCGTCCAGACCTTAAGCTGGCCGCCGTCGCCCTTGAATTCCGGGCGGCCGTCGCGGATCAGGTTCTCCAGCGCCTCGGCGGTGGCCTTGACGCCGAGCGCCTCCATCTTGTTGCGCGGCGGGCGGGCCAGCGCCTCGTCGTCGTCCTCCGCGGTCGGCAGGCCGAGCTGCCGCGCGAGTTCAGGATCGAGCGTGGGGATGGTCGCCGACGTGCCGTAATTGGCTTGCGGGGCCTCCGCAATGCCTTGTCCGGCATCGCGTTTGGCGACGTCATCGCTCGTCCCTTTGGTCGAAGCGCGCGCGCGATGCGCCGCCGCCTCGCCGCCGGCGCGGCGGTCCCACGAATTGTCCGGCGGCGGCTGCAGGCCGGTGCCCGATCCCATGCCGGCGTCGCCGCGGTTGATCGCGGGATTGAGCAGTTCGGCCAGCGCCGGCCCGATCGGTTGCACGTCCGGCCGATGCGCCTTGGATTTCGGGGTTTTGGATTTTTTTGGAACTTCGGGGGTCTTCACCATGCCGCCAATATGGGACTGCGGCAGGCCGCTGAAAAGGCCGAAATCGTCAACCCATCTTGTCGATCCCGCCACAAACGCAGCGACGCCGGAACTGCTGCCAACCGCTGACATCAGCGGTGCAGAAGCGCGCGAGCGGCGTTGACCGCAAAAAACATCCTGTGATTGAATGTCGACGGGGAAACTGGAGGGGGAGTCAATGCAGCTTATTGAAGCCGCGCTGGCGTTCGCGATCACGATGCTCGCGCTGTCGCTGGTGGTCTCGTCATTTGTTGAAATCATTCACCGCATTTTCTCGATGCGCGAAGCCGGGCTGAAGCACGTGCTCAGGCAGATGTTCGACCAGGTGTTGGCGAAACACGTTGTCGGCGCATCCCTGGAACAGACCGGGAGCGCGGAGGCTGACAGGAAAGCCGCTGAAGCGGCCATCACTGCCGCGCGTGACGCCTTTGTCGCGCGGATGAGCGCCAACCGCGCGCCGATGGGCGCGGCTCCGAGAGCGACCGCGACACATCAAGCTGAAAATGCCGGTGGCGAGCAGGGCTTGCTTGATCGTTGGAAGAGCTGGGTGACCTATCCCTGGAATCGCCTGGTTCATTTTTGGGAGCACTCGGTTCGTCTTTGGAACGGCCGCGCGCTCGCCGCGATGACGCCTGCCGAGTTCATGGAACGGCTGGGCAGCATGGAAGTGGGGCACGCGATCGCCAAGGCGAACATCGACGCCAAGAAGGCTGCCGAAGACGCCGGCGCCACGGCGGCGGAAGCGGCCCATGTCGTGCTCAAGGATGTCGCGCAAAAGTTCGAGGCGTTCGGCAAGGAAGCCAGCGTCTATTTCGAGGGCCGCGCCCGGTTGCTTTCCGTGGTAGTGGCGATGGCGCTGGCTTTCCTGGCTCATGTCGATGCGATCGATTTGTTCAAGACCTATCTGCGCGATCCGAACGCGCGCGCCAAGGTGATCGAGCAATCCGGGGCGGTGACCGCGCAGCACAAGGCCGCCACGGACGCCGCCGAGGCGGTGAAGAAGATCGTGCCGGATGCGAACGCCGCGCCGCCCGATGTGAAGGCGCAGCTGGAGAAGATCAAGCAGGACTGGACGGAGGCGATCGGTAAGGTCGACGCGACGGTCAAGCAATATGCTGATCTTGGCGTTCCGCTCGGGTGGACCGATGAACGCATCAAGGCGGCGGAGATGTGGCGGTTGCTCTGGACCTGCACCAAGCTGAGTGATGGCGACACGGAGCGATTTGGAACCTGGCGGCAGACCTGCAGGTCGGATGAAGAGGACAGCAAGACCAAGCAGGAGTTGGCCGAGCCGCGGAACAGCGGCAAAGAACTGAATTACACCAAACACCGTAAGGTTTGGTTGCAGGTTCCGACGGTGTTGAGCGCCTGGTTCTACCTCTTTCTGGGCGGCCTCCTGATCGGGCTCGGCGCGCCCTTCTGGTATGACGCCGTCGTCGGCCTGACCAACATCCGCAACGGCGCGCGTGGGACGACGTCTGCCGACGCGCAGATGCGCGCAGCCGTTGTCGCCCCGGGGGCCGGCACGACACAGCCGGTGACGCCGGTGGATGCCTTCAGGGTGTCGCACGCCGCGCAACCGAAGCCGAAGGAAGGGTGATCGGGAATGGCGCGCCCGCCGCGATGGCGGCGGGGGCTGCGCCCTACGCCGTCAGCGGGGCGGTCGAGGGTTTGACGATATCCAGATGAATCCCGCCGCAGCGGGTGCATCGCATGGTCCAGTATTCGGCGCCGGCGCGGCCGGGGATGACGCGCAGCACCGCGAGCGAGGCGCAGCAATCCGGACAGTTCGAGAGCACAGGCGTCGCCTGCAGGGTCTGTTCGGGCAAGGGCAGCGAGAGTCGGCCAGCCAGCGGATAGCCGGCAGTTCCGCTCGCTGCGATTACGGGTTCGCGAACCGCGGCTTGAAACGATCGATATGGGCTTTTGCGTCCGCGATCGCCGCTTCCGGATCCGACCACGCGAAACCGACTTCGAGGGTCGGAAACGCCATTCCATCGATCACCACCGGCTCCTGGTCGGCCCGTTGAATCCTGGCGTGCCATAGCCCTCTCCCTGCCTCGAACGACTGAATTTCAAAGCCGCCATAGATCATGGCGCGTCTCCCGGATTGTCCCATGGCACGACAGAAGCACGGCTGGGGCAGGGGTTTTGTGAACGGGTTCACATGTCCGGTGATTTTTGCGGGTGGCGTTCTCCGGATGCGGCGCTTCCGCTCCCTCTCCCCGTCCTCCACGGGGTCGAGACGAGCGAAGCTCGCTCTTAGAGGGTCGGGGTGAGGGGCTGTCTCCGCGAGTGAGCTCTATCGATAGACCTGTACCCCCTCACCCGCCGCGCGGAGAGCGCGGCGACCTCCCCGCAAGCGGGGGCGAGGTTAGAGGAGCCGCGCCACCTCGGCACGCCGTCCCCCCCGCGCCAGAATATGATCCGCGAGCACCACGGCGTCGTCGCCGACGCCCGACAGGAACGAGGAGTTCATTTTCGACAGCCATTGCAGGCCGAGGAAATACAGGCCCGGCACCGCCGAGATGCCGTTGCGATGGACCGCTTCGCCGCGCGCGTCCAGCACCGGCAGATCGATCCAGCCGAAATCGACGCCGTAGCCGGTGGCCCAGATCACTGCGGAGATGCCTTCCGCGGCGAGGTCGAGATGCGTGAGCGGGGCGGTGACGCAAGGCGGGTCGGCGAACGTCGCGCGGGCGTCGGGGTCTTCGGGCAGCTCCATGCGGCGCCGTTTCACATACGCGTCGACCGTATCGAGGAAGGTGGTGTAGACGAGATCGCCATTGGCCATGCTTTCGGCAAGGCCGGGTGCGATCTCGATCACGCCGGCATGCGCCGCCTCGATGCGCCCCACCAGGATCATGCCGTCGGCGGCGAAGTTGCGGAAATCGATGGTGCGGCCGCCATAGGCGCCCGAAATGACAGGGCCCAGGCGGGCGGGCCCACGCTCCTCCGGCGTGACCTGATCGAGGCGCATCTCGGCGAGCCACCAGATCAGGTCGCGGCCGCGGTAGCGGCGCGGCAGGCGGCGGTGCCGTCCAACCGATAGGTAGACGCGGCGGCCGGCCTGCAGCAGTTCCTCGGCAATCTGCGCGCCCGACGCGCCGGCGCCGGCCACCAGCACCGCGCCCGGCGGAAGCTGCTCGGGATTTTTGTAGTCGGCGGCATGGACCTGAAACACCGAATGACCGCCCAGCAGGTCCGGGACAAGGTTGCGCTGATAGGGGCCGGTGGCGACGACGACATTGTCCGCCGCGATCGTGCCGTGAGTGGTTTCGGCGATGAAACCTGCGCCGTCACGCTGCGACAGCCGCGTCACGCTGGCGCCGCACCGGATCGGCGGCGCGACGAAGGCGGCATAGTCGTCGATGTATCGGATGATGTCGTCCGTGTTGGCAAAGGCATCCGGATCGCCGTGCGGAAACGGAAAGTCCGGCAATCCCACCGACCAGTTGGGAAACTGGAATTTCAGCCCGTCCCAGCGTTCGCTGCGCCAGCGTTCGGCGATCCGGTGGCGCTCGAGCACGAGGTGCGAAAGCCCGCGCTGCTTCAGCCGGTGGCTCATCACGAGGCCGGCCTGGCCGCCGCCGATCACCAGCGTCTCGATCTTTTCATCCGGCATGTCTATGGCCCCTGCGGCGTGTGGCGGGCTCCGCCGCGGCGCGGACAATCCAGCGCCGGAACGCAGCGAAATCGCGCTGCCCGGCGCTGAAGCCGCGATAGACCAGATACCAGCGCATGCCTTTCGGCACGCTTAACGCAAATGGCGCGACCAGCCGGCCGGCGGTGAGGTCGTCGTCGATATAGGGGCGGATGCCCATGGCGATGCCGAGGCCGTCGACGGCGGCCTGCAGCGCCTGGCCGTAAAACTCGAACTCCGGCCCGCGGGCGGTGATTCGGGCCGTGCCGGCGGCCTCGAGCCATGACGGCCAATCGTCGGGGGAATGCGCAACCCGCAGCAGCGCCGGCCCCTTCAGGTCGCCGGGGCGTTTGAGCCCGTTCGCAAGGCGCGGCGCGCACACCGGCAGCAGGTCGGCGGCGAATAACGGTTCGGCGATCAGGCCGGGCCATTCGCCGTCGCCGAGCTTGATGCCGCAGCTCCAGTCCTCGCCGAACGGCACCGCGGCGCCGCCGGTGGTGATGCGGACGTCGATATCCGGCTCTTCTTTACGGAAATCCGCCAGCCGCGGGATCAGCCATTTCATCGCAAAGGTGGGACCGACCCCGATGGTCAGCACGCGCACGCTGGAGGGGGCGGTGACCTGCGCGGTCAGGCTCGCCAGCGCGTCGAAGATCGGGCTCAGCCCGCTCTGATAGGCGCGGCCCGCCGCCGTGGTGACGAGGCGGTTGGCCTTGCGCTCGAACAGCGCTACCCCCAGCCGCTCTTCCAGCAGGTGCACCATCCGGCTGACCGCGGCGGCGGATACGTTGAGCTCGGCGCCGGCGGCGGCAAAACTGCCCGTCCTGGCTGCGGCCTCGAATGCCTTGATACCGTTGAGAAAGAGCAGCCGCCGCACATAACCCTCAGGAAAACTGATGCCAGGGCAAGATAACTCAGTTTGCGCCAATGCCACAAGCGAGGCACAAGAATGCACAAGAATAGAGGTAGGGTTGAATCGGTGCGGCAGGCGCTTCTCAACCTCGCCCCGCTCTTTTGCGGGGAGAGGTCGGCGCGAAGCGCTCCGGGTGAGGGGCTCTCTCCGCGAGTCCGACTGTTACCGAGTTTGCGGATGCAGCCCCTCATCCCGACCTTCTAAGAGCGAGCTTCGCTCGTCTCGACCCCGTGAAGTACGGGGAGAAGGGGAAGAGGTCCGCGCCGGTGCCTTAATCTGAGCCCCGCTGATGCAGGAGACTTTTCGTGACGCCCCTGATGATCGCAGCCCTCGGTGCGTTGATGGTCGCGACAGCGTTCCTGTCGGGCCTGTTCGGCATGGCTGGCGGAATGATCCTGATCGGCGTGCTGTTGATGCTGATGCCGCTGCCATCAGCGATGGTGCTGCATGCGATCACGCAGATGGCCTCGAACGGCTGGCGCGCCTTTCTGTGGCGGGCGCATATCCGCTGGCGGCCCGTGTTCGTCTATCTGATCGGCTGTGCGCTGGCGCTCGGCGTCTGGTCGATCGCCCGTTACGTGCCGGACAAGCCCATTGCCTTGCTGTTGCTCGGGGCGACGCCGTTCATGGCGCGGCTGATGCCGAAGAACCTCAAGCCCAATCCCGACAGCATCGCGCAGGGCTCGTTCTATGGCTTCATCTGCATGGGGCTGATGCTGATGACCGGCGTTTCCGGTCCGCTGATGGACACGTTCTTTCTCGGCGGCAATTTCGGCCGCCGCGAGGTGGTCGCCACCAAGGCCACCTGCCAGGTCGCCAGCCATCTGACAAAACTGATCTATTTCGGCGGCATCGTCGACCAGGCGGCGACGCTCGATCCGGTGCTGGCGGCGGTCGCCATCGCCGCCTCGATGCTCGGCACCACGCTGGCGCGGCGCATCCTGGAAGCGATGAGCGACGCGCAGTTCCGCACCTGGGCCAACCGGTTGATCACGACGGTCGCGGGTTACTATATCCTTTACGGCGGCTGGCTGTTGTTCACGCGCACCAGCGCGATGGCGTTTTGAGTTCGACCGCTTCTGGCGCGGAGGCGCTGATGACCGAGACAACAGACGCACTGGTGCTTGATCTCGTCGAATGGATCGGCCGCGAGCCGCGGCTTTATTCCGACGTGATCGAGACGTGGCGCACCTCATGCCCGCGCCTGACCATCTGGGAGGACGCGGTCGATCGCGGCTATGTCACGCGCCAGCCGGCGGCCGGGCAGGGCGTGCGCGTCGCGATTACCGAGAGCGGCGCCAAATTCCTGCGCGAGCACGGCCGCGGCGCCTGACGCATCAATCACATTCGCGCGCGTGGGGCCGGCGCCAATTGACTTGAGCGTGTGATCCGCTCAAATTCATGCAGTCGCATCTTTCTTGCGAAAACAACAATCTAGCGCACAGCAGGATCGCCCATGATCGACCTTCACTACTGGACCACGCCGAACGGCCACAAGATCACGATGTTCCTCGAAGAGACCGGGCTTCCCTGCAAGATCTTCCCGGTCAACATCGGCAAGGGCGAACAGTTCAAGCCGGAGTTTCTGGCGATCGCGCCCAACAACCGCATTCCCGCGATGGTCGACCATGAGCCAAAGGGCGGGGGAAAGCCGATCTCGATCTTCGAGTCCGGCGCGATGCTGATGTATCTCGCCGAGAAGACCGGAAAGTTTTTGCCGTCGGATCTCTATGGCCGCTATGACGCGATCCAGTGGACGTTCTGGCAGATGGGCAACCTCGGGCCGATGGCCGGCCAGAACCATCACTTCAGAAATTACGCGGTAGAGAAGATCAAATACGCCATCGACCGCTACGTCAACGAGACCAACCGGCTCTACGGCGTGCTCAACAAGCGCCTCTCCGACCGCGAATTCATCGCCGGCGACTATTCGATCGCCGACATGGCGAGCTATCCCTGGATCGTCCCTTACAAGAACCAGGAGCAGAACATCGACGACTTCCCGCATCTGAAGCGCTGGCTGGAAACCATCCGCGCCCGGCCCGCGACGGAGCGCGCCTATGCCAAGGCGAAAGAGGTCAATCCGAATTTCGGCCAGCCCGTCAACCGCACCGAGGAGGAGCGCAGGATCCTGTTCGGGCAGACGGCGGCGGTGGTGCGATAGGGTGAGGCAGAGAGCCGCAAACTCATCTCGTCATACGCGGGGCTTGACCCGCGTATCCATCTTCTCGAATGATGGATTGCCGGGTCAAGCCCGGCAATGACGGCGGATGCGGAGCTACGACATGCCCCTCAAACTCTACGAACTCGTCGGCACCGATGCATCCCGCCCGTTCAGCCCGTTCTGCTGGCGAACGCGGATGGCGCTGGCGCACAAGGGGCTGTCGGCGGAAACGATCCCGTGGTGCTTCACTGAGAAGGGCGCGATCGCGCCGCATGGCTCCGAGAAGGTGCCGGTGCTGCTCGACGGCGATCATGCCGTCGTCGATTCCTGGACGATTGCAAATTATCTCGAAGACAAATATCCGGACCGGCCGTCGCTGTTCGGCGGCGAGGGCGGCCGCGCCATGGCGCGGATGCTGAACTGGTGGGGCGACGGCGTGATCGGCGGCATGTTTCCGCTCATCATCGCCGACATTCCGCTCAACCTGAAGCCGGAGGACGCAGCCTATTTCCGCAGAAGCCGCGAGGCGCGTTTCGGCAAGCCGCTGGAAGAGATCATGGCCGGCCGCGACAAGGCGGTCGAAGGCTTTCGCAAGTCGCTCGATCCGCTGCGGCTGACATTGCGGACGCAGCCCTTCCTCGGCGGCACTGCGGCGAACTATGCGGACTATATCGTGTTCGGCGCGTTCCAGTGGGCGCGGGTGGTCAGTCCGTTCAAGCTGCTGATGGAAGACGATCCGGTCTATGCCTGGCGCGAGCGGCTGTTCGATGCGTTCGATGGCATGGCGCGGAAGTCGCCAAGCTATCACGGCTAACACTGGCGGCCGACGCTCCGTCCACGCGGCGTTATGCGACAAGCCGGCAGGGCACGATCACGGCTGCGGGCCGGACAAGTTCATTTCACGCTCGGCCCGGAAAACATTGCTGTGCAGGTTTGCGATCCATTGCCGTCCGCTAGACGTGACATTGAGATAGCGTATCGCGGTCTGGATCTGCGGAGCGACGTTGTTCCAGTAGAACTGCGGATATTTGTAAACAACGTCTGCCGGCGTCTCGTAGCCGAGCGTTTTGTTCATGCCGACTTCTTCAAATTCGTAGAACAGGGCATTCGCTTTCTTCAGGTAGTTGGGGTCGCCGAGTTGCCCGATGAGGTCGGCCGCGCGCAGCAACAGGCCCTCTTCTTCGATCAACTCGTCGTTTGACGATGAAGCAACATAGGGAAATCGCGTATACTCGATTGCCCTGGCGATCCGGCTCGCATCAACTTCTTCGGTAGCGTCGAGCCGCTCGAAGACGAACAGCTTCGAGCGGTCCACATGGTAGGGCGCCAGCGCGGCATCGGATGAACCGCGTGGCAGGCGAATGGTACGGCCGCCGAGATCTGCGACATAGGAGTCCCCGTCATCCCCCTGGACAATTCCGCGAACGTATCCGATGTCGTGGGTGAGGCACGCCAGGATGAAATTGGTGTAATCGTCCGGCGTCGTCGTCCGCAGCATCGTCCGGCCCATGAGGATGTCGTGGCCGGCAAGGGTCACGAGCATGGTGTGTTCGATGTTGTGATACAGGGCGTCGCTGTTGCCGATGCACTCTAATGTGAGCCTGGCTGCATAGGGGAGATATTCAGCCAGCCGGGCTTGGGAGGAGCCAAACCTGCTCCTGGTATCCGAAGCCAGAAACGACCCCAAGGCGTGCGCCACCAGTTCCGGGATTGTGATCATCTGAACACCGCGTCATTTGTGCGACGTTGGCGCCGGGATGATAGCACATCGCCTTTCTTTCCGGTGGCCAATGTCTGCTCTGCGCCACCGGAAAGCGTAACCCAGCGTCTCTCGTCCGCGGGTGCAACTCAAGGCGCGCCCGTTGATCGGCCGTGTGAGCCGGACGCTGGTTGAGGTGCCTCTATCCGATACCCGACCAGGAGGCCTTGCCCCCCCAGGAATGATGATGTTTGCCGATGCAAATTGGCAGGCAATGATTGCCGCACCGCGCGCCCTATCGCCGAGGCTGTAAATTAGTTCTAGAGGATAACGATGTTAGCTTTGACTTAAAATGAAGGCGTAAGCTTATCCCATTGCTAGCCGTTAGGGGGAGGCGTGTTATGACCGACCTTGAAGCCAAATTGGAGCGATTTGAAACTCTCGCTGCCGAATGCGAATTGATTGGCAAGTTGACGACGGATGGGGCGAAGCGCGAGCTGTACCTGCGTCTCGGCTTGCACTACCGCGAACTGGCGGACGACCTGCGGACGCTGATTGCGACCAAAGACGCCGCTTAGCGTGCGGACTGACTGACGCGCAGCCGCAGCCGTGTTGATGGGATGCAGCGAGCCGACCTCTGGCCGCGCTGTGGCGTCAGGACGTTCGGAAAGCTGGGCCGGTCATCGTCCAAGCTGCCCGAGCACGCCGAACCACAATGCAAGCGGCTCGGCATAGGAGGCCGGGTCCGACGGTTTCCTGCGAACGGCGGTGTGCACCATGACGAGCTTGGAGGCTGGATCGACCAGGATGGTCTGACCCCGGATTCCGAACAGCGCAAACCTCCGCTGCTCGCCAGGGAAAATCCACACTTGGTAACCGTAACCAAAGTAGGGGTTGGCTATTCCCGGAGCGAGATAGCCATCCGCCGGCTTCACTGTCGTGGCGTCCAACACCCACTGCCGTGGAATCAATTGGCGCCCTTCCCATGCGCCGTCATGTGCCAGCAGCCGTCCCAGTCGCGCGTAGTCGCGCAAGGTCGCGTTGAAGCAGCAGAAGGCGATCTCCTGCCCCGTGCCATCGATCGCCCAGGCCGCGTCGGCCTCGGCGCCGATCGCGTCCCAGATCCGGTCGTGAAGATAGTCCGCAACCGGCTCACCGGTGGCAGACCGCAACACCAGGCCCAGGATCTCGGTCTCGACGCTGGCGTAGTGCCATCTGGTTCCCGGCGGAACCGCGCGCGTGTTGAACTGCGCGACGCTGGCGACGGGATCCCTTCCGGGCTCACCGAACAGGTCGCGCCCGAGCCGTGCGACGTCGTCCTGCCCATCATAGATTTCCGAGAAGGCAACGCCTGACGACATGTGCAGGAGGTCCCGGACAGACGTCTTTCCATATTCCGCGTTGGCCAGGCCGGGAACATAGGCCGAGACGGGATCGTCGATCGATTTTATTTTGCCTTCGGAGACGGCAATGCCGATCAGCATCGCCGTGATCGTCTTGGCCATGGACTGCGAGAGGAGGCGGTCGCGATCGGTGCGTGCATATTGATAGTGCTCGTACAGGATGGTGTCGTCTTTCGCGATCAAGAGGCCCGTGGTCGGGTTGTGGCTGAGATAGTCGGCGATCGAGCGCCGTTCCGGCCCGAATGTGTAGGAGATCACAGGCTCCGGCGCCCGCTTGAACAGCCAGGGCGTGGTCGCGCGCCGGACCTGGCGCGAGGGAAACATTTCGCCGAAATGGCTGTAGGTGCCGACGAGATTTTCGAGCTGACTTGCGGTCGCCCGGGTACCAACCGGAAAACCCGCCGCAGCGCCGTAGGCGGCCGCGTCGGGGCCAGTATCCGAAAACACAGGTCCTGGCGCAGCCACAGCGTTGTTCCCCGCGCCGGCCATGCCTTGCGCGTGTGCCGATGACATCAAGCCGGCCATGACAAGATTGAGCGACACCAAGAGAGAACGTAGGCCGAGCGACGTATCCGGGGCTCCGAACGCTACCGGGGACGACATCGAAATCCTGATCACCTGCATTCTCCCGCTATGGTATTGCCATCGGAAAGTTTGGCGGATCGATCGCGTGTTGGCTTGTCGAATTTTGAAATCGCCTGGTCGAATTGTCAGATCGATGGATCAATCCCTGACTCGTCGTTCCCGGCATGCCGTCTGGCGAGTGCCGAGCGCCGAAATTCGGTCGGTGTCAGCCCGGTGTCCGCCTTGAACGCGCGGTTAAATGGCGTAATGGACTGGAATCCGGCATCCAGGGCGATCGTCAGCACCGGCACGTCCATCTGATCGGGATCATCAAGCGCCGCCTTGGCCTCGTCGATGCGATAGCGATTGAGGAACGCATTGAAGTTGCGGTGCCCCAGCCCCTCAATGATCAACGCCCGCATACGATGTTCGGGCAGCCCGAGCTTGACTGCCAGCAGCCCGATCGTCAGTCCTTCCTGCCGGTAGACACGCTCTATCGTCATCACGCGTTCGATCTGCTTCAGCCAGGGCTGGTTTGGCGGGAAGACACCGATGCGCGCCGCCGCCTCTCTTTTTCGCGTGGCTTCCCGAACCGGGCCGGCGGCGCTGGCCAGGGCGGGCTGGCCCATGAATTCCGGGAACGAGGTCCACACGCCGAGCAGCACCACGACGCCAAGGCTGAACGCATAGCTGAAACTCAGGGATCGCAACGGAATTGCAGCAAGGCCCGAAACCGCATTGACCATGACAAACGCCGTCATCGCCAAGAGGAAGGCGATCAGCAGCCGGCGACGCCCCGGCCACCAGATCCGCACGCCAGACCGGCAGGGTCTGCGCAGCAGCCAGAAGGGCGAACATGATCGAGACCAGCGCGAACATGCGGCCGCTGATCAGGCTGATCATCGGCGAGGTCGCCCATCCGCAATAGGCGAAGAGCCCGAGGCCGGCGACAAGCGCCCAGATCGCCATGTGGTGCGGCTGCAAGGCGAAACTGTCGTTGAAGACCGCGAGTGCCCACAGCCACAAGATGACCGGTGAGCCCGTATAAAGGATTACAAGCGGCGCGTTCCAACAGGATCCCAGCGGAAAGAACGGCGCCGTCGAAATGGCATAGGCGGCGGCGCCAGTGCCCAGCGCGACGCGCAACGCCGTGAGCGCGCGGACCGGCCGATCGCGCAGCAGCAGCAGCGCACAAATCACGAGAACCAGCCCAACCGCCGCGCCACGGAAACCGAAATCAAGTGCCGTCCACGCCATAACGACCCGCCCCCTGCCGTTGTCCCGGAGTTCTCGTATCCGTCGTCAGCATAGCGCCTCCGATCTCTCGGATGAAGCGGTGTATGGTGGCACTGACGTCAATGGCCGGAATAGCTCGGCCGCCGGCGCTCGATCCAGGCATTGATGCCTTCGCCGAGATCGCTGGTCGGCACCAGCGCGGCGAACTGCTCGCTCTCGACCTGCAGCCCTTCGGCGATGCCCATGTTCAGCCCGCGGGTGACCGCCGTGATGATGCTGCCGATTGCGAGCGGCGAATGCCGCACGATGCGTTCGGCCAGTTCGCGCGCGGCCGGCAGCAGCCCGTCATGCGGCACCACCCGATTGACCAGCCCGATCTCCAGCGCCCGTTGCGGCGAGAACGGATCGCCCGTCAGTAGCAGCTCCAGCGCGCGCTTGCGCCCGGCGAGGCGCGGCAGCCGCTGCGTTCCGCCGAAGGTCGGCGGCATGCCCAGATTGATCTCCGGCTTGGCGAAGCGCGCGCGCTCGCTGGCGATGGCCAGATGCACGGCCTCGGTGATCTCGCATCCACCGCCGAACGCCAGCCCGTTGATTGCCGCGATGACAGGTTTCCTGAAGGCTTCGAGCCGTGCGGTCATCGCCTGGCCGCGCCGGACGAAGTCACGGATGGCCGTATCGCGACCGTGCCGGACGCTGCCGGAGAATTCGTGGATATCGGCGCCGGCGGAGAACGCGCGGTCACCCGCGCCGGTCAGGATCACCGCGCGCACGCCGTCGTCGGTCTCGATCCCGTCCAGCGCCGCCATCAGGCGGTCGATCAGATCGTAGTTCAGCGCATTGAGCTTGTCAGGACGGTTGAGCGTGACCAGCGCGATCCCGTCAGTGATTTCGAGCAGCACGGCGTCGGACATCTGGGTCTCTCCGGAAGTGTCGGTAACTTGCGGGCACCCTAGAAGGCGGCTCCCGTTGTGTATATTCACTGGTTAGTATACATACGGGCCATGGCACGATCCGGCATCCCGACGCGTGAGCGCATTATTTCGGCGGCGAACGCGTTGTTCTACAATGACGGTATCAGGGGCGTCAGCGTCGATGCGGTGGCGGCGAAGGCCGGCGTCACCAAGCGCACGCTGTATTATCATTTCAAGAGCAAGGACGATCTCGTCGCGGCGTACCTTGCCGCGCGCGATCAGCCCAATCTCGCGCTGTTCCGGCAATGGTTTTCGGAGACCAAGGGCGGCTTGCCTGCGAAGGTCGAAGCGATCTTTCTCAACCTCGCGCGCTCCGCGCGGCATCCGAAATGGAGGGGATGCGGATTCCTGCGCACCTCGGCCGAACTCGCCAACATGCCCGGCCATCCCGCGATCAAGATCGGGGCCGCGCACAAGAAGAAGTTCGAGGAATGGCTGCGTGCAACCTTCGAGGCGGAGGGCACTGCCGGTCCCTTGCGGCTCGCGCGGCAAGTCCTGCTGCTGCTCGATGGATCGTTCGCGGTCGTGCTGCTGCACCGTGATCCCAGCTATATGGAAACGGCGGGTGAGGCGGCGCATGCGTTGATCGAGGCTGCGCTTCCCGTGCGGGGGAAGCGGCGAGCGCGGTAGGTCCCCCGTCATTGCGAGGAGCCAGCGGGTCGCGCGAATGCGCGCCCGATGACAGGCTCCACGACGAAGCAATCCACTCTCACGACAAACGGAAAGATGGATTGCTTCGCTTCGCTCGCAATGACGGCTATGACGAGCGGCGTTCAAACCCCGCCGCGCTCGCGCAGCACCTCGAGCACTGCGCCGAGATCCGGCACGATAGCGGCGCATCGCGCGCGCGACTCGTCGGTCGGCGTCACCATGTCAGGCACCATGATCGTAATGGCGCCGGCGGCGAGGGCGGCGGTCACGCCGTGATTGGAATCCTCCACCGCCACGCAAACTTCCGGCTTCAGGCCGAACCGCTCTGCCGCCAGAAGATAGAGATCGGGACTCGGCTTGCCGCGGGTCACGTCGTCGCGGGTCAGGAGCGTTTCGAAGCGGTGGCGAATACCGGCAAGCCGCAGATGCGTGTCCGCCGTGCGCAGCGATGATGAGGTGACGATCGCCATCGGGCATTCGGCCGCCTGCAGCGCATCCAGCAGTTCGACCGCGCCGCTCTTGAGCGGCAGGCCTGCGCGGAGAATTGCATCGCGGTTGCTGACGAAAGCCCGGCTGATCTCCGCAAGCGGAAAGTTTTCGCCGTAGCGCGCGTGCAGCATGGCCTCGCAGTCCGGCCCCGGCAGGCCGACCATCGCCTGGCACAGCGTCACGGCGTCGTCGGTGTAGCCATGCGCATGCAGCGCCGCGACCAGGCTGTCGAAATAAACCCGCTCGGTGTCGAGCAGCGTGCCGTCCATGTCGAGCAGGACGGCGCTGACATTCCATTTCCCGGTCACGTCACACTCGCACCTGGATGTTGCTCCGCGAGTTTGCGCAGGCAACCCGGACAGAGACAGTCGCTGCCGTCCACTGGCATCGGCACGCGGAACGTCTCGTCGGAACACCAGCATGGCCCCGACAGGCTGCAACTGAATTCGGTTCCGCAAGCAGCGCAGGCGAGGCGGCGCGTGGGCTGATTTTCCAAACGATTTGTCATCAACGAGGCCGCATCCTGACGCGGAATTAATCCCGGGTTCATGCCGAAGCGCGTTATACTCGGGCGCCACTATACGCCCGCGAAACATCCAAGGGAAATCCGATGGCCCGCGATTCGCAATCAGCCCTTGTTGCGCTCAATCGCTTCGGACTGGGCGCGCGGGGCGGAGCCTCCGGCGATTTTCTCAATGCGGCATCCGATCCGCGCGGCTTCGTCAAGGCAGAACTCGCCCGTCCCAACGGCGTGCTGCTCGAAGTGCCCGGATTGCAGTCGACGGCGGCGCTCGGCAAGGCCGTGTTCGACTATCAGTTCGAGATTCAGCAGGCCCGCGATGCCGCCGCCAAGCAGGCGGCGCCTGCGACCGAAGGCCAACCGCCGGCGGATGCGAAGGCGCAGCGCCGAAACTTTTCGCTCAACAGCATCGCCATGGATATGGCGCCGAGAGAACCGCCAAAGGAAGCGCCGGTGAAGCCACCGGAAAATCGCAATACGGCCGTGGCGCCCACTGAAGCGATGCGGCCGAATGCGCCAAAACCGCCGCCGGCACCGCTCAACATCATCCAGAAAACCTTTCGTGCCGAGGCGCTGGCGCGGCTGCAACGGGCCGTCATGGTCGATTGCGGATTTACCGAGCGGCTGGTGGTGTTCTGGTCCAATCATTTCTGCATCTCCGCCAACAAGGGCGGGCCGGCGCGGATGTGGGCCGGCTCGTTCGAGCGCGAGGCGATCCGGCCCTACGTGCTCGGGCGTTTCGGCGACATGCTGAAGTCGGTCGAGCAGCATCCGGCGATGCTGTTCTTTCTCGACAACCAGCAATCGCTGGGCCCGGATTCGCGCGCCGGGAAAAACCGCAACCGCGGACTGAACGAAAATCTCGCGCGCGAAATCCTGGAACTGCATACGCTCGGCGTTGGCGGCGGCTATTCGCAGGACGACGTGACGTCGCTGGCGAACATCATCACGGGTTGGACCTATGCGGGAAGGCTCGGCCAGTTGGGCGCGCCCGGGTCCTTCGTGTTCAATGCCAATGCGCATCAGCCGGGCGCGCAGCGGGTGATGGGAAAAATCTACGACGCGTCAGGCGTGGCGCAGGGCGAGGCGGTGCTGGCGGACATTGCGCGGCATCCGTCCACCGCGAAATTCATTGCTACCAAATTCGCGCGGCACTTCGTGGCCGACGATCCGCCACCGGCCCTGGTGGCGCGGCTCGCCGATGTCTTCACGCGAACCGACGGCGATCTCAAGGCGCTGGCGACGGCGGTGGTGGATTCCGACGAGGCCTGGAACGCGCCGCTCTCCAAGATGCGCTCGCCTTACGAATTCCTGGTCGCGAGCGGCCGGTTGCTGGCGCAGATCCCGAACGATCCCGGCCGCTATCTCGGCGGTCTCAATACGTTGGGCCAGCCGCTGTGGGCGCCCGCCGGGCCGAACGGTTTTCCCGACAGCAACGCGGCCTGGGCGGCGCCGGAAGGCATCAAGCTGCGGCTCGATATATCGGCGCAGATCGCCTCGCGGCTCGCCGACGGCGTCGATCCGCGCGATCTGCTCGAACTGGTTGCCGCGGACGCGGCGTCATCGGAGACGCGGAAAACCATCGAGCGCGCGGAATCGCGGCAGCAGGCGCTGGCGCTGTTGCTGATGTCGCCGGAATTCCAGAGGAGATGACGTCGATGGAAACGACAATGGATTGCTGCGAAGGCTTGAGATCGTCGGTGATTCCGCGGCGTGGCGTGTTGCTCGGCGGCGCGTCCTTTGCGGCATGGGCCTACTTGCCGAAATTCGCGCGTGCCGCCGATGGCCGCGATCCGCGGCTGGTGGTCGTGATCCTGCGCGGCGCGCTGGATGGGCTCGCCACCGTCGCGCCGATTGGCGATCCTGATTATGCCGGCCTGCATGGTTCGATCGCGCTGTCGTCGAGCGGGCCGAACGCGGCGGTGGGGCTCGACGATTTCTTTTCGCTGCATCCGGCGATGCCGGAATTTGCGCGGATGTATCGCGAGAAGAAGGCGGCCGTGGTTCACGCGGTGGCGACGTCCTACCGCGACCGCTCGCATTTCGACGGGCAGGACGTGCTCGAAAGCGGTTTTGCCGGTCCCGGCCGGGTGCAGTCCGGCTGGCTCAACCGCGCGCTGGAAGGCCTGCCGAAAGGCGAGCGGGTGACGAGCGCGCTGGCGGTCGGCCCGACCACGCCGCTGGTGCTGCGCGGCGCGGCGCCCACCGTCGGCTGGGCGCCGGTGGCGCTGCCGCAGGCTGCGGAAGATACTGCGATGCGGCTCGTCGAACTTTATCAACACCGCGATCCCGCGCTGGCGAGCGCGTTGAAGCAGGGCCTCGCGCTCGACAAGGCCGCGCAAGGCGACGACATGAAGCCAAAACCCGGCACCAATGGCGCCGGCGCGATGCGGCTGGTGGCGCGTGGCGCCGCCAAGCTGATGGCCGCCGACGATGGCCCCCGCATCGGCGCGCTCGCGTTCGACGGCTGGGACACCCATGCGAACGAAGGCGGACCTGTGGGGCGGCTGGCGCAACTGCTCGGCGGCCTCGACGGCGCATTGGCGGAATTCGAAACCGGGCTGGGCGCGCGCTGGCGCGACACCGTGATCGTGGTCGCCACCGAATTCGGCCGCACCGCGCGCATCAACGGCACGCAGGGCACCGATCACGGCACCGGCACCATCGCGCTGCTCGCCGGCGGCGCAGTGAAAGGCGGGCGCGTGATCACGGACTGGCCGGGGCTGAAGCCCGCCAATCTCTATCAGGGCCGCGATCTCGCGCCCACCACCGATCTGCGCGCGGTGATGAAGGGCGTGCTGAAGGATCAGTTCGGGCTGGCGGAGAAAGTGCTGGCGGAGAGCGTGTTTCCGGACAGCAGTGCCGTGAAGCCGATGCAGGGATTGGTGGGGTAGGGAGCTAACCCACCCACGGTGTTGTCCCGGCCTTGAGCCGGGACCCATAACCACCGCAGAGAATTGTTGGAGCGCGCTGGAGCTTCAGCGCGGCGTAACCGCAAACATTTGTGGTTATGGGTCCCTGCGTTCGCAGGGACGACACCGAACAAGGACTTACTTCGTAATCTGATCGACCTCCGCCATCTCCTCCGCGCTCAGCGTCCAGCCGATCGCCTTCACGTTCTGCTCGACCTGTTCGACACGCGTCGCGCCGGCGATGACGCTGGCGACTTGCGGGCGCTGGGCGAGCCAGGAGAAGGCGAGTTCGAGCATGGTGTGGCCGCGGGCTTGCGCGAACGCCTGCAGCTTTTCGACGATGTCCTCATTGCGCGCGGTGACGTAGCGGTCCTTCAGCGCCGGCGCCTTGGCGAAGCGGGTGTCGTCGGGGGCGGCGGCGCCGCGCCTGTATTTGCCGGTGAGAAGCCCGCTCGCCAGCGGGAAGAACGGCAGCAGGCCGAGTTTGTATTCCGTTGCCGCGGGCAGCAGATCCTTTTCGATGCCGCGCACCACCAGGCTGTATTCGTCCTGGCAGGAGACGAAGCGGCTGACATTCATCTGCCGCGCCATCAGTTCCGCCTCCGCGATGCGCCAGGCCGGAAAATTCGAATTGCCGATGTAGCGGACCTTGCCCTGGCGGACGAGATCGTCGAGCGCGCGGAGCGTCTCTTCCATCGGCGTCAAGGGATCGTAATCATGCTGCTGGTAGAGATCGATGTAGTCGGTCTTCAGCCGCGTCAGGCTGGCCTCGACCGCGGACATGATGTAGCGGCGCGAGGCGCCCTGCCTGGTGCCGTCGGTTGCCATCGGCTTGGAATATTTCGTCGCCAGCACGATGTCCTTGCGGCGGTCGCCGAGCACGGTGCCGAGCACGGTCTCGGAGCCGCCCATGCCGGCATAGATGTCGGCGGTGTCGAACAGGGTGATGCCGAGGTCGATGGCCTTGTGGATGACCTTGCGCGAAGTTTCCAGATCGGTGCGCTGGCCAAAGTTGTTGCAGCCGAGGCCGACGGCGGAAACGCGCAGGCCGGAGCCGCCGAGGTTGCGAATTTGCATGGATCGATCCTGTGGGAAGCAGGCGGGAGAGAGGGGCCGGCATTGTGGCCCGCGCGGTCTGGCGCCGCAAGCAGCGGGGCTATCGGCCGGCACGCTTGGCAGCCATGCGGCACAAAAAGATGCGGCCCCGGTCAGACGCGGCGACTGACGGGGGCCGCTTGGGGCGCGTGATCTGAGACGGGGGGCCTGATCAGACGCAGCCGCAACCTATCCGGGCTTTGTTACGTCGCGGTGACATCAAGACTTATCCACAGGCCGCCCGATGGGGCCGCCTTCACAAAACCGTGTCAGAACAGCTTGCGGTAAACGATGAAGCCGGAACGCTCCGCCACCTTGTCGTACAGCTGCATCGCGGTGTGGTTGGTCTCGTGCGTCTGCCAATAGACGCGGGAAGATCCCGCGAGCTTCGCCTGTTCGTACACGCCGTTGATCAAGGCGCGGCCGACGCCCTTGCCGCGCGCCGCCGCCCTGGTGAACAGATCCTGCAGATAGCAGTTCGGCTCGATCATGGTCGTAGAGCGGTGAAACAGATAATGCGTCAGCCCGAGCAGTTCGCCGCCGCTCTCGGCGACCAGCGCATGCACCGGCTCATAGGCATCGAAGAAGCGCGCCCACGTCATCGCCGTGATCTCGGGCGCAAGCGCGGTCGGGCCCGAGCGGCCGTAGAAGGCGTTGTAGCCGTCCCACAGTGGAAGCCATTGCGCGTAGTCCTGACGGGTGACGAAGCGGATGGTGAGGTCGCCGGACATGCGGGATTCCGTCTCTAGCGGGGTGGCGCGTCAAGGACGCGCAGGAGGGGTGTCCGTTCTTACTACAGATAGCGCAGGAGAGGATCAATGTCGCAAGCGCGCTTGCGTTGCCGCCGCTATTCCGCGGCACCGAGGTCGTGGGCAAGGCTGCGATAGCTGCCGCGCAACGCGCGATAGTAGTCGGCGCTGCCGGGATCGTCGCTGTGGCGAACGAGGTCGGTGACCGGCGTATAGCTCAGCATGCGCCCGCCATCGGGCAGGGCCGTGCAGGTGAAGCGCAGCACCTGCCCGTCGGCGAGATCGATGTTGATCGGGGTGGAATCGCCGGTCCGTATCATCTCGGTGCGCTTGGCGATGAACGCGCTCAGCTCGTCCTCGGGCAGTTGCCAGGCGCCGGTGTCGCGGCCGTGATACATCAGCGCGATGAAGGGCGGCTTGCTGTCGGCCTGCGCGTCGGACAGCTTGAAGTAATCGCGGAAGGCGCGGTTGATGAATTCGGCGCGGGTATCGGAATCGAGCAGCACGATGCCGATATCGACTTGATCGAGCGCGGCCGACAGCCGTTCGGAAGTGGCATGATGCTTCTTCTCCCACGCGAACGCACCGACCCATTTCTGCCTGAGAAGCCCGGTGATGAGCGCGGTGCCGCCGGCGGTCGCCGCCAGCAGCAGCATGCGCGCCAGGTCCGACATGTCGTAACCGGGCGCGGCGCGGTGGTTGAGGAAGAACAGCGCGGACGACGCCACCGCAATGACGGCGCTGGCCATGCCGGAGACGATGCCGCTGACGGACGAGGCAAGCGCGACGATGCAGACGAACAATGGCGCAGGGTTGGGGACGGGAACGAAATGCCGGTCGACCAGGAAGGCGAGCAGCGCCGTCGCTGTCGTGAGAGCCGGACCGGAGATTGCGCGCCAGTTGAACTGCATGCCATTCTCGCACTTGCCGGGAATAAGACGCAAGCATGCCTGATTGTTGCGATTGTGCACGCCTTTCTGCCGCCAGTCTTAAGAGAACGTTGCGCGGATGCGGCGGACTTTCGCATTTTTGAAATCAAATGATATCGAGTTAAGGAACGGGTACCGCACCCGACGATTGAGCGGCGCGACATTTTGCAAGAGGACATCGATGCCCACTGTTTCCCCGACGTTGTTGCCGGTCCTGATGCTGTTTGCCTCCAACATCTTCATGACCTTTGCCTGGTATGGCCATCTGAAATTCAAGGAGAGCCCGCTGCCGATGGTCGTGCTGGCGAGCTGGGGCATCGCC
The DNA here is from genome assembly GCF_036924745.1 of Bradyrhizobium sp. AZCC 1693. Classification (NCBI taxonomy): domain Bacteria; kingdom Pseudomonadati; phylum Pseudomonadota; class Alphaproteobacteria; order Hyphomicrobiales; family Nitrobacteraceae; genus Bradyrhizobium; species Bradyrhizobium sp. AZCC 1693. Next base: position 6,456,359 of record NZ_JAZHSD010000001.1, read on the forward strand.
TTCGTCGAATACTGGCTGGCGGTGCCGGCCAACCGCTGGGGCAGTGCGGTGTATTCCGCGGCGCAGCTCAAGACCATGCAGGAGGTGATCACGCTGGTGGTGTTTGCCTGCTTCTCGGTGCTCTATCTGAAGCAGCCGCTGGGATGGAATCACGCGCTCGGCTTTGCCTGCATCGCCTTTGGCGCGTTTTTGATTTTCCACAAATGGGCGTGAGTTAGTTGCGCCCGGTGATGGCGCGGCAGTGCTCGGCGAGGATCACTTCGCGGCCGGCGCCACCCGCAATACCCGTCCGTTCGAACTATCCGTCAGCAGCCACAGCGCGCCGTCCGGCCCCTGGCGGACGTCCCTGATACGCTCGTGCAGGTTTTGCAAAAGGCGTTCCTCCGAGGTGACAGCGTTGCCGTTCAGCGTCAGCCGCACCAGCATCGCGCCGCGCAGCGCGCCGGTGAACAGGCTGCCGTTCCATTTCGGAAACAGCTTTCCGGTATAGAACGCCATGCCTGATGGCGCGATCGACGGCACCCAGTATTTGAGCGGCTGCTCCATGCCTTCCTTGGCGGTAGTGTCGTGGATCCTGGCGCCGGAGTAATCGATGCCGTAGCCGATCACCGGCCAGCCGTAATTTTTGCCCTTGCCGATCAAATTGACCTCGTCGCCGCCGCGCGGACCGTGCTCGATTTCCCAAAGCTCGCCGGAGGTGGGATGGATCGCGAGCGCCTGCACGTTGCGGTGCCCGTAGCTCCAGATCTCCGGTTTGGCGTCAGTGCGGCCCGCGAACGGATTGCCTGATGGCACCGAACCATCGGGCGCGATCCGGATCAGTTTGCCGAGATGGTTGCCTAGATTCTGCGCTTGGTCCCGGTAAGTGAAATGATCGCCCAGGGCTACGAACAGATTGCTGTCCTCGGCCTGCGCGATGCGGCAGCCGTAATGATTGCCTGATGACAGCGGCCCTTGCTGGCGGAAGATGATCTTGACGTCGTCGAGGCGGCCGTTGCTGTCGTTGAGTTTTGCGCGGGCGACCGTGGTGCGCCCGCCACCGTCGGTTCGTTCGGCAAAGCAGAAATAGATGGTCTTGTTCTGCGCAAATGAGTTGTCGACGACGACATCGAGCAGGCCGCCCTGGCCGGACGCCCAGACCTCGGGAACGCCGTTCAGCGGCGGCGAGATCTGTCCTTCGGCCGAAACGATGCGCATGCGGCCCGGACGCTCGGTCACCAGCATCTTGCCGTCGGGCAGGAACGCCAGCGCCCAGGGATTAGCGAGGCCTCGGGCGATGGTGCGAACCTCGAGTTCGCCCGCCGACGAACCAAATGCTTGCTCCTGGCCACGCGTGCCGGTGGCGATCAGGAACGAGACGGCAAGCAGGATCGCCACCGCCAACGCGGCGGTCACGAGGCCGACAGGTGTTTTCATGCTCGTCCAATCGCGATGCCGATCATCGCGCGTTCGCTAATGATGCAAACAAAAAGCCGCAACCATTACGGAAAGGGCATCGCGACCGTGGCCTTGATCGATAGCACCGTCAGGGTGACCACGAGGCAAAGCGATAGCGTGCCGATCGCGAGAGAAGTGGCGATGGCACCAAGCAATCGGGAAGAAGCGACGGGCGCTCGGCTGCTCTCGAAGCCGACCGCGCCGGATGACCGCATCATTGGCCTAAATCCTTGTAACGCGGGACGAATCACCCGCGACTCACGCGACGTCAGGAAAATCTTGCAATGATCACCGGCAACATTGCGGCGCCCGGACGCTGAAAATGGCGGAATCGCGGCAAAGGTTAATGTTATGCCCGCTATTTTTAACCTTTGGCGGCGTGCTCGCGCGAAAGTGAGGAGGCCGGCGGCTGGCGTGGCAGCGGTTATGCGCCGGCGGCGATGCCGGCCTGGTCGTCGACCTCGGCCTCCGGCCGCCAGTCCATGGTGACGAAGCCGGGGGTCTGCTCGACCCGCCGCAGCCAGGCGCGGATGGCGGGGAAGGTTGCCAGATCGTAGTCGCAGCGGTCGGCGACATGGGTGTAGCCGTACAGCGCGATATCGGCGACCGTCAGTTGCCCTGCGGCGAAATAGGCGCAGCTCTTGAGATGGTTTTCCATCACCTGAAGCGCGGCGTAGCCGCGTTCCATCCAGTCCTCCAGCGCATGCGTCTGCAGGTCGCGGCCGCCCTTGACCAGCGACAGCCAGAAATAGGCGGCGCCGATATTAGGCTCGAGCGCATGCTGCTCGAAGAACATCCATTGCAGCGCTTCGGCGCGTTCGACCCGTGACTCCGGGGCCAGCGAAGTGCCGCCGCAGACATACCAGAGGATGGCGTTGGACTCGGCGAGATAGCGTCCCTCGGCGACTTCCAAGAGCGGAACTTGTCCGCTGGGATTCTTCGCCAGAAAATCGGGCGTGCGGCTTTCACCGCGCAGAATGTCCACCTCGATTGCTTGATAGGGTGCGTTGAGCAGCGCCAGCGCAAGGCGGACCTTGTAGCTGTTGCCGGAGCGCTGCATCGAATAGAGCTTGTACATCGTCCTGGATTTCATCCCGATCGAGAAGGCACGCACGCCGCGGTTGCGCGCCCGCGCTGTCAGCGGTTCGCACCGCAACGCGGCTAAACAATGATGCCGATACGAATGCGTCGCAAGGCCCGCGGAATGGAAAAAGTCGAAAACTCTACCGCACTGCACGCGTGCAGCATGGCATGCCATGACACGGCGATCACATGGTCGGGAGCGGATGATCAGACCGATTCAAGCCTGCGCGATGCCGCCGCCGTTTCCGGCGTGGACATCGCTTCCGGCACGATCGAGGGTGGATCTGGAATTGTTGCGAGATGATTCTGCATCAAATCCACGTTGGCCGCAAAGAGGCGTGCAACGGCAACCCAGCACGCCGCCGCAATCAGCATTCCCGCGATCACGTCCACCAGGTAGTGGCTTCCATAGGCGGGGGTGGCAATCAGCATCAAGCCGTTCAGGCCAATTGCGATCCATCGCACGACGCTTATCTGCCAGAGCGCTGTGGCGAACAGGATGCCGAGCGCAGCGTGCAGACTCGGAAACGTGATGATCCCTTCCGAGTTCAATCCGTAGACGGTGTGCAGCGTGCCGTCGCGCAGTCCGAGGAAGACCGGCCAACTGGTCGACGAGACGGGCAGGAAGCCGTTTGCCGCAGCCGGCTGGATATCAAGAAAGAGCCACGGCCCTGCTGCGGGATACACGGCTGATATCGCGATGGTGACCAGTGTCGTGCCAACGAGCGCGGCGACGAAAGTGCCGAGCCGGTCGAGCTGCCCGGCTATTCCGAGCGCCAGTATCGTCGTCACGGTTTGCAGCGCGAAGCTGAAATAGGCAAACTGCAGGAAGTGTTGCAGTTCGGGGCGCAATGCGATGAACGTCATCATCTGCACCCAGTCGAAATGCAAATGGCGGTCCCAGGCGTCGAACATCGCGTCCTGCAGCGGAAATCTCGCCGCCGCCGCGATGTAGGACAACGGCGCGGCAACTGCGGCGAAGCCGATGATCTGCGCCGTCGACGAAAAAATGGCGCCGAGCCGTGGTTCTCCCCGGACGGACCGGTAGAACCACCCGCCGAGCGTGAGCAGCACGGCCGTGATAATCGGGGCGAGGAAAGAGCGCCACCCGATCTCGAAAGAGGTCCACAGCGTAAAGCCCACGATCCCGATCGCGATGACGCCAATCGTCATCCAGATCGCGGCTTCGGCCCGCGGCAACTGCTTGTGCGTGGTCCTCATCGTCGGTGTTCCCACGCGCTTCCCCGCACGCCTGACCAAAGCGCGGCGGTCTCCACAGGACGGCCCACCCGCGCGGGCCTGTTCCCGGTCGCCTGCAATTCGCCGGATCGCAAGCCTTGCCAGATATGAGTCATTTCACCGCGGAATTTTACGAATATTGCGCCGATATTGCTCCGACCGTACCGAGCCCGCTTTAACGTTCCCTAAAGTTCGCCGTTATTTGGCCAAGCTTCTTGCGATGCAGCGCCCTGCGCCTTAGGGTGCGCTGATCCCATCAGAAAGAGTCGTGCCATCCTTCGAGTCACGACGTTTGCCAGGAGATGATGATGCCCTTCCTGTCCGCCTCGCTCGCCCGTGTGAAGCCGTCCGCGACGATCGCGGTGACGGATAAAGCACGCGCGCTGAAAGCGGCGGGCCGCAACGTCATCGGCCTTGGCGCCGGCGAGCCGGATTTCGACACGCCCGCCAACATCAAGCTGGCGGCGATCCGCGCCATCGAGGCCGGCAAGACCAAGTACACCGACGTCGGCGGCATTCCCGAGCTGAAGGAAGCCATCATCGCAAAATTCCAGCGCGAGAACGGCCTGACCTACAAGCCGAACCAGGTCATCGTCGGCACCGGCGGCAAGCAGGTGCTCTACAACGCGCTGATGGCGACCCTCAATCCCGGCGACGAGGTCATCATTCCCGCGCCGTACTGGGTCAGCTATCCCGAGATGGTGGCGCTGGCCGGCGGCGAGTCGGTGCCGGTTGTGTGCCCGGCGTCGAGTGGCTTCAAGCTGCGGCCAGAGGATCTCGAAAAGGCGATCACGCCGAAGACCAAGTGGATCATCCTGTGCTCGCCGTCGAACCCGACCGGCGCCGCCTACACGCGCACCGAGCTGAAGGCCATCACCGACGTGCTGGTGAAGCATCCGCATGTCTGGGTGATGACCGACGACATGTACGAGCACCTGGTCTATGACGACTTCCAGTTCGCAACGCCCGCGCAGGTCGAGCCGAAACTGTACGAGCGCACGCTGACGGTGAACGGCGTGTCGAAGGCCTATTGCATGACCGGCTGGCGCATCGGCTATGCCGGCGGCCCTGCCGACCTGATCAAGGCGATGGCGACGATCCAGTCGCAGTCGACCTCGAACCCGTCGTCGATCGCGCAGTGGGCTTCGGTGGAAGCGCTGAACGGTCCGCAGGACTTCATCCCCGTGCACAACAAGGTGTTCAAGGAGCGCCGCGATCTCGTGGTGTCGATGCTGAACCAGGCCAAGGGCATCGAATGCCCGCGGCCCGAAGGCGCGTTCTACGTCTATCCGTCCTGCGCCGGCACCATCGGCAAGACCTCGCCGTCAGGCAAGGTGATCGCCAATGACGAGGATTTCGTCACCGAGCTTTTGGAGAGCGAAGGCGTCGCCGTCGTGCAGGGTTCGGCATTCGGCCTTGGACCGGCGTTCCGGATTTCGTATGCGACCAAAACCTCAGACCTCGAAGACGCCTGCAAGCGCATCCAGCGCTTCTGCGGCAATTTGAGATAAGAAGCGTTTTCGAGCGAAGCCTGTCCCGCACTTGATGCGGGATAGGTTTCGGTTTCTGTCCAAGAAATCGCGTCAAAAAAGCGGCCGTCAAATCACATCGCGCGTGAACGGCGATGTTTGACCGCTTCTTGTCGAAGTGCCATGTTTTTCAGGGAAGCGCCATGTTTTCGACACGACGCTTCCATCCTGTCCGCTCCGCTAAATTTGTTCATCAACTTGCGGAGACTGGGACACATGCGACTCCTGACACTGACACTCGCCATGGCGGCACTGATTGCGCCGATCGCAAGCGCCAACGCGGCGCCGCCGGTTCGCGCCGGCATTTTGCAATGCCAGGGCGGCCAGAATGTCGGCTTCGTGGTCGGCTCGGTGACCAGCCTCGAATGCGTGTTCCGCAGCGAAGGCCGCCGGCCTGAACCCTATATCGCCAAGGTGCAGCGCATCGGCCTCGATCTCGGCGTGACCGAGCAGACCCAGTTGTCCTGGGCGGTCAACGCGCCGAACAGCCGGCTCGGGCGCGGCGAACTCGCCGGCAGCTATGGCGGCGTCGGCGCCAATGCATCGATCGGCGTTGGCGGCGGCGGCAACTTCCTGGTTGGCGGTCCCGCCAACGCCTATGCGCTGCAGCCGATCAGCGTGCAGGGACAGACCGGGCTGAATGTCGCCGCCGGTATCGCCGGCCTCGAACTGCAGCCGTTCTACGGTAATGGTCCGCGACGGCACGTCCGCCGCCATCGTCACCGCGGCTGAGCATGACGCGTTAAGGAAAAGGCCCGCGCGAGCGGGCCTTTTTTGTTGGTGTCATTTGCGGGTGGGATGCTCGGCATCGCTGCGGAATAATGCTTGGCGCTTCTACCAATCTGGCACGGCCTGTGATGTTGTGGCATAGAACGGCGAGCGCCGCGGGGCACGGCGTTGTTCTTGATACTCTGCTCGCATCACAGTTTTTCAGCCGGAGATTTCTTCATGCGTCGTTCTCTCATTCTCGCCGCTGCCGCGCTCGCCGCGCTGGCTTCGTCGATCGGCGGCGCCAATGCGCAGCAGGTGCAGCGCGTGCAGGTCGGTGTGCTGGAGTGCCGCGGCGGCGCCAGCGTCGGCTTCGTCGTTGGCTCCGTCACCAATCTCGGCTGCGTGCTGCGCGCCGAAGGGATGCCGGAAGACCGCTACATCGCCACCATCCGGAAAGTCGGGCTCGACCTCGGCATCACCCAGGAATCCGCGCTGGCCTGGGGCGTGTTCGCACCTGTAGCCCGCCTCGGGCCGGGCGGCCTTTCCGGCGATTATGTCGGCGCGCAGGGCAGTGCCACGCTCGGCGTCGGTGTCGGCGGCAACGTGCTGGTCGGCGGCTCCGCCAATTCGATCGCGCTGCAGCCGCTCAGCGTGCAGGGCCAGGTCGGCGTTAGCGTCGCTGCCGGATTGGAGAGCCTGGAACTGCGGCCGGGGCGGTAGTTAACGCTGCTCCTCGTCATTGCGAGGGGCCAACGGGTCGCGCGAATGGGCGCCGATGACAGACTCCGCGACGAAGCAATCCAGGGTTTTACCTGAGCTAAGACTTTGGATTGCTTCGCTTCGCTCGCAATGACGACGTTTGGCCTCTTGAGTCGCACGCCGCACTGCAGCGAATTTTTCCCGCTTGCCAAAACCTCGGGACAGGCGGAGCATCAGAAGTCGCCGACCCAATCATGGGCCGAGCTCCAAACAAGGAGGCGGCAATGGGACAAGACGTCAGAAGTCCCCGCGGCCCACGGTGCATTGCACTGGTGGGCCCTTTCCAGAGCGGTAAAACCACACTTTTGGAGGCGATATTGGCGCGAACGGGCGCCATTAAAAATGCCGGCAGCGTCGACGCCGGAACTTCGGTCGGCGATTCCAGCCCCGAGGCGCGGAATCACAAGATGGGCGTGGGCCTCTCCGCTGCCACGACCAGTTTCATGGGCGACAGTTACACCTTTATCGATTGTCCCGGCTCGATCGAGTTCGTGCATGACATGCGCGCCGCGTTGCCCGCGGTCGATGCCGCGGTCGTGGTCTGCGAGGCGGACGAGAAGAAGCTGCCGCAACTGCAGATCATCCTGCGCGAGCTCGAGGATCTCGGCATTCCGCGCTTTCTGTTTTTGAACAAGATCGATCGCGCCAACAAGCGCATCCGCGAAACGCTGGCGACGTTGCAGCCGGCCTCGCGCATGCCGCTGGTGCTGCGGCAGATCCCGATCTGGAACGGCGAGTTGATCGAAGGTTTTGTCGATCTCGCGCTGGAGCGCGCCTTTGTTTATCGCGAGCACAAGCCCTCCGAAGTCATGGCGCTGGAAGGCGGCAATCTCGACCGCGAGAAGGAAGCGCGCTTCTCGATGCTGGAAAAGCTCGCCGATCACGACGACGCGCTGATGGAGCAGTTGCTGGAGGACATCCAGCCGCCGCGTGACGCGGTGTTCGACGATCTCGCCCGCGAATTGCGCGAAGGCCTGATCTGCCCGGTGCTGCTCGGCTCGGCGGCGCGCGAGAACGGCGTGTTGCGGCTGATGAAGGCGCTGCGGCACGAAGCGCCCGGCGTGACCGAGACGGCAAAGCGCCTCGGCGTATCCGCGCAAAAGGAAGCGCTGGCCTATGTGTTCAAGACCCTGCATCTGCAGCACGGCGGCAAGCTTTCGTTGACGCGGCTGCTTGCCGGCCGCCTCGACGACGGCGCGACGCTGCAATCCTCCTCCGGCGAGACCGGGCGCGTGTCCGGAATACTCGGGATCAACGGCGGCCACGACAGCAAGCGCGCCGCGGCCGAGGCCGGAGACACGATCGCCCTCGGCAAGCTCGACGCGATCAAGACCGGCGACTCGCTATCGAGCGGCAAGACTGCGCCGCCGGCGCTGGTCCACGTCGAGCCGACGCCGCCGGTGCTGGCGTTGTCGCTCGCGGCGACCGACCGCAAGGACGACGTCAAGCTCGGACAGGCGCTGCTGCGGCTGAACGAGGAGGACCCGTCGCTGACGATGATCCAGAACCAGCAGACCCACGACATCGTGCTGTGGGGACAGGGCGAGATGCATCTGCGCGTCGCGCTCGAGCGGCTCAAGGACCGCTTCGGCGTCAACGTCAAATCGCAACCGCCCGCGATCGGCTATCAGGAGACCATCCGCAAATCGATCACCCAGCGCGGCCGCCACAAGAAGCAATCCGGCGGCCATGGCCAGTTCGGCGACGTGGTGCTGGAGATCAAGCCGATGCCGCGCGGCTCAGGCTTCGAATTCCACGAAAAGGTCGTGGGCGGTGCGGTGCCGCGCAACTACATCGGCGCGGTGGAGGAGGGCGTGGTCGACAGCCTCGTGCGGGGCCCGCTCGGCTTCCCGGTCATCGATCTTCACGTCACGCTGACGGACGGCTCCTATCACAGCGTCGATTCCTCCGATCTCGCGTTCCGCACCGCGGCGCGGATCGGCATGAGCGAGGCGCTGCCGCAGTGCCAGCCGGTGCTGCTGGAGCCGATTCACATGGTGGAAATCGTTTGCCCGACGGAGGCGACGGCGAAGATCAACGCCATCCTGTCGGCGCGGCGCGGCCAGATCCTGGGCTTCGACACCCGCGACAACTGGCCGGGATGGGACTGCGTCCGCGCCACCATGCCGGAAGCGGAGATCGGCGACCTGATCGTGGAATTGCGCTCGGCCACCGCCGGCGCCGGCAGCTTTACGAGGCAGTTCGACCGCATGGCCGAAGTCTCCGGCCGAGCCGCCGACCAGATCATCGCCGCGCACCGCGTCGCGGCGTAGCTGTGCGGCCTCCCTCTCCCCGTTCTTCACGGGGAGAGCGAGAACACCGGCCGCGTGCTTGACACGGCTGGCGGTACACGAAATGGATCGCCTTCCAAGAATTTTGGAAGGAAACCATGCCTGTCTGCTCCACCGAGACCGATCGTGCCTAACCCCCCCGCCGCCTGCCTGATCGGATGGCCGGCCGCGCATTCGCGCTCGCCGCTGATCCATCATTACTGGCTGCGGACGCTCGGCATCGAGGGCGGCTATGTCATTGAGGCGGTGCCGCCCGACGAGTTCAAGGATTTCTTGTTTCGGCTGTCGCTGCGAGGCTTTGTCGGCGCCAATGTCACCATTCCGCACAAGGAGCGGGCGCTTGCGCTGTCGAAGCCGGATGAGCGGGCGCGCGCGGTCGGCGCGGCCAATACGCTGTGGTTCGCCGATGGCGAGTTGTGCTCGACCAATACCGACGTTGAGGGCTTTATCAACAATCTCGATGCCTGCGCTGATGGATGGGACACATGCGATGAAGCGCTGGTGCTCGGCGCCGGCGGCTCGTCGCGCGCGGTGGTTTTCGGCCTGCTCGATCGTGGCGTTAAGCGGGTGCATCTCGCCAATCGCACCATCGAGCGCGCCCGATCGTTGGCGGATCAGTTCGGCGCGAGCGTGTTGCCCGTGGCATGGGACGCGCTCGGCGATCTGCTGCCGCGCGCCGGGCTGCTGGTGAATACGACCTCGCTCGGCATGAAGGGCCAGCCGCCGCTCGAAATCGATGTCGGGCGGTTGCCGTCAAGCGCCGTCGTCGCTGATCTCGTATACGTGCCGCTCGATACGCCGTTGCTTGCCGCCGCACGCGCGCGGGGCCTGAAGACCGCCGACGGGCTCGGCATGCTGCTGCACCAGGCGGTGCGCGGCTTCGAATTGTGGTTCGGCCGGCGCCCCGAGGTGACGGCGGAACTTCGCGCGCTGGTCGAAGCCGATCTCACAAATACATGATCGGCCGATCGCGAAGACTTGAGCCGGAATTTTTTTGAAACGCCGGGGTCAATGGCTACGTCAGGACCGCCACCGGAGACTCCAGCATGTCCGTCAGTCGCTTTCAGTTCGTTCGCTTGCTTGCCGCCGTTGCGATGGTTGCGGGCTCCACGCTTTACGCCATCGCCCAGCAGCCGCCTACGCCGGCGCGCGTTCGCGGCACCATCGAGGCCGTCGATGGCGACGTGCTGGCCGTCAAGTCGCGTGGCGGCGAGGATGTCAAGCTGCATATGACCGGCGACATCAACATCGTCGGGATCAGCAAAATCGCGCTGTCCGATATCAAGGTCGGTTCCTTCATCGGCACCACCACGGTGCCGGGGCCGGACGGCGGCCAGAATGCGGTCGAGGTGCATGTGTTTCCGGAAGCCATGCGCGGCACCGGCGAGGGCTCGCGGCCCTATGATCTGCGTCCCAACTCCACCATGACCAACGCTACGGTGGCGGATTCGGTGGTCGGCAATGACGGTCACACCCTGATGATCAAATACCGGGGCGGCGAGAAGAAAGTCGTGGTCTCCCCGGAGACGCCGGTCGTGACCTACGTTCCCGCCGACAAGTCCGACCTCAAACCGGGCGCCAAGGTGATCGCCTTCATGAAGAAGCTGCCGGACGGCTCGCTCGAGACCAGCCGGGTCAGCGTCGGCCGCGACGGGCTGACCCCGCCGATGTGACGCGAAGCGTCATTCCGGGGCGATGCAAAGCATCGAACCCCAATGTGCAATTGCACATTGTGGAATCTCGAGATTCCCCGATGCGCAATTGCGCATCTGAGGTCTGGTCCTTCGGACCATCCCGGAATGACGAACCGGGTAACGAGCGTAAGAGCGGAATAGCACCTCCCGTGCGGTGTTTGCGTTGAGTTGGGCGCCAAATACACCTCGGGAGGGATACGATGCCAAAATCTTCTTCATGGCCGCGGATGCTCGCGGCGTCGCTGACCTTTGTCACCCTGCTTGGATCGGCGGCGTGGGTGCAGCAGCCGCCGACGGTCCGCATTCGCGGCACCATCGAGGCCGTAGACCTGCCCATGCTGTCGATCAAGTCACGCGAGGGCACCGACATGAGGGTGCGCGTCACCGACAATGTCGCGGTGTTCGGCGTGGCCAAGACCGAACTCTCGGAGATCAAGGAAGGCTCCTATATCGGCGTCACCGCGATGCCGGAGCCGGACGGCACCCAGAAGGCGGTCGCGGTGCATATCTTCCCGGAGAACCAGCGCGGTGCGGCCGAAGGTTTCAGGCCCTGGGATCAGCGTCCGAACTCGACCATGACCAACGCCACCGTCGCGCAGACGGTGAAGGGCACCGACGGTCAGAACATTCTGGTCAAATACAAGGACGGCGAAAAGAAAGTCGTGGTGCCGGACGGGACGCCGATCGTCACCTTCGTCGCCGGCGACAAGTCCGAGCTGAAGCCGGGCGCGAAGATCATCATCTTCGGCGCGGTGAAGAAGGACGACGGCACGCTAGAAGCCAACCGCGTCAATGTCGGCCGCGACGGGATTACACCGCCGATGTGATCGTCCGCAAATCTCTCAACGGTCGTCCCCGCGAACGCGGGGACCCATAACCACAGTTGTTTATTGCAGATGGAAGGCGTCTACTACATCGCCTAACCGAAGGGCCGCGGCGTATGGATCCCCGCGTTCGCGGGGACGACCCGTTGTGGGATTTGTGCCTAATAGGCGCCCTCACACCGCCAGCACGTTGTCGTCGATCTCGGCGATCGTGTTGACGCCGCACAATCCCATCGTCGTGAGCATTTCCTTGGCGAGGATGTCGAGCGCCTTGGCGACGCCGGCCTGTCCGCCGGCCCCCAGCCCATAGGCATAGGCGCGGCCGATCATGCAGGATTTGGCGCCGAGCGCGAGCGCGCGTACCACGTCCATGCCGGTGCGGATGCCGCCGTCGAACATGATCTCCATCTTCGAGCCGACCGCGTCGACGATTTCAGGCAGCACCTCGATCGACGACGGTGCGCCGTCGAGCTGACGGCCGCCATGGTTGGAAACCACCAGCGCCTGTGCGCCGGTTTTAGCAGCGAGCTCGGCGTCCTCGACGTCCAGAATGCCTTTCAGGATCAGCTTGCCCGGCCAGATCGAGCGGATCCAGTCGATGTCCTTCCAGTTCAGCGAAGTGTCGAACTGCGATGCGGTCCATTCCGACAGCTTGGTGAGGTCCTCGGTGCCTTTGACGTGGCCGACGATGTTGCCGAAGCTGCGGCGCTTGCCGCGCAGCACGCCGGCAACCCATGACGGCTTGCTGGCGAAGTCGAGCAGTTTCGACAGCGACCATTCCGGCGGCACCGACATGCCGTTCTTGATGTCCTGGTGGCGCTGCCCGATCACCTGCAAATCGACCGTCAACACCAGTGCGCTGCACTTCGCAGCGATCGCGCGCTCGATCAGCGACTTGATGAAGCCGCGGTCCTTCATCACGTAGAGCTGGAACCAGAAAGGCTTGTCGACGCTGGCGGCGATATCCTCGATCGAGCAGATCGACATCGTGCTCTGGGTGAAGGGAATGCCGGCGGCCTGGGCAGCGCGGCAGGCGTAAATCTCGCCGTCGCCATGCTGCATGCCGAGCAGGCCGACCGGCGCCAGGATCAGCGGCATTGTGGCCGGCTCGCCCAGGATCGTGGTGGAGAGATCGCGCTTGGAGACGTCGACCAGGACGCGCTGGCGGAACTTGATCTGCTGCAAATCCTCGGTATTGGCGCGCAGCGTGTCCTCGGTGTAGGAGCCGCGGTCGGCGTAGTCGAAAAACGCCTTGGGAACCCGGCGCTTGTGCAGCTGGCGCAGATCCTCAATGCAGGTGATGTGCTTCATGGACGTCCCGGCCCTTCTTGAACTTCTTCGCTGCGTTGTCATCTAGCATGGTTGGATGGCGAGCCAAATCGCATCTCTTGGGCGGTGCCATTCCCGGGAGGACATCCCATGACCGGACCGCGCACCGTTGCCCCCGCCAAAACCGGCTCGGCCGATCGCGAGGAAAAGCGCCGGCTCGACGATGCCCTGGCGGAGGGGCTGGAAGAGACCTTTCCAGCGTCCGACCCCGTCAATGTCACCCAGCCAGCCCCGACAAAGGGCGATCGGCACGTCAAGCGGGGCGATTGAGCCGGCAGGGCCCGATGGGCGGTCTGGCGTGAATACTGAAATATAACAAATAGTTATATTGCGTTATGACCGGTAATGGTCGTAATGATTCATCATATTTTTTGAAGCCATTTTAGCGGGCGAGGGATTATAACCCAGCACGCTACCATGGAGGCATTCGGGGATTCGTGGCCTTGCATGGCCTTGAAGAAGACCCGGAATGGCTGGGGGTCACATGAGCCGCAAATATTTCGGTACCGATGGAATTCGGGGCCGCGCCAACGGGTTGATCACGCCGGAGCTCGCGCTCAAGGTGGGGCAGGCGGCTGGTCTGGTGTTCCAGCGCGGCGACCATCGCCACCGCGTCGTGATCGGCAAGGACACCCGGCTCTCCGGCTACATGATCGAGTACGCCATGGTGGCCGGCTTCACCTCGGTCGGCATGGATGTGCTGCTGCTCGGCCCGATGCCGACGCCGGCGGTCGCGATGCTGACCAAGTCGATGCGCGCCGATCTCGGCGTGATGATTTCAGCTTCCCACAACCTGTTCGAGGACAACGGCATCAAGCTGTTCGGCCCGCAGGGCTTCAAACTGTCCGACGATGTCGAAAAGCAGATCGAGCAGTTGCTCGATGAGCCGATCGACCGTCGCCTTGCGCAGAGCGCCAGCCTCGGGCGCGCCCGCCGCATCGACGGCGTCCATGACCGTTACATCGAATTCGCCAAGCGCACGCTGCCGCGCGAGCTCTCGCTCGACGGCCTGCGCGTGGTGGTCGATTGCGCGCATGGCGCGGCCTACAAGGTGGTGCCGGAAGCACTGTGGGAACTGGGCGCCGACGTCATTGCGATCGGCGTCGAGCCTGATGGCTTCAACATCAACAAGGAATGCGGTTCGACCTCGCCGGAAGCGCTGGCGAAAAAGGTGCGCGAGATGCGCGCCGACATCGGCATCGCGCTCGACGGCGACGCCGATCGCGTCATCCTGGTCGACGAGCGCGGGCATGTGGTCGACGGCGACCAGTTGCTCGCGGTGATCGCGCAAAGCTGGAAGGAAGATGGCCGTCTCGCCAAGCCCGGCATCGTCGCCACCGTGATGTCGAATCTCGGGCTCGAGCGCTTCCTCGAAAGCCAGGGCCTCGGGATGGTGCGCACGCCGGTCGGCGATCGCTACGTGCTCGAGCAGATGCTGACGCAGGGCTACAATCTCGGCGGCGAACCTTCGGGCCATATCATTCTCTCCGACTACGCCACCACAGGCGACGGCTTCGTCGCCGCGCTGCAGGTGCTGGCCGTGGTGCAAAAACTTCGCCGTCCGGTGTCGGAAGTCTGCCACCGTTTCGATCCGCTGCCGCAGATCCTGAAGAACGTGCGTTATCGCTCAGGCAAGCCGCTCGACCACGCCGAGGTGAAATCGGCGATCCTGGACGGCGAGAATCGCCTCAACGGCCACGGCCGGCTCCTGGTCCGCTCGTCCGGTACCGAGCCCGTGATCCGCGTGATGGGCGAGGGCGACGACCGCATCCTGGTCGAGGACGTCGTCGATCAGATTGTCACCGCGCTCGGTCACGCCGCGGCGGCATAAGCGCGTTTTATTTTGACGGCGCAGGATCGCTGATCGGTGGTGCGGCAACGCATCGCAGCCATAAGCTATTGATGCTGGTCGCGACGATGGCCCGGCCGTAGAACACACGAGACATTGCCTGTCTCGCGATTCTTTTCGGGAATGCGCCCTTGAACAAGCCCGTCATCGTCTCGGAGGAAACGGCGACCGCGCCGGCGGTCGTGCTGGACGCAACGCCAGGCCTCGCCGCCAAGGCAGTCGCGGCCGGGCCGGCCTATGTCGTGCTGACCGGCATCAGCTTCTCGCATTTCCTCAACGACACCATGCAATCGTTGATTGCCTCGGTCTATCCGATCCTGAAGGATGCTTACGCGCTGGACTACGGGCAGATCGGCATGATCACGCTGGCGTTCCAGTTCACTGCGTCGCTGCTGCAGCCTTTGGTCGGGCATTTCACCGACAAGAAGGCGCAGCCGTTCTCGCTTGCGATCGGCATGGGTTTTACGTTTTTCGGATTGCTGCTGCTCAGCGTCGCGCATCTCTATCCCATCATCCTGATCGCAGCCGCCCTGGTCGGCCTCGGCTCGGCGGTGTTCCATCCGGAGTCGGCGCGGATCGCGCGTCTCGCCTCGGGCGGGCGTTATGGCTTTGCGCAATCGGTGTTTCAGCTCGGCGGCAGTTTTGGCACGTCGATGGGGCCGGTGCTGGCGGCGCTGATCGTGGTGCCGTTCGGCCAGCCCTCGATCGCCTGGTTTTCATCGATCGCGTTTCTGGCGATCGTGATCCTGTGGCGGATCGGCGTCTGGTACAAGCCGCAGATCGTGACGAAGAAATCGGCCGTGGTGGAACGTCATCCGGACCTGCCGGATTCGCGGCGCGTGAAAATTGCGCTCGCGGTGCTGGTCGCGCTGCTGTTCTCGAAACAGCTCTACGTGTCGAGCCTGTCGAGCTATTACATCTTCTATCTGATCGACAAGTTTCAGGTCTCGACGCAGGCCGCCCAGCTCTATCTCTTCATCTTCCTTGCCGCCAACGCTGCGGGTGCGTTCTTCGGCGGGCCGCTCGGCGATCGCTTCGGCCGCAAATACATCATCTGGTTCTCCATCCTTGGGGCACTGCCGTTCACGCTGGCGCTGCCCTATGCCGGCCTTGCCGCAAGCGCCGTGCTGACAGTTTTCATCGGCCTCATCCTCTCGTCGGCGACGTCGTCGATCATCGTGTTCGCACAGGAGCTGATGCCGCATCGCTTCGGGATGATCTCCGGGGTGTTCTTCGGCGTCGCCTTCGGCATCGGCGGACTTGGCGCCGCCGTGCTCGGCAAGCTCGCCGATCACACCGGGATTGCCTTTGTCTATCACCTCTGCGCGTTCCTGCCCGCGCTCGGCCTGCTCGCGGTGTTCCTGCCGAAGATGCCGAAGCACGTACGTTGAAGCACGCATATTTGAGGCACACGCGCTGAGCGCGGCCTGCTGGCTCTCGTGAGGCGAGGGCGCGTCGG
This sequence comes from Bradyrhizobium sp. AZCC 1693, assembly GCF_036924745.1. Classification (NCBI taxonomy): domain Bacteria; kingdom Pseudomonadati; phylum Pseudomonadota; class Alphaproteobacteria; order Hyphomicrobiales; family Nitrobacteraceae; genus Bradyrhizobium; species Bradyrhizobium sp. AZCC 1693. The sequence goes on from NZ_JAZHSD010000001.1 coordinate 6,472,563, forward strand.
CCGCATCAACAAAGTCTTAACGGCGCTGCGGCGAGCGGATTTCGCTCAACACATCGTTAGGATGTATGGCGGTTTCGGCGTTTTTCCCTTGTTGCAAATGCATCATGCCTCGCGTTGCAAGCAGCGCTGCGAAAGAAAGTCAGAGATTGTCAACCTTAAAAATTAGGGTTAAGCGCCGCTTAAGCATTTAATGCCATCGTCCGTCCGTGAGTTTTTGAAGTGGGGCTCTTTGCAGGCAGCCTCACCGGACAAAGGACGAAGCCCATGCGTAGCGTTAAGTCTTTCATTGCCGCCGGTGCGGCCACATTATTGTCCCAGGCGGCGTTTGCTGCCGACATGGCGATTGCGCCTCCTCCGGCATATGCGCCGGCTCCGGTGGTCGAGGATTTTGGCGGCTGGTATCTGCGCGGCGACATCGGCTTCAGCAACCAGCGCGTCGATCGTCTCAACAATCTGCTCGACCGCAACAACACTTCGTCAGTTCAGACCCTGAACTTCAGCAGCGCGGGCATCTTCGGCCTCGGCGTCGGTTACAAGGTCAACAACTGGTTCCGCGCCGACATCACCGGTGAATATCGCGGCAACTCAAATTTCTTCGGCACCGACCGCATCACCTATGTGGGCGGCGTCGGCACCGATACCTACCACGCCACCAAGAACGAGTGGGTCGTTCTCGCCAACGCCTATGTCGATCTCGGCACCTGGTGGTGCATCACCCCGTTCATCGGCGCCGGCGTCGGCGGCGCGCGGGTTGCGATCAACGGCTTCACCGATCAGGGCATCGCGCTGAATGGCGGCGTTGGTCCCGCATTGCCGGGTCTCGCCTTCGGCGACAACGTGTCGAAATGGAATTTTGCCTGGGCGGCCCATGCCGGCCTCGCCTACAAGGTCACGCCGAACTTCACCGTCGAACTCGCCTATCGCTATCTCGATATGGGCGATGGTCTGACGGGCGACCTCCGCACCTTCGATGGCGTCAACGCCTTCAACAACCCGATGACCTTCAAGCACATCACTTCGCATGACCTGAAGCTCGGCGTGCGCTGGGATCTGACCAGCCCGCAGGTTTACGCGCCGCCGCCGCTGATCCGCAAAGGTTAATCACGACTTCTATTCGTTAACGGTTGCCGAACGGCGCGGGAGTTTCCCGCGCCGTTTTGCTTTTGGCGCATGCCGATGCGGATGCAGCGGCTGACGAAAAATGTTTGCCGGCTTTCCGACAAGATCTCGCCAATTGGATGCCGCGAGAACGATTGGTTAAGGTTAACAGGCGATGATCGACGCAAGTTTCAGAGTGTCTGATGGAGCGTTGCGATGCGTCGATTGTTGCTGGTGGCTGTGATGTGCGGAGCGGCGAGCGTCGCCTCGGCGGCCGATATGCCGGACTTGCCGTTTCTCCGAGGCAGCTTCACCGAAGGGCTGAGCACCAGCACGGTGAACTGGCAAGGTTTCTATGTCGGTGGTCAGGGCGGTTATGGTTCATCCGACGCAAAGTTCTCCGGCTCGAATGCGACCATGCTTGCCGCCCTGCTGGACCATAACGTCATCGAGCAGATGCAGGTTTCGCAATGGAATCTCGGCCTCGGAGGGCGATCGGCGCGCTCGTCGGCGTTCGGCGCCTTCGCTGGATATAATTCGCAATGGGACGACGTCGTCATCGGCCTCGAAGTAAGTTACATGCACGGCTCGTTCGGGGGAGCGTCTCGCGCGACCAAGGAACTCGTCAGCGGCTCGGCGTTGTCCGACGGCTTCTTCCACGACGTTGCCGTCGATTCATCGGCATCAATTTCGATTTCGGACATGGCGACCTTCCGTGCGCGCGCCGCTTACGCGTGGGGCTGCTTTCTGCCCTACATGTACGGCGGATTCGCGCTCGGCAAAGCCGACATCGCACGTTCGGTCACCGTCCGTGATGCTGTCAGCCTCACGATAAACGGGCCTTTCACGTCACTGGCAACATTGAACGCCACGGATGCCGTTCATAATCACCTGATCTACGGTTACACGGCGGGCCTTGGCGTCGACGTCAATCTGGTCGGCGGTCTCTTCATGCGTGCGGAGTGGGAGTATATCCGCTTCACATCCCAGATTGACACCAACATCAATACCGTACGCGCCGGCCTCGGCTACAAATTCTGATCCCGCTGCCGTCGCATCGATCCCGTCGCCGTTGACAGATCTGCCGCCGCCTGTTGCAGTGCCGCCGTAACGAGGGCGGCGCATGAAGGTCTACGGCGATACCAATTCCGGCAATTGCCTGAAGGTGAAGTGGGTGTGCGATCATCTCGCGCTGCCCTACACCTGGATAGCGGTCGACACCCTCAAGGGTGAGACGCGCACCCCGGAGTTTCTCAAGCTCAATGGCGCCGGCCAGGTGCCGACGATCGAACTCGACGACGGACGCACGCTGGCGCAATCCAACGCCATCATCCGCTATCTCGCCCGCGGCTCCCATCTCATCCCGCAGGATGCTTACACGCAGGCCAAGATGGACGAATGGCTGTTCTGGGAACAGTACAGCCATGAGCCGTACATCGCCGTATGCCGCTTCCAGATGTTCTATCTGAAGAAGCCGGCCTCCGACCTCGATCCCGAGAAGGTCAAGCGCGGCTATGCGGCGCTGGCGCGGATGGAGCACCAGCTTGCCATCACGCCGTTTTTGGCCGGCGACGCCGTCACGCTGGCCGACATATCGCTGCTGGCCTATACCCGCGTAGCGCATGAAGGCGGCTTTCACCTCGACGGCTACGCCGCGGTGCGCCGCTGGATCGGCGCGACTGAAAAATTCCTCGGCCTGCCGCCGGCGCGCTGACTTCACTGGAAATCGTCATGTCTGCCATCTCAGAGGTCACCATCCGCCCCGCGCGCCGCGAGGACGTCGGCACCATCGTCGCCATGCTGGCGGACGATCCGCTCGGCGGCGCCCGTGAGCGGATCGAAAGCCCGCTGCCGCAATCCTATTTCGCGGCGTTCGAGCAGCTCGCACGCGATCCGAATATTCTCCTCGTCGTCGCCGAGGACGGCGAGGGCGCCGTAGTCGGCTGCCTGCAGCTCTGCATCCTGCCGGGACTGAGCTCGCAGGGCGCCTCGCGCGGCCTGATCGAGGATGTCCGCGTCGCCAGCCATTGCCGCAGCCGCGGCATCGGCGAGCAGATGGTGCAGTGGGCGGTTGTGGAAGCACGCGCGCGGGGATGCAGATTGGTCGAACTGCTGACTCATCACACCCGTGTCGATGCGCAGCGGTTTTACGAGCGGCTCGGCTTTGCGCGCAGCCATGTCGGCATGACCTTGCGATTTTGATCGCCATCGCGTTTTCGAGCAAAGCATGCCCTTGGACCTGATCCGGGATGGAATCCGGTTTGCGTAAAGAAAACGCGTCAGAACAAAGGTCAGCCAACTGCGGTTGAAGCGTATTTGCGACGAATGCCTGAGGTAGCCGTCATTGTGCGATCCGGTTAACAACCGATAAACTACGCGTGCGTCCGTGATTTTACGGACCGGAACGTCTCCGCTATGCCAGCGTCTCCCATGGGGCTTTGGGCAGCTTGGGGATTTCCGATGAGAAAATATTCGATTGTCCGGATCGGAAGCGAATATGTCGTGCAGGCCGGAAAGACCAGCATTTTGAAGGTCTCGAGCCGACGGCAGGCGGCCAAGCTGGTCACCGATGCCGCCGAACTTCTGCAGCAGGAGCCGGCGTCTTCCGAGGGCGAAGAGCCATCAATCGGGCGTGAAGCGCCCGAAGTTTCTTGACGATCGGGCGCGATTCCCTTAATGACCGCCGCGGGACACCTCCCCCCAACGGGAGGCTTACTATCTGGAAGGATAGATTATGACCGTAGCGAAGCCCGCTTCGCGGCCGAACGTGCCGCATTTTTCCTCCGGCCCCTGCGCCAAGCGCCCCGGCTGGAATCCCCAAAATCTCAAGGATGCTGCCCTCGGCCGTTCGCATCGCGCGAAGATTGGCAAGGCCAAGCTCAAGCTCGCGATCGAACTGACGCGTGAAGTGCTTGAAGTGCCGGCCGACTACAAGATCGGCATCGTGCCGGCGTCCGATACCGGCGCGGTCGAAATGGCGCTGTGGTCGCTGCTCGGCGCGCGGCCCGTCACCACGATCGCCTGGGAATCTTTCGGCGAGGGCTGGGTCAGCGACATCGTCAAGGAATTGAAGCTGAAGGACGTCACCAAGCTGCATGCCGGCTATGGCGATCTTCCCGACCTCTCCAAGGCCGATCCCGCTTCCGACATCGTCTTCACCTGGAACGGCACCACCTCGGGCGTGCGTGTGCCGAACGCCGACTGGATCAGCGCGACCCGCGAAGGCCTTACGATCTGCGACGCCACGTCGGCCGCTTTCGCGCAAGCACTCGATTTTGCAAAACTCGATGTGGTGACATTCTCCTGGCAGAAGGCGCTGGGCGGCGAAGCCGCGCATGGCATGCTGATCCTCTCGCCGCGTGCGGTGGAGCGGCTTGAGACCTACAAGCCGGCCTGGCCGCTGCCGAAAATTTTCCGCCTGACCAAGGGCGGCAAGCTCAACCAGGGCATCTTCGAGGGCGAGACCATCAACACGCCGTCGATGCTGTGCGTCGAGGACTATCTCGATGCGCTGAACTGGGCGAAATCGATCGGCGGCCTGAAAGCCCTGATCGCGCGCGCCGACGCCAACACCAAGGTGCTGTCGGACTGGAAGGCGAAGACGCCGTGGATCGATTTCCTGGCAAAGGATTCCGCGATCCGTTCCAACACCTCGGTGTGCCTGAAGTTCACAGATCCCGCGATCACTTCGCTCAACGCGGACGCGCAGGCGGAGTTCTCGAAAAAGCTGGTCGCGCTGGTTGAGAAGGAAGGCGCCGGTTACGATTTTGCGTATTACCGCGATGCGCCGGCAGGCTTGCGGATCTGGTGCGGCGCCACCGTGGAAGCCTCCGATGTCGCGCTGCTGACGCAGTGGATCGACTGGGCGTTCGCCGAGACCAGGGCCGCGCTGCCGAAGGCGGCTTAGCTTTCTTTTTGCCTCTCCCCATTCTTACGGGGAGAGCATAGGCCGGCCTTCGGCGGCCGTCCTTTGAGAAGAACGCCGAAGCCAAGCTTCGGCTATCGCATCGCGCCGGGTGAGGGGCTCTCTCCGCGCGCACCTCGCCTGTGGCTGCCCCTCACGCCGACCCTCTCCCCGTAAGAACGGGGAGAGGGAGAAGAAATCGTTCCGAGACTTTCACCATTTCGGCCTTCAAGGCCGGCCTTCCGTAGAGAAGGCCAAGGATCACACCAATGACAAAACCCAAAGTTCTCATTTCCGACGCGCTCTCTCCGGCCGCCGTGCAAATCTTCAAAGACCGCGGCGTCGAGGTCGACTTCCAGCCCAACCTCGGCAAGGACAAGGACAAGCTCGCCGAGATCATCGGCAATTACGACGGCCTTGCGATCCGCTCCGCGACGAAAGCGACCGCGAAGATCATCGAGAAAGCAAAGAAGCTGAAGGTGATCGGCCGCGCCGGCATCGGCGTCGACAACGTCGAAATACCGGCGGCCACCGCCAAGGGCATCATCGTGATGAACACGCCGTTCGGCAATTCGATCACGACTGCCGAGCACGCGATTACGCTGATGCTGGCGCTGGCGCGCGAAATTCCGCAGGCCGACGCCTCGACGCAGGCCGGCAAGTGGGAGAAGAACCGCTTCATGGGCGTCGAGATCACCGGCAAGACGCTGGGCGTGGTCGGCTGCGGCAATATCGGCTCGATCGCCGCCGACCGCGCGCTCGGCCTGAAAATGAAGGTGGTCGCGTTCGATCCGTTCCTGTCGCCGGAGCGCGCCAAGGATATCGGCGTCGAGAAGGTCGAACTCGACGAACTGCTCAAGCGCGCCGATTTCATCACGCTGCACACGCCGCTCACCGAGAAGACGAGGAACATCATCGACGCGGCCGCGCTCGCCAAGACGAAGAAGGGCGTGCGCATCATCAACTGCGCGCGCGGCGGCCTGGTCGACGAGCAGGCGCTGCTCGACGCGCTCAATTCCAAGCATGTCGCGGGCGCCGCCTTCGACGTGTTCGTCGAGGAGCCCGCCACCAAGAACGTGCTGTTCGGCCATCCCAACGTGATCTGCACCCCTCATCTCGGCGCCTCCACCACGGAAGCGCAGGAGAACGTGGCGCTGCAGGTCGCCGAGCAGATGTCCGACTATCTCCTGACCGGCGCGATCTCGAACGCGGTGAACTTCCCCTCGATCACGGCGGAGGAAGCGCCAAAGCTGAAGCCGTTCATCGAGCTCGCCGAAAAGCTCGGCTCGTTCGCGGGCCAGCTCACCGAGAGCGGGATTTTGAAAGTCCAGATCACCTATGAGGGCCACGTCGCCGAGATGAAGATCAAGGCGATCACTTCGGCGGTGCTGTCGGGCCTGCTGCGGCCGATGCTCGGCGAGGTCAATGTGGTCTCCGCGCCCGTCGTCGCCAAAGAGCGCGGCATGGTGGTCGACGAGATCGTGCGCGCAGCGCAGAGCGACTACGAAAGCCTGATCACGGTTACCGTCGTGACCGAGCGGCAGGAACGCTCGGTGTCCGGCACGGTCTATCACGACGGCAAGCCGCGGCTGGTCGACATCAAGGGCATCCGGGTCGATGCCGAGTTCGGCAAGTCGATGATCTATGTCACCAACGAGGACAAGCCCGGCTTCATCGGCAGCTTCGCCGGCCTGCTCGGCGCGGCCCAGATCAACATCGCCACCTTCCATCTCGGCCGCACCAAGCAGGGCGGCGACGCCATCGCGCTGGTCGAGATCGACGGGCCGGTGCCCGCTGACGTGCTCGCCAAGGTGCAGGCTCTGCCGCAGGTGAAGCAGGCCAAGGCGCTGGTGTTCTAGCTGCACGCCGTCCTATTCCCGTCAGGGAGGGATTACCCACTCTTTGCCGCGGCCCCGCCGCGGCGAAGCCGCATGGAAACCTCAATCGAACCGGTTCCTCTCTCGCTGCGTCTCATGACCGGGAGTGGTGGGCGTTGTTGCGCGTCGCCATTCGGCGAACGGTTCAGGAGGGTATCCATGCGATTGATTGCGAACGTTTTTTCGACGACGAGCCTCGTCTTGCTCACGGCGTTGGCTGCGGGTGAGGTGCGGGCGGCCGACGTCGCCGCCAGTTCGGCGGTCGACGCCGTTACCGTCTATCCCGATAGCGCAAGCGTCACGCGGATCATCTCGCTCGATCTGCCGGCGGGCGAGAATTTCGCTGTTCTCAAGGATTTTCCGCTCACGCTGGATCCGTCATCCCTGAGGGTCGAGGGCGAGGCGGGCGCAAAACTCACCATCGGCGCGATCGACGCAAAACCGCCGCGCGCGGCGCCGCCGGTCAACCTGCCCGAACTCGACAAGCGCATCGAGGCGCTGAAGGACGAGCGGGTCAACTTGCAGGGTGCGATCGATGCGGCGACCGCGCGGCGCAAATTCGCGGAGCGATTTGCGGATACGTCTCCGGCCGGAATCGGCGACAAGGGTGAGGCGCGGCCGATCGCGGAGTGGCGCGCGGCCTTTGCCGCGGTCGGCGAGGAGATCGCCAACGCCGATGCCGCCATTCGCGATGCCGAGCGTAAGCAGCGCGAGCTCGATCGCGAAATCGCGCGTCTCGAACAGGACCGGGCGCAAAAGCCGCCGAGCAGACTGGAAGTCAGGATCGAACTCGCGGCAGCCGCCGCGACGAAAGCGACGTTGCGTGTCACCTATGCGGTGCGCAACGCGCGCTGGACGCCGCTCTACGACGCCCGTCTCGACACCGGCGGCAAGGACCGCAAGCCCGCGCTCGAACTGGTGCGCCGCGCCGAAATCACCCAAAACACTGGCGAGGACTGGTCCAACGTCGCGCTCAGCGTCTCGACGGTGCGTACCGCGCGCGGCGGCAGCGCACCCGATCTGAAATCGCTCGTCGTTCAATATCCGCAAGTGCCGCGCCCGATGGCCGTGGGCTCCACATTGGATTATGCAATGCCCTCGGCTGCGCCAGCCCCGGAAAGGTCGAGGCAGATCCGCGCTAGCGGGGGGAAAAGCGAAGAGCCCGTGATGGAGAAGGCGGCCGAGCAGCAGGCCGCGGCCGATGTCAGCGGCTTCCAGGTGGTGTTCAGGATTCCCGGCCGCGTCAGCCTCGGCGCCAGCGAAGGCGCCAAGAGCCTGCGTGTTTCCACCGCCACCATCGCACCCGATCTCACCGTACGCGCGGCGCCGGTGCTGGATCCGACCGCATTCCTCGAAGCGAGCTTCAAGCAGACCGAGGACGCGCCATTGCTGCCCGGCCGGGTCGCGATCTACCGCGACGGCGTCTTCGTCGGCCGCGGGCAGATGGCCGCGGCGAGCAGGGACGAAACCGTGCGGCTCGGCTTCGGCGCCGACGACAAGATCAAGATCGAACGCACCGTCCTCAAGCGCAACGAGGGATCGGCCGGCCTGATCGTGACGACGTCGAAGACCGACGAGCGCGCGTTCAAGACCGCCGTGCGCAACGGCCATGATTTCCCGCTTCGGATCGCGATCGAGGATCAGCTACCGATCAGCGAGAACGAGGATATCGTGGTCGAGATGTTGCCGTCGACGACGGCTCCGACCGCCAGCAACATCCGCGACAGGCGCGGCGTGCTGGAATGGGCTTTTGAGGCCAAGCCCGGCCAGGTCAGGGAAATCAACTTCGCCTGGCGGATACGCTGGCCCAAGGACAAAGGCGTCGTGATGGCGCCGGCGGGGTGAGTGCCGCCCTCTATTTATATGCACGGCCTGCTGTCGCGGATCGACTCTCCCTCTCCCCGTTCTTCACGGGACAGGGCGGGGTGAGGGGCTGTCTCGGCGGACTCAATCAGCGGCGATGACGCGGATGTGGCGTCGATCATGTTGAAGTCGCCGATGGCGTTGCCGTTCTGCTCGAACACGTAACTCCAGTAGCGGCGGTTACAATTGGCTGACGGTTCCGTGGCGAATCTGTAACGCCGTTGGATAAGGGTTGCGGCGTTATGCCGTCGGCGCGCCGGTGGGCCGCATGGTTTGCGGCAGCAGGAACGGTACGCCCTGATCGGTGTAGTCGATCCTGACGTCGACCTCGAAGATGCGACGGATGGTCTCCGTCGTGATCGCGTCAGCGCGGCCGCCGTCGACGGCGAGCTTGCCGCGATGCAGCAGCACGATCCGGTCGGCGAAGCGCATTGCCAGATTGAGATCGTGCAGCACGGCGATCACAGCCGTGCCGTTCTGTGCACGCCGCTTTGCTGTTTCCACCAGGTCGATCTGGTGGCGCATGTCGAGGCTGGAGGTCGGCTCGTCCAGCAGCAGCAGGCCGGGGCCGTGCTGTTGTTCGCCGCAGGCGAGCTGCACCAGCACGCGGGCGAAATGCGCGCGTTGCTGCTCGCCGCCGGATAGCGTCGGCAATTGCCGGTGACTGAAATGCGCCAGATCGACTTCGCCGAGCGCGGCATCAACCAGCCGCTGCGCGGCGGCGCGGCCGGTATCGCCCGCGCCCATATGGACGATTTCCTCGACCGTGAACGGGAAGGTGACGTTGACATGCTGCGACAGCATCGCGCGGTGATGGGCGAGAACGCGCGGCGCATAGAGGTGGATGTAGCGCTGCTTCAGTTTGATCTGCCCGCGCGTCGGGCGGAGATCGCCGGACAGCATCCGCAGCAGCGTCGATTTGCCGGCGCCGTTGGGGCCGACGATCGCGACCATCTCGCCGGCCTTGATGCGCAGATCGATGCCGTCGACCAGCGTGGCGCCGCCGACCATCATCGAGACCGCCTGTGCCTCGAGGATGGCGGTCATAGCGAAACCAGCCCGCGCTGGCGCAGCAGCATGCCCAGGAAGAACGGTGCGCCGATCGCCGCCGTCAGGATGCCGATCGGCATTTCCGCGGGCGCCACGATGGTGCGGGCCAGTGTATCCGCGCCCACCATCAGCACGGCGCCCAACAGCATCGAGGCCGGCAGCAGCAGCCGGTGCGCCGGTCCGATCACCAGCCGCAGCAGATGCGGCACCACGATGCCGACAAAGCCGACCACGCCGCAGACCGAAACCGCAACCCCCGTCATCGCCGACACCAGCACGATCGAAATCCGCTTCAGCCGCTCGACATCGACGCCGCTGTGAAACGCCTCGGCCTCACCCAGTACAAGCACATCGAGCCCGCGCGCGATCGAGACGCAGGCGGTCAAGGCGAGCGCCAGCACCGGCGCCAGCGTGGCGAGCTTGGGCCAGGTTGCGCCGCTCAGCGAGCCCAGCATCCAGAACGTGATGTCGCGCAACTGGCGATCGTCGGCGATGAACACCAGAAGCCCGACGCCTGCATTGGCGATGGCGGCAATCGCAATGCCGGCCAGCAGGAAAATCGCGATCGAGGTGCGACCCGAACGGCTCGCGATCGAATAAAGGATGATCGTCGTCACCAGTGAGCCCGCGAAGGCCGCAATCGGCAGCAACTGGTTTTGCATGAAATGAAGGCTTTGGCCGATCTGGCTGTCGGTAATGACGATCGCCGCGGCGGCTGCAAATGCGCCGCCGGAGGAAACGCCGACCAGCGCGGGGTCGGCGAGCGGGTTGCGAAACAGCCCCTGCATGATCGCCCCCGATGCGGCGAGCAGGGCGCCAACCATCGCTGCGGCGGCGATCCGCGGAATCCGGATCGACCACAGCACCAGCTGGTCGCGCGCGAGCGTTGGACTGGCTGAAGCGTCCGCCCACAGGCCGAGTGCGGCAGGCAGCCGCGCCAGCGGAATTCCGGCGGCGCCCATCGTGAGCGCGACCAGCGCCGCACCGGCAAGCGCGGCGAAGAGACAAATGAGGGTCAGGGAGGCGGGCGGACGCAACGCATAGCCGCTGCGGCGCTTCGCGCCTGCATCAGTGAGAGCGGTCATTGCCGGCAATCGGCGGTGAGTGCCGCTGGCTTGAACTTCTCCGCCTGCGGTGCGAGCGCCGGATAGAGCTTGACCGAGAGATCGCGCGCCGCCGCCGCCGTGCGCGGACCGAAGCCGAGCAGATAGAGGCCTTCCATGGAGATAAAGGTCTTGTTGGCCGCGACCGGGGTTAGCGCGAAGGCGGGATGAACGTACACGGCTTCCGCGTCCACCGAGTCTTTGCCGCGCTGGATCGAGAGCACCACGTCGGGTTTGGCCGCGACGATCGCCTCGTCATTGATGATCTTGTAGCCGTCATAGCCGTCGATGGCGTTGACGCCGCCGGCGAGTGCGATGATCTCGTTCGCAGCCGTCTTGTGGCCGGCGGCCATCGCCCGGCCGTTCAGCAGCGACATCACGAACATCACGCGGACCGGCTTGGTCACCTTGGAGCGCAGCTCGCGCAGTTGGGCCAGATCGCCGGCGACCGCCGCCGTCAGGCATTCCGCACGCTTGTCCGCGCCCATGGCGTGACCGACCAGCTTGATTTTGTCGATCAGCCCCTGCTCGGAAAACGTTTCCGGCACCAGCACCAGCGGCACCTTGGCTGCCTCCAGCACGTCCATGGTTTCCTTTGGTCCGGATCCCTGCACCGCCAGCACCAGCGAGGGATTGAGCCCGAGAACACCCTCGGCCGAAAGCTGGCGCATGTAGCCGACGTTCGGCTTGTCGCGCAGCGCCGCGGGCGGATAGAAGCTGGTGGAGTCCACGCCGGTCAGCCTGTCCTCAAAACCCAGCGCGTAGAGGATTTCGGTAATCGCGCCGCCGATCGAGACGATCCGCGCGGGGTCTGCGATCGTGACGTCGCGGTTACGGGCATCATGCACCGTAATGCCCGCGGCGAGCGCAACGCCACCGAGCAGGAAACAGCCTGCGGCGGCCGACAATGCGAGCGTGCGACAAAATGTCATTGCCGGTTCACCTGGTGGGTCACTTGGTCAGGATCAGCTTGTTCTGCGACGTCAGCCGCAGACGATAGTTGTCCTCGCCATGCGCGATGATGATCTCGCGCTCGGTCGCGAACAGTTCGCGGCTGTCGATTCGGCTGCCGTTCATGGTGAGAAGGCGCGTCGCAGACGGCGGATTTTCGGCGTGTTTTCCGGCGCCTCCGACATTATCTCCTGAAGGTGCCGCCATAATTGCTGTTGTGTCCCCGATGTTCCCGACCAGCTGCTTGTATAATTTGATCGACGCGCAATCCAACTGCTGCACTTTACAATCGATATAAAGTGCGCCGTGTCATTATTGACCGGTTCCGCAACGCGGCGTAACCAAGATGAACGCGATACGAGCGGGGGTGCCCGGTCGCGAAAATTGTTAGCCAGCAAGCAGCCGCTCATCACCAGCGGCGCCCGCCAGCCAAACCCAAGACACAAATAACAGGTTGGGGCAGTATGGCTTTCGGGGCTAGGCATTCGCGCGCCTTGGTTTTAGGCGCGTCGGCATTTTCGTTCGCATTGATGTCGTCAGGCGCAGCGTTCACGCAGGCGCTCGAAGCGGAGGCGGTCACGCGCTCTGCCGAACAGAAGAAACAGAAGCAGGCCAAGCGCCAGCAAGCCAAGCCGCGGCAGGATACGCAGGCAACGGCGCCGGCGATGAATGCGCGGGCGCAGATCGGAGCCGCGCCGGTGCAATCGCTCGATACGATCACGGTGGCTGCCTCGAAAACCGAGGAGCGCGCGATCGATGCGCTGGCGCCGGTCAGCGTGGTGACGCTGGAGCAGATCCAGGGCCTGCAGCCGAACCGGCTGTCCGATATTTTCTACAACGTGCCCGGCGTGTCGTTTCAGGAGCGCGGCGACGATCCCGCGACTGTCATCAACATCCGCGGCCTGCAGGATTTCGGCCGTGTCGCGGTCGTCGTCGACGGCGCGCGGCAGAACTACCAGCGCACCGGCCATAACGCCAACGGCTCGTTCTTCCTCGATCCCGAACTGGTCGGCGGCGTCGACGTGGTGCGCGGCCCGACCGCGAACATCTACGGCTCCGGCGCCATCGGCGGCGTGGTCTCGTTCCGCACCAAGGACATTAACGACGTCGTGCGCCCCGGTGAGCGCTGGGGCGTCGACATGACCGGCTCCGGCGGCACCAACACTGCTCGCGGTCTCGGCTCGATCTTCGGCGGCGTGCGCGCCGATCCCAATGTCGATGTTTTCGGCGGCGCGGTCTATCGCACGCAAGGCAATTACAAGGACGGCAACGGCACCGAGATCGGCAATACCGGCAACGAGATCGCGGCCGGTTTGATGAAAGTCACGGTGCGCCCTGCCGACGGACACGAGATCAAGCTCGGCGGTATCTTCCAGGATTACCAATACAGCATCGGCCAGTTCAACCGCGGGCCGACGAGCGGGGCACTGCGCGCGCTGAACCAGGGATCGTCGGTCTATGCGTCAGACGCCAAGAACTACACGGGAACGCTGACCTGGAAATACAGCAAGCCGGACGACAATCTCTGGGACTGGAATATGTCGCTCTACGGCAATCGTACCGACAACGACCAGACCAAGACATATCATTACAGCACCAGCGGGGCGACCTATTGCGGCACCGGCAATGCCGGCAACAACATTTCGGGCTGCGTCGGCGACAAGCGGGGCTATGTGCTCGATACGCTCGGCATCGACGTCAACAATACGACGAGGTTCAATGTCGGCGACTGGCGCAACGCGGTCACACTCGGGGTCGACGCGTTTCAGGACGATGTGAGAACCAGCGATAGCCGGGGCAATTCCAACATCACCACGCCCGGCGGCCTGCGCACCGTTTCCGGCGGATTCGCGCAGTTGAAGCAGAACTATTCCACCTGGTTCGAGGCCGTCAGCGCGATCCGCTACGACCGCTACGATCTGCATTCGCCGACCGTGGCCACGGGTGGTGGCGGCGATCGGTTTTCGCCGAAGATCACCATCGGCGTGACGCCGGTGGCAGGCTTTACGCCCTATGTCAGCTACGCCGAAGGTTATCGTGCGCCCTCGATCACCGAGACGCTGATTGCGGGCGCCCATGCGGATGGCGGCGGCGGTGCTTTGTTCCCCTGCCCGAACGGCACCAGCGGTCTGTTCTGTTTCCTGCCCAACCCCAACCTGCGGCCCGAGGTCGGCAAGAACAAGGAAGCAGGCATCAACCTGAAGTACAATGATATCTTCACGTCCGAAGACAGCTTCCGCGGCAAGTTCAACGTGTTCCGCAACGACGTTTCAGATTACATCGATCTCGTCGGATCGACGCCGATCCCGCCGGTGCTTGTTCCGTTCCCGGGACTTTTCAGCCAGTTCTATCAGTACCAGAACATCGCGCAGGCCCGGATCGAAGGTGTCGAGGCCGAGACGATGTATGATGCGGGCCTGTGGTATGTCGGCGTCGCCGGGCACCTGATCCGCGGCAAGAACGTCGTCACCAATATCGGGCTTTCGACCATCACGCCGCGCAAGATCACTACGACCGGCGGCGTGCGGCTGCTCGACCGCAGGCTGATCCTGGCGGCGCAGTGGTCCTCGTTCGGCGCCAACAACGACGTGCCGGCCGGCTATCTGCCCTCGACCGGGTATGAACTGGTCAATCTGTACCTGACCTGGAACGCGACCAAGGACATCGTCTTCTCGGCATCGATCGACAATCTGTTGAACCAGTATTACCGGCCCTATGCCATCCCCGGCAGTTCGACCGACGGCACCACGCAGAACGACGTGTTGTGGTCGAGCCCCGGACCGGGCAGGGTCTACAAGGCCGGCTTGAAGATCCATTTTGGCGGAGCATAGTTCGACGAGCTGACAAGCCAATCAAGTTGCACCGGGCCGCGCTGATGCTCCAGCGCGGCTGCGGTGCATCCATGTTTCCAACCAACTCAAACGGTACGCCAGGCGCAACCCAGCAAGGAGATTTTGAAATGTTTATCGCAATGAACCGGTTCCAGGTGAAGATTGGCTCTGAAGCGGCCTTCGAGACCGTCTGGCGCACCCGCGAATCCTACCTCAGCAGCATGGCCGGCTTCGTCGAGTTTCATCTGCTCAAGGGACCCGTCGCCGAGGATCACACGCTGTATTCCTCGCATACAGTCTGGGTCGACAAGGCGGCATTCGAAGCCTGGACCAAATCGGACGAGTTCCGCCGGGCGCACGCCCGCGCCGACAACAAGACCGGCGAAAGCCTTTACCTCGGCCATCCCAAGTTCGAAGGTTTCGAGGTGATCCTGAGCGAGCGCAAATCCAGCGCAGCCGCGTAACGGGGAGGGTGCCATGTTGAGCACGGAGCTTGCCGGCCTCAAGGCGCATATGGCGGAAAATCCGGGCGCGGTGATCGAGGACGTGGCGCGCGAACGCAAGGTCACGCCGCGCGCCGTGCTCGAGGCGCTGCCGGAAACGATGGTGCGCCTCGGTCCCGGCAGCGAATTCGCCGCCGCGATGGCCGACATCGCGCAATGGGGCGAGGTGACGCTGATCGTCCATACCGATGATGCGATCTTCGAATTCACCGGCAGCGTGCCCGCGGGCGAGATCGGCCGCGGCTATTTCAATCTGATGCAGCCGAAGGGATTGCACGGCCACCTCCGCCATGAGCGTTGCGCGGCCATCGCTTTCGTCGAGCGGCCCTTCATGGGCAAGTCGTCAGCCTTCATCGCGTTCGTCAATGTCGACGGGGGCATCATGTTCAAGGTGTTCGTCGGCCGCGACGAGACGCGCGCGCTGCGCGGCGACCAGTTGCAGCGCTTTCACGCGTTGGCCGAAAGGATCGCGTCGGCTGGTGCGGCCTAGCCAGTCGGCATTGTCAGTCCGGGAGATGACCATGCAGCCAGGAATGCAGTCAGGTGTGTGCGACTTCTTGATCCGATTGAGTTCGAAGGCAGCTGTCTTGGCGGTCGTTGCCATTGCCGCGTTACCGGGCGCGGCGTTCGCCGCCACCGACGTCGCGCTGCTGCCGCGCAACCTGTCGCCCTGGAACATGTTCGTGAATGCGGACGTCGTGGTGCAGGCGGTCATGGTGGGCTTAGCCTTCGCCTCGCTGGTGACGTGGACGGTCTGGCTTGCCAAGACCATTGAAGTCCGCCGCAAGACCGCGACCGCCAGGCGGCGGCTGAGCCTGCTGGAAACCGATACGGTGCTGGCCAAGGCCGAACAGGAAACCCGCGGCGGCAGCGATGCCGTGGCGCAGATCATCCAGTCCGCCGCGCGCGAGGCCTCTCTCTCCGGCGGTCATTTCGACGACGGCCTCAAGGAGCGGGTGGCGCTGCGGCTGGAGCGGGTCGAGGCGGCGATGTCGCGGCAGATCGCGCGTGGCACCGGCGTGCTCGCCACCATCGGCGCCACCGCGCCGTTCGTCGGCCTGTTCGGAACGGTCTGGGGCATCATGAATTCGTTCATCGGCATTTCCGAAGCCCACACCACCAATCTCGCCGTCGTCGCGCCGGGCATTGCCGAGGCGTTGCTCGCGACTGCGCTCGGTCTCGTGGCGGCGATCCCGGCGGTCGTGATCTACAACCATCTTACCCGCACCATTGCGGCCCACCGCGCGCTGCTCGGCGACGCCTCGGCGATGGTGCTGCTTCTGATCAGCCGCGAAGGCGACCGCGGCGCGTTCCGCCTGGCGCGCGCCGCCGAGTAAACGACGGAGTGTGAGCGATGGGAGCGAAGCTCGGTCAGGCAATCGGCGGACGGGCGCGCGGTAGCGGCGACGATCTTGTCGAGTCTCACGAGATCAACGTCACGCCGTTCATCGACGTGATGCTGGTACTCCTGATCATCTTCATGGTCGCCGCCCCGCTCGCAACCGTCGACCTCGGCGTCGATCTCCCGGCGAGCGCCGTCGAGCCACAGCCGCGCCCGGACAAGCCGGTGTTCGTCACGGTGAAGCCGGATCTTTCGGTCGCGGTCGGCGAAGAGGTGATCGCGCGCGACACGCTGACCGCCACGCTTGATGGCGCTACGCATGGCAAGAAGGACGAGCGCATCTATCTGCGCGCCGACAAGGCCGTCAGCTATGGCGACCTGATGGAGGTGATGAACCTGTTGCGCAACGCCGGCTATCTCAAGATCGCGCTGGTCGGCCTCGACGGCCGGAGCTAGCGCCGTGAAGAACGCGTTCGCTCTGCATGATATCTCCGACCAGGCCGGCGTCCGGCGCTGGGGCGCCTCTGCGTTCGCGATTGCGGCCGCGCATGCGGCGCTGATCGCGTTGGCGTTGAACTGGTACACCCAGCGGCCGGTGCCCGGCGTTTCCCTGCCGGCGATCATGGTGGACATGGCGCCGGCTTCCTCTGCACCGCAACCGACGCAAATGGATCTTGCGCCAGGACCCTTCATGCAGCAGGCCGATGCTTCGCCGCCGGAGCCCGCGGCTGCGGAAGCCGTGCAGGAGCAGATTGCGCCGACCCCGCCGCAGGAGAAGCCGGAAGTCATAGCCCCGCCGGAGCAGAAGGTGGAAATGAAGCCGGCGACGGACCCCGCCAAGCCGGCTCCGGAGGCCAAGCCGTCGCCGGTGAAGCCGAAAGTGGTTCGCCCCGACGCGAAAAAACCGACCGACGCGCCGCCTGCGCCGCGAACGACGGCCTCGCCCAAGGCCGAGCGCCAGGCGCCGGCCGCGTCCGCCGCCAACGCCGGCGCATCGGCCGCGGCGCTTGCTTCCTACCGGCAGATGGTGGCCTCCCATCTGCAACGCTTCAAGCAATACCCGCCCGCCGCCAAGGCCGCGGGCCAGCAGGGCACCGCGCGGGTCAGTTTCACGCTCAGCCGAAGCGGCGGGGTGCTTTCCGTCGGCCTCGGCGGCTCGTCAGGCCATTCGGCGCTGGATGCCGAGACGCTGGCGATGGTGCGCCGCGCCCAGCCGTTTCCCGCATTCCCTGCTGACGTAAAGCAGGCCTCGATGCCGTTTAGCGCGCCGGTGGCGTTCTATATAAGGTAGCGCCTCATTCCTTCACCGCGCCGGTCAGCGACGAGACGTAGTAATCCACGAACAGCGAATAAAACAGCGCGACCGGCAGCGAGCCGAGCAGTGAGCCCGCCATCAGCGCGCCCCACTGGTAGACGTCGCCGGTGACGAGTTCGGTCAGGATCGCGACCGGCACCGTCTTGTTGGCGCCGCTCTGGATGAAGGCGAGTGCATAGATGAACTCGTTCCACGACAGCGTGAAGGAGAAGATGCCGGCCGAGATCAGGCCAGGCACGGCGAGCGGCAGCGTGATCCGCCGCAGGATCTGCAGCCGTGTGGCGCCATCGACCAGCGCGCATTCCTCCAGCTCATACGGGATCGACTTGAAATAGCCGATCAGGAGCCAGGTGCAGAACGGCACCAGGAAGGTCGGATACACCAGAGGATCAGCGCCATCGGTGAGTCGAACAGGCCGAACTGCACGATCACGGTCGCCAGCGGAATGAACAGGATCGAGGGCGGCACCAGATAGGCGAGATAGATGCCGAGCCCCACGTAAGGGCTGCCGCGGAAGCGCAGGCGCTCGATCGCGTAAGCCGCAAGCGTACTCGCAAACAGCGACAGGAACGTGGAGCCGATCGCCACGAACATCGTGGTCCTCAGCCAGGTCGGGTAGGCGGTATTGAACAGCAAATGCTTGATATGGGCGAGCGTCGGCGAGGAGATCCAGAACGGATTGTGCTCCCTGTAGTTCAGAAGCTCGGCGTTCGGCTTGAACGAGGTGATGGCCATCCAGTAGAACGGGAACAGCAGGATCAGCACAAAGCAAGACAGCGGCAGGTAGATCATCATCACCCGCCGCGCCCGCGAATCCCACGCCATAGTGTCCGGCGTGGCGCTGCCGACATTGGTCGATTGCTGGGCGACTGCGTCAGTCATTGGCTTCTCCCTGCTGCCATTTGCGGCGCGCGAGGCCGAAGTAGCTGAACAATGTCGCGAACACCAGGAACGGGATCATCGACACCGCGATCGCCGCACCTTCGCCGAGCTCGCCGCCGGCGATGCCGCGCTGGAACGCCAGCGTCGCGAGCAGATGGGTGGAGTTGACCGGCCCGCCGCGGGTGATGGCGTAGACGAGCTGGAAATCGGTAAAGGTGAAGATGATCGAGAACGTCATCACGATCGCGAGGATCGGCATCATCATCGGGAAGGTGATGTAGCGGAAGCGCTGCCAGGCGCTGGCCCCGTCCAGCATCGCCGCCTCATAGAGCGATGGCGAAATCGTCTGCAGGCCTGCCAACAGCGAGATCGCCACGAAGGGAATGCCGCGCCAGATGTTGGCCACGATCAGCGAGAAGCGCGCCGGCCAGGGCGTGCCGAGGAAATCGATATTGGTCGAGCGGATATGCAGCACGTCGACCAAGAGATAGGAGATGATCGAGAACTGCGGATCGTAGATCCACCAGAACGCCAGCGCCGACAGCACCGTCGGCACGATCCACGGCAGCAGCACGATGGCGCGCAACAGGCTCTTGAGCGGGAAGTGGTTGTTGAGCAGCAGCGCCAGCCAGAAGCCGAGCGCGAATTTCCCGATGGTCGCGACCCCTGTGTAGAAGATGCTGTAGAACACCGCGTTCCACCACAAGGGATCCTTGAGCAGATACTGGAAATTCTCCAGGCCGATAAAGACGCCGCGCTGGCCGATCGTGGTGTCGGTGAAGGCGAGCCAGACGCCCAGGCCCAGCGGATAGGTGAGGAACACCGTCAACAGCCCGATCGCGGGTGCAAGGCACATCACGATCAGGAACGGCTTGTAGTCGAACAGGCGTGCGATCCAGCCCGGTTGCCGGAGCGCCACGCGGTGCGATGGTAGAGTCGTTACAGACATTGATTATTCATCCCGGTGCTTCGCGCGTCACCACCGTCATTGCCTGCGACAAACGCGAAGCGTTTGTGCAAGGGAGCGAAGCAACGAAGCAATCCATCTGTCCCCGGCGGCACGATGGATTGCTTCGCTTCGCTCGCAATGACGTTCCCTACCGGCCCTGCCGCCGGAAATATCGCTTGCAGCGCTGCTCCGCTTCCGCGGCCGCAGTCTCCGGGGTCGAGGCACCTGTCGCAACCGCCGCGCACATCTGTATCAGCACGTAATCGGCGCCGACGGCGCCGGTTGCCGTCGAGATCGGCCCCTTGTAGCCGTCGTAATAGGTGCTGTTCATGGTGTCCTTGAAGATCTTGACCTTCGGATCTTCGGACCAAACCTTGGCTTCGGCGTAGGCGGCAAGCGGCTGCGACCAATAGCCGGAGTTGGCATTGAGCCACGGCTCGTACTGGTCCTTTTCCAGCATGTACTGCAGGAATGCCTTTGCGGCGTTGGGATACTGGCTGTGCTTGAACAGCATCGCGTTCAGCGTCAGGCCCGCCATCGGCGAGATCTTGGCGAGGCCCTTCGGCAGCAGCTGGTGCTCGCTGTCTTCGGCGATCGCGCGGGTCGCCGGATCGTTCTTCAGCGAGAAATACAGCGAGACGCCGTTGGCGGTCAGCGAGATTTCCTGCGAGGAATAGGCGCGGTTGTTGCTGACGTCGTTCCACGACGGCGTGCCGGCGATGAAGGTCGGGTACAGTTCCTTGACCCAGTTCAGCGCGGCGATGGTCTCCTTGCTGTTGATGACGATGTTGCCTTCCTCGTCGAGCAGGGCGGCGTTGTGCGACCACAGCACCCAGTTGGCGAAGCCGTTTCCGTCGCCCCTGGCGTTGCCCAGCGCGAAGCCGGCCGGCTTGCCGGCCTTTTGCAGCTTGCGGCACAGATCCAGGATTCCGGCATGGTCTTCCGGGACCTTGTCGAAGCCGACCGATTGCAGAATTGATTTGCGGTAGATCAAGGGGCCGGCGCTGGCGCCGAACGGCAATCCGATCCAGGCGTCGCTCTTATTGCGCTTGCCGTATTTCTGCGCCAGCGGCTGCCAGCCGCCATAGCGCTTGCCGAGATAGTCGGCCACGTCGGTCAGCTCGACCAGCTTGTCGACATAGATGTGCGGCGCGTCCGAGAAGCCGATGATGACGTCGGGGCCGGCGCCGGAATTCGACGTCACCGCGGTCTGCTGGTTGATGTCTTCCCAGCCGACGAAGTCGACCTTGACCTCGACGCCGGTCTCCTTGGTGAATTTGGCTGCATTGGCGCGGAACACGTCCTCATCAGCCTGCACGAAGCGCACCGGGCGCAGCATGCGCAGGCTCGCGCCTTTCTCAATCGCAAGCTTGGGCGCCGGGACGTCGGCAGCCTTGATGCCGGATGCGGTTTGCGCCGAAGCGCCGGTCACGGCGATCGCAGCCGCGGATGCGCCCAAAGCCAACGCGTCGCGACGGGTGATGTCGTTCCTCATGGTGCTCTCCCTGTGCGGGTTCCCGGCGTTGAATCGCCGGTGATCCCTGTCGTTCGACACCGTCTCTAGCTGTTCGGGCCGCGATCCATGCTGACGGGCTGCCAGCGTCGGAGCGCGGTGTCTTGCAGCACCGACGGATTGACGCAGCTTACCGGCCACATCCCCTGCAGGACCAGTGACAATTCGTAGCCCACGCGGCGCTTGCGCGCCTCGTCAAAACGTGCCGATGCCGAGGCCACATGCGCGGTCAGGGTGACGTTTTCCATCGAAAGCATCGGGTTGTTGTGGGACGGCGGCTCCTTTTCCAGCACGTCCAGCGCCGCATGCGCGATCCAGCCCTCCTGCAGCGCCTTGATCAGCGCTTCCTCGTCCACGGTGGCGCCGCGGCCGGTATTGATGAAGACGGCGGATTTTTTCATCTGGCGGAAATGCTTCTCGGTGAGCATGTGGTGCACCTCGGGCCGGGCCGGCGCATGCATCGAGACGAAATCCGACTGCGACAGCACCTCGTTCAGCGTCGCCGGCATCACGCCGTGATCGTACAACAGCGTTTCCTGGATGAAGGGATCGTAGGCCATCATGCGCAAGCCAAAGGGCGCCGCGCGCTTGGCGACCGCGCGCGCCACCCGGCCGAACGAGATGAAGCCCAGCGTCTGGCCCATCAGCCGCGGGATCTTCAAGAGCGCCGGACGTCCCTCCGACCAGCGGCCGGTGCGCACCATCTTGTCCTGCTCGACCAGCCTCCGGAACCCGGCCAGCAGCAGCATCATGGCGTGGTCGGCGACCTCCTCGATGAAGGTGTCGGGGATGTTGGTGACGGGAATGCCGCGGGCGGTGGCGGCCTTGACGTCGACGGAGTCGACGCCGACGCTGCCGAGCGTGATCACCTTGCAGTTTTCGAGCGCATCGATGACCGCTTTGGTGATCGGCATGCCCTTGGCGTAGATCGCGTCCGCGGTCTTTGCAGCGGCGATGAATTCCGCCTCGTTCGCTGGCGCCTCGATGATTTCGGCCCCGATCGGGTCGAGCGCTTCCTTTTCATAGTCGTAGCCGCCGCCGGCGACCGTGAAGCTCGCGCCTTTCGGCGTCACCACCCTGTATTTCGGCATTTCCTGCTCCCGATTTTATTCCTCGGTGTTGGTTTAAGGCGGCGGGCGCCGCCCTTTTCTTTTACGCGACTTCATCTTTTACGCGACCAAGCCGCTCCCTGCTACAATCGCCAGTTGCTGCCCGGATCGGGAGTAGCAGTTTTCGGGCGGATTTCCGCTGGCCTTCGTAACCAAGCGCTAAAGGGTCTCACGATATTGTGCGCCAAATCAATCGGCCAATCGCGTGCCACGCGCCTATTTCCGGAGATCCCCGTGAAGCTCACCAATCTCAAGATCACCCCCAAGCTCGGCATTCTGGTGGGAGTGACCTTGCTAGGGCTCTGCGTCGCCGGCGTGCTCGCGGGGTATCTGATGCAGCGTGAGATGCTGAATGCGCGGGTCGAGCAGACCAGGGCGATCGTCGACATGGCGCGCAACATGGCGTTGGGCTTGCAGAAGCAGGTTGCCGCGGGGCAGATGACCAAGGAGGCGGCGATCGCCGAATTCAGCAAGCGCGGCAATACGCTGACTTTCGACAACGGCAACGGCTACGTGTTCGCCTATACGATGGATGGCGTTGCGGTGCTGGCGCCGGTTCCCTCGCAGATCGGCCAGAACCGCATGGACATCGACACGGGCGGCAGAAAACTCGTGCGCGAACTGCGCGATGGCATCGCGGCCAATGGCGAAATCATGCTGCGCTACGAATTCCGCAAACCGGGCGAGGAAGCGCTGATCCGCAAATTCTCCTACGCGGTTCCGATCCCCGGCTGGAACATGTTCGTCGGCACCGGCGCCTATCTCGACGATCTCGACACCAAGATGAAGCCGATCGCGGCCGTGCTCGGCCTCGCCATTCTCGGCATCGCGCTGATTGCCGGCAGCATCGCCTGGATGATCGGCCGCAGCATTTCCAAGCCGCTCGTTCAGCTCGGCAGCCGCATGCAGGACCTCGCCGAGGGCCGTCTCGACGGCGAAATTCCCGGTATCGGCCGCGGCGACGAAATCGGTGCGATGGCCAAGACCGTCCAGATTTTCCAGGACAATGCGGTGCGCATCCGCGGGCTTGAACAGAAGGAAGCCCAGGTGCAGGCTCGCGCCGAGGCCGAACGGCGGGCAGCGATGGAAAGCATCGCCAGCGACTTCGAACGCAGCGTGACCGGCATCGTCCGCTCGGTGTCGACGGCGGCCGCCGGCATGCAGAGCACCGCCCAGTCCATGACAGCTACCGCCAGTGACGCCAGCGCGCGGGCTGCGACCGTCGGCGCCGCGTCGCAGCGTTCGTCCGACAATGTCGGCACGGTCGCATCCGCCGCCGAAGAGCTCTCCAGCTCGGTGACCGAGATTTCCCGTCAGGTGGCGCGCTCCAGCGAGATCGCCAGCAAGGCGGTCAGCGACGCCGAACGCACCAACGCCACCGTCGGCGCGCTCTCGACCGGCGCCGAGAAGATCGGCGAGGTGGTCAAGCTGATCCACTCGATCGCAGCCCAGACCAATCTGCTCGCGCTCAACGCCACCATCGAGGCGGCGCGCGCCGGCGATTCTGGCCGCGGTTTTGCGGTGGTGGCGTCGGAAGTGAAGGCGCTCGCCAACCAGACCGCGCAGGCGACCGAGGAAATCTCGTCGCAGGTCGCGGCCATGCAGGCTTCCACCAGCGAAGCCGTGGCCTCGATCGGCGGCATCACCGAAACCATCGGGCAGATGAGCGAGATCACGGTCTCGATCTCGACCGCCGTCGAGCAGCAGGGCGGCGCCACCCGCGAGATCGCCCGCAACATTCAGTCGGTGGCGGCCGGGTCGAACGAGATCTCCACCCATATCGGCGGTGTCACCACGGCGGCGGCGGCGACCGGCCAGGCGGCGTCCGAGGTGCTGGCGAACGCCCGCGAACTCGACACCCAGTCCGGCATGCTGCGCAACGCGGTCGACGAGTTCCTGGTCAAGGTGCGGGCGGCCTGAGTATCAGCCAAGCCGACATGCCCGGGCTTGTCCCGGGCATCCACGTCTTTCTTTTTCGGTGGACGCCAAGAGCGTGGATGGCCGGGTCAAGCCCGGCCATGACGGAGAGAGCGAACGCGTTCTTACTGCTTCTCGATCCCCGCTTCCGTGATCAGCTTCTCCCAAACCTTGAGCTGCTCCTTCACGAAGGCGTCGAACTCTTCCGGCGTGCCGGAGAATGCTTCCATGCCGCGCTCAGCAAGCTGGCCCTTGATGTCGGGCCGTTCGACCACCTTGCGGATTTCCGCGTTCAGCCTGGTGACGACGTCCTTGGGCATATTGGCCGGGCCGAAATAGCCCTGCCATGAGGTGATATCAAAACCCTTCACCGTATCGTCCATGGTCGGAAGATCGGGCAACAGCGCCGAACGCTTCTTGGTCGTGACCGCCAGCGCCTTCAGCGCCTTGGCGTTGACGTGGGGCAGGCCGGTCGGAACGTCGATGAACATCATCGAGACGCGGCCGGCGATCAGGTCGGTCAGCGCCGGCGGCGAGCTCTTGTAGGGAACGTGCAGCAGGTCGATGCCGGCAAGTCGGGCAAAGGTCGCGCCCGCGACGATCGCCGCTGAGCTGCCGCTGGCATAGGAGTATTTGCCCGGCTCCTTCTTGGCGAGCGCGATCAGATCGGCCACGGAATTGGCCGGAATCTCCGGATGGATCACCAGCATGAAGGGCAGGTCGCCGGTCCGCGCGATCGGGGTGAAATCCTTGACCGGATCGTAGGTCATGTTCTTCAAGAGATACGGATTGGCCGAATGCGACGTGTTCGTCGTCACGAACAGCGTGTAGCCGTCGGGCGCGGAGCGCGCGACATAGCTCGCCGCGATTGAACCGTTAGCGCCCGCCTTGTTGTCGATCACCGTGCTGACGCCGAGGGCTGTACCGAGTTCTTTCCCGATCAGGCGCGTCGTGGTGTCGGTGCCGCTGCCGGCGGCGAACGGCAGCACCAGCGTGATGTTGCGGCTCGGGTAGGGCGTCTGCGCGGCAGCCGTGGCGATCATCGCCAGCACGAGGGGAGCCACTGCGGCGGCGTGCCGGTACCGTTTCCATAACGCGAACATTTAGTCGTTTCCTCGTTTGTTCTTATGATGAATTGGCCGGCACGCTAGCCTGCCCGGGGACAAAGTGGAAGCCCGGTAAAGCGTACGCCGCATGCCTGCGGAATGCGTGCCCCGGGCGGAGTGCGGCACGAAGTGACGCGCTGCTGAACCGGGGCCCATATGGGTCCCGGCTCTGCGGAGCAGCGCTGAAGTGGCGCTGCACCGCGTCCGGGACACGTAAGCTCTCAAGCCTTCTTCGCCGACGCCCGCCTGGAGGCGATCACCACGCCGGCCAGCACCAGCGCATAGCCCACCAGATGGAATAACCGCAATTGCTCGCCGAGCAGCAGGATCGCCATGGCCGAGCCGAACACCGGCACTAGATGGAAGAACGGCGCAGCGCGGTTGGGCCCGATCAGCGCCAGCCCGCGGTTGAAGAACAGATAGGCCAGCGTCGAGGGAAAGATCACGGCATAGCCCAGCGTCGCCATCGAGATCATGTCGAATTTCAGCGTGACGCCGGTCGAATATTCCCAGATCGAGAACGGCACCAGCATCAGCGCGCCGCAGCAGGTGGTGAATGAAATCAGCGACAGCGCGTGCGTTACCGGGCGGCGCGGGATCAGCGCCGAATACAATGCGAACGACACCAGGGAACTTGCAAACATCAGGTCGCCGCGGTTGAAGCTGATGCTGGCGAGCGCGCCAAAATCGCCGCGCAGGATGATGGTCAAGACGCCCGCGAGCGAAATGGTGATGCCGGCGAGCTGCGCGCCGGTGAGGCGGATGCCGAACAGCGCCAGCGACCACAGCGCGACAAACAGCGGCCCCGACGACTGGATCAGAAGCGCGTTCAGCGCCTCGGTATATTGCAGGGCCCAGTAGGAGATCGCATTGTTGTAGGCGAATCCGACGAACGACAGAAACAGCATCATCGGCAGATGCGCGCGCAGCACCGGCCAATCCTGCTTCAGGTGCGGCCAGGCAAAGGGCAGCAGGATCAGAAAGGTGCCGATCCAGCGGACGCAGGACAGCGTCAACGGCGGCACGTGGCCCGCGACATGGCGCGCCAGCACGATGTTGCCGGCCCAGAACAGCGAGGTCAGGGTCAGCAGCAGATAAGGCTGGTTGTTCAGCCACCGGACCGGATCGAGGGCAGGCGGCGCTGGTGCGGGCTGGGTCATGATCGCGAGTCGAGATAGGCCGGATTTTCCGCCGCGCGACAAGTCCTGCGCATGCAATGCTACAATGTCCCAAGATTGTCGCGAGTTACATCGATGGCTGTGGACTTGCTGAACGTGAAGGGCCTGCGGGAGCTCGATCCATCGGCGCCGGTCGTGATGGTGAACCTGATGCGCTTCCGCGAGCGTTCGCTCGACGGCAATGGATCGGGCTGGTACGGCGCTAGCGCGACAGCGGATCAACCGCCGCGCGGCAGGCCGTTTGCGCCAGATGGCAGATCTCGCTGGTCGGCCGCCCCCGGTCGAGCATCGCAAACATCGGGTAGCTCGTCAGCGCAAAGATCATGTCGACGGCTTCCTCGCGCGCGCGGCGCGATGCGGTCCTCGCAGCGATGCGTCCGACCAGCATCCTGACCAGCTTTCGCCGCCGCTCGTTGCGTTCGAGCAGCGCCTCTGCAAATTCGGGATCGGTGGCCATCGCCTCGTGGAGGCGGCCAATGGCGGCGTCCCTGGCCCAGAAGCCGCAGAAGATTTCGACCACGCGATCCAGCGCCATCAGCAGATCCGGCATCGCCATGGCATCGGCGATTTCATGAAGCCCGCCCTGGCGGGCGATGTCGTCGAACACAGCTTCGAGCAGGCCGCGCCGTGATCCGAACTGATTGTAGACGGTAAGCCGCGTCACGCCGGCTGCCTTCGCCACTGTGTCCAGCGAAAACCGCGCGATGCTCGCATCCTCGCGCAGCAATCTTGCCGCGGCTTCGATGACGCGATCGCGCTTCTCCGCAGCGGCTTCTGACCGCACGGAACTCACATAGGCGCGCTTTTTCATTCACTCGCCATCCTTTTGACGAATTGACTATACATTTTGTATATCTAATTTCAACATCCGATCTGAAAGCGAGCCCCATGCAGATCCCACTCATCATAACCCTGTCCCTTCACGTGTTGTCATCGGTGTTCTGGGCTGGATCGAGCTTTACGCTGGCGCGAACCGGTGGCGCCGGCGGCGAGCAGTTGATCGGGCCGCAGATGGGCGCCGCCGGTGTCACGATCCTGACCGGCGCCTATCTCGGACACTCCGTTCATGCCGGCATGTTCGGTACGGCCGAGCAAATCCTGGCGGTCGGGGCGCTCGCCGCGCTGGTTGCCGCCGCCGTTCAGGGCGCGATCGGCGGCCGCGCGATCCGAAGTTTACGCAACGGCAAGGCCGATGAGGCTGAGGCGCGCTCGCGCATCGCCGCGGCCCAGCGCATCGCGGCCTTGTTGCTTGCGGTGACGGCGGTGTGCATGGGCGCGGCGCGTTATGCGTGAGGTCAGATGCGCGGAATGCCGGCGTCGTTTATCACTTTCGACCATTTGTCGGTTTCGGAAGTTATCAGCGCGCGCATTTCCTCCGGCGTGCTGCCGCGGACCTCGCCGCCGGTCGCCGTCTCCAGCGCCGCCTTTGTGGCGGGGTCGGCCAGCATCGACTGGATCTCCGCGTTCAGCCGTTTCACGATGTCCGGCGGCGTGCCCTTCGGAACCAGCAGCCCGGCCCAGGTCCGCACGTCGAAACCTTTGACGCCGGCTTCCTGCGCGGACGGCACGTTCGGCAGCAGCTTCGTGCGTGTGGGCGAGGTGACCGCGAGGCCGCGAATGGCGCCGCTTTCGATTTGGCCCGCGAGCAGCACGGTGGTTCCGACGATCAAGGGAACGTCTCCGGCGAGCAGAGAGGTGACGGTCAGTGAGTCACCGCGATAGGGGACGTGGACCATCCTGGTGCCCGCGGTTACGTTCAGGAGTTCGCCGGCGAGATGATGCGTGCTGCCAAAGCCGACCGAGCCGTAGCTGAGCCCGTCGGGCTTGGCTTTCGCCATCGCAATCAGGTCCGCCAGCGTCTTCGCCTGATGGTCGGCGCGAACCGCGATCACCAGCGCGTAATACACCATTGTCGATAGCATCTCGAAGCTGTCGACGGGGCTATAGGCGAGCGACTTGTACAGCGCGCCCGAGATCGCGTGCGCGCCGGTGACGAGACCGATCGTGTAACCGTCCGGCGCCGACTTCGCGACGGCGTCGGCGGCAAGGTTGCCGCCCGCGCCCGGCTTGGCTTCCACCAGCACCGGCTGTCCCAGCCGCTTGGAAAGGCCGTCGGAGACGATGCGCGCCATGGTGTCGGCGGCGCCGCCCGCCGCAAAGCCGTGCAGCAGCCGGATCGGCCTGCTCGGGTAGCTTTGCGCTGTGACGGAGGGCGCGAGGCACGCCAGACTTACCGCCGCGACTGCGATGTAACGCAGGGCGCACCATCGTCCGCGCAGGACGTTCAACGATCGAGCCATCTTGTTTCATCCCTGAAGTTTTGATTTTGACGTCAGTTTCGGCTGTCGGTGTCGAGGCGCGATTACTTCACCCCGCGCATCGCCGGAGAAAATTCGCTGGCTTCCTTGGCCGGGCCGACGCCCCAGACGTCGCGCGGCAATCCTGCCCAGGTCTTCGGCCGCTGCGGACGATCGCGATGCCAGGGACGCGGCTCGAAATAGCCGAGCTCTTCGTCAAGCATCAGGTCCATGCTGTAGTAGAGCTCGATCAGATGGCGATCGGGATTGTGGTGATAGACCGCCACGTTGTGACCGGGCCCGTGCCGTACCGGTCCCCAGAGAATCTGAAACCGATTGCGTCCGAGCAGATCGCAGGCCTGATGCATGTGCGAGGCGTCGCGCAATTCGAACGCCAGATGGTGGATGCGCGCCTCTGTACCGCGTGCAAAATTCATCGCGTGATGTTCGGGGCCGCAACGCATGAAGACGAAATTCTCCTCGATCCGGTCGGAGACGCGGAAGCCGAGAACGTCGCCGAAGAATTTTGCGGCCCGTTCCGGGTCGGGCGTATAGAGCGCGACGTGACCGAGCTTGGCGACCGCCAGGCCGCGGACGGGTTCGACCGGCTTGCAGAAATCCCACCGGGAGAACAACTCGATCTGAAGCCCGTCCGGATCGTTGAAGACCAGCGTCTTCGGTATTCCGGGCGCCGTGTCGCTCCTGACCTCCGACTTGATATGGAGGCTCGCCAGCGACTTCTGCAGGTCGGAGAGATCGAGTCCGGGAGCAACCTCGTAGGCAGTGGCGGTCACGCGCGAGGCCGAGCCGTGCTCAAGAACGAGCGTGAGTTCATCGGACTCCGTTCCGAGATTAACCCGGCGGTCGTCCCGCCCGATCACGGCGAGCCCGATGATGGATCGATAGTAATCGAGTTGCGCCTCGACGTTCGGGCTCGCAAAGGTGACGTGTCGCAGTCGCTTGACCTTAATCATCTCGTGGCCCTCTTTAAATCCGGCGAACTCTCTGGCGGTGCGGGCGTCCGGCCCGTCTCAATCCGGTGTCATCACGATCTTGCCGAATGCCGCACCGGAATCGAGCAGTTCATGCGCGGCGCGCACTTCCGAGAGCTTGAAGCGCTTGAAGATCGACGGGCGGATGGCGCCATCGGCGAGATAGCCGATCATCTTGCGCATGATTTCGCGCCGGCCTTCGCGGTCGTGATCATAGATGTGAAAGGAAAAGCAGCGGATCGCCGGGCAGATATCGAGATACTTCCGCATCTCGCCCATCAGGTTTTCGGTCGGCAGACCGGCAAACGCATTGTAGGAGACGATGGTGCCCCATTTATCGAGCGCGCCGAGATAGGAATAGAACTCCGGGCCGCAGACGTGATCGAGCACGAGGCTGACGCCGCGTCCGCCGGTCAGGGCGCGGGTGCGGACGACGACGTCCTCGTCGCGATAGAAGATCACCTCATCTGCGCCCATGGTTCGCGCGTAGGCGGCCTTCTCCCGCGTGCTGACGGTTCCGATCACCTTCATCCCGGCGAGTTTTGCAAGCTGGACGAGGGACGTGCCGACGCCTCCGGCTGCGCCAATGACAAGGACCGAATGCGCCGGCGTGCTGGAGCCGCAATTGTTCAATAGCGCCCAGGCGACCTGATAATTGGGCAGGCAAACGGCGTCCTCGAACGCGACGTTTTCGGGCAGGGTGTGCACGGCGTCCGCGGGCGCAGAGACGTACTCGGCGTAGCAGCCGCCGCGCTGGGCAAGGTCGCGCGCGCTCAGAAGCACCCGCTGGCCGACGGAGACCTCGGTAACCTGCGAGCCTATGGCTTCGATCTCTCCGGCGAGGTCGTTGCCGGGATTGGCCGGCAGCGCCGGCATCCATTTGTAGACGCCGCTGCGGATCAGCTTGTCGGGCTGGCCGACGCCGAAGGCCCTGGCGCGGATCAGGACCTCCCGCTCGCCTGGCGCCGGTGTGGGCGCGTCGGTGTAGTCGAGCGCCTCCGGGCCTCCGGGGCGATGCACCAATACCGTTTTCATCCGAGCGCCCCCTCTCTTGTCTTGGTCGAATGAGCTATTTTCGAAAATATCTCCTATTGCGAAAATTATTGCAACGGGATTCTTTTGGGCTAGGATCGCGGGCTTCCAGGTGGCGAGAGAATCAATGACGACGACGGCCCTCAAGGCGCGCAAGGAGTTCGGGAAGACGCTCGCCGCCGACATTGCACACCGGCTGCGCAACGAGATCGTCACCGGTCAGCTCAAGCCGGACGAATCGCTGAAATTCGACGCATTGCGGCTGTCGTTCGGCGCCAGCTTCACGACCCTGCGCGAAGCGCTGACACTGCTGGCGGCGGAAGGCCTGGTCGTCGCCGAGGAACAGCGGGGCTACAAGGTCGCGCCGGTCACACTGGATGATCTGTCGGATCTCACGCATGCGCGCATCCTGATCGAGGTCGATCTGATCCGGCGGTCCATCGAGAATGGCGATGATGACTGGGAGATAAGGGTTATTTCATCCCTGCATCGGCTCGCCAAGATCGAGGAGCGGGCGCCTGAAAACTACCCCGTCAACGTGGAATGGAAATCGGCGCATCGCCAGTTCCATGAGGCGCTGGTGTCGGCATCGGGCTCGCCGACACTGCTTGCCGTGCGAAATTCCCTGTTCGATCGCGCCGAGCGCTACCGCAATCTGTCGGCACTGTTCCGGCCGCATCCGCGCGACAAGACCGGTGAGCACCGGGCCTTGATGCAGGCCGCCATAAGCCGCAACGCCGAGCAGGCCTGCAGTCTGATACGCACGCACATCCAGACCACCTCCGACAACGTGGCGAAATACGCCTCCGGCGTGATCGGCTCCCGCTGACCGCATAGCCGGCGGCCGAAGCCGGCCCATTCGCAACAAAAGCCAGGCTGAGGTCGCTCATGCAGCGAATTTCGGTTGCGTTCGTTTAAATTTTCGAAAATAGTGACTTTAAGCGAAATTTAGCGCCACCAATGAGAAGGATACCTGTTGCATGCGGCTGCTTTCATTTCTGAACGACGGCAGGGAGACCTGGGGAGCGATCGCCGGCGACGGCGTGGTCGATCTCGGCAGCAAACTCCCTTACGCCACGCTGCAGGACTTCATCGCCAGCGGCGATTTCCAAAAGCGCGATCATATCGTCGCAGGCTTCAAGCCGGACCTGAAGCTGTCCGACATCAAGTACCTTCCAGTTATTCCCCGCCCCGAGAAAATCGTTTGCGCCGTGCGCAACTATCTCGACCATCATCAGGAAGCGGTTGCCTTCGGCATGCAGCGGGAGCTCACGGCGTTTCCGCCGATCTTCCTGCGGGTCTGGCGCTCTCAGGTCGGCCACAACGCACCGGTCATTCGCCCCAAAGTATCGACCCATCTGGATTGGGAGGGCGAGCTTGCCGTGATCATCGGCAAGCCGGGCCGCCATATTTCCGAGGCCGATGCCATGCAGCACGTCGCCGGTTACTCGATCTACAACGATGTCAGCGTGCGCGATTATCAGCGGCACGCCCAGCAGATCGCAGCCGGCAAAAATTTCGTCGGCACGGGACCGTTCGGGCCCTGGATGGTGACGACGGACGAGTTGCCCGATCCGACCAAACTGAAGCTCGAGACCCGCGTCAACGGCAACGTCGTTCAGAAATCGGACACCTCGTTCCTGATCTTCTCGATTCCGCGGCTGATCAACTACGCCTCCGAGATTTTCGACCTCATGCCGGGCGACGTCATTGCCACGGGCACGCCGGCAGGCGTCGGTTTTACGCGCAAGCCGCCGATGTTCCTGGTGCCGGGCGACGTCGTCGAAGTCGAAGTGGAGAAGATCGGCGTGCTGCGAAATCCCGTTGTCGATGAGAGCGCACAATCGTGACGGCTTACGATATCCGCAAGACGCAGGTCTCGATCGAGGAAATCTGGCACGAGCGCGGGCCGCGCCGGGCGCAGCCGCTCTTGGTCGGGACCGTGCTCGCCGTCATCAACAATCCCTATGCCGGCCGCTATGAGCCGGACCTGATGCCGTTTCAGGCCGATTTGCGCGATCTCGGCCGCCAACTGGCGAGAACGCTGTGCGAACGGCTGGGCGGCAAGGACACCATCGAAGCCTATGGCAAGGGCGCGATCGTCGGCGGTGACGGCGAACTCGAGCACGGCGCGGTCTGGCACGAGGCCGGTGGTGCGGCGGTCCGCGAAGTGATCGCGCAGGCCAAGGCGATCGTTCCCGCGGCCAAGACCATTGGCGCGCTTGGCACTAGGCTGATGGTGCCGCTCGGCCACATCGAGGCGGCCTATGTCCGCAGCCATTTCGGCACCGCCGAGATGACGATCTGGGACGCGCCGCGGCGCGACGAAATCGTGTTCGGGCTTGCCATGGCGACCGGCGGCCGCACGCACGCGCGGATCGGCGGGCTTTCGGTCGACGCGATTTCAGTGCACGACGGGCAACGATAGCGCCTCAGAACTTCCTCACCAGATCCGGCGTGATCTCGCTGATCGAGCGAATACCTGATAGCGCGAGGTCGCGGTCGATCTCGGCTTTGAGCAGCGTGATCGCGCGCTGCACGCCGGCTTCGCCGCCGGCAATCGCCGCATAGAGGAACGGACGGCCGATCCAGACGAAATGCGCGCCGAGCGCCAGCGCCTTGATCACGTCGGTGCCGCGGCGGATGCCGCCGTCGACCATGACCGTCATGCCCTTTGCCTCCGCCGCGATCTCCGGCAGCGTACGCAGGCCCGACATCGTGTAGTCGAGCTGGCGGCCGCCATGGTTGGACAGCATCACGCCGTCGACGCCGCTCTCGCGCGCGATGCGCGCATCCGCCGGCGAGACCAGGCCCTTGACGACGAGCTTGCCTT
This sequence comes from Bradyrhizobium sp. AZCC 1693, assembly GCF_036924745.1. Lineage (NCBI taxonomy): Bacteria > Pseudomonadati > Pseudomonadota > Alphaproteobacteria > Hyphomicrobiales > Nitrobacteraceae > Bradyrhizobium > Bradyrhizobium sp. AZCC 1693. The sequence continues at coordinate 6,506,208 of NZ_JAZHSD010000001.1, forward strand.
TCCACTTCTTGCGGATCAATTCGACATGCTTCCAGGCGAGCTGGTCGCGGGCGCCGATATTGCGCATCAGGTTTTTCGCCAGCACCGGCGGGCCGCGCTTGGCATCCATGTTCTCGAAATGCGGCATGCCGTGGTTCATGATCGTGCGCGCCCAGGTGCCGAACAGCCAGTGCGGATGGGTGACCGTGTCCCAGAACACGCGCGGCGTGATCGCGAGCGGCACCTGAAAGCCGTTGCGGATGTTGTTCTCGCGGTTCGGCGGCACCGGCACATCGGCGGTGACGACGAAGGTGTCGTAGCCCGCCGCCGCCACGCGATCGACCAGCGGCTCGATCCGCTCCGGCAGGCCGGCAAGATAGGCCTGATACCACGCCGCCTGGTTGGCGGCGCGCACATCCTCCAGTGTGATCAGCGACGACGCGCTGAGAATCATCGGCACGTTCTCGGCCTGCGCCGCCTTCGTCAGCGCGATATCGCCGCGATAGGCTGATAGCGCCGAAGAGCCCATCGGCGGAATGCCGAACGGCGAAGCATAGGTCTTGCCGAACAGGGTGGTGGTCTGGTCGCGGCCGGAGACGTCGTTGAGCACGCGCGGCACAAAACCGTATTCGTCGAGGGCCTTGCGGTTGTCGCGCATCGCCGCGTCGGTCTCGGCGCCGCCGGAGATGTAGCCGTAGAGGAATTTTGGAAGCCGGCGCCGCGCGACAGCCTCGAAATCGTCGAGCGCGAGATATTTTTGTAAAGCCCGCGGCACCGTGCTCTCGGTGCGGGTCACGGTTGCGGGCGGCGCTGTCAGGCTTGCGGATTTGTCGAGCACGTCGGGCATTCCATTTTTTTGGTTGTTGTGAGGAGCAGGTTAGCGCCGGGGGGGCGGCCCGCCGAATTTCTGGCCCGCCTTGTTGACGGACGCGCTGACCTCGCCGAGCATTTTTCGCGTGTCGGCGATCAATTGCCCGGATTTCTTGTCGAAACTTTCGATCAGCTCGCGCATCGAGATCACGGTCGGCAGCAATTCGCCGCCATATTTGTCGCTGGCGAGGCCGCCGAAAAAGTCCTTGGTCTTGGTCAGCGCGCCGTCGACGGCGTCGACGCTATTTTCGGCGGTTGCGATGATGCTGGTGATCTTCTCGCCGTCACCGGACAGGGAGGCCGTGAACGTCTCGAAATTCCGCAGCGTATCCTTGACCGCCACCTCGTTGTCGGCGATCACCCGGTCGACGTTGCGCAGCGCCACGCGGATTTTTTCCTGGGTGTTGAGCGTCCCTTCCGGATCGGCGGTCAATTCCGGAATGCCGTCCGCGCCCTTTGGCGGCGGCGCTGCCTCGTCCGATCCACCCGTGAAGGAGATCGCCGCAATCCCTGTCAGTCCCTGAAATTCGAGGCCGACTTGCGTGTCGCTTTTCACCGGCGTGTTGCCGTCGATCATGGCCAGCGCCACGACGCGGCGCGGATGGTCGAGCTTCAGCGACACCACCTCGCCGACCCGGATGCCGGCAAAATTCACGCTGCCGCCCCTGCGCAGGCCGGAAGCCGAACCTTCGAAGATTACCCGGAACGGCACCTTCTGCTTGGCGCTGACGAACTTCTGGTAGCCAAGAAACCCGCCCAGCGATCCCCCGATCAGGGCCAGGGTCAGGGTGCCGATCATCAGATTGCTGGCGCGAACCTTCATCGAGATGCCTTAAGCGATGCAGGCCCAAGAGATAGCGGATTTGCCACGGCAAGTCACCGCGCGCTCTTTTAACCTCGCCCCGCTTGCGGGGAGAGGTCGGAATTCGAGCGACGCTCGTATTCCGGGTGAGGGGGTACAGGTCTATCAATTAACGCAGCGCTCGTGGAGAGAGCCCCTCACCCCGACCCTCTCCCCGTAAGAACGGGGAGAGGGAGAAGGAGGCTCCTACGCGGACTCCCTTCGCGACGCCACAAACACCCCGGTTAGCACCAGCGCAAAGCCGATGAAGTGGAACGCCTGCGGGTGCTCGCCGAGAAAGGCGATCGACATGATGGTTCCGAACACCGGCACCACGTGGAAGAACGGCGCGGCGCGGTTGGCGCCGATCAGCTGCACGCCGCGATTGAAGCAGAGATAGGCGATCGTCGAGGGAAACACCGCGACATAGAACAGCGTCAGCAGATTGGCCGTATCGATCTGCATCGGCGGCCGCGCGAACAGCTCCCAGACGAACAGCGGGATCAGGCAGGCCGCGCCGGCGCCGAAGGTAAAGGCGACGAACGACAGGCCGTGGATATTTGGGCGTTTCAGCGACAGCACCGAATAGATCCCGAAGATCGCCAGCGCCACGATGAAGATCAGGTCGCCGATGTTGAAGTCGATGCCGGACAGTTTGGTGAGGTCGCCATGCATCAGGATGATCAGCACGCCGGCCATCGACAGCATAACGCCCGCGGCTTGCGCCAGCGTCAGCCGGACGCCCAGCAGCAGCAGTGACCACACCGCGACCACCAGCGGGCCTGCCGACTGCAACAACAGCGTGTTCAGCGCCTGGGTGTGCTCGAGCGCCCAGTATTGCAGCGTATTGAACGCGCCGATGCCGGTGATGGAGAGCAGGATCATGATACCAAGGCGGCTGCGGATCGCGGCCCAGTCGCGGACCAGATGCTTCCAGGCAAATGGCAGGATGATCAGGAATGCGAACGACCAGCGCAGGAACGAAAGCGTCACCGGCGCGATGTGGCCGGCCGCCAGCCTGCCTACGATGGCGTTGCCGGCCCAGCACAGCGCGGTGATGCTGAGCAGCAGATAAGGCTGGTTGGCGAGCCAGTTCCCGGATCGGGCGGATGAAGTCTGTTCGGATGCCGTCATTTTGGGATAAGGCCCGGTTCATGGCGCCGCGGCCCGCCCGGCGGATGTCGCCGGGCCGGAATCTGGCCCGGCCCCCGCCACAGACACGGATTTGCGGTGCTCATCAATGGCGCAGGACGCATCGCGACCATGCAGCCCGCCTTAATCTGTTCCTTGTCTGTTGTTTGGGGTTGCCAGCGGGCAGGCGAATATGCAATCAAAGGACGATTGATTCATGCGACCCAACCTTGGTTTGTTTTCCGGGCGCATGCAGTGGGTTATTCCGGGTTAATTTCAGTACAGGGCGTTCGTTCGATCGCTGGGACCACGGATTTGCAGGCGGCGCTGCGCAGCAGCTTCGTCTGTCCGTGAGGCGAATTTCTAGAGAGATGGGTCATTCCGTTGAGCAATCTGATCTCGGCCGAAGAAGCCGAAGCCGAAACACGTCTCCAGTTTGCAGTTCGCGCCAATTCGATTCTGGCGTTCATCGAATGCGATGAGGAGCAGCGCCCGAAACTGCGCAAGGCCATCATCGAGGCGATGCTATGGGCGCAGACGCAGCCCACGCTGACCAGCTAGCGGCTTGCCGAAGCAAACGCCAAGGCCGCTCACGCCACCAGTGCGCGCGCGATCGCGCCCGCCGCCTTCACGGCGTCTTGGGGAGCGAGTTCGACTTGCAAGCCGCGCTGGCCGCCATTGAGGAACACGCTTGCATGGCCGAGCGCGGCTTCCTCGATCGCGACCGGCACGCGCTTCTTCTGCCCGAACGGCGAGATGCCGCCGACATGGTAGCCGGTCAGCCGTTCGGCATCCGCCGGCCGCATCATCTTCGCCGCCTTGGCACCGAAGGCGCTCGCAAGCTTTTTCATGCTGACTTCACAGTCCGACGGCACCACGGCGCAGACCGGCTTGCCGTCGGCCTCGGCCATCAGCGTCTTGAGCACGCGCGCAGGCGCAACGCCGAGCGCTTCCGCCGCCTGCAGCCCGATGCTGGCCGCATCCGGGTCGTAGTCGTAGGCATGCAGGGTGAATTTCACGCCCAGCTTTTCCAGCGCCTGCGTTGCACGGGTGGTTTTCGACATGGCCTTTCCGTCATTGCCGGATGTTAATGGGGTCTCTCGCCCGGCGGTCAGGAATTTTACGGGGATATCAATGGGTTGGATCGGTTCTAAGACCCCCCTAAAACCGCCTTCTTGCTTGCCTAGAGCACCCGCTTCCTTTATCCGGTGGGGCTGCCTCGCACGCGAACGGCCCCGGCCGTGATTTTGGCTGGGCAACCTATAGCGTTTTCGAGCGAAGTGGAGACCGGTTCGCGTGAAGAAAACGCGTCAGAACTAAAGGGCGCATGATCCGGAAATGTAGAGACCGGTTTTCCGGAAAGGTCATGCTGGGACCATCAGATTTGCAGGGAACACTTTAGAAATGGCCAATGTTGTCGTCGTCGGCGCCCAATGGGGCGACGAGGGGAAGGGCAAGATCGTCGACTGGTTGTCGGAGCAGGCCGATATCGTCGTGCGCTTCCAGGGCGGCCACAATGCCGGCCATACGCTTGTCATCAATGGCGAGACCTACAAGCTGGCGCTGCTGCCCTCCGGCGTGCTGCGGCCCTCGAAGCTGGCCGTCATCGGCAATGGCGTGGTGTTCGATCCCCAGGCCTTCCTCGACGAGGTTGCAAAGCTGAAGGGCCAGGGCGTCGCCATCAGCCCGGACAACCTGCGCGTCGCCGAGAACGTCACGCTGATCCTGCCGCTGCACCGCGAGCTCGATGCGCTGCGCGAATCCTCCAACGCAGGCACTGCGATCGGCACCACCCGCCGCGGCATCGGCCCCGCCTATGAGGACAAGGTCGGCCGCCGCGCCATCCGCCTGATGGACTTAGCCGACCTCGACACGCTGCCGCACAAGATCGACCGTCTGCTGGCGCATCACAACGCGCTGCGCCGCGGGCTCAACCTCGAAGAATTCGACGGCAACGACATCCTCAAGGAACTCACGGCGCTGGCACCGAAGCTGTTGCCCTACGCCGAAACCGTCTGGCGGCTGCTCGACATCAAACGCCGCGAGGGCAAGCGCATTTTGTTCGAGGGCGCGCAAGGCGCGCTTCTGGATGTGGATCACGGCACCTATCCCTACGTCACCTCGTCCAACACGGTGGCGGCGCAGGCGGCGACCGGCACCGGCATGGGCCCCGGCGCGGTCGGCTATGTGCTCGGCATCTGCAAGGCCTATACGACCCGCGTGGGCCAGGGCCCGTTCCCGACCGAACTCAACAACGAGATCGGCGAGGAGATCGGCCGCCGCGGCAAGGAGTTCGGCGTCAACACCGGCCGCAAGCGCCGCTGCGGCTGGTTCGATGCCGTGTTGGTGCGCCAGACCGTCCGCACCTGCGGTATCACCGGGCTGGCACTTACGAAACTCGACATTCTCGACGGCTTCGACACCATCGAGGTCTGCACCGGCTACATGCTGGACGGCAAGGAAATCGACCATCTGCCGGCGGGCGAGGGCGCCCAGGCCCGGGTGGTGCCTGTTTATGAGACGATCGAAGGCTGGAAAGAGCCGACGGCCAACGCCCGTTCCTGGGCAGATCTGCCGGCCCAGGCGATCAAATATGTCCGCCGGGTCGAGGAACTCGTGGGTTGTCCGATTGCATTGCTTTCCACCAGCCCCGAACGCGAGGATACTATCCTGGTACAGAACCCGTTCGAGGCTTAACGGGGTGTTACGGCCGGGGCAGAAGTATTGAAGAGAAATGGCTGATTATTACCCGCTGATCGCACGCGCCATCGCCGGCCTGGACCCCAATGCTCCAGGCGAGAGCCGGCGTGCGCTCTATGAGCGGGCTCGCACCGCGCTGATCGCGCAATTGCGCAGCGTTCAACCGCCGCTTTCCGAATCCGAAATCACCCGCGAGCGGCTGTCGCTGGAAGAGGCTGTACGCAAGGTCGAATCGGAAGCCGCCCAGCGCGCGCGCGAGGCAAGCCGGCCCGGTGGCGGCGGCAGCGGTGCCGCGCGCGGCGGTGACGCTTTCCGCCGCGCCAATGCCCGACCGCAGGAATCCGCAGGCCCTCCAGGTGCGCCGCCCGGTGCGATGCGCCAGCGTCCGCCTTCTCAAGCCCCCTCGCGCGAGGCCCGTCCGCCGCTTGGCCAGGATGAACAGCGCCCGCCGCGCAATCTGCGCGCCGATGCGCCGCCACCCGGCGCGCCGCGCCCGCAGCCGCCGCAGATTCCGATGCAGGATGCCGGGCTCCCGCCGCCGCCCCCTCGCCCCCGCCGCGGCCCCGACAACGGCGCGCCGCCGCTGCCGCAGCCGCCCGGCATGCGCGGCTTCCGCGACATCGCCGCCGACGCCGACGATCTCGGCCGCGCCGCGGCGCAAGCCAACCGTGCCGCGCGAAAAACCTATGCCAACGTGCCGTCGCCCTCGCCGGAGTTCGACCGGCTCGAGCCGAGCATGGAAAACCGCGGCGCCGATCCCGATGCGCCCTATTCGTATGACGAATCGCTGGAGGAGGCCGACCGTTACGCGCCGCAGCCGTCGCAGCCGCAGCCGCCGTCGCGTGAGCGCTCGCGGCTCTCGCAGGATCGCGACCGCGAGCCGAAGAAGCGCGCCCGCGCCGCGGGGGTGTTTCCGTTCAAGAGCGCGATTGCGGTCGGCATCGTGCTCATTCTGGTCGGCGCCGGCATCCTGTGGGGCAAGTCGGTCGTCACGACCGTGAGCGGCCTGTTCAAGTCCTCGCCTGTGGTGGAAGCGCCGAAGGATCCGGCCGCGCCCCAATCGCGTCCAAAAATCCCCGATCGCGTCGGCCAGCCCTCGCCGAGCGAGAATGTGGCGCCGGTGGCGCAGCGCGTCGTGCTGTATGACGAGGACCCGTCCGATCCCAAGGGCAAGCAATATGTCGGCTCGGTGATCTGGCGCACCGAACCGATCAAGGCGAGCGGCAACCAGAAGCCCGATGTCGCCGTGCGCGCCGACATCGAAATTCCCGACCGCAAGTTCAAGATGACGATGTCGTTTCGCCGTAACACCGACTCGTCGCTGCCGGCGAGCCACACCGCGGAACTGACCTTCATCCTGCCGCAGGATTTCTCCGGCGGCGGCGTCGGCAACGTGCCGGGCATTTTGATGAAGTCCAACGAGCAGGCGCGCGGCACGCCGCTGGCAGGCCTTGCCGTGAAAGTCACCGACGGCTTCTTCCTGGTCGGCCTCTCCAACGTCGATTCCGACCGCGCCCGCAATTTGCAGCTCCTGAAGGAGCGTTCCTGGTTCGACGTGCCCTTGGTCTATGTCAACCAGCGCCGCGCCATCATCGCAATCGAAAAGGGCGGCCCCGGCGAACGCGCGTTCAATGACGCGTTCGCGATGTGGGGCGAGTAGCTGTGGGGCGAGCAGCTGGAGCGCCGCAGATGCGCGCTCAAGCCTGAGCTGATCTCTACTGAGCCAGGAAATCGATAGCTAATCGATCGCTGCGCGGATAGCGACCGAGTCCAACAAGACGGCCTCGGCATTGCACATTCATCCGGCTGAGGCCGTTTGCGTCCGTCTTCGAGCGCAGCGGCCTGTCACTCGGCTGCTGCGGCGGCTCGCTTCCGCGCGGCGTGTTCGCGCTCCATCACGGCACGGCAACCTGGACTGACATGCGCGCGGTTCCTGGCCATGCAGGCGGTGATTCTCTGGACATTGGGAACTTCATGGCCGCATAGCCGCATGGCGTCGCCGGTGCACATCTGCTGCGCCTCCGACGAGAAGGCGAGGCTCGGAGTTACGGAAAGCGCCGTCGCCGCAACGGCGATGGCGACGAGAAATGCTACTCTGCTTGTACGATGGAAAGTCATCGATGCGTTCCCCAAGGTTGCGCGCGGTGCTGGCCGCTGTTCACTGGGAGCGCTGCACGCGGTTTGCGCTGCCGCACGCGTCATCCATCACCCGGCGGTCACCCGGTGTGGTTGCTCGAATTCTGCCGATGTTCGAATCAAAAGTGCTGCGCCGCTCCGCCGCGAATTATGCGCTAATGCTGCGAAGCTGCAATGGCTCGCGTCAACACTTCCCTAACTGTTGCGTGCACGCCACGTCGATCGAAGCGAACAGACTGCGTCTCCGTCCTCGACCGCGATCGAACAGACCCGCTCGGGCGATCGCGTCTTCAATGGCATGTTTGCGGCGTGGGGAAGTAAAGCCTCCGTCCCGCCCCGTAACATCCTGCGCGGTCGCCACCGCACGCTCCGTGGTGCGGCTTCCGTGACCCCGCAATATCCCTGAGGCCTCCGGAAGCGGGGGTGGTCGGCCCGGTTGCCGCAGCCGGCCGGGTTCGCCTTCCGCGCTGCAAAACTCAGTATAATTGCGGAAAATCCCGGCACCGAAACAACCACCCGTTAGGGAAGCCTGAGTACGATAGGCGGCTATTGCTCGCACCCGCCTTATTGCTTTCGTTGGAGTGAAAAGGCTGCCGAAACCGGCCTTTCGAATGGCGCTCAAATGCTTGTTCATTCCGCTGCCGATGGATCCACGAAGACCCCGGCCATCCGCGCGATGGGGCGGCTGCTGGAAGCGTTCCGAACCGTGGGGTTGAAGGCGACCGGTGCGGAGGTGGGATAGCCATGCCTGCCGCTTCGTCGGATCTGCGCAAAGAATTGAACGGCGCCGAAGAGGATGGACCCGAGCACGATGCCCGGATTTTCGGGGAGGTGACCGACCTGTTCCTGTCCAATGTCGGCCGCCTCGGTGATTCCCAGATCGCCGCGGTCGATGGCGTCCTCGCCCACCTGATCGCGCGGGTGGAAGCAGCGACCGTGATCCAGCTCAGCGAGGCCCTCGCCGGCATCGACCGCGCCCCGCGACAGACGATCCGCCAGCTTGCGTTCCACGAACAGCCCCAGGTGGCCGCGCCGGTTCTGAGAAGCTCCAGCTGTTTGTCGGAAGCCGACCTTCTCGAAATCGTCAAAAGCCGCAGCCAGCAGCATCTGCTGGCGATCTGCGATCGAAAGACGCTTAACGAAGCGCTGACGGACGCGCTGATGAGATTTGGCGACGTCAATATCTCCAACGCGCTCGCCCGGAATACGGGGGCGCGTTTTTCCGAATGCGGCTACGCGACGCTGGTGGGGCGGGCGGAGCGTGACGAGGGGCTGGCGGAAAAGCTCGGCGTTCGCCTGGACATTCCCGGCAGCCTGCTGCGCGAGCTCATCGGCAAGGTTGCCGACGTGGTTCGCGCGCGCTTCTTGACGGCGCCGCGACCTGTCGTGCGGGGGAAAACCCAGGGTTCTGCGGCGGCCGCCGGACAGGGCGGCGCGGCCCGGAAGGCGATCGACTACACCCAGGCGCAAAGCGAGGTCGTTGCGCTCAATCGCACCGGCAAGCTGAATGATTCAATCGTCAACCGGTTCGCGGTGAGGGGCGAATACACCCACGTGGTCGCAGCCCTTGCCTTGAAGGCCGACGTCAAGGTCGAGGCGATCGAACCCCTGCTCGAACCCGACCGGGTGTATGGGCTGATCGTCGCCTGCAAGGCCGCCCGGCTGAGCTGGTCGACGACGACGATGATCGTGCGCAACCGGCCCAATTGCCCGCCATCCACCGACCGGGAACTCGAACAATGCGTGGCGGTGTTTGAGTCCTTGCTGCTGTCGGTGGCGCAATGGACCATTCGATTTGGGTCGGATCGGATTCTTGCAAAGAAGAACGAGCCTGCAGCGGCGCCGACGGCGGGCAAGAAGGTGAGCCAGCCTGCTTGACGTCGGGTTCGCAGACGCGCGAAGGTTGCATCGAAGGCCGTTGGAAAGCTCCCGGCCCCTTGACTCCATCCTGACTGGATTTGAAATTGCGTGCGACAGGGCTCTGATGAGAAGCCGGATCATGTCCGGTTACGGAAGTGCGCTGTTGGTCCGACGGTGAGTCTTCTTTCTCGATACATGTTTCTCGATACATGGCTCAACGCAGAGGTCGCCATGAAACGCTATCTGATCTTCGGCACTATCGGCCCGCTCGTCGGCGGGTTTTTGATGCTGTTCGCGACGACGGTGGCCTCGGGCTACTGGAAGGATACCAACTGGTCGGAGATCGGAAAATTCCTCGGCGCGTTCTTCAGGACGCTGCAGTACAGCTATCTGTTCGGTATCGTGCCGGCGCTGATGGTCGGCGCCATCGACGACATTCTCTATCACATCAAGCGGATTTCTCCCGTGGCGCGGACGCTGATCCTGGGCGCCATCGGCTTTGCCGCCGCCTCGTTGCTCTATGGCTCGCGCGGTCCGGATACCGGCGTGATGCAGTTTGTGCTCTACGGCATCGTCGGCATGGTGCCTGCGATGCTGTCGTCCTGGCTGACGCACAGATATGCTGAAACGCCGCAGGCGGCGCATTCGACGTAACGCTTCGATACGGAAATCGTAGGGTGGGCAAAGGCGCGTTAGCGACGTGCCCACCATCCATCGCACGCGAAATCGTGAAGCCGCGTTCAGTTCGTAGATCCGGATGAGCGAGTACGACGGTTGGAAATTGTTCGCGCGTCAACAAAAACGGCGGACCTTTCGGCCCGCCGTTCATGCGCATGTGATTGCAGTACGCTTACGTTACTGAAAGCCCCGAGCCCGCTCCAACCGCGGTTGAAGCTTGAACTATAGATTTTTTTCGCGGCCGATCTATCCGGGAAATGCCGGGGTCGGGGCGGCGGGCTGCCGACCGCGCCTCACGTCCCGTCGGCGCGGCAGCGGCGACATCGCCTTCGCATGCGGCTTCAACGATCTGTCCTGCTTCAACCGCTGCTTCCGCCGCCGCTTCGGCCTGACGCCGACGCGGGGGCGCCGATACGCAGTGATAATTTGACGCAACTTGTACCTCGCATTCGCGTTCCCATGTGATGACCATGTCAAACGACGATATCTACACACCGCCGCATTCACGTTCCGGGCCATCTTCCCGGACACGCGCGTCCGGGCGCGGCCCGGTCATCGACCAGGAGGGGCGCGAAATCCCCGAGCCGAACCTGCACACGCAGTTCGAAGGTTTCCGGTTCGATTTCGGCCATTCCGCCGCCAATCCGTTCGGCGATCTGACGCGCGAGCAGCGGCTGGCGCGGCTCGATGCCATCGCCAAACTGCTCGATGTCGCCTTCATCGTGCCCGGCACCAAAATCCGCTACGGCATCGACGGGCTGATCGGCCTGATCCCCGTGGTCGGCGACATCATCACGACGGCGATTTCGCTGTGGGTGGTGCGCGAGGCGCGGGCGCTCGGCGCGCCCTGGCACATTACGGCGCGGATGCTCGGCAATGTCGCGGTTGACGGCGTGGTCGGCCTGGTGCCGGTCGCGGGCGACGCCTTCGACGTCATGTTCCGCGCCAACGTCCGCAACGTGCGCATGCTCAAGCGCTGGCTCGACAAGCAGCCGCGCTGACGCATGACGCTGGAAAATATGTCGCCAAAAAACATGCCCTCGGAGATGTTCCGAGGGCAGTCCATTTATCGATGGCGGAATGTCAGGCCGCGTCGGCCTTGTCTTCGGCGCTGGCGGGCGCACGCGGACGGCGCGGCAGCGGGAAGGCTTCGCTTTCATAGAGCGAGCGGATGCCGCTCTGGTCGAAGCGTGCTTCCTCGACCTGCAGATAGGCGCCATTCAGCGAGTCCGCCGGCAGCTCCTCGATCGCGAAGCGAACTGCTTCGGCCGCGGTGCCAAAACGCCGATAGGCAAACCCGGCCCGCTTCTTCTTGCGGATCGCGGCGGGAAACAGTTCGGCGGCGGTGTTGTAGCTGAAGGGACGCATGGACGGTGACCTCAATCTTTTTCGGCTCTTGCGTGTGAGCAATGGGGATTGGATGACGGTGGGCCACTATGGCGGGGCCGCGCCGTGCACGTCATTTCGGTCCCTAATATAAGCTTCTTTGACAAAAATGCGACCCCTGAGGCTCGACATCGGGGGTGATGATGAATCCGCGCATGGCTGCGGGGAACACAAATTTAATCAAGTTTTTTCAATGACTTAAGTGGCTCAAATCTTGCCGAGCAGCATCAGGATCAGCAGCACGACCAAAATCACCCCAATCAGCCCCATGCCGGAATGGCCACGGCCGTAGCCATAGCCCCTGATGCGGCCGGAGAAGCCGCCCAGGAGGAGGATGACCAGGATGATGAGGAGTACCGTGCCAAGCGTCATAACGCGCTCCCCCGAGGGCGGTGCGGGGCCACGAAAACGCTCCCGCGGCCCGGATCAAAGCATATTCCGGGCTGCGAGTCCTTGGTCGATCCACCGAAAGGGGTGGGCGCAGATGGGCGTGTCGTCATTCCGGGGCGATGCGCAACATCGAACTCTGGTGCGCAATTGCGCACCTAAGAATCTCGAGATTCCCAGGTGCGCAATTGCGCACCATAGCTCGCATCTTCGATGCGCCCCGAAATGACGACTGCGTCGTCATTTCTTCGTCTCGTCGATCGGCAGCACCTTCAGCGGCGTCGCATAGGGTTCGACGCGAAGGCTGTCGCTGGCGATCAGGCCGATCTTGTGCAGCGGCGCCTGCTCGAGATCGCCGCCGGCCGACTTGTGCACCGCGTATCGCCACACGCTCATCGAGCCCTTGGCGACCAGCATCTTGGCAATGCCGCCGGCGTTCTGGCCTTCGATCTGGGCAAGATCGCCCTCGCTGATCCCGATCACGATCTCGTCCCTGGCGGTGATGATTTTGAACAGGGAGACCTTGTCGGCGGCAAAGGCAGGCTGGATCACGACGCTCTCCATAATGAGGGCGGCAAGCCCTGGACCGCACAGCAGACGTTTGGAAATGTGCATTTCGAAATTTTCCTTGAGTTTGCGCGCCGGGCAAGCCGGGAAGAAGCGTCCCACCAAACAGAAACCCCGCGCGACCAGCTCTTGGTCGCGCGGGGCGTGGAACAAGTTCGACCGTTGTCGAAACTATTTCGGCTGCAGCTTCAGGGCCGCCGAGTTGATGCAGTAGCGCAGGCCGGTCGGGCCGGGGCCATCGGGGAAGACGTGGCCGAGATGGCCGTTGCATTTCGAGCACAAGACTTCAGTGCGGATCATGCCGTGGCTGACATCGCGCTCCTCGTCGACATGGCTGTCCACGGCGGGCGCGGTGAAGCTCGGCCAGCCGCAGCCGGAGTCGAACTTGGCATCGGATTCGAACAGCGTCTGGCCACAGCCGGCGCAGGTATAGGTGCCCTTGCGGTGCTCGTGCTCATATTCGCCGGAGAATGGCCGCTCGGTCGCCTTCTCGCGCAGCACGGCGTACTGCATCGGCGATAATTCCTTGCGCCACTCGGCCTCGCTCTTGACGACCTTGCCGGATGTTTTGGTGTCGGACATTCAGCCTCCTTCGGTTAGATCGTCATTGCGAGCGAAGCGAAGCAATCCATACCTCTGCACGGGAAAGATGGATTGTTTCGTCGCTTCGCTCCTCGCAATGACGAATATCAGTTGGTAGCCTTCGCGTTGCTCACCAGCGTCGGCTTCTCGATGTAGTTCTCCGTGAAGATCTTCTTCAGGTTCTCGACCTTCGGGATGTCGTTGAAGGCAATATAGGGCTGGTTCGGGTGCAGCGTCAGGTAGTCCTGGTGATAGTCCTCCGCCGCATAGAACGCCTGCAGCGGGCCGACCTTGGTCACGATCGGCTTCTTGTAGACCTTGGCGGCGTTGAGCTGGGCGATATAGGCCTCGGCCACCTTCTTCTGCTCGTCATTGGCGGTGAAGATCGCCGAACGATATTGCGTGCCGGTGTCCGGGCCCTGGCGGTTCAATTGCGTCGGGTCGTGCACGACGGAGAAGAAGATCTGCAGGATCTTGCCGTAGCTGATCTTCTTCGGATCGTACTTGATCTCGACCGCCTCGGCGTGGCCGGTCGTGCCGGTGCCGATCATGGTGTAGTTCGCGGTCATCTTGCTGCCGCCGGAATAGCCGGACACCGCGTTGAGCACGCCGGCGGTGTGCTGGTACACGCCCTGAACGCCCCAGAAGCAGCCGCCCGCGATCACGGCGGTCTGGATGCCGTCGGCGGCCTGAACGTCGAGGGCGGGCGGGGGAATGATGACGGCTTCCTCGGAGGCGCGCGAGGGGCTGATGGTAACCGCGGCGATGGCCAGCGCGCCGATGGCGGCAGCGCACAGCGACAGGCGGCTGAGATGGCGAGGGGACATGGTTTCCTCTTTCGGCAATGGTTGGGGGCAGTCTAGAGCGGGATCGGCGTTTCGCAATCGGCTCAATTCTCTCCGATGCCCAAGATACGGCGCGGCTTGCGGATTGTTACGGCGTGCGCCACACGAGTTCGTGAATAAGGCCATCTGCCCAAGCATTTAGAGGGGATGCTTGACCGGTGTGGGCCTCCCTTTCCACAATGAACCGCCGGTCGCGCGCCGCGACCAAAATCCATGTGCCGGAGCGTTCTGCCGATGTTGCGGGCCTTGTTGCTGGGTCTCGTCATGCTTGTTGCCGCCAGCCCCGCGCGGGCCGCCGGCGATGTCGAAACCTGCCGGAATGCCACGGCGGAACCCACAGCACGCCTCGCGGCCTGCGAGAGCGTGATCGCCGACGACAAGATCACCGGCCCCTCCCGGGCCGCCGCCTTCTGGTTTCGCGGCGACAGCCTGATGAAGAAGCGCGACTACGATGGCGCAATCGCGGCCTTCACCGCTTCCCACGAGATCGCGCCCCAGAATATCAACGTCATCAATGCGCGCGGCATCGCCTACAGTTACAAGGGCGACGACGAGCGTGCGCTCGCCGACTACGATCTGTGCCTGCAACTGCGTCCGACTTACGGCAGTGCCTATAATAACCGCGGCCTGATCTTCATGCGCAGGGGCGAGCTGCAGCGCGCGCTCGATGAATTCAACCTGGCGGTCAAACACGTCTTCAACGATCAGAGCCGCTTTCTCCACCACTACAACCGGGCCCGCGTCGAGGGCTTGCTCAAGCTGTACGACGCCTCGCTCGCCGATTACGCCGAAGCGCAGAAGGTCAATCCCGATGGCCCGCAGGTTCCGGCCTACCGGTGCATTACCTACACCAGCATGGGCAAGTTCGATGAAGCGCTCGCCGACTGCAACGCGGCGTTGGCGAAGGCGCCGAACCAGATCTACACGCTGACAAGCCGCGCCAACGCCTATCTCGGCAAGGGCAATCTCGACGCCGCACTCGACAATTACAACCAGGTGCTCAAGACCAATCCGAACTACGTCCGCGCCTATGTCGGCCGCGGGCAGCTTTACGAGAAGCGCCGCAACCCTGCCGCCGCACGTGCCGACTATCGATCGGCGGCCAACGCCGTGGCGGCGCGGCGCGAGGACATCGACACCACGCTCGCGCGCCGTGTCGCCAAGGAGCGGCTGGAAGCGCTGCTGGGCACGGCGGCGCCTGCTCCGGCGGGCAAGACCACGCCATCAGCGCCGGCGGGGCCGCGCAAGGTCGCGCTGATCGTCGGCAATGGCGCCTACAGGAATGTTGCCCCGCTGGATAATCCGCCGCGCGACGCCAAACTGCTAGCGTCGACCTTTCGCGAGCTCGGCTTTGCCACGGTCACGCTGGCGCCCGATCTCTCCCGGGACAAATTCTTCGCCACCCTGCACGAATTCGGCATGGAGGCCGAAAAGGCGGACTGGGCTGTCGTCTATTATGCCGGTCACGGCATGGAAATCGGCGGCGTGAATTATCTGATTCCGGTCGATGCCAGGCTGAAGGCCGACAGTGACGCGGAGACGCAGGCGGTGGCGCTGGAGCAGGTGATCGCATCCGTGGCGGGCGCACGGAAACTGCGGCTGGTGATGCTCGACGCCTGCCGCGACAATCCCTTTGAAAAGACCATGCAGCGGACGATTGCGCTGAAGCTCGTCAACCGCGGCTTCTCCAACATCGAGCCGGAAGCCGGCTTCATGGTGGTCTATGCCGCCAAGCACGGCGAGACCGCGCTCGACGGTGATTCCCTCAACAGCCCGTTCGCCACGGTGCTCGCGCGCGTCATCAAGGAACCGAGGATCGAAGTGCGAAAGCTGTTCGATATCGTCCGCGACGATGTCTGGAAGGCCACCAACCGCACGCAGCAGCCGTTCACCTACGGCTCATTGCCCGGCCGCGAGGATTTTTATTTCGTGGCGGGGAAGTGACGCGCCAGCGTCATTCCGGGATGGTGCGCAGCACCAGACCTCAGATGCGCAATTGCGCATCGGGGAATCTCGAGATTCCACAATGTGCAATTGCACATTGGGGTTCGATGCCTCGCATCGCCCCGGAATGACGGCTATGCCGTCACACCACCACGCTCAGCCGCTTCGC
Organism: Bradyrhizobium sp. AZCC 1693; assembly: GCF_036924745.1. Taxonomy (NCBI): domain Bacteria; kingdom Pseudomonadati; phylum Pseudomonadota; class Alphaproteobacteria; order Hyphomicrobiales; family Nitrobacteraceae; genus Bradyrhizobium; species Bradyrhizobium sp. AZCC 1693. Next base: position 6,522,283 of record NZ_JAZHSD010000001.1, read on the forward strand.
CGCTCGCGTGATGCCGGTGTAGAGCCACCGTGCCCGGCTGTCCTGGAACGCAAAGCTCTCGTCGAACAGCACCACGTCGTCCCATTGCGAACCCTGCGACTTGTGCACGGTGAGCACGTAGCCGTAGTCGAATTCGTCATAGGGCTTGCGCTGCTCCCACGGGATCGCCTCGATGCCGCCCTCGAAGCAGTCGTGGCGCACCGAAACCTTGGTGACCTTGTGGCCGAACTCTTCGTCGGGCGAGAGCCGCATGGTCAGGATTTTTGATTTCGCTCGCGGCTGGGTGCGCGACTTCACCCGCCACAGCCCGCCGTTGAACAGGCCCTTCTTGCGGTTGTTGCGCAGGCAGACCAGCTTGTCGCCGGCCACCGGCAAGGGATCCTCGATGTTCTGCTTCTGGCGCACCCGCATGTTGTAGGCGCGGCGGGTGTTGTTGCGTCCGACCAGCACCTGGTCGGCGCTCATCACACGATCCGGGTCGAGCTCGCTACGCAGCACCACCTCGCTCTCGCCGTGGCGGCCGATTTCGAGTTCGCGGCCCTCGCGGATATCCATCGACATCCGCACGATCGGATCGTCCTGCGCCTGGCGATGCACCTCGGTCAGCATCGCGTCGGGCTCGCAGTCCGTGAAGAAGCCGCCGCCCTGGATCGGCGGCAACTGCGCGGGATCGCCGAGCACCAGCAGGGGGCAGTCGAACGACATCAGGTCGCGGCCAAGTTCTGCATCCACCATCGAACATTCGTCGATCACGATCAGCTTTGCCTTGGAAGCGGGCGCATCGTCCCACAGCTCAAAGCTCGGCTGCTCGACGCCGGATTCCTTGGCGCGATAGATCAGCGAGTGAATGGTGGAGGCGTTGTCGCAACCCTTGTTGCGCATCACCAGCGCGGCCTTGCCGGTGAAGGCAGCATATTTCACCTCGCCATCGACGCCTTCGGCGATGTGGCGCGCCAGTGTGGTCTTGCCGGTGCCGGCATAGCCGAACAGGCGAAACACCGGCGGCGTGCCGCCCGTGCCGGGCTTGGCCTTCAGCCAGTCGGCAACGGCCTTCAGCGCGGAATCCTGATGCGGCGTGAACGTGGTCATGGGGTCCAGATGGAGTGCAGAGCGGGCGGTGAGGCCGCGACTCAACGGAAGCGTAAAGCTAACCATTCGCGCGTTCCATGCAAGGCTGCTTCCGCGTCACGGAATCGCTGTTTCGCGGCCGAGGCTGGACTTGGAGCGGATGGCGAATACACTGACCGAAAACAACAAGCGGTCGTTGGGAGGCGTCATGAAATTCGGCATCTTTTACGAGCTGCAACTGCCGCGCCCCTGGGAAGAGGGCGACGAGCTCCGGCTCTACCAGAACGCGCTGACCCAACTCGAGACCGCCGACCGGCTCGGCTATGACCACGCCTGGGTTGTCGAACATCATTTCCTGGAAGAATACTCCCACTCGCCCGCGCCGGAATCCTTTCTCGCCGCGGCCAGCCAGCGGACCAGGAACATCCGGCTCGGCCACGGCATTTTCCAGCTCACGACAAATCATCCCGCTCGGGTCGCCGAGCGGGTTGCGGTGCTCGATCTCCTGAGCAACGGCCGCTGCGAGTTCGGCATGGGCGAGAGCGCCTCCATCACCGAACTGACGCCGTTCGGCCGTGACATGGAAACCAAGCGCGAGGTGTTCGAGGAGGCGGTACAGGCGATCTTCCCGATGTTCACGAAAGTGGGCACCGAGCATCACGGCAAGCATTTCGACATTCCCCTGCGCAACGTGGTGCCCAAACCCGTGCAGAAGCCGCATCCGCCGCTGTGGATGGCGTGCTCGCAACTGCCGACCATCGAGCGCGCCGGCGAGAACGGCTTTGGCGCGCTCGGCTTCCAGTTCGTCAGCGCGGACGCCGCGCATGCCTGGGTGCATGCCTATTACAACGCGATCACCAAGCGCTTGAAGAAGCTCGCCGATTACGAGATCAACCCGAACATGGCGCTGGTCTCGTTCTTCATGTGCGCCAGGACCGACGAGGAAGCCCGCGCCCGCGCCGACGGCGCCACCTTCTTCCAGTTCGCGCTGCGCTATTACGGCGCCGCGCAGAACCGGCAGCGCCCCGCGCCCGGCACGGTCAATATGTGGGATGAGTACAACAAGTGGAAGCGCGACAACCCGGGAGCGCAGGAGGCGGCGCTGCGCGGCGGCCTGATCGGATCGCCGGAGACCATCGCTAAGAAGCTGCGGCGCTTCCGCGCTTCCCATATCGACCAGGTGATCCTGCTCAACCAGGCCGGCAAGAACACCCATGAGCATATCTGCGAGTCGCTTGAACTGTTCGGCAAGGAAGTGATGCCGGAATTCCAGAACGACCCCGAGCATGTGGCGTGGAAGAAAGGCGTGATGAGCGGCGCGATCCAGCTCGAAGAGATCGATACCGACGCATTCAAGGATCGTTACGGCAAGCTGGCGGTGAGCGTCTCACCGGCGCCGAAGGTGGCGGCGGGATAGCGGCCCATGGGCTGGAGCGGCGCGACAGGGACTCGCGCCGTTCCGTGGTGCGCGCCATCAATTCGAATTCGCGGCCGCCGTAAAGCTGCGATCGACCGCCTTGTTGACGTCGAGCGTCTTCGTCAGGATCCCGTAGCGGGTGGCGCGGTCCGATGCTTCCTGAACTTCCCTGACGATGCTTTCGTCGATCGCGATCGGGCTGGTGCGCTGTGCCTTGTAGGCGCTCAGCAGTACATCTTCGGGAAGCCTGGTGAGTTCCGCGGTATTCTCCGCGTATTCAGGCAGATGATCCAGCGACCAGAGCCGTGCCCTGTTGAGCCGCTGCACGAGATCCTGCACGGCCGCGCGCTTGGTGGTGATGGCGCTATCGGATGCCACGATGAAGGTGACGGTCGGCGTCAGGCCCTCGCCATTGGCGATGACCCGCGCGTTGTCCTTGAGCGTGGCATAGGACACGTACGGCTCCCACACCGCCCATGCATCGATCGAGCCCGCGACCAGCGCGATCTTCGCATCCACCGGCCCGAGCGGCGCAAAGGTCGCGTCGTCGATCTTGTGGCCGGCCTTCTCCAGCGTCGCGTCGATCAGGAACTGGCCCCAGCCGCCGCGCGTTCCCGCGAGGCGCTTGCCCTTGAGGTCGGCGACCGACTTGATCGGCGAATCCTGGCGAACCAGGATGGCCTGTGTCCTGGCATCGGAGCGGGTGCCGCCGATGGCCTTGATCGGAGCGCCGGCCGCATACACCGTCAGGAACGAGAGATCGCCGGTGTAGCCGACATCCAGCGCGCCCGCGTTCAGTGCTTCGAGAATGGGCGCGGCAGCAGGAAATTCCGACCATTCGATCCTGTAAGGCAAATCCTTCGCGTAGCCTGAGATTTCAAGCAAGGAACGGTTGCCGCCCTTCTGGTCGCCGACACGGAGCGTCACGGTGTCTGCGGCCAGCGCCGATGCTGTAATCACCACGCCGATCGCCGCGCCGAACAACGTGGCGCCGATGCGACGGAGACGCGCGTGGGCGCGCGATTCAAGTTTGGTTGCATTCATGTTTTTGATCTTTCTCGTTTCATTCGCTGCATTGCGTGGGCGCAATCAGCGATGAGAAAAGCCTACGGGCGACCGAGACGCAGTCAATGAAATGGCTGACTGAATTGCGTTAAGAGGTCGCAATGAATCATTCGCTCGAATTCATTGTCGTGAAACGAAATCGTATACAGCGTAGCTATCGCTCAAATACTGTGCAGCAAGTCGCTCGCGACATGTCGTCGAACTTCCGCTGCGCAAGCGATCGGTAGACAAAGTCACAGCGCCGTGAAGCGTTTGACGTGGTTCCGATCGTGTGTGCTGCGGGAAAAAATATCGTCGCAATCGGCCATCCAACAATAAATGCGTTGTGTCATTGTCGAATGACAGAACGCGCATCGTTATTTTTTGCGGGCGCTCGACAGTCTGAACCGAGGATCCCATCATCCTGACGTCGCATGATCGCGCGACGTCGCGCGCATGATCGTCAGGAGAGTTGTAATGAGGCGTCGGGAGTTTCTCGGATTGTCGGTTGGGGGCGCCATTGCTGCGCTATCGTCGCGCGCAGAGGCGCAAACCGCTGTCAAGGAAATCAGGATTGGTTACCAGAAGACCGGGGTGCTGGTGATCGCGCGGCAGCAGGCGGTGCTCGAGAAGCGGTTCGCCGGCAGGCAGATCGGCATCAAGTGGATCGAGTTTACGTCGGGGCCACCCTTGCTGGAAGCGATGAGCACGGGCAGCGTCGATCTCGGCGCGGTCGGCGATACGCCGCCGATCTTCGCGCAGGCCGCCAATGCCAATATCGTCTATGTCGCGGGATCGCCGATCACCAACGGGCAGGGCATTCTCGTTCCCGCCAGCTCTGGTATTCGCACCATCGCCGACCTGAAGGGCAAGCGCGTCGGATTCACCAAGGGCACCAGCGCACACAACGTGGTGATCGCCACGCTGGAAAAGGCCGGGCTGACCTATGAGGATATCACGCCGGTCTATCTGACGCCGCCCGATGCAGGGCCGGCATTCGCCAATGGCAGCATCGAGGCGTGGGCGGTCTGGGATCCATATTTCGCGATTGGCGAGAAGCGCCAGAACGGTCGGATTCTCGTCAACGCCTATGAGGTCGCCAGGACCAATTCGTTCTATCTCGCCAACCGTGATTTCGCGAACATCCATGTGCGGGAAGCCCGCGAGGTGATTGATGGATTGGCGGAGGCCGCGCGCTGGGCCGAGGCCAATCGCGCCGAGGTCGCGAGCGCGCTCGCCGCGGTGACCGGCGTGCCGCTCGAGGTCCAGACCGTCGCCGCCAACCGCGCCTCATTCCTGATCGGCCCCGTGACCGACGAGATTGTCACGACGCAGCAGGCGGTCGCCGACCGCTTCCACAGGCTCGGCCTGATCCCGAAGCCGATCGCCGTGCGCGACATCGTCTGGCGCCATACCCAAAGCTGAATTCCACAAGAGGGACGTAACTCATGACGCGTTTGTTTCAACGCTTGCTCGCCAGCGCCGTGCTGTCGGTCAGCATGGTCGCGGCGACCGTCGGCGCTTCCTACGGCCAGGACAAGGTGGTCCGCATCGGCTTCCAGAAGTACGGCAAGCTGGTGCTGCTCAAGAGCAAGGGCACGCTGGAAGAGAAGCTGAAGGCCGCCGGCTACAAGGTGGTGTGGACGGAGTTTCCATCCGGCCCGCCGCTGCTCGAAGCACTCAATGTCGGGGCGATCGATTTCGGCAACACCGGCGAAGCGCCGCCGATCTTCGCGCAGGCTGCGGGCGCGCCGATCCAGTACGTCGCCTATGAGCCGCCGGCCCCAAAGGGCGAGGCGATCCTGGTGCGGAAGGACAGCAAGCTGGCTTCTGTCGCCGACCTCAGGGGCAAGAAGGTCGCGCTGAACAAGGGCTCCAACGTTCACTATCTGCTGGTGAAGGCGCTGGAGAAGGCCGGCGTCAAATATTCCGAGATCGAGCCCGTGTTTCTGGCGCCAGCGGACGCCCGCGCAGCATTCGAGCGCGGAGTGGTCGATGCCTGGCTGATCTGGGATCCGTTCCAGGCCGCCGCTGAAGCCGCCACCGGCGCGCGCACGCTCGCTGACGGCACCGCAATTGTCTCGAACTACCAGTTCTATTTCTCCTCGAAGAAGTTTGTGGAGAGCGATCCGAAGATCGTCGATCTCGTGCTGGCTCAGCTCAGCGAGGTCGACGATTGGGCCAAGGGCGACATCCATGCCGTCGCCGAGCAGTTGGCGCCGGCGATCGGGCTTTCCGTGCCCGTCGTCGAGGTCGCGCTCAAGCGGCAGTCCTACGGCATCAAGCCGATCACCGAGAGCGTGATCGCCGACCAGCAACAGGTCGCGGACACGTTCTTCGCGCTCGGGCTTATCCCGAAGCAAATCAAGATTTCTGACGTGGCCCGGAGGTCCGGATCGTGAGCACGCAACCCAACGCCAACATTCTCTGGTTCTTGCCGACGCATGGCGACGGCCGTTATCTCGGCACCACGACGGGCGGCCGCGAGGTGAACTTCAATTACCTGCGCCAGATCGCGCAGGCCGCCGACCAACTCGGCTATTTCGGCGTGTTGCTGCCGACCGGGCGAAGTTGCGAGGATTCCTGGGTGGTGGCCTCGGCCGTGGCACCATGGACTGAGCGGCTGCGTTATCTGGTGGCAGTGCGACCGGGGCTGCAGTCGCCCGGCGTCGCGGCGCGCATGACCGCGACGCTGGACCGGGTATCAAACGGACGTCTGCTGATCAACGTCGTCACCGGCGGCGACCCCGTCGAGAACAAGGGCGACGGCGTGTTCCTCCCGCATGACGAGCGCTACCAGGTGACGCGCGAGTTCCTCAACGTCTACAGCGATCTGCTTGCGGGCAAGACCGTCAATGTTGAGGGCAAGCACATCCGCATCGAGGACGGCAAATTGCTGTTCCAGCCGGTGCAGTCGCCGCGGCCGCCGCTCTATTTCGGCGGATCGTCGGATGCCGGTATCGACGTCGCCGTCGACACCGTCGACAAGTATTTAACCTGGGGTGAGCCGCCCGCGCAGGTCGCCGAGAAGGTCAACCGTGTAAAGGCTGCCGCGGCGGCGCGCGGGCGAAAAATCTCGTTCGGCATTCGGCTGCATGTGATCGTGCGCGAGACCAATGCGGAAGCCTGGAAGGCGGCGGATGAATTGATCCAGCACGTCACCGACGAAACCGTCGCTTCGGCGCAAAAAATCTTTTCGCGGATGGATTCCGTCGGCCAGCAGCGCATGGCGCAACTGCATGGCGGACGCCGCGACAAGCTCGAGATCAGCCCCAATCTCTGGGCCGGCGTCGGTCTGGTGCGCGGCGGTGCGGGCACCGCACTGGTTGGTGATCCCGAAACCGTCGCGGCGAGGATCAGGGAATATCAGGATATCGGCATCGATACCTTCATCATGTCGGGCTACCCGCATCTGGAGGAAGCCTATCGCTTTGCCGAACTGGTGTTCCCTCTGCTGTCGTTGAACCAGCCGAACAACGTCACGCCAATCCGCCTCAACACCGGGCCGTTCGGCGAAACCATCGGCAATGAATACCGTCCGCAGAAACAGGCATCGCAATTATGAGTCTCATCGACAGTTTTTCCCGCGTCAGTGCACCGAAACTGCCGCGGATCGACGGCCTGGTCCCGTGGATCGTGCCGCTTGCGATCATTCTGATATGGCAGCTTGCCTGCGTCACCGGCTTCGTGTCCGCGCGCGTGCTGCCGGCGCCGAGCGACGTCGCGCTGGCGGGATGGAAGCTCCTGCTGTCAGGCGAACTCGCCCGCAACATCTGGGTCAGTTTTTGGCGCGCCAGCATCGGATTTTTGATCGGCGGCAGTATCGGATTCAGTTTCGGGCTCGCCAACGGCTTATCGCAAGTGTCCAGCAAGCTCACCGATACGACGTTGCAGATGGTACGCAACATCCCGCATCTGGCCTTGATCCCACTGGTCATCCTGTGGTTCGGGATCGATGAATCGGCAAAACTGTTCCTGGTCGCGCTTGGCGTTTTCTTCCCGATCTACCTGAACACGCTGCACGGCATCCGCACCGTCGATCCGCAATTGATCGAGATGGGCCGCATCTATGGCATGACCGACGGCGAACTGTTCCGCCGGGTGATTTTCGCGGGCGCGTTGCCGTCGATCTTCGTCGGTGTGCGCTTCGCGCTCGGCATCATGTGGCTGACCCTGATCGTGGCCGAAACCATCGCCGCCTCGTCGGGCCTCGGCTACATGGCGATGCAGGCCCGCGAGTTCATGCTGATCGACGTCGTGGTGCTGTCGATCCTGATCTATGCCTTGCTTGGCAAGGTCGCCGACAGCGCCTCGCGCACGCTGGAACGGCTGACGTTGTCCTGGCATCCGGCCTTCCAGAAACATTGAGGACAAGAAATGCAAGAAGCCCTTCGTTTCCGTCTGTCGGACGCCGAACCTCTCGGCCGCGCCGAGATCATCGAGCAAGCGCGCTTTGCGCGCCGCGGTCCCAGAACCGCGTCTCGCGGCCTTTCACTGACCATCCGTGATTTGCACAAATCGTTCGGCGACAACGAGGTGCTGCGTGGCCTCGACCTGCACATTCCGGCCGGCCAGTTCGTCGCGATCGTCGGCCGCAGCGGCTGTGGCAAGAGCACGCTGCTGCGGTTGATCGCTGGCCTCGATACGGCGACCGCAGGCAGTATCGACTTCGGCGAGGAGGCGCGCGCCGAGGACATTCGCGTGATGTTTCAGGAGCCGCGGTTGCTGCCTTGGGCTCGGGTGCTTTCGAACGTCGAAGTCGGACTGGGTCGGGAACGGGCATCGCAGGGTGCGCAGGCCCGCGCCGAGAGCGCACTGGCTGAGGTCGGTCTCGCTGACAAGCGCTCCCAGTGGCCGGCGGTCCTGTCAGGCGGACAGAAGCAGCGCGTGGCGCTGGCGCGCGCGTTGGTCAGCCAACCGCGCGTGCTGGCCTTCGACGAGCCGCTCGGCGCGCTCGACGCGTTGACCCGCATTTCGATGCAGCGGCTGCTCGAGCGGGTCTGGCACGATCAGGGCTTTACCGCGATCCTGGTGACCCACGACGTCGCTGAGGCTGCCGCCTTGGCCGATCGCGTGCTTGTCATCGAGGATGGCCGCATCGCCCAGGATTTCAGCGTCGATGTTCCGCGTCCGCGCCAGCGCGGTTCGGCCGAGCTGGCGGCGCTGGAGGGCGCGATCCTGAAAAATCTTCTGGAAGGCACGGAAGATACTTCCGACCTGTGAGGTGCCCATGAACCTTATCATCCGTTCCGCGTCGATCGATTCCGAGGTTTCCTCCGGCGATTTTCGCAGTGCGATGCGCCAATTGACGGGGGGTGTCAGCGTTATCACCGCAGGGCGGGGCCGGGATATTTCGGGCATGACCGTTACCTCGGTGTCATCCCTGTCGGTCGATCCGCCGGCCTTGATCGTCAGCATCAATCGGGAATCTTCCTCCTGGCCGCTCGTGAAGCGCTACGGCTTTTTCGGCGTCAATATCCTCACGTCGGACCAAATTGATATCGCCGAGCGGTTCACCGGCAAGGGTGGGCTGAAGGGCGTCGATCGCTTCGCCGGCGCCCGGTGGATGACGTGCGCCTCAGGCGTGCCGCTGCTCGTCGGCGCCTTGGCGGCCATCGACTGTGAGGTCGAGGACGTCGTCGAGCGGCATTCACATGCGATCATCATTGGCCGCATTCTGAATGTAGAGGTTTCCGCGCGGACCGCAGCGCTGGCCTACTGGCAGGGGCGCTATGTCGCCATCGATCAGGATGAGGATGCGGCGAAGCTTGCCGAGGTCAGCGTGCCGGTGCGGAAGACCGCACGGAAGGTCTGACGGAAGCGCTCTGCAGTTGTCCGGCCCTGCCGGGCTGGCTTTTTTGCTGCGTCCGATCTAAACCCGGCGAATGAAGCGTCTCGCAACCTGGACATTTTATGCAGTCGGCGCGATCGCGATCGCCTATCTTGCGCTGTACGCCTATGCCGTCTTCACCGGGCGCGACCTGCAGCCCGGCGATCCCATTCACATTTTCCGCAAGCCGGATGCGCCGAGTTATTCTTAGCGTCGTCATTCCGGGGCGATGCGAAGCATCGAACCCCAATGTGCAATTGCACATTGTGGAATCTCGAGATTCCCCGATGCGCAATTGCGCATCTGAGGTCTGGTGCTCGCGCACCATCCCGGAATGACGGGCGTGGGCGATTTTGGCTCCCTGCCTATCCCGCCGCGACAAACCGCTGATGCTCACCCGCGCCCGCCGGGGTGATCGGGATGCCGCCGTCGGCATACTCGTTCAGCTTGTTGCGCAGCGTGCGGATCGAGATGCCAAGGATGTTGGCGGCATGGGTGCGATTGCCAAGGCAATGCTTGAGCGTTTCCAGGATCAGGTCGCGCTCGACGTCGGCGACGGTGCGGCCGACCAAAGCACGCGTCACCTGCTCGGCGGCAAAGGTGGCGTGCGCCACGGCGGGTGCGGTCTTGGCGAGGTCGAGGCGGTCGCCGTCGGGCGTCAGGATCGCCTCGGGACCGATCTCGTCGCCCTGCGCCATCAGCACCGAACGATGAATGGTGTTTTCCAGTTCGCGGACGTTGCCTTGCCAGCGGTTTGAGGTCAGCACCCGCCTTGCATCGGCGGAGATCGGCCGCAGCGGCACGCCATTGGCGTCGGCATATTTCTTGGCAAAGTGCTGCGCCAGTTCGAGGATGTCGGCCGGACGGTCGCGCAGCGGCGGGATCTTCAGATTGACGACGTTGAGACGGAACAGCAGGTCCTCGCGGAAAGTCCCTTCGCGCACGGCCTCCGTGAGGTTGCGGTTCGATGTCGCGATGATGCGGATATCGACCGGCACCGGCTTGGTGCCGCCGACGCGGTCGATCACGCGCTCCTGGATCGCGCGCAGCAGCTTGGATTGCAGGCGAACGTCCATCTCCGAGATTTCGTCGAGCAGCAGCGTGCCGCCGGTCGCTTCCTCGAACTTGCCGATGCGGCGGGCGACCGCGCCGGTGAAAGCGCCTTTCTCGTGACCGAACAATTCTGATTCCAGCAGATGCTCTGGGATCGCCGCGCAATTGATCGAGATGAACGGCCGCTTGGCGCGGGTCGAGCGCGAGTGGACGTAGCGCGCCAGCACTTCCTTGCCGGTGCCGGATTCGCCGGTGATCATGACGGAGGCGTCGGAGCCCGCGATCTGCTGGGCCAGCTTGACGACCTTGCCCATGGCTTCGTCGCGATAGATCAGGTCGCGCGAGTCATTGGCGACGGCGGCGAGCACCGCGGCGATCAGTTCGGGATCGGGCGGCAGCGGGATGTATTCCTTGGCGCCGGCGTGGATCGCGGCCACCGCCGCACGGGCGTCGTTGGAGATGCCGCAGGCCACGATCGGCACGTGGATGTGCTCGGCTTCCAGCCGCATCACCAGGTCGCGGATGTCGAGGGCGACGTCGACCAGCAGGAGGTCGGCGCCCTTGCCGCCGCGCAGCACCGCCATCGCCTGGTCGGTCGCCTCGGCGTGGGTCACCGAAGCCCCGTTTTCCATCGCGATCTTGGTGGCGGTCGTGAGCTGGCCCTTCAATGTGCCAACGATGAGAAGCCGCATTTTTTATCTCCTGTTCGTCTGTTCGCGCCGTTCACGGCGCGGTCGCCAAAATTGTTAGCTGCGTTCTGCCTTGATGATTTCCGTCATGGTCACGCCGAGCTTGTCTTCCACCAGCACGACCTCGCCACGCGCCACCAGGCGGTTGTTGACGTAGATGTCGATGGCTTCGCCGACGCGGCGGTCGAGTTCGAGCACGGTGCCGGGGCCGAGCTTCAAGAGCTCGCCGACATCCATCTTGGAGCGGCCGAGCACGGCCGAGACCTGCACCGGCACGTCGAACACGGCCTCGAGGTCGGCCGCGATGCGCGAGGCCTGTTCGTCCTCATTGTAGGCGAGGTCGTCGATCGGCGGGGCGTCCGCGGCGTTGAGATCGGGAAGCGGTACCTGTGCGTCGGTGTCACTCATGGTTCAGTCCTCATGGCCTTTATGTTCCGGCCTGATCGCGGGACGCCAGATAGCGCCCGACGAGTTCGCTGATCTTCGCTTCGATGGCTGCGCGTTCCAGCACCACGCCGCCATCGGCCCATTCGATCCGGCAGTCGCCGGTGGCGATGCCGGGCTCGGCCAGGATCACAAGCCGGCCCTCGAAGCCGCTCTGGGCTGCCTGCCGTTCGATCTTCTCGCGGGCGGCCTCGTAGAGCCGGTCGTTGATGCGGACGACGAGATGCGGGGTGGCGACCAGATGCGAGAAGCAATCGCTGACCAGCGCTGTGATCTCGCCAAGCGGTTCGCGGGCGACCAGTTCGCTGCACAGCTTGCGCGCCACCGCGACCGCGACATCGACCGCCTCGGTCTCCATCCGGGCCTCGATGCCGGAGAAGCGCGTGGCGATGCCCCGGATGGTGATGCCGATCTCTTCCAGCGCCAGCGCCGAGCGGCGGTCACTCTCCACCTTCGCCTCGTGCTGGGCCGCCTCGTAGCCGGCGCGGTAGGCGCGCGCCTCGGCCTCCGCGACCTTTTGCGCGATCTCCGCGGCCGTAGCGGCACGTTCGCGCGTCCTGTCGGGTGCTGCGAAGTCGGTGTCGAACAGGAATTTTGCGGGCGCGGCCATCAGTACACCAGCTCGTCGTCGGCGCGGTTCTTGGTCAGGGTGATTTCGCCCCTGGCGGCCATGTCCTTGGCGAGGTTGACGAGCAGCGCCTGCGCTTCGTCGACGTCGCGCAGCCGCACCGGTCCCATCGCGGCCATGTCGTCCATCAGCATCTTGCCGGCGCGCGAGGACATGTTGCCGAGGAAGAAGGCACGCACCTCCTCATTGGCGCTCTTCAGCGCGATGCCGAGCTTGTCCTTGTCGACGTTGCGCATCAGCGTCTGCGCCGAGGCAGAATCGAGCTTGATCAAATCGTCGAAGGTGAACATCAGCGCCTTGATGCGCTCGGCGGATTCGCGGTTTTCCTCTTCCAGCGAGGTGATGAAGCGGGTCTCGGTCTGGCGGTCGAAATTGTTGAAGATTTCGGCCATCACCTCGTGGGCGTCGCGGCGGCGGGTCTGCGACAGGTTGGACATGAATTCGGTGCGCAGCGTCTGCTCGACCCGCTCGATGACTTCCTTCTGCACCGCCTCCATCTTCAGCATGCGGCCGACCACGTCGAGCGCAAGATCCTCGGGCAGGATCGCCAGCACGCGCGCCGCGTGCTCCGGCTTCAGCTTCGACAGCACCACCGCGATGGTCTGCGGATATTCGTTCTTGAGGTAGTTGGCGAGCACCTCTTCCTGCACGTTGGAGAGCTTCTCCCACATGTTGCGGCCGGCGGGGCCGCGAATTTCGTCCATGATGCCGGTGACGCGCTCGGACGGCAGGTATTGCTGCAACAGCCGTTCGGTGGCGTCGAAGGTGCCCATCAGTGCGCCGGAGGCCGACATGCGCGAGACGAATTCGAGCAGCAGATCCTCCACGACATCGGCCTCGACCGTGCCGAGCGTCGACATGTGGATCGACAGTTCGCGCACCTCGTCGTCGTCGAGCAGCCCCCACACCTTGCCGCCATATTGCTCGCCCAGCGCCAGCATCAGGATGGCGGCGCGCTTCGGACCGCTCAGCGGCTTGCTCTTCGGCCGCCCGCTCTGACGGCTCGCCAGCGCCGAGATGACGGTGGTGATGTCGTTGGCGTTTGAGGTTTGCGGTACGGCGGCCATGTCAGCTCTCGGCGGGTTCGCTCAGCCATTGACGAACAATGGAGGCGGTCTCGTTTGGATTACGTTCGGCCAGTTCGCCCACCCGGTGCACGGCCTGCGCGTGGACCTGGCCCTGGACCTGGGCGACGTCGATCAATTGGGCGGTGCCGCTGGTGCCGGCAATCAGCGCCTGCCCGGGCCCGAGTTCGGCTGTGCCGTCGGTCAAAGCGGGCACCGGTTCGGCCAGCGCGGGAACAACTTCGGCAGCCAGGATGCGCTTGACCAGCGGGCGGATCACCATGAACAGCACCACGAGGCCGAGCAGCATCATGACGCCGAGTTCGATGACGTACATGACGTCATCCTTGGTGAACTGCAGCATGCCGAGCAGGCCGGTCGGCTCAACGACCGCGGGCACGGTCGGCGCTTCGGCAAAGCGAAGATTGACGACCTCGACCTGGTCGCCGCGCTTCTGGTCGAAGCCGATCGCCGAGCGGACCAGGGTGGCGATGCGGTCGAGCTGTTCCTTGTTGCGGTCCTGATAGACCATTTCGCCTTTTTCGTTCTTGGTATAGGCGCCGTCGACCAGCACCGCGACCGAGATCCGGTTGACCCGGCCGGCCTCGGTGATCTCGGTCTTAGTGGTGCGCGAAATCTCGTAATTGTTGGTCTCTTCGCTCTTCTTGCTCTGGTCGCGGGCCGCAGGCCCGGTGGTGTTGGTCTGGTTGTTGGGCAGTTCGTTGTTGACCGTCACCTGGCCGTTGTTTTCGGCGGTCAGCGAGGATTCCTCGCGGGTCTGGCTGGAGCGCAGCACGCGGCCCTCGGGATCGAACTTGTCCGAGGTCTGGGTAACCTTGTTGTAGTCGAAGTCGGCGGTGAGCTGGACGCGGGCGCGGCCCTGGCCGACCACCGAGGAGACGATCGCCTCGACCTCGTTGCGCATGCGCTTCTCGAAGGCCGCGCGGCGCTCTTCACCGACGGCGATATCGGCTTCCTTGCCGGCGCCGTCAGCCAGCAGCCGGCCAGCTTCGTCGACGATCGATACCCGCTGCGGCTTCAATCCGTTGACGGCGGAGGCGACGACATGGCGAATGGCGCGGATCTGCTGCGGTTCGAGGCTGCCGCGCACCCGCACCACGATGGAGGCCGACGGCTCCGGCGCCTCGCGCGCGAACAAGGGCCGTTCCGGCAGCACCAGATGGACGCGGGCGGCCTGGATGCGGTCGATGGCGCGGATGGTGCGGGCGAGTTCGCCCTCCAGCGCGCGCAGATGGTTGATGTTCTGGACGAAGCTGGTGGTGCCGAGCGCGTCGGACTTGTCGAAAATCTCGTAGCCGACGCCGCCGCCCTTGGGCAGGTTGCTTTCGGCGAGCTTCATCCGCAGCCGCGTGACCTTGTCCTTCGGCACCATGATGACCGCGCCTTCGTTGCGCAGCTCGAAGGGAATCGCCTGGCGCTCCAGATCCTTGATGATGCTGGAGGAATCTTCGGCGGTGAGATCCGTGAACAGGGTGGTCATCTGCGGCGTCGTGACGCGCATGATCACAAAGGCGAAGAAGCCGATCAGTGCGGTAGTCACCGCAACCATGGCCATCAGCCTTGCCGCACCCAGGCCTCTCAGGAAAGCAACGAGACTTTGCACCAACCGCCCCCAAGGGATTCGGCCCCAGGGACCGACTGGGCAATTATTGCCTAGGGGATGGTTTCCATATGGTTAACAACCGTTAAAGCCGCCACGAATAGTTCCGGCATGAAAAAAACCGGCTTCGCAAAACGAAGCCGGTTTTCATCAAATCTTTCCGTTCGGGACAGTTTACTGCCGATATTGCTGGATCCGGGTGGTCCGGAGGCCTGCCAGACCATGCTGATCGATGGAAAACTGCCAGGACAGGAATTCGTCGACCGTCAGGGTATAACGGCTGCACGCTTCCTCGAGGGAGAGCAGGCCGCCGCGGACCGCTGCGACGACCTCGGCCTTGCGGCGGATCACCCACCGTTTGGTGCCGGGCGCCGGCAGGTCAGCAATTGTCAACGGGCTGCCGTCAGGCCCGATGACGTATTTTACCCTCGGGCGATGGGGTTCTGTCATGGCGTACTCACAAACTCTCAACCACTGAACTCACCATGACAACCTACGCCCCGCGGCTTAAAAATTGCCTAAGCCCACGGCTTCAATACGAATCTCCTTGAAAATGACGGAAATAGCTTCGGCCCGGGGTTCCCTGTGACGCTTTTGCGTACAATCAGGGATTGCCGGGCCGGAAGGCGGCGGATCAGGCCGCGCGAGGGGGGGGGTCAGGTGGGCTAGCTGGTGGTGCTCGGGCGGACCACCCGCTTGACCTTATCGGTGGTGTAGCTCTGGCCGCCGATCGACAGCAGCGGTGGGGAGGAGGTCAGATCGACCGAATCCACGACGCCCTGGACTTCGGTGGAGATTGCGACATTGTTGCCCGAACTGTCCTTGCCGGTGGCGGTCAAGGTGTAAGTGCCGGCCGGCCACTGCACGCCATCATTGCCCTTGCCGTCCCAGACGAAACTGGAGCCGCCCTTCTTCAGTGTGTAGTTGCCGGTATAGGCGGTCTGTCCCGCCGAATTGGTGATCGTGATCGTCGCGCTGGTGTCTTTTTCTGAGTTGAAATTCCAGGTCGCCGATTTGTCGAACTGTGCCTTGCTGCCGTCGACGGCCACGGTGTTACCGACATAGACCAGCGCCTGCGTCGCCTGCGCGCTCTTCTCGATCTCCACCAGCGACTTCAGTTGTTCGTTCGACTTCAGCTGCTGCTCGATGCCGGCGAACTGCACGAGCTGCTGGGTGAACTGGTTGGTGTCGAGCGGATCCAGCGGATTCTGGTGCTGGAGCTGCGTCGTCAGCAGCGTCAGGAAGGTCTGGAAATTATCCGCGATTCCCGTCGTTTTGTCCGACGCGGTCTTGTCGCTGCTGGCGGTTCCGGTCCCGGCCGCCGAGACGATCGTGGTCGGCATGGTTGCATCGACTGCCATGGCGGTCTCCGTTAAATCCTGATGTCGACGCCGCCGCTCGACCCGAGCATGCGGCCGTAGCTGCGGCCGGCGACGACGGCCGGCACGCTGTCTTCCTCGCTGACGACGAGGCGATGGGCATTGGGATTGGACTGGTTGCCGTCGTTCTGGCCCTGCGAAGACTGGTCGCGCAGGCTGAACTGCAGGCCGCCATTGCCGGTCGAGAGGCCAGCGTTGTCGAGTGCGCGCTGCAACTGGTTGGCGTCCTGGCGCAGCATCGACAGCGTTTCCGGCCGTTCGACGGTCAGATGCGACGTCACCTGGCCGTGGCGATCAACATCGATGCGGACGTCGATGCGGCCGAGTTCGGCGGGATCGAGCCGGATTTCGAAGCGGGTCTTGCCGCTCTTGGCAGAGGCTGCGATTTCCATCGCAAGCCCACTCACCGGTATCGGCGCGCTGGCGGCGGCCGTGGCGGTGAGCTGGGCAGCAGGTGCCGGCGTCGTGGCGGCAACGGCCGGTTGCTGCGCCTGGATCGCGCCGGCGGCCTGCAGGCCGTTGCCGGAGGAATTGACCGGCGTCTGGCCGATATCGGCGGCGGCAAGATGCGCGTGGGCTTGGGCGTTCGCGGCCGGCGGCACGATGGAATTGCCTGAGGCGTCGGCCTTCACGGCGTCGGCGATGCCATTCTCGGACTTCGGCTTGCCCGCGGCTTCGGTCGTCGGCGTGACGGCGGGCACGATCGTGTCCGCGGCAGGTGTTGCGGGCGCGGCGGTATCGGTGGTGCCGGCCTGCTCGACCGCCGTCGTGGCGCCTTTCCTGGCGAGATCGGGGTTCTTGAGCTGCGCGGCGGCTTTGGTGGCGGCGGGCGTCGCCGCGACCACGGAAGCGGCCTGAGCGATGCCGGTTGCGATGGATGGGTCGGCGGATGTGGCCTGGGCGCTGACGGCCTGGCCGACCGCGCCTTGCACGCCGGGCTTGGCGCTGCCGTCGGCCTGCGCGGCGTTCGCGGTTGCGGGCTGGGTTGCGGTGGCGGTTTCGGTGGCCTCAGCGGCGGGAGCGGCTGGCGCCGTCTCGGCGGCGAGCGAAGCGGAGGCTGCGATCGCTGCCGCTGCGATGGCAAGCGGTGCGGTCGCCTTGTCGGTCGCGGATGTCGCGGAAGCTGTCGCTGCCGGCGTTGTGGCAGCCGGGATGGCAACGGCAATGGCGTCGGCCGTCACCACGGCCGTTCCATCCTGCGCCGTCTCGGTCTGATCGGTTGCCGGGGAAGCGTCGCCGGAAGAGCCTTGCGTCGTCTCGCCGGACTTCGCGTCATCGGACTTCGCCGCGTCGGACTTCGATTTGGCGCGGCGGGTCGTCGCGGCCTTGGTGTCGATATCGGTCTTGGTATCGGTATCGGCCTTGGCGTCGACTTTGTTGTCGTCGCGCGTCTTGTCGCTGCGGGCGTTGGCCGCGGCGTTGCGATCATTCGAATCGTTGCGCGCGGCCTTGTTCGCCTTGTCAGATGCGGCAGCATTGGCGCGCGAGCGGTTGTCGGGCGCGGCTTGTGCATCGTCGGGGCGGCGCGGGGCGGGAGCGTTGTCCTGGGTGCGATTGTCGTTGTTGCCGGCGGCCTTGTTGCTGTCGACCAGCGCCGCGAAGCTGTCGTTTCCGGCTGACGGTTCGGAATCCGGCCGGGCCGACCTTGCCGCCGCGGTCTGAAAAGATGCGTTTGCCGATACTTCTGACGTGACACTAACCACGGGCGACCCTCGCGCTGAGCTCTCGGCTACCATTCAGCAAGGACCGGGCCACTCGCTTCTCAAGAAAAGATCGTGTTATTTCAAGTACTTGCGAACGTGGCGGTCGGGTCGCGCGGCATCGTCGCGGCCCCCTTTTCTGCCCGGCGGCAAGATTTGCCGTCCTGACCCCCCTCCAAGTCCTGACCCCCCCCCCTCCAAAATGGGGATCGGCTGATTGCCTCGCGCCAATACGGCCTATATTAAAGAGCGGCGTCCGATCCGGCCCGGTATGGCCGAATGAGATCATAAGGCCTTATAATAAAAAGGCTTTTTAACCCTGGCCGCGAGCTGCACAGCGCGCTTGCGATTGAAGTCGATGACCCCTGGCATGCGAAACAGTTTGGATCTCGAAGGCCGTCCGCAGGACACGCGGATCGTGGTCGCCATGTCCGGCGGCGTCGATTCCTCCGTGACGGCTGCCTTGCTGAAGTCCGAGGGCTACGACGTGGTCGGGATCACGCTGCAGCTTTACGACCATGGCGCGGCCACCCATCGCAAGGGCGCCTGCTGCGCCGGCCGCGACATCCACGATGCCCGCAACGTCGCCGAGCGGATCGGCATTCCGCATTACGTGCTCGACTATGAAAGCCGCTTCCGCGAATCCGTGATCGACAATTTTGCCGACAGCTACGCGCTCGGCGAAACGCCGGTGCCCTGCATCGAGTGCAACCGCTCGGTCAAGTTTCGCGATCTGCTTTCGACCGCGCGCGAGCTCGGCGCGCATGCGCTCGCGACCGGACACTATGTCGCCTCGCGCCGGCTTGCCGACGGATCGCGCGCGATGGTGTGTGCGGCCGACGCCGATCGTGACCAGAGCTATTTCCTGTTCGCGACCACGCGCGAGCAGCTCGACTATCTGCGCTTTCCCCTCGGCGACATGACCAAGCCGCAGACCCGCGAACTGGCGCGGCGCTTCGGCCTCGAAGTCGCCGACAAGCAGGACAGCCAGGACATCTGCTTCGTGCCGACCGGGCGCTACACCGACATCATCGGCCGCCTGAAGCCCGGCGCGATCGAGCCCGGCGACATCGTCGATCTCGACGGCCGCGTTATCGGCCGGCATCAGGGCATCGTTCATTTCACCGTCGGCCAGCGCAAGGGGCTCGGCATCGCCGCCGGCGCGCCGCTCTATGTCGTCAAGCTCGATGCGGCCGGCCGCCGCGTCGTGGTCGGGCCGCGCGAGGCGCTGCGGATGGATCGCATCCGCCTTCGTGACGTCAACTGGATCGGCGACGGTCCGCTCGACCGCGTCATCGGCGACGGCATCGAGATGTTCGTGCGCGTACGCTCGACACGCGCGCCGCAGCCGGCCTGGTTGCGCGCGGTCGATGGCGGCTATGAGGTCGAACTCGTCGCCGGCGAGGAGGGCGTATCGCCCGGCCAGGCCTGCGTGTTCTACGATGCGCCTGCAGGACAGGCGCGCGTGCTTGGCGGCGGATTCATCAAGAGCGCGACCGCAACGAATGCGGCGGCAAGGGCAGGGGCGCAGCAAACGATGACGCCGCTGCCCGAGGTGATGCGCACTTAAGAAAAATCGGGGCAGAGGGAATGGCTGGGGACATCGACCGCGAGGGGGTCGAAAAGGCTTATGGGCGCTGGGCGCCGGTCTACGATCTCGTTTTCGGCAAGGTGTTCGACGAGGGCCGCCGGTCGACCATCGCGGAAGCCGACAAGATCGGCGGGCGCGTTCTCGACGTCGGCGTCGGCACCGGGCTGTCGCTGTCTGAATATTCGCGCAACACGAAATTATGCGGCGTCGATATTTCCGAACCAATGCTGCGGCGGGCGCGGAAGCGCGTGCGCGAGTTCGGCCTGACCAATGTCGAAACGCTTGCGGTGATGGACGCCAAGAACCTGGCGTTTCCGGATTCGTTTTTCGATGCGGTGGTGGCGCAATATGTCATCACGGCGGTGCCGGATCCGGAACGCACGCTGGATGACTTCATCCGCGTGCTGAAACCCGGTGGCGAGCTCATCCTGGTCAATCACATCGGCGCCGAAAGCGGCCCGCGCCGGGTGTTCGAACTGGCGTTCGCGCCATTGGCGCGGCGGCTCGGCTGGCGGCCGGAATTCCCATGGGAACGCCTGACCAACTGGGCTGACAAGCACGGCGGCGTCACCCTGACCGAACGGCGGCCGATGCCGCCGATGGGGCATTTTTCGCTGATCCGTTTTCGGAAATCCTGAAGCGCATCGCGTTTTCGCCTCAAGAAAAACGCGTCAATCAAAAGCGACAAACTGACTGCGGAACCTCCGGGAGTGCAGGCCGTTTTCCCTGCATGGCAATGAAACACGTCTTTCTGATCTCATGCGTGTTGATGGTGGCTGCTGATGTGGCGGGCGCACAGGCGCCGCCTGGCCCCACGACGCCGCCGGCCCGGACCGCGCCGCCATCGCCGGACCGCGCCGCCGCCGCCAATTGCGCACCGATGCAACCGGCGCCGAATTCCGGCGCGACGGTTCCGGAGGGAAAACCCCAGGAAGGAACGACGACCGGCCAACGGGCCGAGCCGCTCGGCGACAAGCTGGCGCGCTCGGACGGCGTATTGTGTCCGCCGCCCGGCGTCGATCCCGAAATGCATGCGCCTGCGCCGGACGCGGGGAAGACGCCCGTGATTCCGCCGCCCGGCAGCCCCGGCGGCGACCCGTCAATCCGGCCGAAATAGCGCTATTTTGCAGATGCTTGGCCGGGCCGCCGGCTTTGCTTGACAGGCCCTTAACCCACTCCTTATATGCCGCGCGTTCGCGAATGCGGTATAGTGTGCCGCGGCGGTGAACCGTGGCGAGGTAGCTCAGCTGGTTAGAGCACGGGAATCATAATCCTGGGGTCGGGGGTTCGAGTCCCTCTCTCGCTACCACCAAGCGTACGATTTTCTACGCTACGATTCCCCACGCTCTGCTTCGATTTCCGCGCGCCTTCGCAGACGAGAGCCGTTTCTGTTCCGATGGAATCGGAACGGGGCTCTGGATTTTTGATTTGACGCGTTTTGTCCCCACTTCGCTGGAAAACGCTCTAGGATGGCCGATTGCTCTCCCTGCCGAATATGGCGACCTAATCAGGATTGAAAGAGGTAGCGTGGCAGTTCGCGCTCGAACTCGGGAAAGTAACGGGAGATCACGGTGATGTCGAAACGCCGCAGGATCGATCCTTGAGGTTCGCGATCAAGCAGGAATTGGAACGCCGCCTCGATGCAACCCTCGGGCGTGTGTGTGCCCATCGTCAGCCGTTCGCAAGTATCTCTTGCCATCGTGACGTGATGGCGAGTCTCGCCGTTTCCCACACGGACGATGACCTCGAATTCGAGGGGATCGCCTTCGCTCACTCGCTCGACCTTGATCACAGCCTGCCTTCACCGAAATCGGTTCAATTCGGTTGTCGTGGCAGATCCATCCTGACGCAAGGGCCGACGGTTCAAAGAAAGTTGTGAGGGCCGCCGCAAGTTCAGCGAGCGCCCCGGCGAACGGATGGAAGTGAGGCGAACGTGTGCTTCCTGGTGGAACTGCGAAGATCACGTTGGGAGCTATGCAGGATTTTCGGTGACGAGGCGATCAGTCGGCATGGCTTTCTGGCATTTGGATGCCCCTCCTTATCCACCTTGGGCTGGAAAGGAACTGGTGGCGCAGCAGATTGTTGAGCCCACTGTTGCCGCGAGCGTCTGAGCGCTCTCACAGAACTGACGGCGAGCTAAACGTGCCAGCGTCTAGACCGCGGTGAGGCGATGACAAAAGGCTATGGAAGCGCACATGGCTCGTGGAAATTTGGCTCGTGGAAATTTGGGTTTCAGTTGGCGCCGGGCGTCGATGATGGGCGGAACGACCGTCCTCGCGATTCCGGTGATCGCGAATATCGCGCAGGCAACGGTAAATTCTCCGGGCCAGGCTTCCTTCGTGGGCAGGCCGGCGACATTGATCGATCGGGTTGCCGGTACTGAAGATGGCAGTGGGCCCGGCGATTTCGCCGATCTCGCCGAAAAAGTTCAACCGACCGTGATTGGGGTGCGTTCCAAAGCGACTGCGACGCGCAGATTTGGTGCGCCTGAACAGCGCGCTCCGAAAGGGGAGATTCCAGGGGCGGATCCGGATGCGCCCGATCGAGGGAGGGCACCGATACTCGAACTGATCAATGCTGGATCAGGCTTCTTCATCTCTCCGGACGGTTATGCCGTGACCAGCAGTCACGTCGTGGAAGACAACGACACGGCCGAGATCCGGACCAGCGACGACAAGGCCTATTCGGCAAGAGTCATAGGAAGGGACTCGTGGAGTGATATCGCCTTGATCAAAGTCGACGGACGCACGGACTTCAGCTACGTGAAGCTCTCCGACCAGCCGCCGCGCGTGGGTGATTGGGTGCTTACCGCCGGGAATCCGCTTGCGGTCGGAGGTACCGTGACAGCCGGTATTATTTCAGCGCGCGAGCGCGACATCGAGGTTGGTTCAGGGAAGGATTTCATCCAAATCGATGCGGCAATCAACAGCGGCGATGCTGGCGGTCCGAGCTTCAATACCCGAGGCGACGTCATCGGTGTCAACAGCATGATCTTTTCACCCTCCCAAGGCTCAGTGGGCGTTGCTTTTGCGGTCCCCGCCGAAACGGTCAAGGCAGTGATACCGCAGTTGAAAGAAAAGGGCGCGGTCACGCGCGGATGGATCGGGACTAAAGTTCAATCGGTCACTCCTGAACTTGCCGACGGCCTCGGATTGAGCAATCTCCGCGGTGCGATCGTGGCAATGGTTCAAGACAATGGTCCCGCTGCGAAAGCCGGACTGAGAAGCGGAGACGTGATCACCTCGGTGGGTGGTGAGTCGGTCAAGAACGCCAACGAGTTGACCAGGAAAGTCGGTGCGATGGCGCCGGGCTCTTCGACCCAGTTCACGGTGCTTCGGCAAGGAAAAGAGAGCGCATTGAGCGTGACCTTGGGTCAGCAGCCGAATGAACCCAATGCGTCCGCGGCGAAACCAAGATAGCTGGCGTTCGGAGCAACTCGCGAAATCTCGCCGCGAGAAGTTCGAAGGAGCCGGACATGCTTGGTGACGCATACAGGTCCGAACAATGAAGATGGAGCGTCTTGATGTGTGACTACAGCCTGCATGCCGTCCAATCGCGTCCCGCAAGAGCGGGGGACGTGCTGCTAACGGGGGAATTCCCCAATACGGTGACGCGCGGGTTCTCCGCGGTCGGAGAGCCAGACATCGCTGTATGCCTCTTGCCAGGCACCGAACTTGCTTTCAGCGAGGACGCAGTATGCGATCACCCGTTCGCGAAGCTCTTCCCGCAAATGCGGTTTGGGAGCATCGGGGCGCGGCTCGCGCGTTTCCGTCAAGTCGATCGGGGACCCAATTCGCACCATGACGCGCTGGAATTTGCGAACGGCAAGATCGTGCTTCTGACAAAGCTGCGTCCCGGTCAAAGGGCAACGGTGCTGCAGCTTCCTGCACAGCGCGAGATCGACGGGAAGCCGTTGACGGCAGAGCAGAACCAGCGCTCGTCAGTATCCCGGAAGGACGGAGAGTTCGCCGGTCGGTCAACACCCGTGGCGAGCAGGCCGAATTCACGCACGACTCGGACGAAAGAGGCCGCCAACTGAGGTGGCCTCTTGGTCTTAGTCGTCAATCATATCGGGTGCTGGCCGAAATAGGCCACTCGCAAAACCAAAACAGGCCACTGGCAGAAGGGGCGGTATACCGCACCAACAAAAAAGCCCGCCGGCCGGTGCTTGTGTGAGGCACACAAGGGGGCGAAATACTCCGCAGTACCGTCCCCTAAAATCACTTAGTGGATTTTCGCCGTTTAGTCGAACAGTTCAGTGTGCGTGCCGGTTCGGGCAAGCTCCAACTCGTCTCCATCGTTACGATAGATCAGGCACCAATCCCCTTGGACGTGGCAGCCGCGATAGTTCTGCCAAGGTCCCTTGAGCGGATGGTCATCATCAATTGGGGAAAGACGTTCACCTTTCCGCAATTTATTGATGATCGCCTCCAGCTTGTTCATCCGGAATCCGCGCTTGGTGCAAGCGCGGAAATCCTTTTTGAACTGGCCTGTGTATCGGAGCGGCTTCATGCGCTCCGATGTTTGAACGAATTATTTCAATTCGTCAAAAAGTTGCCGAGTTGACCCGTGTACAACCTCCCCGCCGCCTCGCTCCAATTCCTCTAAAGCGGCCAAGGTCGTAGCGTTAGGTACGCATACGTCGAAGGGTAGTCCCTTACGAAACGCCACTTGGCGATAAAACATGCCAATGGCGTCGGACGCACTTATCCCTAACGCTGCGAAGATAGTTTCAGCTTTCGCTTTGATGGTCGGTTCGATGCGAGCGTTGATTGATGCTGTCTTTGCCATATGTCACCTATCCAGGTGTGCGTACGCGCTGTGGTCGTTGCGTTGTGGTACGCTGGTTATCTGTACGTTCAATGTAAACACGAATGCGGTACACCGCAACACGTTCCTCGGAGGCTGCGCAAATTTAATTAACGGGAAATTTAACTATTAAATTCAGCATCTTAGATGCTATAAGTCTGCCGGAACCTGTCAAAGAACCTGCCAGAGAAAAGTTCCGGATCGTCTCTTCGGGGGCGTATTTTGTAATGCAGTTGTGTGCCGTGCGACACACGGCTATCGGCCCTACTTAGGCCTTCCCGCCCTCGATTACCGTGAAATTGCGCTTTACCCGCACAGGCCGATTCGGCCCAAGCGAGAGGGTCGCGTCCAGCAATCGCCGATAGTCCAGACGCGGTCTGCCACGCCAAGAGCCACGCCTGGGGTGGTTCGCAGAGCTTCATGGACGCGGCAAAGATTGTAGTGAGCAACGTACAGGCTCACGGCTGCGGCGTGATGGTCCAGCTTCTTGAAAAGCGTTGGTGAGGCGCGCGAACCGCTTCTGGCTCATGCGGAGCTACGTTCTGGCGCGCAACGTGGCTGGTAGAGATGTTCGTCCGTATTCTCGCTGTCGCGCTTGCCTGCGGTAGGAGATGACCGCGAATGGGAACACGCCGAGAAACAAGAACGATTTCGATCTCGATTGCCGCCAGGCACCTATTCGCGGCGGCCGCTTTACGAAAACCAATTAGTTCATCGCTTGCAACAATTTCCGCGCTTCGCTCAACAAGGCCTGAATCCGCCTTCGCTCGACGATCGCGTCCTTGGTGAACAGGCCGTGCTTGCGCGCGTTCAGGTTTCCCATTGGGGCGCCGGACCCAGGTGCACTGCCATGCATGCGGCAGCGCTTTTTGCCGCGCACCGCCGGCGAGCTGCACGCGCCGCCGGAACGGATTTTGGCGCCGCAACGCGGGCTCGCGAGCATCGCTCCGGTGTTGCGGGCGTGATCGTTCATGCCTGTGCTTTCCGCTTGGCGGCCATCCGCGCAGCCGGCGCCGCGGACACCGGGCCTTTGTCCGAAACGATCACGCTCGCATGCTGCGTGACGTTGCCGACAATGGCCTTGCCGCCATCCCCGACCGACACGTTCTGCACGGTGATGGCAGGCTCGCCATGGCTCCGATAGCGGTTGAGCGCGTCGATCTGGGCGGGAAAGGTGCGGGCGAGCCTGCCCAATGCGCGCCCGGCGCTGTCTTGCTGACCGATGTCTTCCGCATTTGCGAGGTGATAGGCGCATCGCATCGCCATCAGATGAACGGAAACCATCTGCGCCACCAGCATGGCCTCGATGGAATCCCTGGGCCTGATGCTTTTCACCATTGAAATCATGAAGGCGAGGTTGACTTCGTCGGGCTTTGGTCCGTTCACGCTGGCCTTCACCAATTGCCGGAGGATGCCGTGCATCGCATCGCGATCGGCGACGCCCAATGCGTTCGCCAGGAGTTGCTCGCCAAGCTCAGGATCTGGATGATCGATGGAGAAGCCATGTGACGAGAGCTTTATCCGCGGCGTTGCGGCGGCCTTGGTTGGATCGGTTGCGGCTGTCGCCGTCGGCAAATTGAGGTCCGGAGCGGTGTTCATGTCGATATTTCCCAGGGATTTCTTCGGGCACGCGCCGGAAGCGCGCGTGGTTCGGCAACGCGCAGGCGATGGCTCGTTGCGGCGACTTTCAATTGTCAAAAGGATTTTGCGTGGAATCGCGACAAGGGGCGGCGTTACAGCAGGCCCATAGGTAGTCTGCGCGATGATGGAGTAGTGCCGCTGATTTGCCCGACGTGTCAAGTCTTCGCGGGATCGCTCAAGACATCATGCCAGCGATTATTGCTACTTTGCATGGGGTTGTTTTCTATATTTCGTCCACCGTCGCGATGCGGTCGAGCGTGCCGGTTTCGACCATGCGTGCGGCAGGATCGAGGCGTAATCGCAAGCCATCGCAGGGCCGTACACGGCTGAATCGCCTTTGCAATCCGGCCGGGCTTCGATCATAAAGGCGCCTGATCTTCAGCCGGCCGATTTCGCCATCCGGCGACAATAAAAGAGGGAGCAAGTCTCGTGGCATATTCCAATACGCAATTGTTCATCAACGGCAAATGGCGGCCGAGCCAATCGGGCAGGACCATCGCCGTGCTCAATCCGGCGACGGAGGAAACCATCGGCACCGTGGCCCATGCCGACCGCGCCGATCTCGACGAGGCGCTGGAAGCCGCCGCCAAGGGTTTCAAGGTCTGGCGGGCGGTGGCGCCGTTCGAGCGCTGCAGGATCATGCGCAAGGCGGCCCAAATCATGCGCGAGCGCAATGACGAGATCGCGCCGCTCATGACGATGGAGCAGGGCAAGACGCTGGCCGAGGCCAAGATGGAAGCCATGGCCGCCGCCGACGTCATCGAGTGGTTCGCCGAGGAAGCCAAGCGCGCCTATGGCCGCGTGATCCCGGCCCGCGGCCCCGGCATCTACCAGATCGCGGTCAAGGAGCCGGTCGGCCCGGTCGCGGCCTTCACGCCGTGGAATTTCCCGATCAACCAGGTCGTCCGCAAGCTCTCTGCGGCCCTTGCGGCCGGCTGCTCGATCATCGTCAAGGCGCCCGAGGAAACGCCGGCGTCGCCTGCGCAACTGATCAAGGCGTTCGTCGATGCGGGCGTGCCTGATGGCGTGGTCAATCTCGTTTACGGCGTGCCGTCGGAGATTTCGGAATATCTCATTCCGCATCCGGTGATCCGCAAGATCTCCTTCACCGGATCGACTGTCGTGGGCAAGCAGCTCTCGGCACTGGCGGGCCTGCACATGAAGCGCGCCACCATGGAGCTGGGCGGCCATGCGCCGGCCATCGTGTTCAAGGACGCGGACGTGACGTCGGCGGCGAAGATTCTGGCGGCGGCGAAGTACCGCAACGCCGGCCAAGTCTGCATTTCGCCGACGCGCATGCTGGTGCAGGACGACGTGTTCCG
Organism: Bradyrhizobium sp. AZCC 1693; assembly: GCF_036924745.1. Taxonomy (NCBI): domain Bacteria; kingdom Pseudomonadati; phylum Pseudomonadota; class Alphaproteobacteria; order Hyphomicrobiales; family Nitrobacteraceae; genus Bradyrhizobium; species Bradyrhizobium sp. AZCC 1693. The sequence goes on from NZ_JAZHSD010000001.1 coordinate 6,549,583, forward strand.
CGAATTCGTCGACAAGTTCGTCGAGGGCGCCAAGTCGATGAAAGTCGGCAACGGCATGGATCCCGATTCGAAGATGGGTTCGCTCGCCAATCCGCGCCGCGTCACCGCCATCGAAGGCATGGTGCAGGACGCCGTGGGCAAAGGAGCAAAACTCGAGACCGGCGGTCACCGTGTCGGCAACAAGGGTTACTTCTACGAGCCGACCGTGGTCAGCGACGTGCCGAAGGATGCGCGCGCGATGAACGAGGAGCCGTTCGGCCCGCTGGCGCTGATCTCCCGCTTCTCGACGTTCGACGAGGTGGCCGAGGAAGCCAACCGCTTGCCGTTTGGTCTCGCGTCCTACGCCTTCACCAGTTCGACCAAGACGGCGACCGCGATCGGCGCCGCCATCGAAGCCGGCATGGTCTCGATCAACAGCTTCGGTCTGGCTTTGCCTGAAGTGCCGTTCGGCGGCGTCAAGGATTCCGGCTATGGCTCGGAGGGCGGCACCGAGGCGATGGAAGGTTACTTCAACACCAAGTTCATCACCCAGACCGGGGTGTGAGCCAGATCGCGAAGCCAACGCGGTTTGCTTCGCTGACGTGACATGGCCCGACGCTCCACCGGAGCGCCGGGCTAATTTCGTACCGACCATGCCAGAAGCAGGATGACGAGCACGATCAGGCCTGCGGACAGGCTCTTCCAGAAAACGAGCGGATCGCGGTCGTAGAGCGAGCGTCGTGACGCGACGGCCGGCTTCGCCCACATCGCGCCGTTCTCGAGTTCGTGCGAGAACTCGATGACATCGCCGTAGCGTTGCGCCGGATCGACGTTGAGCGCCTTGCCGACCACCGCGTCGAGCCAGGCCGGCAGGTCGGGGCGATAGCGGGAGAGAGAAGCGGGCTTGCCGAAGCGGGGCCGCGAGAACGGCTCGATCTCGCCATAAGGGTAGGCGGCCGTGAACATCCGGTACACGGTGACGCCGAGCGCATAGAGATCGGAAAACTCGTCGCCGGTCCGCCCGCCGAACAGCTCCGGCGCCATATAGCTCGGCGTACCCGGAATATCCTCGGCCGGGAAATCCTCCAGCAGCGGTACGCGCGCAACGCCGAGGTCGACCAGCCGCAATCCGCCGGCCTTCAACAGGATCACGTTGTCGGGCTTGATGTCGCGATGGATGATGCCGGCCCGGTGCAAGGTCGCAACCGCGCGCGCCAGCTTGGTCGCGATCCCGATGCCTTCAGACAGCGAAAGCTGCGGCGAACGGTTGAGCCGCTGTTCCAGCGTCTCGCCTTCGTAAAGCGGCATCACCGAATAGAGGCGGGTCTGCCGTTCGGCAGGCAGCTCGACGATCTCTCCGATCCACAGGCTTCGCACGCGCGCCGCGACCCAGGCTTCGCGGACGAAGGCGAGGCGATAGGAGCCTTCGCTGGCCACGCGCGGATGCGGAAACTTCAGCACGAGTTCGCGGCCCTGCCGCTTGTCGATCGCCTTGAACAGCCGACTGTAGCGTCCGTCAGACAATATTTCGCCGAGCGTGAAATCGTCGATCACGTCGTCGGTTTCGGGCAGGTCCAAAATCGGAAGCGTCGCGATCGAGTGGGTGAGCTCGTCGCGGTCGGCGGGCGGCAGGTCGACGACGTCGAGCACCAGAGCGGTCATGTTGTCGCTGGAGCCGGCGTCCATCGCCGCGTCGACCAGTGCGCGGGCGGATTCCTCCGGCGAGGTGCGCTCGCTCAACAATAGCTGCAGACGGTGATCGGCCAGCACGCCATGCACACCGTCGCTGCAGATCAGGAGCCTGTCGTGCTGCCGCAGTCCGACGGTGGCGTAATCAAAGCGGGCAAAATCCTCGAAGCCGATCGCGCGGTTGAGCAGATGGGCGAGATCGCCGCGGCCGGCGATGTGGTCCGTGGTCAGCCGCTCCAGGCGTCCCTCGCTCAGGCGATAGGCGCGGGTGTCGCCGATGTGAATGATGTGGCACTGCCGCCGCGACAGGATGATCGAGGAGAAGGCGCAGCTCATGCCGCTGAGCAGCGGATCGGTGCGGCCTTGCGTGTAGATCCAGCTATTGGCGGCTTCCAGCGAACGTGAGGCCCGGCGGCGCACGCCGAGCGTTTCGGGAAGCGAATAATAGGCGTCGATGAAGCAACGAACCGCGAGTTCGGCGGCTTCGCGCCCGCCCTTGTGTCCGCCGACACCGTCGGCGACCGCGGCGACAATGTCGCGGTTGCTCACGCCGGACCGGCCGAGGCAGGTCGCGACGTAGTCCTCATTGGCGGACCGCTTGCCGGTCTCGCTGACGAAGCCGACGCGAACCCCGAGATTTCGTTGCGAACCGATCGTCACCCGCGAGACCTGCCGAGCCTTTTGTTAGCACGCGTTTTCTTTACGCGAACCGGTAGCCACTTCGCTCGAAAACGCTATGGGTGCGTCGGTCTTTAGACCCGTGCTCCCGATGCGGCGCCCCATGTGGTGCGCCAGCGCACCTTGACCATGGCAAGTCCCAGGAAGCCAAGCAACGCCAGCAGGCCGAAAAATAGGAAACCGGCGCCGAATCCGCCGGTCATTCCCTTGGCGACGCCGAGCGCCTTGGCCAGGAAGAAGCCGCCGATGCCGCCGGCGCAGCCGACCATGCCGGTCATCATGCCGATCTCGTGACGGAAGCGAAGCGGAATGAGCTGGAACACCGCGCCATTGCCCATGCCGAGCGCGAGCACGCCGATCGAGAACAGCAGCACCGACACCCACGCAATGCGCGGCATCTGGGTGAGAGACCAACCGCCAGGCGTCGATGCGGCCGGCCCTTCCGGCATGAAGGCGATGACGAGGTACGCCGCCACGACGACGCCAAACAATATCGACAACGAACGGATGCCGCCGATGCGATCGGCGATCAGGCCACCGACCGGCCGGAAGCCCGAGCCGAAAGCGACGATCAGGCCCACCAGCAGGCCCGCCGCGACGCCGGACACATGATACTGCACGGTGAAATACAGCGGCAACGCGTTGGCCAGCCCGACAAAACCGCCGAAGGTAATGAAGTAGAAGAACATGAACCAGCGGCTGTCGGGATCGCGCAGCAAGGTGCCATAGGCCTTCAGCGAAATCGGCTTCCGCTCTCCGGGCGCATCCTTGGCGGCGAAAACGTAGTAGGCGAGGATCAACAGCATCGGAACGAGCAGCACGCCGAACACGGCCTGCCAGCCCCAATGTTCGGCGATCGACGGTGCGAACAGCGTGTCGAGCACGACACCCATATTGCCGGCGCCGGCGATCCCCATCACCACGCCCTGATATTGCGGCGGATACCAACGGCTTGCCTGCGGCAGCGCCACTGCGAACGACGCGCCACCGATGCCCAGCGCGAGACCGAAGACCTCGATCGCAAGTTTGCTGTTGAGGCCGAAGTACCAAACCCAGGCCGTTGCAATGATGACGACGATCTGCGCGATGATTCCGGTCCGCTTGGCGCCGATGATGTCGGCGAGGATGCCCATCGGAACCCGCAGCAGCGCGCCGGCCAGCACCGGGATGGCAACGAGGGTGAACTTCTCGTCGACGGCAAGGTTCATGTCTCGCGCGATGTAGACGATCAACGGACCAAGCGCGACCCAAGCCATGAAGCTTATGTCGAAGTAGAGGAAGGCGGCGAGCAGCGTCGGCCAGTGGCCAGCCTTCTTGAATTCAGCAAACTTCATCGAGCAGCCTCGAACATCGGCGCGTGACACCGCGCAAGCGCGGTGATCTCGGCACAAAGGGTTTGAATTTTGGAAAGCGAGAGGTCGTCTCTTCGTTGAGACACACTCTGGTGTCGCAACGTCAGCAATTCGTGTGCCAGAAAAACGAACGCGCCACTTTGCGTGTATTTGCAGTGCCTTGCTGCGGGAGGACGACCGGCCGCGAAGGCGGTCGCTGCTCTGTTTGTTGGCAAAAACAGCCGCTCGAACGCGCATTTTGGTGTTTTATTATGCGGCGCCGGTTATCAGCGGCAAAGCGCTCCCGAAAGGCCGCCTGTCCGTACCTTGACATTTTCGCGGGCAAATGAGCGCCCGCGCATGGCTAAGCATTGGTGCTGTGCACAATGGATAGCCCGAGTGGATGATTTTTTGGGCATTCCGCCGCGCCCAGGTGGGGCCAATTCAACGATTTACCGGCTGAAGCCGTGCGTTGGGGCGGAAAATTACGGGTCTGGTGTTGGCACGTCTCTTGAATATGAGAAATCCTCGATCGTCATAGTCGACGATTATCTGCCCGCCGATGGGCAATCCCAATCAATCAATACTTTTTGCCAATCGACGATGCAGATCTGCGTCGCCGCGTCTGACCATCGGAACCCGGATTAGAAGGCAGAGCATGCTCGAGAAAGTAATCAAGCAAAAGTTGGTGGTGATCGGCAACGGCATGGCCGGCATCCGCACGGTCGAGGTGCTGCTGGACCGCGCGCCCGATCTCTATGACATCACCGTCTTCGGTTCCGAGCCATACGGCAACTACAACCGAATTCTGCTGTCGCCCGTGCTCGCCGGCGAGAAGACCGTCAACGACATCATGCTCAACACGGAGCAGTGGTACGAGGATAACGGCATTACGCTGCGCAAGGGTGAAATGATCGAGATGATCGATCGGCGTACCTGCGAAGTCGTCACCGCGGAAGGTGCGCGGGTGCCTTACGATCGCCTGCTGATCGCCACCGGTTCGAACCCGATCATGTTGCCGCTTCCGGGCAAGGACCTCCCGGGCGTCATCGGCTTTCGCGACATTCAGGACGTCGAGCGCATGGTTCATGCCTCGACCAGCTACAAGAACGCCGTCGTGATCGGCGGCGGTCTGCTCGGCCTCGAAGCCGCCAACGGATTGATGAAGCGTGGCATGAACGTCACCGTCGTGCATCTGCTCGACACGCTGATGGAGCGTCAGCTCGATCAGGTCGCGGGCGGATTGCTGCGCAAGTCGCTCGAAGAGCGCGGCATGGTGTTCAAGATGCCCGCGCAGACCGAAGCAATTCTGGGCGAAGACCGCGTTACCGGCGTGCGCTTTGCCGACGGCGAGGAGATCCCCGCGAATCTCGTCGTGATGGCGGTCGGCATCCGCCCGAATGTCGAGCTGGCGCGCAAGGCAGGCCTTTACTGTGAGCGCGGCATCGTCGTCTCCGACACCATGCAGACCTACGACGGACGAATCTATGCGGTCGGCGAATGCGTGCAGCATCGTCGCCAGACCTACGGCCTCGTGGCTCCCTTGTTCGACCAGGCCAAGGTTTGCGCCAACCATCTCGCGATGAAGGGTTTTGCCACCTACGACGGCTCGGTCGTTTCGACCAAACTGAAGGTGACCGGGATCGACCTGTTCTCCGCCGGCGACTTCGCGCCGGGCGCGGACAAGGAAGAGATCGTCATGCAGGACGCTTCCCGCGGCGTCTACAAGCGGATCATTCTGCGCGACAAGAAAATCATCGGCGCCGTACTCTATGGCGATACCATCGACGGCCCGTGGTACTTCCAGCATCTGCGCGACGGCACCGACGTTTCGCAAATGCGCGAGCGGCTGGTGTTCGGCGCCGCCAATCTCGGCGATGGCGGCCATAGCGGCAAGAACTCGGTCGCCGCCATGAGCGATGACGCGGAAATCTGCGGGTGCAACGGCGTCTGCAAGGGGGCGATCGTCAAGGCGATCAGCGAAAAGAAGCTGTTCACGATCGACGACGTGCGGGCCCACACCAAGGCCTCGTCGTCCTGCGGTTCATGTACCGGACTGGTCGAGCAGGTGCTCGCCTTCACGCTCGGCGGTGACTATTCGGCGGCGCCGAAGGTGAAGCCGATGTGCGCGTGCACCGATCACAGCCATGATGACGCGCGCCGGGTCATCATCGAGAACGGATTGAAGACCATCCCCGACGTCATGAGGTTCATGGACTGGAAGACGCCGAACGGGTGCCACTCCTGCCGGCCCGCCCTGAACTATTACCTGCTCGCGACCTGGCCCGGCGAGTATCGCGACGATCAGCAGTCGCGCTACATCAATGAACGCGTCCACGCCAATATCCAGAAGGACGGAACCTATTCGGTCGTGCCTCGGATGTGGGGCGGCGTCACGACGCCGGATGAATTGCGCGCCATCGCCGACGTCGCGGACAAGTTCAAGATTCCGACCGTCAAGGTGACCGGCGGACAGCGCATCGATCTTCTCGGCGTGAAAAAGGAGGATCTGCCCGCGGTCTGGGCCGACCTCAATGATGCGGGGATGGTGTCGGGCCACGCCTATGCCAAGGGATTGCGCACGGTGAAGACCTGTGTCGGTTCGGAATGGTGCCGTTTCGGCACGCAGGATTCTACCGGTCTCGGCATCAAGCTCGAGAAATTCCTGTGGGGTTCGTGGACGCCGGCCAAGGTGAAGCTCGCCGTATCCGGTTGTCCGCGCAACTGCGCGGAGGCGACCTGCAAGGATGTCGGCGTCGTCTGCGTCGATTCCGGGTTCGAGATCCATTTCGCCGGCGCCGCCGGTCTTCATATCAAGGGAACCGAGTTCCTGGGCAAGGTAGCGACCGAGGAAGAGACGCTCGAAATAATCGCCGCGTTGACACAGCTCTATCGCGAGCAGGGCTGGTACCTCGAACGCATGTACAAGTGGTGCGATCGGGTCGGCCTCGACGCCATCCGCAAGCAGGTGGTCGACGATGTCGCCAATCGCAAAGCCCTGTTCAGCCGCTTCGCCTATTCGCAGCAATTCTCGCAAAGCGATCCCTGGGCGGCGCGCGCCAAGCGCGGCGTCGATCGCAACGAATTCACCCCGCTCGCGGAGCTGGAACTCGCATGAGCAACTGGATTGAAATCGGGGCGCTGAACGATATTCCCGTTCTCGGCTCGCGCGTCGTGCGGACGGCGTCCGGAGACATTGCGGTGTTCCGGACCGCCGATGACGAGGTGTTCGCGCTCGACGATCGCTGTCCGCATAAGGGCGGACCGCTGTCGCAAGGCATCGTCCACAACAAGCGCGTCACCTGTCCGCTGCACAATTTCGTCATTGAGCTCAAGAGCGGTACGGCGGTCGCTCCCGACCAGGGATGTACGCGCGCGCATCCGACCAAGGTGGAGAACAACACTGTCTGGCTTTGCGTCCAGACGGCGGCGGCTGTGCCCGCCGAGTGAGGGTGATCGCCCGTGCCAGTGAAGACAAGCTGTCCGTATTGCGGCGTCGGCTGCGGCGTCATCGCTGACAGGGATGCCGCGGGCGCCGTTACCGTCCGCGGCGATCCGCTGCATCCCGCCAATTTCGGGCGGCTGTGCGCGAAAGGCTCGGCGCTGGCCGAGACCATCGGCCTTGAGGGGCGGCTGCTGGCTCCCGTCGTCAACGGGCAGGAAACGAGCTGGGATGCGGCACTCGATCATGTCGCGGACGGATTTGCCAGGATAGTCCGCGAGCACGGTCCGGATTCGGTCGCTTTCTATGTCTCCGGCCAGATTCTCACCGAGGACTATTACGTCATCAACAAGCTCGCCAAAGGCTTCATCGGCACCGCCAACATCGACACCAATTCCCGGCTGTGCATGGCGTCGAGCGTGGCGGGTCACAAGCGTGCGTTCGGCAGCGACACCGTTCCGGGCTGCTATGAGGATCTCGAAACGGCCGATCTTCTGGTCCTCGTCGGCTCCAATGCCGCCTGGTGTCATCCCATCCTTTACCAGCGCATGGTGGCCGCCAAGGCCAACAATCCGGCGTGCCGCATCGTCGTCATCGATCCGCGGCGGACTGCGACATGTGAAGGCGCCGATCTGCACCTGCCGCTTCGTTCGGGCAGCGATTCGGTGCTGTTCAACGGGTTGCTCGCACATCTCGCGTCGCGCGCTGTCATCGACAGCGCGTTCGTGGATGGATCCACCACCGGCGCCGAAGCCGCGCTGCAACAGGTCGCCGGCCAGACGGTTGCGCAGACCGCCGACATCTGCGGCCTGGCCGAGGGCGCGGTGGCGTTGTTCTTCGACTGGTTCGCCAGAACCGAGCGGGTCGTCACTCTTTATTCGCAGGGCGTCAATCAGTCGAGCAGCGGCGTCGACAAGGTCAATGCGATCATCAACTGTCATTTGTTGACCGGCCGCATAGGCCAGCCCGGCATGGGGCCGTTCTCGCTGACCGGACAACCCAACGCGATGGGCGGCCGGGAAGTCGGCGGGCTGGCCAATCAACTTGCCGCCCACATGGAGATCGAAAACCCGAAACACCGCGACATCGTCCAGCGCTTCTGGCAGTCGCCAATCATCGCGGACAAGCAGGGCCTCAAGGCCGTCGACATGTTCGACGCGATCGCCGATCAGCGCATCAAGGCGGTCTGGGTCATGTCCACCAATCCGCTGGTCAGCCTGCCGGATGCCGATCGCGTGCGCCGCGCGCTCGATGCATGCGAACTCGTCGTCGTCTCCGATTGCATGCGCCATACCGACACCACGCGTCATGCTCATGTATTGCTGCCTGCGCTTACCTGGGGCGAAAAGGACGGCACGGTTACCAACTCCGAACGGCGCATCTCCCGGCAGCGGCGGTTCCTGCCGGCGCCCGGCGCTGCAAGGGCCGATTGGCAGACGGTCTGCGACGTCGCTCGGCGCATGGGCTTTTCGGGGTTCGACTACCCCAACGCTGCCGCGATCTTCCGCGAGCATGCGAGGCTCTCCAGTTTCGAGAATGAAGGGACCCGCGATTTCGATCTGTCCGCCCTGAATACGCTCGACGATCGCGCCTACGACGCACTTACCCCGATCCAGTGGCCGGTGACGCGCGAATATCCGACCGGCACGCCGCGGATGTTCGAAACCGCAAAATTCTTCACCGCAGACCGCAAGGCGCGTTTCGTGCCGGTGACGCCGCGTGCCGCCGTGAACGCGACCAGCCGGGACTATCCGCTGGTGCTCAATACCGGGCGGATCCGCGATCAATGGCACACCATGACGCGGACGGGAAAATCGGCGCGGCTGCTGGCTCACATGTTCGAGCCTGGCGCCGAATTCCATCCCGACGATGCACGCATGGCCGGCGTCGAGAATGGCGGGCTCGCGCGGCTGACCAGCCCTTGGGGCGAGATGGTGGCGCGCGTTGTCGTCACTGCCGAACAGCGGCGCGGCTGCGTGTTCGTGCCGATGCACTGGAACGGCGAGTATGCCGGCGACGGCCGGGTCAATGCGCTGGTCAATCCAGCGACCGATCCGATCTCCGGGCAGCCGGAGTCCAAGCACACGCCGGTCAAGGCGGCAGCTTACTTGCCGAAATGGCATGCCTTCATTCTTAGCCGCCAGGAGATCGAGCGTCCCAAGGCGGGCTACTGGGTCGGCGGGCTTTCAGGGACTTGCTGGCGGATGGAACTCGCTGGTGATGAGCGGCCGCCGAGCTGGCGCGATTGGGCGCGGGCGCAGCTCCGCGTCGGATATGACGATATCGAGTGGATCGCCTATCGCGATCCGAAGGCCGGCCGTTTCCGCTACGCGGCCGTTCGCGACGGCCGGCTGGAAGGTTGCGTGTTTATCGCGCCCGATCACAAGCTGGTCTCGCGGTCATGGCTATCAGGACTGTTCGCAGAGCAGGCATTGTCGGCGAATGCTCGGATGTCGCTGCTGACAGGGCAGCCGCTCGATGCGGCCCAGGATGTCGGACCGATCGTCTGCTCATGCTTCGGCGTCGGACAGCACCAGATCTCGGCCGAAATCCAGAAGGGCGCGGCCAGCGTCGAGGACGTCGGCCGGTGCCTGAAGGCCGGCACCAATTGCGGCGCCTGCAAGCCGGAGATCGGCAAGTTGCTGCGCGGCGCGGCCGTGCGGGATTCGCAGCCCGCGTGAGCGGTTAATTCCTGATCGCGTAAAGCGGCGTTCGCAGCGTTAGCTGATACGACGGCTTCGGCGTCCATGCGATCTGCGCCGTGATGCCGAACAGCCGATTGTCGTTGTCATCCATGCGGTCGAGGTCGAGCCGCACGATCGGCTGCGTGAAGGCGGGAAACGGCGTCAGGTTCAGAAGCTGCGCGCCGCCGAAGTGCTGCACACCGAAGCGGCCGGTGAGCTTCCAGTTGTTGTCCCACTGATAATAGCCGCCGGCATAGCCCAGGACATCGGGGCTGACGCGAGCAAGCGGGGTATCGACCAGGACTCTCGTGTATTGCATCCCCGCGAGCAGCCCGCGCGTTTCATCCGCGTTCAGCGCGTAATCCGCCTCGAGGATGGTGTTGTAGGATGTCGTTGCCAACGGCGCGTCCGAAATCGATCGCGTCGCGTTGGATTGAACGGTGATGGTCGGAAACATGCCGCCGTTCTGCTGATAGAGGTCGGCCTGGAATCCGACGGTAAAGGCGTAGATCGAGAAATTCGTCCAGGGATCAGTGCCCGCCTGCGACGTGGCCCCGCTGACGCCGCCGTAGACCGAGAGCCGATCGTTGACATCGACAGTCAAGGGCAGGTCGACCGAGAGGCTTTGGCTGGACGGCGAGGTGAGGGTTCGGAGCGAGGAAAGGTTCGAAAGCCTCGACAACAAAGGCGGCGTGCTGAATCCGATCGAGAGCGAACCGGCCGGCAGCGTCGAGTAGATCGTTCTCATATCGAGATAGAAGTTCGGCAGAGCCGGTTTTGCCTTGGCCGCGTCCTCCTCACCGTCGCCATCGTCTTTTCCAAGCGCTGCGCCGGAAAGGCAGAACGACAGCAGCACGCCGAGCGCGATGCTTCGCGCTCGTCCGATCTGCGGACGGTGAGGCGCGGTGGTCCTGGTTAAACTCGTGCTCAATCGACGACGCCTCTTGGCTGGCCGAGATGAGCAGCTGTCAACGACGAATACAAGAACCAGCCGCTGCATGGGGTTCGATCCCATCGCGGGTGTTGCGCGTTTGCGCCGCCCTATCGTGAAGCCGGAACTCCGTTCGATCGGTTGAGGGCCGAAAAAAGCAGCGCGGCGACGGTGCCGGACAGCAGCGAAGCCGCGAGGACGCCGAGCCGGACCTGCTTCAGCACCGCCTCGTCGTCGAACGCCAGCGTGCCGATGAAGAGGCTCATGGTGAAGCCGATGCCGGTCAGGATGGCCATGGCATAGAGTTTTCCTGCCGTTGTGCCTTCCGGCATTGCAGCCAGGCCCAGCCTGATCGCAACCAGCGATGCGCCGAACACCCCGATCTGCTTGCCGACGAAAAGCCCTGCGATAATGCCAAGCGTTATCGGCTCCGCCAGCTTTGACAGGGTCAATCCGTGAAGCGATACGCCGGCATTCGCGAAGGCGAAAATCGGCACGATGGCGAAAATCACCCACGGTCTGAGCGCGTGTTCGGCCTCTTCGAGCAGGCTGTGCCCGTCGCGTCTGGTGAGCGGCATCGCGAGACCGACGGCGACGCCGGCCAGCGTCGCATGCACGCCGGATTTGAGCACGCAGACCCAGGTGAATAGCCCGGCGATGAGATAGAACGACGGTCTGCGCACATCGAGCAGATTGAGAACCGCGAGCGCCGCGACGCCGAGCCCGCCGAGCGCCAGCGCCAGAACCGAAAGGTCGGCGGTGTAGAATATCGCGATGACGATGATAGCCATGAGGTCGTCGATGATCGCGAGCGCCAATAGAAAGGTTTTCAGCGAGGCCGGCACCTTGCGTCCCAGCATGGCGCAGACGCCGAGCGCAAAGGCGATGTCGGTCGCTGCCGGTATGGCCCAGCCGCGCAACGCATGGGTGTCGCCCCAGTTCACCGCGGCAAAGATTGCCGCTGGCGTGACAAAGCCGCCGAATGCGGCGATCACGGGCAATGCCGCCTTCTTTGGGCCCGCCAGCGCGCCCTCGATCGTCTCGCGCTTGATCTCGAGCCCGACCAGCAGGAAGAACACCGCCATCAAACCGTCATTGATCCAGTGATCGACGGTCTTGCTCAGTCCGATCGATCCGATCCGGACTTCGCCGGTCGTCCGCAACAGCGCTTCGTAGGTCGGCCCGAACGGGGAGTTTGCGACGACGAGAGCCGCGATGGCGGCGAGGCCGAGAACGATGCCGCCATAGAGGCCCGTGTTGTCGGGATCCTCGGATGCTGGAACCTTGTCCGTCATCGGCCGCCTTTGCCGGCCGCCTCGATCGCCACCGACAGCGCGAGTTTCGTTTCCTTCACGATGTCCTCGACCAGTTCTTCCCGGCTGACATGGGCAACCTGGCCGGTGAGCAATCCCTGTTCGGCGAGCATGACGACGCCGTGCAGCGAGGCCCAAACCTTCAGGGCGCTACGCTCGCGCAACAGCCCCACGGCGGGGGCCTCCAGCGCCTCCACCAGGAGTTCGAAGGTCTCCATCGCCGCACTGTGCAGCTCGCTGCCTTTCGGTGCGCATGCCATGGTTCGCGACGCGAACATCAGGCGATAGATGCCGTTGCGGCGCAATCCGAAATCAAGCGTGAGCTGCGCGAAGCGCGACAGCTTCGATTGCTTCGACGGCTTTCCGATCGCCGTGCGCATCATCGCGCTGAATTGGCGGAACGCTTCGGCCGTCACCGCCGTTAGCAGCGTTTCGCGATCGGCAAAATGCTTGTACGGCGCCGGCTGCGAGACGCCGAGTTTCTTGGCAAGCGCGCTGATGCTGATCGCCTCGGGGCCGCCGAGCTCGACTTCGTGCAACGCGGCCTGAACCAGGGCATCGCGGAGATCCCCATGGTGATAGGCGTTGAGCGCTTTGCGTGCGGGTCGAGGTGGCATTTGAATGTCATGCTCTATAACTTTTGACTTGACAGCACAACGGCGAAGCGAATGTAATACGATATAACTTCGCGGTGAGCCGGCGGGTCTGCGCCGTTGCGCCGAAGGAAGACCGCGCGAGACAATGCGCGCCACAAAAGGGGAAACGCTGCTATGGCTGGAAAGCTGAAAATCCGCGTCGACCAGGACAAATGTCAGGGCCACGCGCGCTGCAAGTCACTGGCACCCGAACTGTTCGACCTCGACGAATTCGGCAACGCGCACGAAGTCGGCGACGGGTCCGTCCCCGAGGGCCTGGAAGACAAGGCCTGGCTTGCCCAGAGCAACTGTCCCGAGATCGCGATCGAAGTGACCGAGGAATAATCCAGTCCCGAGATCGACGTAGCCCACCTGGATCTGAACGAACCAAGCAGAGGAATTGCTCCGATGTCCGATTCCGCCAGCATCATGCCCGAACATCCCCCGGTCACCGACTGGGTCAACGATTTCGACCACACCGATCCGAACTGGACGGAAAATCCATTTCCGATCTGGGAAAAATTGCGCGCGGCTTCGCCCGTCGTTCACACCGAGCGCTTCCTCGGCTGCTACATGCCGACCACCTATCAGGCGGTAAAGGAAATCTCCTACGATACCGACAACTTTTCTTCCCGGCGCGTCATCGTGCGCGACGTTCGCCCGGAAATCACGGCGCGGGCGCCGCCGATCACCTCCGATCCGCCCGAACACAAGCCTGCCAAGCAATTGCTGTTGCCGCCGTTCACGCCGGACGCGATGAAGAAGCTGGAGCCGCGGGTTCGCGCCATCTGCAACGAGCTGATAGACGAGTTCATTGCCGACGGCAAATGCGACGCCGCCGCGCGCTATACCAAGCATGTTCCGGTCCGCGCCATTGCGCACATGCTCGGGATTCCCGAGAAGGACGGCGATCTCTTCATCAAATGGATTCACGGCATCCTCGAACTCGGCATCAAGGATGACAACGCGCTGATGGAAGCGGTGAGAGAGATGACCGGCTATTTCGCCGGCCATATCGAGCATCGCAAGAAGCATCCGACCGACGACCTGATCTCGACGCTGATGAACGCGAAGGACAAGGACGGAAACCCGCTGGCGGATGAGCACGTGCTGGGTTCGCTGCGGCTGCTTCTGATCGCCGGCATCGACACCACCTGGAGCGCGATCGGCTCTTCGCTCTGGCATCTGGCGAAGACGCCGTCGGACCGCGAGCGGCTTGTGGCGGAGCCCGAGCTGATGCCGCTGGCGGTCGAGGAACTGCTGCGCGCCTATTCGCCGGTGACGATGGCGCGCGAGGTGATGAAGGAGACGACCATCAGCGGTTGCCCGGTCAAGCCCGGCAACATGGTGCTGCTGTCGTTCCCGGCCGCCAACCGCGATCCCTCCATGTTCCCCGAAGCCGACAAGGTGGTGATCGACCGCAAGGAAAATCGCCACGCCGCGTTCGGCCTCGGCATTCACCGCTGCGTCGGCTCCAACCTCGCCCGGATGGAAATGACGGTTGCGATCGAGGAATGGCTGAAGCGGATTCCGGATTTCAGGCTCGATCCGGCCGGCAAGGTCACATGGTCGGAAGGCACCGTGCGCGGCCCGCGTCAGTTGCCCATGCTGTTCGGCAAGGCGAACTGACGCGCTGGCGGGTGCAGCGGAGGAGGGCCGACTGTCTCGGCCCTCCTTTTGCGTTCTGCGGTTACTTGACCTCGATCGTCGCGTTGCTTGCGACTCTGTCTTCGGTACGGAGCTGGTGATCGACGGCGGCAGATCGATCCGCGAACGGTGGGATCAAGAAGAACAAGAGGCGGGGAGAATTTACCGCCGATAAACAGACGGGAGGTCGTCATGAGCCGTATCTTTGGTGCAGTCTGCCAGAACGGATATATCGTGCGGGATATCCGCGCCGCCATGGATCACTGGGTCAATGTGATGGGTGTCGGGCCCTGGTACTATATCGACAAGGTCAAGACCGATTACTTCCGCCACCGTGGCCAGGACTCCGCCATGGAGATGAGCGTGGCGCTCGCCAATTCCGGCGATCTTCAGATCGAGCTGATCCAGCAGCGCAACGACGCGCCCTCGATGTACAAGGAGTTTCTCGATTCCGGCCGCGAAGGCTTGCAGCACATGTCGTACTGGACCCGTGATTATCAGGCCCTCTATGACCGCGCGCTGTCGCTTGGCTACAGGATCGGACATGAAGGCCAAATCGGCGGCGAGAAGGGCCGCTTCGCTTATTTCGATACGCAAGCCCATCCCGGCACCGTGGTCGAGATCTCAGACATCAGCGGCAGCAAGGGGAGTTTCTTCGAGCACATCCGCAAGGTCGCCGCCGGCTGGGACGGCTCCGATCCCATCCGCCAAGTCGGCGGACGCTGAGCGATGCGCGCCCCGGCTACTGTGAAGTAAGTTACGGCCTGAGCGCGGAAGCGTCCGCGATGACGGCAAGAAGAAACAGCGACGTAAGGAATACGAATGGCAAGAATTCCCCTGATCGACCCGGCGGCAACCAGCGGCGACATGCGCGCGTCCTTTGACAGGATGCCGGTCGTGCTGAACATCTTCAAAATGATGGCGCATGCCGAGGCCAATTTCATTCCGGCGATGCGGTTCGCCAATTCAATCCTGCACCGCCAGAAGCTAAGCCACGTCAATCGCGAACTGCTGATCCTCCAGGTCGCGCAGTGGGAGCATGGTGTCTATGAGTGGCGGCAGCATGTTCCGATCGCGCTTGGCGTCGGTGTCACGCAAAAACAGATCGACTGCATCGAGCAAGGCAAATACGAGGACGCCGCCTTCAATGCCGCCGAAAAGGCGCTGCTGGCGTTCGGCCGGGAAGTCATCGAGAACGTGCGCGTTGCCGCACCGGTCTTCGCCGCAATGCGCCAGCATTTCAGCGAGCAGGAGATCGTCGAATCGATCCTCGCGATCGGGTTCTACATGACGATGGCGCGCTTGACGGAGGCAACCGAGGTTGACCTCGACCCTGCCGCCGGTATGACCGTCTTCGAGGGCAGCAAGAAGCGGTCGGGCTGATGCCGCACATTGACCCCGCCGCCGGTTGCAGCGATCATCGGGTTCAAGGGCAACGATGGCGCGGAGGGTGCAATGACGGGTGAGCCGGGGACGGGCGGTCCGCGACCGTTACGCGAGATCGCGAGCTACCACGCCCATATCTACTACGATCCGGCGACGACGCGGGCCGAGGCCGAGCAGTTGCGCGCCTGGATCGGCGAGCGCTTCTCGGTCACGCTCGGGCGCTGGCACGACGTCAAGGTCGGCCCGCACGACCAGGCCATGTACCAGGTGGCCTTCGCCCGGGAGGTATTCCCGGAGCTGGTGCCCTGGCTGATGCTCAATCATGGCAAATTGAGCGTTTTGGTCCACCCGAACACCACCAACCCGCGCCGGGACCATCTCGCCGATCCGATCTGGATCGGGCCGGTACTCGCCGTGCACGCCGACAAGCTGCCGGAGCACGCCGAGATGGAAGAGGCGCCCGCGCCGAATACCAATCCGGTTCTGCGGCCCTGAGCGGGGCCTCGCCTTTGGAATCCCGGCCGGGTTTACCATTACATGGCTTGAATCCGTGGATTTGGCCGGTCATGATGGCGGCGAGCGCTTGTCTCGATTATGCCTTACTTTGATTTGCATTATGGTGGGACTTATTCGGTGAATCCATTAGGAATCAGACGTGATTCCGAAGCGCCGAGCCGGGGACGGATGGATAGAAAGACGACCAGCGCAGCCGGGCTTGCTTCGAGCCGCCGTACCCGATTGTGCCGTGAGGCGGCATTCGGCGCAGCGGCGTTCGCCACGGCGCTGGGACTGGCCGCCTGGGTAATCGATTTCGACCTGGCCGCCTGGATCAATCCCGCATCCGCGAATGTCGGCAGCACGCCCTCGTTCGACGAGCGCTTCGGTCCGGGCTCGGTGCGCCGTTCGCTGGCCATCAATTACCCCTGGCGTCCCGCCGCCCGTTCGAATTTCGATGCGGAGTTCGGGCACATCGAAAGCCAGTTGGGCGGACAATCGCGTGAGGAGCAGAACGTTCAGCCCGAGCCGCCCGCCCCGACGGTCGAGGCGGCAATCCCGCTGCCACGAGCCCGGCCGGTCCTGGCCAATCTTCAGTCGATGAGGGGCGATCCGCCGCCGGTTTCGTCTGATAACCGCACCATGTTCGAGAAGCTCGCCGATCTGGTGCCGATGCGCTTCTCGCTGGCGTCGCTGACGCCGGGGGACGGGTTGCTCGGCGAGCGAAAGGATCTGACGGCGCTGGGCTACGACGGTCAGACGGCGGTCTACGACATTTCGGCCCGCGCCGTTTACCTGCCGAACGGCACCAAGCTGGAGGCGCATTCCGGTCTCGGCAGCCTGATGGACGATCCCGCGCGTGTCGACCAGCGTATGGTCGGCGCGACGCCGCCGAACGTCTACGACCTCAAGCCGCGTGAAAAACTGTTTCATGGTGTCGCGGCGCTGCGCATGACTCCCGTGGGCGAAAACGAAATGCACGGGCGAACGGGCCTGCTGGTGCACAGCTATCTGCTCGGCCCCAACGGCGATTCGAACGGCTGCGTCTCGATCAAGGACTATGACAGGTTCCTGGCGGCGTATCAGAACGGCGACGTCAAGCGCCTTGTCGTGGTGCCGAGCCTGCGCGAAGGCCTCACTGCGTCGCGGCGCTCACCGTCCCCGTCATGAGCGCAGTCGCAGGCGATGCCGCCGATTCCGACACACCGCTGCGTGCGGTATTCAAGATCAACCTGAACGGCAAGACGGTGTCGATCGGGACCGTTGGTCAGGCCTATCGTTTCATAACCAACCTCAGCTCGGTCGAATGGATCGAATTCCGCGCGCTGCATGCCGATGCCGTGCACGCGCTGCAGGGCGCCGCTGATAACGCGATGCTGACCGTGCAGGCGACCAACGCCCTGCGTGCGCTGTTCGTCCGCGCGAAGCTGTTGTGAGGCCCCATGCCCCGAAGCGGCAGCGAAATTGAAGACGACCGCCTGATCCGCGAATTGCTGCAGAACTGGGCGATCTGGCGCGATGCCGGCGACTGGGAGCGTTTCCGCACCGTCTGGCATCCCGACGGCCGCATGATGGCGACCTGGACACAGGGCACCGGCGACGAGTTCATCGAAATCAGCAAGCAGGCCTGGGCCAAGGGCGTCAGCATCCTGCATTTCCTCGGTGGCATCTCGGTCGACCTCGCCGGAGACCGCGCCATCTCGCAGACCAAGATGACGATCTCGCAGCGCGCCGAGGTCGAGGGCGTGTTGTGCGACGTGCTCTGCACGGGACGATTCTACGACTTCCTTGAAAAGCGCGAGGGGCGCTGGGGCATCGTGCTGCGGCAGCCGATCTATGAGAAGGATCGCATGGACCCCGTCACGCCAGGTACCGCGCCCGTTCTCGACAGGGCGCTGCTCGTGCAGTTTCCGCCCGGCTACCGGCACCTCGCTTATCTGCAGACCCGCATCGGTTACACGGTGAAGCGCGATATGCCCGGCCTGAAGGGGCCTGAAGTCGAGGCCTTGTACGCGCGCGGAGCGGCTTGGCTGCAGGGCAAGCCGCTTAGCTCTCTTTAGCTGATCTCCCTGCGAACGGCGGCGGCTGCGTCGCACATCGCCTTCAGTTTTCCGAACGCGACTTGGCGC
Organism: Bradyrhizobium sp. AZCC 1693; assembly: GCF_036924745.1. NCBI lineage: Bacteria > Pseudomonadati > Pseudomonadota > Alphaproteobacteria > Hyphomicrobiales > Nitrobacteraceae > Bradyrhizobium > Bradyrhizobium sp. AZCC 1693. Next base: position 6,567,922 of record NZ_JAZHSD010000001.1, read on the forward strand.
GGCATGTATTTCATGCCGCAATCGGGGGCGACGACAAGGCGGTGCGCGGCGACGTGCTTGAGCCCGTTGCGGATCCGGTCGGCCACGACATCGGCGGATTCGATCTCGGGATTGCCGAGGTCGAGCACGCCGAGCATGATCTTCTTCGACGATAAATCCTTGAGCACGCCGAGATCGAGCTTCGGCTGCGCCGCCTCGATCGAAATCTGCTCGGCGCTGGTGTCGGCGAGTTCGGCGAGGAAGGAATAGCCGGCCGGCTTGGTCGAGCCGGGCACGACAGCGGCATAGCCGAAGCACAGATGCACCACGGTCGGCACCGTGATGCCCTCGAGCGCGCGATTGATCGCCTTCACCGCATAGCGGCGCGCCAAATCTGGATTGTTGCGTACCCAGGGCTCGTCGAGCTGGATCACGTCGGCGCCGGCCTTTTGCAGGTCGAGCGCTTCGGCGTTGACGGCGGCGGCGAACGCCATCGCCAGTTCCTCGTCATCCTCATAGAATTCGTTCTTGGCCTGCTGGCTCATCGTGAACGGGCCGGGCAGCGTGATCTTGGCCGCGCGATCGGTATTCTGGCGCAGGAACTCCATGTCGTGCAGCTCGACCGGCCCGCGGCGCTTCACCGGGCCGACCACGCGCGGCACCGGCGTCTGGTGCCCGCTGCGCGACGTAATCATCGCCGGATTTTCGTCGTCGATGCCTTCGAGCGCCGTCGCGAAACGGTTGGAGTAGCTCTCGCGGCGGATTTCACCGTCGGTCACGATGTCGATGCCGGCCCGCTCCATGTCCCTGATCGCGACGATGGTGGCGTCGTCCTGCGCTTCCTGCAGGTGCTCGGCCGGAAGCCGCCACATCGCATGCATGCGCGTGCGCGGCACCACCTTCGACAGCATCGCGCGATCGACCAGCCATTCCGGCTGCGGGTAGCTGCCGACAACAGTGGTCGGCAGCAGGTGCTTCGGCAGGTTCATGAGTATCTCCTTGCTCTTGTTATTTTCCCGCTCAATTCAGGCGGCGCGCGTTGCCGCGGCCGCAACCTCATCCCTGACCGGATTGCGCAGCACGCCGATGCCGGAGACCTCGACCTCGACCACGTCACCATCCTTCATCCAGAGCGGCGGCGTGCGGTAGGCGCCGACGCCACCGGTGGTGCCGGTCACGATGACGTCGCCGGGGACGAGTTCGGTGAAGGTCGAGCAATAGGCGATCAGGGCAGGGACATCGAACACGAGGTCCGAGATCGGTGCGGCCTGCACCTCGACGCCGTTGAGGCGGGTGGCGATGGTCTGCTTGCTGATGTCGGGGATTTCATCCGTCGTGACCATCCACGGTCCGAATCCGCCGGTACCCACAAAATTCTTGCCCGGTGCGAATTGCGAGGTATGGCGCTGCCAGTCGCGGATGCTGCCGTCATTGTAACAGGCATAGCCCGCGACATGCGCGAGCGCCGCCTCACGCGAAATACGGCGGCCGGCCTTGCCGATGATGACGGCCATCTCGCCCTCATAGTCGAATCGCTCCGACTCCAGCGGCCGGATCATCGGCTGGCCGCCGCCGACCTGGCTGTTGGCAAAGCGGGTGAAGATCATCGGGTGCGGCGGGGTGGGATGGCCGCTTTCGGCGAGATGCGTGGCGTAGTTGACGCCGATGCAGAAGATCTTGTCCGGATCGGGAACGGTCGGCAGCAACTCGATTTCGGCGAAGGCGTAGTCGGGACGTTCGGCCTGCAATGCCTTCAGTTCGTCGAGCGATCCCTTTGCGAGCAGCGACTTCAACGTTGGATGCGCCTTCAGCCGCTTGCCGGCGTCGATGATGCCGGCATTTGTTACCAGGCCGTATGTTGCCGTCGGACCTGCCTTGAAACTCGCGATCTTCATTCTTCGGTACCTTCTTCGATAGAGGACACATAGGGTTCGATGGATCGTACGATCTCGCCCGAACGGATCGGAACGCAATCGGGCGGAAAGTCCTGATGGAAACGCGCGCCGGCTTTCCCTGCGCGGTCGATAAAGCGTTCGAGGTGATCCATGGCGCCGCTGGGCAGATCGTGCAGCACCATCAGGCTCCACGGCTGCGACCGGCACTGCTCCAGGGCTCGGTCGGTCCAGCCGTCCGGATCGTCCCAGTCGCGCGGGATCGCGTTCCAGAGCACGCAGCTATGCTTGTTGCGCGTGAGGTATTCGACGACGGAAGGCTTCAACAACCGCTCGTCGAGATTGCCGCCGCCGCCGAACGGCCGGAACCAGCGCTGTGGGTGCGCGAGGTCGCCGATCGCGGCCTGCGTCCGGCCGATCTCATGCTGTGCCGCATCGGGATCGTGTTGCTGCCCAAGTGGCACCGTGTGTGTAAAAGTGTGATTGCCGATCCAGTGGCCTTCGTCATGGGCCCGCGCCGCAAGCCGGCGGCGTTCGGGGTCGCCAAGCTTCTCGCCGATCACGAAGAAGGTCGCCTTGATGCCGCGTTCGCGTAAGGTATCGAGCACGCGCGGCGTCACGCCGGGCTCGGGACCATTGTCGAATGTCAGCGTCAGGTCGAACACGCAGCCCTCCGTCAGGTCGCAGGCTGAATGGCGTCGGCGGTGATCTCATCGGCGGCGCGCTGGCCGGCGCGTGACCCCGTCTGCCAGATCGCCGCCTTGCGCTCGATCCACTTGATCGCGGCGTTGAAGGCGATCGCCATCGCCAGCACCAGGAGAACGCCGGCGAAGACGTGCGGGCTGTCGAGAATGGTGCGGTAGCGCGAGATCAGATAGCCGATGCCGGCGGATGAGATCAGCATTTCCGATACCACGACGCCGACGATCACAAGCGCGCCGCCGACGCGCAGCCCCGACAGCACGGTCGGGATTGCCGCCGGAATGATGACGCGAACCAGCCGCTGGCTCAGCGTCGCGCCCATGCTGCGGGCGGCGAGCAATAGCTGCGGATCGATGGTCTGGATCCCGGCGGCGGTCGCGAGCATCGTCGGCAGGAAGCCGTAGATCGAGGCGAAGGCGATCTTGGATTCCGAGCCGATGCCGAGCCACACCGTGAAGACGGGATAGAGGATGACCAGCGGCACCGCGTAGAGGCTCGATACCATCGGCATGATCAGGATACGCGGCCGCGGCAGGCTACCGACGATGGCGCCGAGCAGGATGCCGCCGCCGCAAGCGAACGCCATCGAGATCGCGACCTCGTAGAGCGTGACGGCAAGCGCGTGTCCGTATTCGCCGGCCTCGTTCCATCCGGCTGCAAGCGTCGAGGACAGCGACGGCAGGAACAGCTCGGGAATGAGGCCCGTGCGCGGCAGGATTTCCCACAGCGCGATCAGGCCGATCACGATTAGTCTCCGAAGCGTTGTCGCGGTCATGTCAGCCTCATGCCGATTTGCGGATGTGCCGCCAGATGCGGTCGCGCAGGCTGCCGAACGTGTCGCCGCTCAGCATCTCATAGGTGCGCGGGCGCGGCAGCGAGACCTGCAGATGATCGACGATGCGGCCGGGCCGCGGCGACATCACGATCACCTCGTCGGCGAGATAGACCGCTTCCGTCAGGCTGTGGGTGACGAACACTACCGTCTTGCCGGTGGCGGCCCAGATCCGCAGCAGTTCGTCGCCCATGGTCATGCGGGTCTGTTCGTCGAGGGCTGCAAACGGTTCGTCCATCAGCAGCACCGGCGGGTCCTGCACCAGCCCGCGCGCGATCGAGACGCGCTGCTTCATGCCGCCGGATAGTTCGTGCGGATGGCGCTTGCCGAAGCCGTCGAGGCCGACGAGTTTTAGCGCATCCTGCGCCCTGGCACGGCGATCGCTCCTGGTGACGCCGCGCAGCGCCAGCGGAAACTCGACATTCTCTTCCGCTGTCAGCCAGGGAAACAGGCTGGCTTCCTGGAACACCACGCCAACGCGGTTCGGGTCGGGCTCGGGGATCGGCGCGCCGCTGATGGTAATCGTGCCTGATGTCTGCTGGCGCAGCCCGGCCATCATCATCAGAAGCGTCGACTTGCCGCAGCCGCTCGGGCCGACCAGCACGACGAAACGGCCGGGTTTGACGTCGAGCGAAACGTCTTCCAGCGCGACGACGTCCTGCGTCGTGGTCTTGAAGACCTGCCCGACATTGCGGACCTCGATCGCGCCGGCCGGCTTCAGCGGGGTTATGTTCGCCAATGGCTGCATCGTGTTTCCACCCATCTGACCAGTTCGTTGAAGGCAATCGCGATGGCCGCGATCATCACCACGCCGGCCAGCAATTGCTTCATCTGGAAGTTTTCGCCCCAGGTCGCGATCTGATGGCCGATGCCGTCGCGCGAGGCGTACATTTCGGCGAGGATGACGCCGGTGAGATTGAAGATCATCGAGATCCGCAGCGCCTCCAGCAGGACGGGAAGCATGCTCGGCAGATAGACGCGAAACGCGGTCTGCATGGGCGTGGCGCCATACGAGCGGGCAACCGTCAGATGCTCGACCTTGACCGACTCCACCGCTGTCGTGGTCGACATGATCACGATGAAGATGGTCGAGAAGAACCCGAAGCCGACCTTTTGCGAAAAGCCGACCCCGAACACCAGGATGAACATCGGCAGGAAGATCGACTTCGGGATGCTGAAGGCGAAGAACAGCAGCGGCTTTGCCACGTCGGCAAAGTAGCGGTTCTCCGCGATCAGGAAGCCGATCAGCGCGCCGACGGGAACAGCGAGCGCGAACGCGGTCACTACCTCGGTCGCGGTGACGGCGAGGTCCTTGCGCACGCTCGCCCGCTGCAGCAGATCGCCCAACGTTGCCAGCGTGTCGGACGCGGAGGGAAGCAGGCGCGGATTGACGATGCCGGCCCGCGACAGCATTTCCCATATCGCAAACAGCGCCACCACGATGGCGACCCGTGCCGCCTTTACGCCTAATCCGCGCATCGCGCCGCCTCAGGGTCTGGTCGGAACCGGCTTGAACTGCGTCGAGATGATCTCGGCGGCAGGCCCAAGGTCCTTCATGCCGCCGGCCTTGGCCATGTCGAGCGCGAGCTGGAGCTGCTCCGGAATCTTCGCACCCTCCATGCTGCCGTCGGTTTCCAGCTTCATGATGGTGTGCTCATACTCCAGCGCCGCGATCTCGGCGGGAATTTCATAGAGCTCGGTGATCAACTTGACGGAGGCGTCCTTGTTGGCGCGCATGAACATCAGCGCCCCATAGAGCGCGTTCAACGTCTTCTGCACCATCTGCGGCTTGTCCTGCACGTATTTGTCGAGCGCGATCCAGCCGGCGGCGAGGTTCGGCGGCACCTCCTTGGAGAAGTCGAGGATGGTGCGCGCTTCGCCCGATTTTAAGATCTGGAAGCTCAGCGGCGAATAGACCACGGCGGCATCGACATTGCCGGCGAGCAGGTTCGGCACCAGTCCGCCGCCGCCGACGGGCACGCGGGTGAATTCGATCTTCTTGTCCTGCTGGGTCCACAGCGCCAGCAGGTCGGAGCCGGAGCCCGCGGAGGTGATGGCGACCTTCCTGCCGACCAAATCCTTGACGCCGAGCGTCGATTTCGAAAGCGTCATCAATTGCCAGCCGTAATAGCCCGTGGCGGCACTGGCGAGCACCTTGGAGTTCACGCCTTTCTTGCGTCCGGCCGATACCAGCGAGGTGGCGTCGAGAATGACGTCGGCGGCGCCGGCCGCCATCGCCTCGAACGTCTCTGCGCCGCCGCGATAGATCGTAAGCTCCGCCGCGATGCCTTCCTTCTCGAACAGTTTTTGGCGTACCGCGGTTTCTGCGATCGTGGTCGGCCAATAGGTTTTTGTCGGAAGCCCGATGCGGACGGTGTCGGCAGCCTGCACAGCGGCTGATGCGCCGAGCACGGCGGCTGCCGTGATGGTTGCCAGGATGTGGCGTCGCGTGATCTTCATTGTGACGTTTCCCTTTTGTTTTTTCTTGATTGGTTTGGCCTTCGATCGATCAGGCGGCGTCGCCACCTCCCAAAGTTTTTGGCGTGGCGAGCTCAACGAGCTGCATGGTCGTCATGAAATGCTTCGAGAGCGCCGCGACCGCGGCATCGGCGTCGCGCTTGAGTGTGGCCTGCACGATTGCCGCGTGTTCGGCCTCGACGTTGCGGGATTTTTCGCTGTTGCGCCGGATCGCGAGCCTTCGATACCGCTCGCTCTGCTCATGCAGCACATCGCGAAACCCGAGCAGCCATTGCGAGCCGCAGGCGTTCACCAGCGTGCGGTGGAAGACGCGATGCCGCACCACCCATTCCTCATAGTGATGGGTCGGATCGTCGGGATAGGTGTGGGGAACGGCGCAGAGCGCCACGAACGACTTCTCCACCGCCGCAAGCCATGCCGCGTCGCCGTGCTCGATCGAGCGCCGCAGCGCCAGCCCTTCGATATCGACGCGGGTTTGCGTCACATCGCGAAGGTCCGCAGGCGATACCGGGCTGACGCGAAAGCCGCGCTGGTCGGATGCCTGCACCAGCCCGTCGGCGACCAGCCGCGACAGCGCCTCGCGTACCGCCGCGAGGCTGACCGAAAACTGCTTGGCGAGGCCGGCGATATGCAGCTTCTGGCCGGGCAGCAGCCGGGTCGAAAGAATGTCCGCGCGCAGCCGCTCCTGAACGGCAGACGTCAGGCTTCGGGGCCGTTCGTCGGCAAGGCTCTCACCAAAACTCAACCCGATGCTGCTCATGGCGGCGCAGCTTGGCGAGGGAAGACGATATCGTCAATCGAAAATCGATTTTTTCTCTAACCTGCTGCTCAGGCTATGATTCCTGGCCCGTTGGCCAACCCGGGTCGATGGCTGTCTCGATTATCAAGCGGCGCCTGGTCCCAAAATTCACCGTGACAACTTACCGGCGCCGACGTAGATAGTTCGCATGCGAAATAAATTCTCGAGCCCGTTTTTCAGGTGACCGCCTGTCGCGAGCACCGGCTGGTCTTCCTGCTCAGCGTCGCGCAGCGCCGGCTGCAGCGCTGGATCGCGGCGCAGACCCAGCAGAGCGGGGTCACGGCCGCGCAGTCCGGGTTGCTGTTCGTCCTGGGCCAGCGCGACGGCGTGCTGATGGGCGAGGCGGGCGCGGCGCTCGACCTCGGTCCTCCCGGCATCAGCGGACTCGTCGACCGGATGACGGCGGTGAACCTGATCAGGCGGCGCGCCGATCCGGATGACGGACGGGCGTGGCGGCTCTGGCTGACGCCGGCCGGCCGCACCGCGCTGGCGCAGTCGAAGGCGGGCCTTGCCGAAATCAACGCGCGCCTCACGGACGGATTCAGCGACGCCGAGATCAATATTGTCGCGCGCTGGCTCACCACTATGCAAACCAGATTTCCCAGAGGAGAAGACGAATGACCGAGCACATCAAGATCGAGAAGAGCGACGGGATTTTGAGCCTGACGATGGCGCGGCCCGACAAGAAGAACGCGCTGACCAATGCGATGTACGGCGCTCTGGCCGACGCAATCGAAGGCGCGGAGAGCGATCCATCCGTCCGCGTCCTCCTGATCCGCGGCGAGGGCGACATGTTCACCGCCGGCAACGACGTCGGCGAGTTCGCCGCCATTGCAACAGGCGCGGTTCAGGGCGAGCGGCATGTCGGACGTTTCCTGCAGGCGCTCGCTAAATCGAGCCGTCCTCTGGTCGCAGCCGTTCACGGACGCGCCGTCGGCATCGGCACCACGATGCTGCTGCATTGCGATCTGGTCGTGCTGGCCGAGAATGCGCTGCTTTCAACGCCGTTCGTCAATCTGGCATTGGTGCCGGAAGCCTCTTCCAGCCTGTTGATGCCGCTCCGCATCGGCTACGCGCGCGCTTTCGAAATGTTCGCGCTCGGTGAAGCCGTCGATGCCAGGTCCGCGTTCGCCTGGGGGCTCGCCAACCGGGTGGTGCCGCTGGACAAACTCGACGCGGAAGCAACAGCGCTCGCGTCCCGGCTGGCGAAACAACCGGCGGGTGCTGTCAGCACAACGAAGCGGCTGATGCGCAATCCGGAGCTTCTGATGGCGCAGATCAAGGCGGAAAGCGAGCAGTTCGCGGCACGTCTGAAAACCGCCGAGGCGCGTGAGGCTTTCGTCGCGTTCGCCGAACGCCGGCCACCGGACTTCTTGAAACTCGCAAAACAGCTGGCGTAACCGCCTTCTCTCCCGCCCGCGCCCGGGAGGCAATTGACCGCCCGTGACGGTCCCGCTACCTGTTTCGGGTTGCGTGCGGGGAAACAAATGAACAAGAACAATGACGCTTCCGAATTCGACTACGTCATCGTCGGCGCCGGCTCGGCCGGATGTGTGCTCGCCAATCGCCTGAGTGCCGACGGCAAACATTCCGTGTTGCTGCTGGAGGCCGGACCGAAAGACAGCAATCTCTGGATCCATGTGCCGCTCGGCTACGGAAAACTGTTCAAGGAAAAATCCGTCAACTGGATGTACCAGACCGAGCCGGAGCCGGGCTTGAACGGCCGGCAGGTGTTTCAGCCGCGCGGAAAAGTGCTCGGCGGTTCGAGCTCGATCAACGGCTTGCTCTATGTGCGGGGCCAGCATGAGGATTACGATCGCTGGCGCCAGCGCGGCAATGCCGGCTGGGGCTATGACGATGTGCTGCCCTATTTCAGGAAGGCCGAGAACCAGCAGCGCGGTCCCGACAAATACCACGGCGCGGATGGGCCGCTGCCGGTGTCGGACTGGCGGCACCACGATCCGTTGTCGGAAGCCTTTGTGGTTGCCGCCGCGGAAACCGGCATTCCGACCAATCCCGATTTCAACGGCGCGACCCAGGAAGGCGCGGGATTTTTTCAGACCACGACAAGTCGCGGTCGACGCGCCAGCACGGCGTTCTCCTATCTGCGTCCGGCAAGGAGCCGCAGCAATCTGCACGTCGAGACTTCGGCGCTGGCGCAGCGCATTCTATTCGAAGGGCGTCGCGCCAAAGCGGTCGAATACAAGCAGGAAGGCCGCGTGCGCACGGCGCGGGCGTGCAAGGAAATCCTGGTCTCCAGCGGCGCGTATAACTCGCCGCAATTGCTGCAGCTCTCGGGCGTGGGACCGGCCGATCTCTTAAAGCAGCACGGCATCGAGATCGTGCTCGACGCGCCCGGCGTCGGCAACGATCTGCAGGACCACATGCAGGTCCGGCTGATCACGCGCTGCGCGCAGAAGGTGACGCTCAACGACGTCGTCAACAATCCGGTGCGCCGGGTGATGGCGGGCATTCAGTACGCCGCCTTGCGCAAGGGACCGCTGACGATTGCCGCCGGTACTTCGGGCGCCTTCTTCAAGACCAGCCCGCGGCTGGCCTCGCCCGATATCCAGATTCATTTCCTGCCGTTCTCGACCGACAAGATGGGCGAGAAGCTTCACGCGCTCTCCGGCTTCACCGCATCGGTCTGCCAGTTGCGTCCCGAGAGCCGCGGCTCGCTGCGCATCAAAAGCGCCGATGCTTCCGTGCCGCCGGAAATCCGCATCAATTATCTCGCAACCGAAACCGATCGCCGCGCCTTCATCGATGGCATCCGCATTCTGCGGCGGATTCTCGCAGCACCCGCGCTGAAGGCCTACGCGGTCGGAGAGGTCGATCCCGGTCCGAAAGTGCAGAGCGACGACGAATTGCTGGACTTCTGCCGCCGCACCGGCAGCACGGTCTATCACCCGACCTCAACCTGCCGCATGGGCAGCGATGCGCTCGCCGTCGTCGACCAGCGCTTGCGCGTGCGCGGCATCGAAGGCCTGCGCGTGGTCGATGCGTCTGTTATGCCGGACTTGATGTCGGGCAATACCAACGCGCCGACCATCATGATCGCGGAAAAGGCGTCGGATATGATTCTGGAGGACGCGCGGTAGGCAACGACGCCAGCGGCAAACGCCGATGTCATCATCCGCGAAGGCGGATGATCCGGTACGCCGTGGCGTCTCGATTCAAACTGAGGCCGGCGATTACTGGCTACCCGCCTTCGCGGGTATGACGGTCTTTGTTATCCCCTGTACGCCCGCACCCGCTTCAGCATCTGCTCGACATGGGCGATCGGGGTTTCCGGCGCGATGCCGTGGCCGAGGTTGAAGATCAGCCGCCCTTGCGCGTAGTTCGCCAGCACGTCGTCGACGGCGCGATCGAGCGCGGCGCCGCCCGCGATCAGCACCAGCGGATCGAGGTTGCCCTGCACCGCGACGCGGCTTTGCACGCGCTCGCGGATCATGGAAGGCTCGGCCGCCCAATCGATGCTGACCGCGTTGACGCCGGTAGCCTCCACATAGGCCGGCAGCAGCGCGCCGGCGCCGCGTGGAAAGCCGATGATCTTGGCGTCAGGCGCTTTCGCGCGCACGCCGGCGACGATGCGTTGCGCGGGCTCGATCGACCAGCGCTCGAATTCACGCGGCGGCAATACGCCGGCCCAGGTGTCGAAGATCTGCAACGCGTCCGCGCCGGCCTTGAGTTGGCCAAGCAGATACTGGATCGAATTCTCCACCAGCACGTCGATGATTTCAGCGAACGCCTCCGGATGACGATAGGCCATCATCCGCGCCGGCGCCTGGTCGGGCGTGCCTTGTCCGGCTACCATGTAGGTCGCGACTGTCCACGGCGCGCCGCAGAAGCCGATCAGCGCGATGTCGGGTGCGAGGTCGCGGCGCACGCGGCGCAACGCTTCATAGACAGGTTCCAGTTTTTCGAAATCGGCCGCGCGTGCCAGCATCGACACTTGCTCCGGCGTATCCAGCGGATCGAGCCGTGGGCCTTCACCGGCCTCGAAGCGTACGGAGCGGCCGAGCGCATAGGGGATCACGAGAATGTCGGAAAAGATGATAGCGGCGTCGAAGTTGAAACGGCGGATCGGCTGCAGCGTCACCTCGGCGGCATATTCCGGCGTGAAGCAGAGGTCGAGAAAACTCCCGGCCTTGGCGCGTAGCTCGCGATATTCGGGGAGATAGCGGCCAGCCTGACGCATCATCCACGCAGGCGGCACCTTCTGCCTGCGGCCGGTCAGCACTTCGATAAAAGGTTTCACGGCGGATTTCTGGGACAATCGAAAGGTTCCTGCGGGACGACGGAGAGATTTGCGCCTCTGATACACGCAGGTTCCCCCCGGGCCAAGGAGAGATACCGGAGCGAAATGTGGAACTGGCGTAAAACCGCGCCGTTATCTCATCCATGGAGGCCCCCGATGGCTGAGAAATTCAATCCAGCGGCGCATGACAAGCACGCCGAAGATCCCCGTGAAGCGCGGAAGGCCGACCGGGAAATCCACGAGAAGCTCGAGGCCGGGCTGGTCGACACGTTTCCGGCGTCCGACCCCGTGAGCGCCGCGCAACCGGCGCCGTCGAAAGCCGACGGCGATCGCGCAAACGAAACGCTGTGGGACAAGGTCCGCGCCGTCTTCCGCTGACGCAAATCTCAGTAATGCGGCGGCGGCTCATTCACCGGGCCCGGCGCGTTGCTTTCGGCTTCCCGAAGGCGCTCCTTCAGTTCAGCGACCTGGCGCGTCAGCCTGTCGATCTCGACCCACTGTGCGGTGATCGTCTGGTTTAGCGTCTCGATGGTCACATCCTGATAGGTCAGTCGCATTTCCAGCGCGTCGATGCGCTCGTTCAGTGCGTCGACATCACTCATCGGAGCCATCGTTCGTTTGTCGCTGCCACAGGCCATGATCCAGCGCCACGCGTTCGTCGAACACGAAACATTCGCCGCGCCAGCGGCTCTCTTCTTGCGGCACGCCTTCGAGATAGCGCAGGATGCCGCCCTTGAGGTGATAGACCTCGTTGAAGCCTTGCGCCAGCAGATAGGCGCTGGCCTTTTCGCACCGGATGCCGCCGGTGCAGAACATCGCGATCCTCTTGTGCTTCGCCGGGTCGAGTTGCTGCGCGGCGAATTCCTTGAACTGCCCAAAGCTCTTCAGACCGGGATCGACCGCCCCTTCGAATGTCCCCATCGCCACCTCGAAGGCGTTGCGGGTATCGATGACGAGCGTGTCGGGCGCTGATATCAGTTCGTTCCAGTCCGACGGCTCGACATAGGTGCCGACCTGTCGCGTCGGATCGACGGCAGTATCGCCGAGCGTTACGATTTCCTTTTTCAGGCGGACCTTCAGGCGCTGGAACGGCATCTCGGAAGCGCTTGAAAACTTGAGTTCGAGATGGTCGAGCCGGCCGCCGAAAAGCGCGCCATGCTGCAACTCGCGAACGAATGCGTCGATGCCCTCGTCGCCGCCCGCAACCGTGCCGTTGATGCCCTCATGCGCCAGCAGCACGCTGCCCTTCAGTCCGAGGCCCGCGGCAAGCGCGCGCACCGGCTCGCGCTGCTCCCGGAAGTCCGGCAGCGCGGCGAATTGATAGAGGGCGGCGACCTTGAGCGGCATGGCGACCGTTTATCAGGCCGGCCGGTCAGGGGATACCCCGTAAAGCCCTGCATATTCCGCGCATTGCCTCTGACGTCGCCTTGGCATGCCAGCCATTGCCTCGCCGGGGATGAATATGCCAAGAACCGTCCGTAAACCTGCCCGATGCCCTCCCCAGCGGGATGCCCAAGAAATATTGAAGAAACGCTGAAAAGAAAGCACTCGCGATGAGGAATTTCCATTTCGCCGGCCGCTCCACGGTCCATGCCCAGAACGCGATGGTGGCGACGTCGCACCCGGAGGCCGCGCTGACCGCGATCGACGTGATGCGTGCGGGTGGCACCGCGGCGGATGCCGCAGTCGCGGCCTGCGCGCTGCTCGGCGTCATCGAGCCGCAATCGACCGGCATCGGCGGCGATTGTTTTGCGCTGATCCAGCCGAAGGGCGAGGGCAAGATCGTGGCCTATAACGGCTCCGGCCGCGCGCCGATGGCGGCCAAGGCCGAATGGTATCTCGAACGCAAGATCCATTCGGTGCCGCTGACCTCGGCCCACGCGGTGAGCATTCCCGGCGCGATCGACGCCTGGGATACGATCCTGCGCGACCACGGCAAGATGGGGCTCGACACCCTGCTGCAGCCCGCGATCAAGGCCGCCGAGGAAGGTTATGTCGTTGCCCCCCGCATCGCCTTCGACTGGAAGAACCAGTTCGAGAAGCTGAAGAATGGCACCAACACCGAGCGCTATCTGCTGTCGCATGGCAAGCCAGCGGTGGCCGGCGACGTGATCCGCCAGCCGGAATTGGGCAAGACCCTGCGCGCGATTGCGAAGAACGGCCGCGATGCGTTCTACACCGGCGAAATCGCGGCCGACATGGTGGAGACGCTGCGCGGCATCGGCGGCCTGCACACGCTGGAAGATTTCGCCGCGCACTCCACCGAAACGACCTCGCCGATCGGCACGATGTACAAGGGCCACGATGTCTGGCAGTGCCCGCCGAACGGTCCTGGCATCACCATGCTGGTGATGCTGAACATCCTCTCCCGCTTCGACCTGACGAAGTTTCCAGCGCTCAGCGTCGAGCGCTTCCATCTCGAGGCGGAAGCTGCGCGCATCGCCTACATGATGCGCGAGCAGCACGTCGCCGATCCGCAGCATGTTCATGTCGATGTCGCCGGCATCCTCGCCAGGGAATTTGCCGACGAGCACATCAAGAACATTAGGATGGACCGCCTGCTCGATCTGCCGAACGTCGCGCCGCCGATGAATCCGTCCACCGTCTACATCACCGTGGTCGACAAGGACCGCAACGTTTGCTCGTTCATCAATTCGATCGCGCATTCGTTCGGCTCGGCGATCGTGTCCAACAAGACCGGCATCCTCCTGCAGAACCGCGCCGGCGGTTTCCGGATTCAGCCCGGCCATCCCAACTGCATTGCGCCGGGCAAGCGGCCGCTGCATACGATCATTCCGTCACTCGCCACCAAAAACGGCCGCGCGGTGATGCCGTTCGGCGTGATGGGCGGTCAGTATCAGCCGGTGGGGCAGAGCCATGTGCTGACCAACATTCTCGACTACGGCTGCGACGTGCAGGAAGCCATCGATATGCCGCGTGGCCTGCATTACGAGGGCGTCTACCAGCTCGAGGACAGCGTGCCTGCCGCCATCGTCGAGGGCCTGAAGAAGATCGGCCACAAGACCACCAGCGTGGTCGGTCCGCTCGGCGGTGGCCAGGCGATCTGGATCGACTGGGACAAGGGTACGCTGACCGGCGGCTCCGATCCCCGCAAGGACGGTTGCGCGCTGGGCTATTGAGCGTCTAGAAGCTCCATCTCTCCAAGAAGAGGTTCAACAGATGCGCTTCTCCCGACGCACGATCATCCGGACCGCATGCGCCGCCGTGGCGGCCGCGGTTGCCACGCCGATTGCCATGCAGATGGCTTCGGCCCAGACCGCAGGAAAACCCATGACCACAGCTTCAGGCTTGCAGATCATCGACAGCAAGGTCGGCACCGGCGCCTCGCCGAAGTCCGGCCAGACTTGCGTCATGCATTACACCGGATGGCTCTACGAGAACGGCCAGAAGGGCAAGAAGTTCGACTCCTCCGTGGACCGCAACGAGCCGTTCGAATTTCCGATCGGCCAGCGTCAGGTAATCGCCGGCTGGGACGAGGGTGTCGCCTCTATGAAAGTCGGCGGCAAGCGCACGCTGATCATTCCGCCCGCGCTCGGTTACGGCGCGCGCGGCGCCGGCGGCGTCATCCCGCCGAATGCGACGTTGATGTTCGACGTCGAATTGCTGGCGGTGAAGTGACCGCGCACTGACGGGGAAGGCGCATCGTGAAAGTCTCGATCCTCGACGATTATTTCGACACGCTGCGCACCCTCGACTGCTTTCGCAAGCTGGCCGGGCATGACGTCACGATCTGGAACGATCACGTCCAGGATGTCGACCAGCTTTCGGAGCGTCTGCGCGATACCGAAGCGCTGGTGCTGATCCGGGAGCGTACGCACATACGCACGCCGCTTCTGGAGCGGTTGCCGAAACTGAAACTGATCAGCCAGCGCAGCGTCTATCCGCACATCGACATCGACACCTGCACCCGGCTCGGCATCGTCGTGTCATCGGGCCAGCACGCCGACACGCCGTCTTACGCGACCGCCGAGTTCACCTGGGGCCTGATCCTGGCGGCGATGCGCGCCATTCCGCAGCAGATGGCGGCGCTGAAAGCCGGCAAATGGCAGATCGGCGTCGGCCATACCCTGCGCGGCAAGACGCTCGGCATCTACGGCTATGGGCGGATCGGCGCCGTCGTCGCCGGCTACGGCAAGGCGTTCGGCATGAACGTGCTGGTGTGGGCGCGCGAGCCTGCGCTCGCGAAGGCGCGATCCGATGGTTACGAGACCGCAAGCTCCAAGGCTGATTTCTTCGAACGATGCGACGTGCTTTCGCTGCACATGCGCCTGGTCGACGCCACGCGCGGCATCGTCAAGGCAGAAGACCTCGCGCGCATGAAACCCTCGGCGCTCCTGGTCAACACCAGCCGAGCGCCGTTGATCGAGCCGAACGCGCTGGTCGATGCGTTGCGCGCCGGCAGGCCCGGCATGGCGGCGATCGATGTCTATGAGAAGGAACCGCTCCGCGACGTCAACGATCCGCTGCTGACCATGGACAACGTGGTCTGCACGCCGCATCTCGGCTACGTCTCGCGCGATGAATACGAAATCCAGTTCACGGATATTTTTGACCAGATCCTGGCCTATGCCGCGGGAACGCCGACAAATGTCGTCAATCCGGATGTGATGTCCAGACGGCGCTGATGCGGCAAGCGCGAGGGGCGTGGGTGGGCGAGGGACGCCCCCGGCCATGACGAAAACCGGGGCGCCCATGCGCCGCAGGCCCCCTTAATCTTCTGGTTTGCGGGCCCGGTTTTCGATACCGTTCAGACAAACGATTTTCCGAGAAGGCGCACAATGACCGGCACGCACGACCACAGCCATTCCCACGATCACGATCATTCGCATGGCGATACCGAGCGCTGGAAGCATGACGGCGTCCGCGTCATTCCCGGCAATCAGCTCGATCCCAACGTGCCGTCGACCGCGGGCATGGACCGCAAGGCCGCGATCAATTTCGCCCGCGTCGGCGCGCAGAAACTATGGGCGGGCACGGTGACGATCCGGCCCGACGCCAAGACCGGCGCGCATCATCACGGCCATCTCGAAAGCATCATCTATGTCGTGAAGGGCAAGGCGCGGATGCGCTGGGGCGAGCACCTGCAATTCACCGCGGAAGCCGGCCCCGGCGATTTCATTTTCGTGCCGCCCTACGTGCCGCATCAGGAGATCAATGCCAGCCGCGACGAGGTGCTGGAATGCGTGCTGGTGCGCAGCGACGGCGAGGCGGTGGCGATCAACCTCGACATCGAGCCGGTGGAAAAGCCGGAGACCGTGCTGTGGGTCGATCCGGTGCACCGGGATCCCGCCGAGAAGAAGTAAAAGCAACACACGCCGCCGTCGTGCGGATGGCGCGGGGGGAATCCCATGAAGCTTGTTCGCTACGAGAGCGCGGGCCATGTCGCCACCATCACCATGGATCGCGCCTCGTCACACAACGCGCTCAATAACGCGTTGTGTGACGAACTGCGCGAAGCCTGGCTTCGCTTTCATGAAAGCGACGACCGCGTTGCGGTGCTCGCTTCGTCCGAAGAGAAGTATTTTTCGGTCGGCGCCGACGTCAGGGATCTCCCCGTCAACATGTGGCACGCGGTGCCTGGATTGGGCGTCGAACTCGACAAGCCGGTTATTGCCGCAACGTCCGGATGGGTCGTCGGCGGCGCCTTCGTGCTGGTGCAGATGGCGGACATGTGCGTGGCGTCGGAGACGACGCGCTTCATTTATCCCGAGGGCAAGATCGGCACCACAGCCGGCGGCATCTCTTCGGTGATGGCGCGCATGCCGCACAAGATCGCCATGGAGTTTCTTTTGGTCGGCGAAGAGATGTCGGCTGAGCGTGCCTACCAGATCGGCTTCGTCAACAAGGTCGCGCCGAAGGGGCAGCATGTCGCGCTCGCCCAGGAGATGGCGGCCAAAATCGCCGCCAACGCGCCGCTCGTGGTCCGGGCGCTGAAGAAACTGGCCCGCGACGCCATGCCCAAAGGGCCGCTGGAAGGGGTCGCCGAGGTGCGCCGGCTGCTCGATGCCGTCAGGGACAGCGAAGACCTGAAGGAAGGCGTCAAGGCGTTCGCCGAAAAACGCAAGCCCGACTTCAAGGGCAAGTAGCAGATCGAGGGGCGCATTCGCGCGACCCGGCCTGATCGCGCGATCGTGTTCGCGCGGCGCGACGCGCACCTGCTTTCAGAACGGATATCCGCTGCTAAACTTCGTCCAAGAAAAGATGTGACGCAGAATGTGACGCGGGGATGAAGCGATGACGAATTCCGAAAATCTGATGGCGCGGCGCACGGTTCTCAAAAGCCTCGGTCTTGGCGTGGCAGCGACCGCCGCGATGCAGGCTCAGGCCGCCACCGCCGTTCCCTCCGAAGGCGGCGAAATATGGAGCAACGAATACTGGACCAAGAAGGGCGACATTCCCTTGTGGATGTTTCGCAAGCGGATCGGCGCGCCCAAGCCCGGCGAGCCGGCGCGGCCTGTCGTGTTCTTCGTCCACGGTTCTTCAGTGACGTCGCGGGTATTCGATCTCAACGTGCCCGGCAAAGGCGAATATTCCGCGATGAACGAGTTCGCCCGCTACGGCTTCGACTGTTGGACCATGGATCACGAGAATTACGGCAAGTCCGGCCGCACCTCGGGCAATGCCGATATCGCCAGCGGCGCTGAGGATTTGAAGGTCGCAGTCGAACTGATTGTCCGCGAGACTGGACAACAGAAGTTGCACTTCGTCGGCGAATCTTCGGGCGCGCTGCGCGCCGGCGCCTATGCCATGGTCGTGCCCAAGCGCGTCGATCGCCTGGTGTTTGCCGCCTTCACCTACAAGGGCGAAGGATCACCGACCCTGACCAAGCGCGCCGAGCAGCTTGACTATTTCCGCACCCACAACATGCGCAAGCGCGACCGCGACATGATCCGCTCGATCGCGACCCGCGACAAGCCCGGCACCTCTGATCCAGCCGCCATGGAAGTGCTGGCAGACGCCGAGATGCAGTTCGGCGACCAGATCCCGACCGGCACCTATCTCGACATGACCGCCAATCTGCCGGTCGTGCATCCGGAGAAGGTGCTGGCCCCGGTGCTGCTGGTGCGCGGCGAGTATGACGGCATCGCTACCGTGGCCGATCTCGAGGAATTTTATAACAAGCTGCCGAACGGCGACCGCCAGTTCATCATGCTGCCCGGCATCGCCCATTCGGTGACGCTGGCGATCAACCGGCAATTGTTCTGGCATGTGACGCGGGCGTTTCTCACCATGCCGACACCGATCGCGACGTGACGGGGGGCCCGGCGCGAGGCCGGACGTGACCGCGCCGGAAATCCCGGAAAAAAAACTCAAACGGCATGTCGGCTCGCCGCCCGCTCGCTCGTCCTTGGGTGGAACCCCTCCAAAGGAGCCCAATATGGCCAAGATGATCTTCGTCAACCTGCCGGTCGGCGATCTCGCCCGTTCCACCGCCTTCTATCAGGCGATCGGTGGCGAAAAGAACTCGCAATTCTCCGATGACACGGCGTCCTGCATGGTGTTTTCCGACACCATCCACGTCATGCTGTTGACCCACGACAAGTATCGGCAGTTCACCTCGAAGAAGATCGCCGACGCCAAGGCCACCAGTCAGGTCCTGATCTGCCTGTCTGCCGACAGCCGCGACGCGGTGGATGATGTGGTTGCAAAGGCGCAAGGCGCGGGCGGCGGCGCCGATCCTGGCCCGAAGCAGGATTACGGCTTCATGTATGGCCGCAGCTTCGAAGATCCTGATGGTCACCACTGGGAGGTGATGTGGATGGATGTCGCCGCCGCGCAATCCGCCATGGCCCAGGCCTGATCCCAAGCCTGATCCCAAGCCAGATCAGCTTAACCCGTCACAATCCGGAGTTCTCCGATGTCCAAGATTTCCCCCTGCCTGTGGTTCAACGGCGAGGCCGAGGAGGCCGCCAACCTCTACGTTTCACTGCTGCCCGATTCCCGGATCGAGATAGTCCAGCGCAACCCGATGGATAGGGCCGGCGCAAAGGCCGGCGCCGTGCTGGTGGTGGAGTTCACGCTGGCCGGCCAGCGCTTCATGGCGCTGAACGGCGGCATGAAGATGGAATATACCCACGCCGTCTCCTTCAAGATCGACTGCGCCGATCAGGCCGAGGTCGATCGGTTGTGGGATGCGCTGTTGGCAAATGGCGGCGAGGAAGGAAAATGCGGCTGGCTGAAGGATCGCTACGGCGTATCCTGGCAGATCGTGCCGAGCGTCATGCTAAAATACCTCGGCGGTGCGGATAAGGCCGGCGCGCAGCGCGCGATGCAGGCGATGATGGGCATGGTCAAGCTCGACATCGAAAGCCTGAAGCGCGCGTATGAGGGCAAGAGCGCGGCGTGAGCTGCTTGCTTACCTCGCCCCGTTCTTGACAGCCGCTGTTGCGGGGAGAGGTCGGATTGCAAAGCAATCCGGGTGAGGGGAGTCTCCGCGAATCTGCTCTTTCGAGTTTGCGCGCGACGCAATCGTTGCAATTGACCTGCTCGTTGACCCCCAGGGAGTACGTTCGGTGGGGTCGCTGCCGTCATCGACGATGACGGGGGCCGCGTCCGCATATTGCATCTTGCTGCAAAACGTCCATGGCGGATTGTTGCTGTTCTTGATCGTCGACCTGCCGCCGCACCCGTCGGTTGGTGATTGCGGAATCGAAGTGCGTTCAACGCGATGGACATAAAAATCTGGAGACATCACATTCAAGTTGCCGCAATGTCATATCGTCCCCTGATTCCGTGCCAGATTGTCCGTGAAGCCAACAGACCCATCACATTCTGTTTCACCAAATTCGATGATGCGCACGGGCATCATCGCGGCAGTGCTTTTTGTTCTCGCGCATTTCGCGATGCTGATCGGCGTCACCACGCCGGAGAAGTTCTATTTCGACGAAGTGCATTATGTGCCGGCGGCGCGGCAGATGCTCGAGCCGGTGATGCCACAGCCGATGCTCAACCCGATGCATCCGCCGCTCGCCAAACAATTCATCGCGCTGTCGATCCACTCGTTCGGCGATGGGCCGCTGGGCTGGCGCTATCCGGGCGTATTGTTCGGATCGCTCGCCATCGTCGCGGTGTATCTGTGCGGCCTGGCGCTGTTCGCAGCGCAGGGGCCGGCCATCGCGGCGAGCCTGCTCGCCTTTTTCAACCAGATGCTGTTCGTGCAATCGCGGATCGCGATGCTGGATATTTTCGCGCTCACCTTCGGCCTGTTCGCCGTCGCCGCGTTCATGCATGGCTTTCGAAAGCAGCGGCCGCATCTGTGGTTCGCGCTTGCCGGGATCGGCTTCGGCCTGTCTGTCGCCTGCAAATGGAGCGGGCTGTTCGTGCTCGCGGTCTGCATCGTCATCGTCGCCGTGATCCGGCTGATGCGAGGCTGGCGCACCCAATTCGCCGACGCCCGGTCTGATGACTGGTACCGGCCCGATCTCTGGCCCGGCTTCAAGGCCTGGCACTTTGCGGCGTGCTTCATTCTGATTCCGGCCGCCGTCTATCTCGCGACGTTCATTCCGCTGTACGGATTTTCGATTCCGGATATTCTGGAAGCGCAACGGCGGATCTTCCGCGATAACACCACGACCGCGATCGCGGGCCACATCTATATGAGTTCATGGCCGTCCTGGCCGTTCCTGGTGCGCCCGGTCTGGTATCTCTTCGACAAGATCGGCGACGACCGCATTGCCGCCGTGGTCTTCCTCGGCAACCCGCTAATCCTGTGGCCGGCGCTGATTGCGGTCGCGATCTGCCTGCGCGACTGGATCGTGACGCGGCGCGTGGATGCATTTCTGGTGCTGGCGTTCTACTTCGGCCCCTATCTCGCCTGGGCGCTGCTGCCGCGAACGTTAGGGTTTATTTACTATTACCTGCCGGCCGCGACCACCGCGAGTCTTGCGCTGGTCTACGCCTTGAAACGCGGCAGCATGCCGGGATGGCTGCTATGGGCCTATGTTGCAGTTGGTTTTGCCGGCTTTGCCGCAATGTTGCCGATATCGGCCGCGTTCATAGGTACTTCGATGGCGACGTTCAGCCGCCTGATGATCTTCCAGAACTGGATTTGAGACTACCCGCGCGGCCGAGACGCTTAACGAGTAGTTACCCGAGCAGTCCACTTGTACGGGTCATGGGGTCGCCGTAGATTCGTCGTTGCGTTGAGTCTCGAATCCCCGTTTTAAGGAACGACCGACTTGTTGGGCTTCTTTGAACGTCTGCTCGATTCGTCGATGTTCTCACCGCACGGAATATGCCTGCTTTGGGAACCCCAGTTGATCTGGCTCCACGTCGCGTCGGATATCGTGATTGCCTCCGCCTATTTCTCGATTCCCGTGGCGCTGTCGATCTTCGTCTCGAAGCGCCGCGACGTGGATTTCGGATGGGTGTTTTGGGCGTTCGCGCTGTTCATCATGGCGTGCGGCGTCGGCCACGTGATGTCGATCATCACGCTTTGGTATCCGATCTATGGCGTCGAAGGCATCGTCAAGGCGATGACCGCCGCGGCGTCGATCGTGACGGCGGCGATGCTGTGGCCGCTGTTGCCGAAAGTGCTTGCGCTGCCCTCGCCATCGCAGCTTCGCGCCGCCGAAGTGGCGCTGGCGCAGGAAGGCGTGTACCGGCGCGAAGCCGAAGACATGCTTCGACAGTCTCAGAAGATGGAAGCGATCGGTCAATTGACCGGCGGCGTGGCGCACGATTTCAACAATCTGCTCACGATCATCAGCGGCAATCTCGAGATTGCCGATCGCTGTTTGCATTCGTGGAGCGACGCCGCGCGTGAACGATTGACGCGCGTGATCGCCAATGCCGCGAACGGCGCGCATCGCGCGGCGATGCTGACGCAGCGCCTGCTGGCGTTTGCGCGGAGGCAGCCGCTCGATCCTAAACTGACCAACGTCGGTCAATTGATCGCCGGGATGTCGGATTTCTTCAGGCGAACGCTGGGCGAGAACGTCGAGCTCGAAGTCGTGGAGGGAGCCAGCCTATGGCAGATCGAGGTCGACCCCAGCCAGCTGGAAGCGGTGATTCTCAATCTTGTCGTGAACGCCAAGGACGCCATGAACGCCAAAATCTCGGGCGCAATGGCCAACAGCGGCAGGCTGACGATCGAGACCAGCAACGTCTCCGTCGACGAGGGCTATCGGCAACAGAATGCAGGCGTGCCGGCCGGGGATTATGTATTGATCTCGGTGAGCGATACCGGTTCCGGAATGCCGCGGGAAGTCCAGGAGAAGGCGTTCGATCCGTTTTTCACGACCAAGCAACCGGGGCAGGGCACCGGCCTCGGATTGAGCCAGGTCTATGGCTTCGTCAAGCAATCCGGCGGCGAGATCAAGATATACAGCGAGGTCGGGCATGGAACGACAATCAGGATCTATCTGCCCCGCGCCGCCGCCTCGCCCGAGACCGACGGACAGAGCGATGCGCCCGTGGTCGGCAGTTCGGGGAGCGAGACCGTCCTGGTGGTCGAGGACGAATGCGATGTGAGGTCGTATCTGGTCGAGACGTTAAAGGACCTGAACTACCGCGTTCGCGAGGCGGCGAACGGCGGGGCCGCGCTGGCGCTGTTCGACGCCAATCCGTTCCGGATCGATCTCTTGCTGACCGACATCGTGATGCCAGGCCTGAACGGCCGCGAGCTGGCTGATCAGCTGCATCATCGCCAGTCGGGCCTGAGGGTCCTGTTCATGACCGGCTATTCGCGGGATGCGATCGTGCATCAGGGCCGGCTGGATCCCGGCGTGTCGCTGCTGCAGAAGCCCGTTACCCAGGCCTTGCTGGCGACAAAGATCAGGGAGATTCTCGACAAGGCGTAGGCCGCAACGGATCGGCGAGCCGTCGTGTCGTGTCGCGATAGCGACAAATGAAAATCCGCCTGCCGCAAGCGGCAGGCGGTTGGTTTTTCAAGACCTCACTTGGACGCGGTCTTGGTGTCCATATTGACGACCTGAACGCGGCGGTTGGCCGGGTCCATCGGCGCATTCGCATCCTTCGGCCTGGTCTTGCCGTAACCGACGGTCACGAGGTTGGAACCGGTGATGCCGTACTTCTCGGTCAGGTACTTCTTGATCGTGTCGGCGCGACGTTCGGAAAGATCCTGGTTATACGCCTCGCCGCCGATCGCGTCGGTATGACCGGCAACCACGAAGGTCGAACCCTTCAGGCTCGCATCGGAGAGCGCCTTGCCGAGTTCCTGCACGGCTGTCACTGAGCCCTTGCTGATGTCGGCCGAGTTGTAGTCGAACTGGATCTCGAGATCGATCTTCGGCTTGCTCGCGGCAAGTTCCGCAATTTCCTGGCGCTCGCCGAGCGACAGCGACCGCGTCTTGCGGTTGCGCAGCGTATTGACGAAGCTGGTTTCCTTGGCCTGTACGGCGGCGTCCACCGGCTGCTGCGGGCCGGTCGAAAGGCCGCGGGTCACGCCCGGCTTCGGCTTCAGAGCGTCCAGGATCTTGGCGGCCGAGACGGTGTCGCCGGCGGCAGCCAGGCCGGCCGTCATCGACAGCGCGGCGCCGATAGTCATGATGGAAAGAAAGCGGGTCATTGTCCTAATCCTCATTGTTAAACGCCTGCAAAGCGTGGCGTGCATGACGTTTTGATGCTGCGAGGATAAGACGGGTTCAAAGCGGGCAATGTGATTCAAGTCACATTGATAACGCCAGCTTTCCGTCTAGGGCTGGCTTTGAGTGAGCATCGCAGGGCTTCCGGAAGTTCGATGGAGGCTACTCGTGCTGTGCAGCGATTCGAAGCGCAGCGATCCGGCGATCTCAATGCCCCGCAGCACAACGCACTGCAGTGACTGGACGGGTGCGGGCTGGCATCCGGAGTCTTACGGGATAGGCGACCGCTGCATCACTTCCCGCCGCTGACTTCAGAAAAGAAAAACTGTGTGCCGTCGCGCCAGCGCCGATCTCTGGACAACAAATCGGCCAGATGCGCGCCTAGCAAATCTGCTCACAAAAAAATCTGAAGAAGAATTC
Organism: Bradyrhizobium sp. AZCC 1693; assembly: GCF_036924745.1. Classification (NCBI taxonomy): domain Bacteria; kingdom Pseudomonadati; phylum Pseudomonadota; class Alphaproteobacteria; order Hyphomicrobiales; family Nitrobacteraceae; genus Bradyrhizobium; species Bradyrhizobium sp. AZCC 1693. Next base: position 6,591,851 of record NZ_JAZHSD010000001.1, read on the forward strand.
GTTCGGGGCAACCAAACGGGCGGGGCGGGTGTTACAGTCAGTCAAGCGTCAGCGTGAGTACCAGGGCTATCGTGCCAGCGCATCGGAGCCTGCCGGTTCCGGAAGTTCAATGCCAACACTGATCGGCGCGGCGATGATCGCCGCTGCAATTTTGCTGTCGACGCTGATCAACGCGCTCGGCAGCCGCTATGTCGGGTTTGAAAGCCCGACAGAGGAGAGCGCGTGGCTGGTCGATCGTCTCACCGGCCATGTCTATAAATGCCATGCGCCCCAGCCCGGCCGCGCCTCCTGCGAGGCCGAGATCGCAACCGGCAGCGTAGGCGAACGGCCGAAGCGCGAGAGGTGAGTTCGCGCCGCGCGCCGGCGATCACGGAACCCGGGACTCCCCCAACGCGCGAATCTCGCTACATTGCCGTGCGATGCCCCGCGCGACTGAACCCCGCCCCCTGACCAAGACCGAGGCCCGGCGAATCTGGCTGCATGCCCAGCGGCTCGATACGAACGAGCCGTTCGGTGCCGGACCGCAGGCGGTTGCGGCGGCGGTGGACCATCTCGGCTATGTGCAGATCGACACCATCCACGTCATCGAGCGCTGCCATCATCACATTCTCTATAGCCGTATCCCGGCCTATGCCCGCGCCGACCTACGCCAGGCCCAGAGCGCCGACAAAAGCGTGTTCGAGTACTGGACGCACGCGCTGTCCTATGTGCCGGCGAAGGACTTTCGCTTCTTCGTCCCGGCGATGCGGGAGCACCGGCGCGAGGGCCACCGGTGGTTTGCTTCCGTCAAGCCGGAGGACACCCGCAAGGTGATGCGGCTGTTGCGGCGCGATGGCGCTCTCACCATCCGTGACATCGAGGACGACGTCCTGACCGAGAAGGAACATCTCTGGCAGAGCCGCAAACCCTCGAAGCGGGCGCTGCAGCTTGCCTTTTACACCGGCGAGGTCACGATCTCCGAACGCACCGGCATGCTCAAGACCTATGAGCTGATGACGCGGCATTTCGGCTGGGACAAACCGCCGAAGCCGGCCTCGGCGGCTGAACTCACCGCCTACCTGCTCGACCGCGCGTTACGCTCGCAGGGCATCGTCAGCCTCGATTCCATCTGCCATCTCGACGCGCCGAGCAAGGGCGCGGTGCGGCGCCTGATCGACGCGCGGGTGCGGCGCAAGGAATTGGTGCCGGTCGCGCTCGAAGGCGCCGGCAAGCAGGAGCATTGGGTCCGGCCGGAAGTGCTGGAGGCAGATCGGCCGGCAGATGCGGGCGATGGCCCGGTGCACATCCTCTCGCCGTTCGATCCGCTTGTTATCCAGCGCAAGCGCACCGAATTGTTCTTCGACTACGGCCACCGCTTCGAGGCCTATGTGCCGAAGGAAAAACGCCTGTTCGGCTATTTCGCGCTTCCGGTTCTGGCAGGCAGCGACATCGTCGCCGCCATCGACCTGAAGACCGACCGCCAGAACAAGAAATTGCTGATGCAGAAATGGAGCTGGGTCGGCAAGGGCGCGGCGCGGGCCGCGCGCAAGGACTACAAGCGCCGCATCGAGGAAGAACTGGATCGCTTTGAGCGGTTTCAGTTGGCGGAATAGGGTTTCGTTCAGGAACCCGGCGCCACCGGGTTGGTTAGTTCCATGTCAGGAAGCCCGCGGGAGGGTGACATGGCCAAGGATAAATCGATTCTGAAAAAGTTCACCAACACGGTGAAAGGCATAGCCAGCACCGCGACGGAAGCTGCAAGCCGGGCGCTGAAGGCGGATGAGCCGGGCTTGAGGGCCGACGAACGCGCGCTGGCCTATGTGCCGCTTGCTGCCGACGGTCTTGTTTCCGATCCGCTGATGGTACCGCCGGTCGCAGCCGCGCCCGTACGGCGAAAGCGCGCGGTGAAGAAGCGGCGCAGCGCCCCGGCAGCCAAGGCAACGAAAGCCAGGGCGGCCAAGGCAGAAACGACGAAGTCCATGAGCTCGAAGCGTACGGCCAAGAGGGCCGCCAGCAAGAAATCGAGCAACAAGAAGTCCGGTCCTGCGCGCAAGGTCGCAAGGAGCGCCAAGAAGAGCGTTCCTACGAAGACGCGCAAGAAAGCTCGCCGCGTCCGATAAATGACGGCGGGTTTCGGCCCGTAAGAAACGAAGTAGTCGCATAGCCCGGCTGCGGCTCCATCCAGGCTACTTTCGCCGGGGTGGGCAGTTAGGCGGGCATGACTTCGGCCATCCCGTCGCCATCGGTTTTCGGAAAAGCAATTACCCCTTAACCCATTCTCCATCACGAAATGATGACCACTGACGAATGTTGACATTCGTCAGTACGCATTCAATACTCTTCATCAGATCCTGCGATGGAGAGTCCGATGTTCGCCCGTTCCATTTTCTCTAGCTATTACAGGCTCTTGACAGGTGCGTCGCTGGCCTTTGCGGTATTTGCGCTGGCCGGTTGCAATGAAAAGGCGGCTGAAACGGCCGCTCCCGGACGCCCGGTTCTGATCGCCACGGTGCACTACGCGGCCGAGACGCCGGAGCGCAGCTTTGTCGGCACCATCCGGCCCCGGATCGAGACTGACATGGGCTTCCGGGTTCCCGGCAAGGTCGCGAGGCGCCTGGTCGAGGTTGGCCAGACCGTCGATGTCGGCCAGCCGCTGGCTACTCTCGACGAGGTCGATCTGAAGCTGCAGGCCGAGCAGGCGGAGGCCGAATTCCGCGCCGCCACCGGTGTGCTGGCGCAGGCTGGCGCCGCCGAGCAGCGCGCCAAGGATCTGCGCGCCAAGGGCTGGACCACCGACGCTCAGATGGATCAGAGCCGCGCCGCGGCCGATGAAGCGCGCGCACGCCTTAGTCGCGCCGAGCGGCAGGTCGAACTCACCAAGAATTCTCTGTCTTATGCGACGCTGCTGGCCGACAGCCGCGGCGTCGTTACCGCGACCCTGATCGATCCCGGCCAGGTCGTGGCCTCCGGCCAGACCGCGGTCCGCGTCGCGCGCTTTGCCGAGAAGGAAGCCGTGGTCGCCATCCCCGAGACGCTGGTCGGCCGCGCCAAGGCCGGCACGGCTACCGTGACGCTGTGGTCGGATTCGGAAAAGAAATACACCGCGAAGCTGCGCGAGATCGCGCCCTCGGCCGATCCGGCGACCCGGACCTATCTTGCAAAATTCTCGTTGCCGGAAGCCGACGACAAAGTCTCGCTCGGTATGACCGCGACGCTGACGCTTGCGGATGCCGCCACCGAGCGCGTCGCAAAGCTGCCGCTGTCGGCGTTGTTCAGCCAGGGCAGCAACCCCTCGCTTTATACCGTCGATGATGCCGGCGCGGTGAAGCTGCAGCCGGTGGTCGTGAAATCCTATGAGAGCGATGCCGTCGTGATCGCAGGCGGCGTCAATGAAGGCGCCAAGGTGGTCGCGCTCGGCGTGCAGAAGATCGATCCGGCCCAGAAGGTCCGGGTGGTCTCGGCGCTATCGTTCTGATCGTCATTGCGAGCGCGGCGAAGCAATCCATCGTGCTGCAAAGAAAGTGCGGGTTGCTTCGCTTCGCTCGCAATGACGCTGCAAAAGATTTTGGAAGTTGGAGAGTGACATGAAGCGCTTCAATCTCTCGGGCTGGGCGGTGAGCCATCCGACGCTGATCCTGTTCTTGATGATCATGCTGGGCGCTGCCGGTTTCTTCTCCTACCAGCGGCTTGGCCGCGCCGAGGATCCGTTCTTCACGGTGAAGGTGGTCAACGTTTCGGCGATCTGGCCGGGCGCCACCGCCCAGGAAATGCAGACCCAGGTCGCCGACCCCATCGAGAAGAAGCTGCAGGAGCTGCCGTTCTTCGAGAAGGTGCAGACCTATTCAAAGCCGTCGTTCACGGCGATGCAGGTCACGTTCAAGGACTCGACCCCGCCGAAGGACGTGCCCTATCTGTTTTATCTGTTGCGCAAGAAGCTCGCCGACGTGCAGGGCCAGTTGCCCGCAGGCCTGCTCGGGCCGACCGTCAACGACGAATTCTCCGACGTCGATTCCATTCTGTACATGATGACCGGCGACGGCGCTGATTACGCGCAGCTCAAGAAGACCGCCGAAGGCATGCGCCAGCGGCTGTTGAAGGTGCCTGGTGTCACCAAGGTCAATCTCTACGGTAACCAGGACGAGCGCATCTTCGTCGAGTTCTCGCACGCCAAGCTCGCCACGCTCGGCATCACCCCGCAGGCACTGTTCGATTCGCTGGCCAAGCAGAACAACGTCACGCCCGCCGGCACGGTGGAAACTTCCTCGCAGCGCGTGCCGCTGCGCGTCACCGGCGCGCTCGATGGCGCCAAGGCGGTGGCGGAGACGCCGGTCGAAAGCAATGGCCGCGTGTTCCGGCTCGGCGATATCGCGACCGTCACCCACGGCTTCGTCGATCCGCCGACCTTCGTTGCCCGCCAGGAAGGCAAGCCCGCCATCGGCATTGGCGTGGTCACCACCAAGGGCGCCAACATCCTCGAACTCGGCAAGGACGTCGAGAAGGCGACCAACGATTTCATGAAGGCGGTGCCGCAGGGCATCGAGGTCGAGCAGATCGCCGACCAGCCGAAGGTGGTCGAGCGCGCCGTCGGCGAGTTCGTGCATTCCTTCATCGAGGCGCTCGCGATCGTGCTGTTCGTCTCTTTCGTGGCGCTCGGCTGGCGCACCGGCATCGTGGTCGCGATGTCGGTGCCGCTGGTGCTCGCCATCGTCTTCGTCGTCATGAATGCGATGTCGATCGACCTGCACCGCATCACGCTCGGCGCCTTGATCATCGCGCTCGGCCTTCTGGTCGACGACGCCATCATTGCAGTCGAGATGATGGTGGTGAAAATGGAACAGGGCTGGGACCGCGTCCGCGCCGCGTCCTTTGCCTGGGAATCAACTGCGTTTCCGATGCTCACGGGGACGCTGGTTACGGCCGCTGGCTTCCTCCCCATCGGCTTTGCCAATTCGGCGGTCGGCGAATATGCCGGCGGCATCTTCTGGATCGTGGCGATCGCGCTGGTCGCTTCCTGGTTCGTCGCGGTGATCTTCACGCCTTATATCGGCGTCAAGCTGCTGCCCAACATCACTGTGCACCACAACCACGATCCGCACGCGATCTATGAGACGCGGATCTATCGCGGCTTGCGCGCCGTGGTGCAGTGGTGCGTCGATCATCGTGTGAAGGTGGTGCTGGCAACCGTCGGCGTGTTCGCGCTCTCGATCGTTGGCTTCGGCCATGTGCAGCAGCAGTTCTTCCCGCTGTCCGAGCGGCCCGAATTGTTCCTGCAGTTGCGCCTGCCGGAAGGTACCGCCTTCAATGTCACGGAAAATTCCGTGAAGAAGGCCGAGGCGCTGCTGAAGGACGACAAGGATATCGCGACCTATACCTCCTATGTCGGCCAGGGTTCGCCGCGCTTCTGGCTCGGCCTCAATCCGCAACTGCCGAACGAGGCCTTTGCCGAGATCGTGATCGTCTCAAAGGACGTCGAAGCCCGCGAGCGGATCAAGGCGCGGCTGGAGAAGGCGGTCGCCGAGGGTGATCTGAGCGAAGCGCGCGTGCGCATCGACCGCTTCAATTTCGGCCCGCCGGTCGGCTTCCCGGTGCAGTTCCGCGTGATCGGCCCCGACGCCAACACCGTGCGCGACATCGCCTACAAGGTGCGCGACGTCATGAGGCAGAATCACAACGTCGTGGAGCCGCAGCTCGACTGGAACGAGCAGTCGCCTTACCTGAAGCTCGTGGTCGATCAGGACCGGGCGAGGGCACTCGGCCTGACGCCGCAGGACGTCTCGCAGGCGCTGGCCATGCTGATCTCGGGTGCGCAGGTCACCACCATCCGCGACGGCATCGAAAAAGTTGGCGTGGTCGCGCGCGCGGTCCCGTCCGAACGGCTCGATCTCAAGAGCGTCGGTGACCTCACTGTGACGTCACGCAACGGCGTCGCCGTGCCGCTGCAGCAGATTGCCAAGATCGAATATTCCCACGAGGAGCCGATCATGTGGCGGCGCAACCGCGACATGGCGATCACGGTGCGAACCGACGTCGTCGACGGCGTCCAGGCGCCCGATGTCACCAACCAGATCTGGCCCAAGCTGAAGGAAATCCGCGATCATCTCGAGCCGGCCTACCGGATCGAGCCGGGCGGCGCGTTCGAGGAATCCGCCAAGGGCAATGCCTCGATCTTCGTGCTGTTTCCGCTGATGGTCATGGTGATGCTGACGCTGCTGATGATCCAGCTGCACAGCTTCTCGCGGCTGTTCCTGGTCTTCCTGACCGCGCCGCTTGGCATCGTCGGCGCCTCGCTCGGCCTCAATGTCGCCAACCAGCCGTTCGGCTTCGTGGCGCTGCTCGGGCTGATCGCGCTGGCCGGTATGATCATGCGCAACGCGGTGATTCTGGTCGATCAGATCGAGGCCGACGTTTCCCAGGGCCTGACGCGCAAGGAAGCCATCGTCGAGGCCACCGTCCGGCGTGCCCGCCCGGTGGTGCTGACGGCGCTGGCGGCGATTCTCGCCATGATTCCGCTGTCGCGCTCGGCCTTCTGGGGCCCGATGGCGATCACCATCATGGGCGGGTTGTTTGTTGCAACCTTCCTGACCTTGCTGTACCTGCCGGGTCTCTACGCCCTGTGGTTCAGGAAGAGCCTGGAAGAAAGCGGCCAGGTCGAACAGCCTGACGTTGCGCCGCAACATCAGATCAAGGGCCCGCACGCAATTCCGCTTGCCGACGCGGCAGAATAATTGAACATTGAGAGCTGACATGACGCTGATTTCGGAACACATCGAGACTGACACCCGGGAAAGGATTCTCGTGGTGGCGGAGCGTCTGTTCCGGCAGATCGGTTATCAGAAGACCACGGTCGCCGATATCGCCAAGGAACTGCGGATGAGCCCCGCCAACGTCTATCGCTTCTTCGATTCGAAGAAGTCGATCCACGAGGGCGTGGCGCGAACCCTGATGGGCGAGGTCGAGATCGAAGCGCGCCGGATTGCGGCCCAGCCTGGTCCGGCGAAACCTCGCCTGCGCGAGCTGCTCAAGACCATCAATCGGATGAACACGGAGCGCTATGTCGGCGATGCCAAGCTTCACGAGATGGTCGAGATTGCGATGGAGGAGGACTGGGACGTCTGCGTCGCCCATATCGAGTGCGTCACCGGCATCATCGGCCAGGTGATCGCGCAGGGCGTGGCGTCCGGCGAGTTCGAGGCCCCCGACCTGCCGTTGGCCGCGCTCTGTACCTGCACCGGCATGATCCGCTTCTTCCACCCGCAGATGATCGCGCAGGCCGTCAACAAGCCCAGCGCAACGATCGACCAGATGGTCGATTTCCTTTTCAAGGCCCTTGAGCCGCGTAAGGCGAATTGACCGTCGTTCCGGGACGGTGCTAACGCAGCGGAGCGCTTGTCCGCCTTCGCTCTCTGAGCTTCGGCGGACAAGTCGTCGCAAGTGCGCCCTAGCGCAAACGCTTCGCGTTTGTCGTAGGCAATGACGACAAGGACCGACCGGAATGGACGCCAAGAGCCAGAAAGACCTGCATTTCTACGAACCGAAGAACGGCCACGGCCTCAAGCACGATCCCTTCAACGCCATCATCGCCCCGCGCCCGATCGGGTGGATTTCCTCGCGCGACGGCAACGGCAACATCAATCTGGCGCCTTACAGCTTCTTCAACGCCTTCTGCTACGTGCCGCCGATCATCGGCTTCTCCTCGACGAACTGGAAGGACAGCGCGGGCAATATCCAGGACACCGGCGAATTCGTCTGGAATCTCGCCACCATGGATCTGGCGAAGCAGATGAACGCGACGGCGGCGCACGTTGCCCGTGATGTCGATGAGTTCAAGATCGCGGGGCTGACGGCCGCACCCTGCAAGCTCGTCAACGTGCCCCGTGTGGCGGAAAGCCCTGTTGCCTTCGAATGCAAGGTGACGCAGATCATCCAGTTGCAGGGTGCCAATGGCGACAAGGCGCAGGCCTGGCTGACGCTGGGCGAGGTCGTCGCCGTGCACATCGACAAGGCCTTCATCCAGGACGGCGTCTATCAGACCGGGCTGGCTCATCCGATCGTCCGCGCCGGCCGCCGCGGCGACTATTTCGAGATCAAGCCGGAAAACATGTTCGAGATGATCCGGCCGGATTGAGTCCATCTCGCCGTCACGGAACTCCGCACCGTCCAAATCTTTATCAGACAGTATTTTGGAGATTTGCCGATGATCCGCTTGTTTGCCGGAATGATGTTGCTCGTCTGCCTTGTCTGTCCGGCCTTCGCGGGCCTCGATGCAGCGGCGATCAACAACGCCGAATTCAAGGGCAAGCTGGCGGGCGACGACAAGATCAATCCCGTCATCGTCAAGGCGCAGGTGCTGCTTGACCGCGCCAGCTTCTCGCCCGGTGAGATCGACGGCAAGCTGGGCGAGAACGCCCAAAAAGCCCTGAGGGCATTTGCCGAAGCCAAAGGCCTGGCCGTGAGCAACAAGCAGCCGCTGACGTCCGAAATCTGGGGCGCCTTGCTGGCCACCGGATCGGATCCGATCGTCGTCGACTACAAGATCACGGAGAAGGACGTCAAAGGGCCGTTTCTGAAGAAGCTGCCTGCGAAGATGGAAGACCTCAAGGGCCTGAACTCGCTCGACTACACCAGCCCGCGGGAAGCCATCGCCGAGCGGTTTCACATGAGCGAGGCATTGCTCGCGGCCCTCAACCCCGGCAAGAAATTCGACGAGGCCGGTCAAACGATCGCGGTGATGAACGTCGCGGTCAAGGAGAGCAAGTCAGCCGTGACGCGTGTCGAAGTCGACAAGACGTCCCAAACCGTCAAGGCCTTCGCGAATTCCGAACTGATCGCCTTCTTTCCCGCAACCGTGGGGAGCGAGGAGAAGCCGAGCCCCAGCGGCGTCCTCAAGGTGATCTCGATCGATGCAAATCCGTATTATCGCTACAACCCGGATTACAAGTTCAAGGGAGTCAAATCCAAACGAGCCTTCAAGATCAAGCCCGGCCCCAACAATCCCGTCGGCTCCCAATGGATCGGACTTTCAGCGGAAGGTTTTGGCATTCACGGAACGGCGAATCCGTCAAAGGTGAGCAAGGCGGAGTCGCACGGCTGCGTGCGCCTCACCAACTGGGACGCTGACAAATTGGCAAGGCTCCTCAAGAAGGGCGTAGAGGTCGTCTTTATCGAGCGCGAAGCGGCCAACAAGAAGTGATCGCAGGCGCGATGTCATCGCCGCGACGCTGGTGATAGGCTTCGTCATCGAATGAAGCGCAAAGATCGTGTCGGATGTCATCGGAATTTTGGTCGCGATGTCCTGGATTTGGGCACTTGCCCAAGCAAGCCACGGAATTGAATTCGACAAGGTAAAGCCATCTTGCATTGCGAGCTTGAACTGCGAGCGGAATCGTAACCAGCTCTCGCAACCGGACACGGCCCGGATTAACCTCAAGTTGCCAGGCCGGATCAACGGCCGGCACACACATTGGGAGGATGCAATGCAACGCCCCGAACAGCGCGACCCGGAAACCACGATCTCACGACGAACGCTTGTCCACGGCCTGGCCGCCTGCGCCGGCGCCACCGTGGCGGGGGTCGGCGGCGCGCTGGCCCAAGCGGGTCCTCAAGGCGGCCCCGTAGCGCCGCCGTCGACGATCACCAGCCCGCCGCGCGATTTCGGTCCGCGCGGCGCCCCGACCACCTATTTCTGGGACCCCGACATTATCGCGGTCGACCCATCCTTCAACGATCTCGCCCAGCCCAACACCGCAATCAAGCGCCTCCACAGCGGTGTGTTGTGGGCCGAAGGCCCGGCCTGGAGTGCGCAGGGCCGCTATCTCTTGTGGAGCGACATCCCCAACAACAGGCAGATGCGATGGTCCGAGGATGATGGTCACGTCAGCGTCTTCCGCGCGCCCTCCAACAACTCCAACGGCAACTCGTTCGATTTCCAGGGCCGCCAGCTCTCCTGCGAACATCTCACCCGCCGCGTGGTGCGCTATGAGCACGACGGCACCGCGACCGTGCTGGCCGATTCCTACAACGGCAAGAAGCTCAACTCACCCAACGACGTCGTCGCCCATCCGGACGGCAGCTACTGGTTCACCGACCCGCCCTATGGCGGCCAGCTCTATGAGGGCGAGCCTGACGTCGCGGGCGGCCCGAGCAATTCCGCCGGCAAGCTCAATCCGCGGATCGGCCAGCCGGCCGGCTTCGTGCCGGGCAAGCGCGAACTGCCGACCAATTGCTATCGCATCGATCCGTCGGGCCGCATCGACCTCGTGGTGACTGAGGAGCAGGTGCCCGATCCTAACGGCCTCTGCTTCTCGCCCGACTACAAGAAGCTCTACGTCGCCTCTACCGGCAAGGGGCCGGGCGACACCGGTGCGGGCGGCAAGGGCGATGTGTTTGTGTTCGATGTCGGCACCGACAACAAGCTCAGCAACCACAAGCGGTTCAGCGATTTCATGGTCGACGGCGTGAAATGCGGACCGGACGGCGTGCGCTGCGACGTCAACGGCAACGTCTGGTGTTCGAGCAACGCCGGCCGCGCCGTCGGCTACAGCGGCGTGACGGTGTGGTCGCCGGAGGGCAAGCTGCTCGGCCGCATCCGCCTGCCGGAAGTGTGCGGCAATATCTGCTTCGGCGGCCCCAAGCGTAACCGCCTGTTCATGGCCGCGAGCCAGTCGCTCTACGCCGTGTATACGGCAACGCAAGGCGCAGGACCGGGTTGACGACTGGCTCTGCAGATCCCTCGATACGACGATCAAGCGCCGGCGTAACCCGCCGACGCTTGATCATTTTAGAGCTGCTAGTCCGCTGTCTGAAGTCGAGGAATCATCAGCTCCAGCCTGCCGGCATAGTGGTGTTTTGATACCGTAAACCTTTCCGCACGGTTTTAGGTGCCCGCTTTTCCGGTCGCAAAAAAAGCTCGGCGCTTGCTCCTTCGCTAAACTCAAGCAGACTGGTTCGGCCGGCCGATGGAGTCTTAGGGGCAGGAATTTTGGGGGGCAGGAATTTTGTTTGACGTTCGAAAGCTCGAGGATGTCGGCAAACGCCTCGGCGATGCCGTCCTGGACCCATTGGTCTGGACCGAACTGATGGAGGACATATGCCAGGCTGCTGATGCCAAGGGCGCGGCGATGCTGCAAAGCGACGTGCGAACCGAGGACATTCCAAGGACCGAAGCCGTCTCCGAATTTTTCGACAACTACTTCCGTCATAAATTCCATGTGGCCGACGTAAGGGCTGCGCGAGGCGTTCCTCTTCTTCAGGCCGGCGCCGACGTGGTTAGGGATGCCGATCTGTTCAGATCGGAAGCCGAGATGCTGCGCGATCCCCTCTACGCAAATCTCGCCGGATACGGATTGAAGTGGTTTGCGGCGATCGGCTTCAGGGCTGGCCCGGCGCTGTGGGGATTAACGATTCAGCGTACCCCCAAGCAAGGAATGTTCGAATCCGACGAGGTGAAGGCGCTGTCGCGGCTTTCGCACAGGCTTACCGAGGCTGCCACGCTTTCCACCGCGGTCGGGCGGGCTGCCATCCTGAGCGTGACGAACGCCCTTGACCTCATGCAACGACCTGCATTGGCGATTGATCGCCATGGAGGATTGCTTGGCTTGAACCGACGGATGGAGGCCTATATTGGCGGCGAAATCCTCGTTCGAAACAATCGGCTGGTACTTCGCGACAGCCGCGCCAATTCCGAATTATCCGAAGTGATCGACCGGCTTAAAGAGACGTCGGACCAGCAAGCTTGTCGCGTCGATCCGATCATCGTCAGGCGAGAAAGCAAGCGGCCTCTGGTGCTGAAGACGCTACCCGTTCCACCGGCGGCGCGAAGCCCGTTTCTTGGCGCGCGCGCCGTGCTCGCACTAAGCGATCTCGAAGGCACTGCGACCGTCAATCCCGATATCCTTGGGAAAGTCTTTGAGCTCACGCCGGCACAAGCCATGTTGGCGGGAAAGCTCGCGACAGGAAGTTCCATGGAGACTGCTGCGGCCGAATTGGGCGTCACCGTGGAAACAGCGCGAACTCATCTCAAGGCAATTTTCAACAGAACCGGCACGCATCGCCAGGGCGAACTCGTGGCGCTTCTTAACAGGCTGTCTCGTTAGTCAATTTTTCATTCTGATTTTTCGTCAGCTTCGGCAGGATTCGAAGAGAATTTCCGTGAGACGTCGATGTCCACGTCATCAGCGGCGATTCATTAAAATTCGTCACAATCTGGCAATCCGCAGCCAACCGTTTGGGCAAAAGCAGGGCGCGTCTAAACCCGGCTTTTACGGCGCGTGCTGCACCTTCCTTTTCCAGAAAGGGAGAGGCTTGTGTACCAATGCCCGTATTCAAATATTTTGCCGTCGTAGGATCGACGCTGTTCGTTTTCCTGTTTATTTCGAATGCCTATCTCACCGACGACGAGAGCAATTTGCGGTTTGACGGATCGCTGTACGCCAGCGCGCTTTACGCGCCTCGCGTGGAGGGAAACCCGGACCACCGCGGAGCTTCGCTTTACCCGCGACGTCACGCCTGCCGTTCGCGTCAAGGAAGTGTTTGCCGTATTCGTCCCCAATGAGCGACGACGCAACAAGCGTGATTCATAACACCGGCGTGCCCCCGGTTTGAGGCCGGCGGGCATTCCAGACGGCAACCACCCGGTAACCTCACCGGTCTCTAACCGCCGGTCAATACAGCCATTTTGGAACGGGCTCGGGCCTCGGCCGTTATCTCCCGGTTTATTAATTTCGCTTCATTCCCGATGCGAAGCGTCCCCGAAACCCGTGCGTTTCAGCTAGAATGGGCCGTCGTTTGGCACAGGTGGGGCGCGACCTCGCGCCGCAGACCAGGAGGGTTCGCCATGAGCTTCCGCCGCGATTTCATCAGCAAGCCGATCTTCGCTTTCGCGCGTGGCGCAATGCCCGCGATGTCCGACACCGAGCGCGAGGCGCTCGAGGCGGGTGACGTCTGGTGGGACGCCGACCTCTTCACCGGCAATCCTGACTGGTCGAAATTGCTGGCGAACGCGCCGGCGACGCTGACTGCGGAAGAACAGGCCTTCCTCAATGGCCCGGTCGACGAGCTCTGCGCCATGCTCGACGAGTGGAGGATCAATTGGGAATGGCGCGACCTGCCGCCGGAGGCGTGGGCGTTCATCAAGCGTCACAAATTCTTCGGCATGATCATCCCGAAGGAATTTGGCGGGCTCGGATTCTCGCCCTATGCGCATTCGGAAGTGGTGCGAAAACTTTCCTCGCGCTCGCTCACCGCTGCCGTCACCGTGATGGTGCCGAACTCGCTCGGGCCGGGCGAACTCTTGATGCGCTTCGGCACCAAGGAGCAGCAGCAGAAATGGTTGCCACGGCTTGCCGAGGGTACGGACATTCCCTGCTTCGGCCTCACAAGCCCCGAAGCCGGCTCGGATGCGGCATCGATGGTCGACACCGGCATCATCTGCAAGGGCAATTTCGAAGGCCGCGACGTGCTGGGGTTTAAGGCTGAACTGGCACAAGCGCTACATCACGCTGGGGCCGGTCGCGACGCTGCTCGGTCTCGCCTTCAAGGCCCATGACCCCGATCATCTCGTGGGAGATCAGGAAGAGCTCGGCATTACCGTGGCCCTGATCCCGACCGATCTGCCCGGCGTCGAGATCGGCCGCCGCCATCTGCCGGCGATGCAGGTGTTCCAGAACGGCCCGAACTGGGGCCGCGACGTGTTCATTCCGATGGACTACATCATCGGCGGACAAGAGCGGCTCGGGCAAGGCTGGAAGATGCTGATGACGGCGCTGGCCGCCGGCCGCGGCATCTCGCTGCCGTCGCTGTCGGCCGCGGGCGCGGCCTATGCCGCACGAACCACCGGCGCCTATGCCCGCATCCGCGAACAGTTCGGCATCTCCATCGGCAAGTTCGAAGGCATCGAGGAGCCGCTCGCCCGCATCGCCGGCACCGCCTATCTGCTCGACGCCGCGCGGCGGCTGACCTGTGCCGCGCTCAACCAGGGGCATCATCCCGCCGTCATTTCCGGCATCATGAAGCTGCACGCCACCGAGCGAATGCGGATCGCGATCGATGACGCCATGGACATCCATGGCGGCAAGGCCGTGATCGATGGGCCGCAAAATTATCTTGGCAATCTCTATCGCTCGGTGCCGGTCGGCATCACCGTCGAGGGCGCCAATATCCTGACCCGCAATCTGATCGTGTTCGGGCAGGGCGCAATCCGTGCGCACCCCTATTTGCTCGAGGAGATGAACGCGCTCGGCGAAGCCGATCGCGCCAAGGGGCTCGACGCTTTTGACAGGGCGTTCTGGAATCATGTCGGCCACAGTTTTAAAACCATGTTCCGCGCCTGGGGCCGAAGCTGGAGCGGCGGGCTGTTTGCCCCGGCGCCCGATGCCGGCGACGCAACACGGTTCTATCGTCAGCTCTCGCGCTATTCGTCGGCGTTTGCTTTGTGCGCGGACATGGCGCTGCTGACACTCGGCGGCGCGCTCAAGCGCAAGGAGATGCTCTCGGCGAGGTTTGGCGATATCCTTTCCGAACTCTATCTGTTGTCGGCGGCGCTAAAACGCTGGCAGGACGAGGGACGGCAGAAGGAAGATTTCGCCGCGCTCGAATGGTGCATGGCCAGTGGCTTCAAGACGATCGAGAACCGCTTTGCCGAAATCCTCGCCAACCTGCCGAACCGGTTCGTGGCCGTGATCCTGAAATTCCTGATCCAGCCGTTCGGCGCAAGGGTGACCGGCCCGTCCGACCGCGTCGTGCATCAATGCGCGCAGCTCGTGCTGGAGCCGTCGGCGGCGCGCGACCGGCTGACATCAGATCTTTCCGCGGTCGACGATGATGGCGGCATCGCGCGGCTGGAGAAGGCGTTCGTTCTGGTCACGGCGGCAGAAGATTTTTCCAGGCAGATGCGCGCCGCGCGCCTGCATGACTGGAAGGAGGCGGTCAAGAAGGGCGTCATCACGCAGGCCGACGGCGAGAAGCTGCAGGCCGCACACGAGGCCGTTGCCAAAGTCATCGAAGTCGACGATTTCGCAGCCGAGGCGTTGTCGCCAATTTACAGGAAGGGCGCCGACGTGCATCAATTCTTCCAGGAACTGGGTGAGCAGAGGGCAGCGAGCTGATGGCGCGACCGGTCTTTATCGTTGACGGCAGCCGGACGCCGTTTCTGAAAGCGCGCTCGGGTCCGGGCCCGTTTACCCCGGTCGATCTCGCCGTGCAATGCGGCCGGCCGCTATTGGCGCGGCAGCCTTTCGCGCCCAACGCTTTCGATCAAGTCATCCTCGGCTGCGTCAACGTCATCGCCGACGAAATGAACCCAGCCCGCGTCGCCGCGCTGCGGCTCGGCATGGGCGAGAAGATGGTCGCCTTCACGGTGCAGATCAATTGCGGCTCCGGCATGCAGTCGATCGACACGGCTTACCGCTACATCCGCGAGGGTGTCTCCGACCTGATCCTGGCCGGCGGCGCCGAGGCGCTGAGCCACGCGCCGCTGGTGTGGCCGCAACAGGGTGTGCGCTGGTTCGCGGGCCTTGCGGGTGCGAAAGGTATCGGCGCAAAAATCATGGCCGCGCTGAAGGTGAAGCCGAGCTATTTCAAGCCGATCATTGGACTGGAGCGCGGCCTCACCGATCCCATCACTGAACTCAATATGGGCCAGACCGCCGAAGTGGTCGGGCATCTCTTCGGCGTCACCCGCGCGCAGTCGGATGCCTATGCCGCCGAAAGCCACAGGCGGTTGGCAAAAGCACAGTCGGAAGGCTGGCTCAAGGGCGAGATCGAAACCGCGTTCGCGCGCGATGGAAAATTCTACGATCATGACGACGGTGTGCGCCCGGACTCGACGCCGGAAAGCTTGGCGAAACTGCGACCGGTGTTCGAGCGTCCGTGGGGCAAGGTCACCGCGGGCAATTCCTCGCAGATCACCGACGGCGCGTCCTGGGTGATCCTCGCGTCCGAAGAGGCCGTGGCCAAGCACGGGCTGACGCCAAAGGCGGCCATTCTCGACAGCCAGTGGTCGGCGCTCGATCCCGGCATCATGGGCCTGGGCCCGGTGCTGTCGGCAACCGAGCTTTTGAAACGCAACGAACTGACACTCTCCGATATCGAGACCTGGGAATTGAACGAGGCGTTTGCGACGCAGGTGCTGGGCTGTCTCGCCGCCTGGAACGACAAGAAGTTCTGTAAAGAAATTCTCGGCCTCGACGGCGCGGCCGGCGAACTCGATCAGACCAAATTGAACGTCGATGGCGGCGCGATCAGTCTCGGCCATCCCGTGGGCTGCAGTGGCAACCGTATCGTGCTGCACCTCGTCAATGCCATGAAGCGGTTGGGCACACGGCGCGGCATCGCCACCGAATGCATCGGCGGCGGGCAGGGCGGCGCGATGCTGATAGAGACGGTGTGAGCATGGATAGCCAGATCATGAACGTTCTCGGCGATCGCGTGCTCGAACTCGGGCCGAAGCCTGATGCCGACGGGCCGTACAAAAATTTCAAGCTGACGCGTGATTCTGATGGCGTCGCGTGGCTGCTGTTTGATCGCGAGGGCACCAGCGCCAACACGCTCTCGGCCGACCTGATCGAGGAGCTCGACAAGGTACTGGTGGAGTTGGAAAGCCAGCGCCCCACCGGCGTCGTCATCCGTTCCGCCAAAAAGTCCGGCTTCATCGCCGGCGCCGACGTCAATGCATTTCGCGGCGCGACCGATGTGGCGGCCGTCGAAACCGAGATCGGCCGCGCGCATGCGGTGATCGACCGGCTTGAGGCGCTGCGGGTTCCGAGCGTGGCCGTGATCCACGGCTTCTGCCTCGGCGGCGGTCTCGAAGTGGCGCTGGCCTGCCAGATGCGGATTGCGATCGAGGACGCGCGGTTCGGTTTCCCCGAAGTGATGCTCGGCCTGCATCCCGGCCTCGGCGGTACTGTGCGGTTCACGCAGCTCGTCAATCCGATGCAGGCGATGCCGCTGATGCTCACCGGCAAGACCATCGATGCGCGCCGGGCAAAATCGCTCGGGCTGGTCGACGCCGTGACGCAGGAGCGGCATGTTCGCAATGCCGTAAAGGACGCGGTGTCCGGCCGCCTCAAGCGCGCGCGGCCTGGGCTGCTCAACAACGCTCTCACCCTCGGTCCCGTCAGGGGATTCCTCGCCGGGCGCATGCGCAGCGAGGCCGCCAAGGCCGCGCCGGAAGCGCATTACCCAGCGCCTTACGCGCTGATCGATCTTTGGGAAAAGCATGGCGGCGACAAGCGGGCGATGCTGAGTGCGGAGAAGGCGTCTTTCGCCAGGCTGATGGTGACGCCGACCGCGCAGAACCTGATCCGCGTCTTCTTCCTGCGCGAGCAGATGAAGAAGCTCGCAGGCAGCGGCAACAAGATCGAGCACGTCCACGTCATCGGCGCCGGCGCGATGGGCGGCGACATCGCCGCCTGGTGCGCCGGCCAGGATTTGCGGGTGACGCTCGCCGACATGAAGCCGGAGCCGATCGCGGGCGCGATCAAGCGTGCCGCCGATCTCTACGGCAAGATTTTGCGCAAACGCACCTCAGTGCGCGATGCGCTCGACCGGCTGATGCCGGACATGCAGGCCGAGGGCGTCCGCAACGCCGATCTCATCATCGAGGCGGTGCCGGAAAAGCTGGAGCTGAAGCAGAAGGTCTATGCCGGGCTCGAGCCTGTCATGAAGCCGGGCGCGATTCTCGCCACCAACACGTCGAGCATTCCGCTGCAGGACCTGCGCACCACGCTGCAAAGGCCCGAACGGCTATTGGGACTGCACTTCTTCAATCCGGTGTCGCGGCTGCAACTCGTCGAGGTCGTCAGCCATGACGGCACCGACGCGCAACTCCTGAAGGAGGCGCTGGCCTTCGTCGGCGCCATCGATCGCCTGCCGCTGCCCGTGAAATCCTCGCCCGGCTTCCTCGTCAACCGCGCGCTGACGCCGTACATGCTGGAAGCGATGGTGATGCTGGACGAGAAGGTCGACAAGACGGTGATCGACGCCGCCGCGAAAAAGTTCGGCATGCCGATGGGGCCGATCGAATTGGCCGATCAGGTCGGCCTCGATATCTGCCTCGATGTCGGCGATATGCTGCGCTCGAAGTTTGGCGACATGCTGCCGCCCACGCCGGCGTGGCTGCGCGAAAAGGTCGCCAAGGGCGAACTCGGCCGCAAGACCGGCAAGGGTTTTTACACCTGGAAGGACGGCAAGGCCGACACCGGCGGCATGTCGGCGATCTCGGAGCCCTCGGCCGAAATGATCGACCGGCTGATCCTGCCGATGTCGAATGTCTGCGTCGCCTGCTTGCGCGAGGGCATCGTCGACAATGCCGACGTGGTCGACGGCGCCGTCATCTTCGGCACCGGCTACGCGCCGTTCCGCGGCGGGCCGCTCAATTATGCGCGAACCCGCGGTGTGGACAATGTCGTCTCGACGCTGGATGCCCTGACCGACAAGTTCGGCAAGAGGTTTACGCCGGATGCCGGCTGGGAGAATTTCAAGTGACGGAGACGCATGTGCACGCGCCGCCCACGACCGACGAGACCGAGCCACGCGGCGACCTCTGTATCCGCACGCTGGCGATGCCGGCCGACACCAACGCCAACGGCGACATTTTTGGCGGCTGGCTGCTCAGCCAGATGGACATCGGTGGCGGCGTATTTGCCTCCAAGATCGCGAAATCACGCACGGTGACCGTTGCGATTGAGGCGATGAACTTTCGCAAGGCCGTCTATGTCGGCGATCTCGTCTCCGTTTACGGCCATCTGGTGCGGGTCGGGCGCACTTCGATCACGGTCCATCTCGAAGCATGGGTCGTGCGCCGCAAGGAGTTGCAGTCGATCCTGGTGACCGACGGCAACTTCACCTATGTCTCGATCGACGATAACGGCCGTCCGCAGCCGGTCAGCCCGGACGGCGTGATCTCGACCTGAATCTTACGGGCAGGGACGCTCGTAGCCGTCACGGCCGATGAACGTGCCACGGCGCGGATCATAGGAGCGGTAGCGCGTGCAAGCCGGCGCCTCATACTCATATACCCGGGGCGGCGGAGGTGCATATTGCGCCTGGACACCGCAATAGCGCGGCGAAACTTCCTGCCAGCCGCCGGGCTGCTCCACGTAGCAGCCGCCTTGATAATAGCGGTAGCCGCCGGGCCGCGGCTCGCCCTGGGCGCCGATCGCGGCTCCCGTCGTAGCGCCCACGATGGCGCCGACCGCAGCACCCCGGCCGCCGCCGAGTGCCCCGCCGACAATCGCGCCCGCCGCGCCGCCGAACAGCGCGCCCCCGAGCGTGCTTTCCTGCGCCGCCGCCTCCTGGAGCGGCGCGCAAACCGCCAGGGCAACCAGCATCGAGAGCGCGAACTTCGGCATCATGTCAGTTCTCCAGCCATTTGAGCGATTCGCTAGCTATTCCGCGACCAGCTTTGACATAGGTTGGCCTTGTTACGCAACGTGGAAGCAGGAACAATTTGCCGTGCAACCCGTTGTAAGCCCGGAAGAAATCAGAGGCCGGGCCCATGTCGGATACCTATATTATCGAAGTCGGCTCTCAGCCGGCGGGGATCATCGTGCGCGCTCCCGGCGGCTATCGGTTCTTTGCCGCCTCGCACCGTTTCAACCGGCTGGAAGGGCAGATATTCCGCAACGCACGCGAGGCCGAGCGCGCCGCCCGGCAACTCGCCAGCGGGATGACGCTGGCGGCATGACCCGCCAGCGCCGGTCGCCTGGTGGTCAGAGCTTGGTGGCCGACCGCGACAGCAGCTTCCAGTCGTTGCCCTGCTTCTGCCAATTCATCAGGATATGCAGGTTCTGCGGCGTCTTCTTGCCGTCGGTGAACTCCTGCTCGCCGACGAAGGTGAACCGCACGATGGCGGTCGGTCCGACGACGCGGACCGTGGGATCCTTGTATTCGAGCGACGTCCATTTGTAATTGGCCTTGGCGATGCCGTCGAGAAGCGACGCCTTGGTGTCGACCTTGGCGTTCGAGTGGCTGTAGCTCAGGTCGTCCGCACAGAGTGGGGCGACCCCCTCGGCATTGCCAGCCGCCTGCGCCGCACGGAAGGCTTCGACGTTCTTCGCGACGGCATCTTCGTCCGCACCGGCAAAAGCCGGGACGACGCTCATGAGCCCAAGCGCCAGCCCAAGTGCGAGTACGGGCAAGGCGAGCCGACGGCGATCGATGTTCATGGTTTCCTCCATTTGTTTCTGGTTGTGATCACAGTGTTGCAGCCACAAATTGCTTTGTCGAGCACCGCAGGTGGTGCGGCTCGCATGGCTTCCGGCGTGGTCGCCTTAACCAGATTCGTTGTTTCGGCCGGCCAAGTAGTCCCAGGGCCGATCTCACTCGTTGACCGCAGCCCCAATCAGCCGCACCATAACGGCAACTTTGTGCCCCAGGCCCATATCTCAAGTCCAAATCTCAAGGGCGCCGCCATGGCCGGACTGTCCCATCGTCAGACTGAAATCCTCAACATCGCCCGCGCCTTTGGCCGGGTGATGGTGGAAGACCTCGCCAAGCGTTTCGAGGTTTCGGCGCAGACCATCCGCAAGGATCTCAACGATCTCTGCGACCAACGTTCGCTGACCCGCATTCATGGCGGCGCCATCATTGCCTCCGGCGTCGAGAACCTCGCCTATGAGGCGCGGCGTTTCGTGGCGGCGGAAGAGAAGCGGGCGATCGGCATTGCCGCGGCGTCGCGGATTCCGAACGGCTGCTCGCTGTTCATCAACATTGGCACCACGACGGAAGAAGTCGCGAGCGCGCTGACCTCGCATGAGGATTTGCTCGTCATCACCAACAATCTCAACGTCGCGATGCTGTTGTATCGGCACCCGCGCATCGAGGTGATCGTGGCGGGCGGCGCGGTGCGCCGTGCCGACGGCGCGGTGATCGGCTCGACCGCGATCGGCCTGATCGGCCAGTTCAAGGTCGACTACGCCATCATCGGCGCATCCGCGATCGACGAGGAGGGCGCGCTGCTCGACTTCGACTACCGCGAAGTGCAGGCGGCGCAGGCGATCATCGCCAATGCGCGCAGCGTCATGCTGGTCGCGGACTCGACAAAACTCCGGCGCAGCGCCCCGGTGCGCATCGCCCATCTCAGCCAGATCCAGACCTTTGTAACCGATGCGCCGCTGCCGGCAGGCCTTGCCAGCATCTGCAGCCACCGCGGCATCGAGGTGGTCGAGGCGATGGACAAGCCGGCGGCGGATATCGACGAGCCGGGTGAGTCGCTTCCTCCTCCCGCCGCCGTTCGATTGCGATAGCCCTTCGTCTCTATCGCGTCGCGCATCGCCATCGCCGCTGCTTTTCGCGGTTTCCGCAACCTTTCATGCTGCACCATTGCCGGCGCTGGCCCTTGCTGGTGTCGAGATAGTAGACGTCGCAGTCCGTGGCTCCGCATTTGCGAATTCTTTTGCGCGGCTCGTCAACGAGCAGACATTCGATCGCGAGCGAACAGGCGTGCAAGGGAATTTCAGGCGACAGCGCAGGAGACCAGCGGCGGTTGACCAATCCTGGCGAGGGCGATGCGACGACCAGCGTCCGGGCCACGTGAGCCGCCTGGATCGCAGCAGATAGCGCGTCGAGATCGGATTGCCGCGCCGGCCGTCGCGAATTTGCAGCAGCGACGACATCGTGAAGATGCTCACGAAGCTTGCGTGCGCGTGTCGCGACAAGCGGGCCGGAGCGGCCGTCGAGCCGCTGCAGACCCGCGGCCGTTCGACGATCGATCAGTCCGGCCAGCACCGCGAACCGCACCAGGTCAGGATACGTTGCCAGATTCTCGATCGGCGAGGGCGAGGGCCGCTCATCCAGGGTGTTTACCAGGTCCAGCGCCGGATGCCCGCCGCTCCATTCGAACGGATCGGCGCGTCGTCCTTGCTTCGCGTGATGCTCCATCATAACCTGTAAAACATATCAAAAGGGTTATGGCTACTCCAATCCCCCGGGGAAGCGATGATGACGGATCTTGCCGTCGCTGGACGCTCCACTACGGAATATATTCGCGGGGCCCTCTATGGCCTCGCAGCCGTCACCATCTGGTCCGGATGGATCGTGGTGGCTCGCCTGGGACTCCGGACCAGCCTCACGCCATGGGACATCGCTGCGCTTCGCTTTGGCGTGGCCGGTATGCTTCTGCTGCCCTTCGTGATGCGCAGGGGGCTCGCGCTCGAGCGGCTCGGCTGGATCGGGCTGGCGGCGATCGTGATCGGCGGCAGCGCTCCTGTCCTGCTGGCGAACGCAGGTCTGTTGTTCGCGCCTGCGGCGCATGCGGGCGCGCTGTTTCCCGGGGTGATGCCACTGGCGGTAGCGCTTCTTGCTGCGGCCATCCTGCACGAGCCGTTTACCGACGCGAAAAAGATTGGCTTCGTGCTGATCCTGCTTGGCGTTTTTGGCATCGCCTGGGGGACTGGCGGCGCAGTCGGGTCCGCGCAGACCGTCGGGCACGCGCTGTTTCTCGGTTCTGCCGTGGCCTGGGCCTGTTACACGGTCGCGATGCGTCGCGCGCGGCTCGATGGCCTGCATGCGGCGGGCATCACCGCGGTCGGCGCCTTGTTTCTCTACATGCCGGTGTATTTCGTCGTGGAGGGGGGCAGTCTCGCCAAAGCCCCGTGGGGCGATCTGGCGCTTCAAGTGTTCGTGCAGGGGCTTCTGACGGCTATTGTTTCACTGGTCTTCTACGGACGGGCAGTCCGCATTCTCGGCGCCTCCAGCGGTGCCGCGTTCGCCGCGTTGTCGCCGGCGATGACTGCCGTCATGGCGATTCCAATTCTGGGTGAGTGGCCGACGGCAGTGGACTGGATTGCCATCGCCGGTGTTTCTGTCGGCGTTTACGTCGTGAGCGGAGGTCCGCTGCCGAGATGGCTGAGCGCGTCGATCAATTTGTAGACTTCCCCCTCGAGTTCCCCGCTTTCGTCTTGCTTTCGTTTTTGTTTGTGATTAACTCTCATCCGAAAGTAAAATCGCCGAAGTGAAGAGGCGATCGCCGGGGAAGCGTTTCGTTGGACAGGGTATTCGATCTCGCCATTATCGGAGGCGGCATCAATGGCTGCGGCATCGCGCGCGATGCGGTGGGCCGGGGCAATTCCGTTTTCTTGTGTGAAATGAACGACTTGGCGAGCGGGACGTCGTCCTGGTCGACCAAGCTGGTGCATGGCGGCTTACGCTATCTCGAATATTATGAGTTCCGGCTGGTCCGTGAGGCGCTGATTGAGCGCGAAATCCTCTGGCAGATCGCGCCCCATATCATCAGGCCGCTGCGTTTCGTTTTGCCACACCACGCAGGGCTGCGCCCGGCCTGGCTGCTCAGGCTAGGGTTGTTCCTCTACGACCATATCGGGGGCCGGCACCTGCTGCCGCCGACCCGCTCGGTCGATCTCGCCCATGACGAAGTGGGAAAACCCTTGATCGCCAACCGCTACAAGCGTGGCTTCGAATATTCCGACTGCTTCGTCGACGACGCGCGCCTCGTCGTGCTGACGGCGCGGGATGCTGCCGATCGCGGCGCCGAAATCCACACCCGCACGCGCGCGGTCGAGATCAGGCAGGTCGACGGCGTCTGGCAGGTCACCGTCGAGAATACGATCAGTGGAGAGCGCACAACCATCCGGGCGCGCGGGCTGGTCAATGCCGGCGGCCCATGGGTCGAGCAGGTGCTGTCGTCAGGCTCCGGCGTCAACGCGCGGGCAAAAGTGCGGCTGGTGCAGGGCTCGCACATCGTGGTGCGCAAGCTCTATGAGCACGACCGCGCCTACATGTTCCAGAACGCCGACGGCCGCATCATCTTCGTCATTCCCTATCAGGACGATTTCACGCTGATCGGCACCACCGATCGCGATTACGACGGCGATCCGGCCAAGGTAAAAGCCAGCCCAGAGGAGGTTCAATATCTCTGCGCTTCCGCCAGCGAGTACCTGAAAAAGCCGGTGCTGCCTGCGGATGTGGTCTGGACCTATTCCGGCGTCCGCCCGCTCTATGACGACGGCGCCAGCGAAGCGAAAGCTGCGACCCGCGATTACGTGTTCGAACTCGATACGCCCGGTGGCGCACCGTTGCTGTCGATCTATGGCGGCAAGATCACGACCTATCGGCGCCTGGCGGAAGAAGCGCTGGAGCGGCTCGCGCCCTATCTGCGCAGCGCGAAAGAGAAGGAAGGTTGGACCGGCAAGGCGCCGCTGCCCGGCGGCGACATGGATGTTTCGGCGGTCGCCGCGCTGGCCGCGGAACTGACGCGGAAATATCCGTTCCTCAGCCCGGCGCATGCCAACCGGCTCGCGCATGCCTATGGCACGCGCGCCACAAAATTGCTCGGCAGCGCGAAGTCTCTTGCCGATCTCGGCCAATCTTTCGGCGCCACCTTGACGGAGAGTGAAGTCCGCTACCTGATCTCGAACGAATGGGCCTGCACCGCCGAAGACGTGGTGTGGCGAAGGTCCAAGCTCGGCCTGCGGCTGTCGGCCGACGAAATCACAGCCCTCGACGAATGGATCAAGGCCAACAGCGGCTCCGGCGAACGTCCCTTGCGCGAAGCGGGAGGGCGGACATGAGCGTCACGCTCGAACATGTCACGCGGACCGTGGACGGCATCCCGACCATTCGCGATGTCTCGCTCACGCTCGAGCGCGGCACGCTGAGCGTGCTGCTCGGACCGACGCTGTCGGGCAAGACGTCGATCATGCGGTTGTTGGCTGGTCTGGATAAGCCTGCGACCGGCCGCGTGCTGGTCGACGGCAAGGACGTCACCGGCGCCGACGTGCGGCAACGTTCGGTCGCGATGGTCTATCAGCAGTTCATCAACTATCCCTCGCTGACGGTTTACGAGAACATCGCTTCGCCCCTGCGGGTGCAGGGCAGGCCGCGCGAGGAAATCGACCGGCGCGTCCAGGAGGCCGCGAAACTGCTGCGGCTCGAGCCCTATCTGAAGCGCACGCCGCTGCAGCTTTCCGGCGGCCAGCAGCAGCGCACCGCGATCGCGCGGGCGCTGGTCAAGGGCGCCGATCTGGTTCTGCTGGACGAGCCGCTCGCCAATCTCGACTATAAGCTTCGCGAGGAGCTGCGCACCGAGCTGCCGCGCATTTTCGAAGCGTCAGGCGCAATCTTCGTCTATGCAACGACCGAGCCCTCGGAGGCGCTCCTGCTTGGCGGCAATACCGTCTGCATGTGGGAAGGCAAGGTTCTGCAGGCCGGCGACACGTCGAAGGTCTATCGCCAGCCCGATACGCTGCGGGTGGCGCAGGTGTTCTCCGATCCGCCGCTCAACATCGTCGGTATCGAGAAGAAGAACGGTTCTGTGCAATATGCCGGCGGCATCCAGGCGCCGGCCACCGGGCTCTATGCGGAGCTTTCCGACGGTCCCTACCGCGTCGGCTTTCGCGCCCATCAACTCGAAGTGGCCAGCGGCATCGCCGGACGCCACGCCTTTCATGCCACCGTCACCGTGACCGAGATCACCGGTTCGGAAAGTTTTGTGCATCTTAACCGCGGGTGCCTCGAACTGGGTTGCAGTGCTGCCGGGCGTGCATGAATACGAGCCCGGCCATTTGCTCGATGCCGTGCTCGATCCCGACAATGTTTTCGTGTTCGACGCCGGCGACCGTCTGGTCGCTGCGCCTGGCAAAGCTTGAGGGAGATGCAGCATGGCTCGCATTGACCTCGTCGATCTCGCGCACTCCTACGGCGGCAATGACGCGCCGGAGGAATCGTTTGCGCTCAAGCCGGTGACCATGACGTGGCGGCAGGGCGGCGCCTATGCGCTGCTCGGCCCGTCCGGCTGCGGCAAGACCACGCTGCTCAACCTGATCTCCGGCATCGTCACGCCGTCGCGCGGACAGATCCTGTTCGACGGCGCCGACATTACACCGCTGTCAACCCAGAAGCGCAACATTGCGCAGGTGTTCCAGTTTCCCGTGATCTACGACACTATGACGGTCGGACAGAACCTCGCATTCCCCTTGCAGAACCGCGGCGTGCCGAAGGCCGAGGTCGAGGCGCGGGTGAGGCAGATCGCCGATCTGCTCGACCTCACGTTCTATCTCGACCGTAAGGCGACGCGCCTGACTGCCGACGCCAAGCAGAAGATTTCGCTCGGCCGCGGCCTCGTCCGTTCCGACGTCGCCGCGGTGCTGTTCGACGAACCGCTGACGGTGATCGATCCCGAGCTGAAATGGCAGTTGCGCTCAAAACTAAAGGCGCTGCACCGCGAGCTCGATCTCACGATGATCTATGTCACCCATGACCAGACCGAGGCGCTGACCTTCGCCGACACCGTCGTCGTCATGCATGACGGCCGCGTGGTGCAGAGCGGCACGCCGGCCGAATTGTTCGACAAGCCCGCGCATACTTTCGTCGGTTATTTCATCGGCTCGCCCGGCATGAACATAGTTCCGGCTGACGTGAGCGGGCACGAGGCGCGCATCGACGGTCATGTCATCGGCCTGCATCGCAATTACGGCGTGCTGCCGTCTGGCGCCAAGATCGAGATCGGCGTACGGCCGGAATTCGTCAACGTCGCGGCTCCCGCGTCCGGCCTGTTGTCGGCCACGATCGAGCGCATCGACGATCTAGGCCGCGTCCGCTTCGCTCGCGTTCGCATCGGCGATGCAAAATTCGCCGCCCGCGTGCCATCAGGATTTTCCGTGCCCGACAACTCGGTCGGGCTCGTATTCGATCCGGCGCACGTGCACGTCTATGCCGACAGCCGTCTGGTCGAGGGGGTAGCCTGATGGACAAGACCATCAACCAGAAGGCCTGGTTCCTGGTGCTGCCGGTATTCGCGGTGGTGGCGTTCTCCGCGGTGCTGCCGCTGATGACGGTCGTGAATTATTCGATGCAGGACACGTTCGGCAACAATCAGTTTTTCTGGAACGGCGTCGGCTGGTTCAAGGAATTGCTCGATCCCTCGACCGATCTCGGCGGGCGCTTCCTGGCCTCGCTCGGCCGCAACCTGCTGTTCTCCGCCATCATTCTGGCGATCGAGGTGCCGCTCGGCATCGTGGTGGCGCTGTCGATGCCGCGCGAGGGCTGGACCGTTGCCGTATGCCTTGTGATCCTGGCGCTGCCGCTGCTGATCCCGTGGAACGTGGTCGGAACGATCTGGCAGATTTTCGGCCGGCCCGACATCGGCCTGCTTGGCTATACGCTCAACGGTCTCGGCTTCGACTACAATTACGTCTCCAACGAGTTCGATGCCTGGGCCACCGTCATCGTGATGGACGTGTGGCACTGGACCAGCCTCGTTGCGCTGCTGTGCTACGCAGGGCTGAAGTCGATTCCCGACGCCTATTACCAGGCGGCGCAGATCGACGGCGCCTCGCGCTGGGCGGTGTTCAAGGCGATACAATTGCCGAAGATGAACCGTGTGCTGCTGATCGCGGTGCTGCTGCGCTTCATGGACAGTTTCATGATCTACACCGAGCCGTTCGTGGTGACCGGCGGCGGACCGGGCAACTCGACCACCTTCGTTTCGATCGAACTGGTCAAGATCGCGCTCGGGCAGTTCGACCTCGGCAAGGCCGCGGCACTTTCGCTAGTCTACAATCTGATCATCCTGATCGTGTGCTGGATCTTCTACACCGTGATGACCAACGCCGGGGCCGAGCGTCCCGCCAAGAAGGGAGGCGCCTGATGCATTCGATTCCCGGCCGCCGCCTCATCATCTCGCTGTTCCTGATCTTCCTGCTGTTGCCGATCTACTGGCTCGTCAATATGAGCTTCAAGACCAACAGCGAGATCGTCACCACCATGACGCTGTGGCCGCACCAGCCGACGCTGGAAAACTACAAGCGCATCTTCACCGACGAGAGCTGGTATTCCGGCTACATCAACTCGCTGAGCTATGTGCTGATCAACACCGTGATTTCGATCGCGGTGGCGTTGCCGGCGGCCTACGGCTTCTCGCGCTACCGCTTCCTCGGCGACAAGCATCTGTTCTTCTGGCTGCTCTCGAACCGCATGGCGCCGGCGGCGGTCTATGCGCTGCCGTTCTTCAATCTCTATTCGGCGATCAATCTGTTCGATACGCCCTGGGCGGTCGCGCTCGCGCATTGCATCTTCAATGTGCCGCTGGCGGTCTGGATTCTCGAAGGCTTCGTCTCCGGCGTGCCGCGCGAGATCGACGAGACCGCGTTCCTCGACGGCTATTCGTTCCCGCGCTTCTTCATCAAGATCCTGGTGCCGCTGATCGCGAGCGGCATCGGCGTCGCCGCGTTCTTCTGCTTCATGTTCTCCTGGGTCGAGTTGCTGCTGGCGCGCACCTTGACGTCAGTCAACGCCAAGCCGATCTCGGCGATCATGACCCGCACGGTCTCGGCCGCCGGCATGGATTGGGGCCTGCTGGCTGCGGCCGGCGTGCTCACCATCATCCCGGGCGCCCTGGTGATCTGGTTCGTCCGCAACTACATCGCGCGCGGCTTTGCGCTCGGTCGGGTGTAGGGGGCGCATATGGAACATATCGCATGGATGGCCTGGACGCTGCCGACCGCGATTTTCTTCGTGATGCTGGCGCTGACATTGGGGGCGATGACCTGGCTTGCGGTCGCCTATCCCGAAGCCGAGCGGGTCGGCGTGTTGCGCATCCCGACCACGCGCGGCGACCGGCTGTTCATTTCGCTGGTGCTCGCCGCCGTCATCCATCTGTTGTGGATTGCCTTTGTCGGTACCGACCCGCTTCTGACGCTGCCGATCGGGGAGGGCGTTGAGATTTCGAGCCTGTGGCTCGCAACCGTAATTTCGCTTCTATCGGCCGTTGCGATTTTCCGCACCGTCTAGGAAGTGAAAAAGAGCAGATCCGGGATCAACCCGGGCCTGAGTTTTGTTTTGTCGCTGCAACCGGAGGATCCAACATGCGACGCTTGAGAGGAAGGAATGGTCCCTTGACCAAGGAGAGCTTTCTGACGATGACCAGCGCGGCTGCGCTGATCGCGGCTTCCGTGACCATTGCCGCACCTGCGCGTGCGGACGACGCCGTCAATCAACGGTGGATCGACAGCGAGTTCCAGCCCTCGACGCTGTCGAAGGCCGACCAGTTGAAGGAGCTGCAGTGGTTCGAAAAGGCCGCCGCACCCCTCAAGGGCATGGAAATCAACGTCGTGTCGGAAACCATCACGACGCACGAATATGAATCGCGGACGCTGGCGAAAGCCTTCACCGAGATCACCGGCATCAAGGTCAAGCACGACCTGATCCAGGAAGGTGACGTCGTCGAAAAGCTGCAGACCCAGATGCAGTCCGGCAAGAACGTCTATGACGGCTGGATCAACGATAGCGACCTGATCGGCACCCACTTCCGCTACGGCCAGACCGTGATCCTGTCGGATTACATGACCGGCGAAGGCAAGGACGTCACCAACCCGCAGCTCGACGTCAACGACTTCATCGGCAAATCCTTCACCACAGGCCCGGACGGCAAGCTCTATCAGCTTCCCGACCAGCAGTTCGCGAACCTCTATTGGTTCCGCTACGACTGGTTCTCCAATCCCGACTACAAGGCCAAGTTCAAGGCCAAGTACGGCTACGATCTCGGCGTTCCCGTGAACTGGTCGGCCTATGAAGACATCGCCGAGTTCTTCACCAACGACGTCAAGGAGATCAATGGCGTCAAGATCTATGGCCACATGGACTACGGCAAGAAGGATCCCTCGCTCGGCTGGCGTTTCACCGACGCCTGGCTGTCGATGGCCGGTAACGGCGACAAGGGCATCCCGAACGGCAAGCCGGTCGACGAATGGGGCATCCGCATGGAAGGCTGCCGTCCCGTCGGTTCATCCGTCGAGCGCGGCGGCGACACCAACGGCCCGGCGGCGGTCTATTCGATCGTCAAATATCTCGACTGGATGAAGAAGTATGCCCCGCCGCAGGCGCAAGGCATGACCTTCTCCGAGGCAGGTCCGGTGCCGGCGCAGGGCAACATCGCCCAGCAGATCTTCTGGTACACCGCCTTCACCGCCGACATGGTGAAACCGGGCATTGCAGTCGTGAACGCGGACGGTACGCCGAAGTGGCGCATGGCGCCGTCGCCGCACGGCTCGTACTGGAAAGAGGGCATGAAGCTCGGCTACCAGGACGCCGGCTCCTCGACGCTCCTGAAGTCGACCCCGCCCGATCGCCGCAAGGCGGCCTGGCTCTATCTGCAGTTCATCAACTCCAAGACGGTGTCCTTGAAGAAGAGCCATGTCGGTCTCACTTTCGTGCGTGAATCCGACATCTGGGACAAGTCCTTTACCGAGCGTGCGCCGAAGCTCGGTGGCCTGATCGAGTTCTACCGCTCGCCCGCGCGGGTGCAGTGGACCCCGACCGGCAACAACGTGCCTGACTATCCGAAGCTCGCGCAATTGTGGTGGCAGAACATCGGCGATGCGTCGTCCGGTGCGAAGACGCCGCAGGCGGCGATGGATGCGTTGGCTGCAGCCCAGGACTCGGTGCTCGAACGTCTGGAGAAATCCGGCGTGCAGAAGGAGTGCGGGCCGAAGCTGAACAAGAAGGAGACGGCCGAGTTCTGGTTCGCCAAGTCCGCGAAGGACGGCAACATCGCTCCCCAGCGCAAGCTGGCGAACGAAAAGCCGAAGGGCGAAACCGTCGACTACGACACGCTGGTGAAGTCGTGGCCGGCAACGCCGCCGAAGCGGGCAGAGGCGAAGTAAGCCTACCATCGTGTCCCGGACGCGATGCGGCGCCCTTGCGCCGCTTCGCAGGGCCGGGACCCGGATTGCGGATGGACCCCGGAACAGCAGCGCACCGCTACGCGCTGCGCAGCATCCGGGGAACATAAGCGAAAGGCCGGGAGCGATCCCAGCCTTTTTTCTTTCCGTCATTGCGAGCGAAGCGAAGCAATCCATCGTGCGGCATAACGGACGGATGGATTGCTTCGCTTCGCTCGCAATGACGGCGAGAGCCCTCACTCCGCCGCCTGCGCAGCCCCAAGCGTCGGATAGTCCGTATAGCCCTTCGCGCCGCCGCCGTAGAACGTCGCCTTGTCCCACTCGTTCAGCGGTGCGCCCTTCTTCAACCTCTCGACCAGGTCGGGGTTCGAGATGAACGGTTTTCCAAATGCGATCAGGTCGGCGGCGTCAGCCTCGAGCACCTTGGTCGCGAGATCGAAATCGTAGCCGTTGTTGGCGACGTAGGCGCCGCTGAACCGCTTGCGCAACGAAGCGTAATCGAACGGCGCGACGTCGCGCGGGCCGCCGGTGGCGCCTTCGATGACGTGGATGTAGGTCAGCTTCAGCGCATTGAGCCCATCCACGATGTGATCGAAGAGAGGCTGCGGATTGCTATCGCTCACGTCATTGGCCGGCGTCACCGGCGAGATGCGGATGCCAGTGCGTTCAGGGCCCGCCACCGCGGCTACCACCTTGGAAACTTCCAGCATCAGCTTGGCGCGGTTCTCGATCGATCCACCATAGGCATCGGTGCGTTTGTTGGTGCCGTCCTTGGCGAACTGATCCAGCAGATAGCCGTTGGCGCCGTGGATCTCGATACCGTCGAAACCGGCGGCCAGCGCATTCTCGGTGCCGCGCTTGAAATCCTCGATGATATCAGGAATCTCCGACAGCTCGAGCGCGCGCGGCTCGGAGATCTCGGTGAAGGTGCCGTTGACGAACGTCTTGCCCTTGGCGCGGATCGCGGATGGCGCCACCGGCTTGCCGCCGCCGGGCTGCAGCGTCGAGTGCGAGATGCGGCCGACATGCCAGATCTGGATGAAGATGCGCCCGCCTTTTTCGTGCACGCGATCGGTCACCTTGCGCCAGCCGGCGACCTGCTCCTTCGAATAGATGCCAGGCGTATCCTGATAGCCCTGGCCCTGCTGAGAAACCTGGCTGGCTTCCGTGATGAGGAGGCCTGCCGAGGCGCGCTGCCCGTAATAGTCCACCGCCAGCGGGCTCGGCACCATGCCGGGCGGCACCGCGCGGTTGCGGGTCAGCGGCGCCATCGCGAAGCGGTTCGGAAGCGTGATCGGGCCAAGCTTGAAGGGCTCGAACAGTTTGGTCTGGCTCATGTCTGATATGTCCGGGTGAATGATGATAGGGGAGAGTTGGGCATTGCGGGCAATTCTCGCAATCCCGGAAGCCATTCGGCTTGCGCAGACGAGCTGCGCCCGATCCCGGCGAGATGGCCGGCGCCGGGAAACGGCGTATGCGCATGCGTAGCAGGATTCATTCGAAATCAGGAATCGCGCAGCATAGGCTGCCTCCAGGCCCGCGCCCTGGTGGCCGAACGGCGCTGTCGGCGCGGAATCGGCCCGCCTTGGGCTGGCGCCGCGGTCGGTCGGGGAATCGATGAAGCCGGGCGCGATCACATTGCCGCGAATGCCTTTTTATTCAGCGCCACGCCCGTTGGCGCGGCACGAGCTATTCCGCCGCAAATCCCATTCGCCTGCTGTCCAATTCCACGATGGGCCCTGCGGAATCGACCTGCAGCAGTTCGAATGTCAGGCATTCGCAACCGATGGCGCGCAGCACCTGGCTGGCGGCCTTCTGCGCGCTGTTGCTGAAGGTCTGGTGATCCAGTTGAATTTCGAGGCGCGGTTTTCGGCTGCATACCGCCTTCACGACCGATTGCAGCCGGATGGAGACCTCGTCGCGATAGTTCTGGGTGCTTTCGAACGAGGCCCGGGGATCGACGATTTGCGTTCGGACGACATAGACGAGGTTGACTGCAATGCGGTCGGCGGAAACGGCGCCTTGCGCAAATCGAAACACCTCGGGGCGTCTGTCGATCCGCGCCAGTTGGCGGCTGCCGGCGCGGATCCGGTGCCGGCCGGGCGGCAGGGCCTTTTCAAAACGGCCGTTCCGGTAGAGCAGGACGGTTTCAAACTGCTGCACACAGACCCGGTCGAAGCCGAGCAGCGTCATGATCCCCTTCCTGAACAGCGTCGAAATCCAGGCCCAGGCACCGGCGATCACGGCAATGACGATCAAAGAAAATGCTATCGAGCCCAGAAGTTCACCCACGTTCTTCCTTCCCCCGCACGGTTTTTATCTTTGTTGCCGTCACCGCGATTCCAGCTATTCCTTGGATGATCGTACGTCGAAATTAAGTCATCCGCATTTCAACCAGAGCGGGTAAACAAAAAAATAATCCGGACGGCCGCGCGGTCATTTGCATTTTAAATAGACGCATTGTGAGGACCGATTGTTCTCCTTCCCAGGGGGCTTTCGGAGGAGGGGCGGGCGGTTTGCCGACACCGCCGCCTGATCGATCAGATCGTAGCCCGCATGAGCGGAGCGACATGCGGGTAGTCCGTTCGCCGAAACGGGCGCCTACGTCTGCTGCGCCTTTCGCGTCCATCGCATCTCACCGCACGTTCGTGGCGATCGCGAAGCGTCCCTCATCTGCCGTGAGACGGGCGGAGTTATGGAGCTGATTTGGCCTGCGTGTCGCGGCCGCTGCACAGGATTTGCGCTTGCGGCGGAAGCAAATCAGTCCGCAGTCCGTAAGGGTGGACAAAGGCGCAAAGCGCCGTGCCCACCAAATAGCACTGCGCTCTCGATGGCATGCTTCCGCCTTCGCTCTTCGAGCTACGGCGAGACAAGCCCGCCTTGCCAACCTACGCTCTGCTCGCGCTAGCTGTGCGCGGGAATGTCGACGCCGTCAGTCGCATACTGCCGGATCTTGTTCCGCATCGTGCGCACCGAAAGTCCGAGCACGCGGGCGGCGTGGGTGCGATTGCCGTGGCAGCGCGCCAGCGTCTGCAGCACGAGCTCGCGCTCGATCGCCTCGACCGTGGAGCCGATCAGCATCGGCACGACCTGGTGGGGTGAAAGGCCCTGAGATTCCGATGGCGAAATCTCGGGCGTGCAGACACAGTCCACGCCAAGGTACAGGTCACGGTACGCATCAAGATGCTCCTGGGGCATCAACACCTCCCGATCGACGCTTGCTCCGAAACGCGGAGCATAAACATCAGGAATCAACGGCCCCCCGCCGTAGACGGAGGGTGGGCGCGTTTGGTTAATGAAAGGTTAAGTTGCACGGAAAAGTTTTGACGAAGCATTTTACACCCTGCAGTATATGTTCAACAGCATGCAGATAGACGTGTCAGAGATTGTAGCCCGCATGAGCGGAGCGATATGGGGGCTACGCTTGCTAACGCGTCGGCTCCTTGATCAGCTCTTCGGTTGCGATCGATTGTGCAGGCTTGGTCGAGCGAACCATCAGAAATGTTCCAGACAGCCCTGGCAGCCTCCAGCGCCCATCGATCTCCGTCGCGTCAGCATTGACCAGGCCTTCATAAGTGACCTTGTCATAGCCGTAGCCAGGTGGCTCGTAACGTTTGACGAATGAAACCGTACTGCCGGATCGATGACCCGCAATCGAAGCTTTGTGAATGCTCAACGGGCAACCGGGCGTCATGCATGGTTCGGTCACGTTTCCTCGGAGTGCGCCACCGGACTCGATGAGCGTCGCCAGAAACGTGACCATTCCAACTTGCGGCTGAACAAAGGTGCCGTCCCAGACACCGGTCAGATTGTCGGTCATTGCGGTCCAGGTCAGTGCGCAGCCCTCACAACACCCGATTACTCTCCTTCACCTTCTCCGCATCCAGATACACGCTGCTCCCCATCTCCTTGAACTTCTGGCTCATCTTCGCCATCCCGTCCTCGATGGTCCCACTCACCGACATCCCCACACTCGCCGGATCGTTCAGCGTCGCCGCATAATCACGAACATCCTGCGTGATCTTCATCGAACAGAACTTTGGGCCGCACATCGAGCAGAAATGCGCGACCTTGTGGGCTTCCTTCGGCAGCGTTTCGTCGTGGAAGCTCTTTGCGGTGTCCGGATCGAGGCCGAGGTTGAACTGGTCGGTCCAGCGGAAGTCGAACCTCGCGCGTGAGAGCGCGTCGTCGCGGAGTTGCGCGGCGGGGTGGCCCTTGGCGAGATCACTGGCGTGGGCGGCGATCTTGTAGGTGATGACGCCGACCTTGACGTCGTTGCGATCAGGCAGGCCCAGATGCTCCTTCGGCGTGACGTAGCAGAGCATGGCGCAGCCGAACCAGCCGATCATGGCCGCACCAATGCCTGAGGTAATGTGGTCGTAGCCCGGCGCGATGTCTGTCGTCAGCGGGCCCAAGGTGTAGAACGGGGCTTCGCCGCATTCCTTGAGCTGCTTGTCCATGTTGATCTTGATCTTGTGCATCGGCACGTGGCCGGGGCCTTCGATCATCACCTGGCAGCCCTTGTCCCACGCGATTTTTGTCAGCTCGCCGAGCGTCTCCAGCTCCGCAAACTGCGCACGGTCATTGGCGTCGGCGATCGAGCCGGGGCGCAGGCCGTCGCCGAGCGAGAACGAGACGTCATACTTGCGCATGAGGTCGCAGATCTCGTCGAAGTGGGTGTAGAGGAAGCTTTCCTTGTGATGCGCCAGGCACCACTTCGCCATGATCGAGCCGCCGCGCGACACGATGCCGGTGACGCGGTTGGCGGTGAGGTGGATGTAGGGCAAGCGGACGCCGGCGTGGATCGTAAAATAGTCGACGCCCTGTTCGCACTGCTCGATCAGCGTGTCCTTGTAGAGCTCCCAGGTCAGTTTTACCGGATCGCCTTCGCACTTTTCCAGGGCCTGATAGATGGGAACGGTACCGATCGGGATCGGCGCATTTCGAAGAATCCATTCG
This sequence comes from Bradyrhizobium sp. AZCC 1693, assembly GCF_036924745.1. Taxonomy (NCBI): domain Bacteria; kingdom Pseudomonadati; phylum Pseudomonadota; class Alphaproteobacteria; order Hyphomicrobiales; family Nitrobacteraceae; genus Bradyrhizobium; species Bradyrhizobium sp. AZCC 1693. The sequence continues at coordinate 6,627,421 of NZ_JAZHSD010000001.1, forward strand.
CGGGTGGTGTGGATGTTGCGGCCCGTCGAGAGGTCCATCACGGTGTCGGCGCCCCAGCGGATCGCCCACACCATCTTGTCGACTTCTTCCTCCACCGACGAGGTCACGGCGGAGTTGCCGATATTGGCGTTGATCTTGGTCAGAAAATTGCGGCCGATGATCATCGGCTCGAGTTCGGCGTGGTTGATGTTGCAGGGGATGATAGCGCGGCCGCGCGCGATCTCGGAGCGGACGAACTCCGGCGTGATGAAGGCGGGGACCTCGGCGCCAAAGCTTTCGCCGTCGGCCAACGCGGCTTCGGCGCGTTCGAGCTGTTGCTTGCGGCCGAGGTTTTCGCGCTCGGCGACGTAGATCATCTCCTTGGTGATGATGCCGGCGCGGGCGAATTCGAGCTGGGTGATCTTGTGACCGTCGAGGCCGCGCAGCGGCTTGTGGTGCGCGGTGAAGGCCTTTGCGGCGTGCGAGGCGCCGACATTGCCGTTGTCCTCCGGCTTGATCTCGCGGCCCTGATATTCCTCGACGCCGCCGCGCTCCTTCACCCAGGCGAGGCGGTTGCGCGACAGGCCGGCGTTGACGTCGATGGTGACAGTCGGGTCGGTGTAGGGGCCCGAGGTGTCGTAGACGGGAAGGTTGGGCTCGCCGGCGCCTTCACTCAAAATGATCTCGCGCAGGGGCACGCGCAGGTCGGGCGCGGCGTCCGGGGTGGCGAAGATCTTTCGCGACGAGGGAAGGGGCCCGGTGGTGACGGCGGGAAGGGTGGTGTCGGGGTTGGAGCGAATGTTCATTATGTTATCCTCCTTGTTCTAATTCGTTGGCATCGCTGAGCGAGAAACGGCCACCGCTGTCATCCCCGCGAAAGCGGGGATCCAGTATCCCAGAGACTGCGCGGTAGGACGGAGAGGCCGCGGCGTACTGGATCGCCCGGTCAAGCCGGGCGATGACGGCGGAATGAATGGCGCGGGGCTTCGAACAATGCACATCACGCGGCCTCCGCGCTCTGGCCCAGCCACTGTCGCACCCTTGCGTCGGGGTCGGCGTTCTGGGTGACGTCGCTGACCACGGCGATCGAGTCGGCGCCGGCCGCAAAAATCTCGGCGGACTGTTCGAACTTGATGCCGCCGATCGCGACCAGCGGGATATTGCCGATGCGCTTCTTCCACTCGGTGATTTTTGCAATGCCCTGCGGGGCAAAGCGCATCGATTTAAGCGTGGTCGGAAAGATCGGACCGAGCGCGATATAGTCCGGTTTCGCTGCAAGCGCGATCGCCAGTTCCTCGTCGTCATGGGTGGAGATGCCGAGCGTCAATCCGGCTTTACGGATTTCGCCGAGGTCGGCGTCGACGAGGTCTTCCTGACCGAGATGCAGATGTTTTGCGCCGGCAACGATCGCCGCGCGCCAGTAGTCGTTGACCACGAGCTTTGCCGGCGTGCCCTTGATGGCCTCGAGCGCGTCGGTCACGATCTGCAGCGCTTCTGACTCATTGAGGTCCTTGGCGCGCAACTGGATGGTGCCGGCGCCGAGCAGCGCCAGCCGCGTCACCCAGGCGACGTTGTGAACGACGGGATAAAATCTATCAGGATACGGCATGCCAGAACGGGGTCCCGATCACAGGGGTTGAAGGCGAGGCGAAGTCGCGGGCTTCCATCAGCCCGGCCTCGTAGGCGGTGCGGCCGGCTTCCACGCCAAGGCGGAATGCGGTGGCCATCGCGACGGGGTCGGCGGCCTTCGCCACCGCGGTGTTGAGCAGCACGGCGTCATAGCCGAGTTCCAGCGCGTGAGCCGCATGCGAGGGCGCGCCGAGGCCGGCGTCGACCACCAGCGTCGCGTCGGGCAAGCGCTCGCGCATCAGCTTCAGCGCGTCGCGGTTGGTGATTCCTTTGGCGCTGCCGATCGGCGCGGCCCAGGGCATCACGACCTTGCAGCCGGCGTCGACCAGCCGCATCGCGACCGAAAGATCTTCGGTGCAGTAGGGGAATACTTCAAAACCGTCCTTGATCAGGATGCCGGCGGCTTCGACCAGGCCGACCACGTCGGGCTGCAGCGTGTCGTTGTCGGCGATCACCTCCAGCTTGATCCAGGGCGTGGCGAATAACTCGCGCGCCAGCTTTGCGGTGGTCACCGCCTCGCGCACGCTGCGGCAGCCGGCGGTGTTCGGCAGCACCGTCACATCAAGCTCGCGGATCAGCGACCAGAACGCATCGCCCGTCTTGCCGCCGGCAGCCTCGCGGCGCAGCGACACGGTGACGATGTTGGCGCCGGACGCACGGATCGCGTCCTGCATGATCGCGGGCGAGGGGTAGAGCGCACTGCCGATCAAGAGGCGGGAGGAGAATGTTTTGCCGTAGAAATTGAGCATGTTCACGGTGTCTCCTCAAATGCCATTGTCATCCCCGCACCACCATTCGTCATCCCCGCGAAGGCGGGGATCCAGTACGCCGGGAAGCCTGTGGTCGGACCGATAGGCCGCGGCGTACTGGGTCGCCCGGTCAAGCCGGGCGATGACAGCGGAATATGAGGCACGCTCATCATCATCACCCTCCCTGCCGCGGCGTGATGATCTCGATTTCGTCGCCGCTTTTCAGCACGGTCTCGGCCCAGCGGCTTTTCGGCAGCACGTCGTAATTCAGCGCAATCGCGAAATGCGTGCCTTCATATTCGAGTTCGCTGAGCAGGGCGTCGACGCGGGAAGAGGCGATCTCCCGCTGCTCCCCGTTGACGGTCACACGCATCGCATCACCTCATTGTCGATCGCGCCGCGCTGCACATAGCCAAGCGTCAGCTCGGCCAGCGCCGGCGCCAGCAGAAAGCCGTGGCGGTAAAGGCCATTCACCGCGATCTTGTTCTTAGCGATTGTGATCCGCGGCAGGTTGTCGGGGTAGGCGGGACGAAGGCCCGAGCCGAACTCGACGATGCGCGCTTCGGCAAAGGCCGGATGCACGGCATAGGCGGCGCCCAATAGCTCCAGCGCCGAGCGCACGCTGACGCCGGTGTCTTCGGCCTCGATCGAGGTCGCGCCCAGCATGAACCTGTTGTCGCCGCGCGGGATCACATAGAGCGGCCAGCGCGGATGGATCAGCCGAACTGGGCGCGCCAGCTCGACCTCGCTGGTCTCGATGATAATCATCTCGCCCTTGACGCCGCGCAACTCTGGTTGCTCGTCGCGCGCGGACAAGCCGCGGCAGTCGATCACGATGCCGTCGAGATCCTCGGCAGCAGCATCGCAGTCGAACTTGATGATGCCGCCGGCGGCTTCGATGCGGGCATGCAGTTCGGGGAGCACGCGGCGCGGCTCGACATGGCCCTCATCGGCATAGAACAGCCCGTCACGGAAACGGCCGTCCAGCGATGGTTCGAGGTCGCTCAACGCCTGCGCGTCGAGCCTGACATGGCCGGTGGTCAGTTTCGCAAAACGTTCGAAATCGGCGCGGTCGCGCGCATGCGCCACGACCAGCGATCCGTTGAACGGGGTTTTGGGAAAATGCTCGCGCCACAGATCGAGCGAGCGGACGCCGAGCCGGCCGATCACCGGCTCCGAGGTCTCGGCCTCGCACCAGGGCGCCAGCATGCCGCCGGCCCAGTGGCTGGTCGAGAGTGTCATATCGGCGTCACTGCGCTCGTACAGAGTGACGGCATGGCCGGCCTGCGCGAACAGCAACGCCTGCCATGCGCCGGCAATGCCCGCGCCGATGATGGAAACGGGGGAATCCCCGCGCAGATCTGACTTCTGGTACATCCCTGTCCCTTCGCCGGCATGACCCGGATCAGGTTCAAAGGGTCACCGCGGTCCAGCGCCTTTCGGCCCAAGCTTGCGGTATCTCAGCTCCTCATCGGAGCACCCCTCGGAACAGGGCTAATGTAGGCAGTTGGGCTGACGTGTCAACGCGGCTTTGCGGGAACTGCACCGCGGTAGTGCCCTGACGCAGCGAAGCGCGGGCCCGGGGAGCGCGATATCAGGGCTATTGGGGGGTCTGCAGCGCGTTTGCGTCCGCAGGTGTTCTCGCCGATTCGGCGGGCCTGGCGACGATTTTCGGCGGTGCACCACTGGCAAGCACCGGCGTGATCTGCAGGGGCTGCTCGAGCCGCTGGCGCTTTGCAGCATAATAATAGCCGCTCGCATAATAACGCATGGCGCGCCCGTGGTCGCTGTTGGCGGCGCGATAGGCGCCGGCCAGATATTTGATGCCCCAGGCGAGATTGGTGTCGGGATCGCGCAGGCCCGCGGCGTCGCCGGTGTAACCGAGGCCGCGCGCGGTCGCGAGCTTGATCTGCATCAGCCCGATGGTGCCGCCGCGCCCGACAAGGCCTGGATGGTATTTGCTCTCGCGCACGATCACCCGGTGCACCAGCGCTACCGGCACGTTGTTCGCGGCGGCGTGGGTGGCGACCATGCTCTCATACTGCGCGCGGCTCTGCGCCATCGCATCGGGCGAAACCAGCAACGCCGCGATGGCGGCGAGCGCAAACTTCGACAAACTTTTCATAAAAATAATCTCGACGGGGCGCGCGTTAACGATGGCGCTTTCGGTAGTTCCATTACCGGGCGCTGATGTGGCGAAAACCCGACGACATAGCGGCGAGATATTCGCGGCGTTAACGGACTCGTCAATCGTGACGTACAAATTGTTAGTGCGATGCATCGCATCTGCGACGTGAAACTGCGTCATGCGGACGCGCAGGATTGTCGTGCAAAAGACGCAGTCAAGGTGTAAAGAAAGTTTTCCCGGCGACAAAGCGTTCGTTCCGACAGCAAAACTGTCTCATTCCATTAAATAACAAAAAATAAAAAATCAAAAGGGAGATGCGCCCATGGCTCGACTCGATTCCGGCAATTTACCCCGTGGAAATCCCTGTGCCCAATGCGGCAAGCCGATTGCGAGGCCCGATTGGGTCGAGAGCAGTCCCGGCCGCACGTCGTTCCTCTGGTTCTGCCGTGCCTGCGATTATCGCTTTGAAGCGATCGCGATCTATGAAGAGGCACATCCGGACGCGCTCGCCGCCTGAAGCCTCTGAAATCATCATCCTCTAGGCCGCAGCGCGGCCGCTGTTCTGGTGGATTGGCAATCGCATCCGAACCACCAGACCATGTGGCTGCCGGTCGTGCAGCGACAGCGCGCCGCCATGCGCTAGCACGATGGCATTCGTGATCGAAAGCCCAAGGCCGAAGCCTGCCGCTTCATCCATGTTGCGGGCGTCGTCGCCGCGCACGAACGGCTCCAGCATATTCTGCTTCAGCGCATCCGAAATGCCGGGGCCGTCGTCCTCGACGTCGATGGTCAGCTGATCCTGTGAGACGCGAAGGCGGATCACCGCTTCGGCGCCGAACCTCACGGCATTCTCCACCAAATTGGTGACGGCGCGGTGCAAATCGTCCGGCCGCACCGTGGCCATCGCATGCGCGGGGCCGTGATAGGCGACCTTGCGTCCCATGTCGCCGAACTGGTCGGTTATGAGCTGCAGCGTGCTGGCGACGTCGGCCAGCGTCATGGCCTCTAACCTGCGGCCGTTGCGCAGGAACGACAGCACGGACTCAAGCATCGCGCGCATCTGGTCGAGATCGTCGAGCATGCGGCTGCGATGGGTTTCGTCCTCGATGAATTCGGAGCGCAGACGCATTCTTGTAATCGGCGTGCGCAGATCGTGGCTGATCGCGGCGAGCATTTTGGTGCGGTCGTCGATCAGGCCGGTGATGCGCTCGCGCATCCGGTTCAGCGCGCGCGCGACTGAGCGGATTTCCTCCGGCCCGCGCTCGGGCAGCGGCGCGGCGCCGCCGTTGAGGCTGAAACTTTCGGCGGCTTTTGCGAAGGACGACAATGGCGCGGTCAACGCCCGCGCCGCCCACAGGCCCAGCAAAGTGACGCTGATGACGGCAAACAGCAGCGTCATCATCCAGGGACCGCCGAGAAACGGCGGCCGCGGCCGGTCCGGCAGGACCTTGGCCGAAATCGTCATACCGTCAGGCAAGCCGATGCCGACCTTGCGGCTCCCATCGCTCGCAAGCTGGAAGACGCGATAATCGCGGCCGAGGCGCTGCTGCAGGCCGTGCGGATCGAATCCGTCTGGCTCGATTGCCGAAGGCACCGGCCCGGCGGGCAGGATTTCGATGCCGAGCTGCGGAAAGGCGCGCGCGATGTCGGCGGACAGCCGCGGCCGTTCCGGCGCGGGCGCGGCGCCGAGCAACTGTACGGCGGCGGCAAGCTGGCCATGGCCGCGGTCAGACGACGGCTCCGGCTGGTCGGGCCGGTGCAGCAGAAAGCTCGCGGTGATGATCAGATGAAGCGCTGCGATCGAGACGACGACGAGGGCTGCGATCTGGCCGCTGATGCCGCGCAGGTTCAGGAGGCCCTTCATGATCAGTGGCCGGCGGCGGTCACCGCCTCGATACTGATGGCTTCAACGCGCGGGGTGAACATGTAGCCGCCGGAGCGCACCGTCTTGATCATGGTGGTAGTTTGCGGATCGGGTTCGATCTTGCGGCGGATGCGGCTGACCAGCACGTCGATCGAGCGCTCGAACGAGCCGGCATTGCGGCCCTGCGTGAGGTCGAGCAGGCTGTCGCGCGACAGCACGCGGCCGGGCCGCTCGCAGAATGTCCGGAGCAGGTCGAACTCGGCGCTGGTCATCGCCACGTGCGCGCCCTCGGGATTGCGCAGCTCCCGCAGCCGGCAATCGATCCGCCAGCCCGCAAATACGAGCACGGCTGCTCCCTCGGTGGCACTGGCGGTGTAGGCGGCGGCCTGCCGGCGCAGCACCGCGTTGATCCGGGCCAGCAGTTCGCGCGGGTTGAACGGTTTGGCGAGATAGTCGTCGGCGCCCATTTCGAGGCCGAGGATGCGATCGATGTCCTCGCCGCGCGCGGTCAGCATGATGATCGGGGTCTGCGATTGCGCGCGCACCTTGCGGCAGAGGGTGAGGCCGTCCTCGCCGGGCAGCATGACGTCGAGGATCAGGAGATATCTACCCTGCGGTCGGTCATGGCGCGGGCCATCTCGCGGCCGTCGGCTGCTGTGGCCACGTTGCAGGCGTTGTTGCGCAGGTATTTTGCGATCAGCGACCGCGTCTCGCGATCGTCCTCGACGACGAGGATGTTGGGTATTGCCTGGGCCATGCCGATCTTTTGTCGGTGATTCGGGCCTGCGCGCGAAGGATTTTTGTTTCCAGATGTTTCTGGATGACTCGGGGCAACACCGGGCAACAGGCCCGGGGGCGGTGAAAAGACCTCGTTAAGACCCGGAGCCCTACCGTCGAGGCGTCTTCTACGAATCTCTCGACGAATCCCTTCGACGAATCACCTGACGATCCCTTTGACGATCCTTGGAGCTATCATGACCTCGATCTCGGCGGCCTCCGTCAACACCTATCAATCGCCACTGCAGAAGTTGCAGGATGAGTTGCTCTCCGAAGTCAATTCCGGCGCCATCAGTTCGTCGGACAAGGACGCCTTGTCGGCGGCCCTGACCGATATCGATTCCGCGATGCAGGCGAGCCGCGCCAGCGACCAGGCCAGCGGAACGCGGCCGTCGCCCGACCAGCTCAAATCGAAGATCGACGACCTGATCGCCGGCGAAGTTTCCAGCGGCAAGCTGACCAGCGATCAGGCCACCGAACTGCAGGGCATCTTCAAGGCCGCGTTCGCCAACGGCCCCGGCGGGGCTGGCGGTCCCGGCGGCCCGGGTGGCGCCGGCGGTCCCCCTCCCGGTGGTCCGCCGCCCGCGGATGGCGCGTCCTCGAGCGACGATTCTTCGTCGAGCACGAATTCGATCGACGACATTCTCAAGCAGTTCCTGCAATCGCTGCAGGAATCGCTGTCGGCGTCCTCATCGACGACCTACGGCGTAAACGGCAGTTCGAGCACGAGCAACAGCGGTTCCTTCTCGGCACTGCTGATCGACTATCACAGCTGAGCGCGCGATCGCGAAGCGGACAAAAAGCTGCCCTGCAACCATCCTTTCCGAAAGGGAAGGATGGTTGTCTCATTTTCGGGAACGGAACCTGGCGACGGTTGTCACGTTGATTCCGGACTGATGTGTGGAGGGTCCAATGGCAAGCAGCGTCATGGCCAAGCCACATCAGCTGATCGCGAGCGACCGTGTCGAGGGGACCGCGGTGCGCAGGCCGAACGGAGACATGATCGGCCATATCGAGCGGCTGATGATCGACAAGGTCACCGGTAAAGTAGCCTACGCAATCCTTAGTTTCGGCGGGTTTCTCGGCATCGGCGCCAATCTGATTCCGTTGCCGTGGGGACGGCTTCGCTACAACATGAAGTTCGAAGCCTACGAACTCGACATCGACGATGAAGAGCTGAAGCGCGCGCCGTCATTCCGTGCGGACAAGGATTTCGACTGGGGCGATCGCGCAAAGGAAGCCGAACTGCATCGCTATTACGGCAGGCCGCCTTACTGGGGCGGCTTTTGACCGCAGTGCGGCGCGAGTGTTTCGTGCGAAATGGGTGGAACACTTGTTGAAGTGACGGGTTTTCCCAGAGCGTTTCTGAACTGAGGAGAACGGATATGCTAACCAAATATGCCGTTGCCGGCCTCGCGGCTTCCGCGCTGCTGGCGAGTGTCGCGTTCGCGCAAAGTCCTTCGGCAACGACTGACCGCGCAACAACCGCCGCGCCCGCGGCCGCGTCCGATACCTCGTCGTTCAAGGGTAACTGGCGGGCCTCGAAGCTGGTCGGCCTAAACGTGTACAACGACAGCAACGAAAGCCTCGGATCGATCAATGATCTGCTGGCTGACAAGAGCGGCAACATCAAAGGCGTGGTAATCGGCGTCGGCGGGTTCCTTGGCGTCGGCGAGCATCTGGTTGCGGTAACCTTCGACAAGGTGAAATTCGTCGATGAGCCGATCGCCTATACCGGCGCCTCGAGCACCGCGCCCGCGACCGGCGGCGCAAGGCCTTCAACGAACACGACGACGACGGGTGCTGCGACGACTGCGCCTGCCGCCGCGCCCAAGAAGAATCCGTGGTATCCGGATCACGCCATGCTTAGCGCGACAAAGGATCAGCTGAAGGCGATGCCGGAGTTCAAGTACTCGATCGAGTGAGGCCGCGGCCTTAATTGCCAAAGCTTCTTCAAAATGGCTGGACGGCGTGACGCCGCCCGGCCATTTGATCTTGTGGACGCGTGTTCGCGCAATGGTGCAGCGCATCCTATTCACCATGGGCATCCCGATGTTAGGTTGTATCGCGGCAGGAGCCCCTGCGTCCTGCCTGGCACCAACGGGAGGACGACATGGCTGAGAGTGTCTACAAGGTCATCGAGCTGATCGGCACCAGCAAGGATTCCTGGGAAAAGGCCGCGGCGGCCGCGGTCAGCCGCGCCGGAAAATCCTTGCGCGACCTCCGTGTCGCCGAGGTCGTCAAGCTCGATCTGCAACTGGATGCCAAAGGCGAGGTCGAGGCGTACCGCGCCAAGGTGAATGTCTCGTTCAAGTTCGAGGATTAGCTGCAGTCGTGAGCCGTCATTGCGAGCGAAGCAATCCATCTCTTGCGGTGACACATGGACTGCTTCGCTTGCGCGCGCAATGATGGTGTACGCGGAGTGCCGCGCGCAGCACAGCGCCGGCAGATGCCGTAGGGTGGGCAAAAAGGCGCGCACGCGCCGTGCCCATCATTTCCTTGAACGGGAAGATGGTGTGCACGCTTGCGCTTTGCCCGCCCTACGGACCTCGAATTGCGTCACAGCGCTGGCAGCGCGCTCAGATAGACGTTGATCGCGCCTTCGGCTTCCGCGATCACGCGCAGCGTTTTGGAATCGAAAGCGATGCCGGCGAGGCGCAGCTTGCTGATCTCGGCCGAAACCCGCAGGCCGTCCTCGTTCTTCTGGAAATCGGCGATCACGGCCGCAATCTTTCTCTGGGCGTTGGCGGCGAACGGCTTGAGGTCGACGGTCGCCTTTTCCGCCAGCGTCTTCTGCAGATGCGGGATCGCCGCACGGGCCGCGGCGCCCAGCAGCCCGAAGGCGGCCTCCGACTCGACGGCGAGCTCGATGTCGGTCAGCCGCAGCGTTTGCTCGGCCTGATCGAGCGCCGGCCTTCCCCAGATATGCACATTGGCCTCGCCGCCGAGGCCGAGGAAACTCTTCTTTTCCCTCGCGCTTACCAGCAGCGAAATCAGGAGGCGGTTGCCCGACGCAGCGACGCTGGCGCGCTTGACGGTGACGTCGACCGAGCCGGAACCATCTTCGGGAAAAGTCTTTCCGGCGAACTGCGCTTCGACGATTCTGTTGAGCTCGGTGAAAGGCATGTCGATGGGAACGCCGATCGCGACCCGTCCCGGCGTCGGCGGCACGATGACGATCTCGGCGGGGAATGGGCAGGACGGCCTGGTCTCGGCCGGCGTGATGCGGGTCTCGGCCTCGATGCCGAGCGTCAGCGTAAGGTTCGCAGCGTCGATGCGCGGCTGCGCGGCAATCGCCCGTATGGGGCGCAATTCCAGCCACAGCGTCGGCATCGTCGAGCCGGCCGTCGTGCCTTGCAGCGGGATCGAGCGGCAGGCCTTGGCCCATTGCGCCCGCGCGTTCTGTTCGAAGGCCGGATCGTTGCGCATGCGCGCCTGCACCAGCGCGATCTGCTCGGCGACGTTCTTGTCGATCAATGGCTTCACCTGCGCGGGAACGTTGACGCGCGCACCCGCCACGCTGAGGCTACTGTCGCCGAGATTGACCTGCGCTGCCAGGTTGGGCTCGATGCGCCAGTTCGCGGCGATCTTCGGCCGCGCTGATATGACGACGTTGCCCTTGATCTCGGCGCTGGCGTTGAGGTTCTTGATGTTCACGCTGCCGATCTGCTTGGCGACATTGCCGCCGAGCAGGCCGCCGAGCGCGTCGCCGACCGCACCCGTCGCCTTCGCCGACAGCGAGCCGGTGACGTTGAGCGTTCCCGTCAGCGGCGTCGCCAGCGTCAGCACGTCGGGCGCGCCGGTAGCTACGATCGGTCCGCGCGAGGCGGTCCAGCCGATGTCGGCGTTCTGCAGGATCTGCGAGATCGGATTGTCGGCCTTGCCGGTGAAGTTGCGCGGCGCGCCGCGATCGGCGGCGTCGCGGATTGCCGACAGCGCAACCGCGATTGGCGCCATCACGGTGGATGCGCGCGGCGCCGGCGGCAGCGGCGGCAATTCGGCGAGCGCGGGCGGCTGGTTCGTGGCGCGCGGCGCGACGAAGTCCATCACCTTCAGGCTCGCCGCAAACGAGACGATTAGGACCGCAAGCGCAATCGAAATCGTCTTCAGATGCATCGGCAGACGCATCGTCCCCCCGATCCCATTGAATAGCCCCACAACGTTCTACAGCGGCGGCGAGGGCCACGCCACTGCGCAATAAGGGCTGCATCAGATCAATACAAAACGGCCCCGGCGAAGGCCGGGGCCGCATTCTTCGCATTAAGAAACGCTAATGACTTAGCGAATGGTGCGGCCGAGATCGGCGCGGCGATCCGTCATCGGCAGCACGATCACCTTGGTTCCAACGCTGACGCGCGAATAGAGATCTCTGACGTCCTCGTTGGTGAGGCGCAAGCAGCCCGAGGAGACACGGGTGCCGATCGTCTCCGGCGCGTTGGTGCCGTGGATGCGGTAGATGGTGCCGCCGAGATACATCGCGCGGGCGCCGAGCGGATTGCCGGGGCCGCCGGCCATGTGGCGCGGCAGATAGGGCTGGCGGGCGATCATTTCCGGGGGCGGGGTCCAGGCCGGCCATTCGGCCTTGCGGGTGATGGTCTGCGTGCCGGACCAGGTGAAGCCGTCGCGGCCGATGCCGATGCCGTAGCGCATCGCCTGGCCGTTGCCGAGCACGAGATAGAGATAGGTGTTCGGGGTGTCGATGATAACAGTGCCCGGCGCCTCGCGGGTGTAGTAGTTCACGACCTGGCGGCGCAGCCGCGCCGGGATCTCGACCGTCCGGTCTTCGTCGTCCTGGGGCACGGCCGCAACCGGCGGCGGGGCCGCTTCGATCTGCGGCAGGAAAAACGGAAACAGCGGCAGCGGAGCCGCTGCAGCGGGTGCGGAAAATGCGGTCGCGCCGATCGCCAGCGCACCAAAAGCGGCGGCAGCAATGCGGATGTTCAGCTTCAATGAATTAAACATGGTCGTCCCCTGTTCTACGCCCAGTCGCGCCGTTTTCGGCGCGTCGTTGGGGAAGCATGTACAGGTGAACCGTTTCAGGACATTTGCACAAAATCGCCAAAATGGTTTCGTCCCGTTAGGGAATTGTTTCATTAAGGTTTCGTTGACGGCGGGCGGGGCTGGTCTTCCCCTCTCCCCTTGTGGGAGCGAGACGAGCGAAGCTCGCTCTTGGGGTGGATCAATCGCGCAAAGCGCGATTGAGACGGGGTGAGGGGTTCTCTCCGCGAAGACAGACCCCTCATCCGACCTCGCTGACGCGAGGGCACCTTCTCCCACAAGGGGAGAAGGAAGAAGAACTCCCGCTGCGCCGGATCAGGCAAGTGAGCTGATCGAAGGAAAGGCGTCCGTACCAATCAGGCTTTAGCTGGCGCGCATTCGCGGCGTCCCGGCAACGCCGGCGCCGAGCACGACACGCCGGTCGGCGACAGCATGGTGAAATTGCTCGAGCGCGAGCCCGATCACCGACAGGTCGCCGTCCTCGACCGCGCCGTCGTCATAGCAATCGAACGCGTGACGCAATATGCCGTCGGCTGCATTCTGCATCTCCGCCAGTTCGTCTGGCGTTTCCGCCTGGCGTACCCTGGAAATCAGGTCGAGCAGTTCATCGCGATGGCCGACATACACCTCGCGTTCGTCTCTGTTCCAGTAGTGCCTGAACCAGGCGCCGACTGACCCCAAGCCTGAGACAAGCAAGATCGCGCCCCAGATATAGTCGGTGTATTTTTCGAGGAACGTTCGTTCATTGCCGTCGATATAGGCCGCCGCTCCTGCATGCGCCGGTAGCGCGGCGTCTTTGTCGGTATCCGGCTTCTCGATCTGCGAGGCGGTCGGCAATTCGCGCGCGAGCTGCTGGCGGTTGGTGAAGAGCTGGCGAGCCAAGGCGGCGACCGCCGTGTCCGACAGCGACTTCGGCGCGATGATCAAGTGGTTGACGGCAACGGTATCGATCTTGTCTTCCGGCCGCTGCGGCGAGGAGCCGAAGATGCTGGCGGGAATCTCCTCGGATTCGTAGATCGGGTTTTTTTTCGCGATCGCATCGGCAACCTCGATCGGCAGGAATTTCGGTTCGCCGCGGGCGGTCGCCGTTGCCGCGATCGCGTCCACGGTGATCTTGCTCTTGAGCGGGCCGACCGCCATGAACGCGTCGACCGATTGGTCGCGCGCCATCTCATTGATCTGGTTGGTGGCAAACTGGCTGATCGTGACCTTGTCGGGGTTGATGCCGGACTCTTTCAGAACATTGCGCAGCAACGCGACATTGGCCTGCGTCCGCCCGATCACGCCGACACGGTGGCCGGCCAGTTCGTCGAGACTCTTGATCTTGGGCGTGGGATGCTTCTTCGAGCCTTTGGCGGGAAGGCCCGAAGGCGCCCACAGCACAACGACATTCTTGCGCAGGATGGCGACCGACTCGGCGTTGGCCGGCAGGTTCAGGTCGCCGCGTGCCACCGCGAGGTCGGCTTTGCCGGCCGTGAACAACGCGATGCTCTCCGCCGCGCCTTCCGTCGTGATCGGCGCCAGCCGGACCGACCCGCCCTCGCGCGCAAACGTCTGCGCCATCAACTGGACTAGTTTCTGGTCCTCGCTGCCGGCGGGCCCGACCGCAATTCGCAGGGTTGTCGGCCGCAGCACGTAATAAAGCGTGCCGGCGACGACGCAGAACGCAAGCATGCCGGCGGCAAGGATAAGAAGCGCATAGCCCTTCTGCTTTCGCCGTCGGCGGGATCGCGCATTATTGTCGTTTGGATCTGACATCTTGCTGTCACGTTACACGAAAATGCATGGAGAGGGGCTTAAAAAACAACCTTACAGAACGATGACGTCATACGCCTGAAATATCCATGTCCCAACGTCGGATTTGAGAATCGTTCACGAAATCTCGGGTCCGGGACATGAAGATACTGATTGCGACCGATGCGTGGCATCCGCAGGTGAACGGCGTCGTCCGCACGCTGACGTCGCTGGCGAAGAGCGCCACAGCGCTTGGCGCCGACATCGGCTTCCTCACCCCGGACGGATTTGCCTCGATGGCGTTGCCGACCTATCCGGGGTTACGCATCGCGCTGCCGAACCGGTGCGAGATCGCGCGGCGGATCGGAGAGGCCGCGCCGGATGCCATCCACATCGCAACCGAGGGGCCGATCGGCTGGGCGGTGCGCGCCTATTGCCGCCGCCGCAAGCTTGCGTTTACCACGTCCTATACGACGCGCTTTCCCGAATATATCGCCGTCCGCACCGGGTTCCCCTCCAGCGTCGGCTATGCGGTGCTGCGGCACTTTCATGCCGCGTCTTCCACCGTCATGGTCGCAACCGATTCGCTGCGGCAGGAACTTTCCACGCGGGGTTTCCGCAAGCTCGGCTTCTGGACGCGCGGCGTCGATACCGAACTGTTCAACCCGCATGCGCCGGCGACGCTCGATCTGCCGCGGCCGATTTTCATGACCATGGGCCGCGTTGCGGTCGAAAAGAATCTCGAAGCGTTTCTGTCGCTGGACCTGCCGGGATCGAAAGTGGTCGTCGGCGACGGGCCGCAGAGGGCGCAACTCGCCAAACAATACCCCGACGCGATTTTCCTCGGCGAGAAAAAGGGCGCGGACCTGACCGCGCATCTTGCGGCTGCCGACGTCTTCGTGTTTCCGAGCCTCACCGATACGTTCGGCGTCGTGCAGCTCGAGGCGCTGGCCTGCGGCGCGCCGGTCGCGGCGTTCCCGGTCACCGGCCCGAAGGACGTCATCGCCGATCACCCGATCGGCGCGATCGATACCGATCTGCGCAGCGCGTCCTTGCGCGCGCTGACGATGTCGCGCGAGGCCTGCCGGAATTTTGCGCTTTCGCGTTCCTGGGAAAACAGCGCGCGGCAGTTCATCGGCAATCTGACCGCGCTGCAGCCGAGCCGCGCGCTGCGGCCGGTGCGCCGGGCGCCCGCTACAAGCGCTGTGCAGAGCTAAGACCATCAAATCAGTCATACGCGTAAGACGAGAAGGCAGAACCAACCATGGCAGACATCATCAAGCTTGACGGTAGCAGGACCCTGGACTTCGACCGCGAAACGGTCGAGCAGGCCTATGATCGCTGGGCGCCGGTTTACGACCTCGTGTTCGGGGGCGTGTTCAGCAAGGGCCGCAAGGCGGCGATCCAGGCGACCAACAAGATCGGTGGCCGCGTGCTCGAGGTCGGCGTCGGTACCGGCATTTCGTTGCCGCTATACGCTCAGCATCTGCGCATCTTCGGCACCGATATTTCGGAAGCGATGCTGCAGAAGGCGAAGAAGCGCGTCGACGAACTCGGCCTGAAGAACGTCGAGGGCCTTGCGGTGATGGACGCCGAAAACCTCGAATTCACCGACAATTCGTTCGACGTGGTGATGGCGCAATATGTCGTCACCGCAGTGCCTAACCCGGAAAAGGCGCTCGACGAATTCGCCCGCGTGCTGCGGCCGGGCGGCGAACTCATTATCCTGACCCGCGTCAGCGCCGATGCCGGCATGCGCCGCTTCATCGAGCAGCGGCTGCAGCCGGTGGTGCGTCCGCTCGGCTTCCGGACCGCTGAGTTCGCCTGGTCGCGCTACGCGCAATGGCTGGCGGGTGCGCGCGGCATCGAACTGGCGGAGCGCCGCCTGGTGCCGCCGCTCGGCCATTTCTCCCTAGTGCGTTTTCGTAAAGGCGACATCGCCGCGGCGGCCTGACGCGAAGCGTTGCCGCCCGCGTCATCGCGTCCCTGCGAGCCGTTACATGTCGACATGATGATGTCACATGCCGGACATCGAATCTCGATAAGCACAAACCCGAAAGAATTTGGGGGTAGAGAATGATCAAGAACTTCCTGCAGGAACTGCGAACCCAGCGCTGGGATGACCATCGCTATTATCACCACAGCCGCATCAACCAGTCGCTGCACTTCGTCAGCGCAGCGAGTTTCCTGTTCGCTTATGCGATGCTGTTCTTCGATCCCGTGGTGTCGGCGCTGGTCGGCTGGCTGGTGTCGATGACGACGCGGCAGGCCGGTCACTTCTTCTTCGAGCCGCGCGGCTACGACCACGTCAATCACGCGACCCATGAGCACAAGGAAGAGATCAAGGTCGGCTACAATTTGCAGCGCAAGGTCGTGCTGATGACGGTCTGGGCGCTGTCGCCGCTGGTCCTGTATCTCGACCCGACGCTGTTCGGCCTGTTCACGCCCTGGACCTCGACGGCGGACTTCATGCGCCAGGTGGCGAAGATCTGGCTGGCGGTCGGCATCGGCGGTCTGTTGTTCCGCACCGTCCACCTGTTCTTCATCCGCGACGTCGAGACTGGCCTCGTCTGGATGACCAAGATTCTCACCGACCCCTTCAGCGATCTCAAGCTGTACTACAAGTCGCCGCTGTATCTGATGAAGGGCGAACTGATCGATCCCGGCCTCGAGAAGCACGTCAAGCCGGCTTGAGTGGCCGGAATGGTCGCCGTCATGCCCGGCCTAGTAACGGGCATCCACGTCTCTGGCACTGTCATTCCGGGATGGTCCGCAGGACCAGACCCGGAATCTCGAGATTCCGGGTTCGACGCTTCGCATCGCCCCGGAATGACGGTGGAACAGAGACAGGAATGTCCAGAATCAGGCTGGTCACGGAGGTGGAAAAAGGCAGCGCCCTCAGCGCTCAAACCTCTTGGCAAGCATCTCTTTCAGGATTTGCCGCTTGATGCTCTTGTTGGTCAGCGCGGCATCGTGCCACCACCAGCCGTCGCGCTTCATCTTTTCGGTTGCCGCGACAAAGCGATCGGCGACTTCGGTGAAGTCAGCGTCGGTGTAGTTGAGGCTGAAGATCAGCCGGCCGGTTCCGACCCAACTCAACGCCAGCCCCTCGGCGCGCAGATAGTATTGGAGCATCCAGTTGTAGCGGGACGGCTCGGTATATTGCACCATCCAGATCGAAGAGAGATTGCTGACGCGGACGGGCAAATCGCTTGCGGCCAGCCGCTCGTTCAATGCGGCGGCGCGTCCGTTCCAGGTTTCATCGAGCCCCTGATAGACCGCATTGAAATTCGGACTGGCGAGGCGGCTGAGGAATTCATCCATCGCCGTCATCACGTAGGGGTGCGAATTGAAGGTGCCGCGGGCGAAGCAGACGTCCGCGGGGCGGTCATCGCGAAAACGCCGCATCAGTTCCTTAGCGCCGCAGACGACGCCGACCGGAAGTCCGCCGGCGAGGCTCTTGCCGTAGGTAACCATGTCGGCGCGAACGCCGAAATATTCCTGGGCGCCTTTGGCGGCGAGGCGGAAGCCGACGAAGACTTCATCGAAGATCAGCACGATGCCGCGCTGGTTACAGACCTCGCGCAGCTTCTTCAGCCATTCGGTGTAGCCCGCGCGATCGAACGCGCCCTTGCGCGAACTGTCGACGAGGGCGGAATCGCCGGGCGCGTTGGCGTTCGGATGCAGCGCCTGCAGCGGATTGACCAGCACGCAGGCGATGTCGCGGCGTGTGCGCAGCACATGCAGCGTCCGCGCCGACATGTCGGCCAGCGTATAGGTCTCATGCGGCGAAACCGGATTTCCGACGCCCGGCTGCACGTCGCCCCACCAGCCGTGATAGGCGCCGGCGAAACGAACCAGATGCGTACGCTTGGTGTGATAGCGCGCCAGCCGCACCGCCTGCATGACGGCTTCGGTGCCGGACATGTGGAACGAGACTTCGTCAAAGCCGGAGATTTCGCACAGCCGCTGCACGTTGTCGGTAATGACGGGGTGATAGGGACCGAGCACGGGGCCGAGCGCATGGGCGCGCTTTTCGGCTTCCGTGATGCACTCCTTGTAGAAGTCGTTGCCAAAGATGTTGACGCCGTAGGAGCCGGTCAGGTCGTAGAACACATTGCCGTCGACATCGGTGACGGTGACGCCGGCGGAGGACTGCATGAAGGCGCCGGTGCCGAGATTTTCCCGGACCAGCCGGCTGTACTGGAACGGCACCCGGTAGCTTTCGGTGAACTGCAGGTCCGAGATGTGCCCGGCCGCCTCAGTCGTCATCTGCCGGCCCTTGGCGTAGCGCTCCTGATAGAGGCGGGCGAGGCGGAAGAAGGCGTCCTGGCGCTGCATGGCGACGTTGCCGGGCGCGCCGTCGGAGCAGAAGAAGCCGTCGATATCGAACTCGTAGTGCGGCAGCAGCCGCGCGACCATTTTGGACATTTTGGAATGTCCGGCCAGCGAACGGTGCTTGGCGCGCGACAGCGCCAGCCGCGCCTGCAATTTGGGGAAGACTGCCGCGGCACTCACGACCGCAGCGGCGGACAGCGAAAGAATCGGAAGGGACGAATCCATGCCTGAAGCGCTAGCCAATCCTGCTGACAGATTGATGACAATGAGGGGCCTGATCGCCCGCTTTACCCAGCAGGAGGACCTCAACTTCCTGCTGACCAACCGGATTCCGCGGGCGGCGCTGACGCGCTTCATGGGCTGGTTCAGCAAGATCGAGAACCCGTTCGTGCGTGATGCTTCGATCGCCTGCTGGCGGCTGTTTTCCGATCTCGATCTGTCGGAAGCCAGCAAGACCGAATTCAGAAGCCTGCACGATTGTTTTACCCGCGAGCTGCGGCCCGGCCTGCGTCCGGCCGATCCCGATCCCGCCATCGTGGTCAGCCCCTCCGACGGCATCATCGGCGCCTTCGGCAGAATCGCGGATACCGAACTGTTCCAGATCAAGGGCGCGCCTTATTCGCTGCTCGACCTGCTCGGCGATCCCGCGCTGGTCGAGAGCCACCGCAACGGCCGCTTCCTCACTTTGCGGCTGACGTCGAGCATGTATCACCGCTTTCATGCGCCGCATGATGCCGCGATCGAGAAGGTGACGTTCATGCATGGCGACGTCTGGAACGTCAATCCGATCGCGCTGAAGCGGGTCGAGCGCCTGTTCTGCAAGAACGAGCGCGCGGTGCTCGAGATGCGCCTGCCATCGGGCGAAGCGCTGACGCTGGTGCCGGTCGCGGCCATTCTGGTGGCCAGCATCCGGCTGCATTTCCTCGATGTGACGCTCAACGCGCAGAGCAGGGGGCCGGCGGTGTTTCCCTGCGATGCGAAAGTCAGCAAGGGCGACGAACTCGGATGGTTCGAGCACGGCTCGACCATCATCGTGCTGGCGCCGGATCATTTCGAATTCGCTGACCATGTCGCGGAGGGAGCCCGCATCCGCGCAGGCGAGCCGCTGTTGCGAAAACCGTAGTTCCCGATCTCGATCTTGCGGCCGCTTGCCGCTATATGGTCGCGAGATTCGAAATCGGGAAACGGGAAGAGAGATGGCGCGAACGCCCGTTCTGGCGGCGGGAGGCATTGTGCTGCGGCAGGCGGAGTCGCCGCTGGTCGCGGTGGTGCGCTTACGCAAGGGCAATGAATGGTGCCTGCCCAAGGGCAAGCTCGATCATGGCGAGACGCCGCGCACCGCCGCCGAACGTGAGGTGATGGAAGAAACCGGGCACGACGTCTCCGTGCACGAATTTCTGGGCACGCTGGTCTATGAGACACGCGGTGGCCCCAAGGTCGTGCATTACTGGCGCATGGAGGCGGGCGGCACGCCGGTGCGGGAATTGATGCGCGACGTGAAGGCGGTGGACTGGCTGCCGCTGGGGGAGGCCGTCGAGCGGCTGTCGCGCGGCTATGAGCGCGCGTTCCTGGAGAACGTTGGACCGATCGCGCTGGCCGCGGCGAGCGGTGTCGAAGGCGTGGCATTGCCGGACGTGGCGCAGCCTGCGTTGCGCGAGCACAAGACGGACCGCGTGGGCTTTCTTCGAAACTTGCTCAGGCTCTTTCGCTAGCTCGTGTCCCGATGCAGCGCGCAAGCGATGCGTCGCAGAACCGGGGCACGACTATCGCAATTCCTTTGGCGGCGGCTTGCCGCGTTGCGGTGCGGGCGCAGGCCGCCTCGGCGCGGCGGGCAATCCCGGACGCTGCAGGGCGGGCGCTCCCTGAACGGCGGGCGGCCGGTGCAGTCCGGGCACGCCGAACCTGTTCGGCAGTCCTGGCCGTGCCGGCGGCGCGGCGGGCTGCGCCGGCACATTGGGCTGTTGCGGTTGGCCTGCGCGTGGCGGCAGTCCGGGCTGTGCCGGCAAGCCGGGGCGTGACGGTTGTGCGGTCCGCGGCGGCACGCCGGTTTGGCTGGGCGAGCCCGGCTGCTGCTGTCCCTGGCGGTTCGGCACAGTCGGCAGTGGCGGCTGACCGGGTTGCCCCGGCAGACCGTTCTGCCGCGGCTGACCCGGACGGTTCAACTGACCAGGCTGCTGTTGTCCGGGCCTGTTCTGTCCGGGCAAACCATTTGGCCGCTGCTGGCCAGGCTGAAGCTGCCGGATCGGCCGGTTCGGATTGACGAAGCCAGGATTGGCGCGGCGGAATTCGCGCTGCTGGAACACGACCTGCCGGCCGACATTCTGCGTCGAGTGAAGCTGGCGCACAAAGCCCTGGTCGCGCAGCATCACCTGTTGCGGGATCACCAGCGGCACCGCGGCGAAGCGCGCGCCGCCGGCGCCCGGACGGATCGTGAAGCCGCTCGCGCCTTGCGTCAGAAAGCCGAGCCTCGCTCCGGCGCGATCGTTGACCTCGATGCGGCCGACGCGCCCGTCGGCGTCGGGATAAAGCTTGACCGCGACGTTGTTCGGATTGTTGGCGGCGGCGCCTTCGGGCACCTCGACGAGACCGGTGGTGCCGCGAATGCCGAGCGTCGCCGTCGGCGTCGTGATCTTCATGTCGCCGGTTTTTGCCACCGAGGCGGCGACGAACGCGGCGGTGCCCTTGGCGACGTCGAAGATCGCCGCGTTGCTCTTGCCGCCATCCTCATAGACGTAATTGTCGATGGTGATCTTCGTGTTGGCCTTGAGATTGAAGGTGGTGTTGTCGATGAAGGTGATGCCGAGCGCGGCATTAGCTCCGGTCTGCACGATGTCGTTGAGATAGATGTCGTCCTTGACCTTGAGCGGCGTGGTCTTGTCGTCGCGGATCACGCTGGCGCTGCCGGTCACGGTTGCGACGTTGCCGATCGGCTCCTCCGGCGCCTGCGCATCCGCAGCGGGCGTAGTCGCGTCGGGCGTGGCGGGATCGGGTGCGGCCGTCGCCGGTGCGGCGGGCTGCGAAGGGTCGGGCTGTGCCTGCGCCAATTGAGTCGGGTCGGACGGAGCCGCGGAAGCATTGGTCATGCCGATCGACGCGCTGCAGGCCAACAGCAGTAGCGCGAAGGAAAGCTGGCGCGACATCGGGGATTTCCGTTCACGGGGGAAGGCAGAAGGCGGGGCCGTGATTTCAGCGCCGTCAGCCTGAATGTGGGATGAACACCGCACTTGTCGTCACGGGAGGCCAAAACGGGCAAGCGCCACGTCCGGGATGTCAGGACATGGCGCTGTGACCTTAATAAGGAAAAATGCTCAGCCGCGCTTGTGCGGGGTCAGGTTGAGCGGCTTGGAGGGCTTTGCCGCGGGCGCGTAGTTCACCGGCGTGGCGGCCGGCGGCACGTAATGAAAGACCGCCTTGCAGTCGTCGCTGAGCTGCGCGCGCTTCTGGACCATGCAGGCGGTAACGCGCTCGACATGAGCAAAGCCGCATCGCATCGCCGGTGCACATCTGCTCCTGCTCCTGCGAATAGGCTTGAGCTGCCGTACCCAGCGCGCCTAGCGCAAATGTGTTTCGTCGCAGGGAGATTTGTTTCGCGGGAGCGCGGTCCTCCGCATGGCTGCCGGTCGAGCCCGTTTCCACTACTCCGCAACCTCGTTCAAGGTTGGCAATGTCCCTTCGGCACAGATCGGCTATAATCTGATTCTGGCGCGGCCCATGCCTCCCCCCTCCGTCGGGAAAGCATCATTCATGCGGGGCCATTGCGATCATCGAACCAACTGTTCGAGCACCAAGCATAAGGAGGGGTTGTGATCATTGCTCGCAATAGGAGGTTCTTCGATGAAGCTGTCTGCGCCCCTTTATCACTTGAAGCGTAAGGCCAAACTTCTATCCCGTGCAGAAAATATCCCGCTGCACGAGGCGCTCGACCGCGTTGCCAGGCAAGAGGGTTTTGGCGGCTGGAGTTTGCTCGCGGCCAAAGCGACCGCAACCGCGCCCGCTGAAAAACTGTTTGCGCGGCTGGCGCCCGGCGACCTGGTGCTGGTGGGGGCGCGCCCGGGCCAGGGCAAAACCCTGATGAGCCTCGAACTTGCCGTGCAAGCCATGAAGTCCGGCAGTCGAGGCGTGTTCTTCACGCTGGAGTACACCGAAAAGGACATGCTGGATCGTTTCCGCGCCATCGGCGTGGCGCGGGAGGATTTTGCCGGCCTGTTTGAATTCGACAGCTCCGACGAGATGAGTTCGGATTACATCGTCAAGCGGCTGGCCACCGCGCCTCGCGGCACCCTGGTGGTCGTGGACTATCTGCAACTGCTCGACCAGAAGCGTGAGAATCCGGAATTGATGGTTCAGGTTCGCACCCTGCAGTCGTTCGCCCGCGATCGCGGGCTGATCTTCGTCTTCATCTCCCAGATCGATCGCTCATATGATCCGTTGAAGAAACCATGCCCCGACCTGGAAGATGTCAGATTGCCGAATCCGCTGGATCTGAGCCTCTTCACCAAGACATGTTTCCTGAACAACGGCGAGGTTCAGTTCCGCGCGGCAAGCTAGGACAGCGCCAACCGGCGCCATTTAGCGATGTGCATAAAAGAGGCCCCGTGAAATCTCACGGGGCCCAAGTCTTGGGAGACAAGTCTTGGGAGAATAGGGTCTCGGGGAAAAATATCAGCTCGTGCGCTTCCAGGTCTGGCCGCCGCAGAACATTCCGCCGAAAGCGCAGCCCTGGACCTTGAGCGTATCGGTGCCCTTCAGCGCGATCGTCGAGTCGTAATTGCGGCCGCTGCTGGGATCATGAATCCGGCCGGTCCACTTGCCGCCCTGCGGCTTCATGTTGATCAAAATCCGTTCGCCGGTGTTGACGGAATAGCCGCACAGATTGGCGCCGCATTCCTCGATGCGAACGTTGCCCTTGTTCTCTTCCGTCGCCCAGATGCCGATCGGCGAGTTCGGGTCGGACGCGGTGGCTGCGGGAGCCGGCGGCGGCACGGGTGCGGCGGCGACAGGGGCGGGCGGCGGAGGCGGAGCGGGCGGCGCAGCTTCGGTCCGTGCCGGTGTTGCGGCCGCAACGGTAGTTGGAGCGGGTGCGGGCGTCACCGCTGTTGTGGCGGTGGCCTGGGCCGGAGCGGGCGCTGCCGGTGCGGTCGCCACGACGTCATCGTCGTTCTTGCTCTTCGAGCCCATGCCCTTGAGATCGACATTGCCGAGCGTGCCGTTGTAGCCGGGCGCGGTGATCTTGATGCAGGAGATGGCGCTGCAGTTGCGCGGCGCTTCAACGCGAACACGCTCGCCGTTGATCTGGAGGGTGATTCCGCCGGCATGGGCCGAGGTGGTGGCCATCAACAATGCGGCGAGGATGTAGAGCTTCTTCATGAGAGCCTCCTGAACGGCTTGCGAGCGGGTGCGGAGAACGTGGGCGGACCCTACGCGGCGCGAGGGAGGCGTTCTGTGACGTAGGTCACAAGACGCCCGGAAGCGCCGCAGCCGGAAGCGCCGCTGCGGCGCGGCTCGGTGATTCAAATCACATCCAGTCGGGGTTCCTCGCGACTAGTTTTCCGCGTCACCAGCGGGGAGGCTTCGATGAAACGATTTTGTTTTCTCGCCGTGCTGATCGCGCTCAGTTCGTCGGCCCATGCCGGTCGTTCGATTTCGTTCAGCGTCGGTAGCCACCGGGTGCACATCGAATCCTCCAGGCGTTGCCATTCGGTATCGTGCGCCAGGATGTCGATCTCCAGAAGCCTCGACTGGCGCCGCAAGCGTGACCGCTATGACGACGCGCGCGACACGGCAGTGCCGGCGAAGCCTGTGCCGCCACCTGCGCCGCAGACGGTTTCGCCACCCGCACCACCCGTACCGCCGGCGACCACGGCGCCGGCCAAGACCATCGTTGCCGCGCCGCCACCGGCCGTTTACACGACGGCCGCATCGAGAAGCCAGCCCGTCGCTGCGCCTTCGCCACCTCCGCCGCCGCAGGTTTCGATTCCAGTGCCGCCGCCCACGCCGCCTCCGAAACCGGTCGAGACCGCGCAGCCTGCGTCGCAGGTTGAGCGCGTCTCGCATCAGGCCGAGGAAGAGCCGTCCGATTCTCCGATCGGTGATTGGCAGACCGAAGGCAAGGGCACGGTGCGGATCGCCAAATGCGGCAATGCGCTGTGCGGCTTTGTGCTCGGTTCATCGAACGAGAAGGGCGAAGCGATCCTGATCAACATGAAGCCGAAGAAGGAAAGGCAATGGACCGGCGGCGTCTACAGCCAGGACTCTGGCGAGACGTATTACGGCACGATGTCGATGAAGGGGATCAACACGCTTCGCGTCGAAGCCTGCGCGCTCGGCCGCTTCTATTGCTCCGGCAACAATTGGAGCCGCATCACGCGCCGCGCCGACAGCCTGGTGACGTCGTGGCAGACGTTATCGGGATCGCGCTCGTAGAGCCTTCAACGGTTCTTCGCTCTTGACGCTATGTGCGCCCACGAAAACGCCCGGTGACACCGTCACCGGGCGTTCGGGTCCATCTCTGGACGGGAAGTCTAGAACACGCCGAGCACAATCGCGGCGACGAAAGCGAATGCAACATACGCAGTTACAACGCCAAGTCTGCTGGCGAGAGGACTTACGAAATCCATTGGGGAAAGCTCCCTGGGTTCACGTCGTGCCCGCACATAACACTGAAAGCTAGCAAAGCGTTCCCGGCCCAAAAAGTCAGTGTTGCTGTCCATCCACCCGCTCTCCACGGGCGGCAGTCCCCGAAAACATGGTAAAAAATTCGTAAAATCAACATGTTGAAGAGTCTTTAAATAAATTGGTTGAACGTGCGGGGGATGACGCGCGGAGTTCGTTTGTATCTCGTCGGCTCCTTCGTCCTCGTCTCGCTAGCGGGTTGTGGCCGCGGATTTTTTCAGTCCGCCGAGCGCGAACCGTGGCGTGCCGAGGCCGAAATCGCTTGCCTGAAGTCCGGCGCGGTCAAGGAGAGCCCGGAACTGGTCCGGATCGACCCGATCGCCGGTCCCGGCGTGTGCGGTGCGGAATACCCGCTGAAAGTGGCGGCGCTCGGCGAAAACATCACCAGCTTCGGCTTTGCCGACGAAAGCCTGCGGCCGCCCGGCAATATCGGCAATCAGCCGCGCTGGCCGATCACCCGCGCGCCGGCGGCAGCGCCGCCCCAAGGAAACTATCAAGGAAATTATCAGGGAAGCTATCCGGCTCCGGCGCCGCGCCAGCCGAACTATGCTGCGCCGTCGAACGGCCCGATCTCGCTGTCCGCGCCGGGTGTCGGCCCGCAGGAGGATGACATCGACCTGCCGCCCGAAGGCGCGCCGACCTCGCGCGACGGCGGCTATGTGGCGGCGCCGTCCTATCCGCCGCGCGACCGCTACACCGCGCCTTCTTCTGCGCCGCATCCGCAGCCATCCTATTCGCCACCACCGGCAATGCCGGCCGCGCCGCGGCTCGGGCCCGCACAGGGCAATTCCGTCAGCGCCTTCGGACAGGTTTCGATGAAGCCTGCGGCGACGCTGGCGTGCCCGATCGTCTCGGCGCTCGACCGCTGGCTCACCGATTCCGTGCAGCCGGCGGCGATGCGCTGGTTCGGCGTCCGCGTCGTCGAGATCAAGCAGATATCGGCCTATTCGTGCCGCGGCATGAACGGCAATCCGCACGCGCATATTTCCGAGCACGCCTTCGGCAACGCGCTCGACATCGCAGCCTTCACGCTCGCCGACGGCAGGCGCATCACGGTCAGGGGCGGCTGGCGCGGCATGCCGGAAGAGCAGGGCTTTCTGCGCGATGTGCAGGGAGCCGCCTGCCAGCAGTTCAACACCGTGCTGGCGCCCGGCTCCAATGCCCACCATGAGGATCACATCCACGTCGACCTGATGCGCCGCGCCTCCCGCCGCACGATCTGTCAACCGGCCGCCGTGCCGGGCGAACAGGTCGCAGCCCGCGCCGGGCAGCGTAATCCCTACGCGTCACGCGATCCGTATTTGACGGGCTCGCTCGGAGCCAAGAAGTCGATCTCGCGCTGGTTCAGGGGTAACAGCAAGGTCAACGAGGAAGACGAGTTCGAGGATCATTGACGTTGGGCAGATTTGTCCGACGCGTATGGGTGGAGCGCAGCGATATCCATCAATCCCGTTGGTGGGTTTCGCAAGCGCTCAACCCGTCCTACGGGTCACCCCGCCAGCCGTTCCAGCAAGTCCTGCACGACGCCCTTCAGCAGATCGAGTTTGTAGCCCGTCATCGGTAGCGGCTTTGCACCTGATGTGGCTTGTTCTGCGGCGCTGGCAATCGTTGCTGCATTGACCTTCTTTCCCTGCAACGCGGCTTCCGCGGCCGCGAGCCGTAGTGGCACCGGGGCGATGCCGCCGGCGGCGAGGCGGACCAACTGGAACGCGCCGTCCTTGATCACGGCGCGGGCGCAGATCTCGACCAGCGGCCATTCGGCATGGGAGCGGCTGATCGCGCGCTTGTACAGCGCGCGTTCGCCCTGCAGCGGAACGGGCAGCTCGATGCTCTTGATCATCTCGCCCGGCTGCAGCGCGTTGTCGGCGCTGCCGTTGGAGCCGTCGCCGAGGAGATCGCCGATCGTCAGCGAGCTTCTGCGATCGGTCGTCACCTTCGCTTCATAGGCGAGCAGCGCGGCGGCCATCGTCGAAGGATGCGGCGCCACGCAGGGACCGAGATCAAACGCGACGTGATAGAGATGATTGCCCGATCGTGCCGGACAATCCGATCCGCCCTTCTTGAGACAGGCGATATGCGGATTTCGAAAATACCAGCAGCGCGAACGCTGCGCGAGGTTGCCGCCGAGGGTCGCGAGGTAACGGATCTGCGGCGTCGCCAGACCTTGCGCGGACGCCGCAATGCCCGGATAAGCCGCGGCGATGCGTGCATCGGTGGCTATGGCGGCAATGGTGGTGAAGGCGCCGATGCGCAGACTTCCCTCGGCGCCCCAATGCATCCCGATCATGTCGGGCGCGGCTGATATATCGATCAGCGGTCCTGTTGAGACGCCGCTGCGCCGCCTCTCGCTGAGATCGGTGCCGGCTGCGCGGAATTCGGCTGCTTGCGTGGCAGTCATGGCTGATGGTGTCATGCGGCGGCCCTCCCTTTGAGTGCGGCGACGAGACGGTCGGGACGGATCGGCAATTCGGTCAGCCGAACGCCGGTCGCATTGTGAATCGCATTGGCGACCGCGGGCGAGGTCGGCACGGTGGCGACCTCGCCGATGCCGACGCTGCCGCCGAGCACGTGATCGAAGCCGCCTTGGTCGAAATGCACGTCGATCACAGGCGTGTCCGCGATGCCGGGAATGCGATAGTCCTCCATGCCGCCGCTGAGCACGTCGCCGGTACGGGAATCGACTTCGCGTGCTTCATAGAGCGCGTAGCCGATGCCCTGGATGACGGCGCCGGCCGCCTGGCTGTGCGCCAATGCCGGCGCCACGATCCTGCCGACCGCAATACCGGTGTGAACGTTGACGACGCGCACATGGCCGAGCCAGGTATCGACTTCGACTTCGACGACCTGCACCGAGCTCGGAACGCCGGCGCCGATCGCAAGGTTGGAGAAGCGCCGCATCATCCAGCCGAAGATCATGCCCATGAATCCGGCCTGCTTCAGCGGCGACTGGACGCCCGGCGCCATCTGCCGGGAGTCTTCCGGGCGTACGCCGGAAGCGGAGAGGTCGGGCGATGCCGCGAGCATGTCACGCCATGGCGCGTTGGAGCCGGGGACCGGTTGCCGCCTGGCGTTTTGCCGGATCGCGGTCTTCAACTGCTCGATCGCCAGCAGCATCGGCGGGATCACCGAAGCCGTGACCCTACTGCCGCCCGAGCCCGGCCCCTCCGGCAGTTTTGAATCGCCGATCCTGACCTCGATCTCATGCGGCTCCAGCCCAAACTCGTGCGCAACCGTATTGGCGATCACGGTGCGGGTGCCGGTGCCGATATCCTGCGTCGCGGTGCTGGCGATCAGGCGTCCGCCCTTCACCGCCACCTCGACCTTGGAGCCGGGCTGCCACAGATAAAGCCAGTAGCCGGTGGCGACGCCGACGCCGCGGCGATATCGTCCGCTCTGCGCGGCTATCGGTTTCCGGTTGCGCCACACCTCCAGGTTCATGGCCCAATCGTACAGCCGCTGGCGGTTGGTATCGGGATCCCATCGCTTGCGCAGCGCGATCGGATCGACGTGCAAGCGCAGCGCCGCTTCGTCGATGGCCTGCTCCAGCGCAAAGGCCATCGGCGGCCCACCGGGCCCCCGGAAGGGAGCACCGGCCGGCAAATTGCTGATGACATCGAAATCGGCGAGCTCTTTGGCTTCCGCCGGATAGATCAGGCGCGCCAGTGCGGCGATGGTGGAGTTGGTCGCGGCTCCGGTATCGGCGTGCGCCGTCAGCGACAGCGCTTTCAGTTCGCCCTGCTCCGACGGCAGTAGTGCGATCTTCATCTCCGCGGCCGGCCGATAGCCGGTCACCGAAAGCTCCTCGTGCCGGTCGTAGGCAACCCTGACCGGCGCCCTGGCTTCGCGCGCCAGTTCGATGGCGGTGGTCGTTTCCACGCCAAGTGCTGCCTTCGAGCCAAAACCTCCGCCGACATGATCGGCAATCACGCGTACCTTGTCGCGGTCGAGCTTGTAGCGTTTGGCGATCAACTCCATCGTGTGAAACACCGCCTGCGTCGAAACATGCACGGTCAGCCGGTCGCCGTCAAAACGCGCGACCGCGGCATGCGGCTCGAGGCAGGCGTGCTGTTGCGTGCCGGTGCGGAAGGTGCCCTCCACCAGCAGCGGATTGTTCGCCGCACGCGCAGCGTCGACCCAGCTCCGCACTTTTTTCGGCTTTTTGGAGAAAGCCGCCGACGGTCCGCGGATATTGCCTTTCCAGGAGGCCGGCGAACCGCCGCCTTCGGAGACGTTGCCGGCCTTCTTGCGCGCGGATTTTTCGAACACCACCGGCGCATCGGCCCGGCGCGCCTCGTCGAGCCCGATCGCCGAGGGCAGGCGTTCGCTGCCGAGCTTGATGGCGGCGATGGCGGCCAGCGCGGTCCTGCGATCCCTGGCCGCGATGGCGGCGATCGGTTGGCCGACAAAGCGGACGATGCGGTCGTCGCCGAGCAGCGAGATCACGGCACTCACGCCCGGCATCGCGCGCGCCGGCGCCAGATCGAGTTCGCTGATACGCGCATGCGCAAACGGCGAGCGCAGGATCACCCCTTCGAGCTGGCCGTCATGATGGATGTCGACGGTATACTTCGCCATTCCCGTCACCTTGTCGCGCGCTTCCATGCGCGGCGGCAGGATATCGTTGCCGTCGAAGCGGCCGGCGCAGGCATCTGCTACCGCACGGAAGATGCCGTCATAGGCGCCGCAGCGGCAGAGATGGCCCGACAGCGCCGCGCCGATTTCCTCGCGCGACGGCACCGCCGTTCCCTTGGCCGCGCGCCAGGAATCACAAAACGCTACGGCCTCGACGATGAAGCCCGGCGTGCAGAAGCCGCATTGCAGGGCGTCGTGCGCCATGAAGGCCTTCTGCACCGGGTGCAGTCTTGCCGCGCCGATGCCTTCGACCGTCGTCACGTTCTTGGTTGCGGCTGATCGAGCCGGCATCAGGCAGCTCACGGCGGGTTCGCCATCGACCAGCACGGTGCAGGCGCCGCAGACGCCGGCCCCGCACACGAGCTTGGTGCCGGTGAGGTCGAGCGCGTCGCGCACGACGTCGACCAGCAGCGCATCGGGATCGTCGGGGAGGGGAGCAAGCTTGCCGTTGATCGTCATGGTGCTCATCTGCGATCTCCAGGTTTGCGGGAAATGGATCGGGGGGCTGCTCCCTTCGCAGGCTTCGGCGTGGCGGCGCGCGACCTGGATGCCGGGCGCACGGCGCCCGCGACCAGCGTTCGCAACATGATTTCCAGATCCTTCAGGAAAGCATCGGCCGGCTGCATCGCGGGGTAGGCGGATTTCGTGCCGTTGACCGCCATCTCGACGCAGCGCGCAAGATCGCGCGGTGTCATGCCGGCGTTGAGTACGAGGCCTTGCTTGCGGCAGACGCGCACAATCGTCGCGGCGAGCTGCTCCGCATAGGCTGTTGTGTATTTCTGGTAGAGGTCGCGCGCCTGCAGGAGATGTTCGGAGAACAGTTCCTCGACATGGGGCGAGCCGTCGAGCGAGGCCGCCAGTTGGCCGAGTTTCGCGCTGACCGACGCGACCAGAATATCGGCAAGGCTGCCGTCTTGCTTCTCGGCGGCGGCCGCCGCCGCAATCTCGGCCGCGAGTGCGTCCTCATGCAGCCGCTCGATGACGGCGCGGAACAACGCTTCCTTGGACTTGAAGTGATGATAGAGCGCCTGCCGCGTCAGGCCGGCGGCCTCCGCCGCCTGCTCGATCGACGAGCGCCGGAAACCGTGCCGGCGGAACACCAGCATCGCGGCATCGAGAATTCGGGTGCGCGGGCCCATTTGACGATTTTGACAAAACTGAAAGAAATGTCAAATAACGGAATCGTGGGGCAGGGAACCGTGCAGCGACGGCAAATCCGATGTCACTGATAGGACGGCACTTTATGCGTGCGGCAGTCGTACGGTCCGTTTTCGTCGGAGCCTGTCGCCTTGATGTTCGCCTTAAAATACTGGCCCATCGAAGGTGCGTTCAGCAGCGCATCGCGCGCCGCCTTCGGCAGTTCGCAATAATGGTCGTAGACGCCGTTGCGCTGGATGAGCATGTACTGGTTCGCGTCGTCGTAACATACGCGCGCGATGATGCTGCTCCGGGTGACGTCCTGGCAGGTGAAGGCCCTGAGGTCGACCGGGCCCCGGTCCCTGACGTCAACGGTCTCGGCTTCCTGCCAGCTGGCGGTGAAGAGCAGAGCGAGGATGAAGGCGAGACGGGTCATGGCGTGTTGCACCGGCAAGGGCGCAGGGAATCTGCACCTTCAGCGAGGAGGCCACAAGCGCCAGCGGCCCGTCCGGCTACACGAACTTGATCCCGATCACGTCGCCCTTTTTCCAGGCGAGCTTGCAGGCCCTGCCGGGCGATGTCCGGTCGAACTTCAGTTGAAACTGCGGCTTGACGAATTGCGGGTCCTCGACCCTCAGCCGGGCGCCGCCCTCCGAGATGTCGATGACGGTGCACTGGCGCGCGGCGAACCCGCCGTCGACCGTCATCCATGCGGGCTGGTTGGTGCGCCGGCGGGCAGGCCGGGACTTTTTTCCGATTAGCGACATGACGCGTACCTCCCGGCCATCTAACGCAGATGGGGCGATGCTTGTTGCGGGTAGGGACAAGCTGACTGATCCGGCCCTGCCACGTGCGGAGTGACAAGCGCGCGTGTCGAGAGAATGGCTCATATTCGCCGCGCGTCGGCCGGAGAGCATCCGGAAGGTTAGCGAAGCCTTAACAACGGGCTTCGCATTGCGCTCAAATCGCGACCGCATCTTCAAGACCAAAACACTATGAAAGGAGCAGGCGCGGGGGCGCTGAGGGGGTTGGGGGACGTTGATGACCGAGCGCATCACGAGACAGAAGGTTGCGCCGACCAAGCGGCTGCTGGCGCTGGGGCTCACCGTTACCTTGAGCTTTGCCGCGATCTGCGGCTGGGTTCTCTGGCATGCGGGCGACCGCGACTACCTGCACAGCCGGGCGGCTGCGACCAATCTGGTCTCCAGCCTGGCGAGCGAGATCGAGCGAAACATCGAGCTCTACGATCTGTCGCTGCAGGCGGCCGTGGACGGCATGAAATTGCCCGATATCAACAGCATCAGCCGCGAGTTGCGGCAGGTCGTGCTGTTCGACCGGGCGGCCACCGCCAAGGACATGGGCTCGATTCTCGTGATCGATCGTCTTGGCAGGGTCGTGATGGATTCGCGCTCGCTGGTCCCGGCCGAGGCAAATTACTCAGGCCATGATTTCTTTCAGGTTCACGCCAGCCGGCCCCACGCCGGGCTGTTCATCAGCCGTCCATGGGTCGCCTCCGACGGACAATATCTGATCGGTCTCAGCCGGCGCATCACCAACGACGACGGCTCATTCGGCGGGGTCGTCGCCGGCAGCATGCGCATCAGCTATTTCCACAGCCTGTTCAGAAAACTGAACTTCGGCGACAAGGACTCGATGACGCTGCTGAGCGCGGACGGCACCCTTCTGATGCGCGCGCCGTTCGACATCGACACGATCGGGCAGAGCCTGCGAAAATCCACCGTCTTCAAGCAGTTTCCCGGAGTGCAAAGCGGCTGGTACGAAACGGCTTCGATCCTCGACGGCGAGAAGCGCCTGTTCGTCTTTCAGCAGATCGGCCATCATCCGATGCTCATCATCAACGGCGTTTCGCTCGACACCATCTATGCGGACTGGTGGCGGGAAGTCTGGCTGATCGGCTCGATCATGCTGGCGCTGTGCGCGGTGACGATGGCCTTGACGGTGTTCCTGGTCAATGCGCTGAAGCGGCGAACCGCCGCCGAAAACAAGCTCGCCTTGCTGGCGAACACCGACGCCCTGACCGGGCTTTGCAACCGGCGGAAATTCGACGAGGTTCTTTCCCGCGAATGGCGCCGTTCGCAGCGGACGGCGACGCCGGTCTCGCTGCTGATGATCGATGCGGACGGTTTCAAGGCTTACAATGATGCGCATGGACATCAGGCGGGCGATGCGGCGCTCGCCTCCATCGCGCAATGCATTGCCGGCGGGACGCGGCGCGCATCCGACCTCGGCGTCCGCTACGGCGGCGAGGAGTTCGCGGTGCTGTTGCCGGGTGAAACCGGCCAGGGTGCATTCCGGATCGCCGAGGTGATTCGTGCAAGCGTGTTGTCGCTTCGAGTCCAGCAGAAGGGTCGCCCTGATATTTGTCCGACGATCAGCATCGGCGTGGCTGCCATGATTCCGCAGCTAGGACTGACGCCGGGCGACTTGATCAAATCGGCCGATCTGGCCCTCTACGAGGCCAAGCGTTCGGGCCGCAACCGCACGGTCGTAGCGCCGACGATGGCAAGCGCCCATCGCGTGGCGGCCTGAACCATCCGATCCGGCGCTTGGCTCGCAGTGATGTGGAGACTGTGGCATGCGGACGTCGCACGCGGTGCATGACGGCCGCGTCCGCGGTTGCGGCGCTCGCTGTGTTCTCGCATGAGATTGTTTGATTAGACCAATAGTAATTCTAAATTTCGTTCGACCATCGCTGCTCAACCCGTTTGGACAAATACTAATTCTAAACGCGTGATTGACGCGCTGTTGTATCCCTCGCGCACTTCATCGCAGTGGTCGCGCTTGTTACTGGTCCCGCGCGAAGCGATGAGGACTGGAAATGAATGCATGCTTGAAGACCGCGGGATGGTTCGGCGCCGCGCTGCCGATGCTCGCCGCGATGATCGATGCGACGCCGGCGGAAGCGCAATCGTCCGCGCGGGAATTGCCGGCAGTTGTCGTCGACCAGCCCTCACGTTCGCCGGCCGCGCGGTCGCGCCCCGCACCCAAAAGGCAATCCGCGTCTGCGGCGAGCCGTCGCGCAGCCCAGCGCGCGCAGACGCCGCCGGATGCCGCGGCCGCCGCAGGCGCGCGCGCTGAAACGGCGACCGGACCGGTGCGCGGTTATCTCGCGGGCCAGAGCGGCACCGGCACCAAGACCGACACGCCGCTGCGCGAAACCCCGCAATCGATCACGGTGGTTACCGCCGACCGCGTCACCGACCAGGGTGCGCTCACCGTGCAGGAATCGCTGCGCTACGTGCCGGGCGTGTTCGCCGACGCCTACGGTCCGGATTCGCGCGGCGACTATCCGCGCATTCGCGGCCAGGATCCGAACATCTATCTCGACGGCACCCGCGTGGTGAACACGTTCCAGTTCAACGAATGGCGGCCCGATCCCTACACGCTGGAGCGCATCGAAGTGCTGCGCGGCCCGGCATCGGTGCTGTATGGCGACACCTCGACGGCAGGCCTGTTGAACCTGGTCTCGAAGCGTCCGCAGGCGGAAAGCTTCAACGAGGTCGGCGTGCAGTATGGCAGCTTCAACCGCAAGCAGGTGCAACTCGACTCGACCGGCAACCTGACCAAGGACGGCGAGTGGCTGTACCGCTTCATCGGTGTATTCCGCGACAGCAACTCGCAGACCGATTACGTCAAGGACGACCGCATCGTGCTGGCGCCGTCACTGACCTGGCGGCCGACCAACAACACCAACTGGACTGTGCTCGGCACCTATCAGAAGGACAAGACCGGCTCTTCGACCGCGTTCCTGCCGCATGAAGGGACGCTGTTTCCTGGTCGCAACGGCCTGATTCCGGTGCGGCGATTCGCCGGCGAGCCCGGCTTCGACAAATACCAGACCGAGACCGGCGCGATCTCGAGCCTGTTCGAGCACAGCTTTGGCGATGCGCTGAAAATTCGCCAGAATATGCGCTATACTCATGTCGAGGGCATCTATAGAACGATGTATCCGGATTTGACTATCGATCCAGCCAATCCGGATTCTCCGTTTCTTGATCCCAGCAGACGCACTGTGGCGCGCAGCATCTGGAGCCGCGAGACGGTCAAGGACAGCCTGACCTCCGACAGCAATGCCGAACTCAAGATGCTAACGGGTCCGGTTGCGCACAAGCTGTTGTTTGGCGTCGATTACCGCGAACTCAGGGAACGCGCGCGATCTGCCTTCGCCAGCGATCCCACGCCATTTGATCTCTACGCGCCGGTTTACACCGGCGTGACTCCGCCAACGCTGTCGCCCGAACCGGATTTGCGCCAAAGCCAGCTCGGGCTTTATGTGCAGGACCAGATGCGGCTGGGGCCATGGCTGGCCATCGTCGGGCTACGCCAGGATTACGTCACCAGCGACGTCGTGGGATCGCCGGTGGAGAACACCAAGGCGACCACCGGCCGCGCCGGGCTGATGTATGAACTGCCGTTCGGGCTGACGCCTTATGTCTCCTACGCACAGTCGTTCAATCCGAACTTCGGCAGCGGCGTCTGCGTCGGCGTCTGCGTAGCCTCGCGCGGTGAGCAGGTGGAATTCGGCTTCAAGTACAATCCGTTTGCCGGCACGGCGATCAACGGAGCAGTCTTCGACACCACCGAGAAGAACAGGTTGGCAACCGACCCCAACGGTTCTCCGTTCTCGGTCCAGACCGGCAAGGTGCGGATTCGGGGTGCCGAACTCGAGGTGATCACCCGCGTGACGCCGGACCTCGATCTGATCGGCGCCTACGCCTACGTCAATGCGATTGTCGAAAGCGGCGACAACGCCGGCAAGCATGTCGAAACCGTTCCCGAACATCAGGCCTCGCTATGGGCGAAGTACCGACTCACCGCGCTCGGCCTGCAGGGCGTCACGATCGGCGGTGGCGTGCGTTACATCGGCGAATCCTGGGACGGCGCCGACCTCATCCGCACACCTGACTACACGCTGTTCGACGCGATGATCCGCTATGAGACCGGGCCGTGGCGGTTTCAGGTCAACGCCAGCAACCTTGCCGACAAACGGCATGTCACCACCTGCCTCGCGCGCGGCGACTGCTTCTTCGGCATCGGCCGCACTGTGCTGGGGAGCGCGACGTACAGGTTCTAGGGCGCGCCCTCGAAAGGGGAGGCCGGTCTCACTTCGGCTTCGCCCGGTACGTCTGCAAAAATATCCGCGTCGCGCTGTCGACCACGCGCGCGATGAGTTCCGCCGATGGCGCCGGCTCTGCCTGAAACACGAACGGCAGAAACAGCGTCGCCTGGCACATCTGCATGAACTGCGCTGCTGCAAGCTGGCAGTCGTCGATTGCCAGATCGTTCGGCTGGACATGCGCCTGCAGATATTCGGCGAGACGGTTGATCGTCTTCGCCAGCACGTTCTCGTAGAACCGGCGGCCGACCTCCGGCATCCGCTCGGCGATCGCCATCACCGTGCGGATCGACGATCCGCCGCCTGGCCGGCACATCGTACCGATGTAGGTGCGGCCAAATTCCCGCAGCGTGGTTTCGACATCGCGCCTGGGGTCGAGATTGTATGCGATCTTGCCCTTTTCGAGCGCTTCGTCCTCGACGATGGCTTCGAACAGCCGGCTCTTGTCGGCGAAGTAGACGTAGAGCGTGCCCTTGGAGACGCCGGCGGCGCGCGCGATCTCGTTCATGCTGGCCCCATCAAAGCCCAGATCCATGAACACCTTTCGCGCGCCGTCCAAAATCTGCCGGCGCTTCGAACTGTCTTCCTCGCCAAAGGGATGAATCGTGTTTGGTGTGGATGCAACCATTGGTTTATCTTCTCGCGCAAAAATTCAACCCGAGATAATGGCGGGAAGTCTTTCTCGCGTTATGGTACGTGTAGGAGCAATATAGCTTGACCGAACCGTTCGGTCAATGATACATTTTAGATCGAGCGCCAATGCGGCCGGTTTCCTCTCAGGTTTCCTTGGCCCACGTGCATCGTGATATTTGGAAATGGGGAGGCCTGTAATGGCCGCAGCGAGAGACCAGGCCGCACGCATCGTTCGCGAAACGGCGAACGGTGAAGCCGCACCTGACGCCGGTGCGCAGCTTGCGGACCAGTTGCGGACTCACGTTACGGATGAAACCCGGCGTCGCCCAGCGGAGCCGCCCAGCGGTCCCGTATCCGAAAAGCCAGCCGCAGCATCCGCCGATGCGGCGAAACCGGGCAAGCGCAAATTCATCATGATCGGCGTGCTCGGACTGCTCGCGCTGGCCGCGATCGGTTACGGCGCCTACTTCGTCCTGGTCGGGCGCTTCTATGTCTCGACCGACGACGCTTATGTTCGCGCCAACAACACCACGCTTGGCGCCCGGGTATCGGGCCATGTCGCGGCCATCCTGCCCCGCGACAATTCGATCGTTCGCGGCGGCGACGTGATTTTCAGGATCGATGACGGTGACTATCGCATCGCCGTGGATGCCGCGCGCAGCAAGATCGCGACCCAGCAAGCCACCATCGACCGCATCGGCCGTCAGGTCACGGCGCTCGAAAGCGCCGCGGAGCAGGCCAAGGCGCAGCTCGCTTCCGCGGACGCGGCGCTGAAGCGCGCCGGTCTCGACTTCGATCGCCAGCAGACGCTGAGCACCAAGGGTTTTGCCTCGCGCGCCGCCTTTGAAGTTTCAGAGGCCAGCCGCGATCAGGGCATCGCGGCGGTCAAATCGGCGCAAGCGGCTTACGACGCCGCGCGCGACAATGTCGAGGTGACGAAGGCACAGCAGGCCGAGGCCCGCGCGCAGCTTGCGGAATTGCAGACCCAGTTGGCCAAGGCGGAGCGCGACCTTGCCTTCACCTCGGTGCGCGCGCCGGTCGACGGCGCTTTCTCCAACCGCCTCGTCAATACCGGCGACTTCATCCAGGCCGGCCAGCGGCTCGCCAATGTGGTGCCGCTCAACGACGTCTTCATCGACGCCAACTACAAGGAAACCCAGCTCAAGCGGATCCGTCCCGGCCAGCCGGTGAATATCTCGGTCGACGCCTATGGCCACCGCAAGTTCGCGGGTGTCGTCGACAGCATTTCACCGGCGGCGGGCTCGGTGTTCACGCTGCTGCCGCCGGACAACGCCACTGGCAATTTCACCAAGATCGTGCAGCGGCTACCGGTTCGCATTCGCGTGCCGAAGGACGTCGCCAAGCAGAACCTGTTGCGCGCCGGCATGTCGGTCTATGTGACCGTCGATACCCGCGAGGGCGCGGCCGACGCCGACAGCGAGGCCGACCTCGATGCGCCCGGGATGGTTCATCCGCAGTAGTTTCTCCCTTAAGGCCCCGGGCAAAAGCCCGGCGCCCGTTCCGAGCTGACCATGGCCGACGCCACCGCCGCATCGCCTTCCATGAACGCCGCGGGCGACGACCGCATTCCGCCGCGACGGCTGTTCGCGTTTCTCATCATGGTGTTCGGGATGTTCATGTCGATCCTGGACATCCAGGTCGTCTCGGCGTCGCTGCAGCAGATTCAGGCCGGCCTTTCCGCCAGCTCCACCGAAGTGTCGTGGGTGCAGACGTCCTACCTGATCGCCGAGGTGATCGCGATCCCGCTTTCCGGATTCCTGTCGCGCGCGTTCGGCACCCGTTTGCTGTTTGCGATTTCCGCCTCCGGCTTCACGGTCGCGAGCTTCTTCTGCGGCTTTGCCTCGACCATCGAGCAGATGATCCTGTGGCGCGCGATCCAGGGATTTTTGGGCGCGGGCATGATCCCCACCGTGTTCGCGTCCGCCTACACGGTGTTTCCGCGCTCGAAGTTCTACATCGTCGGGCCGATCATCGGGCTGGTCGCGACGCTGGCGCCGACGATCGGGCCGACCGTCGGCGGTTTCATTACGGACATGATGTCGTGGCACTGGCTGTTCTTCATCAACATCGTTCCCGGCATCGGCATCACCATCGGCGTATGGCTGCTGTGTGATTTCGACCGGCCCAATTTCGGGCTGCTCGAGCATTTCGACTGGTGGGGCCTGCTGTTCATGGCCGGTTTCCTCGGCACGCTCGAATATGTGCTGGAAGAGGGCCCGCAGTCGCAATGGCTGGAAGACACGTCGGTCGCCATCTGCGCGGCGATCTGTGCGGTTTCGGCGATCGCCTTCTTCTGGCGCGTGCTCAGCGCGCGGGAGCCGATCGTCGACGTCAGGACGTTTACCGATCGCAATTTCGGTGTCGGCTGCCTGATCTCGTTCTGTGTCGGCATCGGCCTTTACGGCCTAACCTACATGTATCCGCGTTACCTCGCCGAAGTGCGCGGCTACAGCCCGCTGATGATCGGCGAGACCATGTTCGTCTCTGGTATCGCCATGTTCCTCACCGCGCCGCTCGTGGGTCGGCTGATGGCGAAATACGACATGCGCTACCTGATCGCGATCGGTCTGGTGCTGTTCGCGCTCGGCTCCTATCAGATGACGTGGATCACGAAAGAGTATGATTTCTACGAATTGCTGATTCCGCAGATCCTGCGCGGCGCCGGCATGATGCTGGCGATGGTGCCGACCAACACGATCGCGCTCGGCACGCTGGCGCCGGAGCGGGTGAAGAACGCCTCGGGCCTGTTCAACCTGACGCGCAATCTCGGTGGCGCGGTGGGGCTGGCCGTCATCAACCAGGTGCTGAACGAGCGCACCGACCTGCACATCTCACGCCTGCACGACCGCGTCACCTGGGGCAACGCCACCGCGGTCGAGACGCTCAACATGTTCACCCAGCGCCTGCAGGGCATGGGCGATGCCACGCTGATGGCGATGAAGCAATTGTCGCAGATCGTGCACCGCCAGGCCGTGGTGATGGGTTATGGCGACGCCTTCTTCATGCTGACCGTGTTCTATTTCGGCCTCAGCCTGTTCGTGATGGTGTTGAAAAAGCCGTCCGCAACGGTGCTCGGCGGCGACGCGCATTGAGCGGGCGCGGCAATGCGCGATCACGCTGATGTCATGTTGCAAATCACCCGCGATGCATTTATAAGCTGCGCATTGTCGCTCGAACCGGGGAGATTTGCATGATTTCGATGTATTCGCAGATCGCACCCTCGCGTCCGATGCTCGTGCTGGTATTTCGGTCGCGTCACTGAGCGCGATCTCCGCCGGCCCTGATCGGGTCTGACGCCCGGTCTCCAAAGCTTCCCAACGACTTAATCGATTCTTTCAACGACGCTTGCGTTCGGCCTCTCGCCGCCCGCGCGTCCATTCAGATGGAGCCGGCGTGTGCCTTTGCGCAGCCGGATGACGCCATGACCGTTCAAACAGATAAACGTCCCGCGGCGATACGCGTGGTGATTCCATTCGTGTTCCGCCACTGGCTGCAACAGCCCGGCCGCGCCGCTATCGTCGCGGGCGGCCTGCTCGGCGCGACTGCGGCCGACCTGTTCATGCCGATCTTCTCCGGGCGCCTGGTCGATGCGCTGACCCTGGGCGCTTCGGATGCGGCGGCGCGGCATGCCGCGTTCGTTGCCTTCGGCGGGATCGTGGCGCTCGGCCTCATGTCGATGATCCTGCGGCTGACCGGCCTGCAGGCGATCGTGCCGTTCACGCTGAAGACGATGTCCGACGTGTCGCGCGACGCTTTCGCGCGCGTGCAGCGCTTCTCCACCGACTGGCACGCCAACTCATTTGCCGGCTCGACCGTGCGCAAGGTCACGCGCGGCATGTGGGCGCTCGACCTGCTCAACGACACCATCCTGATGGCGCTGTTGCCGTCGCTATTGGTGCTGGTGGGCTCGATGATCCTGCTCGGGCTGCACTGGCCGGTGCTGGGCGCGGTGATCGCGGTCGGCACGGTGATCTATGTCTCGATGACGATGGCGTTCTCGGTGAACTACATCGCCCCTGCCGCACGCGTCTCCAATGCATGGGACACCAAGGTTGGCGGCACGCTGGCGGATGCCTTGACCTGCAACGCGGTGGTGAAATCCTTCGGCGCGGAAGCGCGCGAGGACGCGCGGCTGGCCGGCGTCATCGGCCGCTGGCGCACGCGCGTGCGGCGGACCTGGTTCCGTTACAACTACACGAGCACGGCGCAGCTCGTCGTGTTGTTGTGCTTCCGCGGCTCGGTGATCGGCGGCGCGATCCTGCTGTGGATCGCCGGCCGCGCCACGCCGGGCGACGTCACCTATGTGCTGACGAGCTACTACATCATCCACGCCTACCTGCGGGACGTTGGGATGCACATCAACAATCTGCAGCGTTCGGTGAATGACATGGAGGAGTTGGTCGCGATCCATGGCGAGCCGATCGGCATTGCGGATGCGCCTGATGCGAAGCCGATCGACATCCAGGGCGGCCGCATCGTGTTCGACGACGTGACGTTCCATTACGGCGGCCATCGCGTGCCGCTGTATGACGGCCTGTCGGTGGAGGTCCGCGCCGGCGAGCGGGTCGGCCTGGTCGGCCGTTCCGGCTCCGGCAAGACCACGTTCGTCAAGCTGGTGCAGCGGCTGTACGACGTCAGTGGCGGCAAGATCCTGATCGACGGTCAGGACATCGCGAAAGCGACGCAGCATTCGCTGCGCAGCCAGATCGCGATCGTGCAGCAGGAGCCGATCCTGTTTCACCGCACGCTGGCGGAAAACATCGCCTATGGCAGGCCGGGCGCCAGCATGGTGGCAATCGAGCAGGCGGCGCGGCTTGCCAACGCGCACGACTTCATCCTGCGGCTGCCGAAAGGTTACGGCACGCTGGTCGGCGAACGCGGCGTCAAGCTGTCGGGCGGCGAGCGGCAGCGCGTCGCGCTGGCGCGGGCGTTCCTGGCGGACGCGCCGGTGCTGATCCTGGACGAGGCGACCTCGAGCCTCGATTCGGAATCGGAAGGCCTGATCCAGCAGGCGATGGAGCGGCTGATGAAGGGGCGCACCTCGATCGTGATCGCGCACCGGCTGTCGACGGTACGCAGCCTCGACCGCATCCTGGTGTTCGACCGCGGCCAGATCGTCGAGGAGGGAACGCACGCGGCGCTGACGGCGCGTCCGGGCGGCGTCTATCGCGGGCTGTTCGAGCTGCAGGCGACCGAGTTCGGCCGCGTCTCGGCGGCGGAGTGAGGCCGCGCATTCTTGCTAACCCCATCGATGGCGGAATATATTTCGGCCGTCGATGGAGCGTACGCGATGCGCTGGTTTCGAAAAGTGCGGAAGCTTGACGTTTGGGAAGCGGCGGACATTCAACCGGCCGGGGACATCGAAGCGGCGCACGCCATCCGCGACATTTGCAGGTCAGCCGCGGCGATCGTCGAACATATGGCGAGCGTTCATGGCAGCAAGGCGGAGCAGGAGCGGGCCTCCGGCGCCGAGCGATACCAGGCCGCCATCAAATGCGCGCTCGAGATCGCAGGCAAAATATCCGACGATGCCATGCGTGATGTCGCGGTGAGCCAGATCATCAGGCTATGCGTCAAGGTGAATCATTTGAAGACGGCCCGCGCGCTGCTTCGGGCCATTCAGTTGGAAAAGATGCGAGCCGAACTGATTGCGGAGTGTCCGGCCCTGATCGATCAGGATGCGGCCAGCTGAGGTGGTTCGCGATCGCGTTGCGGCAGCGCCGGCGCGGCCTTTCGCGCGTGCGCGTCGAGATCGCAACCGTCACCACGACAGCGGCGGCGAACAGCAGGATCTGCAGCGTGATGGTCTCGGCGTTGAAGATCGCCGCCAGCGCAAAGGTGACGAAGGGTTGCAGCAATTGTATCTGCGACACCCGCGCGATGCCGCCCGTTGCCAGGCCGGCGTTCCATGCGAAGAACCCGATCCATTGCGAGAACAGCGCGACATAGAGCAACCCGAGCCATGGCCTCACGGCGATCTGGCTGATGTCAGCAGGCATGGTCAGCGCGGTCGCGGGAATCGAGAGCGGCAGCGCGATGACCAGTACCCAGCTGATCACTTCCCAGCCCGGCATCTGCGAGGTGAGCCGGCCGGAGAACGCATAGCCGATCGCGGCGACCGCGACGGAGGCGAACAGAAGCAGGTCGCCGGCCGCGAGCGCCCCGCCGCCTTGACGCAAGGCAA
The DNA here is from genome assembly GCF_036924745.1 of Bradyrhizobium sp. AZCC 1693. Classification (NCBI taxonomy): domain Bacteria; kingdom Pseudomonadati; phylum Pseudomonadota; class Alphaproteobacteria; order Hyphomicrobiales; family Nitrobacteraceae; genus Bradyrhizobium; species Bradyrhizobium sp. AZCC 1693. Next base: position 6,670,033 of record NZ_JAZHSD010000001.1, read on the forward strand.
ACATGATCACCAGCGCGGCGCCGGCGACCGAAGCGATCCAGAACAGCGGCCGCGGCCGTTCGTGGGTGACGGCGACCGCGACGAGCGCGGTGGCGATCGGCAGCACGCCCAGCACCACGCCACCATGCGACGCGTCGACCCGCTGCATCCCGAGCGACATCAGAAGCGGAAACAGGATGGCGACGCAGAGCATGACGATCACGAGCTGCGGCCACAGCGCGCGGGGCGGCAGCTTGCGGCGCAACACCAGGAGGAGCGCCAGCGAACACAGTCCGGCGATCGCGGTGCGCATCGAAGTCAGTGCAATCGGATCAATTTCCGCAACCGCGATCCGCGTCGCCGGCAGCGTGCCGCCGAAGATCGCCATGCCGACAAAACCCAGCAGCAGACCGAGACGTTCGCGCGACGAAGGAGAGGACATGACGCGATTGGTTAGCTGCTTTGCAGGGCAGCGTACAGCAATCTACTCGGAGCACATGGCGGCTATGCGCCGCTATCTCGGAGCAATGCTGCTCCACACCAATCCGGCGCCTGACAGAAACAACAGCGCCAGCACGACGTCGTAGAAGTTTCGGTCGTTCAAGGCGTGGTAGGTGCGCATGCCGAGGCGGGCGCCGATCAGCGTGCCGGGCATCGCCAGGAGCGCCAGCCAGAAGACGTTTGTTTTGACGAAGCCGCTGGCGATCTGAAGGATGAGTGCGGCGCCGAGCACGGTGCCATTAAAAATCTGGAAAACGCCGCGGCGCTGATCCTTGGTCCAGCCGCGGATGCTGGCCCACAGGGTCGGAAGCGGGCCCGACAGCCCGGCAAGGCCGCCGAGAATGCCGCCGGCAAATCCGACGCAGGCGTCGGCGATGCGGCCGCCGAAGCGAAAGGCCATCGGCTTGCGGATGAAATAGAGCGCGGTCGGAAACACCAGCAGCATCACGCCGACGCTGAGCTTGAAAACTTGCGGGTCGGCGCGCGCGACCAGCAGCGCCCCGATCGGCATGCCGAGGAGCCCGCCGGCCACGAATGGCAGAGCCAGCTTGAAGTCGAGCAGCTTCCACATCGACGGCAATGTCGAGATCTGCGAGCTGACCGAACAGATCAGCACCAGCGGCACGGCAATCGCGGGCGGCAGGATGTATAGCCAGATCCCCAGCGCCATCAGCGCCGTGCCGAAACCGGCAAGCCCGGAGACGAAACCGCCGGCAAGTGCGCCGGCAATCAAAATCGCGTAGGTGGCGACGTCCACTCTTCTCTTCCTTCGTCATTCCGGGGCGCATCGAAGATGCGAACCCGGAATCTCGAGATTCCGGGTTCGATGCTTTGCATCGCCCCGGAATGACGACGTTAAAATTTGCGTCGACGTTTACACGATGGAGCAGCTAGGTACTATCGCAATCGTCACCTTCAACAATAACCCGGTGGAAACGGCCCGATGAGCGCACCTCCTTCGAAAACCTTTCTCGTCTGTCACGGCGCGTGGTCCGCGGGCTGGGCCTGGAAGAAGATGCACCCGCTGATGCAGGCGGCCGGGCATCGGCTGGTCACCCCGAGCTACACGGGCCTCGGCGAGCGCGCGCATCTGGCCCATCCGGCAATCAACCTCGATACGCATATCGAGGACATGCTGAACGTCATCAAGTATGAAGACTTGCGCGACATCGTGCTGATTGGCCACAGCTATGGCGGCATGGTCGCCAGCGGCGTGGCCGACCGCGCCCGCGACAAGGTCAGGCAACTCATCTATGTCGACGCCTTCGTGCCCGGCGACGGCCAGTCGCTGCTGGATCTGAACCAGGTGGCAGTGTTGCGGATGCAGGAGCTGGTAAAGTCCGGCGGCTGGCGCGTGCCGCCGAACCCGACGCCATCGGATACGTCGCCTGCAGATGTCGAATGGCTCTCCACGCGCCGCGTCGACATGCCGATCAAATGTTTCGAAACCAGGCTCAAGCTAACGGGCGGACCGTTGACCCTCCCACGCAGCTACATCTACGCCACGCGCATCACGCCTGCCGATACGTTCGGACCGTTCGCCAGGATGACGAAGGGCGATCCCGCCTGGAGCTATTACGAGATCGACGCCAGCCACTCGCCGAATGTCACCGCGCCGGAGGCGCTGATGGGTTTGCTGCAGAAGATTGTCGCGTAGTTCTGTAGATCCTCTGGGTGAGTGGGTGGTCGTAAACTCAGCTTACCCCTGACCACCTGCCGAAATGGCGAGGGGCCCGGCGTGTTCGCGCCGAACCCCTCATTTCAGCAAGACGCGTTTTCTTCGAAAACGCTTTCGCACAAAATATCAGCCGGCCTGTAAGCCGGGTTCTGTAGGGCACCACTCACTTGCGCAAGCGATACGTGACGGCCATTCCTCTGGGACCATGTTTGCACATGGCCTCGAGCAACCTACCCGGACGGCGAGCCTGACATCGCCCTGCGGTGTTATCGCTTTCGCGAACGGACCCGCGTTGCCGTCCCTATTCGGTTTTGCTCCCGGTGTGGTTTGCCATGCCGTTTCCGTTGCCGGATACGCGGTGCGCTCTTACCGCACCTTTTCACCCTTGCTCCGTCCGGAGACGGAGCGGTTCGTTCTCTGTGGCACTTTCCCTGGGGTTGCCCCCGCCGGACGTTATCCGGCACCGTATGTCGATGGAGCCCGGACTTTCCTCCCCCGCAGCCTTTCGACCGTAGCGGGAGCGGCCGTCCGGCCGACTGACATCATACGCATGGGGGCTCTAGCGCGTCGCGTCAAGGGACCGCGATGGTTAATCGGGTTCCATGCGCGCAATTTTGACAGAAGCGTCACCGGGGCATTTGATGCTGGCTCATCGATTTGAGGACAGATAGCGGTGACGAGTGATGAACATTCCTGCCGGTCTTGGTGAAGCCCTGCTGCACAGCGCCTCCGACGCGATCATCGCGACCGATCGCGAAGGCCGCATCACATTCTGGAATCCCGGTGCGGAGCGGATCTTCGGCTTCACGGCCGGGGAGGCTCTCGGCCAGTCGCTCGACCTGATCATTCCCGAAAACCTGCGAGCGCGGCACTGGAGCGGCTTTCGCCACACGATCGCGACGGGAACCAGCCGCTATGGCCACGGCGACCTGCTGTCGGTACCCGGCCTGACCAGGGAGGGCGTGCGGATTTCGGTCGAGTTCACCATCGTGCTGCTGCGAAATGGGGCGCAGGAGACCACGGGCACCGTGGCCGTCATGCGCGACGTGACGAAGCGCTTTGCGGAAATGAGGGAATTGAAGCGGCGGCTCGCCGGGACCGGCGCGCAGTCCTGATCGCCGGCTCCAGGATTGCCGCTCCGTCTGAAAAATAATTTCCCCGACGATGTCGTCTTGCCGGTGGCCCGTTCGACTGGGTGTCGGCGATCCAGCCGAACAAGAAGGAGTAAAGCGATGCAGTACCTGCTGTTGATCTATCGGAACGAAGCCGAAATCGGCAAAATGGGCCCTGCCGAGCGGAAGCAAGTGAGCGCCGACTACGGCGCATTCACCCAGTCCATCGTTCAGAGCGGCCATTTCAAGGCCGGCGACGGCTTGCAGCCGACGACGACCGCGACCACGGTGCGGGTTCGCGACGGCAAGATGCTGACCACGGATGGTCCGTTCGCGGAGACGCGCGAGCAACTCGGCGGCTACTATCTGGTCGAGGCCAAGGATCTCGACACGGCCCTCGGCATTGCCGCGCGCATTCCCTGCGCCAAGTCGGGTTCGATCGAGGTCAGGCCGGTCATGATCTATGACTGACGGCGAAGCCGTCATTCCGGGCTCGAAGCGGTAAACCAGATGACTCCGGTCGAGATCGAAAGAATATTTCGCGACGAGGCGGGCAGGGCGCTGGCGACCCTGATCCGCCTCGTCGGCGATTTTGATCTGGCCGAGGATGCCTTGCAGGATGCGTTCGCGGTGGCGTTGGCGCGGTGGCCCAATGCTGGCCTGCCGTCCAATCCGCGGGCATGGCTGGTCAATGTCGGGCGCAACAAGGCGATCGACCGCATTCGCCGCAACGTCACGCTTCGCGGCAAGCAGCAGGAGCTGACGCGCGAAATCCTGCTTAATGCGTCGGCGCCGTGCGAGAATTCCGACGGCGTGCTCGACGACGACATGCTGCGGCTGATCTTCACCTGCTGCCATCCGTCCTTTGCCGCCGAGGTTCAGGTCGCGTTGACGCTGCGCACGGTCTGTGGCCTCACGACCACGCAGGTCGCGCGCGCGTTTCTTGCAAGCGAGGACGCGATGGCGCAGCGCCTGTTGCGGGCCAAGCAAAAAATTCGTCTCGCCGGCATTCCCTATGAGGTGCCGGACCGCGACGCGCTGGAGCCGCGGCTGCGCGGCGTGCTCGCCGTGATCTATCTCGTGTTCACCGAAGGCTATGCGGCGACATCAGGCGAAGACCTGATGCGGCCGGATCTGGCGCGGGAAGCGATCCGGCTGGCGCGGCTGCTCGACGCGCTGATGCCGGGACGCGGCGAGATCAAGGGGTTGCTGGCGCTGATGCTGCTGCACGATTCCCGCCGTGCCGGCCGCGAGACCGCAGGCGGCGACATCGTGCTGCTGGAAGAGCAGGACCGGACGCTGTGGGATCGCGGGCAGATAGCGGAGGGCCTGCAACTCATCGAAGAGGCGCTGCGAATGCCGGGCCGGCCGCAATCCTATGCGGTGCAGGCGGCCATCGCCGCGCTGCATGCGCGTGCGTCGAACTACAAGGACACGGATTGGCGGCAGATCGCCGGCCTCTATGAAGTGCTGCTGCGGATCAGCCCGTCGCCGGTGATCGAGCTCAACCACGCCGCCGCGTTGTCGATGGTCGATGGCCCGGCGCGGGCGCTCGACCTGATCGATGCGCTGGAGGCGCGCGGCGGGTTGAAGGGGTATGAGCTGCTGCCGGCGGTTCGCGCTGACCTGTTGCGCCGTCTCGGCCGGCGCGACGCAGCGCGTGACGCGTATCTGAAGGCAACGGCGGCGACGCAGCTCGAACCGCTGCGGCGGTTTTATGCGCGAAGGATCGCGGAGCTTGGCTAGCGTAACCTCGCCCCGCCTCTTGCGGGGAGAGGTCGGATTGCCCATGGCGATCCGGGTGAGGGGACTCTCCGCATACTCACATCTTTCGAATTTGCTGAGGCAGCCCCTCACCCCAACCCTCTAAGAGCGAGCTTCGCTCGTCTCGACCCCGCAAGAGCGCTAGTTGATGCACACATCGTGGCTGCGACGGAATGACTCGGCCTTTTGATTTGGCCTTCCATAGCGAGAAGTTAGTGTGATTCTGTGTCTGGCACTTCGATTCTGTTGAGGTGCCAAGATGTTGAACGAACAATTCAGGCTTGGTCGGTTCGGGGATGGTCGCCTCGATAAAGGGGGGCGGCACTGCTCGAAGGTATGGTCACGCGCGCAAGTTCGTGCTTGCGGCGAGTGGCGGCCGGTGATCGTGCCAAGATAGTCCAATACGGCCGACTTCTCGCCAATGAGAACGTGAGCTTGGAAGCACTGCTCACAGGCTGGGGCGAACAGACGGCGGTTGCGGCGGCCGGCCGGCATGTGCTGGCGATCCAAGATACAAGCGAGATCAACTTTAGAACCAAGCCCGGACGTCGGCGTGGGCTGGGCGAGATCGGCAAGGGGACCGGCCATGGCTTGCTGTTACATGCGATGGCCGCGGTGGATGCCGACAGTGACGCATGTCTGGGTCTGGTTGCCGGCAAGATTTGGACGCGCCAGGGCCGGGTAACGGTGCCGCATGACAAGCGGCCGCTGGAGCAGAAGGAATCGGAGCGTTGGATCAGCACGGCCAATCGGGCCAAGCAGGTGCTGTCTGCGGCCGCGATGGTCACGGTGATTGACGATCGCGAGGGCGATATCTATGCCAAATGGGCAAGCGTATCGGCCTCAAACTTCCATCTGTTGACGCGGAGCATGCATGATCGCGTGCTGGTGGACGGTGCGAGTATGTATGCCACCGCCGCCAGCTGGCCCATTGTCGATACCGCGACCATCGATGTTGTGGCGCGCGCCGACCGACCGGCCCGACAGGCCAAACTCATGCTGCGTTTTGGCCGGGTCACCCTCAAAAGGCCGCAGGCCGCGTCGCCCAGCTTACCCAAGAGCGTCGAACTCACTCTGGTCGAGGTTGCTGAAGTCGATCCGCCGGCCAGCGTCGAGCCGCTGCACTGGTACCTGCTGACGACCCATGAAGTGAGCGATGTCGCTTCCGCCCGGCGGATCGTCAACTGGTACAAAAGGCGCTGGATTATCGAACAACTGTTCCGCCTGATCAAAACTCAGGGCCTCCAGCTCGAAGATAGTCGGATCGAAACTGCCGACCGACTGCTCAAGCTCACGGCGATTGCCGCCAAAGCTGCTGTCATGATCCTGCAGCTCGTTCAGGCGCGCGACGGACGCAGCACCGAGCCCGCCAGCAACGTGTTCAATGAAGAGCAGATCAAGCTCCTCGCCGCGCTTGCCACCAAGTACGAAGGCAGGACCGCACTCCAAAGCAACCCAAAACCTCCGCAAAGCCTGACTTGGGCCTCATGGATCATCGCCCGCCTCGGCGGATGGGACGGATACCCACGCACCAAACCCGGCCCCATCACCATGAGGCATGGCCTCGAATACTTCTTGGGCGTAGCCTCGGCTTGGCAAACCCTAAAAGACGTGTGAATCAACTAGCGCAAGAGCGGGGCGAGGGAGCGAATTACCTACCTCGCCGCAGCCACCGTCGTCATCGCCTCCGGCGGCAGGCTCGTCAGCAGTGCGTGCAGCGTGCTGATGGTCGAGTGATCGGCGATCCCATCGACGCGTGCGGGGCGGAAGTGGCGCTGAAAGGCGGTGACTACCTCCATGGTCGCGCCGTCGAACTTGCCGGTGGTCGGGACCTGGTAGCCGTATTTGGCCAGCGCCATCTGCAGCCCGGCGACGTCGTCGCTGATGCTGCCGAGCTTGAGCGTTTCGCCGCGCACGATCGGCGCCGGCTGCACCCAATGCCCGACGCCGGAATTGGCCAGCGAATGCCACGGAAATTTTTCGCCGGGATCCCTTTTGCGCGCAGGCGCCACGTCGGAATGCGCTAGCACGCGATGGGATTGTATCTTGCGGCGGAGCATGATGCCGCGGCACAGCGCGATCACGGCGGCGATCTGGCGCAGCGGGAAGTCCGGATAGCCCCAGTCATGGCCGCGATTGATGATCTCGATCCCGATCGAGCAGGAATTGATGTCTTCCTCGCCGGCCCACGAGGACACGCCGGCGTGCCAGGCGCGCTTGGCTTCCGGCACGCATTGCACGATGCGACCGTCTTCCAGCACGATGTAGTGCGCGGAGACGTCGGTGCCGGGGGTGCAGAGCTGGGCGATCGCGCCCTCCACGTCCGGCATGCCGGTGTAGTGCAGCAGGATCATGTCGGCGAGGCGGCCGTTGTTGCGGTCGCCATGGTTCGGTGACGGGATGACGTCGGATGCGATCGAGGAATCTGGGGTAAAGGTCTTCATGTCGGCGTTGGCCCTGGGAACGGGAAGGGCGCGTTGACGCCTCGAATCAATACCAGCAGATGCGAACGAACCAGAAGCCATTTTTTAGTCTCAAACCGGGCGGGAGAACGGCAACATAGTGTCTTAAGCAGCAATGCCGTTTACTATTCATTTACCTCGCGCTCGTGCAATCCGGGGTTCGAGTTCCAGCTCGCATTTTGACCGGGTGTGTGCGAGGTGCATCACCATTTTTTGGTATCTAGAGCTTCGGTTCTGATTGAATCAGAACCGAAGCTCTAGGCTCTTGTTTTGACGCGTTTTCTTCACGCGAACCGGTGCCCACTTCGCTCGAAAACGCTATAGAAAGCGCGCAAAACCCGCAGCCGATCATCAACGCTTTCTTAACGCTAAGTGCCGTTACTAAGTGGTGAAGAGCCGAACCGGGTTGGGGACGGCCGAGGCCCTCTTTCGCGCTCGAAATGCCATGGCAACCCAGCAAATTCCGTCTGGAAATGAGGCGCGAGGCCGGGCGAGAGACGGCAATCGTGCCTGTTCGCGGCTTTTTGGCCGGAAAAGCCCGGCGAAGCGCAGAGATTTGAGGCGCAATGGGCCTGTTCGCGTCCATCTTCCATGTTGCAGGCTGGACCACGCTGGGGGACGGCGCATGAGCCCGGCTGCTCCGCGCCATATCTCGGTGCTCGGCCGCGAGGCGGTCGAGATGCTGGCTCCCAGGGAGGGCGGCATCTATGTCGACGCGACCTTCGGCGCCGGCGGCTACAGCCGCGCGATCCTCGCCGTCGCGGGAACCCGGGTCATCGGCATCGACCGCGACCGGTCTGCGGTTACCGGCGGATTCGATCTGGTCGAGCAGTCGGACGGCCGGCTGACCCTGGTCGAGGACCGATTCTCCAACCTCGCAGACATCTGCACGGCGCAAGGCATTGCAGAAGTGGACGGCGTTGTGATGGACGTCGGCGTTTCCTCGATGCAGCTCGACCAGGCCGAGCGCGGTTTTTCGTTCCGGCTCGGCGGCCCGCTCGACATGCGGATGGGCCATGACGGGCCGACGGCGGCGGACGTCGTTGCCAAGGCCTCCGAAGCCGATCTCGCCAACATCATCTATATTTTCGGCGAGGAGCGCCATTCGCGCGCCGTTGCGCGCGCCATCGTTGCGGCGCGCAAGGAAGCGCCGATCACGACCACGCAAGCGCTGGCCGATATCGTCGGCAAGGTGGTGCGCTCGAAGCCGAACGAGATTCATCCGGCGACGCGCACGTTCCAGGGCTTGCGAATATTCGTCAACGCGGAACTTGACGAGCTGCATCTGGCGCTTTCGGCCGCCGAGCGCGTGCTGAAGCCCGGCGGGCGGCTGGTGGTGGTCTCGTTCCATTCGCTGGAGGACCGCATCGTCAAGGATTTTTTCAACGCGCGCGGCAAGACCGGCGGCGGATCGCGGCACTTGCCCGAGATGGCGCAGGCTGCGCCGAGTTTTCATATCCTGACCAAACGTCCCGTTACCCCCGGCGAAGCCGAAGTGGCCGCCAATCCGCGCGCGCGGTCCGCGAAACTGCGCGCTGCCGAGCGCACCGCTGCGCCGGCGCATGCGGCAGGCCGCCTGCCGGCCTGGCCCGTTCTCGCTGACGTGATGAGGGGAGGCTGACCAATGCGTGTCATCCACTTCCTCGTCATTGGTGTGCTGGTGTTCGCGGCGGCTTACGTCTACCGGATCAAGATGGAATCGACCTCGCGCGTCGAACGCGTGCTGCGGCTGAACGCCGAAATCCGCGAGCAGCGCGACGCCATCGCAGCATTGCGCGCGGAATGGGCCAAGCTCGATGCGCCGCTGCGGCTGCAAGGGCTCGCCGAACGCCATCTCGGCCTGAAGCCGCTCAACGCCACGCAATATGATCAGTTGAAGAATTTGCCGGAGCGGCCGCCGGCCTTTGCAAGGCCCGGTGCGCCCGACCCAATCGGCGCGATGATCAACACCATCGAGGCCGCTACCGATGCGCCGCCCACAACCGGGTCCGTGCCCGCAGCGGGAGATCAGCAATGACCGGCCGGGCGCTCACCAGCATCAGGCGGCCCGCGGAGCCATGGCGGCAGCGGCTGATCCGCAGCCTGCTCTACGGGCGCAACGTCGATCGCGCGGCCAAGGCGCGGGCCCGGGTAGGATTGGCCATCCTGCTGTTCGCGGCGATCTACGCGGTGCTGGCCGGACGTCTGGTGATGTTCGCGGTCGGCGCCGACAGCCACGGCGCGCGCCGCGCCGGCTCGCAGGACGCGATTGCGACCGCGCGGCCCGACATCGTCGACCGCAATGGCGAGGTGCTCGCCACCGACGTCAAGGCGCCGAGCCTGTTCGGTGAGCCCAGGCGCATCATCGACAAGGATGAGGCGATCGAACTCCTGACCGCGGCGCTGCCGGACCTCGATACGGCAGAGGCGCGCACACGCCTGTCGTCGCGCAAGGGTTTTGTGTGGCTGAAGCGCGAGATCGCGCCAAAGCAGCAGCACGACATCCACAAGCTCGGCATTCCCGGCATCGGCTTCCTGCGCGAGAACAAGCGGGTCTATCCGACCGGTGCCGCGGTCGCGCATCTGATCGGGCTCGTCAACATCGACAACCAGGGCATCGCCGGGATGGAGAAGTGGCTGGACAATAACGGTCTGGCCGATCTGCACCGCGCCGGCTTTGCCACCGATCGCCTGCAGAAGCCGGTGGAACTGTCGATCGACCTGCGCGTCGAACATGCGCTGCGCGACGAATTGTTGAAGGCGAAGGAAAAATACAAGGCGAAGGCGGCGTCCGGCCTCGTCTCCAACGTTCGGACCGGCGAGATCGTGGCTCTGGTGTCGCTGCCGGATTTCGATCCCAACAATCCGAAAGAGGCGCACGACCCCGACCGCATCAACCGCCTGACCACGGGCGTGTTCGAAATGGGCTCGACTTTCAAGGCGCTGACGCTGGCGATGGCGCTGGATTCCGGCAAGGCCAACCTGAACACCCTCTATGACGGACGCGGCGCGCTGAAGTTCGGCAAGTTCACCATTCACGACACCCATCCGGTCGGCCGCGCGATCACGCTGTCTGAAGTGTTCACTTTCTCCTCGAACGTCGGCGCGGCCAAGATCGCGCTGACGCAAGGCGTCGAGGCGCACAAGGCGTTCCTGAAGAAGCTCGGCCAGATGGACCGGCTGCGCACCGAACTGCCTGAAAGCGCCTCGCCGATCGTGCCGAAGCGCTGGACCGAACTCAACACCATCACGGCTGCCTTCGGTCATGGTATCGCGGTGGCGCCGCTGCAGGCGGTGATGGGCATCAACGCCTGCATCAATGGCGGCCTCCTGATCCCTCCGACCTTCCTCAAGCGGTCGGAAGAGGAGGCGCGGGCCATCGCCAAGAAGGTGCTCAGGCCCGAAACCTCCGACAAGATGCGCTATCTGATGCGGCTGAACGCCGAGATCGGAACCGCCAAGAAGGCGGACGTGAAGGGCTACTATATCGGCGGCAAGACCGGCACCTCGGAAAAGGTGGTCAACGGGCGCTATTCCAAGAAGCAGGTGCTCAACTCCTTCACCGCGATCATTCCGGCCGATAATCCGCAGTACCAGCTCCTGGTCATGCTGGACGAACCGAAGGCGCTGCCGGAAACCTATGGCTTCATCACCTCGGGCTGGAACGCGGTGCCGACCGGCGGCAAGGTGATTGCCCGCATCGGACCGCTTCTGGGCATTGAGCCGCGCTTCGATCTGCCGCCGTCCGACCGCCTTATTCTTGCGGCATCGAGGACAACCCAGTAAGGCGTATATCACCCGCGCGACGCTGCGCCGGGCCGGACTGGAGCACTATGAAACTTCGCGACCTCTTCAGCGATGACGCTGCGATCGAGCCGCAGGCGGAAGCTGTCGATGTTAAAGGCCTGGCGGTCGACAGCCGGGCGGTGAAGCCGGGCGACCTGTTCTTTGCGCTCGCCGGCAGCAAGACCGATGGTTCTCGCTTTATCGATGCCGCGATCAGCTCGGGCGCGGTTGCGGTAGCAGGAGACCATGCGCCGGCCGGCGGCCTCCGTGTGCCCTTTGTCGTCACGTCAAATCCGCGCCGCGCGCTGGCGCTGGCGGCGGCGCGATTTTATCCGCGCCAGCCCGCGACAACAGCGGCGGTGACCGGGACCAGCGGCAAGACGTCGGTGGCCGCCTTCACGCGCCAGATCTGGGAACGGCTCGGCCACGCCGCGGCCAGTATCGGCACCATCGGGCTCGTTTCGCCGAAGCGCACGGTCTACGGTTCGCTGACGACGCCGGACCCGATCGCGCTTCACAAGCAGGTCGACGAGATCGCAGGCGAGGGCGTCACGCATCTCGCCTTCGAGGCATCCTCGCACGGGCTCGACCAGTTCAGGCTCGATGGCGTGCGTATTGCCGCAGGTGGCTTCACCAACCTTTCGCGCGACCACATGGATTATCATCCCGATGTCGCGCATTACCTCGCCGCCAAGATGCGGCTGTTCCGCGATCTTGTCCCGCCGGGTGGTGCGGCGGTGATCTCGGCCGATCATGAGTGCTCGCCAGAAGTGATCGACGCGGCGCGGGTTCGGGGCTTGCGGATCATCGCCGTCGGCCGCAGTGCGGACGGCGCGGGTGAGGGCATTCGTCTTGTCGAAGCTGCGGTCGAAGGCTTTGCGCAAAAGCTCACGCTCGAACATCGCTGGCGTAAGTATGCGATCAAGTTGCCGCTGGTCGGCGAGTTCCAGATCGAGAACGCGCTGGTTGCCGCCGGGCTCGCGATCGGGACTGGCAGCGAACCGGCGGCGGTGTTCGCGACACTCGAACACCTCGAAGGCGCCAAGGGGCGGCTGGAACGGGTCGGCGAACACAATGGCGCGCCGATCTTTGTCGATTACGCGCACAAGCCGGACGCGCTGGCGAAAGCGCTGCAGGCGCTGCGGCCCTACGCCAAACGCAAGCTCGTCGTCATCTTCGGCGCCGGCGGCGATCGCGACGCCGGCAAGCGCCCGATCATGGGTGCGATTGCGGCCGAGAATGCCGATCACGTCATCGTCACCGACGACAATCCGCGCAGCGAAAATCCGGCCACGATCCGCGCCGCCATTCTGGAGGCGGCGAAAGGCGCCAGCGACATCGGCGATCGCGCGGAAGCGATCAGGGCAGGGATAGCGGCGCTGCAGCCCGGCGATGCGCTCTTGATCGCCGGCAAGGGGCACGAGACCGGCCAGATCGTCGGCGACAAGGTCTTGCCGTTCAGTGATCACGAGGCGGTGACCGCCGCGCTCGCAGCGAGGGTGGCATGAGCACGACGCCATTGTGGACCATTGCCGAAGTCGCGCGCGCGCTCGGGCTGTCGGGCGAGTATCCGGATGCGCCGATTGATTTCGTCACGCAGGATAGCCGGCTGGTGAAACCCGGCTGCCTGTTCGTGGCGCTGAGCGGCACGCCGAGCGGTGGCTTCATCTCCAGCTTCGCCAGCGCGCGCGACGGCTGGGAATTCGCCGACAAGGCGCAAGCCGCCGGCGCGGCCGCGATGATCGTTCCGCATCGGATCGACGGCGTCGGCGTTCCGCAGTTGATCGTCAAGGACACGCTGATCGACGGCTTGTGGAGACTGGCCCGCGCCGCGCGGGCGCGGTTCAAGGGTCCGGTGATCGGCTTGACCGGCAGCGCCGGCAAGACCAGCACCAAGGAATTCCTCGCCGCCTATCCTGCCGCCTATGCCAGCCCGAGCAGTTTTAACAATTTCTGGGGCGTGCCGCTGACGCTGTGCAACGCCAGCCCTGATGCGAGCGTGTGGGTCGTCGAAATGGGCATGAACCAGGCCGGCGAGATCGCGCGGCTCAGCGAATTGACAAAGCCCACCGTGGCGCTGGTCGTGAACGTCCAGCCGGTTCACCTGGAAAAGCTCGGGAGTCTTGAGGCGATCCGGCGCGAGAAGGTGAGCATCGTACAAGGCCTGCCAAAGGACGGCGTGCTGGTGTTGCCTGATGATGTCGCGGCGCCGGAATGGAGCGGCAAGGTCGTCCGCTTCGGTGAGGCCTCCGAGGTGCGGGAACTGAAGCATACACCCGAGGGCGAGAGCTGGAGCGTCGCCACTGATGTGAACGGCATGCACGTCGAATTTGGCCTGACGCCCGGTGCGCCGCACCGGCTGCAGAACGCGCTTGCCGCGCTGGCCTCCATCCACGCCGCCGGGCTTGAGCCTGCGGCGCTGGCCAAAGAGCTCAGCCATGTCGGCATCATGACCGGCCGTGGCGTGGAGCAGGCGGCCCATGGCGTCACCGTGATCGACGACAGTTTCAACGGCAACCCGGCCAGCATGGTGGCCGCGCTCGGCAGCCTGAAGGCGCGGCCGGTGAAGGCCGGCCGGCGCATCGCCATTCTCGGCGACATGCTGGAATTGGGCGCTGACGCGCCCGCCTATCACGAGAAGCTCGGACGCGACCTGCCGGGCATCGACGGCATCTACTGCGTCGGCCCGCTGATGCGCCATTTATACGATCTCGTGCCGGCGGACCGGGCGCTCGGCTGGCATGAAGACCCGGCCACGCTCGATCCCCAACAAATCGCCGCATTGCTCCGGGACGGGGACGTGGTGGTCGTCAAGGGCAGCAAAAAGATGTTCTGGGTGAACAAGTTTGTGCCGAGGCTGCTGGCCGCCTTGCAGGCAAAGGCGTAAACTGGCCGCACCTGACGGCTGTTGTTTCGGCGAGAGGCGATTCGTCAATACCAGGTGCATGACCAAGATTTGCTTGGTTTGCGGATCAAAACGATTATCAAGGCATTCCCGGAACGAAGGCGTTCCCGGAGGGCTTCCCGCCAAAGACGGCGCAACCAAGCCGCGTGATAGGGCCTACCTGAATGTTTTACTGGCTGATCGAGCTTTCCAACACCGTACCCGGTTTTGGCATCTTCCGCGGCTTGTTCAACGTGTTTCGCTACATCACCTTCCGCACCGGCGGGGCGATGGTGACAGGCGCGCTGTTCGTATTCCTGTTCGGGCCCTGGATCATCGATCATTTGCGGCTCCGGCAGGGCAAGGGCCAGCCGATCCGCACCGACGGCCCGCAATCGCATCTGATTTCCAAGAAGGGCACGCCGACGATGGGCGGGCTGATGATCCTGTCCGGTTTGGTGGTGTCGACGCTATTATGGGCGAATCCTCTCAATCCCTATGTCTGGATCGTGCTGGCGGTGACGCTCGGCTTCGGCTTCGTCGGATTTTACGACGACTATCTGAAGGTAACGAAACAGAGCCATAGCGGCTTCGCCGGCAAACTGCGGCTTATGATCGAGGCGGTGATTGCGATCGCCGCCTGCTACGCGCTGGTGCGGCTCGGCCGCGATGCGACCTCGACGTCGCTTGCGATACCCTTCCTGAAGGACGTGGTGATCAATTTCGGCTGGTTCTTCGTGATCTTCGGCGCCTTCGTCATCGTCGGCGCCGGCAACGCGGTGAACCTGACAGATGGTCTCGACGGGCTTGCGATCGTGCCGGTCATGATCGCCGCCGCCAGTTTTGGCATGATCTCGTATCTTACCGGCAACGCGGTCTTCTCGGACTACCTGCAGATCAGATACGTCGCCGGCACCGGTGAACTCGCGGTGCTGTGCGGCGCGGTGCTCGGCGCCGGACTCGGATTCCTCTGGTTCAACGCGCCGCCGGCCTCGATCTTCATGGGCGACACCGGTTCGCTCGCGCTCGGCGGCATGCTCGGCGCGACCGCGGTTGCCGTAAAGCACGAGATCGTGCTGGCCGTGATCGGCGGATTGTTCGTGCTGGAAGCCGTCTCCGTGATCGTGCAGGTCGCCTCGTTCAAGCTGACGGGCAAACGCGTGTTCCGGATGGCGCCGCTGCATCATCATTTCGAGCAGAAGGGCTGGACGGAACCGCAGATCGTGATCCGGTTCTGGATCATCTCGGTGATGCTGGCGCTCGCCGGCCTCTCCACGCTGAAGCTGCGGTGAGCCGCGCGCGATGATCCCCGTCACCTCCTTTGCGGGCAAGACGGTCGCCGTGTTTGGCCTGGGCGGCTCAGGCCTTGCGAGCTGCCACGCGCTGAAGGCCGGCGGCGCGGAAGTGGTCGCAGGCGATGACAGCGCCGACAATGTCGCCAAGGCAGCGCAGGCCGGTTTCACCACCGCCGATCTGCGCATGGTATCGTGGACGAATTTTTCGGCGCTGATCCTCACCCCCGGCGCGCCGCTGACGCATCCGGCGCCGCATTGGTCTGTGCTGATGGCGCGGCAGGCCGGCTGCGAGGTGATCGGCGACATCGAATTGTTCTGCCGCGAGCGTCGTCGCCATGCGCCGGACGCGCCGTTCGTTGCGATCACCGGCACCAATGGCAAGTCGACCACCACCGCCCTCATCGCGCATCTGATGAAGGTCGCCGGCTACGACACCCAGATGGGCGGCAATATCGGCACCGCGATCCTCTCGCTGGAGCCGCCGCGGATGGGGCGGGTGCATGTGGTCGAGATGTCGTCGTACCAGATCGATCTGGCGCCTTCGCTCGATCCGTCCGTCGGCATTCTCCTCAATGTCAGCGAAGACCATATCGACCGCCATGGCACGCTGGAGCATTACGCCGCCGTGAAGGCGCGGCTGGTTGCCGGCGTGCAGCCGAAAGGTACCTCCATCGTCGGCGTCGATGACGGCTGGTGCCGCAACATCGCCGACCGGCTCGATCAATCAGGCAAGCGCGTGGTGCGGATCTCCGTGAGGAACCCGCTGCCCGACGGCGTCTATGTCGAGCGCGAAACCATCGTGCAGGCCTCCGGCGGCGCGCGCCGCGAGATCGCAAGGTTAGGGGGCATCGGTTCGCTGCGCGGCCTGCATAACGCGCAGAACGCGGCATGCGCCTCGGCCTGCGCGCTGGCGATGGGCATCTCGACCGATACGTTGCAGAACGGCCTGCGCAGCTTCCCGGGCCTCGCGCACCGCATGGAGCAGGTCGGCCGTCGCGGCAACGTGCTGTTCGTCAACGACTCCAAGGGCACCAATGCCGACGCCGCCGCGCACGCGCTGTCGTCTTTCGCTGATATTTTCTGGATTGCCGGCGGCAAGCCGAAGCAGGGCGGCATCACCGGCCTGTCAGAATATTTCCCGCGCATCCGCAAAGCCTATCTGATCGGCGAAGCCGCGCAGGAATTTGCCGGCACGCTCGGTGAGCGCGTGCCGCACGAGATTTCGGAGACGCTCGATGTTGCTGTCGCCAATGCCGCGCGCGATGCGGAGGCGTCAGGACTGGTCGATCCGGTGGTGCTGCTGTCACCCGCCTGCGCCTCGTTCGACCAGTACCGCAATTTTGAAATCCGTGGCTCGAAGTTTCGCGATCTGGTGACGGCGCTGCCGGGCGTGAAGCCGGTGGTGTGAGGGTTGAACCGTCCGCTCCGCCTGCGCCTCGACTGGCCTACCTTGGCCGCTCATGCTAAGTTTATGGCCATGGAAACTTCACTGACCCGCCTCCCCAAGGAGTTTTTGTCCGAATTGGAGAGGAAATTTTTCTGGTGGGAGCACGTCGGTTCGCAACCCCGTTCGGAGGCCAGAATTCTGGCCCAGGCGATGAGCATGGCCGGCTTCGAAGAGGTGCGGCAGTTGGAGCAAATGCTTGGCTACGATCGGCTTGCCGAGACCATGCTTCAGGCCGAGCCGGGATGGATTGACGAGCGGTCATGGGAGTTTTGGCGTGGCCGCTTGATGCGGGCCACGGGCCGCTCGATACCCGATGAAGCTCCCATGAGATCGTTCCATGCCGGACCCGTTTGATCCTCGGATCGAAATCCTACCACAGGCCCAGAAGGAGATCTGGCCCCAGCTTGCTCCCGCGCCCGATCTGTCTTTCGTCTTGTATGGAGGCACCGCCGTTGCGCTCCACCTTGGCCATCGCGTCTCGATCGATTTCGATTTCTTCAAGGCCGAGCCGTTGGAGAAAGCGCGGATCGAGGCAAGCTTTCAGTTTGTCCAGAATGCGCGAACTATTCAGGAAGACGAAAATACCCTTGTCGTGGGCGTGTCGATGCCATCCGGCCCGGTCAAGGTATCCTTCTTCGGAGGGCTCGCGCTGGGGCGCATCAATGATCCGCTCCGAACGAGGGATCGGGTGCTTGTGGTTGCGTCGCTCGACGACTTGCTCGCCACCAAGCTGAAGGCGATTTTGGACCGGGCTGAAGCCAAGGATTATCGCGACATCTCGGCGATGTTGTCGGCCGGCGTTTCACTGGAGAGGGCGTTAGGGGCGTTCGCTGTGAACTACCGAAGAGATCCCGCGCTTCCTCTCAAGGCCCTGGGCTTCTTCAAGGACGGTGATTTGCCGTCGCTTCCCAAAGCCGATCAGGATTTGCTTCGGACTGCCCGAGACCGGGTTTCCGACGTGCCTGAGGTGCGGCTTTTGAATGGATTGCTTCCGGTTCGATGAATGCGACGTGGGAGAGCTCCTGCTGACTAGAGAGTGTCGCAAATGGCAAATCATGCTCCCCCACGTAACCTTGTTCGTTTCGCGTCAGCGGTACTCCCAGCGACCTTTGCGCTTCATGCCGTCGCGGGTGCGGCTGCGCCGGTATCCGACGGAGTGTCTCTCCGCGAGTCGACGATTTCGTGGAGCACCGTCAAGTACGCGACCTCTGCGGAGAACGGATTCGTCGGCGGGTCGCTCGACAAGAAGACCATCGTCGATCGCACGTTCAAGACCCACGTGCTCGAGAATCGCTATCTGAAGGTAACGCTCGTCCCCGAATTCGGCGGGCGCATTCTTTCCATCATCTACAAGCCGACCGGCCACGAACAGCTCTATCGCACGGAAGTAGGCGTGCCTTACGGCATGGAGGCCGGCAATTTTTATTACGACTGGCTGATGGTGTATGGCGGCATCTTCCCCACCTTCCCGGATGCCGAGCACGGCCGGACGTGGCTGAAGCCGTGGGATTTCAAGGTGGTGAAGGAGAGCGCCGGCGAAGTGACGGTGTCGATGTCGCTTAAGGATGATTTCGCATATTCCGCGGCACCAAAGCAGTTCCTCAAGGGTTCGACGGGTATCGAAGCGACTTACTATGTCACGCTGAAAGCCGATCGCGCCGCGCTCGATGCGCGCGCGGTGCTGAAAAATCCGCAAGCCCGGACGATCGACTACGAGTACTGGACGTGCACGACGCTCGCGCCGGGATCGGACCCGAATAATCCCAGGACAACCGGCGGCGCCGAAATCATCGCGCCGATCGAGGCCTACAGCACGCCCGCCTGGTCGGCCAATCTGTCCGGCGGCGACGAGAGCGCAGGCACGGGCAGGAGCCGTTTCGAAAAACTGCGCTACTTCAGGAACTGGCCGACGATGGGCATCGCATACGCAGCGCCCGATATGCTGGGCGGGAATTTCTGGGGCGTGATCAACCACGACAACGAAG
This sequence comes from Bradyrhizobium sp. AZCC 1693, assembly GCF_036924745.1. Lineage (NCBI taxonomy): Bacteria > Pseudomonadati > Pseudomonadota > Alphaproteobacteria > Hyphomicrobiales > Nitrobacteraceae > Bradyrhizobium > Bradyrhizobium sp. AZCC 1693. The sequence goes on from NZ_JAZHSD010000001.1 coordinate 6,688,905, forward strand.
AAGGGATCATCCGCATCGCCGACAATAAGGTCACGCGGGGTTTGAAGATGTGGACGTGGGGATATCAGTCATTCACGAACGAGACCGACGCACGCAAGGACCCGACCGAAGCGCGGCCCTACGTCGAATTATGGGCGGGCATGTCGGACCAGTTTTTCCACCGCGCCCAGCTTCCCGCGCGGGGCGAAGTGTCTATTCCGGAGACCTACAGCCCGACCGTCGGCATGAGCAACGTGACGGCTGCGAACGAGAATATCCTGATCAATTTCTCGGCCGCCGCATCCGGCGTGAGTCTTCAGTTCTTCAGCATCGAACCGGCCACGCCTTTGCGCGTAACGTTGAAACGCGGCGATGCGATATTGTTCAACGACGCCGTAACAGCCGACCCGAAAAACGGAAATCGCATTTCTGCGACGATTCCCGCCGGCGGCAGCGGCGAACAGGTGCGGCTCACGATCACGACCGCGGAAGGTAAAGAGCTGATGGCGGCCGAGACAAAAATAAAGTGAACTGTTGCCGACCGGAAATCGGGCGTTTCGGTGCCGTTGCGAAACCGATCAGCTCATAAATGCCAATTGATAGGTATCGATTCGTTCCGTCCAAAGAGCTGTCGTCACCCGCGAAGGCGGGTGATCCAGTATTCCAGAGGCGTCAGCGATAGAACCGCAAGGCCGCGGCTTACTGGATACCCGCCTTCGCGGGTATGACGACTATTCGTGAGGAGCCACTACGCGGTCATAAATGATAATGGTCTTATTAACGCTTTCTCGACGCTGGACCGTTTCTCAACCAAACTTGATGGATATCGCTTCGTTCCACCCATCCTACGCCGCATCGGTTGATCCCTCAAAAGTTACCCATCTCATTAACTCCCCATAAACCATCCTGCTCCACCAATGGGCGTTATCTCTGCCATTTGGGGACGCCCATGCTCCACCGTGACCAACGCACGCCGTTTTCGGACTGGTGGTGGACCGTGGATAAGCTGCTGCTCGGCGCGATCATGGCGCTGATGCTGGGCGGCGTCATCCTGTCGCTGGCGGCGAGTCCGCCGGTGGCGACGCGGATCGGGCTCGATCCCTTCCATTTCTTCGGCCGGCATGTGCTGTTCCTGCTGCCGTCCTTGCTGGTGCTGATCGGGGTGTCGTTCCTGTCGCCGAAGCAGATCCGCCGTCTCGCGCTGCTGGTGTTCGTGGTGAGCATTCTCTTGATCGTGGCGACGCTTGTCTTCGGGCCCGAGGTGAAGGGATCGCGGCGCTGGATCACGCTGCTTGGCGTCAACATCCAGGCTTCCGAATCCGCAAAACCCGCTTTCGTCGTGATGGCGGCGTGGCTGTTTGCGGAATCGACCAAGCGGCCGGAAATGCCGGCAACGTCGATGGCGATCGTGCTGCTGCTGACGCTGGTGTCGCTGCTGGTAATGGAACCGGATTTCGGCCAGACCATGCTGATCCTGATGGTGTGGGGCGCGCTGTTCTTCATCGCAGGGATGCGGATGATCTGGGTGGCCGGCCTTGCCGGCGCCGCGGGCCTCGGATTGTTCGGCGCCTATCTTCTGGTCCCGCACGTCGCGGGCCGTATCAGGCGCTTCATGAACCCGGCCTCCGGCGATACGTTCCAGGTCGATATGGCGATGGAGGCGTTCTGGAACGGCGGCTGGTTCGGGCTTGGGCCCGGCGAGGGCATTGCCAAACGCAGCCTGCCGGACAGCCATACCGACTTCGTGTTCGCGGTGGCCGCCGAAGAGTTCGGCATCATCCTGTGCCTGGCGCTGGTGGCGCTGTTCGCCTTCGTCGTGATTCGCACGCTGACGCGCGCCTATTCGAGCGAGGACATGTTCGCGCGCTTTGCGGCGTCGGGGCTTGCGATCCTGTTCGGTGTGCAGGCCGCGATCAACATGGCGGTCAATCTGCAACTGATTCCCGCCAAGGGCATGACGCTGCCCTTCATCTCCTATGGCGGCTCGTCGATCATCTCGCTGGCCTATGGCGTCGGCATGATGCTGGCGCTGACACGGCAGCGTCCGCGCACCGAGGTGGAATCGATGAACGCGGCCGGAGTGGCGCGCGGTTACGCTTGACCGCACGGACGTGGTGACGGCGGCTCCGTCGTGGGCTATTTGAAGCCATGGACAACGCACCTCTCATTCTACTCGCTGCCGGCGGCACCGGCGGTCATCTGTTTCCCGCCGAAGCGCTGGGCGTCGAGCTCATCAAACGCGGCCTGCGCGTGCGATTGGCGACCGATGCTCGCGCCCTGCGCTACAGCGGACTTTTCACCAGGGAAAATATCGACGTGGTGCCGAGCGAGACCGTGCGCGGCCGCTCGCTGCTGGCGCTGGCGCGCACCGTCTACACGCTTGGTTACGGCACGCTGGTGGCTGCCAGGTTGGAGCGGCGGCTAAAACCTGCCGCCGTGGTCGGCTTCGGTGGCTATCCGACGGTGCCGCCGCTGATAGCAGCAAGGCTGCTCGGCGTGCCCGGCATCATTCACGACGCCAACGCCGTGCTCGGCCGCGCCAACCGCTTTCTCTCCCGCCGCGTCAACGCCATTGCCACCTCGCTGCCGGGCGTGCTCGATCGCGATCCCGATCTCGCCGGCAAGACGGTGACCGTCGGCACGCCGATGCGGCCCGCGATCCTCACGGCCGCCGCTGTGCCGTTTGCGTCTCCCGAACCGAACGGGCCGCTCCGCCTGCTGGTGGTCGGCGGCAGCCAGGGCGCGCGGGTCATGAGCGATATCGTGCCGGGCGCAATCGAAAAGCTGGAGCCAATGCTGTGGAGCCGCCTGATTCTCACTCAGCAGGTGCGCAAGGAAGATATGGGGCGGGTGCGTGCGATCTATGAGCGGCGCAGGATCAATGCCGAACTCGCGCCGTTCTTTTCCGACCTGCCGGCGCGGCTGGCGTCGAGCCACCTCGTGATCTCGCGCTCCGGCGCCGGCACGGTGGCGGAACTCGCCGCGATCGGCCGGCCCTCGATTCTGGTGCCGCTGCCCGGCGCGATCGACCAGGACCAGTTCGCCAATGCCGGCGTGCTGGCCCAGGTGGATGGCGCTTTACGGATTCCGCAAGGAGAATTCACGCCCGACCGGCTGGCCGCCGAAATCTCCGCTTTCGCCGCCGAACCGGCGCGGCTGACCGCGATGGCATCAGCCGCCCGCAGCGTCGGCAGGCTGGATGCCGCCGAACGGTTAGCCGATCTGGTGATGAAAACCGCCGGAATCTAGGCCGTTGCGTACAAAATTGCCCCTTGTCATGCCCCGCGAAAGCGGGGCATCCAGTACTCCGCGGCGCCTGATTTGAGCCTCAGCTTCGCGGAATACTGGATCGCCCGCCTTCGCGGGCGATGACGGCCAAGGACATATCCATGAGACTGCCGCGCGAGATCGGACCCATTCACTTCGTCGGGATCGGCGGCATCGGCATGAGCGGCATCGCCGAGGTGTTGGTCAATCTCGGCTATACCGTGCAGGGCTCCGACGCCTCCGAGAGCGGCAATGTCGCGCGGCTGCGGGAGAAGGGCGTCAAGGTCTCGGTCGGCCACAAGGCCGAGAATGTCGACGGCGCCGACGTGGTCGTGGTCTCGACCGCGATCAAGCGTGACAATCCCGAATTGATGGCGGCCCGCGCCCAGCGCATTCCGGTGGTGCGCCGGGCCGAAATGCTGGCCGAGCTGATGCGGCTGAAAAGCTGCGTCGCGATTGCCGGCACTCATGGCAAGACCACGACGACGACGATGGTGGCGACGCTGCTCGATGCCGGCGGCCTCGATCCGACCGTGATCAACGGCGGTATCATCAATGCCTACGGCTCCAACGCGCGGCTGGGCGCCGGTGACTGGATGGTGGTCGAAGCCGATGAGAGCGACGGCACGTTCCTGAAGCTGCCGTCCGATGTCGTGATCGTCACCAATATCGATCCCGAACATCTCGATCACTTCAAGACTTTCGAGGCGATCCAGGACGCGTTCCGCAATTTCGTCGAGAACGTGCCGTTCTACGGCTTTGCCGTGATGTGCACCGATCATCCCGTGGTGCAGAGCCTCGTCGGCAAGATCGAGGATCGCCGCATCATCACCTACGGTGAAAACCCGCAGGCCGACGCGCGGCTGGTCGACCTGACGCCGACCGGCGGCGGCTCGACATTCAAGGTCGTGTTCCGCAACCGCAAGACCGACGCCACGCACGAGATATCGGACCTCATGCTGCCGATGCCCGGACGGCATAACGCCTCGAATGCGACGGCGGCGATCGCGTTGGCGCACGAGCTCGGCATGTCCGACGAGGCGATCCGCAAGGCGATCGCAGGTTTTGGCGGCGTCAAGCGGCGCTTCACCCGGACCGGGGAGTGGAACGGCGTCACCGTGATCGACGATTACGGCCATCACCCCGTTGAGATCGCGGCCGTCCTTAAAGCGGCGCGTGAATCCACCAACGGCAAGGTCATCGGCGTAGTTCAGCCGCACCGCTTCACCCGCCTGCAATCGCTGTTTGAGGAGTTCTGCACCTGCTTCAACGATGCCGATGCGGTCGTGGTCGCTGAGGTCTATCCGGCCGGCGAGGCGCCGATCGAGGGCATCGACCGCGATCATTTTGTCACAGGCCTGCGCGCCCACGGGCATCGCGAGGTGATCCCGCTGCCGAACGCGGGCGAACTCGCCAAGGTGGTTCACGGCCTCGCCGGTCCCGGCGACCTCGTCGTCTGCCTGGGCGCCGGCAACATCACGCAATGGGCCTACGCGCTGCCGGGCGAATTGAAGGCGTTGGGGTGATGGGCGCGCCGTCTCCAACTTCGTCATGGCCGGGCTTGTCCCGGCCATCCACGTCTTTACTTCGTAATTTCGTCGAAGAGATCGTCCCAATCCGGGTTCATCGCGACGATCTTCCAGACCTTCCACGCGCGCGACCAATGCTTGATATTGTGTTCGCGCTGGATAGCGTCACGAATGTCGTCGAATTGTTCAAAATAGACCAACCGTTTCAATCCGTACCGCCTGGTAAAGCCGTCGACGAATCCGGAACGATGTTCGAATACTCGGCGGACAAGATCGCTTGTTACGCCGACATACAGGATGCCGTTCGGACGATTGGTCAGAATATAGATGTATCCACCTGCCACGCCGAGATACTGCAAGACGTGGATGGCCGGGACAAGCCCGGCCATGACGAGTTGAGAGAGTTTTCGTGACCTATCCCGACATCACACCCGATCTCAAATCCGCGATGCCGGAGCTGCGCGGGCGGTTGCTGGCGAACCAGTCGCTGGCGGAGCTGACGTGGTTTCGCGTCGGCGGGCCGGCGCAGGTGCTGTTTACGCCGGCGGATGAAGACGATCTCGCGTACTTCCTGAAGCTGCTCCCGAACGAGTTGCCGGTCTATGTCGTCGGCGTCGGCTCCAACCTGATTGTGCGCGACGGTGGCATGGCGGGGGTAGTGATCCGCCTGTCGCCGCGGGCGTTCGGCGAGACGTCCGCTTCAGGCGATACCGTCAACGCAGGCACGGCCGCGCTCGACAAGCGCGTGGCAGAGACCGCGGTAGCCGCCAATATCGGCGGCATGGAATTCTTCTTCGGTATCCCCGGCACCATCGGCGGCGCGCTGCGGATGAATGCCGGCGCCAATGGCAGCGAAACCAAGGACGTTCTGATCGAGGCCACCGGCATCGGTCGCGACGGCGCCAGGCATGTCTTCAGCAATGCCGATATGAAGTTCGTCTATCGCAACAGCGGCGTCGACGCTTCAGTCATTTTCACCTCCGCGCGTTTTCGCGGCGCCGTCACGGACGCTGAAGCCATTCGCGCGCGGATGAACGAGGTGCAGACCCATCGCGAAACCGCTCAGCCGATTCGCGAAAAGACTGGAGGATCGACCTTCAAGAATCCACCCGGCAACAGCGCCTGGAAACTGATCGATGCCGCCGGCTGCCGGGGCCTTCGTGTCGGCGGGGCGCAGGTGTCGGAAATGCACTGCAATTTCCTCATCAATACCGGTAACGCCACCGGGCATGATATTGAAACGTTGGGTGAAACCGTGCGCGAGCGGGTTAAGGCGAATTCCGGAATCGAGCTACACTGGGAAATCAAGCGGATCGGGATTCCATCGTAATTGTCATTCCGGGGCGCGCGAAGCGCGAACCCGGAATCTCGAGATTCCCCGGTGTGCAATTGCACACCTGAGGTCTGCTCCTTCGGAGCATCCCGGAATGACGGATAGGTAGAGGCTGATGCGGATTACCATTCTCTTTGGCGGCACTAACACGGAGCGGCTGGTCTCGGTCGCGAGCGGCCAGGCGCTGCATCGGGCGTTGCCGGAAGCCGATCTCTGGTTCTGGGATGTTGCCGATACCGTGCATGAGGTCGCCTCGCAGCAACTGCTCGGGCACGCGCGTCCATTCGAGGATGAATTCAAACCCGGCAACCGCGGCCTGTCCCTCGAAGCGGCGCTCGACAAGGCCAGGGCTGAGGATCGCGTGCTGGTGCTCGGCCTGCATGGCGGCCGGGCCGAGAACGGCGAGTTGCAGGCGATGTGCGAACTGCGCGGGATTCCCTTCACCGGCTCCGGCTCGGCGTCGTCCAATCTCGCCCTGGACAAGGTGGCGGCCAAACGATTCGTGGCGATTGCGGGCGTCGCGGCACCGGCCGGTGTCGCCCTGGAAAACCTCGACGCGGCGTTTGCCGAATACGGCAGGCTGATCGCAAAGCCGGCGCGGGATGGATCGAGCTATGGCCTGATCTTCGTCAATGCGAAGCAGGATCTCGTCGCCGTACGCAACGCCGCAAAAACAGAGGAATATCTGATCGAGCCGTTCATCTCGGGCGTGGAAGCGACCTGCGGCGTGCTGGAGCAGTCGGACGGCTCGATGTTTTCGCTGCCGCCGATCGAGATCGTGCCCGCGGATGGCGCGTTCGATTACGCGGCGAAATACCTGCTGAAATCGACCCAGGAGATCTGCCCTGGGCGTTTTTCGCCCGAGATCACAGCCGCGCTCATGGACCAGGCGCTGCGAGCGCACAAAGCGTTGTCCTGCAGCGGCTATTCCCGGACCGACTTCATCGTCTCGGCGAAGGGGCTGGTTTATCTGGAAACCAACACGCTGCCGGGCCTGACCGCCGCATCGCTCTACCCGAAGGCGCTGAAGGCGCAGGGGATCGAATTTGCGGATTTTCTGCGTGATCAGATCGCGCTGGCCGAACGGCGGAACCGGGAACGGGTTTGACCGGCCGGACAAGCGATTAACAGGCCGTTAACCCGGAACTAACCTCGCCACGAGAATTGTTGCTAAAATCCTAAGAATTGTCCGGCAAACCACTCAAAAGACGCGCCAAAGCGCGTCCGCAGCGCCGCGAATTTACACTTTGTTTACCAGGAAGTCCGAAGGTTAACGCTGGCGGCGCATGTTGCGCTTGGCTCCGGGGCGTGCGCTGTTCCGACTTCAGATCAGCACCAAGTCCGGCAAGACCGAGGCGTCATATGGGCCGGAACCCGCGAAAATGCTTGCGGGAACAACACTTGGACAGGCTCGTGCAATGGATGGTGCAGGACGCCTCGCTCGGTCGCTGAGATCGCTGGGGCCCCAAGCTGACCTGAAGGCGGCCGCTATTGGAGCGGCCGTGCTGCTGCGCGAGCGGCTGGGCCTTCGTGCCCGCGTCCCGGCCAGGTCCGTGATCGATCGCGCGCCGCCGAATCGCCTGGTCCTTCTGGTCGAACGTTACCTTCCGAACCGCGCAGGCGTCGCCTTGACCGTGCTGATGCTGCTCGGCAGCGCAGGCTTGGGCATCGTCAAGGGCGGCCATGTCGACGACTTCATGGTGGCGCTCAGCGATACCCGTAATGCGCTCGCCAATTCCGCCGGGTTCCGCATCACCACCGTTGCCATCAACGGCCGCAAGCACTTGAGCCAGGACGAGGTGCTCGCGATCGGCGGCGTCAATGGCCGCTCCTCGCTGCTGTTCCTCGACGCCGCCACCGTGCGCGACAAGCTCAAGGCCAATCCCTGGATATCGGACGCGACCATCCTGAAACTCTATCCCGGCCAGTTGCAGATCGACATCGTCGAGCGCACGGCGTTCGCGCTGTGGCAGCAGGACGGCCGGCTGTCCGTGATATCGGAGGATGGCGCGGTGCTGGAGCCCAACGTGTCGCGCCGCTTCGTGACATTGCCGCTGGTGGTGGGCAAGGGCGCCGACGTCAGGGCCCGTGATTTCCTCGCCCTTCTGGACCGCTATCCGCAGGTTCGTATCGCGACCAAGGCTGCGATCCTGGTTGGCGAACGGCGCTGGAATCTGCGGCTGAAGGACGGCCTCGACATTCGTCTGCCGGAGAACGACGTCGGCAATGCGCTTGCCGTGCTGAGCAAGCTCGACAAGGAGGACCGGCTGTTCTCGCGCGACATCGTCGCCGTCGACATGCGCTTGCCGGACCGGTTGACGGTGCAATTGTCTGATGATGCGGCCAAGGCCCGCGAAGAACTGTTCAAGGACAAGAAGACCAAGAAGAAGGCCGGTGACGCATGACCGGCCTCGATCGCAACCAGACCCCGAAGACGCGTCCCGTCGACCACAAGCGCACGGCGCTGGTGGCGTCGCTCGACGTCGGCACCAGCAAGATCGCCTGCATGATCGCGCGGCTGAAGCCGTCGCCGCCGAGCGAGGCGCTGCGCGGCCGCACCCATGCGGTGGAATTGATCGGCTACAGCCAGATCCAGTCGCGCGGCGTCAAGGCAGGCGCCGTGGTCGATCTCGCCGAATGCGAGCAGGCGGTGCGGCAGGCCGTGGCGCTGGCCGAGCGCATGGCCAAGGTCCGAGTTGAGTCAGTATTGCTGTCGGTTTCCGGCGGCCGGCTGCAAGGCGCCCTGGTCGAGGCCGCCGCCGATATCAGAGGCGGCGCCGTTACCGCCGATGACGTCACCCGGGTGACCTCCACCGGCATGCGCCACGCCACCGGCGAGGGCCGCACCGTGCTCCACGCGCTGCCGGTCGGCTACGCGCTCGATGGCGTCAAGGGCATCCGCGACCCCCGCGGCATGGTGGCCCGGCAATTCGGCGTCGACATGAACGTCGTGACGGCAGATGCAACCGTTGCCCGCAATTTGATGCTGGTGGTCGAACGCTGCCACCTCAATGTCGAGGCCATGGCGGCGAGTCCTTATGTCGCAGGCCTTTCCGTGTTGACCGACGACGAGGCCGATCTCGGCGCCGCCGTGATCGAAATGGGGGCCGGATCGACCACGATTGCGACCTATTCTGCCGGCCGCTTCGTGCACGCCTCGGGTTTTGCGCTCGGCGGCCAGCACGTGACCATGGATCTTGCACGCGGCGTCGGCGCATGCATTGCGGATGCCGAGCGAATCAAGACTTTATACGGGACCGTGCTGACCGGCGGGTCCGACGCGCGCGAGTTGATGTCTGTTCCGACTGCAGGCGAGGAACACGATGCGCCGCAGATCGTCTCGCGCGCCACGATCGCGAACATCGTCCGGCATCGCGCCGAGGAGATTTTTGAAATGGTCCGGGACCGGCTCGCGGATTCCCCCTTTGCGGCAGAGCCGCGGGCGCGGGTTGTCTTGAGCGGCGGGGCGTCCCAGCTCACCGGCACCGTCGAACTCGCCACCCGCATTCTCAACCGGCCGGTCCGGATCGGCCGGCCGCTCGGATTCGGCCGGCTGCCCAACGAGGCCAAGAGCGCCTCGTTCGCGGTGCCCGCAGGCCTCCTGGTCTATCCGCAATACGCTCATCTGGAACACGTAGAACCGCGGCATACGCGGCAGCTCAGGACAGGGACTGACGGCTATTTCGGAAAGGTCGGACGATGGCTTCGCGAGGGCTTCTGATGACCGGTCCAGTAACCAAACGATTTTCACCAAATCCCGCGGCCGCCGGCCGGGGCGAACCAAAGCGCGCGTCGTAATCGAGAGGCAACCATGGCACTCAATCTGACCCCCCCTGACATCAGCGAGCTGAAACCGCGGATTACCGTCTTCGGCGTCGGTGGAGCAGGCGGCAATGCCGTCAATAACATGATCACTGCCGGGTTGCAGGGCGTCGATTTCGTCGTCGCCAACACCGACGCGCAGGCGCTGACCATGTCGAAGGCGCAGCGCATCGTGCAGATGGGCACCCAGGTGACGCAGGGCCTCGGCGCGGGGTCCCAGCCTGATGTCGGCGCGGCGGCGGCGCAGGAGGTCATCGACGAGCTTCGCGACCATCTCTCGGGCGCCAACATGGTGTTCGTCACCGCCGGCATGGGCGGCGGCACCGGCACCGGCGCAGCCCCCGTCATCGCCAAGACCGCGCGCGAAATGGGCATCCTCACCGTCGGCGTCGTGACCAAGCCGTTCCACTTCGAAGGCATGCGCCGCATGCGCACCGCCGAGTCCGGCATCGCCGAACTGCACAAGGTGGTCGACACGCTCTTGATCATCCCGAACCAGAACCTGTTCCGGGTCGCCAACGAAAAGACCACCTTCGCCGACGCCTTCGCGATGGCCGACCAGGTGCTCTATTCGGGCGTTGCCTGCATCACCGACCTGATGGTCAAGGAAGGCCTGATCAACCTCGACTTCGCCGACGTAAGGGCGGTGATGAAGGAGATGGGCAAGGCGATGATGGGCACCGGCGAAGCCACCGGCGAGAAGCGGGCGCTGACCGCGGCCGAAGCTGCGATCGCCAACCCGCTGATCGACGACTCGTCGATGAAGGGCGCGCGCGGCCTGTTGATCTCGATCACCGGCGGCAAGGACCTCACGCTGTTCGAAGTCGACGAAGCTGCCACCCGGATTCGCGAGGAAGTGGATCAGGACGCCAACATCATCGTCGGCGCCACCTTCGACGAAACGCTCGACGGCATCATCCGCGTCTCCGTCGTTGCCACCGGCATCGAGCAGGCGCAGATCGCGCGCAATGCCGCTGCCGCCCCGGCGGTCGCGACCACTGCCACCGCCGCGGCCGCCACGTCTTCGCCCGACAACCGTCTGGCCGAACTGACCGCTCGCCTTCGCGCCGACAATGCGCGGCTGGCCGAACGCGCCCAGAAGGTCGAGCCGCAGGCGGCTCCCGCGCAGGCCACTGCCGCCGCGCCGGCGCAACGTTCGTCCAGCAATGTCGAGCGTGCGGCGCTCGCCGCGATCGCAGCTGCGGTTGAGACGCCGCAGCAGGCTCCGATCCAGCCGGCGTCCTATGGCGACGTCACGGTCCGCCCGATCGCGCAGAAGCCGACCCTGTTCCCGGATCATAACGAGGCCGCCGGCGCCGAGCCCGACCAGCCTGCGACACCCGAGACCTTCATCCCGCAGGCGGCCGAACGTGCGCCGGCCCGCTCGCCGCGGATGCCGAAATTCGAGGATCTCCCGATGCCGGCGCAGGCCGAAATCCGGCAGGCCCGCGGCGAGGCCGAGGAAGAGCACCCGCAGAAGTCCAAGCTCTCGCTCTTGCAGCGGCTCGCCAATGTCGGCCTCGGCCGCCGCGACGAAGAGACCGAGCCGCCGATCGCGGCCCGCGCCTCCGGTCCTGCGATGGCGCCGCTGCCCGATCGAAAGCCGCAGCGTACCGTCGCCCAGCAAATGGCGGCGAATCACGAGCCGGTATCGGAGTACGCAAAACGCCCGGCGCCGCAAGGTTTGGACGTCCATGGCCGCCCGGCACCTGTTGCCCCGACGCCACAGGGCGACGATCATCTTGATATCCCGGCCTTCCTCCGACGCCAGGCCAACTGAGGTTTTGTAACATTTGAGACGAGCCAAGGGGCCCCGGCTGACCCAGCCGGGGCCCCTCTCTTTGGTTGGGTGCCGAGGCGCGGTTGTCCGTCCAACCAACTGATTTTGAATGATTAATTACTCATTCCGTGATCAGCTATTGCAGCTGAAACGGCCTTCGGCCGTGCCGGAATTTGGTTAACCCTTGGCGCGATTGCGGCAGAGATAGGGTAACAATCCGTAAAGAAGCGTGAGTTGGCGCGCTTTGGGAAATGATTATGGTCTGCCGTGACTTGGGGATGCCTAGAACGCGAATCGCCATCTACGCGCGGTTCCCGTCTTTGGGTTAAGTCAGGGTAGTGGGCAGTTAATCGATGAAATTCAGCCGGCAAACCACGCTTCGGTCGCAAGCCACCGTAACGGGCGTTGGCGTTCATTCCGGTTTACCTGTCAGCCTCACGCTTGGCCCTGCTCCTGTGGATGCGGGTTTTATTTTTGTCCGCACCGGCCTTGATGAGGCCGACCGCGAAGTTCCCGCACTCGCAGAATCGGTTACCGCCACCGATCTCGCGACCGTTCTCGGCGACCGCGAAGGCCCGCTGGTTTCCACTGCGGAACATGTGCTCGCTGCCTTGCGCGGCATGGGCGTCGACAACGCCATCATCGAAGTCGACGGCCCCGAAGTTCCGATCATGGACGGCAGCGCGGCGGCCTTCGTTGCCGCCATCGATCAGGCCGGCATTGTCACCCAGTCGGCCTCCCGCCGCTTCATTCAGATCTTGAAGCCGGTGCAGGTCGCAATCGGCGACAGCTTCGGCGAGCTGCGCCCGCATGCAGGTGGGTTCCGCGTCGAGGTCGAGATCGACTTCGCCAATCCGGTGATCGGCCGTCAGAATTTCTCGCTCGATCTCAACCCCGAAAGCTTCCGCCGCGAGGTTTCCCGCGCCCGGACTTTTGGCTTCATGAATGACGTGGCGCGGCTCTGGAGCGCCGGTTTTGCGCGCGGCGCCTCGTTTGAGAATACCGTAGTGCTCGACGACGCCCGTCTGCTCAACACCGAAGGGCTGCGCTTCAGTGACGAATGCGCCCGCCACAAGGCGCTGGACGCGGTTGGTGATCTTACCCTGGCCGGCTTGCCGCTGCTCGGCGCCTATCGCTCGGTGCGTGGCGGCCACAAGCTGAACCACGCCGTGCTGACGGCTCTGCTGGCCGATCGCAGCGCCTGGCGGGTGGTCGAGGCTGAACCGGCACGCCGTCCCCGCGGCTATGCCGAGGCCGGCGCGGGCATGGTGGGTGGCTTGATCGCCCCGGCCTATGGTCCGGATATTTCCTGATCTGACCGCGGCTGCAAAAGGCCGGGCTTTTCGCGCTGTAGAGGCGCGTTTTCCGTAGTAACCACAATTGGTAACGCCGCCGTTCAGCCGCCTTAATCCGGGCGAATTGGCTGCGTATTCGGTTGGTCGAGGACCATTTTTCGGCTACAGAGGCCCGCGGTTGCACGAGAAGCGCCACGGGCTCATGAAGAGTTGGCACGGGGAATATGGCATCCATGACCGCGGTTCGTGGACGGGCGGGCTCAGTCATCAACCGCATCAAAGGCGTCAGGTCACAGATTCCATGTCGGCACAGCGTATGACGCTTGAATCACGCAAATCACTTAGGCTTTTCAGCCTCGCCGGGGCCGGACGCTCGCTGCGGCTGGCGGCGGGCCTGATTGCGCTCGCCATTCCCTTGAGCGGGTGCGGCACCGGCGCGCTCTGGGACAAGTTCACCGCCAAGGACGACACCTTCAACGAGGAACCCGCGGACAAGCTCTACAATGAGGGCTTGTACCTGATGAACCAGCGCAAGGATAACAAGGCGGCCTCGAAGAAGTTCGAGGAAGTCGATCGCCAGCATCCTTATTCCGACTGGGCGCGCAAATCGCTGCTGATGTCGGCCTATTCCTTCTACAATCAGGGCGACTATGACAGCTGCATCGGCGCTGCGACCCGTTACGTCACGCTGCATCCCGGCAGTGCCGATGCGGCTTACGCGCAATATCTGATCGCGGCCTCGCATTACGACCAGATCCCGGACATCTCCCGCGACCAGGGCCGCACCGAAAAGGCGATCGCGGCGCTGGAAGAGGTGATTCGCAAATATCCGACCTCGGAATATGCCAACTCCGCCAAGGCCAAGCTCGAAGGCGCGCGCGACCAGCTTGCCGGCAAGGAAATGGACGTCGGCCGCTATTATTTGGATAAGCGCGACTTCACTCCGGCGATCAACCGTTTCAAGACCGTGGTCACGCGCTATCAGACCACCCGCCACGTCGAGGAAGCGCTCTACCGCCTCACCGAGGCCTATATGGCGATCGGCATCGTCGGCGAGGCGCAGACGGCGGCGGCCGTACTTGGGCACAACTTTCCTGACAGCAAGTGGTACAAGGACGCCTATAATCTTGTAAAGTCCGGCGGTCTCGAGCCGAGCGAGAACAAGGGTTCCTATATTTCCAGGGCCTTCAAGAAATTGGGTCTCGGCTAGGAATACACTTCGCATGCTGGCGCGTCTGTCGATCCGTGACATCGTCCTGATCGAACGGCTCGATATCGAATTCTCCCGTGGCCTCGCGGTGCTGACCGGCGAGACCGGCGCGGGCAAATCCATCCTGCTCGATGCCTTCGCGCTGGCGCTCGGCGGCCGCGGCGATTCGGGCCTGGTCCGCCATGGCGCGGAGCAGGGCCAGGTGACGGCCACCTTCGACGTCCCCAAGGGCCATCCGGCCGCAAGGATCCTGTCCGAAAACGGCCTCGACGACACCGGGGAAATGATTCTGCGCCGCGTGCAGCTTGCCGACGGCCGCACCCGCGCCTTCATCAACGACCAGTCGATCAGCGTGCAGACCCTGAAAGCGGTCGGCACTGTCCTGGTCGAGATTCACGGCCAGCATGACGAGCGTGCGCTGGTCGACGCCTCGACGCACCGGCAGTTGCTCGACGCCTTTGCCGGGCTGGAGAAAGAGGTCTCGGCAGTGGAAACGCTGTGGGAGGCGCGGCGCAGCGCCAACACCGCGCTCGACGCCCATCGCGCCAGCATGGAACGCGCCGCGCGCGAGGCGGATTATCTGCGCCACGCCGCCGACGAGCTGAAGACGTTGAAGCCGAAGGACGGCGAGGAGACCGCGCTCGCTGAACGCCGCACCATCATGATGCAGGGCGAGAAGATCGCAAGCGACCTGCGCGAGGCGCAGGAGGCGGTCGGCGGCCCCCATTCGCCGGTGCCGGCGCTGGCCGCCGCAGTACGCCGCCTCGAACGCCGCGCCGCCAATTCGCCTGCGCTGGTCGAGCCGGCGGTGAAGGCGATCGATATCGCGATCAACGCGCTGGAAGAGGCCGACCAGCATCTCAGCGCAGCCCTGGTCGCGGCCGATTTCGACCCCGCCGAGCTGGAGCGCATCGAGGAACGGCTGTTTGCGCTTCGCGCCGCCTCGCGCAAATATTCGACGCCGGTCGACGGGCTGGCGGCGCTCGCCGCCAAATTCGTCGCCGACGTGGCGCTGATCGATGCCGGCGCGGATCAGTTGAGGAAGCTGGAAGCCGCCGCGGATGACGCCGACAAACGTTACGGCGCGGCAGCCGAGAAGCTTTCTGCGGCCCGCAACAGGTCCGCCGAGAAGCTCAACAAGGCCGTCAACGCCGAACTGGCGCCGCTAAAACTCGAACGTGCAAAATTCACGACGCAGGTCGAGACCGACGCGAACTCGCCGGGACCGCAGGGCATCGACCGCGTCGAGTTCTGGGTGCAGACCAATCCCGGCACCAAACCGGGGCCGCTGATGAAGGTCGCCTCCGGTGGCGAGCTGTCGCGGTTTCTGCTGGCGCTCAAGGTGGTGCTGTCCGACCGCGGTTCGGCGCCCACGCTGGTGTTCGACGAAATCGATACCGGTGTCGGCGGCGCGGTGGCGGACGCGATCGGCGCGCGGCTGTCGCGGCTGGCCGGCCAGGTCCAGGTGATGGCGGTGACGCACGCGCCGCAGGTCGCCGCACGGGCCAGCACGCACCTGCTCATTTCCAAGGACGCGCTCGACAAGGGCAAGCGCGTCGCCACCCGCGTCAACGCGCTCGCCGCCGACCACCGCCGCGAGGAAATCGCCCGCATGCTGGCGGGCGCGGAGATCACCGCGGAGGCGCGGGCGGCGGCGGAGCGGCTGTTGCGCGCGGCGACGGCGTAGCCGTGACCGTCATGGCAAAGACCGCAAAACCAAAACCGCTCCCCGAAATTGCCAAGCTCACCAAGGCGCAGGCCAAGGTCGAGCACATGCGGCTGGCGCTGGAGCTGGAGGGGCACGACAAGCGCTATTACCAGGACGATGCGCCAAGCGTGACGGATGCCGAATATGACGCGTTGCGCCAGCGGTTCAATGCGATCGAGAAGCGGTTCCCGGAATTCGTCAGTTCGGAATCGCCATCGCAAAAGGTGGGCGCGGCGCCGTCGGGGCGCTTCAAGAAAGTCCGTCACTCCTTGCCGATGCTGTCGCTCGACAATGCCTTTGCCGAGCAGGACGTGATCGATTTCGCCGGCCGCATCACGCGGTTCCTCAAGCTGCCGGATGACAAGATCGACTTTTCTGCCGAGCCGAAGATCGACGGACTGTCGATGTCACTGCGCTATGAGGGCGGTGAGCTCGTCACCGCCGCGACGCGCGGCGACGGCGCGGTCGGCGAGGATGTCACCGCCAATATCCGCACGCTGGAAGATGTGCCCGAGAGGCTGAAGGGCCGCAACGTGCCTGACATCTGCGAGGTGCGCGGCGAGGTGTACATGACCAAGAAGGCCTTCCTCGCGCTGAACGAGCGCCAGAAGGCCGCCGGCGATACGATCTTCGCCAATCCGCGAAATTCCGCCGCGGGGTCGCTGCGCCAGAAAGATCCTTCGATTACCGCGTCACGTCCGCTCGGCTTCTTCGCCTATTCCTGGGGTGAAATGAGCGCGATGCCGGAGGGGACGCAAACCGGCATGATCCACTGGTTCGAGCGCTGTGGCTTCAAGACCAACCCGCTGACAAAGCTCTGTCATTCCGTCGAGCATCTGATCGCGTTCCACCGCAAGATCGAGGAACAGCGCGCCGAGCTCGATTACGACATCGACGGCGTCGTCTACAAGATCGACCGGATCGATTGGCAGGAGCGGCTCGGTTTCGTCTCGCGCACACCGCGCTGGGCCATTGCACACAAATTCCCGGCCGAGCGCGCCATGACGGTGCTCAAGGACATCGAGATCCAGGTCGGGCGCACCGGTTCGTTCACGCCGGTCGGAAAGCTGGAGCCGGTCGGTGTCGGCGGCGTGATCGTGCAGAACGTCACGTTGCACAATGAGGACTACATCAAGGGCATCGGCAACAAGGGCGAGCAGTTGCGCGAGGGGCGCGATATCAGGATCGGCGACACCGTCGTGATCCAGCGCGCCGGTGATGTGATCCCGCAGGTCGTCGATGTCGTGATCGACAAGCGGCCGAAGGGGACGAAGGAGTTTCACTTCCCGAAGAAATGCCCGTGCCCGCTGCACACCGACGTCGTGCGCGAGGAAACGGCAACCGGCGAGGAAGGTTCGCGCGCCCGTTGCACCGGCGAGTTCGCCTGTCCGTTCCAGAAGATCGAGCATCTGAAACTGTTCGTCTCGCGGCGCGCCTTCGATATCGACGGGCTCGGCGAAAAGCAGCTTCAATACTTCTTCGACGAGGGTTGGGTGAAGGAGCCCGCCGACATCTTCATCCTGCAAAAGCGCAATAACAAGCTCAAGCTCGAGGAGATCGAGGGCTACGGCGAAACCTCGGTGCGCAATCTCTTTGCCGCGATCGAGAGCCGCCGCCGCATTGCGCTGGAGCGTTTCATCTATGCGCTCGGCATGCGCCATGTCGGCGAGACCACGGCGCTGGCGCTGGCGCGCGGCTATGGTTCATGGGACGCATTTCACGACGCTTGCCTCAAGGTCGCCGAAGGCGACGAGGAAACCATCGTCGAGATGGATGCGCTCGACCAGATCGGCGATACCGTGATCAAGAGCGTCGCTGCCTATTTCGGCGAAAGCCACAACCGCGGCATCGTCGAGCGGCTGAAGAGGGAAGTCACGGTTCTCGACGCCGAGAAGCCGAAGAGCAATTCGGCGGTGGCCGGCAAGACCGTGGTGTTCACGGGCTCGCTGGAAAAGATGACGCGCGACGAAGCCAAGGCGACGGCCGAGAGGCTGGGCGCCAAGGCAGCCGGCTCGGTGTCGAAGAAGACGGACTACGTCGTCGCGGGGCCCGGCGCGGGTTCAAAGCTCGCGGAGGCAAAGAAGCACGGCGTGCCGGTGCTGACCGAGGACGAGTGGCTAAAGCTGATCGGGGAGTGAGTGACTTTCTCCACGTCATTGCGAGCGAAGCGAAGCAATCCATCTCGCGGCATAAAGAAAGAATGGATTGCTTCGCTTCACTCGCAATGACAGTAGCGGCCATTTCGGGCCCCTCACAACATCCCGCTTTCTTCCTCCTCCGCCTTCGCCATCAATTCCTCGCTGACCACGACCGTTGGCCGCGGCACGAGAAAGAACATCGCCGACGCGCAGGCGATCGAGAGCGCGAAGATCGCGGCCGTCAACGGCAGCGTGGTGGTGGAGTGGCCGCCGAGATAGGCGCCGAATTGCGAGACCAGCGCGCCGATGCCCTGCTGCAGGAAACCCATCGCGCCCGCCGCGGTGCCGGCGGCCTCAGGGCGGACGCTGATGGCGCCGGCTGCGGCGTTGTTCATCACGAAGGCGTTGGCGACCATGACGATCATCTGGGTGCCGAACAGCCAGAGCGGCGTCTGGTTGGTCCCGACGATGCTGAAGATGAGGTTCAGCAGCGCGCCGCCGAATTGCAGCGCCAGCCCGAACCAGATCAGCTTCTCCAGCGAATGGCGCGGCGCGAAGCGGACGCAGAACAGGTTGCCGACCAGATACGCAAATCCGGTGGTCGCAAACCAGGCGCCATATTCGGCGGTGGTCCGGCCCATCTGCGTCACCACGATGTAGGGCCCGCCGCCGGCGAACGTGAAGATGATCTGGGAAGCCAGCACCTGGCACAGCACATAGCCGAGAAAGGCGCGGTCGCGGATCAGCTTGCCGACGTCGCCGCGGAAGCTGCCGCGCACGCCGCGGTCGCGCCGCGTCTCGGGCAGCGCAACTGATATCAGCACGGCGACACCGAGCGAAGCCGCGGTGATGAAATAGAAGATTGCGCGCCAGCCGAACGCGGTCTCCAGGAGGCCGCCGGCGAGCGCGCTCAGCATTTGCGCCACCATCATGACCCCGATGACGAGGCTGATCATGGAGCTGATGCGGTCGCGGCTGTAGAGATCGCGGATGATGGCGCGGCTCACCACCATGCCGGTGGCGCCGCCGAGCGCCTGCAGGAAGCGCGCGGCGATCAGTTGCGGCAGCGTCTGGGCCAGCGAGCAGCCGATGCTGGCCGCTACCATCAAGGCCAGGCCCGCCAGCAGCACCGGGCGGCGGCCGAACCTGTCCGACAGCGGCCCCATGACGAGCTGCGAGCAGGCGATGCCGACCATGTAGAGCGACACCGTCATCTGCGCGACCGAGATATCGCCGTTGAACGTCGTCGCCAGCACGGGCAGCGCCGGCACCAGCATGTAGAGCGAGATCGGCGCGACGCCGGTCATCGCGACCAGCATCAGCAGCATGATTTTCGATGTCGCGACGGCGCTATTGTTCGCCGCCGCGCCGGGCGGCTTGCCCACGACGCCGTGCATTCAGTCCGATCCTCTGTTGGTTGAATCAGACTGTAGCGCGATGGCTCATGGCGGATACGGATGTTTCAGCATGCGGCCATGCCGAATTCGTACAACAAACTCCGCTGTCGTCATCCGCGAAGGCGGGTGACCCAGTACGCCGGGCAGCCTCGGCTCAATCGCTGACGTCTCTGGAATACTGGGTCCCCCGCCTTCGCGGGGGACGACGACTGTGCGTTAGGCAATAGTGATCAAAGCGGCAGCATCGCCGCCGTCGCCTCATCCAGCCACAGTTTCGTGGCGTTGTCGTCGAGATGCGGGCGCACCGCGCGGTTGACGCGCTCGTGGTAATCGTTCAGCCATTTCAGCTCTGTCGCGCTCAGCATATTCACATCGATCAGGCGGCGGTCGATCGGCGCCAGCGTCAGCGTCTCGAACGCGTTCACCGGCTTCTCGGCACCTGGCACGTCGGTGCCGATGACGAGTTCGAGGTTTTCGATCCGGATGCCATAGGCGTCGGTCTTGTAATAGCCGGGCTCGTTGGAAAGGATCATGCCGCGTTTCAGCGGCGTGGTGCCGAGTTTCGAAATCCGCGCCGGGCCTTCATGCACCGAGAGATAGCTGCCGACGCCATGGCCGGTGCCGTGCTCGAAATCGAGGCCGGCCTGCCACAAAAATTGCCGCGCAAAGGAATCGAGTTGTGCGCCGGTGGTGCCGTCGGGAAAGATCGCGCGTGTGATCGCGATGTGGCCGCGCAGCACACGCGTGAAGCGGTCGCGCATTTCGTCGGTAGGGTTGCCGATCGCGATCGTGCGGGTGACGTCGGTGGTGCCGTCTTCATACTGCGCGCCGGAATCGATCAGCAGCAGATCGCCGGGCGAAATCCGCCGGTTGCTCTTGCGGGTGACGCGGTAATGCACGATGGCGCCGTTCGGCCCGGTCCCGGCGATAGTCGGAAACGAAACATCCTTCAGCGCGCAGGTCTGGCGCCGAAAGGTTTCCAGCGCCTCGACGGTGTCGATCTCCGTCAGCGCGCCGGATGGCGCCTCGCGGTCGATCCAGGCGAGGAAGCGCGTCAGCGCCACCGCATCGCGCCGGTGTGCGGTCCGCGTACCCTCGATCTCGGTGATGTTCTTCACCGCCTTCAACAGGCTCACCGGATCGTTGCCGCGCACCGGTTTTCCCCCGGCGCCCGCGATCAGGCGGCTCAGCGCGTCCGCGGCGGTGGCGCTGTCGAGCGCGATCGTGATGCCGCTGCGCGCGAGCTCGGTCAGATCGGGCACCAGCGCGCCGGGCTCCCGGACATCGGCCGATTGTTCGAGATGGTCGCGCGTCAGGTTGGAAAGCTTGCGGTGATCGATGAACAGGGTGGGGCGGCCGTCCTTCGGCACCAGCGCGTAGGACAATGGCAGCGGCGTGTGGGAGACGTCGGCGCCGCGGATGTTGAAGGTCCAGGCCACCGCGTGACTGTCCGACAGCACCAGCGCCTCGGCCCCGAGCTTGGCGATCTCAAGCCGGATCCGCTTGAGTTTTTCGGCTTCGATCTCGCCGGAAAACTGCACGCCATGAACGGAAACGGGGCCGAGCGGCGGGGCCGGGCGCTCGGTCCACACCGAATCCAGCGGGTTGCTGTCGACCGCGACCAGCTCCGCGCCCGCGTTGGTGCAGGCGGCCGCCAGCCGCTCGGCTGCCGCGGAAGTGTGCAGCCACGGGTCAAAACCGAGGCGGTCGCCGGCGGCCAGATGCTTGGCCAGCCAGTGTTCCGGTGGCGGATCGGCCAGCGGCTCGATGTGCCAGGCCTTGCGGTCGACCTGCTTGGCGGCCTGCAGCGTATAGCGGCCATCGACGAAAATGGCGGCCTCGCGCGTCAGGACGATCGCGATGCCGGCCGAACCGGTGAAGCCGGTGAGCCAGGCCAGCCGCTCTTCGGAGGCCGCCACATACTCGTTCTGCTGCTGATCGGCGCGGGGAATTACGAATCCTGTCAGCTTCCGGCGCGCGAGCTCCTCGCGGAAGATGCCCAGCCGAGCGGTCAGCGCGACGCCGCTCTCGGGATCTTCGAATGTCTGGAAATGGGCTTCGAACATCGCCGGGTCACTTTAGAGTTCGGTGGAGCGATCCGCAATGCGGCGGAGTTGGCCACAATTTGGCATAATCCGTGCTTCAATATATCCGTCCGCGTTAGTCGGATCGAATGGTTTTACAGTGCAGGCTGTTCGGCTCAAGGTTACCGGGAGGCCCGAGGAGTGTTTCAACTCAACGAAGAGGGGATACACCATGCCAGCTTTCACGTTTGAGAGGATTTCGCCACCGGCCGACCGCGGCCCGATCCCGCCGGTCGCCAACAAGAAGCAGCGCGGCGTCATCGTCCAGATCTTGGACCGGTTGGTGGAAGCGCGGGTCAAGCGGACGTTGAGGGAAGAAAACGGCGTCACCGCCCGCAATCCTCGTAGACCAGCCGATTGAGTTTCAATTCACCTTGCGCAGCAACAGGCTGCTCCAACCGTCGATACGCAGGTGCCGCACCGGCACCAGTCCACGGGCGCGATAGGCGGCGATGACGGCGGGCGCCTGGTGCGTCAGCAAGCCCGACAGAATGACCAGCGCCGATGGCGCCAGATGCCGCGCCATCGGCCCTGCCAGTTGCCGCAACGGATTGGCGAGGATATTCGCGAGCACCAGATCGAACGGCGCAGCAGCCACGAATTGGGGCGCGGAAAAACCGGTGGCGCGGATCGCCTGCACCAGATGCCCCGCCACGTTCAGCCGCGCGTTTTCGCGGGCGACCTGCACCGAGGGCGGATCGATATCGCTCGCCAGCACCTTTCCATGCAGCGCCCTGGCGGCGGCGATCGCCAGCACGCCGGTGCCGGTGCCGAGATCGAGCACGCGGCGCGGACGCCAGGCTTTCAGGACATGATCGAGCAACAGCAGGCAGCCGCGCGTGGTGCCGTGGTGGCCGGTGCCGAACGCCAGCGCCGCCTCGATTTCGATGCCGAGCTTATTGGGCGCGATCCGCTCGCGGTCATGCTGGCCGTGGACGATGAAGCGTCCGGCCGGCACGGGGACGAGGTCTTCGAGGCTGGCCTTGACCCAATCCTTGGCCTCGACCGTGTCGAAGGCGATGCCCTCGGCGATGTCAGCACCGGCAGCATTGGCGACGAGTTCGCGCACCAGCGCCTGATCGGGCGGGTCGGCGAAGTGCACGGTAACGTCCCATCGGCCATCCGGCCGCTCAAATGCGGCGATCGCGGCCTGACCTTCAAAAAAAAATTCGGTTAGAGCATCGACGACACCTTTAGCTGCGTGCTCGTCACCGACTGCAAAGCTGACGCGGTGTGTAGGGGCGGTGGAAGCCATTGAAGAACCTGGAGAAAAGAAGAGAGGCGCGATCGGGGACAGGATGATTCATTCAAATTTGAGCAAATTTCACATTGTAATACTCGGAAAAGTTGCAGAGCCGACGTTAGGGCTGCCTTAGATTCATTTCCGTAGGTTCCCGGATAGGAACTGCAGGGGGAAGCCTCGGTTCCAGGAACACAAACCCAGGTCGGAACCAATGTCGGTCATCAAGTCATTCTTTAAGGACGAATCGGGAGCCACGGCCATCGAGTATGGCCTGATTGCAGCGGGTATCTCGATTGCGATCATCTCTGTTGTGAACGGTCTCGGCTCAACGCTGAGCACGAAGTTCTCTGACATCAGCAGCTCACTGAAGTAACCGCCCATTTCGGGGTCATTTTCGGGACCGGGCGCGCCAAGCGCCCGGTCTCTTTCGTTTCGGGCCAGCGTTGCTGCGGTGGCATATCCACCTTCTATCCACAACCGGCGGGGGCATTGCCGATCCGGTTATGCGCGGTAGATACCCGTTTTTTCCACAGCCGCCGCGGCGAGTTTTCGACAATCAATCCACAGGCTTTTCCTGTCATTACCCACCGGCTTTGCACATTGTCTGAATCCGGTCCGTCTTTGTAGGCCGAAGGCGAACCGAGGGACTTGGTTAAAACCCCGTTCACGACAGTCGTACACCCCCGATTTACCGCGCTCTCAGACGGTTCCCTCCAACCGGGCCGAATGGAGCCGCACATTAAGTGGCCAGGCCTAAGAACAGGGCACGCTGAAAACAGCGACAACAACAGGGGGAATTTTCAACATGACGAAGATTACTGCGGTTATTGCCTTGATGTGCGCCCTGAGCGCGTATGTGAGCTATCCGTCGGCCAACGGCGGCGCGACGCCTTCGCTGGCGCTGTCGATGCAGGAATCCCGTTCGCTTCCGATCGAAGCCTACGACGCCGTTTGATTTGACAATCTGATCGTTTCGCAAGGCGCAACGCCGGTCCCGGCGTTGCGCCTTGTGCGTTTCATCAGCCTATCCGAACAGTGCGCGGTGATCGCCCAGGATCACGCGCGCAGCGTTGTGGCCGGGGGCGCCGGTGACGCCGCCGCCGGGGTGGGCGCCGGAGCCGCAATGGTAGAGGCCCTTCAGGGGGCCGCGATAATCGGCATGGCCCAGCATCGGCCGCGCCGAAAACAATTGGTTGAGCGTCAAGGCGCCGTGGAAGATGTCTCCGCCGAGCAGGCCGAACTGACGCTCGAGGTCGAGCGGCGACAGCACCTGGCGGCCGATCACGCTGGCTGCAAAGCCCGGCGCGAATTTGTCCACCGTCGCGATCATGAGGTCGGCGACTTCGTCGCGGTGATCGTCCCACGATTTTCCATCCGGCAATTCCGGCGCGACATGCTGGCAGAACAGGCTCGCGACATGCCGGCCTTCCGGAGCGAGGGAATCGTCGAGCGTGGAGGGGATCAGCACTTCCACCACGGGCTCGCGGCTCCAGCCATGGCTGCGCGCGTCCTGCCAGGCGCGATCCATGTAGCCGAGGCTCGGCGCGAGGATGATGCCGGCGGTGAGATGGTCGCCGGCGCCGGGCAATGCGGTGAAGGAGGGCAGGGCATCCAACGCGACATTCATGCGAAAAGTACCTGATGCATTGCGCCAGCGCGAGATGCGTCCGAGGAATTCCGGCGCCAGCGCGCCCGACGGCACAAGCCGCGTATACAGCAGTTTCGGATTGACGCCGGAGACGACGTATTTCGCGCGGATGGTCTCGCCATTGTCGAGGATCACGCCCGCGGCGCGCCCGCCCTCGACAATCACTTCGCGCACGCCGGCTTCCGTTTCGATCTCCACGCCATGCCCGCGCGCGACGCGCGCCATCGCTTGCGTGATCGCGCCCATGCCGCCGATCGCGTGGCCCCATACGCCCTTCTTGCCGTTCACCTCGCCGAACGCATGGTGCAGCATGACGTAGGCCGAGCCCGCCGCGTAGGGACTGGCATAATTGCCGACGATGGCGTCGAAGCCGAACAGCGCCTTCACAAGGTTGTTCTCGAAGCGCTCGTCCAGCATCTCGCCGGCCGAGCGCGTGAACAGGTCGAGCAGATTGCGCTGCTGTTCGAGCGAGAGCTTGCGCAGGATGCCGGCTGTGCCCATCGCATTGAAGGCCTCGCGGATCGCACCGATCCCAAACCCCTCGACGATGTTCGGCGGAGGGCGCAGCACGAGCTGCCGCAGCACGTCGGCGATGGCCTCCAGCTCGCGCGAGAAGACATCAATAGTGGCCGCATCGCGCTCGCTGAGTTTTGCCACCGATGCCTGCGTGCGGCCCTCGCCGGTCAGGAGATAGCTGCCGTCGGGCGCGGGCAGAAAATTCTGTGCGCGGCGCTCGACGATGCGCAGGCCGTGATCGGCGAGCTTCAGGTCGGCAACGATCTGTGGATTGAGCAGGCTGACAGTATAGGCGGCCACCGAGTTGCGGAAGCCGGGGTGGAATTCCTCGGTCACGGCGGCGCCGCCGACCGCCTTGCGGCGCTCTACTACTTTTACGCGCAGGCCGGCCATCGCGAGATAGGCCGCGCAGGTGAGGCCGTTATGCCCCGCCCCAATGATGACAACGTCCGTCTCGTTCATGCCAGCTTCAGCTTCAAGAAGGTTTGATCGGGATGGGCGCAAAGCGCCCTATCCGTGCTTTCTTATCCCGCATTGCTCGCCGTGTCGCCCTATGCTCCATTGCGCCCCGCCGGCGGCCCTGCCGGGCATCCCGCCACCGGCGCCCGCCGGTTTCCAGCCGGAGTTTTGATGTCTTCTCCCGATCTGTCCGTTTCAGCGGACCAGCCTTCCGAAAGTCGGAACCTGTTAGTCCTGGTCGTCTACACCGCCGCGATCTTCGTCAGCGCGCTGCTGCTGTTCTCGGTGCAGCCTCTGTTCACCAAGATGGTGCTGCCGCGGCTCGGCGGCTCGCCGGCGGTGTGGTCGGTGGCGATGGTGTTCTTCCAGTCGCTGCTGCTCGGCGGCTATGCCTATGCGCATTTCCTGATGCAGCTGCGCAACCGCACGATTCCCGTGGCGGCCCATCTGCTGCTGCTCGCTTGTGCGATGCTGACGCTGCCGCTGTCGATCTCGAGCGGATGGGGCGATCCGCCGACGTCAGGCTATGCGCCCTGGCTGCTCGGCCTGTTTGCGGTGTCGATCGGGCTGCCGTTCTTTGCGCTCGCCGCCAACAATCCGCTGCTGCAGGCCTGGTTCGTCCGCACCGGCCACCCCAACGGTCCTGACCCGTACTTCCTCTACGCTTCCTCGAATATCGGCAGCTTCCTGGCGCTGTTGTCCTATCCGGTGCTGCTGGAGCCGATGTTCACGCTGCGCACGCAGAACCTGATCTGGACCGGCGGCTATGGCCTCTTGATCGTGCTGATCGCAACCTGCGGCGTATTGCTGCTGCGCTCGCCGGCGAAGGCGGCGGAACTGAACATGCCGGCCGACGATAGCGCCGCGCCGGCGCCGCCATCGATTTTGCGCGCCCGCTGGATCTTCCTTGCCGCCGTTCCGTCGGGGCTGCTGATCGCGGTGACCGCGCATATTTCCACCGATGTCGCGGCGGCGCCGCTGCTGTGGGTGCTGCCGCTGTCGCTTTATCTCCTGACCTGGGTGCTGGTGTTCCAGTCACGCCCGCTGTTGCCGCACAAGTTCATGCTGATGCTGCAACCGCTGGCGATCATGGGGGTGATCCTGCTGTTGGCGATAGGCGGCGAGCAGAACCTGTTGCTGACGCTCGGCGGCCACCAGCTTTGCTTCTTCATCATTGCGATGGCCTGTCATGGCGAGTTGGCGCGCACCCGCCCCGCCGCGAAATATCTCACGGGTTTCTATGTCGCGCTGTCGTTCGGCGGCATGGTCGGCGGACTATTCGCGGGGCTGATCGCGCCGTTCACGTTCTCCTGGGTCGCGGAATATCCGATCCTGGTGGCGCTGGCGGTGCTGTGCCGGCCGCCGGCCGACGAGCGGTGGCCGCAATGGAGCCGCTGGTTCTGGCCGCTGCTAGCCATCGCCGCGGCGGCGCTGATCGCGCCGTCCTACAGCAGCGGCAAAATCTTCACATGGCTGGATACCAATCGAGTCTACGTGGTAGCCGCAGTTGCGGTCGTCTCGATGATATTGGCGATCCTGCTCAAGGCGGATCGCTGGAAGCTGGCCGCTGTGGTGACCTTGGCGCTGGTGTTGATCCGGATGTATCCCTCCGACGACGGGCGCGTGGAGACCGTGCGCAGCTTCTTCGGCGTCCACAAGATCGTGGTGACGCCGAACGGCCAATATCATGTGCTGATGCACGGCACCACGATCCACGGCGCCGAGAAATTCAAGAACGACGATGGCACGCCGGTCACCAGCCAGCCGGAGCCGATCACCTATTATCACAAGGACGGCGGCATCGGCCAGGCGATCACCGCGATCCGCGAGCGCAAGGGCGCGCCGCTGCGGGTCGCCGTGATCGGGCTCGGCTCCGGCACGCTGGTCTGCGCGTCCGAACCTGGAGAGGACTGGAAGTTCTTCGAGATCGACCAGTCGATGGTCGATACCGCGCGCGACCCGAAATATTTCACCTACATCCAGGTTTGCCAGCCGAACCTGGAACCCGTGATCGGCGATGCGCGGCTGACCTTCGCGCGCGAGCCCGACGGCGTCTACGATCTGATCATCGTCGACGCCTATTCCTCGGATGCGATTCCGATTCATCTGGCGACCGAAGAGGCGATGGAGATCTACAAGTCCAAGCTGGCGCCGCAGGGGGCGGTGGTGATGCACGTCTCCAACCGGCATCTGGAGCTGTCGAGCGTCGTCGTCGGCATCGCCGACGCCAACGATATGAAGAGCTGGGTCTACAGCGAGGATTCCGGCCGCGACAATGAATACATCTTCTCGACCTCGGTCGTGGTCTCGGCGCGCGAAGAGGCCGACGTCGGCAAGCTGGCATCGTCGGACCAATGGGCGCTGACGGAAGCCGAAGACAACCAGCGGGTCTGGACCGACGATTATTCCAACGTGCTGGGCGCGGTGTGGCGGCGGCTCAGAAGGGGCGAGGAATAGATGAGGTGCGGCCTCCGAGCGCCATGACCTCCGAGCGGGACCTTGTCATTCGAGACGAATTTCATCGTCATTGCGAACTGGAATTCGTCTGCCCAATGGTTTCGCCGTACCGGCCTCGAATTGCGTGAACGCTTCCAGCGCGTGGCTCGCGTACATCACCGAGGGGCCGGCGCCCATATAGATCGCCATTCCCAGCGTTTCGCTGACTTCCTCCTTCGTGGCGCCCTGCTCCACGCAAGCCTTGACGTGAAAGGCGATGCAATCGTCGCATCGAACGGCCACCGCGATGCCGAGCGCGATCAGTTCCTTGGTCTTGGCATCCAGCGCCTTCGAAACCGTCGCTGCCTTCGCAATGCCCGCGAACGCCTTCATGACGTCGGGGGCCGATCCGCGAAGGCTACGCAGGAGAATGCTCAAATCGGTGGTCTGTTGCGGCCAATTGGTCATCGATTTTGCCCTGTGGTTTACTGGCACAGCATATCCGGCAGCGCGCCTGGCCGGCATTGCGATGGATCAAGGCGGCCGCCGCCGGCCCATTGCGATCATGCGCAGTCCGCCTATGATCTGAGCGTACCCATCGAGCCCTGGAAACCCTCATGGCCAATTTCACTCCCGTGTCGGCCGCAATCGGCGGCGTCCTGATCGGGCTTTCCGCGGTGCTGCTGATGTTGTCGACCGGCCGGATCGCGGGGATCAGTGGCATCTTCAGCGGCCTGTTGAATATGCGCGGCGAGGACAAGGGCTGGCGCATCGCCTTTATCGCCGGGCTTATTCTGGCGCCCGTCATCGCCGGTCTTGTCGGATACGGAATGTCGCCGCCGAAACTGCCATCGAACTGGGCCGTCATTATCGCAGCGGGACTGCTGGTCGGCTTCGGCACCCGTCTCGGCGGCGGCTGCACCTCCGGTCACGGCATTTGCGGAATAGGGCGGCTGTCGCCGCGTTCCATCGCCGCCACAGTCGTCTTCATGGCCACGGCGGTCGTTACCGTGGCAGTTACCCGCCACGTGTTGGGAGGTTGAGCCATGTGGATCATCGCCCCCTTGATTTGCGGCCTGATCTTCGGTGCGGGCCTGCTGATTTCAGGCATGGTGCAGCCGACCAAGGTTTTTGGTTTTCTGGATATCTTCGGCGCATGGGATCCGAGCCTTGCCGTGGTGATGGCTGCGGCGCTCGCGGTGTCGGTGCCGGGCTTCAGGCTGGCCGATCGCGCTGCGCGGCCGTGGTTTGCCGGGCAGTATTTTCGGCCGGGCAAGTCGGGGATCGATCTGCCGCTGGTAAGCGGTGCGGCGCTGTTCGGTGTCGGGTGGGGCCTTGTCGGCCTGTGCCCGGGGCCGGCGCTGGAAAGCCTTGCGACCCTGTCGCCCGGCATCATTGTTTTCGTCGCGGCGATGGCGGCCGGGATGATTGCGCACGACGCCTGGCAACAGGCGCGGCTGACGGCGCAACGCGACCGCACGCTGGCGAGCGCGACGGACGGTTAGGATCGCGGTCACGGATAATGCCGCGACCGCGAAAAATTCGCCCAGTTAATCCTGATAGCCGAACAGCCCGCGCGGCTGATACGACTGCCGCGGCTGGTAGTAGTAGCCCTGCGGCGCCGGCGCATAGCCGCGGTTGTCGTAATATTGCGGCTGTTGCTGCTGATAGGCCTGGGTCTCGTAGGCGCGGCGGCCGGGCGCGGGATAACGCGCTTCGTTGGAAGAACCGTCGGCGGGATAGATGTAGCCGTCGTCGGCCCGTGCAACCGGCGCTGTGCGCTGCTGCGGCGGTGTGATCACGATGGGATCTCCGGCGGAATCGTATTGCTGCTCATATTGCGGCAGCGGGGCGCGGCGTGCGACCGCCGTATTGGCGCGCCGCGGATTGCGCGCCAGCGCCACCTGGGAGGAGCCGGTCAGCGTCACCGTGGTATTGAGAACGCCTTGCTCCTGAACCAGCGCCCAGAGCTTTGAGGCGTTCTCGCGCGACAGCCGCACGCAGCCATGTGAGGCCGGGCTGCCGAGACGGTTGACGGAATCGGTGCCGTGGATGGCGTGGCCGATCTTGGTAAAGAAGATCGAGTGCGGCATCGGCGCGTCGTCGAATTCCTTGGAGTAGTGGTCTTCCTCCATCCGGAAGGCGCGGAAGCTGCCGCTCGGCGTTTCGTAGGAGGGGATGCCTGTCGATACCGGCCAGTTGTAACGCTCGACACCGTCGACCGCGACGGTCATCTGCTGGTTATCCTTATCAACGGTGATGGCGACTTTGGCTTGGGCTGCGCCCGAGGCAAACAGCGTCAGGGCGGTGACGGCAATGAGGAAGGAACGCATTTTACCTTTGGCCTCCAGACCCCTGTACTAAAAGCGCCGGCTCTCCCGTCCCCCGGGCATCACTATGCCCGGAAACCGGCACTGGTTCCAGTGGCCGCTCGCAATCGTTAACGGCTCCCGCGGCGCAAACAAGGCGACGGGACGGCACAATGGGTCATGAATTGCTGACTTTTTCGCGAGTGGAAGATGCGGCGGTGCCTGAGGTACCGGGGGTTCGTCATGCCCGGGCTTGTCCCGGGCATCCACGTCTTTGCGGCATTGGGAAAGAAACGTGGATGGCCGGGCATAGGCGAGCGGAAGCGACGCCGTCCTTCCAGACGGCTATGCCCGGCCATGACGGTGGAATAACATTTCCGGCGTCAATTCTTCAGCCGGTAACCGGTCCGGAAAATCCACCACACCAGGGCGATGCAGATGGCGAGGAAGCCGAGCGTCATGCCGAGGCTCAAGCCCACGCTGACGTCGGCGATCTCGTAAAAACTCCAGCGGAAGCCCGAGATCAGATAGACCACGGGATTGAGCAGCGTGACGGTGCGCCAGCCCGACGGCAGCATGTTCACCGAGTAGAAGCTGCCGCCGAGGAAGGTCAGCGGCGTCACTACCAGCATCGGGATCATCTGCAGCTTCTCGAACCCGTCGGCCCATATGCCGATGATGAAGCCGAACAGGCTGAACGTCACCGCCGTCAGCACCAGGAAGGTCAGCATCCACAGGGGATGATGGATGTGCAGCGGCACGAACAGCGCGGCGGTGGCGAGAATAATCAGGCCAAGGATGATGGATTTGGTCGCGGCCGCCCCGACATAGCCGATCACGATTTCGAGATAGGAAATCGGCGCCGACAATATTTCATAAATGGTGCCGACGAATTTCGGAAAATAGATGCCGAACGAGGCGTTGGCGATGCTCTGCGTCAACACCGACAGCATGACGAGCCCCGGCACGATGAAAGTGCCGTAGCTGACGCCCTCGACCTCGGTGATGCGCGAGCCGATCGCGGCGCCGAACACCACGAAATAGAGCGAGGTGGAAACCACCGGCGAGACGATGCTCTGCAGCAGCGTGCGCCAGGTGCGGGCCATTTCGAACAGATAGATGGCGCGGATCGCACGGTAATTCATGGCGCCCTCACCAGGCTGACGAAGATGTCTTCCAGCGACGACTGCCTTGTGTCGAGATCCGAGATGCGGATGCCGGCATTGCGGAGATCGCCGAGCAGGCTGGTGATGCCGGTGCGGTCGCCCTTGGTGTCGTAATCATAGATCACGGCGTGGCCGTCGTCGCACAGTTCGAGATTGTAGGCGGCGAGCGCGGCGGGGATCGCATCGATCTTGCCTTGCAGATGCACCTTCAACTCCTTCTTGCCGAGCTTCTGCATCAGTCCGGCCTTGTCCTCGACCAGGATGATCTCACCCTTGTTGATGACGCCGATGCGGTCGGCCATCTCCTCGGCTTCCTGGATGTAATGCGTGGTCAGGATGATGGTGACGCCGGAGGCTTGCAGCGCGCGCACCACATCCCACATGCCCTTGCGCAATTCGACGTCGACGCCGGCGGTGGGTTCGTCGAGAAACAGGATCTGCGGCTCGTGCGACAGCGCCTTTGCGATCATCACGCGGCGCTTCATGCCGCCGGACAGCGTGATGATTTTGGAATCCTTCTTGTCCCACAGCGACAGGTCTTTCAGGACTTTTTCGATGTGCGCTGGTTTCTTGGGCTTGCCGAACAGGCCGCGGCTGAAGCTCACCGTCGCCCAGACGGTTTCAAACGAGTCGGTGTGCAGTTCCTGCGGCACGAGGCCAATCAGCGACCGCGCGGCGCGGTAATCGCGGTTGATGTCATGCCCACCGACGGTGACGCTACCCTCGCTCAGATTGGCGATGCCGCAGATGATGCTGATCAGCGTGGTCTTGCCGGCGCCGTTCGGCCCGAGCAGCGCGAAGATTTCGCCGCGCTTGATGTCGAGATTGATGCCATTCAGCGCCTTGAAACCGGAGCCGTAGGTCTTTGATAGATTTGAGACGGATATGATGGGGGGCATCGCGAGCATGGCAGTCTGAAACGGAAATGGGCGAACGACACAGCGGCGCTTTCGGCCGGAATCGACGCGGGGAGGGGTGGGAACCGGGAGATAGGAACGCGGAAGGTCTTTCGCAATGCGTCGGACCGAGAAAAGCGCCTATTCCGCGGCGTGAGCGCGCGCGGGCAGTTCGATCAGGGCGACCATGTAGGTCTTAAGATCATCAGCGATTGCGGGATCGGATTTTAATTCAGTTAGCGTTCGCGGACGTGGCAGTAGCTTGCCGTCTCCTTCGACGCTTTCTGCATAAAGCTCCAGGGCTTCCGGCGCGTTGCGCAGCGCCTGATCGATATCATCGCCGCCCGAAGTGCAGCCGGGCAGGTCCGGAAACCAGACGCCAACAGCGTGCTCTGGTCCGGCATCTTCAATAAGGGCGATGTAGTGGGCCATGGCTAATCTCAGTCAGGTTTCCATCCTGCGCCCTCATAAATGGCACGGACTAGGCCTTTTCCCAAGTCCTTCTTGGGGTGCGGAACGACAAGTGTTTCACCCGAGATTGGGTTTTTGAACACGTGATGAGAGCCGGTGATGCGAACAAGTGTCCATCCCTCCCGCTCTAGGCGCCGAACAATCTCTCGGCTGTTGGTCAACATGAATGTCTCCTGAGATCATGTGACCTGGAACGCTAGAGCCGATTCGGTAGCGTTAAGTGAGCGCTCGGCAGAAATATTCGCGCCTTACGCCCGCTCCACAAAACTATCCACCACTTTTTTCTCGCCCGCCTTCTCGAACGCGATCGTCAGCTTGTTGCCGTCGATCTTCACCACGTTGCCGTAGCCGAATTTCTGGTGGAACACGCGGTCATCGAGCGAGAATTCCGAAACGGTGCCCGTGGATTTCGCGACCAGTTCGCCTTCGATCACCATCGGGCCGCGCTTGTTGCGCGAAAATCCGCCGCCTGAGAAGGCATCGCCACGCGAGCCTGCATCGCTGCGCGAGCCTGAGAATGACGACTGGCTTTCGTCAAAACCGCCGCGGGCCTGTCCGCGACCACCCTGGCCGCGGTTGCGGTTGGCCTGCGCGCGCTGCCAGCCCGGCGTGCTGTAGCTGGAGCCGAAGGATTCGACATTGTCGAAGCGCGACGGGCCGTAACCGCCGCTGCCGCCCCAGCCGGAGCCGCCTTTCGACTCCGTGATCTCGACATTTTGCGACGGCAGTTCGTCGAGGAAGCGCGAGGGGATCGTGGTCGACCACGTGCCGTGAATGCGGCGGTTGGTGGCGAAATAGAGCTTTGCGCGACGGCGTGCCCGCGTGAGCCCGACATGGGCGAGGCGGCGCTCCTCTTCGAGGCCGGCGCGGCCCTGTTCGTCGAGGGTGCGCTGGCTCGGAAACAGGCCTTCCTCCCAGCCGGGCAGGAACACATTGTCGAATTCGAGTCCCTTGGCCGAATGCAGCGTCATCAACGAAACCGCTTCTTCCTCGGCGCCGCCGTCGCGGTCCATCACCAGTGAGATGTGTTCGAGAAAACCTTGCAGGTTCTCGAACTCCTCCATCGAGCGCACCAGTTCCTTCAAGTTATCCAGCCGGCCCGCAGCGTCGGCGGAGCGGTCCTTCTGCCACATCTCGGTGTAGCCGCTCTCGTCGAGCACGATTTCGGCCAGATCCGTATGCGCGGTGACCTCGCGCTGGGCGCGCCAGCGATCGAATTGCGCGACGAGATCGCGCAGGCTCCCGCGTGCCTTCGGCTTCAACTCGTCGGTCTCGACCATGGCTCGCGCCGCCTCGAACAGGGGAATGCGGCGCTTGCGGGCGTGGTCGTGCAGCATCTGCACGGTGGCGTCGCCAAGCCCGCGCTTCGGGACATTGATGATGCGCTCGAAGGCAAGATCGTCGGCCGGCGAATTGATCGTGCGCAGGTAAGCCAGCGCGTCGCGGATTTCGGCGCGCTCATAAAACCGCGGACCGCCGATCACGCGATAGGGCAGGCCGAGCGTGACGAAACGATCTTCGAACTCGCGCATCTGGAACGAGGCCCGCACCAGGATCGCGACCTCGTTGAGGTTCTCGCCGGCGCGCTGCAGCTCCTCGATCTCCTCGCCGATGGCGCGGGCTTCCTCTTCCGAATCCCAGGAGCCGGTGACGGTGACTTTCTCGCCGTCGACATCCTCGGTGCGCAACGTCTTGCCGAGACGGCCCTCATTGTGCGCGATCAGATGCGAGGCGGCGGCGAGGATATGGCCGGTCGAGCGGTAATTGCGCTCGAGGCGAATGACTTTTGCGCCGGGAAAATCGTGCTCGAAGCGCAGGATGTTGTCGACCTCCGCGCCGCGCCAGCCATAGATCGACTGGTCGTCGTCGCCGACGCAGCAGATGTTTTTGGGGGGAGAGGGCTGAGCGACGGCATTTCCAGCGTCATTCCGGGGCGCACCGGCAGGTGCGAACCCGGAATCTCGAGCTGAGTCCTCATTATCTCCAGATTCTCCGATGTGCGATTGCACATCGGAGTTCGCATCTTCGATGCGCCCCGGAATGACGGGAGAGTCGGTGTGTCCCGGAATGGTCGCCGAGAGCGGCACGCCCGGCCGCGACGGCGCCTGCGACAACAGCCGCAGCCAGAGATACTGCGCGACGTTGGTGTCCTGATATTCGTCGACCAGAATGAACTTGAAGCGGTTCTGGTATTGCCGCAGCACATCAGGGTTTTCGCGGAACAGCCGGATGTTCTCCAGCAGCAGATCGCCGAAATCGGCGGCGTTGAGAATCTTCAGCCGCTCCTGGTAGCTGGCGTAAAGCTTGCCGCCCTTGCCGTTGCCGAACATCGCGGCTTCGCCTGCCGGCACCTGGCTAGGCGTCAGGCCACGGTTTTTCCAGCCGTCGATCAGTCCGGCCAGCATGCGCGCCGGCCAGCGCTTGTCGTCGATGTTCTCGGCCTGCAGGAGTTGCTTCAAGAGCCGCACCTGGTCGTCGACGTCGAGCACGGTGAAATTGGATTTGAGCTGCACCAGTTCGGCGTGAATGCGCAGGATGCGTCCGCCGATCGAATGGAAGGTGCCGAGCCACGGCATGCCTTCCACGGCCTGGCCGAGCATCTGGCCGAGGCGGAGCTTCATCTCGCGCGCGGCCTTGTTGGTGAAGGTCACCGACAGGATTTCGTGCGGCCGCGCCCGGCCCTGGCTCAGGATGTGGGCGATCCGCGTGGTCAGCACCCGCGTCTTGCCGGTGCCGGCGCCGGCCAGCACCAGGACCGGCCCATCCAGCGTCACAACAGCTTCGCGCTGTTCGGGATTGAGCCCGTTCAGATATTGCGGACCGGCTGCCGCCCGCGCACGCGCGGCGATGCCGCCAGCCGCAGGCTGGTGCTCGGGGACGCCGTGATGGGGCAGTTTGCTCGGCTCGGTCATTCTCGAATCGTCTCGTCCCCACGATGGCACCGTGAGGCGGTAAAGGGGAGCCTTCATAGCAAGGATTAAGGGCCATATAGGGCCTGGCCGGCCGTTTTGACAGGTTTTATCCCGGCGCTTTTGCGGGCCCGATTTCGCGGCCAGCCTGCGATTTTGTTCCGCCGGAATCGTCAAATTTCGTCGTTTTGCCGCCAGGAACCATCATTCCCAGCCCGGATTGGTCCTGCAGGCGATGCGCGGAGCGTCAGTCGCCGCCATCGCGAGCGCAACAGCCAATTGAGGTCGTGTCATGCTGAGCTGGGTCGTTACGTTTCTGATCATCGCGCTGATCGCGGGCGTTCTGGGCTTCGGCGGCATCGCCGGCGCTTCCGTCGAAATCGCGAGGGCAATCTTCTTCATTGCCGTG
This sequence comes from Bradyrhizobium sp. AZCC 1693, assembly GCF_036924745.1. Taxonomy (NCBI): domain Bacteria; kingdom Pseudomonadati; phylum Pseudomonadota; class Alphaproteobacteria; order Hyphomicrobiales; family Nitrobacteraceae; genus Bradyrhizobium; species Bradyrhizobium sp. AZCC 1693. The sequence goes on from NZ_JAZHSD010000001.1 coordinate 6,724,909, forward strand.
ATTCTGTTTCTGGTCTCGGCAGTGGTCGGATTGGTTCGTGGACGCAGCAACGTCTAGCAGGCGCGGCTGATGCGCAACAACGGGCGGCGACGCCCCGCTACGGAGCGTCGGCGCCGCCACGCATCGCTATTTCTGGGGCATCGCAACCGTGCGGCCGATCCCCTCGGGCCGCGGCACGGCGGCATGCGAAGCCACGACCGCCTGGATGCGGGCGCGAATGTCCGGCGGGAAGGGCGCAACTTTGCGCGCCTTCATGTCCATATGCAGCGTCATGTTTTCCGACGTCGCGGAGAGCCAGCCTTCGGTCGCGTGCCGCAATTCCTCGAACGTGTGCAGCCGCTTCTCATCGTGACCTAACAGATAAACCGAAATCTGAACGGGATCGCCGAGATGAATTTCACGTATGTACCGTACATGGCATTCGGCGGTGAAGGTCGAGCTGTGGCGTTCCTTCATGTAGGCTGGCCCGATCCCGAGTTGCAGCCACATTTCGTCGATCGCGCGGTCCATCATGACGTTGTAGTAGGCCATGTTGAGGTGGCCGTTATAGTCGATCCATTGCGGTTCGATCTGCATCACCGACGACAGGAACGGGGCAGGCGGCAGCGGCATAGTCTTCAGTCGGTCGCCGGCGGCGGCAGCGGTCGTCATCATCCATCCCTTTGTTTTTGCGGATCTCTTGACCCCCCTTATATCCTTTGCCACGGTCCGCTCAAATCCGGAGGAATTTGGCGTGGCGATGACGGTATCAGGTAATTTGAAGCGGCCGGAGCCGCAGGCGCTGGCCAGCGCGGTCGAGGCGCTGGCGGCGCGATTCGGCAACCGGCTGATTACCTCGCAGGCGGTGCGCGAGCAGCACGCCCATACCACCACGTGGCTGCCGACGCAGCCGCCGGACGCGGTGGTGATGGCGCAGGAAACCCAGGACATCCAGGACGTGGTGCGGATCTGCGCCAAACATAGCGTTCCCGTGATCGCCTTCGGCACCGGCACCTCGCTGGAAGGTCAGGTCAACGCGCCGGCCGGCGGCGTCTGCATCGATTTGCGCGACATGAACCGGATTCTTGACGTTCACGCCGAGGATCTGGATTGCGTGATCCAGCCGGGCGTCACCCGCAAGGCGCTGAACGAGCATCTGCGCGACCAGGGATTGTTCTTCCCGATCGACCCCGGCGCCGACGCTTCGCTCGGCGGCATGGCCTCGACGCGGGCCTCCGGCACCAATGCGGTGCGCTACGGCACCATGCGCGACAACGTGCTGGCGCTCAAGGTGGTGCGCGGCGACGGCGAGATCATCACGACCGGCACGCGGGCGAAAAAATCATCGGCCGGTTACGACCTCACGCACCTGTTCGTCGGCGCCGAGGGTACGCTCGGTATCATCTCCGAACTCACCATGAAGCTGCGCGGTATCCCCGAGACGATCGCAGCCGCCGCCTGTTCGTTCGAGACCGTGCGCGGCGCCTGTCAGGCCACGATCCTCGCCATCCAGACCGGCATTCCGCTCGCGCGGATCGAACTGCTCAACGCCGAGCAGGTCCGCGCCTGCAACGCCTATTCCAAGCTGACCTTGCCGGAAACGCCACTGCTGCTGCTGGAATTCCACGGCAGCGAGATCGAGGTCGCCGAGCAGTCGAAGAACTTTGACGAAATCGCCAGGGAGTGCGGCGGCGGCGATTTCACCTGGACCACCAAGCCGGAGGACCGCACCAAACTCTGGCAGGCGCGGCATGACGCCTATTGGTCGGTCAAGGCGCTGCGGCCCGGTGCGGGCGTGGTGGCGACCGACGTCTGCGTGCCGATCTCACGGCTCGCGGACTGCGTCACCGAGACCGAGGACGATCTGAAGCGGCTCAACCTGCTGTCGCCGATCGTCGGCCATGTCGGCGATGGCAATTTCCATTGCTCGCTGGTCTGCGACGTCGACAACAAGGAAGAAATGGCGCGCGGCGAGGACTTCATGCATCGCCTGGTCGAACGCGCGCAGTCGATGGGCGGCACCTGCACCGGCGAGCACGGCATCGGGCAGGGCAAGCAGAAATACCTCGAGGCCGAGCTTGGCCCCGAGGCGATCGACGCCATGCGCGCGCTGAAGCACGCGCTCGATCCGCAGAACATCTTCAACCCCGGCAAGATCGTGCCGGTGGGGTAGGGGGTGGACTCATCAATGCGGAGCGGACGTCAGCGGTGACGCACCTTCATTGAAAGGATGTTCTTGCCGCTTCCTTGACAACCCAGTCAACAAACAGTGCGACGCGCTTGTCATTCGCCAGGGCGGCAGGCCAGCGGATGATGTGCGCCTTGCTGGATGTCATATCCCAGTTTGCCGACACGACGCGGCAAAGCCGCTTTTCCGCGAGTGCATCATGAACAAGCAAAGACCTGGCTAGAACGACGCCGTTACCCTGCAAAGCGGCTGCGATTGCCGTACCGAGATTATCGAAGCGAAGCCCGCCCTGAACGGGAGCCGTGACGCCCAGCCGCTCGAACCACACCGGCCACGACCATTCCGCGCCGTCGTTCCGGCCAACGAGGCCCTTGTGCAGTATTGGTAAGGTGCCGAGCACGTGCGGCTCCCGCAATGGCCGCCCACGTGGCAGCAGAGACGGGATCGCAACCGGGAAAACCATCTCGTCGAACAGCAGGCGTTGGGTCGACGTAGCACGCGCGCCAACCTTGGGAATCCATCGGATCTGCACGTCGAGATCGAGGGCGCGCGCTTGAACATCGCTTTCGATGATGCAGAGTTCGATCGCAATATCGGGATATGCTGACGCAAACGCCGTCAGACGCTGTACCAGCCAGTAGTTCGCAAGGGCGGAGCCGAGTCCGATCTTGAGTGTCACCGGCCGCACCGACGCACGCGAGCGGGCGCGTAGCTCTGCCATCTCGTCAAGCATCCGCCCCAGCCCCTCGGCCAAGCTAACGCCAGCTGCGGTCGGCAACAGACCGCCCCCTGTACGATCAAGCAACCGCGTACCCACAAAGCTCTCAAGTTTCTTCAGCCGATGGCTGATTGCGCTCTGTGTGAGCCCTAGCTCACCGGCCGCGAGCGTCATGCTGCGATGGCGCAGCGCCGCGTCGAACGCAATCAGACCATCAAAAGGCGGAAGAGCACGCATGCCAGCACTATGAAGGATATTCATGGCGATGTGAACAATTGGCGTTGGCAAAAAGCGGCAATCCAAGACACGAGTAGCCGCGCGATGACACAGCCAACAAATATCGCAGACAGCGACTCCGGTCGGTCTGCACAGTCCATGATGCCGGCCCTGCTCTTGGGGATGGCGCCCTTCCTCGCCAATTTTGATGTGACGGCGGTGGCCATCGCGTTGCCGACGGTCGCACGTGAACTCGGGTTCGACGTTGCCGGGTATGCGTGGGTCATGGATGCCTACAGTTTGGCCTTCACCGCCTGCTTGTTGTTTGCGGGAGCGTTGGCGGATCGGTATGGGCGACGGCGGGCGATGCTCGTCGGCAATGGCATCTTCGCACTCGCGTCTTTGGCGTGCGGGATGACATGGGACGGACCGACGCTATTGGCCGCTCGCGCACTGCAGGGAATTGGAGCCGCATTCATCGTGACTGGCGGCTTCGCGCTGATCGCCAGCGTCTATGTGCAGGCAAGGGCGCGCACAGACGCGTTTGCCTTGCTTGGTGTCATGTCCGGCGTCGCCATGGCATTTGGCCCGACGGTTGGCGGACTTGTCTCATCGTGGATCGGCTGGCGCTGGATTTTCCTCATCAACTTGCCAGCCTGCGCTTTGGTCGCGTGGGGCGTACCGCGGTTGGTCGCGGAAGCGCGCGAGGCGGTGCCCCGGCGGCTCGACATGCTGGGCGTCGTATTGTTTACCTCCGCGCTTACTGCGCTTGTCGAGGCGCTGTTGCATGGCCGCACGTCAACGCCACATTTGGTGGCGGGTCTCGCGCTGAGTGCGGTGTTTCTAGCTGTATTCGGCATGCAGCAGAGAAGCCGCGCCGACCCGATCCTCGATCCCGGCATATTCGTTCAACGGGCCATGATCGGAATTGCGATCCTCCTGTGCGCCGTATCGATCGGCTACTGGGCGATCCTCGTCTACTTGCCACTCTTCTTTGCTGCCGCTTTCGACTGGTCCTCGGAAGTAGCCGGCATCGCACTGCTGACGGCCACGCTGCCGATGCTGTTCCTGCCGCCATTGGGCGGCCGGCTTGTCGATCGTCTGGGATGGCGGCTTCACTTCGCCTTGGCGCTCGCGATTTTGGCAGCCGGCAATGCCACCGTTGTGATCGCGCTGATCTCGGATGGTTCAGCGCCGCCGCTAATTCCGATCTTCTGCGGGATTGTTGCTGTTGGGGTCGGCGTCGCTTTGGCGCACCCGCAACTGTCCGGCGCGGCCGTGTCGCTTGTGCCGCCGGATCTTGCTGGCCTGGCATCCGCCGTGACGGTCGTCGTGCGCCAAGCCGGCTTCGCGGTCGGCATCGCAGCTCTCGGCGCGCTGCTTCATACCCAGGGATCGGCGGTCAGCTACATCTGGCTGTTCTCAGCAGCGGCAATGGCTTCAGCGGCGGGACTGCTCGCGGCGCTCGTCTTGCTGCCCGCACCAACGGCCGCGTCAAAAAAGTAGCAGCGCCAGGAATGTCAGAATCTGTGCCCATCGCGTCATTTCGCTGCTGCGCAGCAATCGCGTCGCTTCAGGAGCAAGCCGGACATCAACTTCGTCGCGTCACGCCACCGGGCTTATTGGCATGCGGCCTGGCCGCGTCCGCGGTCCGCCGCCTTCGCGTTGAAACCGCAGGTGGTGGGCGAGGGCCCGCAACGGCGTTTTTCGCTCAAGGGTTGTACATTGTGGCGGCCGTCGCAGTTTGGTTCCAAACATAGCCTCGTTTCACCACAGCGCCGCCTGACTTAAACATCGTCGCGCCCGAAGTTCCCTCTTCAGCTTGGTTCCGCAACATGTGTTGCGTGTGTCGTGCGTGATGAGGTGCGTTGATGCGTTTTGTTTCCTGGGGGATCGTTGCCGCTTGTGGCTTTTTACTGGCAGGATCGGCAGCTAAGGCTACCGATCTTCGTATTCCGGACTTGCCCTCGCCTCAGTACAACTGGACGGGGTTCTATGCAGGCGTTTACGGCGGTGGGGCGTATGCGGCGTGGGCATCTGACTACTGCCGAAATGGTGCTTGCCGTCATGCAGAGGGGCAGGCGAGCGGCTTCGCCGTCGGCGTCTATGGTGGCTACAACCATCAGTTCGCCAACCGCTTTGTGATCGGCGGCGAACTCGATTGGGGCAAATCCTCCTCGTCGCGGGACGAACTGATCTTTGGCGACAGTGCGCTACTGTCGAGCTTCGGCGCATTCGGCTCCGCGCGGTTGCGCGCAGGCTACGCGTTCGACCGCCTGCTGGCGTTTGGCGCCGTCGGCGTCGGCTTCGCCAGCATCAGCAACGGCTACCGCTATACGATCCAGAAAGGGTGCGACACCCTGCAGCAGGCGATTTGGGACGAACAGGTCAAGGCCGGACTGATCGTCGGCGGCGGCTTCGAGTATGCCTTCACCAAGCATTTTGTCGGACGCGGCGAATATCTCTACGCCGATTATGGGAGCGTCACGCTGTCCAGCAAGGATCGCACGCGGGCCGAATTTCGCAACGAGATGCATCTCGTGCGCGTCGGCGCCAGCTACCGGTTCTGATGCTTCTCTCAATGGATGGTCCGGCGGCGATTGGCTGCCGGATCATCAAGTCACGCTCTATTGTCCGCGCGGTGCGGTGATCGCCTTGCGGATCGCCGCGAGCGGCGCGCTGTCGTCGAATTCAATATCTTCGCCAATCCGCTTCAATCCGAGGTCGCGCCATAGCGCGGCGAGATCGGGGGTCACGGGCTTCGGCCCCATCTCGTTGTGGAGCCGGGTCAGCACGCCGACGCCGACGGCCTTGTCGGCGGTTGCGAGAATGCGCTCGATCGGCCAGTCCTGCTCGTGACTGCCGCCGGCGGCGAGCACGCCGCGCATCGCGTCCTGCAAGCCGAGGCGATTATTCGTCGCTTTGCGGATTTCGATATCGGCCAGCAGGCAGAACATCGCGCCGCCCCAGTATTTGCGCCCCCAGGTGGGCGTGTTGTCGAGGCCCTGATCGCCGGCCTGTGGCAGACCTTTCGGCATGTCGCGCATCATCGCCTGCCAGATTTCCCGCGCGTTAAGGTCTCCGGCCTGCACCCGCGCGACAGGCTCGATATAGACGGCCAATCCCTCCGACAGCCAGGCGTAGCGATCGGGCATATCGGGCAGGGCGGTGTGCACCATCTCGTGCACCATCACCCAGTCGCGCTGCAAAACATCCTCGGTGGAGTCGCGGCCGAGCGGAATGCGAATGGCGGCGCCGCGATAGCCCCACGTGGTGCCGCCGCGGATGCGCCCGCCATCGACGGGCACCAATAGCAGCCGCAGCGAGGTGACGGGAAACCGCCCATAATAGGTCGTGATGGCCCGGGCGCACATCCTGATCCAGTCGAGCAGTTTTTCCTTGGGCAGCGCGATCTCGCCCGGAGCGAACGCGACATGGATGGTGCCGCCGGGCACTTCGAGATCGGTCCTGGGCAGCAGGTCGAACGCATCGTAGGGCATTCGGTTGCCGCGCATGTATTCCGATTGCGCGTCGGCGCGGAACGATAGGGCGCCTGCCAGCATCGCGGCGAGGAGGGCTACGGCAACGGTCCAGCGAAAGGCGCGGGCGGCTTTCATCGCAGCACGCCTTGGACCGTAGCCGATCGATGCTCGCCGGCGCCTTGTGCGATGAAGGCGGCGGCCTGTTCGTGGAGATCGTCAAGCATGGCGGCGAGCAAGACTTCGCCCTTGGCCGATGTCGCCCGTGTCGGATCGCCATAGCTGCCGGAGCGGCTGTAGTTCGGTGAATTCGGGTCCGACGGCGTCAATGCGCCCGGCATCTCCTGTTTCAACTCGGGGCTGGCTTCGGCGCGCGCCATGTCGACCAGATGCGGCGCCAGCGCCAGCATCAGCGACGTTTCCAGTTCGTCGGCATGGCTGCCATGGCTCTGCTCGGCCAATTGCCTGGCGACGCGGGGATAGCGCGGACCTTCGTGGATCCACAAATGCTTGATCCGCTCGCTCGCGAGGCGCGCCAGCGCGCGGTCGACCGGGGCCAATGTGCTGATCCCGGTATTGAGCACGAGCAGCTTTGCGCAGCCGCTGCCGAGTATCTGCCCCGCAACCTCGCGCACCAGCGCCTCGAAGGTCGAGATCGACAGGCTGCTGCTGCCGGCATATTCGACGAAGGCGGGGTAGTGGCCGTAGGTCAGCGTCGGCCAGATCAACGCGTCGATCTTTTCCGCCATCCGGCCGGCGAGCCACTCGGCCTGAATGCGGTCGGTATTGAGAGGGAGGTGGAAGCCGTGCTGCTGGGCTGCGGCGCCGATCGGCAATATTGCCACCGCGCCGTCAGCGATGCGCCGCGCGACTTCGTCCCAATGCATGCGCTCGATGAAATGGCGATCGGTGTCTATTCCCATTCGCCGGGCGCCCCTCTTATGAGCCGACGGAAACATCCGTCAAAAGTCCTGCCGTGATCCAGCCGTGCAGATAGCCCGCGCCACGGCCCGCCGCGCTGTCGGGGTCGTCATAAGTAGCTAACATTTCGCAGAGCACGCCGAACGGAATGCCGTTTGCGGCCTCGTCCCACATCATCGCCTCCTCCGCCGAAATTTCGCGGAACATCGGCGTGACGTCCTGGCGCCAGATCAGGAGATGCGCGGGCTGCTCCAGCCCGGTCGCATCCGGCGGCGCTTCGTCGTTCTTGAGCGCAAGCCAGATCGCAGCCGCGTTGGTCGCCAGCTCGAGCCTGGATGCGCTGGGATGCGGCCGGAACCTGAGGCCCGACCATGCTTCGGGCGCAAAGCCCGCCATGTCGGTCAGCTCGACGACCTCGCCTTCGGCGGCGTCGAAGGCGTCGTTGAGCGCCTTTTCGAGTGCTGCGAGATCGGACAGCTCGGGGTGCTCGGAATAGGGTGCGGTCGATTTCAGGAACGCCGGCAGGCCTTGCGAGAACCAGCGCAGGTTCGGATGCCCGGACGGGCGCGCCTTGACGTAAGCGTGGCCCATCTCATCGAATGTCTCGTCGCCGAGATAAAGATGCAGCAGCTCATGGTCGTTGCGCATGGCCTCGACCAGCCGCGAACCATAGGCATAGCGATAGACCCCGAACAGCACCTCGCGCTTCTCGCGCGGGCTGTCCAGGATTTCAGCCAGCACCTTTTCGTCGCCATCAAGAATGCCGCGCTGAAACGCGGCCTGCTGTCGCGCGAAGTCGCTCATCCCGTCTGCTTGCCTGCCGGCAAAATTTTCTCGGCCATCTCGCGGGTCCTGGCCACCTCAATCAGCAATTCGTCGAGCGGCGGAATGTTGTCATCGCGCTCAATCATGGTCGAGACCCGGCCGAAGCGCTTCAGCGCCGCGGCATAGAGCTCCCAGACATCCTCGCACACCGGATGGTCGTGGGTGTCGATGATATGGGTGCCCATGTGGCTGTGGCCGGCCATGTGAAACTGCACCACCCAGTCCGCCGGAATTCCATCGAGGAAGGTCATGGGATCGTAGCCATGGTTGAAGGCGCTGACATAGACGTTGTTGACGTCGAACAGGAGCCAGCATCCGGAACGTCGCGACAACTCGGACAGGAATTCCCATTCCGTCATTTCGGAACTGTTGAACTGGACGTAGGTCGAGACATTCTCGAGCACGATGGCGCGGCCGAGAAAATCCTGCACCAGCTGGACGCGGCTGACGACGTGATCGAGCGCCTCCCTGGTGTAGGGGATCGGCAGCAGATCATGCAGGTTCTTGCCGTGCACGCCGGTCCAGCACATATGGTCCGACACCCATTTCGGTTCGACGCGCTTGGCGAGGTCCTTCAAGGCTTGCAGATATTCGAAATTCGGCGGCGCGGTGGAGGCGATCGACATCGACACGCCATGCATCACCACGGGATAGCGTTCGCAAATGCGATCGAGCGTGCGCAGCGGCTGGCCGCCGGGCAGCATGTAGTTTTCGCTGATGACCTCGAACCAGTCGATCGGCGGATTGCCGCTCAGGATTTCGTCGTAGTGCTGATGGCGCAGGCCGAGACCGAAGCCGAGGAAGGGCGGCTTGGCCGATTCTATCGGACGGTCTGCAAGCGCGGCCGCCGAAGTATCTGGCAATCTGCTCGCGACGTTCATCTCGTCTCCACTGGCGCCGCCAAACGAGGCGTGTCCCAAACTACGCCACGAAACTATCATGGAAACGAGGCCCGGCCTACACCGGGCCCCGATTGAACCATACCAGGTAACTAGGACGGCGTGAACTTGCCCTTGGCCGCGGCACACTTCTCCTTGGTCATCTCCGAGAAGCCCTGCCCCTTGCAGGCGTTCTGTCCCTTGCAGGCATGATTGCCGCCCTTGCAGGCGCTCTGGCCCTTGCAGGCGTTGGCGCCGACGCACTTTCCTTCGCCGGCGGCATAGGTCACGGTCGACATGGTGGCGCCCGCCAGGAACAGGGTGGCTGCAGCGGCGGCAATGGCGGCGCCGGACTTGGAAGTCATCTTCATTTGTATCCTCCAAAAAGAAGTGTGAGGGTGCATCGCCCGCAAGCAGCGACAGTTCCAGCCGACAAACGGCACCCAGAAGCAGTTACGCGGTGGGTCTGGCTTTGGTTACACGCGCGGCCCGATTTATTTCAGCCGCCGGGTCGAAACAAAGAGGGCCCGGGAGCGCCGGGCCCTCCGCGCACCTATGCGCCGATCAACCCTTGACGAACTTGGCGCCCATGGCGGCGCACTGCTTTTCGCCAGCCATCGAGAAGCCGGTGCCCTTGCAGGCGTTCTGGCCCTTGCAGGCATTCGCGGAGCCCTTGCAGGCGCTCTGGCCCTTGCAGGCGTTGCCGGCCATGCACTTGCCCTGGGCGGCGTTCGCCGGCGTCGACACCGTCGACACCACCGAGCCCGCGAGGAACAGGGTGGCGGCGGCAGCGGCGAGCGTCGCACCGGATTTGGAATTCAACTTCATGACGATCTCCTCGATGATTGTTTAAAGACAAGACGCCGCAAGCATCCGTTTATCGTTCGATCACGGACCCCCACAACGCAAGCGATGTGATGGATGGCAATCGGGTCGCGGGGGCTTGCCGGAAACGTCAAGTCTCCGTGACCGAGTGCTCATCCGAAACCAGCTACGGGGCATCAGGCGATTTGGTTACAGAGTTTCAAAAGAAAATTTTCTTTTTTTGGCATTGGACATCCCGTCCATGTCTAACCCCGGCGGCTCCAGAGTATTTCGTTGCGCGCAGCAGCGACCGCGCGCCGCTCAGAAAGCGCGGCGCTTCAACGGATTAGCCTGGGTGTCTGCGGTCGGTTGCGTTGCACAACGAGATTCGATCGAGCTATCCACGCACAGGCTTCAGCTTTGCCATCTGCGCCACCGTGGCGCGCAGCTCCTCGGCGTTGAAGGAGGGAAACGAACAGATGCGGTTGCTGCAGGCGAATGCCGCGGGTTCGCCGAGGTCGGGATATTCGACGTCGGGGTTGGGTAATTTGCCCTCGCGCAGATCCAGCCACTCCAGCCGCTTGTAGCGGGCCGGCAGCGCACGGGCCAGGGCATGAAGGTTTTTCGCGCGGGCGTCGTCCTTGTGTCCGACGATTGTCATGTGGGTGGGCTCGACCGCGAGCTCTTCGTCGGCGAGCAAAATGCCGGGCAGCGGGCGCATCATCCCGGCCGAGGCGCTGGCGAGATAGCGCATCGCGTGCGCGGCCTGCTCGCGATAGCCTTCGTTGCCGAAGTAGCGGTTGAGCAGGTTCATGAATCTTGCGACCTGCACCTGGTCGTCGATCAGCTTGGCGGGTTTTGCGAGCACGCCGGTCTTGCCTTCGGCGGTCTTCGAGGTCGCGAAGCCGCCGGCCTCATCGCGGAAGGTCGCGACGAAATCGCCGGCCTTGGCGGCTGCCGTGAGCCAGTCGCGATTTCCGGTGGCGGCATAGAGATCGAGGAAGGCCTGGCCCATCGCGAGCGTATCGCCGAGAAATGGCCCGCCGCGATCCTTCTCGCCGTGACGGAAACCGCCATCCGGCAGCGCGCGGTTGTCGATCACCCATTTCGCCGCGCGTTCGGCGATCGCCAGCGCCTTGGGATCGTTGGTGACGTTGTAGTAGGCGGCAAGTCCTGAAATGGCCCAGCCATTTTCGCGCGCGTATAAATTCTTGTCGATGCGCGGCATGCCCAGTTTGCGGCGCTCGCTGTCCGATAGCGCGTAGTATTTGTGCCCGTCGGTATCGTGGTTGAGATCGGCGTCCTGGCTGACATGGAACGCACCGTCAGGGCTGGTCAGAAATTCCGCGAGATAGCGTTCGATGTTGCGCGCGGCGGCAAGATATTTCGGATCCTTCCACAGCGCGTAGGCCTGGCTGTACTGCCGGAGATATTGCGCCTGAAACGACATGATCTTTTCGAAATGCGCATGGGTCCAGGAGCCCGCTTCGGAATACTGGTACACGCCGCCCCAGACCGGATCGATCAACGCAATGGCGGCATCCAAGGTCTGCCGGGCGCGCTTGATCGCGGTGGCGTCGCCGGCTTCGGCGCGGGTGATCGCCAGATCCATGCTGTCGGCGTCGATGTATTTCTGGTTCTCGCCCCAGCCGCCGAGTTTTTCCTCGTAGGATTCGTCGACATTCTTGGTCAACGCGGCGCGCTGTTCTTTGTCGAGGAAGGCGGAGGTCGACGGCTTCACCTCGAAGGCTTCGCCGACCGACGGTCCGGGCGACGGATCGTCGATGATGGCTTTCAGCAGCGCCTGCATCCGCTCCGGCTCGATATATCCCCTGATCTTGGCGATCTCGGTGCCGTCGGGGCCGAACACGATGGTCGCCGGCCAGCCCCAGTCGCCGTAGCGGCTCGACAGATCGGGGTTGGCGTCCTGATCGACCCGCACCGGCAGATATTTCGCGGCCAGCAATTCCCTGACTTCGGGATTGGCGTAGGTCGTCTTCTCCATGACATGGCACCAGTGGCACCACACCGCCTCGAGATCGAGAATGACGAAGCGCTGCTCGGCCTGCGCGCGGGTGAACAGGTCGTCGCTCCATTCACTCCATCTGGGTCCGTCCGAAGCGAACGACGGAGACACGGCAAATGCGGCGAGGGCGACGAAGTCGGCAAGGCGGACGAGTTTCATGGCGGCTCCCGGAAACGCTGGCGTTTCGCCAGCTACGCGGCAGGCGAAATCCGGGCTCAGCTTTTCGGCGCTGTCACAGGATTGTGAGATCAGGTCGATTTCTCGCTGTGGCCGGCCGCATTCACCAGCAGCCGGTCCAGTGACGCCGCGCCGGGACCGCAGATCGCCAACCACATGAAGCCGGCGAAGTAGGCCGCCTCCTCGAAGCCGAGCAGCGTCTCCAGCGAATCGACGTCGCCCCATTTCGCCGACCTGATGGCGACCACCATGACCACCGCCAGCATCGCGGCCGGGATTCGCGTGAACAGGCCGAGGATCAGCATCGCACCGCCGAAAAATTCGACGCCCGACACAAAAGGAGTAAGTATTTTGGGAAGCGGAATGCCCCAACTGATAAAGTTTTCGGTCACCTGCGCCAGATTATTGAGCTTGCCCCAGCCGGTCAGCATGAAGGTGTAACCGACGATGAGCCGCATGATCAGGGGGCCGACCCAGGAAAAATGCGACGCGATCTGCGCAGGCAGCAGGATGAGCAGATGGACGATGAAATACATGCGAACCCCCCTTTTATTGGCGATGCCGCGACCTGCGGCTTCTTTCAATCCAGTGCGCGCAAATAAGCCGCGGCCGCGATCGCGGCGATCTGGTCCTGAAAGCAATTTCGCAATGGCCCGCCCCCTTGTTACAGGGCCTAACCGAAATTTTGCAGTGCGGGGAAAGTCTCCAGCAGCCAGATGCTGATGCTGGTGACGGAGCCGGTCAGGAAGCCGATGCCGGTGATCACCATCAGGATGCCCATGGCATGCTCGACCTTGCCGAGATGTCGCTTCATCCGCGCAAAGAGCGAGGAGAACTGTTCGATCATGAAGGCCGCCAGCAGGAACGGGATTCCGAGGCCTGCGGAATAGACTGCGAGCAGGCCAGCGCCCTTGGTGACCGTGGCCTCGGCCGCTGCGATCGACAGGATCGCCGCCAGAATGGGCCCGATGCAGGGCGTCCAGCCGAAGGCGAAGGCGAGCCCCATGGCATAGGCGCCCCACAGCCCGACCGGCTTCGGCATCGTCATCCGTCCCTCGCGCATCAACAGCCCGATCCGGGTCAGGCCGAGGAAATGCAGGCCCATGATAATGATGACGATGCCGGCCAGGATCGAGAGCTCGGCCGACCAGGCGCGGATCAGGCCGCCGATCAGGGAAGCGCTGGCGCCGAGCGCCACGAAGACGGTGGAAAAGCCGAGCACGAATATCACCGCCGATGCCATCACCGCCCGCTTGGAGGTCTGCGTCGTCTCCTCATTGGCGACATGCTCGATGGTCGCGCCGGTGAGATAGATCAGATAGGGCGGCACCAAAGGCAGCACGCAGGGGGACAGGAAGCTGACGAGACCGGCAATCAGGGCCGCCGGGATGGAAACATCGTGCATTGCATGACCTTCGAGAATTGCCACAAGGCATAGCGCCGTCATGGCCTATACGGAACAGACAATCGATAAGTTTCGTCGTCATTACGGCTCAAGTTCGGTCACAGAGCCGTGTCCGGGACGCCGAAATGGCCTCGCCGCTGAAACAGACGCTGGTATGGTCGCGTAATGCCGGTAACGGCCCCGCGACACAGGACCCCTCATGCGCCTTGGCATCCGCACCGCCATTTCCGCCCTCGTGCTGACGTCCATCGTCGTCAGCGCCGTCGGCGTGCATCTGTTGTGGTGGCGCACCGCCCATCAGGTCAGCCAGACGCTCGCCAACACCATCAACGACCAGATCGTTTCGGCCGTGGGCGACGAATTGCAGTCGGTGACGACGGAGGCGCGGTCGTCGATGATGGCGGTGCGAACGCTGCTGGCCGAAAAAGTGTTCGAGCCGCGCGACGCCGGGAAACGCGAAGTCGTTTTCCGGTCGCAATTGTTGTCGCAGCCGACCATCTCCTGGGTGGCGTTCGGATGGCCGGATGGATCGTTCTTTGCCGGGCACAAGGCCGGCGATGGCGTCATCGAAATGCTGGAGATCACCCCGGATCGCAAGCTGCGGACCAACCGCTACGAATTCGTCGGCAACGATCTTCAACTCAAGAACAGCTACGTCGAGGACACCAAATATTCTGTCACCGATCAGGAATGGTTTCGCACCGCCATCGAGACCAACGACGAACTCTGGGCAACCTTCACGACGCATCCCAAGGGCGAGCGGCTGGCGGCGGCGTTCGCGGCGCCGATCGATATCGACCAGAAGCCTGCCGGCGTCATCGCCATCATCATCGAACTGACGCGGGTATCGAATTTCCTGTCGCAGCTCACCGTTGGAAAATCGGCCGGCGCCTTCATCCTTGAACGCAACGGCAAGGTGGTCGCAGCCCCCGATCCGAACGCCAACGAAGCGGTGGCGTTGAAAACCGATCATCCGCTGTTTCCCATCGCGGTCGAAGCGATCCAGAACGCCAGCGCCTACGAACCAGGCGAAGGGCAGCCGTTCAATACAAAGGTGGTTCGCGACGGCAAGGCCTATCAGGCGGTGCTGACGCCGATCTCGTTTCCGGGCTGGTCGCTGGTGACGGTGGTGCCGGAATCGGAATTTCTCGGGCCGGTGCAGATGACGATCCGTAATTTGCTGGTCGGCCTTGCGGTTCTGATCGTTTTCGCCGGGCTATTATCGGCATGGCTGGCCCAGCGCCTGATCGCCGCGCCGCTGATCAAGGTGGTGAACGAGATCAGGCATGTCGAGCGTTTTGACCTCGACAAGGTGCAGCGGCACCCGTCGCGGCTGACCGAGATCGGGAATCTCTCCGGCGCGATCGGTGACATGGCGCAGGGACTTGCCGCGTTCCGCAAATACATTCCGGCCGACCTGGTGAAGCGGCTGATCAGCGATGGCAACGGGGCGCGCCTCGGCGGT
Source organism: Bradyrhizobium sp. AZCC 1693 (assembly GCF_036924745.1). Taxonomy (NCBI): domain Bacteria; kingdom Pseudomonadati; phylum Pseudomonadota; class Alphaproteobacteria; order Hyphomicrobiales; family Nitrobacteraceae; genus Bradyrhizobium; species Bradyrhizobium sp. AZCC 1693. The sequence continues at coordinate 6,739,990 of NZ_JAZHSD010000001.1, forward strand.
GCGATACGGCCGATGAGCGTGATGTTCATCGATCTCGCCGGCTTTACCGGGATGTCGGAGCGGCTCGGCGACCGCATCATTCCGCTGCTGTCGCGCTATTTCGACAGCGTCTCGGTGCAGATTCAAAACCAGAATGGCACCATCGACAAATTCATCGGCGATGCCGTGATGGCGTTCTGGGGCGCGCCGGCGCCCAACCCGGATCATGCCGTCGATTGCTGCCGGGCGGCCTTGGCATGCCGGCGCGCGGTGGAGGAGGCGGGCCTGGTCGATGACCACGGCGAGAGCGTCAAGATTCGCATCGGCATCAATTCCGGCGACATGCTGGTCGGCAATATCGGGTCGGAAGTGCGGCTGAACTACACCGTGATCGGCGATGCCGTGAATATTGCGAGCCGGCTTGAGAGCACCAACAAGGCGTATGGTTCTACGATCATCATCGGCCCCGAAACGCGCCGGCTGGCGGGGAAAAGCATCGTGGTTCGCGAACTCGACCGGCTGGCGGTCTATGGCCGCGCGGGTGGATTGCAGATCTATGAATTGCTTGGAATGGCGGACGAGTTCGACGGGACGCTCGATTGGGTGACTTCCTATGAGGCCGGCCTGGCCGCCTGGCGCGCGCGTGATTTCAAGTCCGCGATCGCTGCGTTCGAGAACGTGCTGGAAATCCGTCATGATACCGCGTCGTCCGCGATGATCGAACGCTGCCGGCAGCAGCTCGAAAATCCCGCCGGCGACGAGTGGGACGGCACGACGGTCGCCCGGACCAAGTAGACCGACGCTGCCTGTCGCCTTGCGCGACGTGGCGGTTTGGCCATAGATGTACCCGCCGTGATGTTACACGCCTTGGCGATCGATAGGGAAGCTGCCCTGCGTTGAAAGTCCTGTTGACCCACACGCCGCAATCTCGCGCCCAGTATTATGGCGCGCGCAGCCTCGAGGGATTGCAAGCCATCGCGCAGGTGAAGCTGCATGAATCGAACGTTGCGCTCGACGCCACCGGCCTGATCGAGGCCGCAAACGATGTCGACATCATCGTGGCCGACCGCCTCACCGCCGGACCAGGCGAGATATTTCCGGCACTGCCGAAATTGCGCGCCTTCGTTCGCTGCGCGGTCGATATCCGCAACATCGACGTCGGCGCCGCATCGGCCACCGGCGTGCTGGTCACGCGGGCCGGGCCGGGATTCGTCCAGTCGGTCGCCGAACTGGCGCTCGGCTTCATGGTCGATCTGTCGCGCGGCGTGTCACGCGCCACGGCCGACTATCATTCGGAGCGCAAGCCCGAGATCATCATGGGCCGGCAACTGGCCGGCAGCCGTCTGGGCATCATCGGCTATGGCAGCATCGGCCGTTATCTGGCCCAGATCGCCATGGTGCTAGGCATGGAGGTTCTGATTGCCGATCCCTTTGCGACCGTCAGCGAACAGGGTCTTCAGCATGTGCCGCTCGACGATCTGCTTGTCCGATCCGACTTTGTCGTCTGTCTCGCTGTGGCCAACGAGCAAACCGAAAACCTGATCGGGCAGGCGGCGCTGGCGCGCATGCAGAGGCGTGCCTTCTTCATCAACCTGTCGCGCGGCAATCTCGTCGACGAGGCGGCGTTGTCAGCGGCGCTCCGCGAGAACCGCATCGCAGGCGCCGCGATGGATGTCGGCCGCGCACTGGACCAGATGCCATCGCCGGAGCTGGCGAAACTGCCGAACGTCATCGCGACGCCGCATATCGGCGGCCTGACGCCGCCGGCGATCGAGAGCCAGTCGCTGCAAACGGTGCGGCAGGTGGAGGCCATTATCGCCGGCGAGGTGCCGGCGGGCGCGGTCAACGCCGAGTATTGGAAGCGCAATCGTCCAACGCGGCGGTGACTATCGCGATCGCCTTGAGGCTGGCCACCGCTCCGTTGACCATTGCCGATTCACACCCCGCGTTGCGGCGGCCTGGTAGTGCCGAGATGGCGTGCACTGTTATGGCGCTTCAAGGTCGCCGTATCCCGTTTCCTCCGGCGGGTTGGTCGTATTTATCGGTGTCGGAATCGCCGACCCAACATATCGTGCCAGTTGTGGTGCCGCGACGCTGGTGCCGACGAGACGAAAAATACCGCCGCTTCGGTTGCCGCCGGCGGCGATGCCCTGGAGCGCATGCGACTCGTCACAGGGAAGGGCGAAGTCAGGACCGATGCGAGAACCGCCGCGCGCCGGGCCCGCCGATGCATAGGAGGACTTGCGTTCATCTGAAAGAATGTAGCCGCCGGCAACGTGCACGCTGGCGTCGTCGGCCGTGGCAATCCCGTTGAGGGTGCCTTGGCTCGCGATCAGCGACCCGGCCCTGTTGAACTTCCCTTGGTCGTATTCGCAGCCGGCCGCAGCCGACAGCGTTCGCTCCCACGTCGGATCGGAAAAACGTGAAAGCTTGGCGCCCGTACGCAAGTTCATGTTGGGATCGGTGCGTGCCACATAGGCATGAACTTCCGCGCGCTGGGGGATGTTGCTGACTTCGATCGTCCAGTCTCCGTGTTCGACAACCAAACCGTCGGTCGCGATGGTCGGCTCCACGTGAAGCCGCCACATCGTATTGTCGGTACCCCATGGGATCGGTACATCCACTCCGGCAGGGGGCAAAACAGCGGGAGGCGGCGTGACAGGTGCGGTCGGCATGTATTTTTTCCCGCTCGGTGATGTCAGGGTGACGATGACCGGGCCAGCGTCGTATTTTTTCATCCATACTTCGACGAAGCACAGGGTGGTATTGTCGGGAGGGAGGCGCCATGTCCATGCGATGCAGTCAGGCTGGCCACTGCTCCTGCAGACATGGACGTGCCCGTCGGTCAGAAAAGCATTGCCGGCAGCGAGCACGATGTCGAGCTTCGGCTGTCCCGCGGAGTACTGCGCAACAAGGTCTTTCAACGCGTCCTCCAGTTCCGCCGTGCCATCGTGCGGTCCGGTCGTCGGCCCGTAACTGAGGTTGATGATTACCCTCGTCGTTTTGCTCGGGTCGACAAAGGACATGATGTAGTAAACGGCATCCACCACATACGACTTGAGCCAGACGCCCGTCGCATCGCGCAGGCAGTTCTCTGCAAACTGCACGAACACCACGTCGGCGCCGGAGGCGTCGTCGGTGCCCGGCCGCCAACTCGGCGGACCGCGGCGGCCGATACGTGACGACAACGGGATGCTCCCTGCGAACACATCCATCACATGCGCGCCATGGGACGCCCGATACTTGAGGCTTTTGAATTCCGCCTCCGCGTAACAGCCTTCCTCGTCTATGATACCTGTATTCGTCGAGTGCAACGTGATCCAGTCGTTAAGCCCGATAATCCGCGAAGCAGCGGTCGGCGATTGGGTGTCGCGCAGGAACTCAAGGCCATACTTGAAGTCGATCAAGCGCTCGCCAAACTCGGTGTTGCCGTCCACCGGGATCGGATCTCTGCCCGGGTCCTGGTCTTGGTCCCAGATGCCGCGCACCCGGGTGCTGACCCCGGTGCTTGAAATAGTTTTAAGGAAATGCGCGGCGGCGAATGGGCAACCGTCGTCGATCACGCCGATCAGAAGATCCGTGGGCGGATCGGCGCTTGCCGTACGATCGCGCAGAATGATCCTCTCGGGTGATATTTCGACGTTTGGCATTACCGGCAGCGATAGTTCGACTCTGGAAACATAATTGTTCCATTGGGGGTACGTTGGCTGCCCGATCGCCGCCTTGGATCCGCGCATGGTGGCGTAACGTGAGTTCCGATCGGTCGGACCGAACTCGATACCTGGCTTATCGTCATGTCTGTCATCAGCCATTTCCCGCGCGAACGCCGCCGCCTTCTTGGCGTCCTTGAATTCCACGAGCAGGAACAGCTTGAAGCTCTTATTGTCGAAGGACGCGAAGTTCTTGAAATCCGTCGAGATCGCGTACCGCAGGTACGGACCAAAGCAGCCCGGCAATTGCTCGGCCATGGGAAGTCCTCCGCTTCGGATTGCACCACGAGGTTCGGCTTAAGGGAACTTGTTCGCCCATTCCATCTTGGCCGCATCCCACATGTGCTTCATCAAAAGAGATTGGGTGACGGAACCTCCCGTGGATTCCGAATAGAACTTGTTCGCGGCGAGATCCTGGTCGGCATTGAATGGATTGAAGTCCGTGCGGGGATGGCTGTCCATATGGGCGGCGTTGAACGTCCGGCTCTTGGATGACGTGCTTCCAAGGCAACGCCCGACGAAATACTCGGCCAGCGCCACGCCCAACATGCGTCCCGCTATGCTGTCGACCGGGAAATGGACTCCCGCCACGACACGATTGGTCGCGATGCGCGCCGCCTGCCGATTGAGCTGTGTGGCCACCGTCGGATATGCATTCAGGTTCAGCAGTGCTTTCAACAAGAACGCCACCGCGTGGGCCTGGGTTGAGTGTCCGCTCGGGAAGGATCCGTGCCCGGGCGTCGTGATCATCGGCTGGACCTGCGCGTTGTATTCGACCGGACGCCAGCACGCCAGCGCATGCTTGAAGCGCATTTCCACGAAGACGCAGAGCTGCAGCATGAGATTGACGAGCTCAAAGGTGCGCCTGGTCCGATCGGGATGCATGTAGACGATCGACGACCAGAACGCGTATTGCGGATCGATCTGCGCCAGAATTTCGGTCGCGCGTTCGTCGCGCAGCTCTGCCCAGCTGAGCACCTTCGGAATCTGCTTTTCGAAAGTATCCTGGCTCGGCCGTCCGATTGTGGCGATCACGGATCCGGACTGCGAGACTTGGAATCCGTCGCTCGTCTTTTGATAGGAAATGCCCTGAAGTAGCTCACCGACCGCAATATGGGCGCGAACCCACGGCTCCCAGCGATCCAGTGGCGGTGCGTTGTCTATGTCGATAGGGTTCGGCAACGGCGGCGCGTAGTAATTGGTATCAGGGCGGACGATCGTTCCTTCGCGCCCGAGGATGAGCGCATCCACCATGATCGGATTGGCGTAGACATCGCCAAGCGTGCCAAGGACTGAACCACCCGCTCCGCCGGCACCACCCGCGCCGCCAGCGCCTCCAGCCCCACCCGCTCCACCAGCACCACCCGCTCCGCCCGCTCCGCCTGCTCCGCCCAGTTGGCCCATTCCTGCCTCCTCTGTGAGTAAGTCAGCTTTCCGCCAGTAAGCGCGTCATTGCAATTTGTCCGGTGGTGCTCGTTCCGAATGTGTACTACTTCACACGAGCGAGATATTTTTCTCCAGGATCAATGCCGGTTCGAGTTGCCGTTTCCCGAAGGTAACCCCGCCATTGCCAAGCAGCACGCCCATTGCCGGCCGGTTTCGAGCTCCGCATTCGGCATGCGCGCAAGATATCGCTCAACCGTCAACTGCGGCTCGAGCTGTCGCACCTTGGCGAGCGCATCGCGCGCCTCATCCATTCGCTCCTGCGCCACGAGCGAGATCGTCAGAGCCCTCCACGTGGAGGGGTGCATGCGGTGGAGCACAAGCGACGAGCGCGCGAGCCTTTCGGCATTCTCGTATTGATGCGCGGAAAGTTCTGCTGTCGCGCCAAGGGACTCGAAATAGTAGCGTTGCGGATCGAGCGGAGAGAGCTCTATCGCGCGGCGAGTCGCGTCCACAGCCGCTTTCCCTTCCCCCATGAATGCGTTAACGGTGCCGAGATAGAGCCAGCCGAGGGCATGGCTGGGGTTGGCATTCACAGCCTCGCTGCAGCGCTTGCGCGCGGTCTCCAGGTCCTTCAACAAGTGACAATAGACAAACCCTTCGGTCGCCAGCGCAAGCGCGTCCGACGGATCCCGGTCGAGGGCGGCGTGGGTTGTGCTTAAAGCCTCGACCGCCTCGCGCTTGCGGTCCTCAGACCAGCCGCGCGTCACCTGCAAGATGTACCAGTTGCCAAGCCAGGCGCGCGGGGCAGCGATCCGACTATGCCGGTTAATCAGTTCGTCAAGGATTTTGCGCGTCTGAAGAAACTCCTCCTTGCTGGAGCGGTGCATCAACTTGATGCTGCCAAGCAGCAGCGAGTAGCTCTCGAGAGTTGGCAGCGGCTGGGTCAGAATATGCTCAACCTCGGCGTCGAGTACGGACAAATGCACAGCTTGGGCGATACGATCCGCCAGTTCGCTTTCCGGCCTCAGCAGATCGCCGATTTCGCCGTTCAATCGGCCAGTCCAAACCACCTGGTTGTTGCGCGCTTCGGAGAGTTCGGCAGTCACCATGATCTTGCCGGCATCCGCAACATATGCCCCGCTGAGGACATAGGTGGCGCCAAGATGTGCTGATACCTCTCCGACGTTGTTCGCGCGGCCGCGGAATACGGCAGTCGACAGGCGTGAAATCACCTTCAGGTCTGCTGTCTTCGACAGTCGCCAGATCACGCTGTCGGCAATCAGGTTGCCGACATCGAAAAGCGCCGGGCTGTCGCTCCTCGCAGAGAAGGGGATCACGGCAATGGTCGGCTGCATGGCCGTTCCATAGTCGTGCCGCCGGGTAAGGCTTGGACGCGGACTAGCCGGGCCAACGCGATATGCCCGAACCGGCTTGTCAAAATGCTTGAGAATGCATTCGCCAAGGTCTTCGCACGACGCATCGACCCCGTGCGTTAGTTCGTCGCGCGCCGCGGCGCTGCCGATGGTCTCTCCGGGATTCGCCAGCGTGGCCAGGGCCGCCGCCAGTTGCTCGTGGGCCGACGCGCTGGCAATCGTCTCGCCGGGGCCGGCCAGTGTCGCCAGCCGTGCTGCCAGGTTTACGCCGGTCCCGTAGATATCGATCCCGTCGCTCCACGCCATCGCGGCGTTGATTCCGGCGCGCAGTTCGAAATGCTGGTCTTCGGGCATGCCGGCGTTCTGCGCGGCAAGTGTCCGGTGCATCGCCGCGGCGGCATCAGCGGCGTCAGGCACCGTCTCGAAACGCGCCAAGAGGCCGTCACCCAGACTCTTTACCAGGACACCGCGATAGCGCGGCAGTATCTCAGTGGTGACGACCCCGACAAAGTCTGCCCATCGGCGCACTGTGAAGGCTTCGTGCTCTCGCATGAGCCGCACCGATTCCACGAGATCGACCAGCAGCACGACGGTCTCTTGGCGCACGAGTGCGACGCCCGCGCCCTGAACAACAAATCGCCCAGTCTGGGCGGCCTGTTCTTCGCCTTTGTCCACCGCCCTATCGTTCATGTTGAACCAATTTCGCGATCCCGGCTCCTACATCTTAGATGGTATGGAACCGCACGCAAGAGCCGCGCGAAAAGCACTCTGAATCGAGTGCCGCCAGCTACGACGGGCCACGGCGCGCAAGACCGATTGAGTATGCGTCGCAATTCTAAAGCGATTGATACGTGCAATGCCGGATAAGGTTGTGCATCGAAACCACATCCCGGTACGGTCCCGGAGAAATTCGTGTCATTCTGAGCCATCAATGCGAAGGTGCGTCTGATTAGACTATTGCTAACCATCCGAATTACCGAGACATCGAAGCAATCCACGCGATAAGCCAACCTGATGCGTCTTCCCTTCTTCTACGGCTGGCTGATCGTTGCGGTGACGTTCGTCACCATGGCGATCGGGGTCAATGCGCGGACGGCGTTCTCGCTGTTCTTTCCGCCGATCATCGGCGAGTTCGGATGGGAGCGCGGCGTCACGGCGGGCGCGTTTTCGTTCGGCTTCGTGGTGTCAGGCGGCGTCAGTCCGCTGATCGGGCGCATGATGGATCGCTTCGGTCCGCGCGGGGTGATGGAGCTCGGCGTCTTGCTGATGGGCGGCGGGCTGTTGCTCGCGCCGCTGACGACGCAGCCCTGGCATCTCTATCTCACCATCGGCGTGCTGGTCGGCGCGGGCAGCGTGTGCCTTGGCTATTCCGGACAATCGCTGTTTCTGCCGAACTGGTTCATTCGCCGCCGCGGGCTCGCCATGGGGCTCGCCTTTGCCGGCGTCGGCATCGGCTCGGTGACCCTGCTGCCGTGGGTGCAGCATTTGATCGAGCAGACCGGCTGGCGCACCGCCTGCACCGCGATGGGCATCCTGGTAATCGCCGTGCTCGCGCCGATCAATTTCTTGCTGCGCAAACGCCCCGAGGATATCGGGCTGTTGCCGGATGGCGATGCGGCGCCGTCGGCGACATCGGCCGCGCCTCGCTCGAACGTCGTCGATCCCGTGTGGGCCGGCACCGACTGGACGCTTAGCCGCGCGTTGCGTACCGCGCGTTTCTGGTGGATCTCGCTCGGCTATTTCTGCGGCCTCTACATCTGGTACGCGGTGCAGGTGCACCAGACCAAATTCCTGCTCGACATCGGCTTCAGCGCCAACGTCGCGGTGTGGGCGCTCGGCGTCGTCAGCCTGCTCGGCATCCCCGGCCAGATCTGGCTCGGGCATCTTTCCGACCGGATCGGGCGCGAATGGATCTGGGCCATCAGCTGCACCGGCTTTGCAATCTGTTTCGCCGCGCTGATCGCCTTGAAGTTCGCGCCGGTGTTGCCGCTGGTCTATCTCATGATCTTCGCGCAAGGCGCGCTCGGCTACGGCCTGACCTCGATCATGGGCGCGGTAGTGCTCGAAATCTTTCAGGGCAGGCAATATGGCAGCATCTTTGGCACCATCATGCTGGCCGCATTGGCCGGCGGCGCGGCGGGCCCATGGGCGACCGGGCTGCTGTACGATCTTTCAGGCAGCTATACGCTGGCGTTTGCGATCGGCATCGCCGTCAGCATCCTGTCGGCGTTTGGGATCTGGCGGGCGTCGCCGGGCAAGGTGAGGGCGGTCGCGGGACAAATGCACAAGGCGCATATCGGGAGCGGCGCGGGCTAGCCGCAATTACTCTCGACCACGGCTCATCGAGGCCGCGCCTCAATGTCGAACGTCTTTCGCAGCACTTCCGCACCGTCTCTGGTCACGCGATACGTCGCGGCGTAGCGTCCGGCGGGCCACGCTGCCGCGTTACGCTTCTTTCCAGCGATGACAAGGAATTGCGCCTTGTCCCGGTCGAGCGCTGGAAGATTGTTGGCGGAGACGGAAGCGCCATCGGGGCCTTGCACCGCGAGGAATTGCTGGTCGCCGGCCTGCAGGCCGATGGTCCTGACATAAGCGACGAGTGCATCCGACCCCGGCGTGACGGGATGCTTGCCGATTTCGCCGGACTCGATCAGCTCCATGGTCGGGGCGATGCCGGCAAAGCCGTAATCGATGATTTCGCGCGGACGGTATTGCGTCTGTTCGGCAAGGGACGCGGCCCAGAGCGACCGGCCGCCGCCGCAGGAATTCTCAGGTGCGCCATAGGCAAAGGGATCCACGATCTTTCCTTGATGCCGCACCGTGAAGTGAAGATGAAAGAATTCGGTATCGCCGGACAGGCCGACCAGGCCGATCGGCTGTCCGGTGGTCGTTTGATCGCCGACCTTGACCCGAACACTGCCCTTGGCCATGTGGCAATATTGGGTGTGCCAGCCGCTCTCATGTTCGATGACCACGCCGTTGCCGCATTCCTTTCCGGCGATGGCGGCCTTGCCTGCGGTCTTGACCGAGATGTCCTCCATGTCGTTTCGCGCCCCGATCACGCGTCCGGGCGCCGCGGCGAGCACCTCTATTCCCTGTTTCTGTATTTCCAGATTCCGAATTCTGATGTCGGTGCCGTCGTGACCGTCATAGCTGCGTCCGCCGCAGCGATAGTCACGGACCTTGTCCGAGGCGTCGTGATCGACATAGTTCTGAAAGAAGCAGGTCAGGCCCGGCTGGCACTTGATCGGCAGCGCGAGCGAAACGACTTCCTCGGCCTCGGCGTCGATCGCACCAGCAAGACACAGCAATATCAAGATCAGGTATTTCAGGCGCGACCATCCAAGTGCAGCGAGGCGACGCATAAGTTGGCGCGCCGAATGTGTCGAATATCCGGTGTCGGCGTTCGCAGGCATCCGCGCACGGTATCGATTTGCGACGCATCGCGCGAGGCGGATATTTCCGTCTCAGGCCGATGAAATTCCCATCGTCCTCTGCAGGTCTCCGATAGCGCGAAAAAAGCTGTCGGGCGGCGTGGTCTCGGGATCGATCAGGCGGTGCAGACGGAAGCCGTCCTCCAGCGCCAGCACCAGCGCGCCGGCCCATGTCGGATTGAGGATTGTCGTCCTGCCGCTGTTCCTGGCCGTGGTCTCGATGATGTCGGTGACCAGTTTTCGCCGGGCGCGCAGCCGCTTGGCAAGTTCGGGCCGGCGCTTTTCGGCGCGCGCCACGAACAGGATCATTTCCATGTGCAGCAGGGGAGAGCGGCCGAGCGGATCCTGCTGGCTGCGGTTCATGGTCTTCAGCGCATCGATGAAATCCGCAAGGTTCTTGTGCCGCTCGAGCAGATCACGGATGCGCCCGATGGATTGCTCGACGTGATCCTCGAGCATGGCGATGATCAGTTCGTCCTTGCTCTTGAAGTTCGAATAGAACGCCCCGCGTGTGAAGCCGGCCGCCGCCGCGATCGCCTCGATGCTGGCGCCGCCGATGCCCTGTTCCTCGAACACGCGCGCCGCCGCCTCGAACAGTTTTTCGCGGGTGTCGTCCCTTGTGGGTCTGGTTCGCACTCTTGACATCCGGCCAGTTTAGGCGAGAATGCAACTCAATACAATAATGTATCGAGTTTCGATCGACCGGCCCGGGGAAACGCGCTGAACTGCGCACAGCAACCAGTTGAGGTCACCATGAACGAGCATGTTCAGCCTGCCAGTAGCGCGCCGTTGTTCAATCCGCTGTCCCCGGAATTCATTCGCAATCCCTATCCGCATTACGAGCGGATGCGCGCCACCGATCCGGTGCACCTGACACCGCTCGGCGTGTATGTCGCCAGCCGCCACGCCGAGGTCAGCCTCGTGGTGCGCGACAAGCGGTTCGGCAAGGATTACGTCGAGCGCACGATCCGGCGTTACGGCCCCAAGATCATGGACGAGCCGGTGTTCCGCAGCATGAGCCACTGGATGCTGCAGCAGGATCCGCCGGACCACACCCGCCTGCGCGGGCTGGTGGTGAAGGCCTTCACTGCGCGCCGGGTCGAGGACATGCGCCCGCGCATCCAGCAGATCGTCGATGAGACGCTCGACCGCGTCATCCCGCAGGGGAAGATGGACCTTATCGAGGATTTCGCCTTCCGCCTGCCGGTCACCATCATCTGCGACATGCTCGGAATCCCCGAGGAGCATCGCGAGGTGTTTTATACAAGTTCGCGCGACGGCGGGCGTCTGCTCGATCCGGTGCCGCTGACGCCGGACGAGATCAAGCAGGGCAACGCCGGCAATGCGATGGCGGCGATGTATTTCCAGCAGATGTTCGAGCTGCGGCGGAAGACCCCCGGTGACGACCTGATCACGCAGCTGGTGCAGGCCGAGGAGGACGGCCACAAGCTCTCCAACGAGGAACTGACCGCCAATATCATTCTGTTGTTCGGCGCGGGCCACGAGACCACCGTTAATTTGATCGGCAATGGCCTGCTGGCGCTGCATCGCAATCCCGACCAGCTCGCGCTGCTCAAGGCCAGGCCCGAGCTCATCACCAACGCCATCGAGGAATTCCTGCGCTACGATTCGTCGGTTCAGCTCACCGGCCGGGTGGCGCTGGAGGACATCGACGATCTCGGCGGAAAACGCATCCCCAAGGGCGAGAGCGTGCTGTGTCTGCTGGGCTCGGCCAACCACGACCCCGCGGTCTATCCCGACCACCCGGAACGCCTCGATATCGTCAGGCCGAATGTAAGGCCGCTGTCCTTTGGCGGCGGCATCCATTTCTGCCTCGGCGCCCAGTTGGCGCGGATCGAAGCCGAGATCGCGATTTCGACCCTGCTTCGGCGGATCCCGGACCTGCGGCTGGATGACGCGCTCAATCCGGAATGGCGGCCGACCTTCGTGCTGCGCGGCCTGAAGCGCCTGCCGGCGAGCTGGTAACGCCTTGGCGGCGGTTTTGAGCCCCTGGCTCCGGTGCTTGGAGCCGGGGTGGGGCTCCTGTCAGTATGACGCTGTGACTTCGCCATACTTCTCTCTATATTCCGGGCTGCTCCGGGGCCGGATTCGGCGTAGCGCGGCCTGCGCGCCGGGGCGGTTCAAAGGGAGATACCGTGCAGACGACGCTGCTCGGCCTGGCAATCGCCTTCATCATTGCGCTGATTGCCGCGCTCGTCGGGCCATACTTCATCGACTGGAACCAGTTCCGGCCGCAATTCGAGGCTGAGGCGACGCGGATCATCGGCGCGCCGGTCCGTGTCGGCGGCAAGCTCGACGCGCGGCTGTTGCCGGCGCCGTCGCTGCAACTGCACTCGGTCGCGGTCGGCGGCGCCAACGATCTCGGCAAGGTTCGCGCCGACAAGCTCGACGTGGAATTCAGCCTGAGCTCGCTGATGCGCGGCGAGGTGCGCGCGACCGAATTGACGATCAACGGGATGTCGCTCGATCTCGGGCTCGACGCGAAGGGGCGCATCGATTGGCCGGCATCGACCGGGACGGTCAATCTGGGCTCGCTGGCGATCGACCGGCTCAATCTCACCGGCCGCATCGCCCTGCATGATGCGACGAGCCGCAGCACGCTCGAACTGAACGATATCGCCTTCAGTGGCGACGTGCGGTCACTGGCCGGCTCGGTCCGCGGCGACGGCAGTTTTATGCTGTCCGGCACGCGCTACCCGTTTCGGGTCTCTTCCGGGCAGGGGCCTGACGGCAACGGCACCCGCGTTCATCTCAATGTCGATCCGGGCCAGCGCGCGCTCGCAATCGACCTCGACGGGGTCCTGAATTTCGATGCGCGCGCGCCGCGCTTCGAAGGCGCGATGATGCTCGTCGCTCCTCCCGGTCAGAAGGGCAAGGGCAACGATCCACCGTGGCGTATCGCTGCGAAGGTCAAGACCGATTACTCGGCGGCGCGGCTCGATCAAATCGAGGTGACCTATGGCGCCGAGGAGCGCGCGCTGAAACTTTCAGGCAATGGCGACATCCGTTTCGGGGCGACGCCGCTGTTGCACGCGGCATTGTCGGCGCGTCAGCTCGATGCCGACAGGTTCGTCGCCAAGGATAATGCTAAGGATAATGCTACTGAGCCGGTTCGCGCGTTACCGACGCTGCGGGCGCTCTCGTCAGTCATTCCGCATCTGCCGATATCAGCGCAGATCGAACTTGCTTCCGAGCAGGTCATGCTGGGCGGACGCCCGTTGCAGGACATCGCGGCCGAGCTGCATGGCGACGACAAATCCTGGAGCCTGCGAAGACTGGAGTTCCGCGCGCCCGGCGCGACCAGGGTTTCGCTCAGCGAGGCCAGTGAGAAGAGCGTTTCGCTGGACCGCTTCAAGGCCGCGCTCAGCGTCGAATCCTCCGATCCCGAGGCGCTGCTTGACCTGGCTGCAGGGCCGCGGCGAGATCGCTTATCGCAGCCAGAGGCCGCTTCGGCTGCGCGGCGATGTGACCGTGGCGCCTGAGGGCTTTGCCATCGACGCCATGAAAGCCGACATCGAGGGCGGCACGGTGGAGGGGCGGGTGGTGGTGTCGCACCGGCAAGCCATTCACGGCTCCCGGGTCGATGCGGAACTGAAGGCCGAGCGGCTCGATCTCGATGCCGCCACGGCCTTTGCGCGGTCGCTGGCTGGGCCGCAAGGCGAGTGGCCGGATGAGGCAAGGCTTTCGCTCGACATCGGCCGCGCCACCTCCGCCGGCCAGGAGCTGAGTCCGCTGCTCGCCAGACTGGCCTACTCGCCGACAAAAATATCGCTCGAGCAGTTGAAGATCGGCCAGCTTGAAGGCGTGACGCTGGATGGCGCGGGCAATTTCGACCGCGTCAACGCGACCGGATGGTTCGCGCTCAATTCGAGCGCCGCCTCGCTCAGCCGGTTGACCAGTCTGATCGTCCCCTTTTCGCCGGCGCTGGCCGCGCGGCTCAATGCGATGGGGGCCGGCCCGGGCCCGGCGCGCCTGAAACTGGCGCTCGACCTCACCAGGAATGCCGGGCAGTCCGATCGCGTCCAGGCGCGCGCCACAGCCGACCTCGACTCGGCGCTGCTCAAGGGCGTCACCACGATCACCGCAAGGCCGGCGGTTGCGGCCATCCAGGGCATCGATCTCACAGCGCTCCGGAGCAGCGACGTCGGAATCGAGTCGAAATTGTCGTCCGAGCAAGGCCGCGCCCTGCTGGTCCTGCTCGGCCTCGATCGCACGGTGGCGGCGGGCGACGGCCCGGCGCAATTCGAAGGCGGCGCTGCGGGTGCGTGGGGCGGGCCGTTGCGGCTCAAGGCAAAGATCTCGGGAACGGGACTTGAGGCCGAAGCGGAAGGCTCCGCCGAGCCTTGGGCACAGGAGGCCAAGGCCAGTCTCTCCTTGAAAGTTCGCCGCGCCGATTTCGGGCCGCTGCTCGATCTCAAGCCGGCGGACACGCTGGCGCAGAACATCGGCCTGTCGTCGCGCGTGCAACTCGCCGGCAACAGGCTGACGTTCGACGACCTCGACAGCAGCCTCGGCGGTTCGCGCCTGCGCGGCGGCCTGGCGGTGACGCTCGGCGAGGAGAAGGAGATCGAGGGCGAAATCGGCACCGACCAGCTCGCGCTGGCGCCGGCCTTTGCCCTGGCGCTCGGCGCCGCCGGACACGATGCCGCCGAGCCGCTCGGCACCGGGCTGGCGAAGGGCTGGCGCGGCAGGATCGCGTTTCAGGCGTTGCGCGGCCTGCTGCCGGGCGGAAGCGAGTTGCGGCCGGTGAGCGGCGTGGTCAAGAGCGACGGCCACTCGCTGACCTTCGATGCCATCAAGGGCAAGATCGGCGGCGGCGATGTCACGGCCAGCATGGATGCGAAGCCAGGCGCGAACGGCATTGCGTTGAACGCGAGCGTCCAGCTCTCTGATGTCGACGGCACGGCGCTGCGATATCGCAATCTCGCGATGCCCGCCGGCCGCGCGTCGATGCAGATGACGCTGACGAGCCAGGGCCGCAGCGCCTCGGCGCTGGCGGGCGCGCTGTCCGGCAGCGGAACGCTGACACTGGAGGCGGCCAGGATTTCAGGCCTCGATCCGCGCGCGTTCGAGGTCGCGGTCCGCGCCAATGACAGCGGGCAGGCCAAGGACGATGTCCGGCTGAAGCAGATCGTCGAAGCCACCCTGCCGGCCGGCGCGCTTGCGGTCCCTTCCGCGCAAATTCCGTTCACCGTCAGGGACGGCCGGCTTCGCGTGGGCGCCACGACGCTGGACGGCAACGGTGTAAAGGCCATCGTCTCCGGCGGATACGATATCGCCGCCGATCAGGCCGATATCCGCGCCGCCCTTTCCCTGACGATGACGACCGGGCGTCCGGAGATTCAACTGCTTGCCGTGGGCACGCCCGACGCGCTCAGCCGCAGCGTCGACGTTGCCCCCTTGTCGTCGTGGCTGGCGGTGCGCGCGATCGATCACGAGACCCGAAGGCTCGATGCCATCGAGCGTGGCGAACCGCCGCCGCCGGCGCCGCCGCCGATCGTGCTGCCCGCGGATGGACAAGCGCCGCTTCCGGAGGCGGCGCTCCCGCCTGCGCCGGCGACCACAAAGGGTCGCGAGCCACGGCGGCCGCCGGCAAAGAAGGCGGTCGCGCCGCGTCCGCCCGTGGTCAATGCGCCGCCGGCGCCCGTCGCCGGCCAGCCGCAGGTTGCGCCGCTGCCGCCGCCGATCGACGTCAGGCCCGCGCCGGGCACAGCCAAGCAGAAGCCGCCGCCGCGTCCGCCGCTGGCGCTGACCCCGCAGGTCGCGAATCCGCCGCCGCGCTCCAACTAGGGCGGGACACATTGGCGTGCAGCCCTACGCGAATTTCACCTGATGCCTTGAAATACGAGGTTTCGGATATGACGCGTCAAGGCAGGACCTTCACGTAGGAAGCATTCGCGCGACGAAAACTTCACCCGCATTTCGATTTCTGGAGGAATGATGATGTCCATCAGTATCACTGATGGCGTATCGGGAAACACGTTCTTGGCGTCTATGAACACCTGCTTCCGGTTCACATGGTCTCGCAGATCGTCGCTTTCAAATTGATAGTAATCAATTTTTTGATTTTCCTCTGGGGGAGTAATGAACTTCACAATTTCTGGATTTTCTGTTCGCGATTGCTCCCAATCGCGAAAAGCCCCCCGACCAGGAGGCATATCAACGGGCCGCCTGTGCTTAAGAAAGATCGTCTTCAGATACTGACGGCAGCCAAGCGCCGGTGGAATTGTCTCGCCAAGCCTCAGCGCAATTGTATTCCCGTGGGCGACTTCGTACTCAGGCGTAGCGGACCAAGCAATGTCGGCGAGTTTCCTGGGACTGGACGCATAATCGATCAGTGCCCGATCGATCGTGAAGGACGTCCCGCCGAAATGCAGCTTGATTACCCGGCCGTACTCTACCTGTGCGTAGGCGCCAAAAGAGAATGCAATCAGGATCAACGCCACGAGAACGGCAAGCGACCACATGGGACGAGAGAAATGCCTACTCGCCTCGTGCGCTGAAGCTACATTTTTATTCTGACTGACGATCATCATCTGTGCACTGAACTTTGGATCGGATGGCTAGGCTAAACCGCCTCCCTTGCACAAGGCCTATGGCTACCGGGTTTCGTTCGCACGATAGTTTACGGCCGGTAAAGGGCAGCAGATTGCTTTGGCCGCATTCTGGCCCTTCGCGTCGTTTCGCTGCCGTGAGGTAACAGCGTCGCTCTAAGGGCAGAGCAGGCATTGCTTTTGTCCGTCACGCCGGTTTGTGAGTACACGGCCTAGCCAAGTGCAATCTCTCGGCTGATCCCGATCGCCCGCATGAACGCCTCGTCGTGGCTCACCACGATCAGCACGCCGTCGAATCCTTTCAATGCATTTTCCAGTTCCTCGATGGAAGCGAGATCGAGATGGTTGGTCGGCTCGTCGAGCAGCAGGACGAACGGCGGCTGCGGACGTGCGAACACGCAGGCGAGACCCGCGCGCAGCCGCTCGCCGCCGCTAAGTGTTCTCGCGATCTGCAGCGCCGCCCGGTTACGGAACGCAAACCGCGCCAGCGCCGCGTGGGCCTCGTTGGCGGTAAGCTCCGGATTCAGGCGACGCAGATTGTCGAGAATGCTTAAGCAGGGATCGAGCAGGCCGATGTGCTGATCGAGCACGGCAATGCGGTCAGTGCGGCGGCCGATGTCGCCGCGCGCAGGTTTCTCTTCGCCGGTGATCAGGCGGAACAAGGTGGTCTTGCCACTCCCGTTGGCGCCGCGGATGGCGATCCGCTCGGGTCCGCGAACGTCGAATGACAGCGGTCCGAACAGATGGCGCTCCCCGATGGCCATCACCACTTCCTTGAAGGCGATGAGTTCGCGCCCGCCGGGCAGGTGGGTGCGCGGCAGATCGATCGAAAGCGGCGTCAGGATCTCGACTTGGGCCTTGGCCATCTCCAGCGCCTCGGCGCGCTCGCCGATCAGGCGGGCGGCGAGTTGGCTTGCGCGCGCGGCGCTGTTCTCGGCGCGCTCCTTCTCGCGGTCCATGAACATCTTGTCCTCGATGCCCTTGGCGCGCCAGGCGCGGCCGGCCTTGTCGCGGCGCGCCTTCTTTTCCCGCGCCTTCTGCAGCGTGCGCTCGGTATTGCGCAAGGCATCCGAGGCGCGCTCGAGATCGTCAGCGGCGCGGACGCGGGCCGCCTCGCGCGCTTGCGTAAAGGCCGACCACGCGCCGCCGAACAGGCTGATACCGATCGGCGTCAGCTCGACGATGCGGTCGACGCGTTCCAATAGCGCGCGGTCGTGGCTGGCGACGAGGACGCCGCCCTGCCAGCGTTCGAGCAACTGCGCCACGGCCTGCCGTCCGTCCGTGTCGAGATTGTTGGTGGGCTCGTCCAGCAGCAGCAGGTCCGGCGCCTCGATCAGGAGGCGCGCCAGCGCGACCCGCGTTCGCTCGCCGCCGCTCAAGGAGACGATCGGGCGGTGCAGGGGCAACGACGGCAACCCGGCTTCGGCCAACGCCGCCTGTATCCTCGTTTCAAGCATCCAATCCGCGTGCGTAGCGTCATCAAGCGAACCTTCGCCGCGTTCGAGCCGGCGCAGGCGGGCAAGGCCGCCGGCGACGCCGAGCACCTCGTCGACCGTCAACCGTTCATCGGTCAGTTGCGCGAGCATGCCGATCGAGCCGATGCGTTGCAGCGATCCGCCTGCCGGTTCGATCTCGCCCGCGATCAGGCGAAGCAATGTGGATTTGCCGCAGCCATTGCGGCCGACAACGCCGGTGCGCTCGCGCCCGATCGCGAGCGTCAATCCATCGAACAGCGAGCGTCCGTCAGGTGTGGCGAGGGAGATGGAATCCAGAACGAGAAAGGCAGGCATGGAGAGCTTCCGAAAATGGACTGAGTTCGCGAGGCGCGGTCAGCTTTGCGATGTCCATTTCTCTCTCCAGGGCTTCCAGGTTAAGGCTTCTCTGCGACTTCGTCGGGTTCCAGCCGCCGCGTGTGCGGGGAACTGCAACGATCAATCAATTAGATACGGGTTGCCGTCATTCGTCCAGCCACCGCAACGTGCGCTGCTTCTGCGCGCCTGGCGGGAATACTTCCCGCCCGGCGGGGTCTGTACCTGCGGCTGGACCATGGACTCGCTCAGGCAGGAAAACCGGAGGTTCGCATGAAATCGGCAATCAAGCTCGCAACGCTGGCACTGTTTTCGGTGGCTTTGACCGCTTCGCCGCCATCCGTTCCGGCCTTTGCCGCGGGCGGCGGCAGCGATCCGCCTTCGGCCAGCCCGCCGCCGCCGGACACCAGGCCCGCTCCCCGGTCGAGCTCCAAATCCAAGAAGAAGCCCACCAAGCAGTCGAGCGCCGACGATGCCGCGTTCCGGCAGGGATACCGTGCCGCTCACGCGACGATCTACGAGCGCAACGATTATGCTGCCGCTATCGAGCAGCTAAAGGCGCTCGGCCACGACGACAACGCTGGCGTCGCCAACCTGATCGGCTACTCCTACCGCAAGCTCGGCGACTACAAGCTGTCGCAGACCTGGTACGAGCGCGCGCTGAAGGCGGACCCGAACCATGTGCTGACCTGGCAGTATTACGGGCTGTGGCAGATCGAGCAGGGCAATCGCGATCAGGCGTCGTATCATCTAAGCCGGATCGCGGCGATTTGCGGCACGGGCTGCGAGGAGTATCGGTCGTTGGCTGCGGCGCTCGAAAAGCCGCCCGGCACCGGACTCGTTTATTGAGCGTTGCGATGAAGCAGGGCGGGCGCGCCTGCGACGCGCTCGCCCTGATCCAAGCCTTAAGCTTGCGGCCGCGGCCCGTCCGGCGCGGTGGTCGGCATGGCGCGGGTGCGGAAATAATCGAGCACGAAGAGACGGATCGCCGAGGACAGATTGCCCTGCTGGCGGTTACTGTCGATCTCGCCGACCAGCTCGGACAAGGTCATGTTCCGGAGCCCCGAGATTTCCTTCATGCCGTTCCAGAAAGCCTCTTCGAGGCTGACGCTGGTCTTGTGGCCGGCGACCACGATCGAGCGCTTGACGACGGGTGACTTCATGACGCGTCTCCGTCATCGAGCTTGTGCTGGTCCAAGAAATGCTGATCCAAGAGATGCTGATCCAAGAGATCGCCGGCGCGATCCTTGCGACGTCCATCGAGCGCGCGTTCGGCCTTGGTCCGGCCGAACCGTGCGCGGTTGGCATCGGCCTGCCTTGCCGATTGTTCCCGTTCGCTACGCTTCTTGAATCGCTTCAGGTTGATCACGTCTCCCATGTTCGCCTCCATCATCCGGCGGCTCGAAGGCATGATAATTCATAGGCTGGAAAAATGTCGTCGTGTCGTGCGCAGGCAAATTGGATGGTCATTCGGAATCCCCGTGTAGCGCTCTTTGATAGCATCAAAAAATAAATTTCACTCTGCGAAAACCGAATAATTCATGCTCCTACCATGCGTCAACGCAACCACAATAGATGATCAACCTCATTCTCTACGTATGATCCATAATAAATATCTCTGACCCGTAGTTTCCCGGGGGCGGCTTGCGATCAGCCCGGGTGTGTCATTTTGTCCGGCTGCACCAGGCGTTCGAATTCGGCGGCGTTCACAAAGCCGAGGCGCACGGCCTCTTCCTTCAATGTTGTTCCGCGCGCGTGCGCCGATTTGGCGACCTTCGCCGCGTTGTCGTATCCGATCTTCGGAGCCAGCGCGGTGACCAGCATCAGCGAGCGCTCCATCAATTCGCGAATTCGCTTTTCGTCGGCGCGTATGCCCACCACGCAATGTTCGGTGAACGAGCGCGCCGCGTCCGACAGCAGTTGAATGGAATGTATCATACAATATGCCAGCACCGGCTTGTAAACATTCAATTCGAAATGTCCCTGGCTCCCGGCAATGGTGACGGCTGTCTGGTTACCGAACACCTGGCAGCAAACCATGGTCATCGCTTCGCACTGGGTCGGGTTGACCTTGCCGGGCATGATCGACGAGCCCGGTTCGTTTTCCGGCAGGATCAATTCGCCGAGACCGGAGCGCGGGCCCGAGCCCAGCAGGCGAATGTCATTGGCGATCTTGAACAGTCCGGTCGCCACTGAATTGATCGCGCCATGCACCATGACATAGGCGTCGTTGGAAGCCAGTGCCTCGAACTTGTTGGGCGCGCTGCTGAACGGCTGTCGTGTGATTTTGGCGACGTGCCTGGCGAACAGTTTTGCAAATCCCGGTTTCGAGTTGAGGCCGGTGCCGACGGCTGTTCCGCCCTGCGCCAGCGGGAACAAATCCTTGACCGCGATGCGCAGCCGCGCGATGCCGCTTTCGACCTGCGCGGCGTAGCCCGAGAATTCCTGTCCCAGCGTCAGCGGCGTCGCATCCTGGGTGTGGGTGCGCCCGATCTTGACGATCTTTGCGAACGCCTTTTCCTTCTTGCGCAATTCGCGATGCAGTTCGCTGAGCGCCGGAATCAGGTCGGCGATGATGCGTCCCGCGGCAGCGATATGCATCGCCGTCGGAAATGAATCGTTCGACGACTGACTCATGTTGACGTGGTCGTTGGGATGAACCGGTTTCTTGGCGCCGAGTTCGCCGCCCAGCATCTGATTGGCGCGGTTGGCAATCACCTCGTTGAGGTTCATGTTGGTCTGGGTGCCGGAGCCGGTCTGCCAGACGACCAGAGGAAAGTGATCGTCAAGCTTGCCTTCGATCACCTCGCGTGCGGCGCGGATGATGGCGCCGGCGCGGCGCGCATCGAGCAATCCGAGTTCCCGGTTGGTCTGGGCGGCGGCGAGTTTGACGATGCCGAGCGCATGGACGATCGCGATCGGCATGCGATCCTGCCCGATCTTGAAATTCTGTCGCGAGCGTTCGGTCTGCGCGCCCCA
The DNA here is from genome assembly GCF_036924745.1 of Bradyrhizobium sp. AZCC 1693. Classification (NCBI taxonomy): domain Bacteria; kingdom Pseudomonadati; phylum Pseudomonadota; class Alphaproteobacteria; order Hyphomicrobiales; family Nitrobacteraceae; genus Bradyrhizobium; species Bradyrhizobium sp. AZCC 1693. Next base: position 6,761,234 of record NZ_JAZHSD010000001.1, read on the forward strand.
ATAGCGGTCGGCGGGAACGTCGATCGGACCGAAGCTGTCGGTCTCGCTGCGGGTGGATTTGTTTCCAGATGTTTCTGATCGAGCCATGCGAAGTGTCCGTTGCGCCGTGAAATGGCGGAACGTGTACACTACAGCGTAGCCGATTTTCTCGCGCTTGGATTATTTCTTGCGGAAACGATCCAGCCGCACCACTTCCGCGCCTTCGCCAGTCTTCGCCGGCTCGTCCTTGCTTTCCGCGGCGGGCTCCGGCGCGGCGACGGGCAGGGCGGAGGGAGCGGGAACGGCCGGCAGCTTCGCCGCCGACGCCTCGGCCGCTGTTTCTGCCGGTTCGAATTGCAGTCCGAACTGCACCGAAGGATCGAGGAAGCTCTTGATCGCCGCGAACGGAACCACCAGCCGCTCGGGGATGCCGCCGAACGACAGGCCGACCTCGAAACGATCCTCCGTCACCACAAGGTCCCAGAACTGATGCTGCAGGATGATCGTCATCTCTTCCGGATATTGCGCCAAAAGCCGCGGCGACAGCTTCACTCCGTCGGCGGTGGACAGGAAGGTGATGAAGAAATGATGCTCGCCCGGCAGGCCGTGTTCGGCGGCGTCGGTCAGCACGCGGCGCAGCACCCCGCGCAGCGCGTCGCGCGCCAGCACGTCATAACGGATGTGATCGGTCGCCATGGTCGTCCTGTTACGTTGAATGGCCGCCGGTCCCCCGACTCGCCCCTTTGTCCATGCTACCCCGGCGAGAGCCGCAGGTCAGCAGGCGCGACGGAGCGAATTTGCGGCAGAACGGCGTCATCGGCCGGAAATAAAAAAGAATAAAGTGGAGGCTTCTGTTGCCAGGTGCCTCCGAACCCCGCCTAGCGGAGCTTAACCCACCAGGACTTTAGACTTGGTCTTTCAAACTGCGTTACGCAGCCTGAGCAACCGGAGCATAGTTGTCGTTTGCAACTATTGCATAGCCCGATAACGGCGGAACCATACCGGGAAAAAACTCGCCCTTTACGCCCTCGTCGATCCTGGTTCGCCCCCGCCGAAACCCATCCTGAAAGGGTGGGCTTGGGTGGAGGCGCCGGGTACTGCCCCCGGGTCCGAATGGTTTATTACGACGGTCATTTATTTCCATAGCCGGCGAACCGGCACCCCCAATATAGGGTGCAAGTTTGGAGAAAAATAGGGCCGGGGGCGCTGAACGGGTGGGGAACGCGGGGTAATACTTTCGGTTTGATGTCGCCCAGTTGCGGTTTCGCCACGGAATCGACCATTCCCGAACCCGGCGTTTGCGGTCGCGTCCCGGCGCTGCATGATTTTTAGCCGCGCCAAGATGCGGGTCGTGGCGCTGATCGGCTATTTGTTCGAGAGTGCTGCGGCGCGCCAATCGCAAAAGTTGCGATCTGTGGCTTTGAGACTTGATTTGCCATCCGGCTCGGAAGCGTTTTGGGTTTTGCTGGCGTTGTCTGAGGAAACTCGCTAGGCAGTTTCCGGGACAAGCATCCAATCCAGGTTATCCAAGCAACGGGCTCGAAGCCCGCTTTGGGGGGAGGAGTATCCATGAACGACTCGCCGGGCCATACGCCGGTTGAATCTATCCTGCCGAAATGGGTCCGCGGCCCGCAGGATTTTATCGGCGGCCTTGCGCTGATGGGCATCGCGCTGTTCGCCCTTTGGGCGTCCAGCGACCTGCAGGGCATGCGCGGATTCTCGTTCGGCGCCGGCACCGCGCCGCGGATGTTCGGATTTCTGCTGCTGGGCCTGGGCGCTGCCGTCACCGCCGTCGGTGTTTTGACCGAAGGCACACACCTTGCGAAATACCACTGGCGGGGTCCGCTGTTTGTGTCGCTGGCGATCCTGTCGTTTGCCCTTACGATCCGGCCGATGGGAATGATCTTCGCCGCCATGACAAGCTTTATGATCTCGGCATGCGGAACACCGGAGACACGGTGGATAGAAACGCTGATCGTCGGCGCCTGCCTTACGACGTTCTGCGCCCTGTTGTTTCCTTACGCGCTCGGTCTGCCTTTGCAGCTCCTGCCGACATTCATGATCCGGTGAGGGCGTGATGGGTGATATTTTCTCAAACCTTGGACTCGGCTTCGGCGTCGTTTTCAACCTCGTGCAGTGGACGCCGGCCTTTCTCGGCGGGACGTCAATTCCGATTCCCGTCAACATTCTGCTGTGCCTGATCGGCGCACTGGTCGGCACGCTTGTCGGCGTGTTGCCGGGCATCGGCACCATCGCCACAGTGGCCATGTTGCTTCCGATCACGTTTGGCCTGCCGCCGGTGGGTGCGCTGATCATGCTGGCCGGCATCTATTATGGTGCGCAGTATGGCGGCTCGACCACGTCGATCCTGGTCAACATCCCCGGTGAGGCCGGGTCTGTGGTCACCGCGCTCGATGGCTTCCAGATGGCCAAACAGGGCCGCGCCGGTCCGGCGCTGGCGATCGCAGCCATCGGATCGTTCTTCGCCGGCTGCGTCGCGACCGTTCTGATCGCCGTGCTGGGCGCGCCGCTCACCAAGCTGGCGCTTGCCTTCGGACCTGCCGAATATTTCTCGCTGATGGTGCTCGGCCTGATCTTCGCGGTCGTGCTGGCGAAGGGTTCGGTGCTGAAGGCGATCGCGATGATCGTGCTGGGCTTGCTGCTGTCGATGGTGGGATCCGACATCGAAACCGGTGCCTCGCGCATGGCCTTCAACATTCCCGAACTGGCCGACGGTCTCGGCTTCGCCACGGTGGCGATGGGCCTGTTCGGGTTTGCGGAGATCATCCGCAATCTCGATGCCGGCGGCGAAAGCGATCGCGAACTGGTTCAGCAGAAGGTCACGGGCCTGATGCCGACCAAGAAGGACATGATCGATTCCACGCCGGCGATCCTGCGCGGCACCGTGCTCGGATCGATCCTCGGCATCTTGCCGGGCGGCGGCGCCGTGATCGCATCGTTCGCGGCCTATACGCTCGAAAAGAAGGTTTCGAAAACGCCCCAGAAGTTCGGCCGCGGCGCGATCCAGGGTGTTGCGGCGCCTGAAAGCGCCAACAATGCCGCCGCCCAGACCTCGTTCATCCCGCTCTTGACGCTCGGCATTCCGCCGAACGCGGTGATGGCGCTGATGGTCGGCGCGATGACCATTCACGGCATCGTGCCCGGTCCTCAGGTGATGCAGAAGCAGCCGGAACTCGTCTGGGGCATGATCGCCTCGATGTGGGTCGGCAATTTGATGCTGCTCATCATCAACCTGCCGCTGGTCGGCATCTGGGTGCGGCTCTTGCGCGTGCCGTATCGCCTGATGTTCCCGTCCATCGTGATCTTCTGTTCCATCGGCATCTACTCGGTGAACAACGCCCCGGTCGACGTCGTGCTTGCCGGTGCGTTCGGGCTGGTCGGCTACTGGCTGATCAAGCACGATTTCGAGCCGGCGCCGCTGTTGCTCGGCATGGTGCTCGGGCCGTTGATGGAAGAGAACCTGCGACGGGCGCTTCTGATCTCGCGCGGTGACTGGTCAGTGTTCCTGACCCGCCCGTTGTCGGCGGTGCTGATGGCGATTGCCGCCGCCCTGCTCGTGCTGGCCGTTCTGCCAACGCTGCGCAAGAAGCGCGACGAGGTGTTCGTCGAGTCCGAGAACTAACCTGCGGCGGTGCGCCGCAGGCCGAGGTCTGTTCGACCCCGGGTGAAATGCTAAAGAGCAAATGCCGGCTTGGGAGAGCCGGCATTTGTTTAAGGGCTGAAGGATTTCATCATGAACTGGTATGGACGCTCGCTTGCGAGCGGTTGCCTGGCTGCGCTTGCCGGGTTGGCATTGATGGCGACGCCGGCGCTGGCGCAGGCCTATCCGACGCGCAGCATCACCATGATCGTGCCGTTCGCGGCAGGCGGTCCGACCGATGTCATCGCGCGCATCGTCACCGGCCATATGGCGCAGACGCTCGGTCAGGCCATCATCATCGAGAACGTGGTCGGCGCCGGCGGCACCACCGCCACCACGCGAGCGTCGAAGGCTACGAATGACGGCTATACGCTGATCACCGGGCATATGGGCACGCATGCGGCGTCGGTGCCGCTTTATCCCAAGCTCGCCTATCACCCGGAGAAGGACTTCGAGCCGGTCGGATTGCTCGCCGGCACGCCGATCCTGATCCTGGCGCGCAAGGATCTGGCGCCAAAGGACCTCAGGGAATTCATCGCCTACGTCAAGGCGAATGAGACCAAGGTCAACGCGGCGCATGCCGGCGTCGGCTCGGTCTCGAACGTATCGTGCGAACTGCTGAACTCGGTCCTCGGCGTCAAGCCGATCGGCGTTCCCTTTAACGGCACGGGACCTGCGATGAACGCGCTGGTGGCGGGGCAGGTCGACTACATGTGCGACCAGATCGTCAATGCCGTGCCGCAAATCAACGGCGGCACCATCAAGGCCTATGCCGTGGCGACGCCCGAACGTAACCCGTCGCTGCCCAATGTTCCCACCACCACGGAGGCTGGCCTGCCGGCCTTCCAGGCCCAGGCGTGGAACGCAATCTTCGCGCCGAAGGGAACGCCTGCGGATGTCGTCGCCAAATTGAACGCCGCGGTCGTCAAGGCACTGGATGACGAGGGCGTGCGCAAGCGCCTGCTCGATCTCGGCAGCGTCATCCCGGCTACCGCGGATCGCACCCCAGCGGCGCTGGGAACCCTGGTGAAGAGCGAAATCGTGAAGTGGACGCCAGTGCTCAAGCCGGTGAATTAATCCCAACAATCAAGCGGATAGGCGAGGGGCGGGACGCGGGTTCCGCCCCTTGTCGTTTGCGCAAGGGATGATCATTTTTCCGGGTATAATCGGTGCGCGAAGCCGAATCGGCGTGTCGATCGGATGTCCCGGCCGCTAAATTCGCCGTTCTGATAAAGGCCTGAAGCACCAGCCATGAACCAGTACCACGACCTGCTCGAACGGATCCTCTCTGACGGCGCGGAGAAGCACGACCGCACCGGCACCGGCACGCTGTCGATCTTTGGTCACCAGATGCGGTTCAACCTGGCGGCCGGGTTTCCGATGCTGACCACCAAGCGGTTGCCGCTGAAGGCGATCGTGCACGAATTGCTGTGGTTTCTCGCCGGCGACACCAACATCAAATACCTCAAGGAAAATGGCGTTTCGATCTGGGATGAATGGGCCGACGCCAATGGCGATCTGGGCCCGGTCTACGGATCGCAGTGGCGCTCCTGGCCGGCGCCTGATGGCCGCAGCATCGACCAGATTTCCAACGTCATCGACATGATCAGGCGCAACCCGGATTCGCGACGGCTTATCGTGAGCGCGTGGAATCCGGCCGACGTCGACAAGATGGCGCTGCCGCCCTGTCACTGCCTGTTTCAGTTCTATGTCGCCAACGGCAAGCTTTCCTGCCAGCTCTATCAGCGTTCCGCCGACGTGTTCCTCGGCGTGCCCTTCAACATCGCGTCCTATGCGTTGCTAACCATGATGGTCGCGCAGGTGACGGGATTGAAGCCCGGTGATTTCGTGCACTCGCTCGGCGACGCGCATCTCTACTCCAACCACCTCGAACAGGCGCGGCTGCAACTGACGCGGCCGACGCGCCCGTTGCCGGTCATGAAGATCAATGCTGACGTGAAGGACATCTTCGCGTTCCGTTACGAGGATTTCGCGCTCGAAGGCTACGATCCGCACCCGCACATCAAGGCCGAAGTCGCCATATGAGCAGCAGCGGTGTGAGCATCTGATGTCCCTTCTGATCCGCCGCGCGCGGCCGGACGAAGCAGGCCTAGTCCTGTCCTTCGTGCGCGAACTCGCCGAATACGAAAAGCTGCTTCACGAAATGGAGGCGACGGAGGCCGACATCGATGCGGCGCTGTTTGGCGCCAATCCGCGATTGTTCTGCGAGATCGCCGAATGGGACGGCGTCCCCGCAGGCTTTGCGGTCTGGTTCGTCAATTTCTCGACCTTCAGCGGCCGCTCCGGGATCTACCTCGAAGATCTGTTCGTTCGCCCCGCGCTGCGCGGCAAGGGTATCGGCAAGGCGCTGCTGGTGCATCTCGCCAGGAAATGCGTGGCGAACGGCTGGTCGCGTTTGCAATGGTCGGTGCTGGACTGGAACACGCCGTCGATCGAATTCTATAAATCGCTCGGTGCGGAACTGATGGACGCGTGGACGGTTTGCCGGGTCGGCGGTCCCGCGCTGACGGCGCTGGCGCAAGGGGCGCGGTAATGGAGATCGTTCTCATCGTTGCGGTCGCGGAGAACGGCGTGATCGGGGCAGGTGGCGCCATTCCGTGGCGGCTGAAATCCGACATGGCGCGGTTAAAGGCGCTGACAATGGGAAAGCCCGTGGTGATGGGACGCAAGACCTTCGCCTCGATCGGCCGGCCGCTTCCGGGGCGGACCAATATCGTGGTCACCCGCGACGCGGGTTTTCGCGCCGATGGCGTGGTGGTTACCCATTCCTTCACCGATGCGAAGGCGATCGCTACCGGCGATGCGCTGCGACGTTTCGCCACTGAAATCGCCGTGATCGGCGGCGCGGAAATCTATGCCCAATGGATGGACAGCGCCGATCGCCTGGAGATCACCGAGGTGCATGCCCGGCCTGACGGCGACACGCGTTTCCCGGCCGTCGATCCTGCTGCATGGGAGGAGGTGGCGCGCGTGCGGAATCCGGCCGGTTCGCACGACAGCGCCGATTTCTCCTATGTGACATTTCGTCGGCGCAGGAAGCGCTAATCGCCGCATTAACCTCGCCAACCAATGTTTGCATTGACAATTGTGGCGTCAGGCATAGCTGCTTCGAGAGGTAAGCTTGCGTTGTAAGGGACCTAGCGGTCCCCTATAAAGCCGGGCGGATATGCGAGGCTTAAGGCATCCTGCCCAACAGGCGGACCCGGGCCCCCCGCAGAGGAGAGTTTATATGCCGTGGAAGAATCAAGGCGGGGGCCCATGGGGCCAGGGTCCCAAGGGACCATGGGGCGGCGGTCCGCAATCGGTCGGGCCAAGGCCCCCCGATCTGGAGGACCTTCTGCGGCGCGGCCAGGACAAGCTGCAGCAGCTTCTGCCGGGCGGCCATTTCAGCGGCATGGGCATCGCGCTGGTGCTGGTCGGCGCGCTGGCGATCTGGGGATTGTCCGGATTCTTCCGCGTGCAGTCGGAAGAACTCGGCGTCGTGCTGCGCTTCGGCAAGCACGTGCGCACCGTTGACCCCGGCCTGAATTATCATCTGCCCTATCCGATCGAAAGCGTGCTGCTGCCGAAGGCGCTGCGCGTCTCCACCATCTCGATCGGAATGACGCTGATCGACGATCCGGCGCGGCGCGGCCGCACCATGCGGGACGTGCCGGAAGAAAGCCTGATGCTGACCGGCGACGAAAACATCGTCGACGTCGATTTCACCGTGCTGTGGCGGATCAAGCCCAACGGCGTCGGCAATTTCCTGTTCAACATCCAGAATCCCGAAGGCACCGTGAAGGCGGTGGCCGAAAGCGCAATGCGCGAGGTGATCGGGCGCTCCTTGATTCAGCCGATCCTCACCGGCGCCCGCACCACGAACGAGCAGGGCGTGCAGGAATTGATGCAGCGGACGCTGGATCACTACGGCTCCGGCGTTCAGATCACGCAGGTGCAGATGCAGAAGGTCGACCCGCCCGCGCAGGTCATCGACGCGTTCCGCGACGTGCAGGCCGCGCGCGCCGACTTCGAGCGGCTGCAGAACGAGGCGCAGACCTATGCCAACCGCGTCGTCCCCGACGCGCGCGGCCGCGCTGCGCAGATCCTGCAGGTTGCCGAAGGTTACAAGGAACAGGCGGTCGCCGAGGCCAAGGGCCAGAGCGCGCGCTTTACGAAGGTCTATGACGAATACAAGAAGGCGCCCGACGTGACGCGGCAGCGAATTTATCTGGAGACGATGGAGCGGATTCTCGGCGGGTCCGAGAAGCTGGTCTATGACGGCGGCAACTCCGCACAGAGCATCGTGCCGTATCTGCCGCTCAGCGAATTGACGCCGCGCCGTCCGGCGCCCACGGCTGGCCAGCAGCAGAGCGGAGGCACGCGATGAGGTCTCCGGTTGCAGGTGTTGTCACCCTGATCCTGCTGTTCCTCTTGGTGATCGTCGGCTACAGCTCGATCTTCACGGTGTCGCAGACCGAGCAGGCGCTCGTGGTCCGGCTCGGCCGGCCGGTCGACGTCGTGTCGGAGCCGGGCCTTAACTTCAAGGCGCCGTTCATCGACACCGTCATCAGCATCGACAAGCGCATCCTCGATCTGGAAAATCCGTCGCAGGAAGTCATCGCTTCCGACCAGAAGCGGCTCGTGGTTGACGCCTTCGCCCGCTACCGGATCAAGAACCCGTTGCGCTTCTATCAGAGCATCGGCTCGATCCAGGCCGCCAACATCCAGCTCACCACGCTCTTGAACGCGGCGCTGCGCCGCGTGCTGGGCGAGGTCAACTTCATCACGGTCGTGCGCGACGAACGCGAGGGCCTGATGACGCGCATCCGCGACCAGCTCGACAGAGAGGCCGATCAGTACGGCATTCAGTTGGTCGACGTGCGTATCCGCCGCGCCGATCTGCCGGAGGCCAACAGCCAGGCGGTCTATCAGCGCATGCAGACCGAACGGCAGCGCGAGGCGGCTGAGTTCCGCGCCCAGGGCGGCCAGAAGTCGCAGGAGATCCGCTCCAAGGCCGATCGCGAGGCCACCGTCATCATCGCCGAGGCCAATTCGACCGCCGAGCAGACCCGCGGCGTCGGCGACGCCGAGCGCAACCGCCTGTTCGCCGAGGCCTATGGCAGGGATCCGGAATTCTTCGCCTTCTACCGCTCGATGACGGCCTACGAGACCGGGCTTCGCTCCAACGACACCCGCTTCCTGCTGCGGCCGGATTCCGAGTTCTTCCGCTTCTTCGCCAATCCGTCGGGCCATCCGCCGGTGGCCGCGGCGCCGAAGCCTTAGAATTTCAGGCCGGAATACACGCGTTACGGCGAAGCGGGCCCGCTTCGCCGGCATAAAAACAAAAGGCGCTTGAATAGCGGGGGGTTGTTTTCCGATGAGGTCCATAGCGTTCACCGACTTCCTCATCGGTGTGGCCCTGCTTTTCGTGTTCGAGGGCCTGATGTTCGCCGCGAGCCCGGCCTGGATGCGCCGGGCGATGAAGAGCGCGCTGGCAACGCCGGACAATATCCTGCGGATCGTCGGCATCGTCTCGGCGATCGTCGGCCTGCTCCTGATCTGGTTCGTGCGGCGGTAGATATTCACCGCCATTCCGGGTTCGCTTCGCGCCCTCAGCGACAAGCGCTACGCGCTTGCGCGGGGAATGGCGGCAATAAACGGCCCGCAACTAGCTGTGGCGTCAACGCAATCGTGAGCCGCCGGGGGCCGGTTTTTCGCCGGAATATCAAGCGCAGATGCTTGCGCCTCGGACCCGTTCGGGCGCACTGTGGACCCGAATTCGACCCTTTGGAGACAAGCCGACATGACCGGTGCCAGACCCGCCTTGAGCCGCCGCCTGTGCCTGATGGGGATTGCGATCTCGCTCAGTGCCGCCAGCTTGCTGGCGTCGGCGCCGGCCAGCGCGCGCGGGCCGGACGGCATCGCCGACATTGCCGAGAAGGTGATCGACTCGGTCGTCAATATCTCGACCTCGCAGAGCGTGGAGGTCAAGGGCGGTGGCAGCGGCAGGGAGGCGATGCCGCAATTGCCGCCGGGGTCGCCGTTCGAGGAATTCTTCGACGACTTCTTCAAGAACCGCCGCGGCGGTTCGCCGAAGGGCGGCGACAAGAGCGGCGACATGCAGCCGCCGCGCAAAACCAATTCGCTCGGCTCCGGCTTCATCATCGATGAAACGGGCGTCGTCGTCACCAACAATCACGTCATCGCGGATGCCGACGAAATCAACGTGATCATGAACGACGGCACCAAGATCAAGGCCGAGCTGGTCGGGGTCGACAAGAAGACCGATATTGCGGTCCTGAAGTTCAAGCCGGTGAAGCCGCTGGTCGCGGTGAAGTTCGGCGATTCCGACAAGCTGCGGCTCGGCGAATGGGTGATCGCGATCGGCAACCCCTTCAGCCTCGGCGGCTCCGTCACGGCCGGTATCGTATCGGCGCGCAATCGCGACATCAGCCAGGGCCCGTACGACAACTACATCCAGACCGACGCCTCCATCAACCGCGGCAATTCCGGCGGACCGCTGTTCAACCTCGAAGGCGAGGTGGTCGGTGTCAACACGTTGATCATTTCGCCGACCGGCGGTTCGATCGGCCTCGGCTTCGCGGTGCCGTCGAAGACGGTGGCGGGCGTCGTCGATCAGCTCCGGCAGTTCGGCGAACTGCGCCGCGGCTGGCTCGGCGTGCGGATCCAGCAGGTCACCGACGAGATCGGCGAAAGCCTCAACATCAAGCCTGCCCGCGGCGCGCTGGTGGCCGGGGTCGACGACAAGGGGCCGGCCAAGCCCGCCGGCATCGAGCCCGGCGACGTCGTCGTCAAGTTCGACGGCAAGGACGTCAAGGACCCGAAGGATCTCTCGCGCGTCGTCGCCGACACGGCGGTCGGCAAGGAAGTCGACGTGATCATCATCCGCAAGGGCAAGGAGGAAAGCCGCAAGGTCACGCTCGGCCGCCTCGAGGATACCGAAAAGGTGCAGCAGGTCGCCGCCAAGACCAAGGAAGATCCCGCCGAAAAGCCCGTGACGCAGAAAGCGCTCGGCCTCGATCTCGCCGCGCTGAGCAAGGATCTGCGCACCAGGTACAAGATCAAGGACAGCGTCAAGGGCGTGATCGTCACCGGCGTCGATGGCAACTCCGACGCCGCCGAAAAGCGCCTCTCCGCCGGCGACGTCATCGTCGAGGTGGCGCAGGAAGCGGTCACTAACGCGGCCGACATCAAGAAGCGCATCGATCAGCTCAAGAAGGACGGCAAGAAGTCGGTGCTGCTGCTGGTCTCGAACGGCGAGGGCGAATTGCGCTTCGTCGCGCTGAGCGTGCAGTAGGGCGCTAACGTCGACGTGACTTTGCTGGCTGCTCCGTATGATGGCGTCGTCCCTGCGAACGCAGGGACCCATAATCACAAACCTGTGTTGTTGAGAGAAAGCCGTCGACCATCTTTCCAAGATAACATCCGCCGCGGCGTATGGGTCCCTGCGTTCGCAGGGACGACGTAGAGTCTTTATCCCCCACGAACTCCCCGCGTACTCAAAGTGCCTCACGTCAGCGAAACCACGGCCAGAAAGTGGATTGGTTCAAGGCGAAGCTTCGATCGCTTGACTTCAGGTATCTTGCTGTAGTGCTGCAGCCAGAGTTCAAGAAAGCGATCGAGGTCGACGAGCTCAATGTGAACGGCGCCATTGCCGGCTTCGCGGCGCGCCTCTCTTGAGAAGCCACCGGAAGAAACAAACAGGCCGATTTCCCGATCGCCCCGGATGATGCCTCGAAGTGCCGCGACATCTTCACGCGAAGCTGTCTGAACTCGATGCTTCACCTGAACCCGGATGTGCGGCGTCTTCGCGCCCAGCGGATCGATATAGGCAAGGATATCCGTCCCTCCGTCCGAGCCCGGTTTTGAAACGGTGCTGGTGGCGTATCCCATGCCTTCAAGCAGTGCCGCAACGAGGTTCTGAAATTCGTAGCCCGAGAGGGTGTCGAGATAGGTGTCTATCTCTTCGCGGGCCTTTTCCTTGGCATCTTCGAACAGAACCGAAGTGTCGAGTGGCGGCGTTTCGTCGACTGCGTTTGCAATTCCAGCGTCCGTCTTTGCCTTCTGATGGCTCCAGCGCCATTCGCGGTAGCGGGATCGCATCAGCCGCTTGAGTTCGTAATCCGGCAGGGTCACAAACTTCTGACCCTCGTCCGTCACCCGCCACCGTCCGTCTGACTTGACGAGCAATACGGCTTTCGTCGCGGCGACAGAGTGGAAATGCAGGGCGGCTCGCCACCGGGGTAACCCCGACCCTTTCATCGTCTCCTTGTCGAAGTCATCCAGGGGCAGCTTTGATTCGATCTCAGCGTAGATGTCGCGGGGACGCATGCCGTCCGGGTGAGCCCTTAGAAGTCCAAGCACGAATTTGATAAATGAAACGCCACGATCAACCGTCTTAGGTTGGCTCATTGCGACCCCTTAAGATGCCCTTTTGTGCAAGCTACTTAAGGTTGCTCATCGTCGCAATAGGTTCACGTTGCTGGCGTGAGCAGCAAACCAATTTCAATTAGTCCGCGAACTCCTCGCGCCGATAGCCCTGCGCATATAACAGCGCGGTGAGGTCGCCATAGTCGATCCGCGCGGCGGCGGCGGCGGCGACCGCGGGCTTGGCGTGATAGGCGACGCCGAGCCCCGCCGCCTGGATCATGCCGAGATCGTTGGCGCCGTCACCGGTCACCAGCGTGTCGATTTCGTCGAGGTCGAAGGATTCGCGAAGCTCGATCAGCGTTGCCAGCTTGGCGGCGCGGCCGAGAATCGGCTCGGCCACTTCGCCGGTGAACTTGCCGTCGCGAACCCCGAGCTCGTTGGCGCGGTTCTCCTGGAATCCGATTTTTGCGGCGACCGCATGGGTGAACAGTGTGAAGCCGCCCGAGATCAGGCAGGTGTAAGCGCCGCTGGCACGCATGGTCATGACCAGCTCCCGGCCGCCCGGCGTCGGCGTGATGTGTTTTGCCAGCACCTCGTCGACCACACTGACCGGCAGATCTTTCAGGAGCGCAACGCGCTCGCGCAGCGCCGGCTCGAATTCGATTTCGCCGCGCATCGCCCGTTCGGTGATCCCGGCGACATGCGCCTTCAGCCCGGCGAAATCGGCCAGCTCATCGATGCATTCCTGGACGATCATGGTGGAATCCATGTCCGCCAGAAAAAGCTTCTTGCGCCGTGCCGCGACAGGCTGCACCACAATGTCGATCGGCAGGTCACCGCGCGCCGCTTGCAGGCGGGTTTCGATCGCCTTGATGTCATCAGGGCTCTTGATCTGATAGTCGAAGGGAATGTCGACCGCCACTTCGTCGAACAGCCATTGCGCCGTTCCGGGCGAGGGGAGAACGGCCAGCGCGCCGTCGACAATGGTACTGTCGAGCGCGGGATTGGCCGGGTTGCAGATGAGGGTGGCGACGAGGGACATGCAGGCGTATCAGCTAGATTTGAGCAAGGCCGTGCTTATCGCAGGGCCGACCGCCAGCGGCAAGTCGGCCCTGGCGCTCGAATTGGCGCAAAAGACCGGGGGAATCGTCATCAACACCGATTCCATGCAGGTCTATCGCGATCTCCGCATCATCACGGCGCGGCCGACGGTAGAGGAAGAGGCGCGCGCCCCGCACCGGCTCTATGGCCATGTCGACGCATCAGTCAATTTCTCGGCCGGCGCCTGGGTGGCGGATGCCGCAAAGGTTCTGGCGGACGCACGCGCGGCAGGACGCCTGCCGATCTTCATCGGCGGCTCCGGCCTGTACTTCAAGGCGTTGACGCGCGGCCTCTCCGCGGTGCCGCCGATCCCGGCGGAAGTACGCGATGCCGTTCGCGCCCGGCTGGAACGCGATGGCGTCGAGACGCTGCATGCCGAGCTGGCGCGGCGCGATCCCGTCTCGGCCGAACGCCTGAAGCCGCGCGACCGCACGCGGATTGCCCGCGCGCTGGAGGTCGTGGAGGCCACCGGCCGCGCGCTGCCGGACTGGCATGGCGAAGGCCTGCCGCCGCTGCTGCCGCCGGGTGAGTTCACCGCGCTGTTCCTCGCGCCGGAACGCGATCAGCTTTATGCGCGGATCAATGCGCGGTTCGGCGCGATGCTGGACGCCGGCGCGCTGGAGGAAGTCGCCGCGCTGGCCGCGCGAAAGCTCGATCCGCTGCTGCCGGCGATGAAGGCCCACGGCGTGCCCGCCCTGATCCGCTACCTCGGCGGCGAGATCACGCCCGAACAGGCCGCCGAAATCGGCCGCGCCGACACCCGCCATTACGCCAAGCGGCAGTTCACCTGGTTCAGGCATCAACTGCCAGAATTCGAGTGGGTGAAGCCGGAGGCGGTGAGGGGGTGGGTGGAAGGTATCGTTCCGCGAGGCTAAAGGCGCGGATTGTTCTAATCTGTTCCCATGGTGGGAATTTTTGATTGATCCCATGACGGGAACATGCTATGGCTACGAACGTAATAGCAAGGAAGGCACTTCAGGTCTTTTGGAAGCGTTACCCTCAGGCCGAGATACCGCTCGGCACCTGGTATCAAATCGTTTCCAAAGGCGAGTGGAGTGGGCCTGCAGACCTGAAGAGAGCGTTCGGAAATAATGTGGACTTTGTCGGAGACAACAGAGCCATCTTCGATATCGGCGGGAACAAGTATCGCCTTGTCGTCCACTTTTCCTACAAGTTCAAAACCGCCCTCATCAAGTTTGTCGGTACGCATGAAGAGTATGACGGCATAGATGCGGAGACGGTGTGATGATGGATGTAAAACCTCTCCACAATGAACGGGATTACGACTGGGCGATCCGCGAAGTATCCCGTTATTTCGAATCCGAACCCGAGCCCGGCACCGCCGATGGCGATCGCTTCGAGGTTCTATCCACCCTCATCAAGGCGTACGAAGACAAGCACTTCGCAACGAAGCATGGCGATCCCGTCGACATTCTGCATTTTGCGATCGAATCCATGGGCAGGTCGCAAGCGGAATTGGCCGGCTTGATTGGCCGAAATCGCGCATCCGAAATATTGAATCGCGTCCGCCCCTTAACACTGGATATGATCCGCGCCATTGGCCAGGAATGGAATCTTCCAGTCGAGGCCTTGGCAGCTCGGTATGATTTGGCCCCGACCTACGCTTAGTTTCGGGTGCGCCGGAGGTTCGCTCTCAAGGACGGCACGCAGCCTCCCCGCATGGCCGTACGCATAAAATTCCCCCTCGCCGAACGGCCGGAACGCCGCTAAGCTGTAAAAATCGCGCTGAAAGCGTCCTTCCCTTGACTTCCGGGGACCGGGCGGTATAACCGCGCAACCTTTGGGAAGTCCGAGACGTCGAATGCGCAATATTATTACCAAACTCCTTATCGTAGTCGTAGCCAGGCGCACCGCCGGGGGTGGCTGAGGCCATCCCAAATTCAGGCGGTGTGCATGGGGCCTCTCGGGCCCTTTTTTTATTCCCTTAAAAATCGAAACCGAAGAAAGCCGCGCCAGCAGCGCATCCGGAGCAGACCATGACCGACAAGAGCCACGATCCCAATCAGATGACCGGCGCCGCGATGATCGTGCGCGCGCTCATCGATCATGGCGTCCAGCATCTGTTCGGCTATCCCGGCGGCGCGGTGCTTCCGATCTATGACGAGATTTTCCAGCAGAGCGACGTCGAGCACATTCTGGTGCGGCACGAGCAGGGCGCGGGCCATGCGGCGGAGGGTTATGCGCGCTCGACCGGCAAGCCCGGCGTGGTGCTGGTGACGTCGGGTCCCGGCGCCACCAACATGGTGACGCCGCTGACGGATGCGCTGATGGATTCGATTCCGCTGGTCTGCATCACCGGGCAGGTGCCCACGCACTTGATCGGCAATGACGCGTTCCAGGAATGCGACACCGTCGGCATCACCCGTCCCTGCACCAAGCACAACTGGCTGGTGCGCGACGTCAACGATCTCGCAAAAGTGCTGCACGAGGCGTTCTATGTCGCGACCACGGGTCGTCCCGGACCGGTGCTGGTCGATGTCCCTAAGGACGTGCAATTCGCGGTCGGCACCTATCATCCGCCGCGCAAGGACGACGTGCACGTTTCCTACACGCCGCGCGTGAAGGGCGATGCCGCGCAGATCCGGAAAGCCGTGGCCCTGTTGGCTTCCGCCAAGCGGCCGGTGATCTATTCCGGCGGCGGCGTCATCAATGCCGGGCCGGAGGCGTCCAAGCTGTTGCGCGAGCTGGTCGAGGTCACGGGATTCCCGATCACCTCGACCCTGATGGGCCTCGGCGCCTATCCGGCCACGGGCAAGAACTGGCTGGGCATGCTGGGCATGCACGGCACCTACGAGGCCAACATGACGATGCATGGTTGCGACGTCATGCTGTGCGTCGGGGCGCGCTTCGACGACCGC
The DNA here is from genome assembly GCF_036924745.1 of Bradyrhizobium sp. AZCC 1693. Taxonomy (NCBI): domain Bacteria; kingdom Pseudomonadati; phylum Pseudomonadota; class Alphaproteobacteria; order Hyphomicrobiales; family Nitrobacteraceae; genus Bradyrhizobium; species Bradyrhizobium sp. AZCC 1693. Next base: position 6,777,248 of record NZ_JAZHSD010000001.1, read on the forward strand.
ATCACCGGCCGCGTCGATGCGTTCTCGCCGGGCTCGAAGAAGATCCACATCGATATCGATCCGTCCTCGATCAACAAGAACATTCATGTCGATGTGCCGATCATCGGTGACGCCGGCAATGTGCTTGGCGACCTGCTGCAGGTGTTCAAGGCGGAAGCGAAGAAGCCCGACATCAAGAGCTGGTGGCAGGAGATCGCCACCTGGCGTGCGCGCAATTCGCTCGCCTACAAGAAGAGCAACGACGTCATCCTGCCGCAACACGCCATCCAGAAGCTGTTCGAGGCGACGCGCGGCCATGACACCTACATCACGACCGAAGTCGGCCAGCACCAGATGTGGGCGGCGCAGTTCTTCGGCTTTGAGGAGCCGCACCGCTGGATGACGTCGGGTGGTCTCGGCACCATGGGCTACGGCCTGCCGGCCGCGCTCGGCGTGCAGGTCGCGCACCCCGATAGCCTCGTGATCGATATCGCAGGCGACGCCTCGGTGCAGATGACGATGCAGGAGATGTCGACGGCGGTTCAGTTTGAACTTCCGATCAAGATCTTCATCCTGAACAACCAGTACATGGGCATGGTGCGGCAGTGGCAGCAGCTCCTGCACGGCAACCGGCTGTCGCACTCCTATTCGGAAGCGCTGCCGGATTTCGTCAAGCTGGCGGACGCCTTCGGCTGCGTCGGCCTGCAGGCGATCAAGCACGGCGATCTCGACGGCGCGCTCAAGGAGATGATCAAGGTCAAGCGCCCGGTGCTGTTCGATTGCCGCGTCGCTGCGCTCGAAAACTGCTTCCCGATGATTCCGTCCGGCAAGGCGCATAACGAAATGCTGCTGCCGGCGGAAGCCACCGACGAAGCCACCGCCGCGGCGTTTGCCGGCGGCAAGGCGCTGGTGTGAGGACGACGATGAAGCAACAGCGAGCGCTCTTTCTTTGCCTCTCCCCGCTTGCGGGGAGAGGTCGCGCCGAAGGCGCGGGTGAGGGGGACTCTCCGCGAGTCCGTCTCTCACCGTCCTCGCGGAGGCTGCCCCTCACCCCAACCCTCTCCCCGCAAGCGGGGCGAGGGAACTTATCGCGCACGCGGATAGTGCGGGGCTCCCATGTTTGACCTCAAAGAGCTCGAACGCGCGCACGAGATCGTGGGGCAGGCGGTGCCGCAGACGCCGGCGCATGCCTGGCCGCTGCTTGGCGACCGGCTCGGCGCTGATGTTGTGGTCAAGCATGAGAACCACACGCCGACCAGCGCTTTCAAGGTACGGGGCGGACTGGTCTACCTCGACCGCCTGAAGCGTGAACGGCCCAACACGCCCGGGATCATTTCGGCGACGCGCGGCAATCACGGACAGAGCCTTGCGTTTGCGGCCAGCCGTCACGGCGTGCCGGTGACGATCTATGTTCCGCACGGCAATTCGGTCGAGCAAAATCGCGCGATACGCGGATTTGGCGCCGAGCTTGTCGAATACGGCGAGGATTTTCAGGCGGCACGCGAGGAAGCCTATCGGCGCGCGGAGACGAATGGGTTGGAAATCGTGCCGGCCTTCCATCCCGATCTTGTCCTGGGTGTCGCGACCTATGCGCTCGAACTATTGCGAAAGGCGCGTGATCTCGACGTTCTCTATGTTCCGATCGGGCAGGGCTCCGGCATTTGCGGCTGCATCCTCGCGCGTGATCTGCTTGGCCTGAAAACGGAAATCGTCGGCGTGCAGTCGACCGAAGCGCCGTCTTACGCACTGTCGTTCGCGGCCGGCGCCGTCGTAACGACCAAAACCAGCAACACGCGCGCCGACGGCGTGGCGACACGCATTCCTGATGCCGATGCGGTCGCGATCATCTGCAAGGGCGCTTCCCGCGTCCTGCAGGTGACTGACGACGAAATCGCCTCGGCGATGCGGGCTTACTGGACCGATACCCACAATCTTGCGGAAGGCGCCGGTGCGGCTGCGCTGGCGGCGGCTCTGCAGGAGAAGAAGAAACTTCAAGGTAAGCGGGTCGGCCTAGTGTTGAGCGGCGGCAACATCGATTTTGACCGGTTTCGCCATTGGCTCGGGCCGGATGCCGTTACCGCAGATCAACGGGCGATGACGTGACCGAGAAAGAATCCAAGGGGACGACAATGAACCAGCCCGCATCCGCCTACTTCCTGGAAGAGCGGCACGATCCCAACGAGACGCACACGCTCTCGGTCCTGGTGCAGAACGAGCCGGGCGTGCTCGCGCGCGTGATCGGGTTGTTTTCCGGCCGCGGCTACAACATCGAAAGCCTCACGGTCTCTGAAACCGAAAGCCAGAAACATCTCTCCCGCATCACCATCGTCACCACGGGTACGCCGATGGTGATCGAGCAGATCAAGCACCAGCTCGATCGCATGGTGCCGGTCTATCGCGTGGTCGACATGACGATCACCGGCCGCTCGATCGAGCGGGAACTCGCCATGGTGAAAGTGCGCGGCGGCGGCGACCACCGGGTCGAGGCGCTGCGGCTGGCGGACGCCTTCCGCGCCCGCGTGATCGATGCCACCACCGAGAGTTTTGTGTTCGAGATCACAGGCAATTCTTCCAAGATCGATCAATTTATCGACCTGATGCGCCCGCTCGGCCTTGTCGAAGTGTCGCGCACCGGTGTTGCCGCGATCGGGCGCGGGCCTGAGGGGATGTGAACATGCTGGCGCGTGACTGGTATTACACTCAAAGGCGGCAGCTCGGGCTCGATTCTGCGGTCGCCTCGATCTACGACCGGCATGACGACTCTGACCTTCGCGCCCGCGCGGCGCTGACCATGCTCGGCGTGCAGAAGGGCTGGCGGGTGGCCGATATCGGCTGCGGCAACGGCGTGCTGGCCTGCGAGGCGGCGCTGATCGGCGCCGAGGTCGACGCCATCGATATTTCGCCCGCGATGCTGGCGCTCGCCAACATCCAGGCCCGCGACCGCAAGGTCGCGATCCGCACCCAGCCGGCCGGCATGCTGAGCTTCGCCTATCAGCCGAATTCCTATGATCTGATCGTCAGCGAATTCACGCTGCATCATTTGCCGGATTTCTGGAAGGCGGTGGCGCTGGCAAGAATCTACGCGGCGCTGAAGCCCGGCGCCAATTTCTACCTGCGCGACATCGTGTTCGTCAGCACGCCCGACGGCACCGAGCGCGATGTCGAGCAGTGGGCCGATTTCACCATCAAGAACCACGATTTCCAGCGCGAGGGCGTGGTCACCCATATGCGCGACGAATACTCGACCTTCGGCTGGGTGATCGAGCGCATGCTGACCGATGTCGGCTTCACGCTGGAATCGGTCGACTATCACGCCCCTCTCCACGGCACTTACCTCCTGCGCAAACCAAAGCCGGACCAACAGAGCTAGAAAAAAATGAAACCGGCCGATGTCTGCATCGCCGTGCTGGTCGCGGTGATCTGGGGCCTTGCCTTCGTGGCAAGCCGGATCGCGCTGAACGAATTTTCGCCGGAACTGATGACGACGCTGCGCTTTTCCATCGCGGCCTTGCCGTGCCTGTTCGTGGCGCGGCCGAAGGTTTCATGGACGGTATTGGCCTCGATCAGCTTCACGCTGTTCCTCGGCCAGTTTCTCGCCCAGGCCTTTGCCATCGCCCACGGCGTTCCCGTCGGCCTTTCCAGCGTGATCGTGCAGAGCCAGGCGCTGTTCACCATCGGCTTTGCCGCCTTGTTGTTCCGTGAACGGCCGAGCGCGTGGCAGACGGTCGGCATCGGTGTTGCCACGATTGGCTTGCTGATGATCTGCGGCACCGTCGGTTACGATTTCAGCATCAGTGCCTTCGCCATACTGATGATCTCGCCGCTCAGTTTTGCGGCCGGCAATCTGCTGCTCCGGCGCGCGCCTGATGTGCCGATGTTCGACCTGTTCGCGTGGCTGTGCCTGGTCGCGGCGGTGCCGTTGCTGGCGCTGACGCTGGTCGGCAACGGCCCGCAGCCGACCTGGCATGCGCTGACCCATATGTCGCTGACCGGCCTGATCTGCATGATCGGCCTCGGTGGCGTCTCCACCAGCATCGCCTACTGGCTGTGGGGCAGGCTGCTGCGGGATTACCCGGCCGCGCAGGTGGTGCCGTTCGCGCTGCTGGTGCCGTTCGTCGGCTCGGCTGCGTCGAGCGTGGCGTTCGGCGAAACCTTCGGGCCGCTGCGGCTCGCCGGAATGGTCACCGCCGTTGGCGGTATTGCCATCATGCTGCTGTCGAAGCGGCCGAAGATGATGCCAAAGATCGCGCGAGGCCCCATGTCACATTCGCTTTTGATCGCCTTCGTCATGTTCGCCACGGTGATGTTTTTCACGCCGGGCCCGAACAACATCATGCTGCTGTCGTCGGGGCTGACCTACGGCTTTCGCCCCACCATCCCGCACATCATGGGCATCACGGTCGGCTTCGCGTTCATGATCGGCGCTGTCGGCCTCGGGCTCGGAACCATCTTCATCGCCTACCCGGTGCTGCAGACCATCCTGAAATATGCCGGGGTGGCCTACCTGGTCTATCTGGCCGCCCATATCGCGATGTCCGAGCCGCCGTCGGCGGAGCAGGACGACAGCCGCCGGCCGATGACGTTCTGGGGCGCGGCCATGTTCCAATGGGTCAACGCCAAGGGCTGGGTGATGGTGATCGGCACCATCACCGCCTATGCGGCGATCGCCGCCTACCCCTGGAACATCGCGATCCAGGTCGGTTTGAGCCTGCTCCTGGGCATCCTGTCCTGCACCGCCTGGGCCCTGTTCGGCACCGCGCTGCGGCCGGTCCTGACCTCCCGGCGGGCGGTGCGGGCCTTCAACATCGTCATGGCGGTACTGCTGCTGGCGTCGCTCTATCCGGTCTTCATGGACGCATGATGCCGCACCGCGCCATGCATAAACGGGTTTCCTTTGACGCGGAAAATGCTCTAGACAACGCCGGAAATTCGCGGGCGACCGGCGGTCCTATTCCTCCAAATGCCTGATTAACCGGCCGTTTTGGCCATCGATTAAGGAAACGACCCATGCGTGTTTATTACGATCGTGATGCCGACCTGAACCTGATCAAGGGCAAGAAGGTCGTCATCGTCGGCTATGGCAGCCAGGGCCACGCCCACGCGCTGAACCTGAAGGACTCCGGCGTCAAGGAAGTGGCCATTGCGCTGCGCAAGGGTTCGGCCTCGGCCAAGAAGGCGGAAGCCGCCGGCTTCAAGGTGATGGAAGTCGCCGAAGCCGCCAAATGGGCCGACCTCGTCATGATGCTGACCCCGGACGAACTGCAGGGCGACATCTACCGCGAGCACCTGCACGACAACATGAAGAAGGGTGCGGCGCTCGTCTTCGCGCACGGCCTCAACGTCCATTTCAACCTGCTCGACCCGCGCGCCGACCTCGACGTGCTGATGATCGCGCCGAAGGGCCCCGGCCACACGGTCCGCTCGGAATACCAGCGCGGCGGCGGCGTGCCCTGCCTGATCGCGATCGCCAAGGACGTCTCGGGCAACGCCCATGACCTCGGCCTCAGCTACGCCTCGGCGATCGGCGGCGGCCGCGCCGGCATCATCGAGACCACCTTCAAGGAAGAGTGCGAGACCGACCTGTTCGGCGAGCAGGTGGTGCTCTGCGGCGGCCTGGTCGAGCTGATCAAGGGCGGCTACGAGACGCTGGTCGAAGCCGGCTACGCCCCTGAGATGGCCTATTTCGAGTGCCTGCACGAGGTGAAGCTGATCGTCGACCTGATCTATGAAGGCGGCATCGCCAACATGAACTACTCGATCTCCAATACCGCCGAGTACGGCGAATACGTCACCGGTCCGCGCATCGTGACGTCAGAGACCAAGGCTGAGATGAAGCGCGTCCTCGCCGACATCCAGGGCGGCAAGTTCGCCCGCGACTGGATGCTGGAGAACAAGGTCAACCAGACCTCGTTCAAGGCCACCCGCGCCAAGCTCGCCCAGCATCCGATCGAGGAAGTCGGCGCCAAGCTCCGCGACATGATGCCGTGGATCAAGAAGGGCGCGCTGGTCGACAAGACCAAGAACTGATGGTGTCGTTCCCCGGATGCAGCGCAGCACGCAAGTGATGCGCTGCTGGTCCGGGGTCCATCTCGCGAAGCGGTCCCGGCTCTGCGGCGCATCGCTAACGCGCTGCACCGCGTCCGGGACACGGGAGCATCCAGTGGCCGGTTCGACAATGCACTACCGGCATACCAAATCTTAAACCTTGATCGGCATTATCCGGCGAGATCGCGAACGCGGTCTCGCCGTTTCTTCGAAGAATTGCTGGCTCAATCATATTCTTCAACGCGCCGCGCCGAGTGCGCCGCCGAGCCGAAACGAAGAACTGACGCTTCATGCACATTCTTGGTGCGAAGCAATTCAACAAATACATTAGCGACGGAAAAGCCAGCGTTTACCGACTCAAAGCTCGGTTGCTTAATCCGCATTCTGGTCAGCGAAACGAGATCGACAGCCGTTGAGCCGCGGGGCTGGCTATTGGCTTTCGCGCTTCCGAACATCTCGTGTGCTGGATCAGCAGCGAACCGAACCTCAACCTTGCATCTCCTGGCAGCGATGCGCGTTCCGTCGTCGGAACATGCCGCACTCTCCAGCATTGCGTGGCTTTTATTTGGCCGGGAAGTCGACGCCGCGAAGCGTCACTGTCGCGATAGCGCACGCCGTCTCCACCTCATCGGCCACCGACACCACATCAACACGCGCCACGCCAATCGTGCTTCCAACCTGAAGCGCGCGGGCGCGCGCGATCAGCGCGGTGCCCTTCGCCGGGGCGAGGAAGCTGACCTGCAGGTTGACGGTCACCGCAAACCGGCCGGACGGCATGGCGGTGGTGGCTGTCTGATGCCAGACAGCTTTGAACACCCGGAGGTGCGAATGCTTCGCCCAGAGGGCGTCGATCTGCCCCGGCGGCTGGGTTTTGAATGGGTCAGGGGCGGCGGCGATGGCTGGCTGGATCGTGCGCTGGATCGTTTGTGACCGGTTCGGACCTTGCGCCGCGAGGACCGACTCCGGTTACGCGCCTTGGCGCGCCCACAAGTCGGGCACGGTCCTCAATGCGCCAATGCCGCTTGACGGTGAGAAAGTGTTTTAATACTATTACAAGTAGAGACTAGAAATGGTGTTTAGAACTTTTTTCTAGAGCCTGCTTCGGCTCGTTGCCAGCCACTGCACTTCCAATCCCCACCCGCTCGTCAGCCGTGTTCGCGCCGCGTCACGGCACGCATTTCCACGCCCATCTCAGGAGATTGCAATGGCTATCATCAATGGCACCAATGGAAGCGACACGCTCAACGGCATGCCCGGCGACGATTTCATATTCGGTCAGGGTGGCAGTGACGTTATCGCGGGCCTGGGCGGCGCGGATTTTATCGACGGCGGCGCGGGTGCCGATACGGCGACCTACGCGGCGTCGCTGGCAGGGGTCAATGTCAGCCTGGCGACGGGGCAAGGCAGCGGAGGCGATGCCGAGGGCGATACGCTCGCCAATATCGAGAACCTGACGGGATCTGCGTTTGACGACACGCTCGAAGGCAGTAGCGGCAACAACGTGCTCGCGGGCGGTGACGGCACGGACACCGTGTCCTATGCGCATGCCGCGGCCGGTGTCACGGTCAGTCTCGCGCGCACGACGGCGCAGAATACCGCCGGCGCCGGCAGCGACACGCTGAGCGGGTTCGAGAACCTGACCGGCTCCCATTTCGACAATAGCCTGACCGGTTCATCGACGGCGAATACGATTCTGAGCTTTGAGGGCAATGACGTCCTTGCCGGTCTCGGCGGCGCGGACATCCTGGACGGCGGCGCCGGCAACGATACGGCGACTTATGCCGCGTCGCAGGCGGCGGTCGATGTCAGCTTGATGACCGGCATTGCCACCGGCGGGGACGCGGAAGGCGATACGCTCGTCAATATCGAGAACCTGACCGGATCAACTCACGACGACGTGCTGGAAGGCGACGACGGCAACAATGTTCTCGCCGGCGGCGGCGGCAACGACACGGTATCTTACGAGCATGCTGCGGCCGGCGTCACGGTCAGCCTGGCGCTGACGACCGCGCAAGACACCATCGGTGCCGGCAGCGATACGCTGAGCGCGTTCGAAAATCTCACCGGCTCTCATTTCGACAACATCCTGACCGGCTCGTCCCAGGCAAATGTCATCGTCAGCTTCGAGGGCAACGACACGCTGGACGGCGGCGCAGGTGCGGACACGCTGATCGGCGGCGCGGGTAACGATATCTACATCGTCGACAGCGCCGGTGACGAGGTGACGGAAGCCGCGGATGAGGGAACCGACACAGTTCGATCGTCGATCAGCTACACAATCGGCGCCAATGTCGAGCACCTGACCCTGACCGGGGCAGGGAATGTCAGTGCGACCGGCAATGCCGCCGGCAACATCATTGTCGGCAACAGCGGCAACAACACGCTTGCGGGTCTTGGAGGGGCTGACGCCCTCGACGGCGACGCCGGCACCGACACCGCCACTTACGCAGCGTCGGCTGCGGGGGTGAATGTCAGCCTCGCGACGGGACTGGGCGTTGGCGGCGACGCCGAGGGCGATACGCTGGTCAACATCGAGAACCTGACCGGGTCGGGCCAGAACGACATCTTGGAAGGCGACGGCGGCAATAACGTTCTTGCCGGCGGCGGCGGCAACGACACGGCATCTTACGCGCATGCCGCGGCCGGCGTTACGGTCAACCTGGCACAGACGACCGCGCAGAACACGATCGCTGCCGGCATCGATACGTTGACCGGGTTCGAGAACCTGACCGGATCCGCATTCAACGATACGCTCACCGGAAGCAGCATCGCCAATATCCTGATCGGCGGTCTGGGCAACGATATCATCAGTGCGAGCGGCGGAGCCGACCGGCTCGACGGGGGCGGCGGCAACGACAGCCTGACCGGCGGTACCGGAGCGGACGTTTTTTTCTATGCCTCCGGCGGCGGGGCTGATGTCGTCACGGACTTCAGCCACGGTCAGGGCGACCGGATCGACGTGACGGATGTGATCGGCATTCTTAGCCTGGCGGACATCCAGTCGCGCGCCACCCAGCAGGGGCGCCAACACGGTCATCGATTTCGGCAATGGCGATACCCTTACATTGCAGAATTTCACCTTGGCTGCGCTTGTCGCCGGCGACTTCGTATTCCCGAACAGCATCGTCGGCACGCCTGCGCGGGATACGCTGATCGGGACCAGCCAAGCGGATGCGATCTTTGGTCTTGGCGAGAACGACCGGCTCCAGGGCCTCGGCGGCAACGACCAGCTTGATGGCGGCACCGGCTTCGACCGGGCGATCTACACCGATGCCGCCGGCGGCATCACCGTTAACCTGGCTGCCGGCTCGGTCTCCGGCAACGGTGTCGGCGTTGACACACTGACCGCGATCGAGGGGATCGTCGGAAGCGACTTCGCCGACACATTCAATGCCGTGGGATTCACCGGTTCCAGCGAAATCCCCGGCGTGCAAATCGGCTTGAGTGAGTTCGAGGGGCGCGGCGGCGATGACGTGATCCTCGGAAACACGAACATTCAAGGCTTGCGGCTGACGCGGGTGAGCTACCTCAGCGCGACCGCTGCCGTAACTGTCGACATTGCCGCAGGAACGGCGGACGGTAATGCCTCCGTCGGGCACGACACGTTTTCCAATGTCTATGCAGCCTGGGGATCGGCCTTCAACGACGCGCTGCGCGGCAGCGACAACGGAGCCGGCACCTTCGAGCTGTTCGAGGGACGAGCCGGCGACGACTTTATTGACGGTCGCGGCGGTTACGATCGGGCCGACTACACCAATGATCTCGCGACGACGTCGGGCATCACCGTTCATCTCGCGGCGGGGACCGTAACAGGCGACGCCACCGTCGGAACCGACACGCTTCGCGCGGTGGAGGCGGTCCGCGGTACCAATTTCGACGACCTCTTCGATGCGACCGGCTTCGGCGATGCCGGCGCGGTCAATGTCGGCTCTCTCGGAACGTTCAACGACTTCGCAGGCGCGGGGGGCAACGATACCATTATCGGCAACGGCAACACCCGCCTCAACTACCAGCTTGCCGCGGGACCTGTCACGGCCGACCTCGAGACAAGCGCGATCGGCACGACCAACGCCATCACCGTCGCCGGCAGCGCCACGGCGCTTGGCGAGGGGACCGACAGCTTCACCGGTGTGAACGCGGTCCAGGGCTCGATGTTTGGCGATACGCTGTTGGGCAGCAGTTTCAGCAACACACTTATCGGTCTTGGCGGCGACGACTATCTCGACGGCCGGGGTGGATTCGATACGGCAGGATACAACAGCCTATCCACCGTGACCGGCGGGATCAGTGTCAATCTGGCGGCGGGAGTAGTGACGGGGAATGCCTCGGTCGGCACGGACACGTTGCGTTCGATCGAGAGCATCCAGGGGACCGGCTTCGCCGACGTTTATAACGCTGTTGGATTTGGTCAAGCCGGCGCGCTGAACGTCGGCAACAACGGCACCTTCAACCAGTTCGAGGGCCTCGCTGGCGACGACATCATCACCGGCAATGGCAACACGCGGCTGATCTATTCCAATGCGACTTCCGGCGTCACGGTCAATATGGCGGCGGGCACCGTGACCGGCGATGCCTCGGTCGGCACCGACACCTTCACCGGCGTCAACAGCGTGACAGGAGGTAACTTCGTCGATACCTACAATGCGACCGGCTTTGTCGGCTTCAATTCGTTCCAGGGCCAGGGCGGCAATGACACCATCACCGGTAATGGCAACACGCAGATCTTTTTCGTCAACTCCACGGCCGGCGTGGCGGTCGATCTCGCTGCCGGAACGGCCAATGGCGACGCCTCGGTCGGCACCGACACCATTAGCGGCGGCGTCAATAATGTCTTCGGGTCGAACTTCAACGACACGCTACTGGGCAGCAGCAGCAATGACTTCCTTAACGGGGGTAACGCCGGCAACGACACGCTTGACGGCCGCGGCGGCAACGACAACCTGACCGGCGGCGCCGGGGCGGATACGTTCGTCTATGCGATCGGCGGCGGGACGGACTTCATCACCGACTTCAGCCACGCCCAGGGTGACAGGATCGACGTGACCGGGGTGCCCGGCATCTTCAGCCTGGCGGATATCCAGTCGCACGCCACCCAGCAGGGCGTGAATACGGTCATCAACTTCGGCAACGGCGATATCATTACATTGCAGAACGTGGTGCTGGCCAATCTTGTGGCCGGGGATTTCGTATTCCCGAACAGCATAACCGGTACTCCTGCTCCGGATGTGCTGATCGGAACCAGCCAGGCGGATGCGATTTTCGGTCTGGCGGCGAACGACCGGCTTCAGGGGCTCGGCGGCAACGACCAACTCAATGGCGGGCTCGGCTTCGACCGGGCGGTCTACACGGACGCCACCGGCGGCATCACGGCCCATCTCGGCGCCGGCACGGTCTCCGGTGCCGGCGTGGGCAATGACACGCTGACCGATATCGAGGGTATCGTCGGCAGCGACTTCGCCGATAGCTTCACTGCGACAGGTTTTACGGGATGGAGTGCGATTCCCGGCACCCCGGTGGGCCTGAGCGAGTTCGAAGGGCGAGGCGGTGACGACGTGATCACCGGGTTGGTCAATGCGTCAGGCCAAACCCTGGGCCGCATTTCCTACGTGAGCGCGACGGCTGGGGTTACGGTGGACCTGATCGCCGGTACTGCCGATGGCGATGCTTCCATCGGTCACGACACCTTCTCCCTCATCAACGCGGTCGTCGGGTCGGCATATGCCGACATCATGTATGGCAGCAATAATCCGAACGGCACGTTCGAGCAATTTGAAGGTCGCGGCGGAAACGACTTTTTCGATGGTCGTGGCGGATTTGACTATGCCGTGTACAACAATGATCCCCTCACGGGTGCGGGGATCACCGTCAACCTCGCCTCCGGAACAGTGTCCGGCGACGCGAGTATCGGCACCGACACGTTGCGCGCAATCGAGGCTGTGCGCGGCACCAGTTTCAACGATGTCTATGATGCAACCGGTTTTTCGGGTTCGAGCGCCAATGCCGGCTCCTCTGGCACGTTCAACCAGTTCGAAGGGATGGCCGGCGACGACACCATCACCGGCAACGGCAATACCCGGCTGCAGTACATTCTGGCCGCGGACGGGGTGACCGTCGACATCGCGGCAGGCACAGCACATGGCACGGCGCCGGGAGATGTTGCAAACGTCGGCACCGATACGTTCACCGGCGTCATTGCCGTCATGGGCTCGATGTTCGGCGACACGCTGCTGGGCGGCAGCGGTAACGAACAGTTCCTCGGCCTTGCCGGCGATGATTACATCGATGGCCGCGGTGGCTTCGATTTTGCGCAATACAGCAACCTCACAAATGTGACGAGTGGAATCAGTGTCGATATGGCCGCCGGCATCGTGACCGGTGATGCCTCGAGCGGCACCGATACGCTGCGCTCGATCGAAGCCGTGCAGGGTACCATCTTCAACGATGTCTACGACGCGACAGGCTTCGGTGGCGGCGGTGCGCTGAACGTCGGCAGCAACGGCAGCTTCAACCAGTTCGACGGTATGGCGGGCAACGACACCCTCACCGGCAATGGCAACACCCAGATCGTGTACGCCAACGCAACCGCCGGGGTCAGCGTCGATTTGTCCATCGGCATCGCCGCTGGCGATGCGTCGGTCGGTACCGATACCATTACCGGCGGCGTCAACCGCGTTCTTGGTTCGAATTTCGGCGACACTCTCATCGGTACCGGAGGGACCGAGTTCCTGAACGGCAACGGCGGCAACGACACGATCAGCGGAGGTGGCGGCAACGATGTCCTGACCGGCGGCAGCGGCAACGACAACTTCGTCTTCACGTCAGGTTCAACCGCCGGCGCGACCATCACGGATTTCGCCGGCAACGGCGCCGCGGTGGGGGATACGCTCGAATTCCACGGCTTTGGCGAGGCCTCAGACGGCGCAGCCCTGACCTGGCTTTCGGGCAACCAATGGCAGGTTCATTCCGGGCTGGACGGTCACGACGAAATCATCACGATCAATGGAGCCACCGCCAGCAGCATCCATGCCAATGATTATCAGTTCCTGACGTAGGCGTCATTGCAACGGAAACGCCGGTCGGCGTTTCCGTTTGCGGCGCGGCTACTTCTCGATCCTGTTGTGGAGTTGCCAGAAGCGCACGGTGCGCTGGGCCGTCTCCATCGACAGTTTGCGGTAATCGCGCTCTGCGATCTCCAGCGTCTGCTCGTTGACCGAAGGCATTACCGGCCGGTTGCGCAGGATCGACTCGACCGTCGGCCAGTTCAGGCGGGCCGACCGGCAGGGAATGAGGAGCAGGTCGGCGCGGGGGCCTTCCATCAGCCGGGCCATCATTTCGACTGGCATCTCATTGAGAAGTGCGATCGCAACCGTGACCTCGTCGAACTTCTTCGATTCGGCGAAACTATAGACCGCCGCGTCGTCCAGCTCGTTCAGCCCCTTCATCAGCTTCACGTACTCCTCGGCGACGCCGAAGCTCCGCCCCGGGGGCGGCGCCTCGCGGGCGATTATGTTCAAGACCTTCTTGATCTCTTCCTGAAGCGCAGGCGGGGCGATGGCCAGCAGGCGGGCGCGAACCGCATCCTTGGCGCGTCGCAGCAGATCGCGCATGCAATTTTCCGGCAAATCGCCGCGAAGGCCGAGAATCTCGACCAGTTCGTCGTCGGCGGAGGCGCGGGCGACGATGTTGGAATAGCCCCCTTCGGAAAACTGCGCGCCGGCATTGTTGGCCAGTTTGCGGATCACCTGGCCTTCGCCGCGATCGACGATGACGTCGGTCACCGCCGCGGGCAGGTTGGGCCGGCCGGAAATGGCGAGCAGGTGATCCTGCCCCTTGCTGCTGGCGATCTCGACCAGCACGTCGGTCCCGAGCCGGCTGGAATTGGCAAGCACATTGCCGGCGACCTCGATCTCGTCGTCCCAGGCCAAATGCTGGATCACCTCGAACGGCGCGTAGTCGAGCGGCGCCAGCCGCTTGGAGAGTTCGGCCTTGGCGCGCGTTTCGACGCGCGCGATCAGGAGGCAGAGCACGTCGTCGAAGACCTTGACCTGGTCGTCGCTGAGGCGTTCTGCGTCATTGAGGAAGAGATCGGTGACCTGTCGCAGGGTTTCCACCCGTTTGGCGGATGAACCGCCTCTGACGGCGTCCTCGAGTTCGGCGATGATTGAATGCGCCGGCTGTTGCACCATTGTGGGCAGCCTGTTGGTTGTTGAAGGGTTGGCGCCCACAATGACGAACCGAGCCTTACGCTCGCGTTAAAGGGCGGAACCGGTACAAATACAGATCGACTGCACGTGAAACAGGCAATGGATTGGCGGCGGCCGTCGTGGGCACACCGGCATCGAAGCACGCCGCGCATTGCAAATGCCGCGTTCCGAATTGCTTTACCAATGCGATCGGGACGCATGCGGGCGATTTCACGCGATAAATCGCCGATGTCGAACCGGATCGGGCATGTGCCGCGGCTTTCGGTATTCCGGTCCGGCTGCTATCCTCTCCAAACAGTTCCCGGGAAAAATCGAATAGCAACTTGCCGAACAAGATGCCGTCAAGGCTGGCCGTACCCGCGGAGGAAGCTCACGAAGCGGGCGCTTAAGCATTCCTTCACGACGAACTTCATTAAACCTCTCACAAGGGCTCAAGGTCATGAGATCTGTTGTCATCACCGGCGCGTCCACCGGCATCGGCTGGGCCAGCGCCAAGCTGTTGCTCGACCGCGGCTTTCGCGTGTTCGGCAGCGTGCGCAAAGAGGCCGATGCCGACCGCCTCAGGCGCGAGTTCGGGGCAAACTTCACGCCATTGATCTTCGACGTCACCGATGAGGCCGCCGTGCTGGCCGCCGCGCGCGAGGTCCGGGGCGCCCTCAATGGCGAAACGCTCGCCGGCCTCGTCAACAATGCTGGCATTGCTGTCTCGGGCCCGGTGCTCGAACTCGCCGCCGACGAATTCCGCCGCCAGATGGAGGTCAATTTCATCGGCCCGATCATTGCGACCCAGGCTTTCGGGCCGCTGCTCGGCTCCGATCCGGCCCTGAAGGGACCGAAGGGACGGATCGTGATGATGTCCTCGGTCGCCGGCAGGAACGAGAATCCGATGACCTCGGCCTATTCCGCCTCCAAGCACGCGATCGAGGGGCTGTCGGAGAGCCTGCGCCGCGAACTGATGCTGTTCGGAATCGACGTCATCATCATTGCGCCGGGCGCGGTAAAGACGCCGATCTGGGACAAGGCCAAGGAGGTCGATATCTCCGCCTACAAAAACTCGCCGTATTTTCCGGCGCTGGAGAAAACCCGCGCCTTCATGCTCGCCATTGGCGCGACCGGATTGCCGGCCGAGACAATTGCCGAAAAAGTGTTCGGGGCATTGACGCTGCCGAACCCCAAGGTGCGCTACATGATCGCGCCGGATCCGATGCGGCAGTTCATGGCGGCGGTGTTGCCCAAGCGCACCCTCGATCGGATCATCGCCAAGCGCCTCGGGCTGACGCCGCAGGGATGAGCATGATCGGAAGAATGGCGCTTGGCGCCGCTGTGATGCTTGCGCTGGGCTTAATCGCCCATGCCGGCGATCAGGGCGACCCCGAACAATCCTGCGACGGTAACACCTACCAGATGGTCGAATGCCTGAAGGCCAAGACGGCGCAATGGGACAAGCGATTGAACATCGCTTACCAGAAGGCGCTGCAGGATGCGGTGCCGGCGCAGCGCGATCCGTTGCGCGCCGCGCAGCGGCTGTGGATCCAGTATCGCGACGCCAATTGCCTGTATTACGGGATGGGCGAGGGCACCATCGCGCGGCTCGACGCCGGCGAATGCATGCGCAGCATGACGGAAGCGCGCGCCAAAGAGCTCGAAGGCCTCGGCCACCGGTGACGACGGGAAAGAGCAGAGCGGAGCTGACGCAAATCGCCGACGACGCGCTTCGCAGCCAGCCGGGATGCGAAACGGCGTCCGTGCCCGCCGTGCGCGGGCTTCCCAACATTCGCGAGGGCCGCAACTGGGAAATCCCCAATGTCGTTCTCGGCGACAGCCTGATCAGCGACGTCGACCGCGCCGTCATGTCAGTGCATCGCCGGCTGGGGCGGAAATACCACCTGCTTGCGGGCGACTAGTTTCGTTCGTGCTCGCTAACCGAGTAATATGATAGGGCTAGAGAGGGACCTCAGCTCTGGAGCCTCACGTGCGAATCTTGATAGCGCTGCTTCTGTCGTTCGTCACCAGTGCGCATGCCGATGACCGCGGGCTCTTGCCCGGCCTGATCAGCGCGCCCATGCTGTTGCCTGTCAGGATTTCCGGCAACGATTTGACGCTGGACAGCTACGTCATTCGCCCGGATCGTCCCGGCCGATTTCCGTTGGTGATTATGACTCATGGCACCCCAGGCGGATGGGACGACGCGTTCTTCCGCAATATAGCCAGACGTACTCCCACTACCTTCAACGCACCGGCCGTCGCCCTGGCCCAGCGTGGCTATGCGACCTTGTCCATCATGCGTCGTGGCTTCGGCCTGTCCGGAGGGGGCTATTCCGAGGAACTGCTAAGGCCCTGTGACTACCTTGCGGCCGAGCGCGTTGCTGCGGATGATATCGTTGTGGCGATTGCGACGGCCCGACGTGAGTCCTGGGTCGACCCTGACCACATCCTGCTGCTCGGCCACTCGACCGGCGGACTAGCCGTGCTCGCCGTAGCGGAGCGAAACCCCGTGGGAGTGGTGGGCATTCTGAACTTCGACGGCGGTTACCGCTCGATGGCCAAGCCGGGCGAAGCCTGTAGCCCTGATCGTCTCGTCGGCACGGTGGCGGCTCTCGGCCGCACCGCCCGTGTGCCCGCGCTCTGGCTCTATGCCGAAAATGACCGATCATATAGTCCCGAGTTGGCGCACCAGATGCTCGCCGCATACACGGCCGGCGGCGCGCCAGCGCGATTGCAAATCCTGCCGCCCTTTGGAGCAGACGGTCACGACCTCATCATCAGGGCTGCGGCAGACACTTGGCTCCCCGTGGTCGAGACGTTCCTTGCCGAGCTAAAGCTGCCGACCGCGGTTACAATCGATCTGCCGGAGCCTGCCCCGCTTCCCTCACCGGCAGGTCTTTCGCCCGCCTGCCAGAAGGCGTTTGCCGGCTACGTGACCACTCGCAGCGACACCAAGGCATTTGCTATTGATGACAAAGGAGGCTGTGGCTTGGCCCCCGCCAGCCGGACGGCTGCGGAAGCGCGCGACAAGTCCGTGGCGGAATGTCAAAGCAACAGCCCCGGCACAACGTGCCATGTATATGCTGTCGGCCAGCGCGTTGTCGAAAACTGAGCGACGCGATATGCGGCGACCGTCACAAGTCGCCTTACGATGCGTCTGAATCTGGCCCTTCGCGATATATGTTGCGCCAGCACACCAGCTTGGTCGCTTGGGGGTCTGGATCATCCGGTCCGCACGGTCCGTTGCGCCCGCGGCGCCATTGCGATCATCCGCAGCGCGAACACGGCCAGTAGCGGAATCAGGAACAGCGCGTAAAGCGGCATGTCGGGAATCCGCTTGCCGAACGACACCATGAACTGGAACAGCAGGTAGTAGCCGCCGGCGAGGTGCAGCCGGCGCCAGGCGCGTGCGCCGATCGCGGTTGCGGTGCGGTCGAACGAGGTCACGGTCATCGCGATGATGAAGGCGTAGCCGATGCCGCCGAAGATGTAGGACGCGATCGAGGTCGCCGCGGCGTAGCCTGCGGGATCCATCACCGCGAAGGCGGCGATCGCGACGGCGTGGATGGCATGCGAGGCCGCGAAGCTGACGCCGAGATAGCGGCGGTTGCGGCGCAGCCACCGGGTCCACGCGTTCGGCCACATCAGCGCCAGCGCTGCGGCCGAAAAGGCGAGGCAGAACAGCACCAGCGAGGTCCGTGCGGTGAAGCGGATCACCATCCGCACGCCCTCGACCTCAAAACCCCGCATGCCGGCGATCCAGATGCTTAAGGTTAGCAGGGTCAGCGAGAGCAGCGCGAACAGCCGCCAGCCATCGAACCAGTTTTGACGCGTCGGCATGTATTGCTCCCTTGATTGCCACTGTCATTGCGAGCCAACGGGTCGCGCGAATGCGCGCCCGATGACAGGCTCCGCGAAGCAATCCATCTCGCCAGCTCAAGAAAAATGGATTGCTTGTGCGCCCGCAATGACGCGGATGCACAATGTAATCATCAGTTACATTCGCTGTGCGGATCAGGTCAATCCGTGTAATCGGTGCTTACATTCACAAGACGGTGATGCTAGGAGAGGGCATGCGTCCAGCCGGCAAATCTTCCGCTGCCAAAACCGCCGCCGCCAAACCGCGCCGCCGCGTCGCGCGAGCGCCCGCTCCAAAGCCGTACCACCACGGCGATCTCCGGCGGGTCCTGATCGACGCCGCGCTGCAACTGGTCGGCGAAGGCGGGGCGGAGGCGGTCAGCGTCCGCGAGGCCGCCCGCCGCGCCGGCGTCTCGCCGGGAGCGCCGTTCCGGCATTTTCCGAGCCGCGACGCCCTGATGCAGGCGGTGGCGGAGGAGGCGCAGCGGCGGTTCCGTGCCGAGATCGAGGCGGCGCTTGCCGCGGCGCCGGCCGGCGATCCGCTCGGCCGCTTTCGCTGCCTCGGACTGGCCTATCTGCGCTGGGCGATGCGCAACCCGACCCATTTCGAGATCATTTCCAGCCGCCGCTTTTTCGATCATGACCGGGCGGCCGCCATCAGCCGCGACAATACCGAACTGATCGAGCTGACCGAACGCACGCTGGCGGAAGCCTTTGCGGCAGGCCAACTCCGGCCGGCGGACCTCAAGCAGGTCCAGATCGCCGGCCGGGCGCTGGTTTATGGCTTTGCCCGGATGAATATCGACGGCCATTTTCCGCGCTGGGGCGTCGCAGGCCCCGAGGCCGAGCAGACCGCCGAGGCCATCCTCGATCTCTTCATCGAGGGCATTGCCAAGCCCTGATGCCGTCATTCCGGGGCGATGCAAAGCATCGAACTATGGTGCGCAATTGCGCACCTGAGAATCTCGAGATTCCCCGATGTGCAATTGCACATCTGAGGTCTGGTCCTTCGGACCATCCCGGAATGACTACCCCGTAAGCGCCCCCGCAGCGGCAAATTCATTGCGCGTTCATGATGATTCCACTACGTTTTTATGACACGGCACAGGTTCCGGCTGGTCGTGCGTCTCCTGGTCTGTTGCCAGCCAAGGCTTTGTATTGCGCCGGGTCATGTTGCGTTGCCTCCCATGGCGCCCGCGCCAAATCCAGGGCCCTCCACTGCCACCCTTGTTGCCGGCTTAGCCGCCATTGGGTTCGGGCGGCTTTCGGCCGTCGCTGCACCGCACATGGCGGCGCTGGCGATCATGCTGCAGACCGAAGCCGATTTCGGCGGCCGCATGGGTTTTGTGCTGGCCTGGGGCATCCTGAACTTCTCCTTTATCGCGCTGCTGCGGCGCCCGGCGCTGTCGGGCGCGCTGTCGCTGACGCTGGTCGTGCTGCTGGTGCTGCTGTCGCGGCTCAAGCATGACGTCGTGCAGATGACCGCGAACTTCGTCGACCTGATGGTGATCGATCGCGATACCGCGGCCTACCTGTTCACGATCTTTCCGAACTTGCGCTGGAACGTGGTCGGCGCCGCGGTCGTCATTCTGCCGCTGATGTACGCGCTGTGGTGGCTCGATCCGTTCCGCATCCGCCGCCTGCCGGCGGCCGCGGGCCTGCTCGCCTGTCTTGCCGCGCTGACCGGGCAGGCCATGACCTGGCCGGACGAAGCCTGGCGCGGCTATTATGACGACGGCTATCTCTCCAAATTCGCCCGCTCGGGCGTCACGGCGGTTTCCGACTTTGCCAAATACGGCTTCATGGAATCGGAGGCCGTAACCGCCGAGCGGCTGAAGATGCCACTGATGGATTCGTGTCATGTCGCCGGCCGCCGCCCGCACATCATCATGATCCATGACGAGTCGAGCTTCGACATCCGTCAGGCCAGTGGCGTCAACGTGCCGCCGGGCTACGGCAGCCACTTCAAGTCCTTTGACGGCCGCGAGCGCAAATTCATGGCCGAAAGCAGCGGCGGCGCAAGCTGGATGGCCGAGTACAACGTGCTGGCCGGCCTGTCGTCGCGCTCGTTCGGCCGCTTCTCCTATTTCGTCACCCGCATCGCGTCGGGGCGGGTCGAGCGGGGACTGCCGCTGGCGCTGCGCCGCTGCGGCTATAACACCCTCTCGCTCTATCCGGCCTACGGCGCCTTCATGGGCGCGCGCGGCTTCCAGACCTCCACGGGCATCCAGCACTTCTATGATGCGCGCGATCTCGGCGCGAAGGGCATCGAGCCGGACAGCTTCTTCTACGACAAGGCCGTCAGGCTGATCGCCGAACAGCCGGCCAATACGCCGCTGTTCACCTTCGTCTATCTCGCCGCCAACCATTTCCCATGGGAAACCAAATTCCGCCCCGACCTGCTGCCGTCCTGGCGCAAGCCCGGCAACGCGCCGGTGGTCGACGAATATCTGCGCCGCCAGACCATGAGCGCCGGCGACTATGCGGGCTTCGTCGCCAGCCTGAAGAAGAAATTCCCGGCGCAGCCGTTCCTGATCGTTCGCTACGGCGACCATCAGCCGGAGTTCTCGTCGAACCTGCTGGATCCCGGCCTGGACGAGGCCAGGCTTGCCCGCAAGTTCGACACCTACGACCCGCGCTACTTCACCACTTATTACGCGATCGACGCCATCAATTTCGAGCCGGTGCAGAGTTCTGCGATTATGGACAGGATCGACGCGCCCTATCTGCCGTTGGTAATCCAGGAAGCCGCCGGCATTCCGCTCGACCCGTCCTTCGAGGAGCAAAAGAACATCATGCTCCGCTGCAAGGGTGTATTCTACGCCTGCAAGGACGGCGCCGAGGCGCGCAGGTTCAACCGGTTATTGATCGAGGCAGGTTTCATCAAGGGGCTTTGAGGACGCCGATATGGCAGCCGTTGCGGGACCCGGAATGAGCGAAAGCACCCTCGCAGGATCGTGCGGCGCCGGATTCTTTGCTCTCGCTGGCCTGATCGTTGCTGTCCATCTCGCGGGGCTCGTGGTCCTGCTGACCACCGAATATGGGCCGTTTGCGATCACGCTGTCCGTGCTGGCGTGGGTGTTCGTGAACTGCTTCCTGCTGGTGGTGCTGCAGCGGCCCGGAATCTGCGCCGCACTTGCGCTCGTCTTCATCGTGATCCTGATCACGCTGTCGCGCTTCAAGTTCGGAATCCTGCAGTTAACGCTGACATTCCTCGACTTCCTGATCATCGACCGCGATACTTTTTCGTTTCTGCTCTCGGTATTCCCGCGCTTGCAGATGCAGTTGATCGTGGCGGGGCTGGTTGCGGCTCCGTTGCTGTGGGCTCTCTGGCGTTTCGATCCGTTCCGCGTGCGCCGCCGCTTCGCGCTGACGGGCGTGGCGGCGACGGCCGCGCTGATCGCAGCGATGGCGGTTGCATCGCCGGAGCAGGCATGGGAGCCGTTCCAGGGCGTCAATCATATTTCCAATCTGGCGCGCTCGGGCGTGGTGGCGGTGTCGCGGCTGGCGTCGACCGGATGGATCGAAGCCGATCCGCCGGCGAACGGCCCGCTCAGCCTCGCGCGGGACGCCCGCGCCGCCGGGCTGCCTGGGATACCATCAGGCGAGGCGTGCGATGCCACGGCAAAGCGGCCGCACATCATCATGCTGCTCGACGAGTCGAGCTTCGACGTGACCTCGGCGCCCGGCATCAAGGTGCCGGCCGGCTACACCGATTATTTCAAGTCGAGCGACGGCAAGCAGCGGACCATGATCGCGGAATCGACCGGCGGCCCGACTTGGTACACCGAATTCAACGTGCTGACCGGCCTGTCGGCGCGCTCGTTCGGCGATCTGAAGTTTTACGTTACCCGGATCGCCGCCGGCCGGGTGACGCGCGGACTGCCGCAGGCCCTGCAGCGCTGTGGCTACAAGACGATCTCGCTCTATCCGACCTATGGCGACTTCCTCAGCGCGCGCGCCTTCCAGAAGGGCACAGGCGTCGAGCAGTTCATCGACATGGCGGATATGGGCCTGAACGAGGACATGCAGCCCGACAAGTTCTATTTCGATCAGGCCTTGAAGGTGTTTGAGCGCGAGCAGCCGCAGCAGTCGCCGATCTTCATGTTCGTGTATCTCACCGCCAATCATTTTCCATGGTGGAACGTCTACCGGCCCGATTTGACGCCGAACTGGACCCCGCTGGGAAATGCGGCGGAGACCGACGAATACATTCGCCGTCAGACCATGACGGCAAATGACTATCGCGAGTTTACCGAGCGGCTGAAGCGCGACCATCCGGATCAGCCGTTTCTGGTGCTGCGTTTCGGTGATCATCAGCCGGCGATCTCGCAAAAGCTAATCGAGCCCGGGATCGATCAGGCGTCGCTGGGGAAGCGGTTGATGACCGCCGATCCGCGCTACTTCTCCACCTACTATGCGGTTGACGGCATCAACTACCGGCCCGACCTGTCATCGGCGCTTGAAACTCTCGATGCGGCGTATATCCCGATCGTGCTCCAGGAAGCCGCCGGCATTCCGCTGGATACGTCGTTTGCAGAACAGAAGAGCATCATGCTCCGCTGCAAGGGCACGTTCTACGCCTGCAGGAAAGGCGCGGAAGCGCGCCGGTTCAACCGCCTGCTGATCGACGCCGGCATGATCAAGGGGCTGTGAGGTTCTCTCTCCGTCATGGCCGGGCTTGACCCGGCCATCCACGTCCTTTGCCCGCGGCCTATCGCCGTCATTGCGAGCGAAGCGAAGCAATCCATCTTGCCGCGCGGGGATAGATGGATTGCTTCGTCGCTTTGCTCCTCGCAATGACGGTGGGCTCCTACTTCTTCTCCACCTTCTCCCACAGCCACTGCGCCACCGCGTCCGGCGAGCTCGTGGCGTCATTGCCGGCGGCGCGCAGATTGGCCTCGCGCATGGTGGCGATGTCGATCTTTCCGAGCAGCGGCGCGAGCGCCTTGCGCAAGCCCTCGTCATTGGCGCGCCTCGGCGCCAGCAGCATCATTGCGTCGTAGGGCGGGATCGCGCGCCTGACGTCGCCCAGAACAACCAGATCGTATTTCGCGATCAGCCCGTCGCTGGTGTAGCCGGCGATCACGTCGACTTCGCCGGAGGCCACCGCCGCATACATGAAGTCCGGCTGCATCTGCCGCTGGCCGCGGAACGACAGGCCGTAGGCCTTGCGCAGCGCGGTCCATTCGGGGCGCGAGAAGAATTCATAGTCGCCGGCGATCGACATGCTCGCCGCGCGCGAGGCGAGGTCGGCGATGGTGCGGATGCCCAATTGCTCGGCGCGCTTGCGCGGCATCACCAGCGCATAGGCGTTCTCGAAGCCGAGTTCGCCCAATAGCGTGATGTTCTGCTTCGCCAGCATCGTCTTCAGTTCGGCCAGCAGCACCTCTCGCGGCCTGATGTCGTTGCGGTGGAACTGGTTGGCCCACAGCGTGCCGGAATAGTCGACATAGACGTCGATATCGTTGCTCGCCAGCGCCTCGAAGATCACGTTGGAGCCGAGGCCTTCGCGCGTCGTCGCGGGAAGCGAGGCTGCTTTCAGCCGCTGCGCCATCAATGCCGACAGCACATATTGCTCGGTGAAGGTTTTGGCGCCGACGATGTAGTTGGTCTGCGAGCGCAACATCGTGGGCACCAGCGTGGCCGCAACAAGCGCCGCAATTCCGGCGCCGCCCAGCGCCGCACGCAGGCGGCTGCGGTTGCGCAAGCCGGTTTCGATCAGCGCCAGCAATTGATCGACGGCCAGCGCCAGCACCGCGGCGGCAAGGCAGCCGAACAGCACGAACACCCAGTTCTGGGTCTGCAGCCCTGCAAAGATGTAGTTGCCGAGGCTGGTCTGGCCGATCGGCGTCGATAGTGTCGCGGTGCCGATCACCCAGACCGCGGCTGTGCGGATGCCCGCCATCATCACCGGCAGCGCCAGCGGTAATTCCACCGTGAACAGCGATTGCCGCGGCGTCATGCCGACGCCCTGCGCCGCTTCCAGGATCGCGGGCTCCACGCCCTGCAAGCCGGTGATGGTGTTGCGCAGCACCGGCAGCATCGAATAGAGCGCGAGCGCCAGCACCGCCGGCAGGAATCCGAACGCAGAAAAGCCAAAGCCGAACCACGACAGCGAGAGCGCCGCGAGCG
Organism: Bradyrhizobium sp. AZCC 1693; assembly: GCF_036924745.1. Taxonomy (NCBI): domain Bacteria; kingdom Pseudomonadati; phylum Pseudomonadota; class Alphaproteobacteria; order Hyphomicrobiales; family Nitrobacteraceae; genus Bradyrhizobium; species Bradyrhizobium sp. AZCC 1693. The sequence continues at coordinate 6,801,454 of NZ_JAZHSD010000001.1, forward strand.
CCAGCAGCAGCGGATAGAATAGCGCCAGCAGCGCCAGTCCCGGCACCGTCTGCACGATGCCGGCGAGCCCGAGCAGCGCGCCGCGCAGCACCGGCCGGTGACGCGAGAGGATGGCGAGCGGCAGGCTGACGAGTAAGCCCAGCGCCAGCGCGGTGACGCTGACGCGGACATGACTGCCGAGATAGTCGGGCAAATGGCCCAACGCTTCCGCCCAGCGCGGATCGGTGAAGAGGCTCATGCCGCACCGTCCGGCGGCAGCAAGGCGCCGAGCCGTTCGGCCTGCCGCCGCGGCGTGCGCAGCAGTTCGCCGACGTAAGCGTCGCCGCTGTCGGAAAGCTTCGATGGTGTGCCCTGCGCCAGCAGCCGGCCGCCTCCCATCACCGCGATGCGGTCGGCGAGCAGGATGGCTTCGGTCATGTCATGGGTGATCATGACCGTGGTCAGGCCGAGCGTGCGATGCAGCTCGCGAAAATCGTCGCCGAGCGCATCGCGGGTGAGCGGATCGAGCGCGCCGAACGGCTCGTCCATCAGCACGATGCGCGGTTTTGCGGCAAGCGCGCGCGCCACGCCGACGCGCTGGCGCTGGCCGCCGGAGAGTTCGTGCGGCAGCCGGTCGCGGTATGGGGCGCGGTCGAGCCTGACAAGGTCGAGCAGCTCATCCACCCGCGCGGAAATCTCGGCGGGCGGCGCGCCCGTTAGTCTCGGCGTGATGCCGATATTGTCGGCGACGGTCAGATGCGGAAACAGCCCGCCGCTCTGGAACACATAGCCGATCCGCCGCCGCAGCAGGATCGGATCGACCTGACGCACGTCCTCGCCTTCGACAGTAATCGAGCCTGAGTCGGCTTCGATCAGCCGGTTGGCGAGCCGCAACAGCGTTGTCTTGCCCGAGCCCGAGCCGCCGACGATGGCCAAAAATTCGCCCTCCGCGACCTCGAGCGAGACGTCGTCGACGGCGACCACGCGGCCATCGTCGAAGGTCTTGCCGACATGGGCATAGGCGATCAGTGGCGTAGTCGGCATTCGGTGCGGTCCCAACCCTTGGCTGTTCCTGGCGGATACAGTGATAGCCGATAAATGGCCGGCCGCGAATGAGTCCCGCGCTGAAGCAAGCCCGATTTCAGACAGCTGACAGGGGTTTCAGCGCGAGAACACGGTCTTCAACTGCACCAGGAATGTCACCAGCCACGCGCACGCATACATGCCCGCGAGACCAAGCGCCGTTCGGCGATCGATCAAGGACAGGCCTGTCCACCACCATATCCGGTAGAGCCATAGTCCTGCCGTGGCTACGCCAAGCAGGCAGACCAGCATCTTGAGAAAGGACGAGTTCGCGACACCTAAAGCGCCAAACAAAAGTGTCGCTGGAACGAGAAACATGGTGCAGGCGGATATCAAAGTCTCGTTCATGGCTCCTCAAGACATCTACGAATCGCAGGCTGGATATGCAGTTTGCAGCAACCCGTACCCTTCTGGAAGGGACACCGATTCGACTACCTCGCGCCGCGTTAATGTCCAACGACCGCCCGCGGAGTAGACAAGCTTCGCGGGCGCGGTCGACGCGCGGCTGCCTGGAGTATGCCGGATTGAAGCTTCAGTCCTGGATCGTCGCTCGCTTGATCCGGTCCCCCGCGCTTGCTCAGCTTTTGGGGTCAGGCAACACCAGCACAGCGAAGCCGATCTCTATTGGCCGGTGCTAACCCTTCTTCGGTGACCAGCCATAGGCCTTGGCGCAGGCACCTCCCATCAGCATTGCCCGCTCGGTGTCGCTCAGCCGGTCTGTCTTGAGGAAGGGCTCGACGGCCTGCTCGTAGTTGACGACTGCGAACGCGCGCGTCCAATCCGTGCCCCACAGGCAGCGATCGAAACCCCAGGCATCGAATACGCGGGCAAGCGGGTCCCAAATGTCCGGGAAGGGATACGGCTCCCGCGAAAGCGTACAGGCGCCGCTGACCTTGATCACGGCGTTTGGGCGCTTGGCGAGTGCCAGCACCTTCGGGAGGTCGGCCCAGGGCTGGGGCGGCGCAGGCGATACGCGTGGCTGCAAGATGCCCAGATGGTCGATGATGAATCGCGTGTCGGGATGGCGGTCGATCAGCGCAGTGCCCGCGTCCAGATTGTCCCAGCACAGGATGTTGAGTGGAAAGTCGTAACGAACGGCCGCGCGCGCAATCCGGTCGAGGCCGGGATCATCAGTCGCGCGCTTCTCCTCCTTCCTCAGCATGATGCGGATTCCGACCGCGCCCGGCGTCTTCTTCCAGTCGGCGACGACATCGGCCACATCAGGATCATCAGGGTCGACCGGCTTGACGATGGCGAGCCGGCCGGGATGGGCCCGCTGCACTTCGACGGCGTAGCTGGCGTCGTAGCGGTACAAGGAAAAGGCGGAGATGAAGATCGCGCCGTCGACGCCGACCTTGTCCATCGCCGCCACCATCTCGTCACCCGTGACGTGATTCGGCCAGTTCGGCACGCTGTGCCAAGGTCGCTTCGGTGTGTTCGCCTCATAGGCGTGGACCTGGGAGTCGATAATCGTCATCGGATCAGTTTCCCTTGCGCAGCGATCAGGTTGATCAGGCCACGACCTCAATCGCCTTGCCGTTGACGCGGGTCTCGCCCTTCAAATTGTCGACCGTCACGTATGTGTCGTACCAGGTGAGGCGAGGCCGGACCCCAAAGCGCTCGGTCAAGTCCGCGATGCGCGCCTCTGTAAACCAGGCTTCCGCCGATTCACGGCTGTCCCAGAGATAAACGCCGCCGGTGCCATTTTCACCATTCAGGTAGTCCTTTCGGATCAATCCTTTCCTGGCGAGGCCGCGATAGGTCGGCGCGGTCGAAGTGCCTCCTTTCACCGCCAGTTCCTCGGAGCGCTTCGGCAAATCGAACTGAACGACAACGATGCAATTGGGCATGGATGGTTCCTCCCGTCAGGCCGGCAATCATGCGCTGGATTTGGGTACACGGTCAAAGGCTGACCTCGCGGCGACGACCGCTTCTGGCGCAAGGCGGCCATTCCGCAAGCGAACCGGAAGCAGTTGCGCTGGAGGCGTGCACCCAGATTTGAATCGCGTCGCAACAGCCGGCCGTCTATGGTGTGTTGATGTCACGCCTCGTGTTTCTGTCGATTGCTATCGTCCTGTCGCTGCTGCCGGTCGTCGCGCCGGCGGCGCCGGTTCATAAACGTCCGGCGCCACGCTGGCACGGCTATGGCTTCCTGCCGGGCTATCAACAACCACCGAATAACAGCCTTCCAGCTTACAAGCAGAAAGCTGTGGTTTCGCGCATGGCGCGGAACAACCGGCGTCCCTGGTATATCGATCCAATCCCGAGTTATTACGGGTACGATGGCGACTGGCACTATTTCGGCCGGCCCGGCTTTTACGGTGGTCGCTACAATGGCGGCAGCTTCGGCCCTTGCTGGACGCGGACGCCGATCGGGCCGATCTGGAATTGCGGCTGATCAAGCTGTCGATAAGACCGCGCGCCTGTGCATTGTGCTTTTGCATCGTTCGGCCTCATTATGCGTCCTTGATACAGTTCGGGAACGACGCCCGCAGCGTATCCAGGGAGGACAGACATGACAGTTTCGACGGAACGCGCAGTCTTGGCCGGCGGCTGCTTCTGGGGTGTGCAAGATCTGCTACGCCGCTATCCCGGCGTGATTTCAACCAGGGTGGGCTACACCGGCGGCGAGGTGCCAAACGCGACCTATCGCAACCACGGCAATCACGCCGAAGCCATTGAGATCACCTTCGACCCGCAGACCATCAGCTATCGCAAGCTGCTGGAATTCTTTTTCCAGATCCATGATCCCTCGACGCTGAACCGCCAGGGCAACGACCGGGGCGCGAGCTACCGCTCGGCCATCTTCTACACCAGCGAGGAGCAGAAGCGGGTCGCGGAAGACACCATCGCCGATGTCGATGCTTCCGGCCTTTGGCCGGGCAAGGTTGTCACCGAAGTGGCTCCTGCCGGACCGTTCTGGGAGGCCGAGCCCGAGCATCAGGATTATCTGGAAAAATATCCTGACGGCTACACCTGTCACTTCATTCGGCCGGAATGGACGCTGCCGCATCGGGCGGAGAAAGCTGCAACAGGCGCGAGCGGAGTTTCGGCCGCATGACAAAAGCCTCCGATCTGCTGGTGGCCGCCCTTGAGAACGAGGGCGTCCGGTACATCTTCGCCATTCCCGGCGAGGAAAATCTCGACGTGCTGGAGTCGCTGCGGCGCTCGAAGATCAAGCTGGTATTGACGCGGCACGAACAGGCGGCCGGCTTCATGGCGGCCACCTACGGGCGTCTCACCGGGCGCGCGGGCGTCTGCCTGACGACGCTGGGTCCCGGTGCGCTCAATCTGACGACGGCTGCGGCCTACGCGCATCTGGGCGCGATGCCGATGGTCATGATCACAGGACAGAAGGCGATCCGCAGCAGCCGCCAGGCGCGCTTCCAGATCGTCGACATCGTTGCGACCATGCGGCCGCTCACCAAGATGGCGACGCAGATCGTCTCCGCGCAGAGTATTCCGACCCTGGTTCGCGACGCCTTCCGGGTCGCGCAGCAGGAGCGGCCGGGCCCCGTGCATCTCGAACTGCCCGAGGATATCGCGGCCGACGAAACCGCGGCCGACATCGTTCCCCCGCATGTCGTCGAGCTTCCGGTCGCGCCTGCAGCGGCCATCGAGCGCGCCGCAACCATGATCATGGCTGCCCATAGGCCGCTCGTCATGCTGGGCGCCGCGGCGAGCCGGCCCCAACTCGCCGAGCCGCTGTCGGCGTTCGTGCGACGATGCAGGATTCCATTCTTCAACACCCAGATGGGGAAGGGCGCGGTCAATGCCGGCTCCAATCTCTATATGGGCACGGCCGCGCTGTCGGAGCGGGATTGGGTTCACGAGGCGATCGACCAGACCGATCTGATTATTTCGATCGGCCACGACACCGTCGAGAAGCCGCCTTTCCTGATGGGCCATGATGGACCGCAGGTTATCCATGTCGGCGCCACGCCGGCGACGGTGGAACAGGTCTACTTCCCGCAGGCGGAGATCATAGGCGATGTCGGCGCGAGCCTCACGAGCCTGGCCGATCGCCTCGAAGGCAACCTCCCCAATGGTCAGGCATTGCTGGGTTTGCGGGAAGGGATCCTTGCCCACCTCGCCGAGCGGTCGACGGAGGATCGGTTTCCTCTGACGCCGCAGCGCATCGTGCACGACGTCCGCCAGGTCATGCCGCCCGACGGCATCGTTGCCCTCGACAACGGCATGTACAAGATCTGGTTCGCCCGCAACTATCGCACCAGCGTCGCCAACACGCTGCTGCTCGACAACGCGCTGGCGACCATGGGTGCGGGTCTTCCTTCGGCGATCGCAGCATCGCTGATCCACCCGGACAGGCGCGTGCTCGCCGTCTGCGGCGACGGCGGCTTCATGATGAATTCGCAGGAGCTTGAGACGGCCGTGCGGCTCAAGCTGAATCTCGTCGTGCTCGTGCTCGAGGATCGAGCCTACGGCATGATCCGATGGAAACAGGAAGTCGACGGATTTTCCGACTTCGGTCTCGACTTCGGCAATCCTGATTTCGTCGCCTATGCGAAGTCATACGGCGCCAAGGGCACCCGCGTCGGCAAGGTCTCGGAGCTCTCGACGATGCTGGAAGCTGCTTTCAGCGAGGGCGGCGTACATCTCGTCGTAGTACCCGTCGATTACAGCGAGAACATGCGCGTACTTGTCAACGAGTTACCCCCGGTAGTCCAGGCCAAATGAAAAGCCCTGCGTCGGTCTCGTGCGCGAAAGCTTATTTGCGACCACGTCGTGCGGCCAAATTCGTTCCAAAGCCGGATATGACAAACGGCGCTTATGGAGGAAAGCAGACGCTCGGCAAGTGCGGTGTCACTGTTTCCGGCGGCCCGCGATGACATCACGATACAGGGCGGCGTAGCGGCTTGCCCGATTGCGCCATGATACATCCGTCGACATGCCATTGTGCTGCAACCTTCGCCAGGCTTGCTGGTCGTGCCACAAGATATTGGCTCGGTGCAGGGCGTCAGCGAGAGCTTCGGCCGTGACTGGCCCAAACTTGAAGCCGGTTGCAGCGCCACCGGCTGTGTCGGCCTCTTTCACGTCAATGACAGTATCGGCAAGGCCGCCGACCTGCGATACGATCGGGATAGCGCCATATCGCAAGGCGCAAAGCTGGGTCAAGCCGCATGGTTCGAAGCGTGACGGCACGACGAGGGCGTCCGCGCCGGCCTGAATGAGATGGGCGAGAGCTTCGTCGTAGCCGATCACAACCGCTATCCGGCCCGCGTTCGCTTTTGCGGCCGCCTGATAGCGATCCTGAAGATCCGGATCTCCGCTCCCGAGCAAGGCCAATTGCATCCCTTCGCCGAGGATCGTCGGGACGTTCTCGAGAAGGATATCCAGTCCCTTCTGCCAGGACAGTCGGCTCACCACGCCCAGCAGCAGGGCGTTTGGGGATGGATCAAGACCAAGCCGGTGCTGGAGGGTCAATTTATTCGTCGCACGGGACTCCAGCTCTGTCGCGCTGAAACGAATGGCGATGTCGGGATCGGTTTCGGGGTTCCAGACGGAAATATCAATGCCGTTGAGGATGCCGCTCAAGACCTGTGATCGTTCGCGCAGCAACCCACCCAGGCCCATGCCTCCCTCATCTGTCTGAATCTCGCGCGCATAGGTCGGCGAAACCGTGGTGATGCGATCCGAAAATTGCAGGCCCGCTTTCAGGAAGCTGATCGTACCGTAGTATTCGACGCCGTGAATCGCAAAAGACTCAGGTGGTAGGCCGAACGCATCGAGCATTTCATACGGAAACTGCCCCTGGTAGGCCAGATTGTGAACCGTCATCACGGTGGCGGGCCGGGGACGATTGGCATAGTGCAAATAGGCGGGCGCAAGTCCGGCCTGCCAATCATGGGCGTGCACGACATCAGGCACGAACGACGGAATGGCGCCCTGGCCGATTTCGGCCGCCATCCGCGAAAGCGCGGCAAAGCGCACGCCGCTGTCCGGCCAATCCTTGCCGTCCGGGGTGACGTAGGGGTTGCCGGGCCGCGCAAAGAGATGCGGCGCATCGAGGACGAGCAAGTCGAGGTTCCCATGCGAGCCACCGAGCAGGCGGACTGGTCCGCCAAAAAAATGCGGCGCATGGAGGAGCTCCTCCGCTTCTGGAAGCGCCTTGATGACATCGGGATATCCCGGCACCAGGGTCCGCGTTTCGATGTCGTACGCTCGCAACGCGGTCGGGAGCGCGCCGACGACGTCGGCAAGGCCCCCCGTCTTGACGATCGGATAGATTTCGGAGGCGACCGCAAGAACGCGAAGCGACGTCATGCATCGAGCCTGTCGATCATCGGCTGCGTAATGAGAGTGATGCCGTGCGGGGTGGTTCGAAACCGTTTCGCATCGAGTTCGGGATCTTCGCCAACAACGAGACCTTCCGGGATTCGAACGCCGCGATCGATCACGACATTCTTCAACCGCGCACGCCGGCCCACATTCACGTAAGGCATGACGACGGCATTTTCCACGTTTGCATACGAATTGACGTGCACCCCGGTGAAAAGCAGGGAGCGGCGCAATGCGGCGCCAGATATGATGCATCCCCCGGAGACAAGCGAAGTCACCGCCTGTCCGCGCCGCTCATCCTCATCGTGAACAAATTTGGCGGGAGGCGTGATCTCCGCATGGGTCCAGATCGGCCATGCACGGTCGTAAATATCGAGCTCGGGGACGACGTCGGTGAGGTCAATGTTGGCGGCCCAGTAGGCATCCACGGTGCCCACGTCCCGCCAATAGGCCCGTGGATCGTCGTCGGACCTGACGCAGGAGGTGGAGAATTGGTGCGCCACCGCCCGGCCGTTCTTTACGAGGTAAGGAATCACGTCCTTGCCGAAATCATGGCTCGAATTCGGGTCGTTCGCGTCACGCCGCAACTCGTCGAACAGGAATTTCGAATCGAATACATAGATCCCCATGCTGGCCAATGACTTGTCGGGTTTGCCGGGCATCGGCGGCGGATCGGCCGGCTTCTCGAGAAAGGACAGGACGATGCCATTGTCGTCCACGTGCATGATCCCGAAGCCGCTCGACTCCGCGCGCGGCATCTCCAGGCAGCCGATGGTGACGTCGGCGCGTTGCTCGACATGCTGCTTCAGCATGCGTTCGTAGTCCATCTTGTAGATATGATCTCCGGCGAGAAGCACGATGAATCTGGCATCGTGCGACTCGATGATGTCGATGTTCTGATAAACGGCGTCAGCCGTTCCGAGGTACCAGTTCGTCTCCGAGACGCGCTGGCTCGCCGGCAGGATATCGAAACTCTCGTTCCGCTCCGGACGAAAGAAGTTCCAGCCCATTTGCAGATGCCTGATCAGGCTGTGAGCCTTGTATTGGGTTGCAACCGCGATCCGGCGAATTCCGGAGTTCACCGCGTTGGAGAGGGCAAAATCGATGATGCGCGATTTTCCGCCGAAATACACCGCCGGCTTGGCGCGCTTGTCGGTAAGCTCCAGGAGCCGGCTTCCGCGACCGCCCGCAAGAACGAAGGCGAGGGCATGGCGTGAGAGTGGTTCGTTCATGATCGCGGCCATTTTGTCCCTCCCTGGAACCACAACGCATGCCCCCGAAACCTTCTCTTATCCGGAAGGCAGGATCGAGGACCACGGGCAGATAGTAGCGGGACAAAAGGTTGATCGGAAAGTGGTATATAAGACGGCTGAATTGCTGAAGCTTGGTCCCTCTACGGAAGTCGGTGTTTGCCTGGTTCGCTGTTCCACCGAGTCGGACGACTGCTTCTGGCAAAAGCGGCCATTCCGAACATCGGCTGCGTCCGGTGCGGGCGTGCTACGAGATCGAGATGATCTCGAGCTCTTGACCGGATGTGCCGACGATATCCCCGACGGCCTTGCCCATCAGAAGCCGCGCCACGGGTGATACGAACGAAATAGAGCCGGCCTTGGGGTCCGCTTCGTCCTCTCCCACGATATGATATTTCTGCACGCGGCCATCGTCGCGCCTGAAGGTCACTGTGCTGCCAAAGGCGACAGTGTCAGTCGACGTCGGATTGGGGATGACCTGAGCCGTCCGAACTCTCGCCGCAAAATAGCGCGCATCACGCAAGGGGGTTGCGGCTTGCCGCCGCCGCTCATTCACGTCCTCGATCTTCTGCGCCGTCTCGTACGCCTCGCGGGCCTGCTGGAACTGAAATTCCAGCGCCTTTAATCCGGCTTCCGTCACAAGGTTCGGATGAAGTGAAATTGGGCGGTCGGGAAGCAGAGTCTCCGACGCGGTTTCGGCACTGTCTTCCTTGCTGAAGGCAACGCTCAAGTCAGAACTCCTTTTAAGCGAGATATGCAAAAACCGGTCGGCGACAAGCGCGCGGACCCGCCAAAGGAACCATAGCCCAACGCTTAGCGATTTTTGCGGATCATATACCGCGGAGCGAGACCAGCGCCATGATCAAGTTACCTCGTGAGTGCGCGCTCGACCGTCGCATCAGGGAGCCGAACTGCCGCAGCCTTGCTCCGGCGGCAGTTCCTCGGCATTGGGGTCGCCCGGCGCCGTCGCCCAGGCCAGTTCAACGAGCGTCACGATCCGCCGACCGGCGCCGTCAAGCTGGCAAACGATGAGGCCCTGCTCCTCGATGTAGGTCAGCAGACGCCGTGCACGGCGCAACGAATGCGAGCCGTAGGCGCGGGCAATCGCTGCATCGCCCGGGCAGGGCCAACCTTCCTTCGCGGCGCGGGCAATCATCATGAAGACGCCCTGCATATCCTCCGGCAGAAGTGAGGCGCGGACCGAGACATCCTGCCAGCCGTCATCCGTTGCCATGTCGGAGCCGAGCCCGGCGCGGGCGCGCGTCAGCATGCGGCGGAAGTCAGCCAGGTCCGGCACGGCCGAACCGAGGCCCTCTATCCGGCAGCGGACCACGAACTCCTGATAAAGGACGCCGATGGCACGAAATCCCGCGTCGGGTTCCGCCATGACGGCACGTAGAATGCGGTCCACCCGCTCACGCCGCTCCGCCAGTTCCTCCGCGCTGAGTGGCTGCTCCACCGCTTCGGGACGGATCTCCAGTGCCGCTGATTTCGCGGCCATCAGCTGGCCGAGGAGATCTGGCGGCGACCGGCGCTGCGGCCGGTTATTCTCGGGCGGCGGCGCTGCCAGGATGATGGCGCGTGCGTCCGGTGTCGCTTCCGGCAGCGGCATCAGGCGCGGGGTCGCGTTGCGCGGCGTGGTCTCCGTTGGACCGATGCGCAGTCCCAGCGGACGGCGTGAGAGGGCCGGTCCCAGCGCCATGAATTGACCGCGCTCCAGATCCCGGAAGGCCTCCGCCTGTCGCCGCTCCATGCCAAGAAGGTCGGCGGCGCGCACCATGTCGATATCCAGAAAGGTTCGGCCCATGAGGAAATTGGACGCTTCGGCCGCGACGTTCTTGGCGAGCTTCGCCAGTCGCTGGGTGGCGATGACCCCCGCAAGCCCGCGTTTGCGGCCACGGCACATCAGGTTCGTCATGGCGCCGAGCGAGAGTTTGCGCGCCTCGTCCGAAACCTCGCCGGCGACCGCCGGCGCGAACAGCTGCGCCTCATCCACCACCACCAGCATCGGGTACCAGTGGTCGCGGGCGACGTCGAAAAGCCCGCCGAGGAAGGCGGCGGCGCGCCGCATCTGGTTCTCGGCGTCGAGCCCCTCGAGATTGAGCACCGTTGAGACGCGATGGATGCGCGCGCGCTCGCCGGCGACCTGCAGGCCCCGCTCGGTATGGTCCTCGGCATCGATCAGGAGGTGTCCGAAACGGTCGGCAAGGGTAACGAAGTCGCCTTCGGGGTCGATGATGGTCTGCTGCACCCAGGGGGCACTCTGCTCCAGCAGCCGGCGCAGCAGATGGGATTTGCCCGAGCCCGAATTGCCCTGCACCAGCAGGCGGGTCGCCAGCAGTTCCTCAAGGTCCAGAGTAGCCGGAGCGCCTGCCGTCGTGTGTCCCATCTCGATTGCAACGGTCATGTCTCGACTCAAAGTCCCCTTGGCGGACGGCGGGCTTAACAACCCGATTGCAGCCCGTCGAGCGCTCATGGCCGGCTACTTCCGTGTTCTCCACGGCTGGTCGAACGCCATCAGCCCGGATGGATGCCGGCCCGCGCCGACAAACGCCCCGGGGTGGACGCGGCGGCCGCGTACATCCCAAGATCGTGCAGTTTTATCGAAAGATGGCTCGCGCTTTTTAGCGGCTTTTAAAGTACGCGTGCATCCTACTTGCCTGGCAGTGCATCGCCTCAGGGACCTGCGAGTTGGTTTGATCACCGACGACATCAGGGGGTCCGGCTGTCATGGATCATGCGCAATTCATCCCGGGACACGCTCCCACGTTTGCTGCAGACGCAGATATCCAATCCATCGACCCAGGTCATGACGCCAAGGGTCTGCAGCGCGATCTGGAGGATCAGCTGAGGCCGGATGTCGACGAGCCAGCAAGTGGTGGTTCCTCTCACCAGGAGATCCCGGCGCGGTCATGGTCCCTAACCCTTCGAAGGGTGCTGAAGGTCGCCATCGGCCTCGCCATCGTTACCGTGTTCGGATGGCTGCCACTCCGGGCCATCTGGCAAACTTCCAGCGTCGAGGCGGTGGTCAACGCCAGGCTCGTAACGCTGAGGTCGCCGATCGACGGCCGAGTGAGCGCGCAGTCCGGCCATCCTACGGCATCGAGCGTGGTGAACGAAGGTGAGGTCATTCTTCGCGTTGTTAACGCGCGAGGAGATCGAGCCCGGTTGGACGATCTAAGGCGACAAATGTCGCGACTGGAGAACGAGCGGCCAAGCCTGGCAGTCAAACTGGCCTCGGCTGAAGCCGCGCAGCAGGATCTCGCCCGGCAGTCCTCCCAGTTCAGGGAAGGGCGCATGCTTCAGCTGGAGGCGCGGATCGCTGAAATACAGTCGGCGATCGAAGCCGCCATGTCGCGACGGGAAGAGGTGACGGCCGCTGTGGAGCGGGCATCGTCGTTGATCAAGTCGGGTAGCGTCTCGACCGTGGAACTCGCAAGGTTGACCCGTGAACAATCGATCGCTCAGCAAACCGAGATCGGCGCCCGCCGAAGGCTTGATGCAGCGAAGGTTGAGCTGACGGCCGCGAAGAACGGCACATATCTGGGCGATAGCTATAATGACCGGCCGAGTTCAGTCCAGCGCGAAGAAGAGATGCGGCAGCGCGCGGGAGATCTCAACGCCGATCTGGCGCATGCGGATGCCGAGATCGCGTGGCTCTCCCACGAGATCGATTCCGAACAGCTGCACTATGTCAGCCGATCGGAAGCAGACATCAAGGCGCCCGTGACTGGCCGGATCTGGGAGATAATGACGTCGCCGGGCGAGGATGTCCGGGCCGGACAGGCGCTGCTGAAGCTGCTTGATTGCAGCGGCGCTGTGGTGACCGCAAACGTCAAAGAAGGCGTCTACAACCGGCTCCAGCTCGGTGATCAGGCGAGTTTTGAGCCGAACGACGGCAGTCCGGCGATCCAGGGGGCGATCGTGAATCTCACTGGCGCGTCTGGTGCGCCGGCGAATCTGGCCATCAATCCCGACCTGCTCAGCAAGGAACCATATCGTGTGACGGTCTCGATGCCCGGCATTGATACCACAGGCAAGGATTGTGCAGTCGGGCGCACAGGAAGGGTCGTATTCAATTACGGTGCGCCATGATCTCAGCGCTCGCGCCAGGCCTGATCGCGCTCGGTGCCTGTCTCGCAATCCTGCCCTGGCTCAGACGCGACAGCACCCTCGCCCGATCGTTGATGACGGGGATGTCGTTTGTCCTGTTGATCCGGTACTTCGCGTGGCGCGTTACCGGGACGTTGCCGCCACCGGGCCTTACTGCCGATTTTCTGGTTGGATTCCCGTTCATGCTGGCGGAGGGGGCCTCGCTTGTTTCCATCAGCTTGTCGCTGCTATTCCTCAGTCGAACGATCGATCGCTCTGCCGACGTGAAGGCTGGATTAAGGCGAGCCGCAGCGGCGGCACCGGCGCCGCTCGTCGACGTCTTCATCTGTACCTACAATGAAGAGAAGTCGATCCTGGAGCGTACGATCATCGGCGCCACAGGGCTGGAATACGGCAACTATCGCGTTTGGGTCCTGGATGACGGACGACGCCTGTGGCTCAAGCGCCTGACTGAAGAACTCGGCTGTAGCTACCTGACCCGCCTGGACAATGCGCACGCCAAAGCCGGTAACATCAATCACGCGCTGCACCACGTGGCAGGTCTGCGCGATAAGCCGCAGTTCGTTTCCATCCTGGATGCCGACTTCGTTCCCATGCCGGATTTCCTCGCGCGCGCGACGAGCTTAATGGAAGACAAATCCGTCGGCGTGGTGCAGACCCCGCAGCATTTCATCAATCCGGATCCGATCCAATCGAATCTCGCTGCCACCGAAGTGTGGCCCGACGAGCAGCGGTTTTTCTTCGACATTCTGATGCCCGCCAAAGACGCCTGGGATGTCGCCTTCTGCTGCGGCACTTCGTCGGTGTTCCGCGTTTCAGGCCTCATGCAGATTGGTGGTTTCCCGACCGAATCGGTGACCGAGGATTATCTCGTCACGCTACGTCTGAAAGAACGTGGCTATCGCACCGTCTATCTGAACGAGAGGCTTACGATCGGGTTGGCGCCCGAAGGACTCAAGGAATACATCACGCAGCGCGGCCGATGGTGTCTCGGGATGATGCAGATCGTCCGCAGCCGAAGCGGACCGTTTTCTCTGCGATCCAACCTCACTTTCATTGATCGGCTTTCACTGGTAGACGCCTTCATGAGCTGGGCCGCAGTTTATGGGGCGAAGGTGTTTGGCCTTGCCGTGCCGTGGCTGTTCCTGCTGTGCGGGATCAAGGCGGTTCACGCCGATCTCTTCGAGCTGTTGAGATACTTCCTGCCTTTCTACGTCTGGTACGCATTCACGATGGCCTGGATTTCCCGTGGCCGTTCGATGGCGATCATGACCGATGTGTCGCAGTACATCGCAGCGCCGGCGGTCCTGAGGGCGGTCGTCACGGGCCTTGTCAAGCCGCGGGGGCACAAGTTCAATGTGACTGCCAAAGGCGGCAACCGCAATCAGAGGTTCGTCGAGTGGCCGCTGCTGGGGCTCTACGGGTCTGCACTGCTCGTAACCTTGCTGTCCATCGCCTATGCCTTCATCCTCAATTTGCGGGGAGAGTACATCGCCTACGGCGGACTGGCGCTCGCCTGGAGTTTGTACAATTGTCTGGTGCTGGCGATCGTGTGTTTCATCTGCATCGAGCAGCCCCGGCGTCGCAAGGCCGAACGCTTCGAGCGCGATGAACCCGTTCTCATTCACCAGGGAGGGACCCCACGGCTGGTTCGCATGGCGGACATCTCGATATTAGGTGCCAGGTTCATCGATCCTGCGCCGCCGCCGGCGGGGACCGTCATCAAATGCAATGTGTACGGCCAGGACGTATCCGCGGCGGTCGTGCGGCGAACCGTCGGCGGTTTTGGCGTTCGATTTGAAGAAACCGTCGCAACGCGAGTTCGGGTCGTACGCGCGTTTTACGCAGGAGAATATGTTCGTGCTTTTCGCGACGTCAGAGCGGTCCCCCTCGGCAGAGCTCTTCTGATGCGCCTGTTTAATTGAATGGAGCTTGTTCTGGTTCGGCGAGCGTAACGCCTGCCGGTGCCGCCCGGCAAACCGCGACCGGGCCACGCCGCTAACCCGGTGCGCCGACCGACGCAAAGAACCCCTCCGGTCCGTCCAGTTCCACCAGCTTCTTCCTGTCGATCAGCCAGAACCGGTTGCCCACCGTCCGCACGAAGCTGCGGTCATGTGAAACCAGCAGACAGCTTGCCTGATGGTCCATCAGTTCGTCTTCCAGCGCTTCCTGTCCCTCGATGTCCAGATGGTTGGTCGGTTCATCCAGCAGATAGAAGTTCGGCTGTGCCAGCCGCAGCAGCAGCATGCCGAGCCGCGCCTTCTGTCCGCCGGAAAGCCGGCCGATCGGGCGGCCCTGCATCTCGATCGAGAGGCCGGATCCCGCCAGCAACGCGCGCGCCCGCTGATCACCGACATCGAAGCGGCGGACGATCGTGTGCATCGGCGTGTCGGCGTCGGAGAGGCAAGCGAGGGCCTGATCACAATAGCCGAGCACCAGCGACTGCGTGACCCTGATGCCGGCATGCGCCGCCTGCGGATTTTCGATGGCTGCGCGCAGCATCGCCACCAGCCGGGTCTTGCCCGCGCCGTTTGCGCCCAGCAGCACGATCCGGTCGCCCTTGCCGATGAACTGCCTGCCGGTCCGAAACAGCAGCCGGCCGTCGGGCGTCTCGACCGCGGCATCCTCCAGCGTGACCAGAACCTTCGCATGCGTTCCGCGATTGGCGAGCCTGATTGTCCCTGCCGATCGCTCGAGATGCGCGGGCTTTGTTGCATCTTCCAGCTTCTCGGCGCGCTGCTTCAACTGCTTCGTCTTCGACAACAAGAGATCGCTGCCGGAGTTGATACCGATATTGTTGAGTTTTGCCGCGCGCTCGCGGAGTTGCTGAGCGGTCTTGAGATCGCGCTGATAGCGCCGCTCGTCCGACGCATCGGCCTCATTGAGCGCGGCGCGCGCCCGTGAATAAGGCAGCGAAAACATCTGCGACTGCTCCGGCCGCAGGAACAGTGTCCGGTTCGTGGTGGCGTCGAGAAAGGCGCGGTCGTGGCTGGAGATGACGACGGGCATGTCGCGCGGCAGCGCGTTCAGCCAATTTTGGAGCCGGCCGATCCGCACGAGGTCGAGATGGTTGGTCGGCTCGTCGAGCAACAGCACGTCGGGCTCGGTCACCAGCACCTGGGCCAGCATGGCAAATCGCTGCCAGCCGCCGCTCAGATGTCGCAGCGGCTGCTGCCGCAGGGCTTCGGGTACAAGGGATTCCAGCACCACGTCGACCCGCCATTGTTCGCTGCGCCGCCGGTCGGCGGAGAGCGTCTCCAGCACGGCCGCGTAGAACGGCCGGTCCAGCAGAACTTCCGGCACATGCTGCTCGACATAGCCGATCGTCAGCCCCCGGGATTTCGTGATTTCGCCTTCGCCCGCCTCCATGGCGCCGGCCATGCAACGCAGCAGGGTGGATTTGCCGCGGCCGTTGGCGGCGACCAGCCCGATCCGGTCGCCGGCATTGACGACGAGGTTCAGCCGGGCAAACAGCGGCGCGCTCAGCGTTACGCCGAGATTTCGGAGTGTGATAAGCGTCATGATCGTTCTCAGGTCTTGCCGGCCGATCGCGACATCCAGCCATCGTCGGATGTCGGTATCAGAGCGCGGCGGGGAAAAGAATGCAGGCGTGGACGCTCGAACGCGAAAACGCTGCATCGCCACGAAGGGCAGACCAGGAACGGTTTGTAAGGGAGCCTCTGGTCAGCCCTGCAAACGCATCTGCAGGGCTTGGACCGGACCACGCTGGCGATAATGCCGGAAAAATGTCGTCATCGCGCGGCCCTCCTTTCCGATTGAGTGGGGGAAAAATAGCCCGCCCTGCGAGGGAGAGCAAGCTGAACTCTCGGTCAGTTCAGTCCGAGAGCGGGAGGTGGTCAACGACCGCGTGCAGCGCCGCGTTGAACTTGTCCGTGGTAACCGCTAAGGCATCATTCCAAATCTTGGGGGAGGAAGCATGGCGGATACCGCACAGCCAACGGCAGTCGCGCTTGACGAGGCGACGGTGGCGTTTCGCGTGGCCGGGGATCGCGTTTACACAGCGGTGGAGCGGGCCAGTCTTTCCGTGGCCCATGGCGAGTTCGTCGCCATCGTCGGCCCGACGGGATGCGGAAAATCCACGTTGCTCAACGTCGCTGCGGGGCTTCTGAAGCCAGCCGCCGGATCGATCAAGATCTTCGACCAGCCGTTGACCGGGCTGAACCGCGATGCCGGCTATCTCTTCCAGGCCGATGCGCTGTTTCCGTGGAAGACCGCGATCGACAACGTCGCCATTGGGCTCGACATCAAGGGCGCGCCGCGCGAGCAGGCGCTGCAGCGGGCGCAGGGCTGGCTCACTTCCGTCGGCCTCGGAGCCTTCGCCAACCGTTATCCGCACATGCTGTCGGGCGGGCAGCGTAAGCGCGTCGGCCTCGCGCAAGTCTTGATCCGCGATCCCAAGATTTTCCTGATGGACGAGCCGTTCGGCCCGCTCGACGCCCAGACCCGGCAGATCATGGGCAATCTGCTGCTGGAATTGTGGAACGCTGACCGCAAGGCGGTGCTGTTCGTCACCCACGATCTCGAAGAGGCGATCGCGCTCGCCGACCGGGTCGTGATCATGTCGGCAGGTCCCTCGGCGCGCATCATCGGCGACTGGCGCGTGACGCTGCCGCGCCCGCGCGACATCTCGGAAGTGCGGATGGAAAAGCAATTCCACGAACTGCACCGCGAAATCTGGAGCGTGCTCAAGGACGAAGTGATGAGGGGTTATGCGCAGTCGACGCTAAGTGCGGAGGTCGGCTGATGTCGCGCCTGACACTGCTGTTCTGGCAATTGATGGTGGCCGTGGTCGCACTCTCGCTGTGGCAGTTCCTCGCCACCGTGCCGGTGTTCGGCCGCATCCTGCTGCCGCCATTCTTCTTCTCCAACCCGGTCGATGTCGGCAGCCAGATCGTCAAATGGTTTTCGTCCGGCGTGATCTGGAAGCATCTGATGATTACGCTGTGGGAGTCGGTGCTGGCTTTCGTGATCGGCTCGGTCGGCGGCGTGCTGGTCGGCTTCTGGTTCGCGCGCCAGCCGCGCGTCGCCGCGGTGTTCGATCCCTACGTCAAGATGGTCAACGCGCTGCCGCGCGTGGTGCTGGCGCCGATCTTCACGCTGTGGCTCGGCCTCGGCATCTGGTCCAAGGTCGCGCTCGGCGTGACGCTGGTGTTCTTCATCGTGTTCTTCAACGTCTATCAGGGCGTCAAGGAGGTCAGCCAAACCGTGCTGGACAACGGCCGCATGCTCGGCATGAGCGAGCGGCAATTGACGCGACATGTGTACTGGCCGTCGGCGCTGTCGTGGATGTTTTCCTCGCTGCACACCTCGGTCGGCTTCGCCGTGGTCGGTGCTGTGGTCGGCGAATATCTGGGATCGGCGGCCGGTCTCGGCTACCTGATCCAGCAGGCCGAAGGCGTGTTCGATGTCGCCGCCGTGTTCGCCGGCATGTTCGTACTATCGGCCTTCGTCATCCTGATCGACATGGGCGTGACGCTGGTGGAGCGGCAGCTTTTGGTCTGGCGGCCGACGGCGGCGGAGGGGCGGGGGTAGGGCTCTCCCACGCTACTCCTCCGCTTAGGTCACGATATCGGATGCCATTCGAAATTGCGGATCCAATTTCACGTCAGCGGTAATCGAGTTGGAAATGAAGCAGTTTGCCTTCACCTCGGCCATGATCGTTCGGGCGGCCGCGATATCGGCCTCGCTGCTCAAGACCACGATTGGCCGAACGTTGACTTCGACAATCCGATACTTGCCGTCGACGTTTGCCAGCAAGCCTTCGGCGGCACTTTCATAGGCCACAAACGCCAGCCTCTTGCTTTGGGCGAACGATACAAACGTCAGCATCATGCAGGCATTCAGCGCGGCGACCAACATTTCTTCGGGAGCCCAGACGCCGGCCTCTCCCTTGAATTCAGGAGGACTGCCGATCTCGATGTCGGGTTTGTCAGGTGCGGACGTCCGGCCGCGGCGAGCGGTGTCCCAGATCAGGTTGTTCCTGTACTGAAAGGACTTGTATGTTTTTCCCGTTGCCACGTGATCCTCCCGGATGACCTTATCGGAGCCCTACTGCTCCCGTCGTCATTGCGAGGCGCGTAGCGACGAAGCAATCCATTCTCCGCTTGCGGCGCTATGGATTGCTTCGCTTCGCTCGCAATGACGGCTGAGGCGCGCGCCCACCCGTCAATTCAGCATCTTGGTATCGTCGGGCGCCTGCGGCGGCGTCTTGATGGCGATGGCCTTGAGGGTGCGGCCGTCCGGCTTGGTGCCGCCATGCGCGGTGCCCTTCGGGATCACGACGAGATCGCCCGGCTTCACCCGCACTTCCTTGTCGCCCAGCCAGATCGTGCCGGTGCCGTCGAGGATGTACTGGATCTCGTTGGTGCTGGGATGCATGTGCTTGCCGACATTGCCGTCCTGGATCGAGATCGTCATGCCGTCGGCGGCCACGAACAGTTTTGAGCGCATTCCGGTGCCCGAAGCCATGCCGAGTGCGTCGCCCTCGAGTTCGCCGGTGTGGATGACCTGCGCGGTGATGTTCTCGGCGGCGATCGCCGGACGGAGCAGGTGGGTGACGCTGCAACCGGCGGCGAAAGCGGCGGCGAGCGACAGCGTGATGGCCAGGCGATTCATGGGCAGTCTCCCCCTGTGTTGATTATTGTAGGAGTGATGCTATGCCGCCGGTCCGCGCTTGGCCAGCTACCACCGATGTCATTCCGGGGCTCGTGCTTCGCACGGCCCGGAATGACGGCGATAGGATAGCTTCTCAACGTCCGCGCGCTGCTCTATCTTGCCGGCCAACAAACGGAGGAACCCATGAAGAAACTGTTCGGCCGGCTGGCCGCTTCGCTGCTGGCGCTGGTGCTGACGACGGGATTTGCCGCAGCGCAAAGCAAGGTCACCGTCGCGATCGGCGGCGGCTCCTGCCTGTGCTACCTGCCGACCGTGCTGGCCAAGCAACTCGGCGAATATGAAAAAGCCGGACTGGCCGTCGAACTGGTCGACCTCAAGGGCGGCTCGGATGCGCTGAAAGCCGTGCTCGGCGGCAGCGCCGACGTGGTGTCGGGCTATTTCGACCACTGCGTCAATCTGGCCGCCAAGAAGCAGGAATTGCAGTCCTTCGTGATCTACGACCGCTATCCCGGTCTGGTGCTTGTCGTGTCGCCCGCGCACACCAATGAGATCAAATCGATCAAGGATCTGGCCGGCAAGAAGGTCGGCGTCAGCGCGCCGGGCTCCTCGACCGATTTCTTCCTGAAGTATCTGCTGAAGAAGAACGGGCTCGATCCCACCAGCGCCGCTGTCATCGGCGTCGGCCTGGGGGCCACCGCCGTAGCGGCGATGCAGCAGGGACAGATCGACGCAGCGGTGATGCTCGATCCCTCCGTCACCGTTTTGCAGGGCAGCCATCCCGATCTGAAGATACTGGCCGACACCCGCACCGAGAAGGACACGCTCGCCGTGTTCGGCGGGGAATATCCCGGCGGCGCGCTCTATACGACCACGGCGTGGATCAAGTCGCACGAGAAGGAAGTGCAGGCGCTGACCACGGCGATCGTCAACACGCTCACCTGGATTCACGCGCATTCGCCGGAAGAGATCATGGCGAAGATGCCCGACGAAATCGTCGGCAAGAACAAGGAGCTTTATCTGGCGGCGCTGAAGAACACGATCCCGATGTATTCGCTGACCGGCAAGATGGATCCCAAGGGCGCGGACGCGGTGCTCGCGGTGTTCAGCGAGGGCTCGCCCGAAGTCGCCAAGGCCAATATCGACGTGACCAAGACCTGGACCAACAAATATGTCGAGCAGGTCAAGAAGACCACCGGCACGAGCGCGAAATAAGGGCTGGACAGGATCGGCGTGATATCAGGCGAAGTCAGGCGATGAGTGACACGAAACCTTTGGTCATTCATCGCGTCAGCGCGCTCGACCTCGTTGTCGAAGCGTGGACGTGGCCGTTTGCCGAAACGCGGCGCGCCGAGATAGCGGCGCATTTCACCGACAAGCAGCGCGAAAAGCCCGCCCTGTGGAACGGCCGCGTCCTGCTCGGGCGCAATCCGGTGTTCGCCGGCGACCGCCTCAGCGCCAGCTATTTCGAAACCGATTTCGCAAGCTTCCTGGCCTGGCGCGACTGGGGCTTTCCCGACGCTTCCGTGTTCAACGGCTTCGGCATGGGCGCGCTCTGTTGCGCCGACGGCGCCTTCGTGCTCGGCGAGATGGGCCAGCACACGTCGAACGCCGGGCGCATTTATTTCCCGTCGGGCACGCCCGACCTCGACGACATCAGGGACGGCACGGTCGACATATCCGGCAGCGTCACGCGCGAGCTCGAGGAAGAAACCGGCCTTGCACCCGGCGAATACGCGAGCGAGCCGCATTGGCACTGCGTCTACACCGGACCAGCATTGGCGATGATCCGCATGCTGCGGGTCGATATGCCTGGTGACGTCGTGCGCGACCGGATCGAGCGAAATCTCGCCGCGCAGCGTCAGCCGGAATTATCCGCTATCCACCTCGTGCGCGGCGCCCGCGATCTCAATTCGGCAATGCCGCGTTTTGTCACGGCGTTCATCGAGGCGCAGCTCGCTTCCCAACCCTGACGCCAGCAATACGCTTGACATCTGGTCGCGCTACCAATGTGATAGGCGCCAACTAATAACAAGAAAACGCAGTGCACAAAAAATAATCCAGGGAGGATTCCATGCCGGGGCGCAAAGCTGCACGCCTGCTCGTTGGGCTGTCCGCCGCAATCGCGGTGCTGGGGATGGCGGTTTCCGCCGAGGCTCAGGAAAAGAAAATCAAGATCGGCGTGATTTATGACCTGACCGGTCCGCTCGCGGGCGGCGGTTCCGAGCTGCAATATATCGGCGCCAAGATCATGCTCGACCAGTACGCCAAGACCGGCGTCGAGGGCTACAAGGTCGAAGCGGTCTACGCCGACGCCCAGAGCAAGCCCGATGTTGCGATTAACGAGGCGGTGCGGCTGATCGAGCAGGAAAAGGTCAACATGCTGCTTGGCTTCTTCTCGTCGGCGCAATGCGTGCCGGTGGCCGCGCGCGTCGAGCAACTCAAGAATTTCATGTGGATCACCACCTGCATTTCTTCCGCGGTGCTCGCCGACAAGAACTTCAAATACGTGTTCCGTCCGCAGGCCTCGGGCGACCAGTTCGGCCTGATGACGATGGATTTCATCGCGCAAAACTCCAAGGAGAAGCTCGGCAAGGAGCCAAAGGATCTGCGCGTCGCCATCATCCACGAGGACGGCGCCTATGGCGTCGACGTGTCGAAGGGCAACGAGGCCGGCGCCAAGAAGGCCGGCTTCAACATCGTGATGAAGGAAGGCTATTCCGCCACCGCGCCCGATCTTTCGGCGCTGGTGACAAAACTGAAGCGCGCGCGGCCCGATGTGATCTTCCACACCGGCTACAACCCCGACATCACTTTGTTCGGGCGCCAGGCGCGCGAGCAGGGCCTGAAATTCGCGGCGCTCGTCGGCCACGGCGCGGGCTATGGCGTGTACGAGAAGCTGAAGGAAGGGCTCGGGGCCGACGTCAACTACGTCTTCAACACCGATCCGATCTCGATCTGGCTCGCCAATCAGAAATCGATGGATCCGAAATTGCCGCCTGTCATCAAGATGGTCGGCGAGGAATTCGACAAGGCCAAGCCCGGCGTTGCGATCCGTTCCGCGCATGTCGGCATGGCGGCGTCGAACACCTACGTCTTCCTCACCGAAGTGCTGCCGCGCGCGATCAAGAAGTATGGCGGCGTCGATCCCGATGCGCTGCGCAAGGCGGCGCTGGAGGTCGACATTCCCGAGGGCGGCACGATGCTCGGTTTCGGCGTCAAGTTCCACGGCGAGGGCAGCCAGATGGCCGGCCAGAACGAGCGCTCGTTCCCGGTGGTCATCCAGTATGTCGACGACAAGTCGTACGTGGTGTGGCCGAAGAGCCAGGCGCAGCGCGAGGCGGTGCTGCCGCTGCCGAAGGGAACCACGTTCAGCAACCAGTAAAAGCCAGCAGACGAGTAAGCGGAGATCTGGCGTGCTGACTGTAGAAGGGTTGGTGAAGCGTTTCGGCGGCTTCACCGCTGTTAACAACGTGTCGTTCCGGGTGGAGCAGGGCGAGATTCTCGGCCTGATCGGCCCGAACGGCTCCGGCAAGAGCACGATCTTCAACATGCTGTCGGGCACGCTGATGCCGACGGCAGGATCGATCGTGTTTGATGGCGCGGAGATCGCGGGCGCCGCCCCGCACCGTATCATCAACAGCGGCATCGGCCGCACCTTCCAGATCCCGCGGCCGTTTCACCGGCTCAGCATGTTCGAGAACGTGGCGCTGGCAGGCTACTACGGCCAGGGCCGCCACAGCCGCGCCAAAGCCGATGAGGCCGCCGAACGCGCGCTTGCCATGGTCGGGCTCTCGACCGATCGCCACGCCAGCGTCGATGGCCTGGGCGCCGCCGGGTTGAAGAAGCTCGAACTGGCAAAGGCGCTCGCCACGGGACCAAAACTTCTGCTCGCCGACGAAAGCCTCGGCGGACTCGACGAGCACGAGATGGATCAGGCCGCCGACATGCTGCGCAAGATCCGCGACGAGCTCGGCATCACCATCATCTGGGTCGAGCACATCATGGGCGTGTTGATGCGGGTGGTCGACCGCGTGATGGTGCTCGATCACGGCGAGAAGATTTCGGAAGGTTTGCCGAGCGCGGTGGCCGGCGATCCCAGGGTGATCGAGGTCTATCTCGGGACCGACGCGGATTCGAGCCAGGCTGCGGCGGCGGAAGCGCGCCGCAAGGCGGGGGTCTGACGCATGCTCGAACTGAAATCGCTCGACGCGGGTTACGGCACCTTCCAGGCATTGTTCGGCGTCAATCTCGAGGTCAAGGCGGGCGAGGCGGTCGGCGTGATCGGTCCCAACGGCGCCGGCAAGACCACGCTGATGCGCGTGATCTCCGGCCTGATCCGTCCCACCAAAGGCGCGATCTCGATGGAAGGCCGCGACGTGCTGGCGACACCGGCGCATCGCATCGTCGATCTCGGCATTGCGCATGTGCCGGAAAACCGCCGGCTGTTTCCGCGGCTCACCGTCGACGATAATCTGAAGATGGGCGCCTATATGCCGGGCGCGCGCGCCAAATATGCGCAGCGTCTGGAATTCGTGTTCGATCTGTTTCCGCGCATGAGGGAACGGCGCAGCCAGATGGCCGGCACCATGTCGGGCGGCGAGCAGCAGATGTGTGCGATCGGCCGCGCGCTGATGTCGGACCCGAAATTGCTTTTGCTTGACGAGCCGTCGGCAGGGCTGGCGCCGGTCGTGGTGCAGCAGGTGTTCGAACTGGTCAAACGTATCCGCGCCAGCGGGCTTACGGTTCTGATCGTCGAGCAGAACGTGCAGCAGGTGCTGAAGGTGGTCGACCGCGCCTATCTGTTGGAGGCCGGCACCATCCGCGCGTCGGGCACGTCGGAAGAGATGATGTCGACCGACACGATCAAGCAAGCCTATCTCGGGGTCTAGCGATGCAGGCGTTTCTCGATATCTTCGACATCTATCTGCTGGAAGCCGTGGTCAACGGCATCCTGCTCGGCGGCGTGCTCGCGCTGTTGGCGCTCGGGCTCAATCTGATCTTCGGCGTCATCGACGTGACCTGGATCTGCTACGCCGAGCTGGTCATGATCGGCATGTACGGCATGTATTACATGGTCCAGGTATTCGGCCTGCCGTACTGGGTTGCCGCGCCGTTTGCGATCCTGCTGGTCGCGGCCCTTGGCGCTGCGCTGCACTATATCGTGATCGCGCCGCTGCTCACCGCGCCGCCGATCAACCAGTTGCTCGCGACCGGCGGCGTGCTGTTCATCCTGCAGAGTTTCGCCACCGTCGCCTTCGGCATCGATTTCCGCAATCTCGGCATCCGCCTGCCGGTGCTGGCGATCGGCGAGATGCATTTCAGCTATTCGCGGCTGCTCGCCTTCGCCGCCGCCTTGGTCGGCATGCTGGCGGTCTATTTCTTCATGAAGCGCACCTATACCGGCACCGCGATCCGCGCCATCTCGCAGGACCGCCAGATCATGTCGCTGATGGGCGTCGATACCAAGCGCATCTATCTCATCACCTCGGCGCTTGGCGGCGCGCTCGCCGGCCTCGCCGCCTGCCTCTTGGTGCTGCAATATGACGTGCATCCCTTTGTCGGGCTGTCGTTCGGGCCGATCACCTTCCTGATCTGCGTGCTCGGCGGCCTCGGCAATTTCGTCGGCGGCTTCATCGCGGCGTTCGTGTTCGCCGAGATCATTTCGCTGGGCGGGCTTTTCTCCGACCTCGAATGGGGTTACGTGCTGGCGTTCGCCTTCTTCATCGTCATGATGTTCATCCGGCCCGCGGGCCTTTTTGCGAGGCGCTCGTGAATCCCCGTCATGCCGCCTGGGCTGTTGGCCTCGCCGCGCTGATCGCGCTGCCCTTCGTCTATCGCGAGCCCTATCACCTGCACATCCTGGTGCTGATCCTGATCTGGTCGTTCGCTTACACCGCGTGGTCGATCATGGGCCGCTTCGGGCTGGTGTCGCTCGGCCATGGCGGCTTCATGGGCGTCGGCGCCTATGTCACCGCGCTATTGTGGAACCATCTCGACGTCTCGCCGTGGATCGGAATTCCCATCAGCATGGTGGCGGCGGGGATACTGGCGCTCATCGTCGCCTATCCCTGTTTTCGTTTCCGCATCACCGGGCATTATTTCGTGCTGGTGACGCTGGCATTATCAGGCATCGTGCTGCAGGTCATTACCGCGACGCGCGACTACACCGGCGGCTCGCTCGGCTACACGCCGAACCGCGCCCGCAGCGGAAGCGGCCTGATGGCGCTGCAGTTCGACGACAAGACCACGTGGTACCTGATCGCGCTCGGCGTCTGGGTGCTGGGGCTATTGGTCTGGCGCTGGGTCGATCGCAGCATGAGCCGCTACGCCATGGAGGCGATCTCGGAGGACGAGGACGCAGCCGCCGCGGCCGGCGTCAACGTCACCGCCGAAAAGCTCAAGATCACGCTGATCTCGGCGCTGATGACGGCGCTCGCCGGCGCGCTGTACTGCCAGTACCAGATGTTCATCTCACCCGACACGGTGAGCGGCATCGCGGTGTCGCTGCAGATGGTGTTTGCCGTCATCGTCGGCGGCCTCTACGTCTCGCTTGGGCCGACGGTGGGCGCCATCATCACCATCCTGCTCGCGGAAATCCTGCGCATCGGCTTCGGCACCAAGGCGGTCGGGTGGGACAATCTCGTCTACGGTGTGCTGCTGGTCATCTTCATCATATTCCTTCCCAAGGGCATTCTTGGTAGCGTTCTCGACCGACTGAAGACGCAACCCAAGAAGACGTGAAGGATTGAGCGAAATGAACGCGGTATTCGTCGTCATGGCCGGGCTTGTCCCGGCCATCCACGTTCTTCCCTCCGACGCAAAGCCAAGTGCGTGGATGGCCGGGTCAAGCTCGGCCATGACGAGGAGAGATGGATGAGCAAAAAATCCTCGCAGCCGTTGGCTGATGAACTGAAGCCCCATGTCGCCCCGTTCCGCTACGACGGCTCAGGCGAGTTTCACCTGAAGTCGCACAAGACCAACGAGAGGGGCGGCCTCGACAAGGACAAGGCGACCAAAATCATCGAGGCCAATCGCGAGCGCCTGAATGATTTCCAGGAAAAGCTCTACGCGCAGGACCGCTGGTCGCTGCTCTTGATCTTCCAGGGCATGGACGCCGCCGGCAAGGACAGTGCGATCAAGAGCGTGTTCGAAGGCGTCAATCCGCAGGGCTGCGAGGTCACCGCGTTCAAGCAGCCGTCGACGAAGGAGCTCGATCACGATTTCCTTTGGCGCAGCATGATCGCGCTGCCGGAGCGCGGCCGGATCGGCATCTTCAATCGCTCCCATTACGAGGAATGCCTGGTGGTGCGGGTCCACCCGGAGATTCTCGCCAAGCAAAGGATTCCGCAGCGGCTGGTGACCAAGGACATCTGGCGCGATCGATTCGAGGACATCTCCGCGATGGAGCGCTACCTCGCGCGCAACGGCACCGTGATCCTGAAATTCTTCCTCAATGTCTCGAAGGAGGAACAGCGCGAGCGCTTCCTGGAGCGGCTGGAGGAGCCGGCCAAGAACTGGAAGTTCTCGATGGCCGATATCGGCGAGCGCAAGCTGTGGGCAAAGTACCAGGCCGCCTATCAGGACCTGATCCGCCACACCTCGACGAAGCAGGCGCCGTGGCACATCGTGCCGGCCGACCACAAATGGTTCGCGCGCGTGGTGATCGGCTCGGCAATCGTCAGCGCGCTCGACAGGCTCGATCTGCATTTCCCGAAAGTCGACAAGGCCGATCGCAGCGAATTCAAGCAGGTGCGCGAGGCGTTGCTGGCGGAGGGGAAGGGGACGAAGAAGTAGGATGGGTAGAGGCTTGCTAACGCATTACTCGGCGGCTTCCCCGAAAATCATCTGCCAGCCTTTTCGCGTGTCCATGTATTCGCGAACCTGCTTGATGCGGCCGCCTGCGACGACAAAGATGAAGCAGTAGTCGTTGTCATACGCCCGTCCTTCCGGAAGCGTGGCGCGCATCCGCTCTTCAATGATCACCGTGTCACCGTCGGCATGGATAGCGCGGAACGAGATATCGATTCCGGAGAACAGGCGGTGCATCTCGGAGGCGATGAAGCGTGCGATCTGGTCGGCCCCGATCATGTGATCGGTATGCGCCAGCGCCACCGCCGTCGCGTTGCGGGCCGGCGCGATCCATTCGGCGTCCGGTGTGAAGAGGGATGCGATCTGGCCGGCGTCGCGCGTCGAAAATGTTTTCCAGGCGTTGAGGACGACGTCTTTGGCTGTCGGATTATCCATGGTTTGGCTTTCGGTCAGGAGTGAAACAATCGTTCCTCATCTAGGCCGGTCCTGCCGTTACCGCTGGCCGGAATCGGACCTCATCATTTGCCACGGCTTTTCGCCGCTGCACGACGCGCTATTATTCGGGCATGCTGAGTTTCGACGTCTGCAATGCCGCACGGCTGCGGCGTGACGCCCGCTACGACGGCCGTTTCTTCACGGCGGTGCGGACCACGCGGATCTATTGCCGCCCGGTCTGCCCGGTGAAGCACCCGCTGACGCGCAACGTCACCTATTACCCGACGGCCGCTGCCGCCGAGGCGGCAGGATACCGGCCGTGCCTGCGCTGCCGCCCGGAGACGGCTCCGTTCTGCCCGGCCTGGAACGGCACGCGCTCGACGGTCGCGCGGGCCCTGAAACTGATCGACGGCGGCGCCCTGGAGCGCGGCTCGGTCGAAGCATTGGCGGAGAAACTCGGGATCACCTCGCGCCATCTCGCCCGCCTGTTCGAACGCCATGTTGGAGCAAGCCCGCAGCAGGTCGCGACCACGCGCCGCGTCCAGCGTGCCAAGCGGCTGCTCGACACCACCGACGACACGATGACGGAGATCGCCTTCCGCGCGGGCTTTGGCAGCGTCCGCCGCTTCAACGCCGCGTTCGCCGATCTCTACGGCCGCTCGCCATCGAGCCTTCGCGCCAAGCCGCGGAGGCGGCAGCCCTGAGGAGCTGGACCATTAGGTCATCCCTCCTGACCATCTTTTGGCATTGCGGCCGGCCATATTTCTCGTCTAGAACAGGCCCGGAACGCCATCCCGGCAACGAACCGTCAATGGTTTTGGCTGAGGATTTGGCGTTCCAAAGGGTCTGGCAATGCTGATTCGCAGCAAAAAGTACGGAATTCGGGGTGGAGCGGCCAAGGCTGCCCCCGCGATTCCGGCTGCGACCGCGCCCACCCTCCTTCTTGGCGGGCTTCTGCTTCTTATCGGCCCCTGAGGGCCGTCTGGGCGGTTTGCGCCTGGGCACTCAGGGGTTCGCGCGAGATCACCAGACCCTTCAGCGCTTGCAAAGCGGCGCTACCACCCAAAAGGAACTTCAGAAATGACCACCGCCAACAAGTCCGAAAAGGACCGCGTCATCGTATTCGACACCACCCTGCGTGACGGCGAGCAGTGCCCGGGCGCGACCATGACGTTCGAGGAAAAGCTCGAGATCGCCGAAATGCTCGACGACATGGGCGTCGACGTCATCGAGGCCGGTTTTCCGATCACCTCGGAAGGCGACTTCCAGGCCGTCAGCGAGATCGCCCGCCGCTCCAAGAACGCCGTCATCGCCGGCCTGTCGCGCGCCCACCCGAAGGACATCGACCGCTGCGCCGAAGCGGTGAAGTTTGCCAAGCGTGGCCGCGTCCACACCGTGATCGCGACCTCGCCGCTGCACATGCGCGTCAAGCTGAACATGACGCCGGAGCAGGTAGTCGAGCTCTCGATCGCCAACGTCAGCCGCGCCCGCAACCAGATCGACGACGTCGAATGGTCGGCCGAGGACGGCACACGCAGCGAGATGGATTTTCTCTGCCGCATCGTGGAAGCCGTCATCAAGGCCGGCGCCACCACGGTCAATATCCCTGACACGGTCGGCTACACCGTGCCGGAGGAATATACCAACTTCATGCGCACGCTGATCGAGCGGGTGCCGAATTCCGACAAGGCGGTATTCTCGGTGCATTGCCATAACGACCTCGGCATGGCGGTGGCGAATTCGCTGGCCGGCATCGCCGGCGGCGCGCGGCAGATCGAATGCACCGTCAACGGCATCGGCGAGCGGGCCGGCAATGCCGCGCTGGAAGAAGTCGTGATGGCGATCAACGTCCGCAACGACGTGTTTCCGTGGTGGAACAAGATCGACACCACCATGCTGACGCGGGCGTCGAAACTGGTGTCGGCGGCGACCTCGTTCCCGGTGCAGTACAACAAGGCGATCGTCGGCCGTAACGCGTTCGCGCATGAAAGCGGTATCCATCAGGACGGCGTGCTGAAGGACGCATCGACCTACGAGATCATGCGTCCCGAGATGATCGGCCTGAAGAAGTCGTCGCTGGTGCTCGGCAAGCATTCGGGCCGCCATGCCTTCGTGCACAAGCTGGAGGAGATGGGCTACAAGCTCGGCGACAACCAGCTGGAGGACGCCTTTGTGCGAATGAAGGCGCTGGCCGATCGCAAGAAGGATATCTATGACGAGGATATCGAGGCGCTGGTCGATCAGGAGATCGCGGCTTCTCATGACCGCATCAAGCTGGTCTCGCTGACGGTGATCGCCGGCACCCATGGGCCGCAGCGCGCCACCATGAAGCTCGATGTCGAAGGCCAGATGAAAATCGAGGAAGCCGAAGGCAATGGCCCGGTCGATGCTGTCTTCAACTGCATCAAGGCGCTGGTGCCGCACGAGGCGAAACTCGAACTGTATCAGGTCCACGCTGTGACCGAAGGCACCGACGCGCAAGCCGAAGTGTCGGTGCGGCTCGCCCATGAAGGCCGCTCGATGACGTCGAAGGGCGCCGATCCGGATACCCTGGTGGCTTCGGCCAAAGCCTATCTCGGCGCGCTCAACAAGATCGTCATGAAGCACAAGCGCGACATGCCGGCGCAAGCGGCGAGCTGATTACCGCTGCAACGGCAATTCGAAGGGTGGGCAAAGCGAAAGCGCGCCCACCATTTGCGAGCGGAATGCGAGACGGTGGGCACGGCGCAAACGCGCCTTTGCCCACCCGCGAAGCTAGTGCGGGCGGTACGCGGAACGAAGCTGGTTGTTCGAGCCGGCTAGCTCCCGACCTCGCTCCGCGCGCCGTGTTGCTGATCCCTGTGTGATTTGCTGCAATGCACGACGGCCAACGGCTTCCAGCCCGCCGAGCGTCGTGTTGCCTTTCTTCGCGGCTTGAACCAGTTTCTGCGCAACGTATTTCCTCGTTGCGTGATCGCCGCCGCTATTCGGCAGCCCTCGACAGACATCCTCGAGTACGATCTCCATATTGGCGATGACGCGCTCATCCAGTTTTGTCATGGGATTACTCGCAAAATACTGATTACTTAGTAAGATCCGGCAGTCCGTTCCGTTCACGTGAAAGAGGGATCGCCGGGCAATACGCGTGCTATGATTTGGGCAAGTGGCACAATTGACTGTCCACTGCCCGACATTATTTTCATTTTTTTTGCAGGTTCGCGAACTGAGCCCGGGCCAGATCGTAGAGTGTCAAACCGATGGCGTGACCACCATCGCGAGCAGGGTGCGAGACCCCTGATCCAGTTTCGTAGTCGGAAAAGTTGAGGGGTCTGCTATCTTGCGTTGTTCCGGGGCGCTTGCATCGCCCCGGAATGACGGTCCATCGTCGTCCCTGCGAACGCAGGGATCCATAGCCACCGGCGGCTATTGGGCGAAAGGCATCTGCAGTCGTGCCATGATCGATAGATCACGCAGTATGGGTCCCTGCGTTCGCAGGGACGACGAGAGAATTCTCCTACCCTACTACGGACTGCGAGCTGATTTGCTTCGCGTGCAAGCGCAAACTCGGCGCGCAACTGCGACAAAACAACACGACGGGCAAATCAGTCAAAACCTGTCCAGCCATTCGCGCAAAAATATTCCGCTTGCTCCCGCTGCCCTGTATGCTCGTGTGCATTTTCCTTAGCGCAAATCGCACGCGAGACCGCGGGTGCAGCAAGCATCCGGTCTTCCCTGCGCCCTCTAATTTTCGAGAGGGCGAGAAGTTGATAGCAAACCTCGGGCGATCAGCGCCGCGAGAAGGCGAAAGTGTATCGGCCGTTTGAACGCAGGGACGACCCTGCGTGCGCAGGGACGACAACGATTATTTGTCCTCTAATCCTGGTGAGGTCGGCGAAGCGGCGGTCCCGACGAACGAGGCCACCAGCGGCGCAAGCTCGTTTGGGGCATCAGGGCGAGAAGATTTGCTGACCGAAAACGGCCGTCAGATTGTCGCACTTTTGCAGTGCAGCAAAGCCGGCGAAGGGGCCCCTTCTAACGGGCAATGGCAATTCGGCTAGGTTGTCTATATTGGTGCAATTGGCATGCAAGCTTCGGAACGCGCATTCACGCGCTCCGGGGAAATAACGGGAGGAATCATGCGCAAATTGATTTTGGCCGCGGCATCGATCGCGGCGCTGACCCTGGTCGGACCTGCTGCGGCGCAATCGCCGATCGTGATCAAGTTCAGCCACGTGGTGGCGACCAACACGCCAAAGGGGCTGGCGGCCGAGAAGTTCAAGGAACTGGCCGAGAAATATACCGCCGGCAAGGTCAAGGTCGAAGTCTATCCGAACTCGCAGCTCTACAAGGACAAGGAAGAGCTGGAGGCGCTGCAGCTCGGCGCGGTGCAGATGCTGGCGCCGTCGAACTCGAAATTCGGCCCGATCGGGGTCAAGGAATTCGAAGTGTTCGATCTGCCCTACATCCTTCCCGACCTGAAAACGTTGCGCAAAGTCACCGACGGCCCGCTCGGCGCGAGGCTGCTGAAGCTCCTGGATTCGAAGGGCATGACCGGCCTTGCCTACTGGGACAACGGCTTCAAGCAGATGAGCGCCAACAGGAAGCTGGTGACGCCTGCCGACTACAAGGGGCTGAAATTCCGCATCCAGTCTTCCAAGGTGCTGGAAGCTCAGTTCCGTGCGCTCGGCTCGATTCCGCAGGTGATGGCGTTCTCCGAAGTCTATCAGGCGCTGCAGACCGGCGTGGTCGACGGCCAGGAGAACACCTGGTCGAACATCTACACCCAGAAAATGCATGAAGTGCAGAAGTACATCACCAACACCAATCACGGCTACATCGGCTACGTCGTCGTCACTAACAAGAAGTTCTGGGATGGCCTGCCGGCGGATGTTCGCGAGGCCTGCGAAAAGGCCATGAAGGAAGCGACCGAGTACGGCAACGGGCAGTCGGCGAAGGAAAACGACGACGCGCTCGCCGAGATCAAGAAGACCGGCAAGAGCGAGATCGTGTCGCTGACCCCGGAGCAGGACTCAGCGATGCGCAAGGCGCTCGAACCGGTTTACCAGGATGTCGCCAAGCGCGTCGGTCAGCCCCTGATCGACGAATTCCTCAAGGAGACGAGGGGCGCGACCAACTAGAAAGTAGAATTCGAGATGCGGCGCTCTTTGTGGCGCCGTCGGAATGGGGAACTCTTCGTCATGGCCGGGCAAAAGCGCGAAGCGCGTCTTCGCGCAAGATGACCCGGCCATCCACGCCTTTCTATCGAGAGAAGGTAAGACGTGGATGCCCGGGTCAAGCCCGGGCATGACGAACAGCACTGGGTGGGGGACGTTTGATGCTGCTTCGCATCCTCGATCGGCTTGAGGAGATATTGATCGCGACGCTGATGGCGTTGGCGACGACGATTATCTTTGCCGCGGTGATGCACCGCTATCTCATCGGCATTCCACTGCTCTATCCCATTCTGTTTCCGATCAACCTGTCCTGGGCGCAGGAACTCTGCATCTACATGTTCGTGTGGGTCGCCAAGTTCGGCGCCGCCTATGGCGTGCGCACCGGCATCCATGTCGGCGTCGACGTCGTGGTGAACCAGCTCAAATCGCCATGGCGCAATGCGGTGGTGCTGTTCGGACTGTTCTGCGGTGCGTTCTTCACCGCCGTGATCGGCACCATGGGCGCGAAATTCGTCATCGGGCTGATGTATACAGATCAGGTCTCGCCCGACCTCGAGATCCCGAGCTGGTTCGTCTATCTCTGCATACCGCTGGGTTCCTATTTGATGTGCTTCCGCTTCCTGCAGGTCGCGTACGCCTATTGGCGCACCGGTGAATTGCCGCATCACGACCACGCCCATGTCGAGGGCGTCGAGATCGAAGAGCCGGGTGTCGGCGCCGCCGGAGTCACCCGATGAGCAGCCTGATCATTTTCTCGCTGCTGATCGCGTTGATGCTGACGGGCATGCCGATCTCGATCGCGCTCGGCATGACGGTTCTGACCTTCATCTTCACCATGACCAACGTGCCGACCGAATCGGTGGCGCTGAAGCTGTTCACCGGTATCGACAATTTCGAGATCATGGCGATTCCGTTTTTTATCCTGGCCGGCAATTTCCTGACCCATGGCGGCGTCGCGCGCCGCATGATCAATTTCGCGACCTCGATGGTCGGTCATTGGTATGGCGGATTGGGGCTGGCCGGCGTGATGGCCTGCGCGCTGTTCGCCGCAGTGTCCGGCTCTTCGCCGGCGACCGTGATCGCGATCGGCTCGATCATGATGCCGGCGATGGTCAAACAGGGTTTCCCGAAGCGCTTCGGCGCCGGCGTCATCACGACGTCGGGCGCGCTCGGCATCCTGATCCCGCCATCGATCGTGATGGTGATCTATTGTGTCGCGACCGGCGGCAGCGTTGCGCTCGATCCGGCCGGTCACCGCGTGTCGTCGGCTTCCGTCGGCCAGATGTTCATGGCCGGCGTCATCCCCGGCATCATGCTGGCGTCGCTGCTGGGCCTGACCACCTTCTACCGCGCCTGGAAAAACGACTATCCAAGGCTGCCGCGGGCAAGTTGGACCGAACGCTTCACTGCGTTCCGCAAATGCATGTGGGGCTTGCTGCTGATCCTGATCGTGCTGGGCGGCATCTATGCGGGACTGTTCACGCCGACCGAAGCCGCCGCCATCAGCGCGGTCTACGCCTTCGTCATCGCGGTGTTCGTCTATCGCGACATGTCGCTGAAGGACGTGCCGCGGGTGCTGCTCGGCTCCGCCAACATGAGCGCGATGATCCTCTACATCATCACCAACGCGGTGCTGTTCTCGTTCCTGATGGCGAACGAGAATATTCCCCAGCAGATCGCGGCCTGGATCACCTCGGTCGGTGTCGACTGGATCATCTTTCTCCTGATCGTCAACGTGCTGCTCCTGATCGCGGGCAACGTGATGGAGGCGTCGTCGATCGTGCTGATCATGGCGCCGATCCTGTTTCCAGTGGCGGTCAAGCTCGGCATCCATCCGGTGCATCTCGGCATCCTGATGGTCGTCAACATGGAGGTCGGCATGTGCCATCCGCCTGTTGGCCTCAACCTCTACGTGGCGTCCGGCATCGCCAAGATGGGTATTACGGAGCTCACGATCGCGGTGTGGCCGTGGCTTTTGACCATGCTGATCTTCCTCGGCATCGTGACCTATGTGCCGGAAATCTCGCTGTGGCTGCCGCGCGCGCTCGGCATGCTGTAGCCGTTGGCGCATTGCGATGGATCAACCGGCGTCACATTACATCTTGGTAAGGGAGGCCTGCCTTGCCAACCTTTAAGTTGAAGGCCGGCTGAGGCGAGCCCATCTTCATGCAACCTTTCACAGGAGGTTCGCATGAGGAAGTTCGCCATCGCAGCGGTCGCGGTTCTTGCCATCGCCGGTTCGACCGCCGTCTATGCCCAGCACCGCCATTGGGGCCACGGCTTTTCGCGGATGAGCCCGGAGGACCGGTCGGCCTATGCCGACGCCCGGATCGCGGCCGTCCATGCCGGCCTCAAGCTGACGGCTGACCAGGAAAAGCTGTGGCCGCCGGTCGAGGCCGCGGTGCGGGAGTTCGCCAAGCTGAGAATCGATCGCGCCAACGCGCGGATGAACGCGCCGCGGGACGATTCCAGCCAGCAGAAGCCGGATGATCCGGTGGCGCGGCTGCGTGACCGGGCGGAGAATATGGCAGCCACGGCGGCGGCCATGAAGAAGATCGCGGAAGCCGCCGACCCGCTCTACAAGACGCTCGATGACGGCCAGAAGCGCCGGCTCGCCGTTCTGACCCGTATGGACCGGTTCGCGGGCAGGGAAGGCTGGCGCCATCACCGGTTCGAGCGCGAAATGGGCGGGGACCGCGACTTTGACCGCGGCTACCGCCGAAATCGCGATGACCGGGACGATGGACCGGCCCGGGGCGGTCCCGAACGGCTCTGATCTGCCCCGCAACCGGGGCCTGTTCCGAACATCGGCAGAAGCCGCTGAAATCCAGTGGCTTTTTGCCGTTTCGCTCGCCCGCCAAAGCCCGGGAAAACTCGTCTCGGCTTGCTGGACATCCCGGGGTCGCTTTGCTAAACGACGCCCTCTCGCGAGAGCTTGCCGGACCGAGTGCCGGGCGCATAGCTCAGTTGGTAGAGCAGCTGACTCTTAATCAGCGGGTCCCAGGTTCGAGCCCTGGTGCGCCCACCAAGCCTCGCAGGGACTTAGCAGCAATGCGTATCAGAACGGACCTTTCGGTTTGACGTCCGGTTTGAGAAATTTGTTCGTCATCCGTACGCCTGCTTAGTCGTCCGTTAAGAAGCTGATTTGAGGGCTGACTGAAGAGTGATGGC
Organism: Bradyrhizobium sp. AZCC 1693; assembly: GCF_036924745.1. Classification (NCBI taxonomy): domain Bacteria; kingdom Pseudomonadati; phylum Pseudomonadota; class Alphaproteobacteria; order Hyphomicrobiales; family Nitrobacteraceae; genus Bradyrhizobium; species Bradyrhizobium sp. AZCC 1693. The sequence goes on from NZ_JAZHSD010000001.1 coordinate 6,837,383, forward strand.
CGCGATGATTGCGGACAGGATAAGGCGCCAAAAATCTCTCAGCCAGGCGAGGACACGGCGGAAGTTGTGGCCCACCGCTGAGAGGACGACGTTGGCGGCATCGCCGGCGCGGCCTTTGAGGTAGCAGCGGCCGAGGTGACCTTCGGCCTTCAGGTGTCCGATGATGGGCTCGATGGCGGAGCGGCGGCGCAGCTCGCGCTTGATGACACCGAAGACGCCGCGCTTCTGGCCGGAGATGAAGACGCGACGGGGATTTTGCGCGTCGTGGCCGCGGTATCCCTTGTCGACATAGGCCCGCTCGATCGGACAGCCGGTGAGTGTCTCGGTGCGGTCAATGACGTCCCGCAAGGTGTGACCGTCGTACGGGTTATCGGGCAGCGCCCTGGCGTGCAGCACGAACAGGCCACCGGGAGCCCGGCAGTTGTTGGTGACGATGGAGGCCTTCACCCCGAACTCGTAAGGCGCGGCGGCCTTACCTTTGCCGATGCACTCCACCTCCGGGGCATGGAAGGAATAAAGCTTCCAGCCGCGCTGGCGCTGCTGTTGCGAGCGGATCTGCGTGGCTCGGCCAAGCGGGAGGGCGAACGCCTCCTCCAATGCTGGCTGGCCTTCGATCTTGCGGCGGATGTCGCGGATGATCCGGCCCAGCCGGCTGCGCAGGATGCGCAACTGCCGTTGATGCCGCCTGAACTGTTTGGCATGGGCGTAGCGGCCCGCCATCATCGCGGCGGCCTTGGCCACGCGAGAATAGGATTGCCGTAGCCTGACGCCGTGCCTTCTCGCCAGGCGGTTGAGCCCCTTGATGGCCGCATGCAGCAGCTTGGCATCGGTCGGAAAGGTGATGGCCTTCGGCTGCACCGTGGTATCGACCGTGATCCGCTTGAGGTCTTGGCTGCGTAACGCACCGGCCTCGTGCGCCACCCGCAGGCTCTCAGCCAGCAGCAACTCCAGTCTGTCGCCGAGCCGCTTGCGCCAATGGCTCAGGTCCGAGCGCTCGTGCGGGAAGGTGTGCTGGAAAAACTCTTCGCCGGTGAAGAACTGGAAATACGGGTCGTGGACCCAGCGCTCGCATACCCCTTCATCAGACAGCCCGTAAATGTGCTTGAGCAACAACAGCCCGATCATGAAACGGGTCTCGATCCCCGGCCGGCCGTTCTCGCTGTAGAGCGGCGCGATCTCGCCGTCGATCCAGTTCCAATCGATCTTACCGGCAAGCAGAACCAGCTCGTGCTTCATGTTGATGATCTGGTCCAGCCGTGCCCGGAACAGATCGTTCGATCCCGTCGTTTTGTGCTTCTTTGGCCGCATCGTCCCCTCCGATGCACCACAGAATCATGGTCCACAGCCAAAGGGAATCCACAAATGAAATTGCAAGGTTTGGGCTTCTCAAGCTCCGAATCCCTGCAATCTCAAATGCCCTCGCATCCGAAAAACAGACTCCCGCTCAATCGCTTAGAGCCTTGTTCACGGACGACTGCTTAAGGAGTGGCGGGATGGCTGCGCGTTACCGCAGCGGCTAGTTCGTTCCCCCGGCGGTGTGGAGCATTCTCACACGCAGAAGCCTTGGCGACAGAGGACGCCTTCACCTGGAATCGATCCACATCGCCATCTCATTTCTGTTCCTACCCGTAAACTTCGCTCAGCTTCTTGATCGCTGACTCCGCGAGCTCGAGGCGGCCACCCAGGTAGTGCGCGTCCAGAATCTCCTGCACCGTCTTCATCGAGTGGCCGGTGATTGAGGCGATCTCCGGAACGGAGCAGTTCGACAGGGCGAGGCGCGTAACAGCAGTGCCCCGCAGATCATGGAAGTGCAGGTCCTTCAGCGATGTTTTCCTGAACGCCTTGTCCCAACTCGTCCTGAAACCGTCCTCCGTCCACGGCCGGCCGAACGAGTTGACCAAAATGGTTACGGCGGAGCGCCTCTCCATCAGCGCAGCATCAAGCGCCGCCTTCAGGGGCGGTCCTACTGGTATGGTTACACGGCGCCGGCCCTTAGGGCCGCGCCCCTTCGACTGACGCATTCGGATGTATGTGCCATCGTAGTCCTTCCAGGTCAGCCGCAGCAGGTCTCCCTGGCGCTGGCCTGTCCATACCGCGAGCAGGAGAGCGGCCTGCAGCTCGACGGACGCGACACCGCAGAAGGCGCCGATGTCGTCTGCAGTCCACACTATCTCCGAGCGATCAGATTCATAAAGTCGGCCACCGCGCTCGCAGACGTTCACCGCGATCTTACCACGGTCCTTCGCAACCGACAGCACGCGCGCAATTGTGGTCCAGATGTAGTCCGCCTTGCGCGGCGTGTCGGAAAATGAATCACGAAACTCTTTGAAGTCCCCCCGCACACGTTTGTCTTCGAGAGCGCCGATTGGCATCGAACCGAACTTTGCCTCGATGAGTTTGAGGTAGCCGTCATAGGCGCGCTTACTCTTCTCACCGAGGTCCTTGTACTCGCTGCAGTCCTTGAAGTAGTCGATGAGCGAGCTGAACGTCTCGGCGCTCTTCTTCTTGTACGACGCAACAGCTTCATTGTAGAGGCGCATGAACTCGGGCGTGCCGGGCTCCGCGTCGATGCGTGGGCCGCCCTTCCAAGCGTACCAATAGGTCTTCGACGTTCCGTCAGCGAGTTTTTTGATTGACCAGTTGATTCCCTTCAGCCGCACTCGCATTTTGGGATGCCTTCCACGCGTCGTATGGTGATAGCCGTGGTTGCATTGTAGGCTGGAGACCGGATAACCGGTCAAGGGCTGCATCGATAGCTTTTCTATCCCACTTGTACGTTCCGGGGATCGGGCCCGGCATGATTCCGCGTCGAATCCAGTCGTTGAACGCCGACAACGTTTCGCAGCCGGCATAGGCCGCAGCCTGTTCTTTCGACATGCCACGGGGCTCGATCATTCAGCACTCCCACCGCCGCCACTTTGAATGGTGTCCAGTTTCGGCGGGATAGTTATTGATCAAGGCCGAGAGAAGAGTAGTGGGCTCGCCGTCGCACATTTGGTTAGTTTGGAGTGGATATCGGACAGGTCCATGCGCGCGAACCGTTTCAGAATTGCTTATGACATCTCGCGGAACTGAGTTGTATCTGGTGCGGTGATCCAAAGCCGCGTTCGGTGTTTCGCCCGTTTCACTTGTGTCCCAGCGGGACTCGAACCTGCGACCAGACCGTTATGAGCGGCGGAAGATCCATCAGCTTCGTTGATCTTGCTGCGATTTCGTTCGCGTTCGATTGCGTTCGTCGCGTTTCGGCAAGGTCGTTTCTGGTGCGAAACTGGTGCGGTTCAGGATGTCCGTCGGTAGCCGCCTCGAGCAAGGCCACCATGCTCTCGTTACGCTCGTATTCATGATCTTGATGAAGGCAATCTGGAAAGGCATCGTCGATGCAAACGTGAACGAACTTCCCAAACTGCATCGCGGGTGCAATTCTCTTCCGAACGAACGACCCCAGTGATGCGATCGCCGATGCGGCCCGAATTCGGCGAGCTTTTGATATCGATGTGTATCAGCTCACGCGGATGCTCACGCTCATATCGGCGACCGGTTCGGCCGGCCTCAATGCGGGTTGGAATCGAGCCGCCGCAGGATCTTGCTGACGGTTGCCGCTGGTGCCGACCTCGGCGGCGATCCGCTTGCCAGTGTGGTGCTGCCGGCGCAATACCTCGACTGGCCGATGAGCTTGGCTCGGCAATTAATGAGGCTTGAGGAACGATCTCTCAAACTTTCTATTCCCTCTACGCGGAAACGCATCACCCATTGGTCACGGTCTTCGGCCTGTTGAACTGGCGCGCGATCTCCGTCGAGCTCAGCGCTCTCTCAACGACATTGCTCAACTGGCCGGCTCTCGGCGCAGACGAGCGCGTTGCTGAGTTTCATCTCTATTTGCCAGTTGGTGATGACTTCGTCCGCTCCGCATCCGTAAACCCTCAGTGAGACTGTCGTTACCGTAATATTACGGACATTGATGGCCACCTCCGCTGGTGTAGCCGGGGAAAGGTGTTCTTGCGTGGCTTAACTTCATTTGGCGGTTTCTATTGCGCTCCACACGCGCTGTTCGCTAGATCGCCGATGAGGTGGGTGTACGAAATGCATTTTGAGCGGTTGGTCGACGAAATTTACGAAGCTGCGATTGTTCCGGAACGATGGAAAGGCGTGCTCGATCGATTGGCAAATCTTGCCGATGCCGAAGGCGCTTTGTTGTTTGCGGCTGCCCCGGGGCAACCCCGATGGTTGTCATCTGACAACATCCGGTCGCGCGTTGAGGCTTGGGTCAACAGTCCCTTCTATCAAAACGATCCGCGCGGCCAGCGCCTGGTTCCAATTAAGGAACCGCGCTTCCTCACGGACCTTGATGCGTTCACCTTGGAAGAGCTTGAACGCGAGCCCTACTACACGAAATTTCTGCGCCCCAATGGCCTCGGTTGGTGCGTGGGCACTTCGGTGCATTCTCCGGCAGGCGACACCCTCGTGCTTTCAGTAGAGAAAGCTTACGAAAAAGGGCCGGTACCGCGGCAGGTCGCTGAGCAGCTCGATCCACTTCGGCCACATCTCGCTCGCGCAGCCGTGCTGTCGGCACGCGTCGGCCTGGAGCGGGTTCGCGCGACGGTCGAAAGTCTGAATTTGCTTGGGCTGCCGGCCGCTGTCCTTGGCCATGGGAGGAGGGTGCTGGCTGCCAACGAAGCATTGCTGGGCTATGCGCCCGACATTCGGATTGGTGCCGGTGCTCAGCTTGAATTCGCAAATCAAGCTGCTCAATCCCTTTTTGTTGCCGGTTCGGAAGGACGATCCTTCTTCTCGAGGGGAGGATCTATCCCCGTTCGAAGGACGCGCACGCGTGACGCTTTCGTAATTCACCTGGTGCCCATGCGTGGATCGGGGCGTGATGTCTTTTCAGGTGCCGAACTCCTGCTTTACGTGACGGCAGTCATCCAGCAGCCCGGCCCGCCTCCAGAAATTCTTCAGGCGCTGTTTGATCTGTCGCCCGCGGAAGCCAGAGTTGCGGCCCTGATCGCCGAGGGTTGTTCGGTCAATGCGACTGCGCAGGCGTTGTCGGTCAAACCGAACACTATCCGTGTGCAGCTCAAGTCGATTTTCTCCAAGACGGGGACGAACCGACAAGCCGAGCTCGTGAGTCTGCTGCGGCTGCCTTCGTCGCGTTGAGTGCGATGCGAAGTCCTCCTCGAAACGAAGCTGTGCGTCACCGTTTAGGTTAAGCGCCGGTATTTGTGGAGATTTTGTGTTCTGTTACCCAAATGGGTAAAGCCACACTCCGTGGGCCCGGTAAGATCGTTAGAAATTAATTAACGCTGTCGCCAAGACAGCAAACGTATTTTTTTGAGGCAGGGGCGTTCGCCAAATCCGATTCGTAGTCGCCACCAGTGTCGCCGCACGAAATGCACCGTGCGCGCCGTGTGCTGGCACGTGCTTAGATTCACCGGAAGGATGACTATCCATGAACATCACTGGCACCAATAACAACGACATTATCAATGGCACCAGCGCTGCCGATGTCATCAACTCGGGAAACGGGAACGACACGATCAATGCGGGTGCGGGAAATGACGTCGTCGATGCCGGCAATGGTGACGATATCGTCAATGCAGGAACCGGCAACGATACCGTCTCCGGCGGCGGTGGCAATGACACGCTCGACGGCGGGGCCGGCAACGACACCCTGAGTGGCGGCACCGGCGACGATATTCTCATCTATCGCGCATCCGAGAATGTCGGCGCTACTGATGTCTACGACGGCGGCACCGGGCAGGACACCCTTCGACTGATCGTCAGCCAGGAAATGGCGAATTCCGCAGCGTTTCAGGCAGACCTCGCAGCATTGCAGGCAAAGCTCAACAAGGGCGCACCCTTTTCCTTCACCAGCTTCAACTTGAGAGTCACTTCCATTGAGCGAGTTGAGGTTGTCATCGATACGAGCGGCAATCACGCTCCCGTGGCCGTTGCCGATTCGGTCAGCACCAGCGAGGACACGACTCTCACGATTCTCGCGTCCGCCTTGCTCGCCAACGATACGGACGCCGATGCCGGCGATACGAAGACTCTCTTCTCTGTCCAGGGCGCGCAGCATGGGACGGTTTCGGTCAACGCGAGCGGCAATGTGGTTTTCGCCGCCGATGCCAACTATTCGGGTGTCGCGAGCTTCACCTACACTATCCGCGATAATGCCGGCGCTACTTCGACTGCAACCGTTACGGTGAATGTTGCTGCAGTCGCGGATGCGCCGACGTTGACCGTGGCCCCGGCTGCCGGAAACGAGGACACTGCGATTGCGCTATCGATCGGCGCGGCGTTGACTGATACCGACGGCTCCGAGCATCTGTCGAGCCTGACGGTGGGTGCCATTCCGGCCGGTGCCATCCTTTCGGACGGAAGTCACACGTTTACCGCGGATGCCAGCCACACCTCGGTCGATATCCTCGGGTGGAATCTGTCCAGCCTGACGGTTACGCCGGCCGCAAATTCCGATGCCGACTTCGTTCTGACCGTGACAGCGACCTCGCAGGAGGGATCGAGCGGTCCGATGGCGACGACCACGGCGAACCTGAACGTGGCCGTCAATGCTGTCGCCGATGCGCCGACTTTGACCGTAGCACCGGCCGCCGGCAACGAGGATGCGGCGATTGCGCTGTCAATCAACGCGGCGCTGACCGACACCGACGGATCCGAGCATCTGTCGAGCCTGACGGTGGGTGCCATTCCGGTCGGTGCCATCCTTTCGGACGGAGGTCACACGTTTACCGCGGATGCCAGCCACACCTCGGTCGATATCCTCGGGTGGAATCTGTCCAGCCTGACCGTTACGCCGGCCGCAGATTCCGATGCCGACTTCGTTCTGACCGTGACAGCGACCTCGCAGGAGGGATCGAGCGGTCCGACGGCGTCGACCACGGTCAACCTGAACGTCACCGTCAATCCCGTCGCCGACGCGCCGACCATTACGGGTGAGGCGATTTCGGTCGTTGCCCCGACGGAAGATATCCCGCTCGCACTCCACGTTGCTCTGACGGACACCGACGGTTCGGAAACAATCGCGTCTGTCACGATTTCAAACGTTCCCTCGCAGTTTTTCGTGTTGACTGATGGCAACCAGATTCTGGCTCCCAATGAGCAGGGCGACTACGTCGTTTCGGCAGCGCAGGTTGAAAATCTCGCCCTCCATCTCGTGACGCAGGATCTGACGGGAATTACGCCGTTTACCTTGTCTGTGACCGCAACCTCCGCGGATGGCGCGAGCCATGCGACGTCCGACGTGTTTGCGCTTAATGTCGACATTAGCGCTGGCGCGAACGAAATGGATGGCCGCGCTTCCGACGGCTACATCTCCGGCGCCACGGTTTTTGCCGATGCAAACAACAATGGCGTTTGGGATCCCCGTGAAGCGACGACGGTAACGGCCGCCGACGGTACGTTCACGCTGGTCAATGGCAGCGGCCCGATCGTTATGTCCGGCGGTGTCGACGTGTCCACTGGCCTTGATTTTATCGGCACGCTCCGGGCGCCTGAAGGCTCCACTGTCGTTACTCCGCTCACGACCCTCGTCGCTGCCATTGCGGACGCCAGCATCACCAATCCCGACGATCCGGTTGAGGTCGCGGCAGCCGTCGCGGCAGCTCTGGCTGCGGTGGCCGCCGCATTTGGCATCCCCGCAGGCGTCGATTTGACCTCGTTCGACCCGGTGCCAGCTGCCGCGAGCGGCGATGCGGACGCGATCAACATTCTTGCCGCGGCAATACAGGTTCAGGCGACCATCGCGCAGATTTCCGCAGCAACGGGATCCACGGATGTCGTCGATGCCCTCGCCAACGCGATCGTTCAGGCAAACGGCGGAACGGTCGATCTAACGCAAACCGAGACGCTTGCGGCAATTATCACTGACGCCGCTCCGGATGCGGATCCGGCCGCGATCGAGGCCGTCTCTGAGGTCGTGGCGGCAGCGAATACCGCAATCGATTCTGCAGCCAATGGTACCGGCGATCCGCTCGCAGTGCTGACGAGTGTCGCCCAGGCGGCAACGGTCGCATTGGGGCAAACCACCGATCAGCTTGCCGACGCGGGACTCGACACTACAGAACTGCAATCTGTGGTTGATAATAATACTGGTGAAGCGCTGACTGACGCGATTTCGCAGGTTGTCCCAGGCGACCCCGACGGTTCGCAGGTGGGAACGATCGGCGCTGATGTTCTGACGGGTGCCGGCGGCAACGACATCATCGACGGCCTTGATGGCAACGACACCCTGAGTGGTCTCAGCGGAAATGACACGATCTACGGTCGCGGGGGGAACGACATTGTCCTTGGCGGCGACGGCAACGACACGCTCGAAGGCGGCGACGGAAGGGACTACCTGACCGGCGGTGCCGGTGATGATCATCTGGACGGCGGTCAGAGCTTCGACCGTGCCGTCTACACGGATGCGACCGGACCCGTCACGATCAACCTCGCTGCCGGCACGGCCAGCGGGGCAGGCGTCGGCACCGACACGCTCATCAACATTGAGGGTGCGATAGGCAGCAACTTCGCCGATACGTTCGATGCTACCGGCTTTTCGGGCTCCTCCGGACTGCCCGGCGTAGCTGCCGGCCAGAGCTCTTTCGAGGGCCGTGGCGGCGATGATGTGATCACCGGTCGGATCAACGATCTGGGTCAGTCAGTGACGCGGGTGGAGTACCTCGGCGCCTCCGCCGCGGTGACGGTCGACCTTGCGGCCGGTACGGGTCAGGGGACGGCAGCCGGCGATGTGGCCAATGTCGGCCACGACACGTTCACCAATGCACTGCAGGGCGTGTTTGCGTCGGCCTACAACGACACACTCTACGGCAGCGACAACGCCAACTTCACCTATGAGGTCTTTGAAGGTCGCGGGGGCAACGACTATATCGACGGCCGTGGCGGTTACGACATCGTCACCTACAACAACGACGTGACGACCACGTCGGGCATTACGGTCAACCTTGCCGCAGGCACGGTGATCGGCGATGCCACCGTCGGCACCGACACGCTCCGCAACGTGGAAGCCGTTCGGGGCACCAACTTCGATGACGTGTTTGATACGACCGGCTACGGCCTTGCCGGAGCTCTGAACGTCTCTACCACCAACGGCAACTTCAACGACATCGCCGGCGCCGGCGGCAACGACACCATCATCGGCAACGGCAACACGCGCCTCAACTATTCGATCGCGCTGGCGGCCGTTACGGTTGACCTCCAGACCACCGCCGGCACGGCGGTCACGGTTGCCGGGAGCGCCACAGGCGCGACCGAAGGCACCGATACCTTCACTGGCGTGAATGCCGTTCAAGCCTCCTCGTTCAGCGACACCCTGCTGGGCAGCAGCTTCAACAACACGTTCACGGGCCTTGGCGGTGACGACTACATCGACGGCCGCGGCGGCTTCGACACGGCCAGTTATAATCACCTGAACACCGTCACGAGCGGTGTCACCGTCAACATGGCGGCGGGCACTGCCACGGGCGACGCCTCGATCGGCACCGACACGCTGCGCAACATTGAAGGCATCCAGGGCACGATGCTGGCCGACAGCTATAGTGCGGTCGGATACGGCGCTGCGGGCGCGCTGAACATCTCTACCAGCAATGGCAACTTCAACCAGTTCGAGGGCCTTGGCGGCGATGACACCATCGCCGGCAACGGCAACACGCGCGTGCTCTACAACAACTCGACGGCCGGGGTGACGATCACGATCGGGGCGGGTGGTGTCGGCTCGGCATCGGGCGATGCCTCGACCGGCAACGACAGCTTCACCGGCGGCGTCAACGCGGCGATCGGCAGCAACTTTGCCGATACCTATAATGCGTCCGCCTTCAACAGCGGCTTCTTCAACTCGTTCCAGGGCAATGGTGGCAACGACACCATCACCGGCAACGGCTCAACCCAGGTGCAGTACAGCAATGCCACCTCCGGCGTGACGATCACGATCGGGGCTGGTGGTGCGGGTTCTGCGTCCGGCGACGGCTCGGTCGGCACCGACAGCTTCACCGGCGTCAACAGCGCCGTCGGCGGCAACTCGGCCGACAGCTACAATGCCTCGGGTTTTACCGGGTTCAACTCGTTCCAGGGCAATGGTGGCAACGACACCATCACCGGCAACGGCTTTACCCAGATCCAGTACAACAACGCCACCGGTGCCGTGAACGTCAACCTGTCGACCGGCACTGCCACCGGCGACGGCTCGGTCGGCACCGACAGCTTCACCGGCGTCAACAGCGTGGCGGGCTCCAACTTCGGTGACACGCTGACCGGCAGCTCGGGCAATGACGTCTTCTTCGGCAATGGCGGCAACGACACGCTGGCCGGCGGCGGTGGCGCTGACAGCCTGAACGGCGGCGGCGGTGCGGACACGTTTGTGTACGCCTCCGGCGGCGGTGCGGACTTCATCAGCGACTTCAACCACGGTCAGGTCGACCGGATCGACGTCACGGGCGTGGCGGGAATCTTCAGCCTGGCCGACATCCAGGCCCGCGCGACGCAGCAGGGATCGAACACGCTGATCGACTTCGGCGGCGGCAACACGATCACGCTGGCGAACATTACGGTCGGCAGCCTGGTTGCCAGCGACTTCGTGTTCAACAACACCGTCACCGGCACGTCTGCTAATGACGTGCTGGTCGGCACCAGCCAGGTTGACGGCCTCTTCGGGCTCGACGGCAATGACCGCCTGCAGGGGCTTGCCGGCAACGACACGCTGGACGGCGGGCTCGGCTTCGACCGGGCGATCTATACCGACGCCACCGGCGCCATCACGGTCAATATGGCCGCTGGCACGGTCACTGGTGCGGGCGTTGGCAGCGACACGCTGAGCGGCGTCGAAGGCGTCGTCGGCAGCGATTTTGCCGATACCTCCAATGCGACCGGATTCACAGGTTGGAGCGGGCTGCCTGGAGTTCAGATTGGCCAGAACGAATTCGAGGGTCGTGGCGGCGACGATGTGATCATCGGTATCGCCAACGTACAGGGCCAGGCACTGACACGCGTCAATTACCTCACCGCCAGCGCCGCAGTGACCGCAGACATTGCTGCGGGAACAGCAGACGGCGATGCATCCGTTGGCCACGACACCTTCTCGCATGTCTATTCGATCTGGGGATCGGCCTTCAACGACACGCTCTACGGCAGTGACACCGCGTACGGAACCTTTGAACTGTTCGAAGGGCGAGCGGGTAACGATTTCATCGATGGTCGAGGCGGATACGATCGCGCGGACTACGCCAACGATTCCACGACCACGTCAGGCATCACAGTTTATCTTGCGGCGGGAACCGTTGTTGGCGACGCCAGCGTCGGTACCGACACCATTCGTAACGTTGAAGCGGCCCGTGGTACCAACTTCGACGACGTGTTCGATGCGACGGGCTACGGCCTTGCCGGCGCGCTCAATGTCTCTACCACCAATGGCAACTTCAACGACTTCGCCGGTGCAGGCGGCAACGATACGATTATCGGCAACGGCAACACCCGCCTGAACTACGCGCTTGCCGCGGGCAGCATCAGCGTTGACCTCGAGACGAGTGCGATCGGTACGACCAACGCGATCACCGTGGCCGGCAGCGCCACGGGCGTGGGCGAAGGGACCGATACCTTTACCGGCGTCAACGCGGCACAAGGTTCGACGTTTGCCGACACGCTGCTGGGCTCTAGCTTCAACAACACCTTCACCGGCCTTGGCGGTGACGACTATATCGACGGCCGCGGCGGCTTCGACACCGTAAGCTACAACAGCGTCAGTACCGCAACCGGTGGAGTGACAGTCGACTTCGCAGCCGGCACCGCGACGGGCGATGCTTCGATCGGCACGGACACGCTGCGCAACATCGAGGCCGTCCAGGGTACCAACTTCGCCGACTCGTTCAACGCGGTCGGCTTCGGTCAGGCGGGTGCGCTCAACGTCAGCACCAGCAACGGCAACTTCAACCAGTTCGAGGGCCTTGCCGGAAACGACACCATTACCGGCAACGGCAATACCAGGCTGATCTATATCAACGCCGCCGCAGCCGTGACGGTCGACATTGCCGCCGGTACCGCCACCGGCGATGCCTCTGTGGGCACCGACACCTTCACCGGCGTCAACAGTGCAACCGGCTCGGCGTTTGCCGATACGCTTTCCGGCAGCGCGAACAATGAGAACTTTACCGGCCTCGCCGGCAACGACGTCATCGACGGCCGCGGCGGCTTCGACACCGCGATCTATAACGCGTTCAATACCACCGGCGGGGTGAGCATCGACATGGCGTCGGGCATCGTCACCGGTGACGCGTCGGTCGGCACCGACACACTGTTGTCGATTGAATCGGTGCAGGGCACCAACTTCGCCGATACTTATGTGGCCACCGGCTTTGGCACCACGGGCGCCAATGTCGGCAGCAGCGGCACCTTCAACTGGTTCCAGGGCAATGGTGGCAACGACGTCATTACCGGCAACGGCAACACGCAGATCCAGTACGCCAGCGCTACGGGCGGGGTCAGCGTCAATCTGGCGACCGGCATTGCTACCGGTGACGCCTCGGTCGGCACCGATACCATCACCGGCGGCGTCAATAACGTCTTCGGGTCGAACTTCAACGACACGATCATCGGCAGCAGCGGCAACGAGTCGCTGAACGGCGGCAGCGGCAACGACACGCTGGCCGGCGGCGGTGGCGGTGACAGCCTGAACGGCGGCGCGGGTGCGGACACGTTTGTGTACGCGACGGGCGGCGGCTCGGATTTTGTCAGCGACTTCACCCGCGGTCAGGGCGATCGCATCGACGTTACCGGTGTGAGCGGCATCTTCAGCCTGGCCGACATTCAGGCCCATGCCTCGCAGCAGGGATCGAATACCCTGATCGACTTCGGCAATGGCGACGCGATCATGCTGGCGAACATTACGGTCGGCAGCCTGGTTGCCAGCGACTTCGTGTTCAACAACAACAGCATCACCGGCACGCCCGCCAATGACGTGCTAGTCGGCACCAGCCAGATCGACGGCATCTTCGGGCTCGATGGCAATGACCGCCTGCAGGGTCTTGCCGGCAACGACACCCTGGACGGCGGCAACGGCTTTGACCGTGCCGTCTACACCGATGCCACCGGATCGATCACGGTCAACCTTACGGCCGGGACCGCGACTGGCGCAGGCGTCGGCACCGACACGCTCGTCCACATTGAGGGCGCCGTCGGTAGCGACTTTGCCGATACGTTCGATGCCACCGGCTTTGCGGGAATATCTGGTCTTCCCGGCGTAACGATTGGCCTGAACGAGTTCGAAGGCCGAGGTGGCGACGATCACATCATCGGAAACATCAATGCGCTGGGTCAGATCACGACCCGGATATCGTATCTCAACGCGACGTCAGCGGTGACGGTTGATATCGCCGCGGGTACCGCGGATGGCGACGCATCCGTCGGCCACGACACGTTCACCAATGTCAACGCGATCTTCGGCTCGACGTTCAACGATACGCTCTATGGCAGCGACAATGGATTCGCCACGTTTGAGATATACGAAGGCCGGGGCGGTGACGACTATATCGACGGCCGTGGCGGCTACGACATGGTCGCCTACAACAACGACCCGACGACCACGTCAGGCATCGTGGTTCACCTTGCGGCGGGCACGGTGAACGGCGATGCAACCGTCGGCACCGACACGATCCGCAACGTGGAAGCGGCGCGGGGCACCGTCTTCGACGACGTGTTCGACGCGACGGGCTTCGGCGGCGTCGGAGCGGTCAATGTCGGCTATGCCGGGACCTTCAACGACTTCGCCGGAGCCGGCGGCAACGACACCATCATCGGCAACGGCAACACGCGCCTCAACTATTCGATCGCGCTAGCGGCCGTTACGGTTGACCTTGAGACCACCGCCGGTACGACGATCACGGTTGCAGGCAGTGCCACGGGCGCGACCGAGGGCACGGATAGCTTCACCGGCGTCAATGCCGTGCAGGGTTCGACCTTCAGCGACACCCTGCTGGGCTCCAGCTTCAACAACACGCTCACCGGCCTTGGTGGTGACGACTACATCGACGGGCGCGGCGGGTTCGATACCGCGAGCTACAACAGTTTGGGTCTCGGCACCGGCGGCGTCACCGTCAATCTTGCGGCCGGCACCGCCACGGGCGATGCCTCGATTGGCACCGACACGCTGCGCAACATCGAAGGCGTGCAGGGCACCGGCTATGCCGATACCTTCGACGCCACCGGCTATGGTGTGGCAGGGGCGCTGAACGTCTCTACCAGCAACGGCAATTTCAACCAGTTCGAGGGCCTTGGTGGCGACGACAGCATTACCGGCAACGGCAACACACGCGTGCTCTACAACAACGCGACGGCCGGGGTGACGATCACGATCGGGGCAGGTGGCGTCGGCTCGGCATCGGGCGATGCCTCGACCGGCAACGACAGCTTCACCGGCGGCGTCAACGCGGCCATCGGTAGCAACTTTGCCGATACCTATAATGCATCCGCCTTCAACAGCGGCTACAACTCGTTCCAGGGCAATGGCGGTGACGACACCATCATCGGTAATGGCGTCACGGCGCTCCAATACGGCAATGCCACCTCCGGCGTGACGATCACGATCAGCGCCGGCGGCACGGGCACGGCAACGGGAGATGCCTCCGTCGGCACCGACAGCTTCAGCGGTGTCAACAATGTCGTCGGCGGCAACTTCGCCGATACTTACGATGCCTCTGGCTTTGTCGGCTTTAACGTTTTCCTGGGGCAGGGTGGCAACGACACCATCACCGGCAATGGCAGCACCCAGATCCAGTACGGCACCGCGACTGGCGCGGTGAACGTCAACCTGTCGACCGGCACCGCCACCGGCGACGGTTCGGTCGGCACCGACAGCTTTACCGGCGTCAACAGCGTGGCGGGCTCCAACTTCGGCGACACCATACTAGGCGGCATCGGTAACGACATTCTCTTCGGCAACGGCGGAAATGATTACCTCACCGGCAACGGCGGCAACGACAACCTGACTGGCGGTGGCGGGGCAGACACATTCGCCTACTTCCTCATCGGCGGCGGGGCGGATTACATAACCGACTTCAACCATGGACAGGGCGATCGAATCGACGTCACGGGCGTGGCGGGAATCTTCAGCCTGGCGGACATCCAGGCCCGCGCGACGCAGCAGGGTTCCAATACGCTGATCGACTTCGGCGGCGGCAACACGATCACGCTGGCGAACATTACGGTCGGCAGCCTGGTTGCCAGCGACTTCGTGTTCAACAACAGCATCACCGGCACGTCCGCCAATGACGTGCTGGTCGGCACCAGCCAGATCGACGGCATCTTCGGGCTTGACGGCAATGACCGCCTGCAGGGTCTTGCCGGCAACGACACGCTGGACGGCGGCAACGGGCTCGACCGGGCGATCTACACGGATGCGGCCGGCTCGGTCACGGTGAACCTTGTGGCTGGCACGGCCAGCGGGGCCGGGGTCGGCACCGACACGCTGGTGAACATCGAAGGCGCCGTCGGCAGCGACTTCGCCGATACGTTTGATGCCACCGGCTTCTTGGGGTCCACGGCGCTGCCCGGTGTTGCCATTGGGCAGAATACGTTCGAAGGCCGGGGCGGCGACGATCTCATCATCGGGGATCTCAACCCGCTGGGGCAGGCAGTAACGCGAGTGGAATACCTGAGCGCGTCGGACGCGGTGACAGTCGATATCGCGGCCGGCACGGGTCAGGGGACGGCGGCCGGCGATATCGCCAATGTTGGCCACGACACGTTCTCGAACGTCAGCACGATTTTTGGCTCTGCCTTTAACGACACAATCTACGGCAGCGACAATGCAAGCTTCACCTATGAGACCTACGAAGGCCGCGCGGGTGACGACTATATCGACGGCCGTGGCGGTTACGACTCGGTGAATTATAATAATGATCTGACGACCACGTCGGGTATCACCGTCCATCTTGCCGCGGGAACCGTTGTTGGCGATGCCACGGTCGGCACCGACACGATCCGCAACGTGGAGGCAGCGCGGGGTACCGCCTTCGACGACGTGTTCGATGCGACCGGCTACGGCCTTGCCGGTGCCCTGAACGTCTCTACCACCAACGGCAGCTTCAACGATTTCGGCGGGGCCGGCGGCAACGACACGATTATCGGCAACGGCAACACCCGCCTGAACTACCAGATTGCGTTGGCCAGCGTCACGGTTGACCTCGAGACCACCGCCGGCACGGCCATCACGGTTGCCGGCAGTGCCACGGGTGCAACCGAGGGCACCGATACCTTCACCGGCGTCAACGCCGTGCAGGGTTCGATGTTCGGTGACACGCTGCTGGGCTCTAGCTTCAACAACACGATCACCGGCCTTGGCGGTGACGATTACATCGACGGTCGCGGCGGCTTCGACACCGCGAGCTATAACAGCCTGAGCACGGTGACGAGCGGGGTCAGCGTCAACATGGCGGCCGGTACCGCCACGGGCGACGCCTCGATCGGCACGGACACGCTGCGCAACATCGAGGGCATCCAGGGTACGATGCTGTCCGATACCTATGATGCGACCGGCTACGGCGTGGTGGGTGCGCTGAACGTCAGCACGACCAACGGCAACTTCAATCAGTTCGAGGGCCTTGGCGGCGACGACACCATCACGGGCAATGGCGCCACGCGTGTGCTCTACAACAACGCGACGGCCGGGGTGACGATCACGATCGGCGCCGGCGGCGCCGGCTCGGCGGCGGGTGATGCCTCGGTCGGGACCGATACCTTCACCGGCGGCGTCAACGCCGCGATCGGCAGCAACTCTGCCGATAGCTATGACGCACACCTCTTCAACAACGGCTTCAACTCGTTCCAGGGCAATGGTGGCAACGACACCATCACCGGCAACGGCTCAACCCAGGTGCAGTACAGCAATGCCACCTCCGGCGTGACGATCACGATCGGGGCTGGTGGTGCGGGTTCTGCGTCCGGCGACGGCTCGGTCGGCACCGACAGCTTCACCGGCGTCAACAGCGCCGTCGGCGGCAACTCGGCCGACAGCTACGATGCCTCGGGTTTTACCGGGTTCAACTCGTTCCAGGGCAATGGCGGCAACGACACCATCACCGGCAACGGCTCCACCCAGATCCAGTACAACAACGCCACCGGCGCCGTGAACGTCAACCTGTCGACCGGCACTGCCACCGGCGACGGCTCGGTCGGCACCGACACCATCACCGGCGGCGTCAACAATGTGCTGGGCTCGAACTTCAGCGACACGCTGACGGGCAATGCAGGCAATGACTTCCTGAACGGCAATGGCGGCAACGACACCATCAACGGTGGCGGCGGAAACGACATCCTGACCGGCGGAGGGGGCAACGACAATTTCGTGTTCGCAGCGGGTTCGACGGTGGGCGCGACCATCACCGACTTCACTGGCAATGGCGCCTCCGCGGGCGATACGCTCGAATTCCACGGCTTCGGCCTGACAACCGACGGCGCGACCCTTACGTTCCTTTCAGGCAATCAATGGCAGGTTCACTCCGGCCTGGATCTGCACGACGAAATCATCACCATCAATGGAAGTGTCCATGTGAGCGACTACCAGTTCTTGGCTTAGTCACGAGCGAGGGATCGAGCGTCGCTTGCCCCGATAAACGATGTCCCTTGGGAGTTCTGCTGTTAGCGTAGTGCGCATGTTGGCCGGTCGAGAGAAGAACTCATCGCTGGCCTCGCGCGTAGGGCTCTTTTCGAGCGGCCGCTAGCGTCGGCCGTTCGATAAAGATGCGCTGGGCGGCGCGATTTAGCCAGTTCGCGCGATAGCGCCGCCGAATCTGCGATTCATATGGGAGAGACCATGTTCAAATCGAATGTGGAGCGGTAGTTTGGTTGCCAGGAAGGAACGGAACGAGTGACCAAGCCAGGGTTTCTGGTGCGGTCTCTCAACGAATGGGCGAAATGAACACCCGATAAGTGATTGATTTCTTGGTGGGCCCGGCAGCGACCACATGAAGCCGCTTTTCTTGAGAGATTTCGTAGTCTTATTGAGATGTTGATTCATCGAGTACCAACAAAAATACCAACAAATTTGCCAGGAGAAAAACATCGGTCCGCCGCCGCTACGCGCGGCCTCTGAGGTCGTCCACCGCGTCACATCGAACTTCGAAGGTAGCTCGATCGCCATTAGTCGTGAAAATATTGGGGATGAGAGGTCCGGATCGCCTCTACGTTATGTTAATCTTGAAGTTCGCGTCAGCCAGTTAGCCATCCACCGCTGACCATCCGCAAGCATGTAAATGAAATTCTGGCGATGCTGCATTCGCCGACTGGACGGTGGGACGGATCAGCCGATTGCTCGACGGCGGCTTGATCGAGATCGGCTTCGTAATTCGCAACGGCGCCGCAACCGTTCTCAAAATCAGCGGAATGCTACTTCAAGAGCCTGGAAGATCAATCTTGCACTTCTAGCGAGGTTCGTGATCGATCCGGCCGTCATCCAATTCGCTCAGGCGCCTGAGCCGTGCCAGAAACTCGGCAAGGTCGGCGGCGTAAAACAACGTCTTCTTGCCGAACTTGACGCGTTTGAGGTCACCTCGTTTGACCGCTGCGTACAGCGCCGTGCGGCCGATACTAAGCAAGTCGAGTGTCTCGTCGACCGCGTACGCTACTTTCGTAAGACCGAAGGCCCAAGGGTCGATCGGATCGACTCCGGTGTTCTTGTCATTGTCCATACTCGACACCGCATTGTTCGTCGAAGCGCGGTCATGTGATTTGCGATGATGGGCCATAGTGCGCAATATGTCATGCGTCCAGGAGCAACTGAACGGCCCAAGTCTGCGCTGTGCTACGCTGCGGTGCAGCGGACGTGTCCGTAGCGGAGTTTGACAGGAGGCATCGGACGGCGTCGATTGCGATCGGTAACACTTGATGATGGCCTCATCGACGCCGCGCTTGCTGCGAGCGCCGACGCCAGTGACGACAGTCGAACTTATCATTCAGGCGCGCTGCCATTTTCCGAGCATCTGCCCGAGGCGAGACTGTAAGTGACAAGCCCGAGAACCAGGGGACTGGCTGTAATCCGTCCCGGGCAACGACACGATCGTCTGACAAAGCGCATGAAGCGGCGGCAAAGCCAGAATGAAAAGGCCTGATTTCTCTTTGTCTTACAATCGGCGGCAAATACTTGCGAACGGCGGCATTTGCGTAGGTCGCTCCCTGCGCATCACGTCACTCATGCTGCGCGCTTCAACGGACGTGCGCGCTCGACTCGCCTACGCTCCTTGGGCGTGTTCATCACTTCCCAAAGATCGTGGCGTCGCTGCACGTTGAGCCAAAAGTCAGGGCTGTTGCCGAAGACGCGGGCCAGGATCAAGGCCGTCGCGGCGGTCACGTTCCTGCGGTCGCCGCACAACTCGTTGACGTGCTTGCGCTGAACGCCCATCGCCTCGGCGAGCGCGCCCTGCGTCAGGCCCATCGGCCCCATAAACTCTTCGGTCAAAATCTCTCCGACCGTCGCCGGCTTGCGCTTGGTGGTCAGCATGTTTGCCTCGCTCTCATCGGTAACTGTGATCGTCCAGATAAATCCCGTCCGCCTCGCCGCGCTCGCCATCCCAGCGGAAAATCAGCCGCCATTGCTGATTGACACGGATCGAATGAAACCCCGCCAGATTGCCGCGCAACTTCTCGAAGTGATTGCTGGGCGGCACGCGCAAGTCCTGATCGGTCATGGCGTCGTCTATCATCTGGAGTTTTCTGAACAACCGGGCTTCAAGATCCGGCGGGATGTTGCGGGAATGGGCATCGTCCACGAAGAAAGCCCGCAACCAGCCATCCCGAAAGCCAACGATCATTCCGTCACTCCAACTAAGAGTAATTGTACCACCCTATAACCCATCTTTCAAGGATGATCTCCGTCCCTCTACAGCGCCGCGGCCTCTTCTCTCCGGAATGCAAGCGCCACCGATCACAATCCGCCTTGGTCTGCTTGATAAGCCACAGCCGGGCCGACGGCAGGCGGTCAAGGCCGAAGCCGCGTAGCGGGGCGCGATAGCGCCAGCCTTGAGGGCCTGCCGGCGGTCCGGTTTCATGGCGGCCAGCAGCACCGGCGATGCCGCTGCCGGCAGCAAGCGGATGAACTGCACCGGCCTCAGCAAAGCTCATCGAGCTCGCTCCGTGGCCGCCACGCGACAGGGTTGGCGATCCATCGGTTGATGTCGGATTCCTTCCATCCCGCGCCGTTGACGCTGATCTTGATCTGAGGCGGGAACGTGCCCTCGGCGATCTTGCGGTAGATGGTGGAGCGGGACAGCCCGGTTCGGGCGAGGACGGTCTTCAAACGGATGATACGGTCTAGTTCTCGCACGGCTCGCCTGCTTCCTGCTGACAGTTGCTGACGGCTACTGGGACCAGACAGGACAGGCATTCAGGGGCAAGCAAGAGGGATCGGCGCGGCATAGGGCTGTGGCGTAGGAGCGGCGGCAAATCGGCGGTTCAGAGTCCGATGCCCCGGCCTCTGCCGAGGTCGATGCCGTGAGTGAAGGCCAATTCCTGGCCGAGCCGGCGGCCTGAATCGAACGCGATGCCTAGGTCTTTCTTGCAGATGGCGAGGATGGATTCCAGTTGTGGATCGCGTTCGAGGCTTTTAGCCATGTCGCCCATCGCCGAGCGCGTGGCCTTGTACCCCGACATGTCGCCCGCCTGATACTGACGCTGGCTGACCTGGTCGAGTTTCTGCCAGCGCTCCACGAAACGGTCGGCGTGGCGAGCCGGATCGGTGCGGATTTCGGTTTCGAGTTGGAGCGCGCGGATGGTCCGGGCGATGCGACCGGAGGCGGCTTCACTGACAAGTCCCGGCTCTTTGACATAGGCGGCCTCGGCATCGCGCCAGCCGTGGGGACGCACCCCCTCGAAGGCCTTGCGGGCCTCAGTCAGTTCACGCATCTGCTCGGGGCTGCCCTTGCCATCCACATCCCCGGTGCTGAGTATCGCGTCCACGGCGCGGGCATGGCGCATGAGCGCCCGCGTGCGCGCCCGACGCAACGCCGTTTCCGGATCTTCCGCCGCCTTCCTTTCCGGCGCTTCCATTTCGCGCCGCGCCGCCATCCCTGCGCTTTCCCTTTCCGGCCGCTGCGCGCCATCGACGGGCAGGCGTAGACCGTCAAACATGTCGCGCACCTTCTCCGGCACGATCCTGCGCACGATCTGGACGACACGGGCGCGGAAGCTGATCCCGCGCCGCTCGGCATAGCTCTGCGCCGGATCGCGTTGCTCGTAGTCCGCCGCCATGTCCTTGGCGCGGTCGCGCGACAGCGTGCGGGTGAGCCGGTCCTGGCTGGCGAAGTCGTCGCGGCCATAATGCAAGTCCATGCCGTCGCGATGCCGCGACAGGGCCACATAACTGCCATGGGCATCCATGCCCGGCGTCGCCAGCACATGGGCGCAGTCCACCGTCATGCCCTGCGCCTTGTGGATGGTCGCGGCATAGCCGTGGTCGATGCGGTTGTAATCTTTGAGGTCGAATGAAACGCTGCGCCCGTCATCGGTGCGCACGGACATGGACTGCGTGCTGATCTCTTCGACGGTCCCGAGCGTGCCATTCTTCACGCCGAGCCCGCGTTCGTTTTGCAGGAACATGACGCGATCACCGCCGGCGAAGCTGCGCTCGCCGCGTTCGACTGTGACACGCACATCATCGCGCAGAAGGCCCGCCGCTCGCATCCGTTCGCGCGCGCCCTCATTGAGCGCGCGCACTTCGGCATTCGTGTGAGTAAGGATGACGCGGCTCTGGTCGGGCGATGCTTGCCGGTCGCGGTCCCAGCGGTCGATCAGATCGCCGCGCGCCTGCTCGCGTGTTGCGGCGTCATGCACCATGCCACGGGCGTCATAGGCATGGATCGCAGAGCCGATCCTGCCACTCGCCAGATCGCGCGTGGCGTCGCGCTGCCAGTCCTCCCGCTGGCGGCGCACTTCGCCGATTTCCGCGCCGCCGTGACGCTCGTGAATCGAGCGGAATGCCGCGCCGGCTTCGATGGATTGCAACTGTTGCGGATCGCCGACCAGCACCGCCTTCGCACCGGCCTCTGCAGCATGGGACAGCACGCGCTCCAACTGGCGCGTGCCGATCATGCCCGCCTCGTCGATCACCAGAACAGCGCGGGCGCTGAGCTGGTCGCGACCTTGTTGCCATCCATGTTCCATGCTGGCGATGGTGCGGGAAGCAATGCCCGTTCCGCTTTCCAAGTTCTCGGCGGCGATCCCGGACAGCGCTACGCCCCGGACCTCGTAACCCGCCGCTTCCCATGCCTCCCGCGCCACGCCCAGCATGGCGCTCTTGCCGGTCCCGGCATGGCCGACCACGATCGAAAGATCGCGCGCGTCCGTGACACGCGCCAGCGCGTCCGCCTGCTCGCCGGACAGGGCAAGGCCGCGCTGTTCGGCATGTGCCAAGGCCGCCTGGCGGTGCCCGTCATTCACCTCATGGCGTTCCCGCTCCGCCATCGATTCCGCCGCGCGGTGCAGGCGTTGTTCCGCCTCGATCATCTGCCGGGTGGTGAAGCGGTCCTCGCCGCGTCCGTCCTGCCCGAGTTCGACAAGATCGGGCGCATCGCGCATCGCACCCATGACTTCGCTGAACTGGTCGATCCCCTCGCTATGCCGGTGTGCAAACTTCGCCATGTCGCGCCGCGTGAAGGTCGATTGCTGCTGCGTGATCGCATCCAGTGCAAGGGAAGGATTTGCGATGATCCGCGCGCCATTGCCGCGCGCGATCTCGCGGTGCACCTCCACACGGTCGGTGGCTTCGATCCCTTCACGCTCGATACGCTGCGCGGGCGCACCGATCTGGCTTTGCGGCTCCAGCGCGATGCCCTGCGCCTCAAGGCTGCGATGATCGATGCGCGCGTCGATATCGAGTTCGGCCAGCCGCTCATTGGCAAGCTCGGCCCAACGTTCGCGCCAGCGCTCCACCATCTCCGTGCGGTTCCAGTCCCGCACTTTCGGGCCAAAACCGTTTTCGTCCACCGCGCGCATGGTCAGCATGACATGGGCATGGGGTTTGGGCATGCTGTCCTCACCGATATCCCGGTGCACGTTGAGATCGGCGATCATGCCCCGATCCACAAACTCCGACTGCACGAAGTCGCGGGCGAGTTCGATGCCCTGTGCCTGTGTCAGTTCGCGCGGAAGGGCGAATTCGACCTCGCGGGCAAGCTGCGCGTCCTTGCGGACCTCGAACGCCTCGACATCGTTCCACAGCCGCTCGCGGTCGCTCCATGCCTCGGGCGTGTTCTCCGGCAGCATCACTTCGGAATGGACGACGCCGCGCTTGGCAGAAAAATCATGGCTACGATCAAGCCGCTCGTCGCGCAACCGCGAGGCAGAGCGGTAGGCGGCGGACGCTACCGCGCTGCTTCCGGCCTTGCGGCCAATGACCTTGACGTGAAGATGATAGATCGCCATCGCGACCGGATCATTGACACGGCCAGGCGCACGTCGGAACGACGTATAAGCGCGCCCTCCCTCGAAAAATTCTCGGGCGGGACTACCCCGTCCCAGGCCGTCCCGGCAGCCTTACAGCATTCCGCAGGCTGCTCGACTATAACAGCTCCATCGACAGCTTACGGAGAATATGATGCGCAAGCCACGGGACTTTGACGCGGAACTGAAAGCGCTCGAAAGCAAAGCGCGCGAGCTGAAAACCCGCAAGGTGCAGCAGCTCGGCGAACTGGTCATCGCCACCGGGGCTGACACACTCACCACCCATGAACTGGCGGGTGCGCTGATCGTGCTGGCGGAGACAAAAGAGGCCGGAAAGAGGGGCGCATGGGCCAAGCGCGGAGCGGCGTTCTTTCAAAGCCGGTCGCGGCGAAATGCACCGGCAATTGACCGCGACACGGACGGCGCTCCGGGCCAACCGGGCGGCGCGCAACCACCATCAGGCGGCTCGCGCCCGGCATGACATGCGCACGTGGCAGGTCGAGCGCCGCAAGCGTACGCGGCACCTCATCGAACTCGGCGGCCTCGTCGTGAAAGCCGGCGTCGTGGACCTGACCGGCGACGACCGCGCCATCATTCTCGGCGCGCTGCTCTGGATCGCCGACAAGCTCCAAAGCGATCAGGGCGAACAGGCGCGAGCGCGGTGGGCAGCAAAGGGGAAGCAAGCGTTCGAGGCGGCCGCAGCGACACACAAGGGAACAGATCGAACTGTCCCAGCAGTTCGTCCTTGAGACACGACATTGGCATGTTAGCCGTGCGCCGCATTCACCTGGCTGTGAGCGACACGGTGCTGAGGGAGCGACGAACAGCAAGCTCCCGGGACGATGTCCCCCGCGCGCACGGCCGCGAAAGGTGTCTGCTGCGCTTCGAGCGGATGCCGCGATGGCGAGCAGCGCGGCATCCGGTGTTGTAAGACTGCCTGACCAAGAATCGTCCGACGACAATTGCAGCCAAAGATATCGTCTGGATGGGAGAGCTCTCATTCGCGCTTGAGTTCACGTAAAAAATGCAGAAACAAACCGAGTCAGGATGAGACATCAAAACGTCTCGATTCGTCACGGTCTGACACAGAATGTAACGCTCACACCTGCGCATCTGGTGGAGCGCGCAGAGAAAATTGTCAGGCTCATAACCTGAAGGTCATAGGTTCAAATCCTATCCCCGCAACCAAACAACAAGCCCTTGAAAACAAGATGTTTTCAAGGGTTTTTTGTTGCGCAGATTTTAGTCCGAAATTTCGTTCGTGGAAGCGTCGTGGAAGCGGCAGGAGGAAAGTTGCAGCGCGAAATCGGCGAGGGCGCAAGGGGCGCGATGACTCAATTGTGATCGCTGTCGATGGCGAGCGCCGCAACGTCAGATCACGGTTGGCATGGCCGTTCACGATCTTTGCTGCTCCGGCTACCGCTGCCTCACCGATAAACTACTTAGCAGAACGGGTCGCTCGAAGCCTCTCGTGGAGTACGGCATCGTAGTCAGAAGGACATTGAAGCCGTCTTTATGCATCCACGCAAGGCCAACTGTAGTGACTTCCTGCAAGTTGGGCTGCAGCTTTCTGCCCCCGAACCCCCACGTGAGCCGGTTTAAGCGGGACCGGATTTCCCAGACACTGTGAATGTTTCGATGAGGTGCGGAGCGAGTGGCTTCGAAGGCACCCACCGCGGCTCGTCCGGATTGCCAATCTCATATTTTTGATTGTCGTTCCAGTCGTCGCGCTGCGGCACATTCTCCAGGCCGATTGCGTGAATCTGGACCTCGTCGCCTTCAATCCGCAAGCGTAGGAAATTGTTGTATCGGCCGATGCGCAGCGCGCTGAAGGCATCGTTGCGGTTCATGCGCAGCCAGCGGCACGTAAGAAGCATGTTGAGGCCGAAATAGGTACTTCCGAACAGGAATCCGACAGCCCCCATTTCGAGGAGGAGGAGGCTCACCCACGTCCAGACGCTGTACCATTCACCCGCAAGCGTGAAATGCTCGGCGTTGCAGGCCGTAAACCAGCGTGCCGCGAGGATCGCCGTGACGACGTGGGCGGTGACGTGGACAAGGCTTGTCCCGATGACGATCATGGCTTTCTGGAATTGAAGCCAGAGTTTCTCGATCGCCAAGGCGTCGAACTCGTCGGGTCTGATTCGGCGGATTCGCCACGTTCGAAAGATCTCCCCGAGCGAAACCTTCTCCTGATCGGTCGTATAACCGATGATTCCGCTGCCGATGATCAGGGCGACTGCGATGTACGCGTCTATCTCGTCCCGCAGGCCGATCAGAACGCCGACGGCGAAGTAGACCAGCCCCATTAGTATCGAGAAATCCCAGTTCTTGAAAGCAAACCAGATGTTCTGCCGAAGAAGGTCTTGGCTAACTCGGATAGAGGGATACACGGCGGGCTCGGTGGCGGTCGGCGCCTGTTTGGCCGTCGAGCCCTGCTCCGGCGGCACCTCGGGTTGCTTGATTGCTGTGGCTTGCTCGGTGTCCTGAACCTCCGTCGCTTTGTCGGCGAGGGTCAGCTTCACTTTTCGACTGTTCCAGCGAACGCTGACATCCTTTTCGAGTTGATGGGTCGGATGGAGGAATGCGCCACCGCCGCCTGAGGTCACAAATTGCGTGCCATCCACTGCTTGGTAGCGGCTGTAGTGGTGTGTATCGCCGGACAAAAGAAGCGGGATGGTCAACTGCTTGTCGGCTCTCTTGATGATGCTGAGGGCGTAATCGACGATTTCCCAGGAGTTGGTGTTGGTGTCGGTATAGAGCCAGCCGGGCTCCGCTGTGCAGAGAATGATACGCGAGCCGCGCCGCAGCTCGTTCGCCCGCGCAATCATCTCGAAGTAGTCGGCCTGCGGCTGGTCCAGGTCTTCGGCGAGTTGAATGTCCATCGCCCAAAGCCACCAGGTCTTTGTAAGCTGGATCGCAAAATAACTTCGCTTCTGATGGGTGCGCCAACCGCCGAAGTGGGTGGGGCGGGTCGGCGTGAAGTACGCGAGGAACTGCACCAGGCCATCATACCAGTCGTGGTTGCCCGGAATGGCAAACAACGGTACCCCGTTGGGGTCTTTCCGGTCGGGGTCTGGGAAGGCCCACCGATAAGGTTGAAACAGCTGGTTGCGGTAGGTCTGCGCGCTGGCCAGCGGATAGACTTCGTCGCCGCCCATGATGAGCATCTGACCGCGTGGTAGTTTCTTCCCCTCGACCTCACATTCCTTGCGAGCAAGCAGACATGCGACCGCGAACGTGCTGTCAAAACCATCGCCGAGGTCGGCCACGAAGTCGAACCATACCGGCCCGGTCCCTTCAGGACTAAATTCATCGACGAAGGCCGTCGCACGTTCCAAATGCTTTTCAGGCGGGACTGTATCGAGCGCGGCGATCATGAGGCGACGGTCGGCGTACTGGCCAAACATTGCTGACGTGACCACGTTGTTCAACAGTTTGACGAGTAAGATGGGATTGAACCAGCGGACCATCCGCGGATAGGTCCTGTAATCCTTCAAGTAGTCAGCGCCCATGGAAGCCCCCGAGATTCTGCAGCAGAATAGGGTGTTCGTGGCAAGATGCAACCGGCAGGGGAATTTGATCTACTCGGGACGGGGATGAATGGCGCGATAGGCGCCTTGCCTGATGAGGCATTTGGCGCGGTCATGTAGCACGGGTCAGTCGGCGGACTTGGTCCGAGTCAGTTCGCTGACTGATGAGGTTTCGAGCAAAAGCGAGACATGCCCGCCTATCCTGAGAATGTCCGTTCACCGGGGTGGACCGGAAGTCGCCGTAGTCCGGCCAAACCGACGCGAATGACCCGAGGCGGTCGTTGATCATGCCGACGAACGGCGGCGTCCCCAGTTTCGGCGGAGTTGGGTGCGCTGGTCGAAATAGCGCATTGATCAGTCCGGCGAATGTCATTTTGGCATTCATCGGGCATCCTGCCGTATCGTGTCTCGCGCAATCTGCACTCTGAGCTCAATCCCAGGGCTCGTGCTTGACCGGCGGCGGCAGCCAGATCCGCTCGTAGACCCTTTGGAGGTCCTGTTCCTTGGCGACTTCCTGCTGAGGAGAAACCTTTGCGTACTTCGCCTCGGTGGGACCGGAAAAGTTGTGCCGATTGATCCTCGGTGCGGAGATCAGACGGGTTACCGAGCCCCCACATCTCGGGCAGCTCCTGAGGGGCGGGTCATTCATCCCGTGCAGCACCTCGTAGACGACCAGGCAGGGCGTGCATTCGTACTGGTAAACCGGCATAGCCTCCTCCTCGACGCTCGGGGGAAACGCGTGGCCGGCAACGGCGGCCGGCCCAAACTCAGCAAAGGCGCTGCGCCCGTTCCGATCATGTTGCGTCGGAACGGGCGCTCGGGGCGATCCGGTCGGACCGCACTACGGCGTCTTGAGATTCCAGATGCGCGCCGCGTTCAGGCCAAAAACCTTCGCCTTGATTTCGGGGGTCAGCTTCGGATAGCCGTACCCTTCGACAAGCTGGTCAGGGATCTGGAACTTCCGGAAGGCCTCGATCTGCCACTGCGGGTTCCCCCACAAGGCCGAGTCGGTCCCCCACATCACGTAATCCTCGCCGAGATCGCGAAGCAGCGTGCCGAGCACGTGGGCGCACTCGAGCGGCCGGTTCGTCACCGTCGCCGCGAACGTCGAGCCGATCTCGCAGTACAGGTTGTCGCGATGGGGCTTGAATCCTTTCTTGCCCAACGCCGCCAGCTCCTGATGGTAGGGCCACGCCGAGTGGTAGGCGATGAAGTTCAAGTCCCTGAAATCGTCCGCGGCCGCGTCGAGGTCCTCTGGATGGGCGTACCGGGCCATGAACTGGCCGAACGGGATGCCCTTGTGGCAGCCGATGTTCTTAACGCCAAGCTTCCGGCACTTCTCCCAGATCGGGTACGCCTTCTTCTGGTCGTCGAACCACCAGCCGCGGGCCGGGGTCGAGTCGAACGTGTACAGCTTCAGCCCCGAGATCTTGTAACTCTCCACGAACATCTGGAGCCGATCCAGCGTCTCTTCGAGGCCCTGGTTGGGGGTCAGGCCACCGCCCAGCATAACGGTGCGGTCTGGCCAGCGCTGTTTGACCTCCGCCTGCTCCTCGATAGGGATCATGTCCTTGCCGCCGTAGTCCTCGCGGAAACCGAATGGATTGAAGATCGCGACGCTCGTGTCGCTCTCCTCGAGAATCAACTTCCCGAAGTTCTCGACCGTCATGTCCTTGGTGCCGTTCGGCAGCCCCATGCTCTTGCCGAGGTCGTCGAGGAGATTGACAAACCACATCCCCCTCTCGGTGGTGTTCACGCCGGGGATGTAGCCATCTTTCCGCCAGCAGATGTGGGTGTGGGCGTCGACGATGAAGTCCGCCCCCGGCTTCCGGGTGATCATGATCTCCTTGGCCGCGGTCGGTTCAGCCGCTGCAGCTTCCGTAACGTCGAAGAACCGCGAGCCGGTAATCTTGTTCACGGCCAGCATGCAAGCAGCCAACCCGGATGCCGTTTGGAAGAAATGCCGCCGCGATAGTCGATTCTTCGTGGCATACACGTCCGCAAACTCGCGGATCCGCTCCCCCATGTTGCCAGCGAGGAAGAGCGATGTCCCCTGCTCCTCAGGGGTCATCGGGCCGTTGGTGGTTCGCTTATAGTCTTTGAAGTACTCGAAGACACTGAACTCCATCACCCTTCCTCCCTCTGTTAGGGTTATGGGGGCGGCAGTGCGACGCGCGCACCCCCTTTCCTTGAGAATGATGTCAGTCAGCGCCGCTATTTGTTGGATTCCCTGTTCTGCGCGCAGTCACAGGATACGATTCCACCCGTCAAGGGTGGCGGGATTCATTGGGGCACTGGCCATCCAACAAACAACAAAAGCGAAAGTCTCGCTATCTCAGTTTTGATCTGAAACTTAGATGGTGCTGCCAAATTCTGTTGAAGTACCATCATGGCGGACGCGGCGCTACAAGGTGCAGCTACCTCGCAGTCCCAGGCGCCTTTGGCGCCGTCGATGGGACTGAAAAATCAATAAAATAGTGTCCAGATCTATCTAGTCCACTCTCCAAAGTGTCGCAGCCGGGCCATCGGCTTCGACGCCGGAGATCTCGCCTGTAGTCGCAAAGCCATTACTTGTCGATCTACAGGTGAGCGGTGTCGCCCACCGAGGAGACCGCAAGGTGGCAGTTGGCGAAGAGGGCGGTTCGAATGTCTGCTCTTGACCGATTTTGTTGCAAAAGTCGAAACTCGAACGACACCAAAAATCTCGCGAATGTTGATTTTCAGACTGCTCTAGTGCTGCAAATCGCCGCGGCGCCAATACGCAGGTCCGTGGTGGTTTTTCTGAGAAACGATGTGGTCCCTCACGTCGCCACGTGCAACAAGCGCCAGCGCCCCTGAAAATTCTCGTTCGTCACCCCAAAAAGACTTTTGCAACAAAATCGACCCTTAGCCGACATCTGCGGAGCGTTTACGATTAGAGCCCAGACCAAGGAAACTGCCATGACTAAGTACACGGTCGGGCTGAAACTCGAGACGCGCAAGAAGGCGCTCACAATCGAAGCTGAGGACGCGTTGCTTGCAGTTCTCAAGATCAAGCTTGAGGACTCCGGAGGCACTCATCACCTACGTTGATGTCGACGAACAGGACCGTGGCGAGGACACGATCCACCTCGCAGGCCGGGCGCGGGCCCGTCAGGAACTCCCGAATCTCGGCGAGAAGAGTATCGACCTCACCGATCCAGGCGATGTGATCCGCGCCCGGAAGCTCGACGAATTTGGCAGCCGGGATCTGCTCAGCCAGGTCGCACTCGTTCCGAAGTTGCCACTGGTTTCGCACTGCTGTTCATCGAATGGGACCTGAGCCTCGAGGCACCCTACCCCGAAAGGGTGAGTCCTAAGTGACGTGCCCGTATGCTATCAATTGCATGTGCCGATCGGCATGCCGCTCAGTAGCGGGGCGGACGCGGGAACGTACGCCGCCGTCAACGATCAGACAGCCGGGCACAACGCGAACAACCACTGGATCGTGATGCTGGCGGGCGCCCGTTGCGGGGGGACGCATGACGAATATTTTTGATGTCCAGGGCTTCGGTGCATTGTCCGAGTGGAACGGACAATTCTCCAGCCTATCAGCAAACCAGGCCTTCGAGACGATCGCCTCGCTTGGTTCGAACTCGATCGAGCTGACCGTGCGGATCTGGACCCAGAGCAAGACCAGCACGTCCGTCTTTGCCGAGCCCGCCAAGACCGAGAGTGATGCGAGCCTGCTCGCGGGCTTTCAGGCAGCCCATGCCGCGGGATTGTCGGTCGTGTTCAAGGCGGCGCTTTCGCCGCTCGATGGAACGCCGACCCATGCCTTGGCGCCATCGGATGCTGCGAGCTTCTTCGCCTCCTACAAGGCCGAAATCGTCCATCTTGCGACAATCGCCCAGCAGGCGGGTGTCGAGACCTTTGTCATCGGCAACGAGATGGGAAGTCTGACCGGCTCCCAGTATCGCGCCTACTGGACCGACATCATCAGCGCCGTGCGCCAGGTCTATCAGGGTGAGCTGACCTATGCGGCGGCAACGGACGAGGCTTGGAAGGTAAGCTTCTGGGATCAGCTCGACACGATCGGCGTCAACACCTATCCGCCGCTGACGTCGAGCACCACGCCCACAGTCCAGGATCTCATTCACGCCTGGAGCGAGGTGCCGTTCAACCCGTATTACGCGGCTGCATTCGAGTACAAGTCGCCGGTCGATTTCCTGCATTCGCTGTCCCTGAAGTACAACAAGCCGGTCCTGATGACAGAAGTCGGCTACCGCAGCATCGACGGCACGGCGATTTCGCCGGGCTCGTGGACCACGAGCGCCACCGCCAATGAGAGCGCGCAGGCGGACGCCTACAATGCATTTTTCCAGGTTTGGACGGCAAACGGCGGCAGCTGGTTCAAGGGTGTCGAACTCTGGCAGTGGGATCTCAATAACCAGTACAACAGCACCGGCTATTCGGTGATGGGAAAGTCCGCCGAGGCCTTGGTCTCGGAATATTTCCACGGCCAGCGGACCGTGCCCGGCCTCACCATCAATGGATCCCCTGTCGCTGATGTGATCGATGTCGGTTCGGGCCACAACGACATCAATGGCGGGCTCGGCGATGACGTCATTCGCAGCGGGGCAGGTGACGATGTGATTATCGGTGGCCCGGCCACCACCGCAAAGCTTTCCACCACAACGCTCACCCTAACCGGCTGGGGCTCGGTCGTGAACGGGGTTGGCGCGCAGGCGCAGATCCTGGTCAACGGCAAGGCCGTGTCCGGCATTATCGAGTTCCAGCCGGCGACGGACCCCTCGGGCTATCAGACCCACACGGTCAGCTTCGACAACACGGCTGTCGGTCCGGTCAATAGCGTCGACATCAATCTCGTCAATGCGACCCCAGGACGCGCATTGCATGTCAAGGACTTTTTGATCAATGGGGTCGCGCTCACGCCGAGTGACGGCACCAATGCCAGCGCCCCCGGCACCTTCGATCTCTATGTCCGCACCATCCATTTCGATACGACCAATCATCAGGATTGGTTCGTCGGGTCGTCAGCCGATAATGACCTGATCGATGCCAGTGCGGGCAACGATGCTATCACCGGCGGCACCGGCAATGATACTGTCGATGGCGACGATGGGCTCGACACGGCCGTGTTTCAGGGCAATTTGGCCGACTACGCCATCAGCGTTGTCGACGATCAGATCGTCATCAGCGACAAGGTCGCCGGCCGTGACGGCACCGATCATCTGACACATGTCGAATTCCTACAATTCGCCGACAGCTCGGTTAATCTCACCGCGCCCCCGACGTCGCCGAAAAATCTTGATCTGGCGGCGGCAGACGACACCTTCGGTGTCGGGACCAGTGGCACCAATGCTGATAACCTGACGAGGCTCACCTCTGGTTTGACGATCAGCGGATCGGGCGACAGCGGCGCGACTGTCACGCTGTTTGACGATGTCAATAACAACGGCATCATCGACACGGGCGAGACCCTGACCACGGCGTTGGTCAGTGGCGGCAGATTTGCGGCCGATATCTCGCTGAGCGGTGATGATGTTCACCACGTGAAGGCGATCGAGACCAACCTGGTCGGCAATGTCAGCACGGTTTCGGCTGCGCTCGACATCACCATCGACACGCTGGCTCCGATGCTCGCTGCGACGTCCAGTCGTGCCATTAGCGCCAATCTCATCAGCATCAACGGCACGGGCGAAGCTGGTGCCGCCGTTACGGTATCGGAGAATTCAACCGTGTTGGCTACCACAGCGGTTGGAAGCACTGGCACCTGGTCGTTCAAGCTGGCCAATGTGACGAACGTCGACCACACCTATTCCATTGTAGAGACCGACACCGCCGGAAACATGTCGACCAGTTTCGCCATCCACGGCAAGTCGGCAGGCTCTACGTTAACGGGCGGCGCGGGGAACGATGCCATTTATAGCAATGGAGGTAACGACACCATTAATGGCTTTGTCGGAAAGGACACCGTCGATGGCGGTGCGGGCATCGACACGATTGTGCTCAACGGAACGTCGACAAACCTCAACAACGCCACTGACCTGCAGATCACCAATGTTGAGGCCGTATCTGCCGCGGGTTCGACGGCGGCCGTGACGATCGACCTGCATAACCAGAGTGAAGGTTTCACGATCAGCGGCGGCAATTTCGCCGACGTTATTGTCGGGGGTGACGGCAGGGACCGCATCATCGGCGGCGGTCAGGGCGACACGCTGACCGGCGGGCCGGGCAACGACACGTTTGTCTTCAAATCGGTCTTCGATTCCAAGCCGGGCACAGGCAACTTCGATACGATCCTCGGATTTACCCATGGATCGGACAAAATCGACTTTTCGGCAATCACCGGGTTGGCGACAGTTGCGCCGGCAGGTTCGGCACCGCCCCAGATTGCGGCGCACACGATTGAGATCGTCACAAGCGGCGGCAATACGATCATCTACGCCAACGCGTCCAACTCGTCGGAGAGCCTCGCCGATGTGGACATGGAGATACATCTGACGGGTGTATCCAACCTGACGTCCTTCGATATCGTTCTCTGAAGAACCGTGGAGCAGATCCGGTCTACTCCACGAGAGCGTCTGTTGTTGGCACAATGTCTGTTTATAGGGGGTAGAGCGGAAGTCGTCGATACGCGGCCAAACCGACGCGAATGACCCACAACGGACTTCCGCGGCGAAGAGCGCTCACCCGGAAAGCCGTGGTATATCTGTCCGCGGTATATCTTGTCGCGGCTGGCAGGCAACGCTACCCTCCGGGGTCCTAGTGTTACTAACGGCCCCATAAGGCCTTCTCACGAAGTGCGCGAAGTGCGGGCACGACAATCGCACCGGGGCAAAGTTCTGCGAAGAGTGCGGCGCGGACCTCTCCGCGGTGTGCATGAACTGCGGCGCTCAGCTTTCCCCGACCGCTAGGTTTTGCCGGGGGCTGATGTCGCGCGCGGTCGTCGCCGCCTATTGCTTCAAAGGCCCGCCTGGCATCGTTGCGTCTGGCGCGCTCCATGAGGCGGTCGCGGAGATCCTGCAATTCTTCGGTGACGATCTGCTCGCGGGATGCAATTTGATCAAGATCAGTCCGAGCGCAGGGCTTCGACGGGTTGCAGCAGTGACGCCTTCCAGGCCGGGTAGAAGCCGAAGAAAATGCCCACTCCCGCCGCGAAGGCCATGGCGACAAGGCTCAGCGGTCCATTGAGCACCACGCCCAGGTCGGCGTAGTGTTCAACGGCCACGGCGCCGCCTACGCCCAGGGCGACCCCAACGCTGCCACCGATCAGGGACAGCGTCATCGCCTCGATCAGGAATTGGCCCAGGATGTCGCTTCGCCGGGCTCCAACCGCGAGCCGCAGCCCGATTTCGCGGATCCGCTCGGTGACCGAGACGAGCATGATGTTCATGATGCCGATCCCACCAACCAGGAGCGACACGGAGGCGATAGCAGCAAGCAGAATCCCGAGCGCCCGCGCGGAGTCCTCCTTGGCCCGCATCACCTCCGTCAGGTTGATCAGGTGAAAATCGTCCTCCTGAGCCGGCAAAAGACCGTGGCGCTCGCGCACGACCTGACGAATCTCGGTGAAGGCCGAAGCCATGTTGGCGCCATCGCGCACCTTGATGATCACGCCCGAGATCGCCCGAGGATTGGCCGGATTGCGCCCGAGGACCCGATTGAACGCGGTCGAGATCGGGATGACAGCGGTGTCGTCCGTGTCGAGCCCAGCCAGGCTTTGCCCCTTGGCGGCCAGTTCGCCGATCACGGTCATCGGAATGCGGTTGACGCGGATTTCCTGCCCCACCGGGCTCTGGTTGCCAAACAGTTTTTCGGCCACGGTCCGCCCGAGCAAGACCACCTTGCTGCCTTGGACCACGTCCTCCCGGTCAAAGGCGCGGCCCCGGCTCACGGCCCAGTTGCGAATGGTGAGATACTCGGGCGTCGTGCCGGTGACCAGGGTGGACCAGTTCGCATTGCCATAGACGAGTTGCATCCCCGCGAAGTTGTGCTGTGGCGAGGCCGCGACCACAGCCGGGATTTCGTTCTCGATGGCCTGCGCGTCGGCAAGCGTAACGCTTGGTCGTGACCCCTGTCCCTTGGACACGCCGCTGCTCTTCAGCGCCCCCGAATTCAACACGATGGTGTTCGCCCCGAGATTGCGCATTTCGGTCTGGATGCGCTGGCTCGCCCCGCCTCCGACCGCCATCATGACCGTCACCGATGACACTCCCAGAACGATGCCAAGCATGGTCAGCCCGCTGCGCAGCTTGTTGACGCAAACGGCGCGCAACGCCGCAAGGGTGCTGTTAACGAGTTTCACGCGGCGGCCCGCATATCTTGGTTCTGATCATCGGACACTACTCTGCCATCCTTGAAGTGGATGACCCGGCGTGCATAGCGGGCGACCTCGGCGTCGTGAGTCACGACGATCACCGTGAGCCCGCCCTCGTTGAGCCGGACCAGGGCGGCCATGATCTCCTCGGAAGTCACCGAGTCGAGCGCACCAGTGGGCTCGTCGGCGAGCAGAAGCAGCGGCTCGTTCACCAGGGCGCGGGCTATCGCGACCCGTTGCTGCTGTCCGCCGGACAACTGCGAGGGGCGATGGTGCTCGCGTTCCAAAAGGCCCACCTGCGCCAGGGCCTTGCGCGCCCGGCGCCTGCGTTCGCGCCGCCCGAGACCGGCATACACCATCGGAAGCTCGACGTTTTCGAGCGCCGTCGCCCGCGCCAGCAGATTGAACTGCTGGAACACGAAGCCGATGCTCGTGTTGCGGAGTTCCGCGAGCTTGTTGCTCGACAGGCGCAGCACGTCCTCTCCAGCGAGGTGATAAGTGCCGCTGCTGGGGGCGTCGAGGCAGCCGAGAAGGT
The DNA here is from genome assembly GCF_036924745.1 of Bradyrhizobium sp. AZCC 1693. NCBI lineage: Bacteria > Pseudomonadati > Pseudomonadota > Alphaproteobacteria > Hyphomicrobiales > Nitrobacteraceae > Bradyrhizobium > Bradyrhizobium sp. AZCC 1693. The sequence goes on from NZ_JAZHSD010000001.1 coordinate 6,873,183, forward strand.
TCATCAATGTGGACTTGCCGGAGCCCGACGAGCCCATGACGGCAACGAATTCACCCCTGTGGATGGCGAGCGACACGCCCCGGAGCGCAGGCACCGCCGTCTGGCCGACCACGTAGGTTTTTGTCAGATCTGAGACGGCCACCAGCGGCATCTACATGCTCCCGATGATCCGCCGCGTGATGGTGGGCGGCGGCTCTCTCTGATCGACCCCGACGATGACCTGCTCGACCGGCTCGGCGAAGGAGACCTCGACCATGCTGCCGTCCGACAGCCCCACTCGAACGGGAACCGGTCTCGGCCGTTGATCCTCCCCCAAGGTCCAGAGGTGGGAAGCTTCCGGTCCGCGCTCTCCGCCCGGGGTAAAGCGCAATGCGGCGACGGGCACCTTATGCACGTTCGTGTGGGCGTCGATGACAATGCGGGCGTTCGCCGTCATTCCGGGCATCAGCATCTTGTCCGGGTTCGGCGCGTCGGCCACCACCACGTAGGTGATCACGTTCTGCTTCTCGTGGGAGTCCTTACGGATCTGCTTCACCTCGGCCCGGAACTCGCGTCCGGGGAAGCTGTCCACCGTGTAGATGACCGGCTGGCCCTCTCGGACCTTGCCGATGTCGGCCTCATCAACGGAGATCTTAATCTGCATCTCGCGGAGATCCTGAGCCACGGTGAACAGCGTCTGGGTCTGCAAGGTGACCGTGACCTGCTGGCCCTCCTCGATAGTGCGGCCGATCACTACTCCGTCGATGGGCGAGCGGATCTTGGTCCGCTCCAGCTCGGTCTGCGCAGCCTTCACGCCCGCCCGCCTTTGCTGCACGACCGCGTTGGCATGAATCACCTGCGCCTCGGCCGAGCGCCGCGCTGACTCGGCCGCCTGAGCAAGCGCGATCTTGGTGCGCTCGTCGGCTTCAGCCGATTTGTGGTTTTGGACCGCCATGTCGAACGCGGCCTGCGCCCTGAATAACTCAACCTGCGAGACGTTGTCCGCCCTGGCCAAGGTACGCTTGCGCTCCAGGTCGCGCTGGGCCTCGGCGACGACGATGCGCTCGCGCTCGGTCGCGAAGCGAGCCCCCTCCATCACGGGGGCGGCGCTGGCGAGATCGGCGGCCGCCTTTTCCTGACCACGCTTCTGAATCAGCACGGCCGCTTCGGCGACGCTCAATTCGCTTTGCGCTTGCTCCAAAGCGATCTGGAAGCTGAGCGGATCGATCTGGGCGATCACGTCGCCCGGACGAACCTCGGTGTTGTAGTCCGCCAGGATGCGGAGCATCTGCCCGGATACCTGCGAGCTGACGAGGACGGTCGTGATTGCCGACAACGCGCCACTCGCCGTCACGGTTGTGGCGATGTCCCCCCGACGAACCGGCGCAAGAAGGTATTTAGGACCTTCAGGAGGGGCGTTCAGCAACAATTCGGGGAGGTACTGCGCCGCTTGAGTCCAGGCGAAATCCCACGCGTTCTCGGGGAGAATCCCCCGATTGTATGCCGCCGCCCCCAAACCGACGGCGACCAGAGATCCCAGCAGCAGCTTCATGAGAGGAACTCCGCGAGAGGTCGGCGGCCCTCAGGGAAGAGTCGCCGACCGACTAAATTGCTAAGCCTTATTGCTTGGGCTTAGGCGTGTTCCCGCCGGGGTTGGTGGTCGTTGAGGAAACCGGCGTGGAGCCGGTATCCGAGCTACTGTTGCATGCAGACGTTTGGGTATTCGTGGTCGTTGTCTTCCAGCCTTTCGAAGGATCATCGGTAGACGTCGTCGTGCACGTCTTGGTACTGCCTGCGTGGGCGGCCGGCGAGAATGACAATAAGCCGACAGCGGTCAACGCGGCCAGGGTTGTTGCAACCGTCAGATTTCTCAGTGACATCATAGTGCATCTCCTTTCGGTTGGCGCAACGGCCCCCCAACCAACGGCACCCCCAACCATTGCACTGAGCTCCTTCAGCAAGACGCGCGCCAACCCGCAAGTCATTGGTCTGATGAGGGAAAACGAATCTACGGCATAGCTCGGAGGGACGCTACGGTCCCACCCATGACAGTGCTGGACCGGCAGGCCAAGCGTCGAACCGCTGGACGGATTGAATAATTTCGCGTTGGCGCGGGGGTGGGACGAAAATGTCCCGAGGAGGGCCGCAACTGACCCGCTGTCGACGCAACGATTTCCGTTAAGGGTTGGGTCGAATGTTGTAACGTTTCATCAGACGGCCAAACGCGCGCCGGTCCTTTTTTGCGAGGCGGGACGCACGCGTAATATTACCGCCGGTTTCACGAAGCTTTTCCTCAATATAGGCTCGTTCGAACGCTTCGAGGGCCCGCGCTCGCGCGTCGCGAAAGTTATCGCTCGACGGGTTCGATGACGCATTGAGGACCGGCAAATCGCAGATATCCCCAAGCTGAATCTGTCTACCTTGCGAAAAGATGAAGGCCCTTTGAATCACGTTGTAAAGTTCGCGTACATTTCCCGGCCAATCATATTCTCTCAATTTCCGGACAACTGCGGGAGCAAGGGTCTTAGCTGGCGTGCCGCTCTCTGCGGAGAGCTCGCTCACAAAATAGCGGGCAAGAATCGAGATGTCGCTGCGCCGTTCGCGCAGCGGAACAAGATGGAGTTGAAGTACGTTCAATCTGAAAAATAGATCGAGTCGAAATCGCCGTTCGCGCAGCAAATCATTCAGATCCTGGTTGCACGCGCTAATGATCTTCACTTCGGTCTTCATAAACCGTTCGGAACCTATCGGCCTGTAAGTATGCTCCTGGAGCAATCGCAACAGTTTGGACTGAAATGCAATTGGAAGTGCGTCGACTTCATCCAGGAAGAGCGTGCCGCTACCCGCAAGCGCAACCAGCCCCATTTGGTCGCGGTGTGCGTCGGTAAAGGCGCCGCGTGCATGGCCAAACATTTCGGTCTCGAACAGATGCTCGGGAAACGCCGAGCAGTCCACCGGAATGAACGGAGAATCCCTGCGAACGCTCAGACGATGGATTGCGCGTGCGCATAGTTCCTTGCCGGTACCCGTCTCGCCTGTAATGAGAACTGGACTGTTGTTTCGCGCCACCAGCGGAATTTGTTCGACGGTACGCAAGAAGGCTGGATGATTGCCCACTAGTTCCGCAAGCCCAAGTTCTCGCGTTCGGCGTTCTTGGGTGGCCGCCACGTTATTGTCACGTGGATCGTTCGCAAGAAGCCGCGCAACCCGATGGCGCCATTCGCCTGGATGGATGGGCTCGACAATAAAATCGTCGACCGCTTGTGCGGCTAGGTGAATAAGACCGTTATCGGCGGGAAGAACGGCAAGCGTCGGAGTGCTGATTGGATTATTGACAAGCCAACGAAAGAAATTTGCGGCGTACGAGCATCTCGGGGCCGCCACGGCCACAACAAGATCCGCTCGGTGCTCTCGCAATCGTTCAAGAACCAGCGAACTCCATTGAATATGTTCGGAAACGAAATTCAACGCGCCTGCGCATTCTTCCCGAAGCGGGGACGACACACTCTCAATAAACAGCACCAGTCGTGGCATGACGCTGCGTTTGATCCCACCTCGCATCCCGCATAGGGCAAAGTTGGGTGCGCAGAGCTCATCCAGCGCGAAAAACGTTCTTTGACTCACCCACCGTCAGTCCACGCCACCCCTCGTCGAGTAAACGCTTGCCACCACGCACCCAAAGCCGGAGTCAGTGCCCTGTCGTCAACGCTCGCACCTGCCAGCCCGTCCAGCCTTAGAGCCGGCAGCTTGCAGGCGCGGCAAGAACAAGGCAAGTGATTCACCTCACTGACGCGATGGCGCATCCGGGTTACCTCGAACGGGACCCATGTAGGGCCACGGGCGTGGCTCGGCAACGCAGAATCTTTCTGAAGGGGACGTTCTCAATGCCCAGTGATTGTGTACGGCTGCGCCACGCTATCTACAGCGTTTGCTGGAGACATCCGGAACATCATTCACAGCCGGCGAAGCGCGCCCGGAGCTCAGCGTCGCGGCAGTCGCTGGCGGCAGCGCAGCTAACAGTCGATTACTAACGCTGATATGGCGCTGCATCATAGTAGACTCTTTCCCCCAGTGGCTTTGATTCCTTCGGATTTGCGAAAATTCGAAGGAGAGCACGATGGCCTGTACTGAAATCACTCGGCGACAGGATCGCCGTGAGGGGCTGCGTTATGCAAGCGGGCTGAGCGACACGGAACGGGGGATTGCTGAAGCCATCGATGCCTTCCCCGTCCCGCATGAGGCCGCTGAGACGGACTTGCGAGCCGTAGCGAATGCGATCATTCTCAACCTCAAGACTGCCAAGAACCACGGCCTGACCATTCTGCCGGGTGTGCTTGCGATCGCCGAAGAGGTGATCGAATGAGTGCATGAGTCCGTTCCTGTGCAGGTTTTCGGATGCCGGGATGACGAAGCTATCCCCGGGCACCGACGGCCGGCGTCCGAAAAGCGCCAAGGCACGAAATCGCGGGAGGTGGGGCGCTGACGGTGCAGCGGGCGCTATGGGGATTTTGCCGCGAGCTCGGGCTTGAGAAGGCTGGAGCGGAGCGGTTGCGGCGAACGGTTTTCCGCCAAGCATGGGCGCGTGCGTCGGTATGAACAAGCGATCTGCGCGTGGCGCGACAAGATTGGTCGCGCGATTGGTGGTGAATCCCGCACGCTGATACGAGCGTGGGCGCTGTCGGCTGTGAGCCGGCCAGAATGGCGCTCGTCACTGCGGTCGTTGATCGGCGGCGATGGTCTCATGATGTGTCGATCCTGATCGGCGCCGGTGCCGGTGTGGGGCGGTGCTTGGGCTCGCAGCCGCGCTCGAAGGTCTCGATGACGATCATGCGACCGCCGCAGCACGGGCATGGACGCGGCAGCACGCGGGGTTCGTTGATCGCGGCTTCGGGCGTCTCGGGTTCTTTAGGGCGCGCCGGCTGAGCGAGCAGCTGGCGCGCGTGCGCAATGTTTGCGGCTCGGGTGCCGTTGGCGAGCAGCCCATAGTGTCGGATGCGATGGAAGCCCTTCGGCAGCACGTGGATCAGGAAGCGCCGGATGAACTCGTCGGTCGCCAGCGTCATCGCCTTGGTGCGGGCGGGCCCCTCGATCCGATAGTCCTTGTACTTGAAGGTGACACCGTTCTCGTCGGCGGACAGCAGCCGGCGATTGGAGATCGCGATGCGGTGGGTGTAGCGCGACAGATAGCGCAACACCTGCCTGGGCCCGGCGAACGGCTCTTTGGCGTAGACCACCCAATTGATCTCGCGCAGTGGCGCCAGATAGGCAGCGAATGCAGCCTTATCGGCGAGCCGCGCATGCTCGCCGAAGAACTGCAGGCGGCCGGCGTGGTGAGCCGCGACCAGCATCTCCAGAAACAGCCTGCGGAACAACGCCGAGAGAACCTGCACGGTCAAAAAATAGCGTGGTCGGCACGCGATCCACTTCGATCCGTCCGGCGACAGGCCACCACCCGGCACGACCATGTGGACATGCGGGTGATGCGTCAGCGCGGAACCCCATGTGTGCAGCACCGACATGAAGCCGATGCGAGCGCCGAGATGCTTGGGATCGGCCGCGATCGTGAGCGTGGTCTCCGCCGAGGCTTTGAACAGCAGGTCGTAGATCACCGCCTTGTTCTGATAGGCGATGTCGGCGATCTGCGCCGGCAGCGTGTACACCACATGAAAGTACGGCACCGGCAGGAGATCGGCCTCGCGCTCGGCCAGCCACTCGCGGGCCGCAGCGCCCTGGCACTTGGGGCAGTGCCGGTTGCGGCAGCTGTTGTAGGCGATGACGGTGTGGGCGCAGGTCTCGTTCTCGCAGCGCGCCACATGGCCGCCGAGCGCCGCCGTGCGGCAGCGCTCGATCGCACTCATGACCTTCAGCTGGCCGAGACTGACGTGGCCCGCATTGGCGCGCCGCCACGCCGCCCCGTGGTCGCGCAAGATATCCGCGACCTCCAGCGCTGGACGCGACACAGCTCCCGGCCGTTACGCCGGCGGCGGGTTCTTCCTGCTCTTCCTGGGTCTCTTGCGAGGCTGCGACAGCCGGTCGAGCGGGCTTTCGATCGCCGCGATCATGCCGGTGGCGACACGGGTATAGCGCGCCGTCGTGTCCAGTTTGTCGTGACCCAGCAACGCCTGGATGAATCTGATATCGGTGCCGTCCTCGAGCAGGTGGGTCGCGAAGCTGTGGCGCAGCGCGTGCAGCGTCACGCCCTTCCGGATTCCGGCCGCATCCGCGGCCTCATGGAACAGGCGGTTGAGCTGGCGGGTGGTCATCGGCTTGCCGCCCCTGCGGCCGGGAAACAGCCAACGTTCTTCCAGGGGCGTTCCCGCATCGTGCCAAGACGGGCGCGCCTTCCACCATTGCCGCAACAGATCGAGCGTCTTTGACGACAGCATGACATTACGGTCCTTGCGCCCCTTGGACTGCTCGATGCGAATGATCTTCTGCGCGCTGTCGATATGCTTGACCTTGAGCCGCACCACCTCGCCGGCGCGCAACCCGCAGCCATAGCCGAGGCTGAGCAGGAGGCGGGCCTTGAGGCTGCCGGCGACGGCCAGGAGGCGCCGCGTCTCATCCTGGCTCATCACCAGCGGGATCTTCTGAGGCTCGCGGAGATGATAGATCTCGGCCGCAAGGTCCAATCGGCGCAGCGTCACGCGGAACAAGAACCGCAACCCGGTCATGATGCGGTTGCGGTTGCAGATGCTCGCGCCCGTCTCGGCCAAGTGCAGCTGGAAGCGGCGGATGTCCTCAAGTGTGGCCGTGTCGGGGGACTGCTTCACAAACGCCGCGAACCGCTTGCAACTGCTGATATGGCCTCTCTGCGTGCCCGCACAGAGCTTGCGCGCATTCATGTCCTCGATCATGCGCTGGCGCAGCGGGCTGACAGCATCCGTACTCATAGGAAACTCCTGTCTTGAATGAGGTTGACGACACCTCGATCTTCAAGACAGGGCGACCCGCGCGCTATCGACGATCTTGACCCCGGCTACCGTGCTCGCGGTCGGGCTCCCCGCGCAGCGGGCTATCGCGCAGCGATTTAGTGCACTGGCCCTTCGGGGACCTAGTGAAGGCCAATCCCAACGTCTGCTGGTCAGGGTAGACCGGAAATGGAGCGGCGTCGGTCAAATGGCGCTTTTGACCATAGCCGTCCTGCGTCACGCGCCGCATCTGCGACGCAGCATTTGATCCCGCAGTGAGTGCGACGACCATCGAAACGTGATACTCTGCGTTCCGTCGTCCTCAGGCCTGGCTAAGCGGATCGAATGAAGCGGCGGGAGTTCATAGCGGGCACTGCGGCGCTGCTCGTTTCGCCACGGCGTTCGCGGGCCCAAGCCACGCCTCGCCGAATCGGTTTCCTGGGTAATTTCTTAGATCCGCCGGGTCGCGAGGCGTGGCGTAATGGCTTGCGCGAAAGGGGCTGGATCGAGGGCAAGAACCTGCTCGTCGAATATCGTTTGGCCGAAACCCCGGATCGCATGCCAAATTTAGCTGCCGAGTTGGTGGGTCTAACTCCCGATCTGATAGTTGCTGCCGGGCCGCAAGCAGCCGTACCCCTGAAATCGGCAACGGCCACCATTCCGATTGTGTTCGTGGCTGTGTTTGATCCCGTGGGACTCGGCCTCGTCCAAAGCTTGGCGCATCCAGGCGGCAACATAACGGGTCTTGCGACCTATGTGCCAGGAGGTTGGGTCGCAAAACGAATCGAAATCCTCCGGGAACTGGTTCCTGGCGCCTCGAAGATTGCGATCCTGGTCAATCCGGGCAACCCAATTCACAGGCTGCTCTTGGCCGAGGAGATACCCAGTACCGCCCGAAACCTTGGCGTGGATCTCCCGATAGTGGAGGCGAGCACGGCCGAGAAACTCGACATTGCGTTTGCCTCGGCCGCTTCCCAGCGCGCCGATGCAATAATTGTTTTTGGCGATCCTCTGACCATGATCGAGGCCCCCGAGTTGTCGCGCTCGCAGCGGAGCATCATCTGCCCGCGATTTATCTCTTCCGACAATTCGCCAATGGCGGATTGGTCGTCTACGGCCCCGATATATTCGACCTGTTCCGCCGTGCAGGCGGCTACGTCGACAAGATTCTCAAAGGCATCAAGCCTTCCGATCTGCCAATAGAGCAGCCGACCAAATTCGAGCTGGTGATCAACCTGAAGACTGCCAAAGCCCTCGGCCTGACCGTCCCGCCATCGATACTCGTCCGCGCCGACGAGGTGATCGAATGACGTCGGCGAATGTCTTTGTTGGCAGAAGCTGCCAATCCGAGATCTCCGCTAAACGGTCGCTTTCGAGGGGAAAGCGGACGTTGCCCGAACAAGCCATTTCGGTAGCGTTTGACCCAACTGTATGGTCCGGCCGTGCGGTGCAAGAGGTTCGTCGACCTGGTTGATGCGGTCTTGCATTACTGTATCCGGCCTCTGGTTGGAGCGTGTGCTCCGGGCCACCATGGATATCAGCGCGCATGCGACTTGATTCTCGGATAAGCCTCGAACGGGCTAGTTGGGTCACCAGTGTTCGCGCGCGCCGGAAGACCGATCACTCCATCGTCGTCTGATCCTCTCGTAGACGTTGGGCAGACTAAACTACATCATCGATAGTTCCTCATTTTTGCGCTGTTCCTTTGTTCGTGCCGGGCGGCCGTTCCTTCGTTCCGGCCTGCGCGTGCAGACGCGCCGCGCGCAGGCGCCGTCAAGGTTGGCCGTCGCGCTTGTCTTGTCTCCCGCGTGCTGCTGCCAGGCCCACGCCTTGACGCGCCTGAGCACGGCGCGAGGTCATGCTGGACGGCACGCCATCGCATCGGTCTTGACGCACGCGAAGCCGCGCTCCTTGTTGAGAACCGCCCACGCGATGCGGGCGAGCTTGTTGGCTAGCGCAATGGCGAGCACGTTGTGGTGCAGTCGCCTCTTCGCCGCCTCGATCCAGGACTTGAGCCCATAGCGTTCCCAATGCTCTGGCCCGAGCTTAACCAGCACGACCCAGGCCGCCTGAACGAAGAGGACGAGCAGATAGCGCTTGCCGCGCTTTGATATGCTACCGAGGATTGTCCGGTCTCTCGTCGAGATCTGTTTCGGGATCAGCCCGAGCCAGGCGCCGAAGTCGCGGCCTTTGGAGAACGCATCGCCGGTGCCGATCGCGGCCACCATCGCACTCGAGATGATGGGACCGATGCGGGGGACCGTCATCAGCCGCTCGCAGTGCTGATCTCGACGGGCGAGCGTTTCAATCTCGCTGGAGAGGCCCTCGATGCGAGCATCCAGGTAGCGCCAGTCTCCCGCTAAATCCTCGATCACGCGCAACATGCGAGGCGAGAGGACGTCGGTGCGCGTCGCCAGAATGCCCGGCAGTTCGACTCGCAGGAAACGCTGTCCTTGCCGTATCGCAACGCCCCGTTCCAGCAGAAAGGCGCGGATTTGATTAGTGATGTCGGTGCGCTGACTGACCAATCGCTCGCGCACCCGATGCAGGGCTTGCAGATGCGACGGCGCTGCTGCCTGTGCAATCCCTAGATCGATAGGCACTCCAAGGCCCGATGCCGGTGAATGACCAATACATCGCGCTATCGACAGCCAATGCCTTCATTCGATTACCTCGTCTGCGCGGCCAAGCAGAGAAAGCGGGAAGGTGAGGTCGAGCGCCTTGGCGGTCTTCAGGTTGATGACTAGCTCGACCTTCACCGACTGCTGGACTGCGAGATCGGCCGGCGTTTCGCCTTTGAGAATCCGGCCCGCGTAGATGCCCACCTCGCGATAGGCATCCAACAGACTGGTGCCGTAGCTCATAAGACCGCCTGCAGCGGCGTAATCGCGGAATGCATAAACCGTGGGGATCGAATGATGCGCCGCTAGCGCAACGAGTTGCTCGCGTCGGCTATTGAAGAATGTATCGCCCTGTACGCAAAGCCCACCAGCCCGAATTTGATCGAGGGTTGCGAAGGCCGGCTCGAAGTCGTGTTCGCTGCTGGCATTCAGGATATGGACTCGCTGGCCAATCGTGCGCTCCGCCTCCCGAACTTGTCGCGAAAGGCGCTCCGAAGTTGCATTTTTCGGATTTACGAGGTAGCCGATGATGGCGGCTTTCGGAACCAGCTCGTGGAGCAACTCCAGTAGCTTCGGTGCTAGGTCGTCGTTTAATGGGGTTACGCCCGTGATGCTGCCGCCCGGCCGACTCAGACTGACGACAAGGCCGAGGGCGATTGGGTCGCCGCCGACGAGGAAGACGATGGGGATGGTCGTAGTCGTCGCCTTGGCAACGAGTGCCGCAGCGGTGCCGAACGCAGCGATGACATTCACCTGTCGGTCGACCAAGTCGGCTGCCAGTACTGGTAATTTATCGTATCTGCCTCCAGCCCAGCGGTATTCGATCGCTACGTCTTGGCCCTCAACGTAGCTGGTCTCGCTCAGGCCGCGACGAAATGCGGTAACTTCAGTGCGCCGCGTTTCGAGCGATGCGCCATGGAGGAATCCGATCACCGGCATCGCCTGCTGCTGTGCGCGCGCGGTGAGCGGCCAGATAATCGCCGCACCGCCAAGAAGTCCGACGAAATCGCGCCGTCTCATGCAGCCCTCCAGGAAGGCCTCAGGACCACGCTAAATCCAGGTCGAAGGGACACATATCGCGGCATGGCTCAGCGGCAAATTCAATTCACAAATTATAAACGCGCGAAGGTTTAACGCCGCCGCCGCGGCTAACCAAACGGGAATGCGGGCTTCGTTATTGGCACCGCTAATCCATCGGATTTGATTGACGCGTTTGACCCTGGCTGTGTGAAAACTCCACAAGCCCGAAAAAGCCTAGAATGGTTTCTCTTAGATCGATCAAAATCGACCGCGCCTAAGGGTTTTCACGAATCGCGATTCACTAGAATATCCCGCGAGCGAGTTCGGGGTTCGCGAGCGTGCGGCGTGGCGCGGCCGCGGGGCATTGGTGTCGAAGCTTGGGATGACGTTGATGGCGTCGTGGATTCAGATCGGCGTAGCGACACAATTGCGACCGGTCTGGAGATTCAGTCGACCAAGTCTTGAATTTCGTTTACGGGTGAAGTGCGCGCACATTCACATTGAAGGCTTGGATCGGACGGTGAAAGCCCTTGAGCACGAGCTCGCCGACAGGTTCGGTCTCTGCAAGCTCCTCGATCGCCGCGAACACCTTGCTGTCGATCAGGATCTGTCCGTTTTTCGCCTCGGCGCACAGTCGCGCGGCGAGATTGACAACCGAGCCGGTGGCCGAATAGTCGAACCGGCCCTCGCAACCGATGCGGCCGAGCGTGGCGTAGCCGTGGGCGATGCCGACCCCGAACCCGAGCTCGTGACCCAACTTGCGCCAGTTGGTCGCAAGCGCGGCAGCGTGGTCGCGCATCGCGACGGCGAGCCGAACGGCGCGCTGCGCAGGATCGACACATGGCAGCGGATCGTTGAACAAGACCATGATGCCATCGCCTGTAAAGCGGTGCAGCGTGCCTTCGAACTCGTGGATGAGTCCACCGAGGTCCGCGTGGTACTCGCGCAGAACCGCTATTACCTCCTCCGGCTCGGCCGTCTCCGCAAAGGCCGTGAATCCCCGCAGATCACAGAACAACACGGTCACATCTCGGCGGTGGCTGTCCAAGAGCTCTTCGCCCGAGGACAGAACGATCTCGGCAATCTGCGGCGCCAGGAAGCTCTTGAGCCGGCCCATGCGTTCGATCTCGGCGACTTGCTCCGTGACGCGCTGCTCGAGCGTGCGGTTCCAGTCGGCGAGTTCGTGCGCCTGTCCCTGCACCTTGTCATGAAGCTCCTTGAGGCGCAGGACCGATCTCACACGCGCTACCAGCGCGGACTGATCGATCGGCTTGGTCAGATATTCGTCGGCCCCGGCCTCGAGCCCCGTGACGACATCCCTGGTATCGGTCCTGGCCGTCACCAGAATGATGGGCATGAACGGCAGCTCGGCATCCTGCTTGAGCCGGCGGCAGACCTCGATGCCGTCGATCTTGGGCATCATGACGTCGAGCAGGATCAGATCCGGGGCCCTTTCTCTCGCGGCAGCGAGCGCTTCCTCTCCGTCGGCCGCGTGCATGAGCTCATAGCCGTGTGGCGCAAGCCGTGCGCTGAGAATGTCGCGGTTCGCCTCGCTGTCGTCGACGATTAGAATGCGGGGAGGATGGTGCATCGGAGCTCGGCTCGTTAGGGCAGATATTCCCGGATCTTGGCGAGCAGCTCACGCGGACTAAAGGGCTTGGTGACATAGCCCTCGCAGCCCGCAGCCCGCGCCTTTTCCTCGTCTCCGCTCAGGGCGTAGGAGGTCACCGCGATAATGGGGATTGCGGAGAGCGCCGATTGAGCCTTGATCCGGCGTGTCGCCTCGTAGCCGTCCAGAAGCGGCAGCTGTATATCCATCAGGATGAGATCGGGCCGATCCGCGGCGGCGGCCGCAACGCCGTCCTCGCCATTTTCGGCTTCGATCAGCTCGTAGCCGACGCTCGAAAGCAAATCCCGCAGGATTCGCCGGTTGTCCTCCTGATCTTCGATCACCAGGATGCGCTTGGTCATGGTTGCCTCGCCTGTCGCTCGACTCGCACCGGAACCGTAAAGGAAAATGTCGCGCCCTCGCCAAGGACCGATTCCACCCAAATCCGCCCGTGGTGCAGTTCGATGATCCGCTTGGCGATCGACAAGCCAAGCCCCGTTCCGCCCTGCTTGCGGGTCGAGGATGTGTCGGCCTGCGCGAACTCCTCGAAGATCTTCACTTGATGGTCTGCCGAAATTCCGGGCCCGGTATCACGAACGGCGACCGTAAACGTGCCATCCGCTACCGAAGCCTTGATCGACACCGAGCCCCGGTCCGTAAACTTGATGGCATTTCCGACAAGGTTGAGCAGCACCTGCGCGAGGCGACGCTCATCGCCGCGGCCAATGGGCAGATCCGGGGCGACTTCAACATTGAGCGCCAGATCCTTTTCGGTCGCGAGCGATTCGACCGCGACGACCACGGCGTGTACGGAGTCTCTAAGTGAGTAGTCGGTCAGCGACAGGGTGAGCTGACCCGCCTCGATCTTGGACAGATCAAGGACGTCGTTGATCAGACCAAGAAGGTGCTTGCCGTTGCTCTGAACGCGCTCGAGCACCGCTCGCATCTTGTCGGGCATGTCACCATAGATGTTGTCCAGGATCAGCTCGGTGTAGCCGAGGATGGCGTTGAGTGGCGTGCGCAGCTCGTGACTCATGTTGGCGAGGAACTGCGATTTGTGCTTGCTCGCAATCTCGAGCTGCCGGCTCTTGTCCCCGATCTCATGGAACAGCCTGGCGTTCTGGATCGCCAGCACCGATTGGGCCGCGAAGGTCTGCAGGAGGTCGATCTTGCCAGCCGCGAACGTACCGGTGTCGCGCCGCCGTACCACCAGGGCGCCGACGATGGTGTCGCGGCTGAGCAACGGCACAGCCAGCAGCGATCGATAGCCGGCGCGCAGGATGAGCTCCAGCGTCGGCGAGGAGGGCTCCTGACGCAGGTCGGGGACCTGCAGGGGTCCGCGAACCGAAACGGCCTGCTGCATCAGCCTCTCACCGGCGCCGATCCGTTGGTCGCGGATCGCTGCGATAAGCGCCTCGTCCATTCCGTAGGTGGCGCTCAGCCGGAATTGCTGTTGCGCCTCATCGAACACGTAGATTGCGCCGGCATCGGTACCCGAGAGCTGCACCGCGTTGGCGACGATGGTCGTAAGCACGGTTTCGAGATCAAGCGTCGAGTTCACCGCCTGCGTGACGTCGCCGAGCGCTTTCAGCTCCTGGACCGAGCGCCCGAGCTCCTCCGTTCGCGCCTGAAGCTCATCGAGCAGCCGAACATTCTCGATCGCGATCACGGCCTGGTCGGCGAAAGTCCGAACCAACTCGACCTGCCTGTCAGTAAACGGTTGAACCCGCTGGCGTCCGAGATTGATCGTACCGACCACGACCCCCTCGCGCAGTAGAGGCACGCCGAGCATGGTGTGAGTTTTTTCCAGCGTCACCGTCTCGGTTATGGAGTATTCCTCGTCGGAAGCGATGTCGGCGATGTGGACGACCTGTCCCTCAGATGCAACCCGTCCGGTCATGCTCCCACGCCCAACGGGCAAAACGCGACCTCGAATGAGCGCGTTGGATTCGGGCGCAAAGGAAAAAGTTGCTACCACCCGATAAGCTTCTCCCTCGAGGTTGGAGATAAGCGCGGAATCGGCTTCGCATAGCCGTACGGCAGATTCGACTAGCGTATCGAGCACCGTCTGCAGGTCAAAGGCCGACCGGCTGATTACCTTGAGCACTTCCGCGGTCGCCGTCTGCTGCTGCAGGGACTCCCGCAATTCTGCGGTCCGCTGCTCGACCTTGTTTTCCAGGTCGGCATAAGATTCCTGCAAGCGCGCGCCCATTTCGTTGAACTGGTCAGCGAGGCTTTCCAGTTCGTCGCCGGTCTTGATTGAGATGCGCTGGCCGAGATCGCCGGCGCCGATGCGTGCGGCGCCCGCGCGCAGCGCCTGGATCGGGCCGACCATGCGTCGCGCCAGCAGGATTCCTGCAAGCACAGCAAACACTGATGCCGCAAGCAGTACGAACGCTAGCCGCTGCAAGGCGGTGTAGAGCGGGGCATAGGCTTCCTCGACCGGCAGTTCGACAAACATGGTCCAACCGAGCGGTAAGATCGGCGCGGATGCGGTCAACACCTCTTTCCCCTGGATGTTGCGCGCGCCCTGCAGCTCGTCGGCTGTGCCGCCCGCCTGCCCACCTTGCGCCGCCTGCACCTGCGCGAGCTTGGACATGTCGGTGTTGCGCAGCACAAGGCTGATGTCGGGATGCGCAATCAGCCGGCCCTGAGCGTCGACGACATAAGCGCGGCCGTGCTCGCCAACCTTGATTTGGGACACCACGTCCCAGATCAGCTTCAAGTTGACCTCGGCGATGCTGACGCCGGCGTCCTTACGGGTGCCGGCCGCCGCCAATGTCATATACGGCTCGGATTCCCTGCGGAAGTAGACCGGCCCGTAGTAGACTTTGTGGGCGACGGCCTCGGTGAATTTCGGCTCCTTTGAAAGGTCAAGGCCGCTGTCGATCACGTTCATGGCCAAGCGCGAGACGAGCAGCCGCTCCTTGCCGGTAGAATCCACCTGCGCGAGTTCGGTGATCGCCGGCACCTGACGCAGCAATCGCAGCGCGTCAAAGCGGCGCTGTTCGATTGAACCCGCCGACCACGGTAATTGGGTGGTCCATCCGAGCTGGCTCTCGATTTCCTTGATGAACCGGCTGATCTTGGCCGCCGCAGCCACCGCCTGTTCGTGCTGAATCCGGATCAGCGAGGCCTTGTGCTCACGGAAATAGAAGAAAACCTCGAAACTTCCGTTGGCTAGCAGCGCGACGCCAACCACGGCGACAAACAGCGCAACGTACTTGATGAAGAGCCCGCTGCGGTTTCTCCCGCCGGATGAAACCGCTCCCACCTCCGCGCTCGCTACCGGCGATCCCGCTAGCGTCCGACCCCGTGGCGTATCCGGGTGGAGGGAGATGCTCATTGCTCAAATCTAGCAGCAATGCTGCAGTTTGTCTCAGCCTGCGGACCGGAAGCCGGCAGGCGGTGACGGGAACCCGAGGGTTGCTCGCCCAGCAGCGAGTTACCGAAAGCTACAATCCCTGGCGGCCACCCAAGCTGCTAAGCTCTCTATGCTACAGGCGTGGTCCTCTGAGGGGGAGGGCGCATGCGACGAAAGGAATTCATCTCATTCCTTGGCAGCGCGGCGACGTGCTTGCCCGCGGCGAGTGAGGCAGCAATCCAATCTCGAAGCCAACTCGACCCGGACGCGTCATAGTTTTGGAGACACTGTCAGCGCTCCACCCAGAGCCTCCCGTTCCATGCGTTAGCCGCGCCGACGAGGTAATCGAATGAGGGCGGCGTAGTTTGCTGCGGCGCATGAGTCCGGAGTTGTGCACTTTTCGGACTCGATCGGTCACGCTAGTGATTCGTTCACGGCGCTAAAGCGGACGTGCTGGGGACATCGTCGGAACGACGCGATTGACCATTCGACCCACCGTGACGAGTTCACTCAGGGTGTATCGACCCTGTAAGCCACAACAGTGCCTTCCATCATCATCGGGATCATGACGGTACCATCCGGCCCCACGCCGAGGTCGGCGCTTCCCTTCGCGAGCGGAAGGAGACGCGTCGCCTTGCCGTTGCTCGCGACGTGGAACAGGCCGCCGCTCATCCAGTCGGTGACAAGATAGCCGCCCTTGCCGTCGGGCTCGACACCATCGAAATTGCCGGCGGGTGTCGAGTCACCCAGAGCAGACACTTTCTTGGTCGCGAGATCGACGGCCTTCATGTGGCCGGGTACCTTGGTCGAAAAGTCCGGGGCCATCTTGCCCCACGACGCGACCACAAGCCTGCCGTCCTCGACGAGGAGCCCGTTCGGGTTATCGAGCGCATCATCCTGCAGCAGGAGCGACAGCTTGCCGCCGTCGAGCACCCAAATGCTGTTTGTCACCATGTCGGATGCGTAGACCCGCCCCGTCTTGTCAGCCGCGAGGTCGTTCAAGAACTTGGATCCGGGTGCCTCGTATCGGTTGATGACTTCGCCCTTGGCGAGGTCGATTTCCGCAATCCGATCGACGTCTGCGGCGTACAGCTTGCCGTTGGCAAGCGCTAGGCCGGTCGGACTGTCGAGTCCCTTGACCCATTCGATTGTGACGACCTTTCCATCCGGCCCAAGCTTTGAAATGAAACCGTTGCCATCCTTTTTCATCGGATCGCCGTTGACGTTCGACACATAAATGACCCCCGCGGCACGGTCAAAGACCACCGACTCGGGCTGCTTGAAGCCACTCGCCTCCCACAGCTTCTGAGGTTCCGCGGCGACGGCACTGAAGGTAAGCACGGCAAACACTAATGCGGAGAGCTGAGGTGTCCTCATGGTAGCCTCCTCGCGATTGCCCCCGAGAAAGGAACAAGCCTGTCACGGCAGATGTTCCGTCCGTTCTTAATTTATGCCCCGCCGACTACCACGCGGATCGAGCACGTGACCAATGCCTGAGTTTGGCACCTTTGAGACATGTCCGCCTATCCTAAGAATGTCTGTTCACCGGGGTAGACCGGAAGTCCGCCAAACCGACGCGAATAACCCATAGCGGATTTCGCTGCCGGCAGTCCGGTGCGCTGGCACACTCTGGTCTGTCCTTCCAATCGGGTGTAGAGTGCACGTCCAGTAGAGAAGGAGGGCATCATGAAATTTGCCTTTCTTTCAACCCTTATCCTTGCACTTTCGACGAGTGCCGGCTTTGCCCAACAGCCCGCGCCGTGTCGAAACTTTGAGGCGACAATTGCGCTTCAAATGACTAAGGATGGTTGCGCAAGCCAGATCGACCTTTGCACCGCAGGAGCAGTCAAGAGCAACGAGCCCGCTCTAAGCGGCGCTACGTGGTTTTTCACGGCGCACGGAATGGCCGAAACGGCAGGACTGGCTTCGTTGCCCAAAGCACTGCAATCTTTCGCGGGAACGGTGGTAGTCACCACAAAAGGAGGAACATTCACGACCACCACTGTTGGCATTTACGACACCGAATCCCAAGCGTTCAGCCAACTCGATAAGATCGTCGAGGGAACTGATCGATTCAGCAACTCCATCGGCCGGCTCATTTTTCTCAACGGCATCGGCCGGCAAGGCGGCGGCTTTGATTCCCACGTTCGCGGCCAATTGTGCGTGAACGAATAACGAGAACCATCCGGTAAACTGAGGCGTAGCTAGACCACGCGGCAACAGAACCGCGCGGGGCTAACGTGGAAACCTCTGTTGGCGGTCTCTTTCATTTTAAACCAAGCCTGCAATATCTGCCTCTGTGAAGGGTTTCGGATGCCGGCCCCATGACGCGGGGGCCGCGCGCACGGGGGCCGGCGTCCGAAAGCCTCCAAGGGAGGAAACCGCGCTTGAGGGAATGAAGGCCGTGCCGCAGGTGCTATGGCGATTTGAGAGCCGCGGGAGAGATTTGTGATCGGGATCGAGCCGCCCCGGCAAGTTGGCCGACGGTGAAGCGGCTGGTGAATCGGCGGCGGATTGCGTCGGACATGATGAACTGTCGGACGATTTGAGACGAGGGCTGGATATCTGAGCGTGCTCTGCCGTGGCCGGTCGAAGGCCGGCGAGCGCGACGACGAGATTTGCGGGATTGTGACGGGCTCATGAGGTGTCGATCCTGATGACGTTCGTTGGAGCTGTCGGCCGATGCCGTGGCGTTGCACCGCGCTCGAAGACCTCGATGATGATCATGCGACCGCCGCAGCATGAGGTTCAAGTTCGCGCTGGCCAAGACGATGACCAGAGCATGAAGCGCAGCCGTTTTTCGGCAGATCATCGCGCGGATTGAGTTTGTTGACCGCCCTGAACCAGAACTTGGCGACTTCGCTCTGCTCGATCCAAAGCCCGGCACGCTCTTCTCGTCCTGAGCGCACCGGTGAGGCTCCGGAGCGAGATGGCGGCCGAAACAAGACTGGCCGCGGATATGCTGGCAATCGGCCACTCCGCCAAAAGGCCGCCGGGAACTGGCTCGCGGCTCATCCTAAAGCGACACGCATCCGCCGCTCGGTCGAGGAGATTGCTACCAGTAGCCTGACGCTCGCCAGCTAACGGTCGCGGCGCATCTGCTGGGGGATCTGGTGAAGGGCTGGAAGGTACCCTTCCGATAGGACGATAAGGGGGATGATTTGAGCGAAGGCGCTCGGCGTCTCTCTCCTCGTGTCACTGCTTGGCCGCACAGAAGTTGATTGGATGAGAAGGTCGACTTTCCAAAATTGGCACGAAGCGGCCCACCTCGGATTTCCGCCTTTCGATGGCTGACAGCGCTAAACCAGACATCACGCGGACAGCCCAATCCGGTCAAGACTTTTCGGACTAAGCGCGATGTCCGCGTTGTGTCTGCAACGCGAAGCTATGGTTGATCGGAACAGCCAACAGGCGATCCGCCTGCTGCAAGCGCGATATCGCCAGGGCTCTTTAGCACCCTTGGTTACGCGCCTGATCTCACTGGCTATGCGCATGTCGAACCATTGCCCGCACGCCGGGCATTTCATGCGGTGGTCGGCCTCGGTCCTAGCGATGCCGTTGACGTCCTGACCCGGTTTCGTCAACGCCTATGACCTCGTATTCAAACACGACGCCTTCGGGATCGTTCACCACGAACCACTCATCGGCAAGGTCCGAGTTTGCAAACACCTTGAGATGGTCACGGTCGCCGACCTGTTTCTTTGTATCGACGTAAATCCAGACCGTTTTCATCGATCTCCCGCCAGCTTGCGGCGTCCCCAGTGGGGTTCCTTGCGAGATGGGTTAAACTCCCGAACGTGGCTCCGGTTCAATGCTCTCATGACGCCGATGCGGGCAAACATCGTCGGGCCGCCACTCTCAGCAACAAGCAAGAGTGCCTCAATGGCGGTCTGCCATTCTGGTTTTTCGGCCTCTTTTCTCGGGAGCCGGCGCGGCGCCGTGCAAGGTGATGAGATGGCGGCCACCCGAGATCGGTATCGGATCGTCAAAGGCGCGCTGCCAATCCCTGTCGGACATCTGCTAGCCGCCACCCGATCTTCCTTGTCTGCACCACGCGCGACGATCCTCAGCAGGTCATCAGATAAAGCCCGTTGCAGCGCCTTAGCTTCCTCCCACGGCGCGTGCATCCACACGTCGTCGCCAAGCCGTTCCCTACCTCAACCTAAGCTCAATTATTCAAACCGCACGCCGACGCGATACCCTCTGCGCCAGACAACGCGGCACGAAAGCTTCAATCGGTCATCCGGCATGATCAGTGTGAATTCATTGGGAATGCGGATCAAATCGGAAAACTCTAGCGCCGCGCCGGTGCTAGATATATCGCGGACAACGCAGGGATACTTGTCGCCGCCATAATCGATCTTGGCAGCTTTCATGACCCGAATGCGCGGCGCAACCCGAGTTTCGACCACTGTAGTATTCCTAATTCAAATACCGCCTCTGTTAGCAGGAACGTGTTAAAGGTTACTAAGCGCGGTACCTTGGCGTGCATTTACGGCGACGGCGGGCTCAAGTTAATGCCTCGTTAGAAAAACCTAGCAGACCTCAGCCGTTAGCAAACGACGGTCCGACAATAGCTTAGACGCTGACAATATCTTCCTTATCCGCGCCCGCCGAACAATCATCAATCCATCGTCCGGTAACTGTCCTTGCAGTGCCCTCGGTTCATCCCATGGCACTCACATCCAACGTTCTTCGTCGGTAGTCAGGATTGGCATCGCCTTCGGATGGATCGGTTCGACGACCACGTTTGGCGAGGTCGTCAGAAAGCCGTAGACGAGATGCGGTCCGGGGATCGGCTTGGACTTGGTGCCCCGGTCGCCTTTGAACTCGGTCCAGATGCCAGCGAAGGCGAACAGCGGTCGGTCCTCATTGAGCGCGAACCAAACGACATCCTTCTTTTTGGTCTCGGGGTTTGGCTCCGGCGCGTATTCGGCAAAGCAATTGGCCGGGCACCAAGCATCGGTTCTCCGGCTTGAGCCAGCCGCGCCAGTGCGGCGACGATGTGTTGCGAATGTTGGTGACCGGCGGTCCACCCGTTCGGGGTGGTGGCGGCATGCCCCAGCGCATCGTCACCATCTCTGTCGGCTCCGGCATTTCGTACCACCGGAGCCGCATAGTCGGGGAACACGCCCGGCATCGGCGGCAAGTTGCTGACATAGCGGTTGATCACGCGGAACAGCGCGCGGATCGGCATTTTCAGTTCGACGATCAGTACTTCGCGACGACCGGGCCACCCCAACGGTAGTTCACGCGAACGAGGCCGATGTCAACGTGCTGAGCAATCCGGGCGGTGCCTGCAAAAGCGCCGGGCGCAAGACCAGCGTTCCCGACCCCGTAGAGATTCACATCACGATCGCCCATGAACAGGTGGTCGTATTCAACGCCGATAGACCAGTTCGGAGCGAAGCCAAATTCGAGACCCGCTCCCACCGCGCCACCCCAGCGGGTTTGGCTTCCGTTCACGATAGTCAGCCCGGTCGGAATATCGAAAGCTCTGTAATTGTCGCGGACGACCGCAGCGCCGCCTTTCACGTAGAGCAGCACGTTATTCCAGGCGTAGCCAACTTGGCCCGTGAACAGACCGAACGCATCGATCTTGGTTTCATCTTGGACGTCCGCGATGGCGAGGTTGGCGTTGGATCCCCTGAAATCGGCCCAGTTGCCCTGCGCCTCCACGCCGAACACCCAGTTCGTCGTCTGCCAGCGGTAGCCGATCTGACCGCCGACCGTGCCCCCGGTCGCATCGTGGCACCCCAAGGAAACGGGCGGAGCGATGGGCCCGGTGTCGGTGCTGGTCAGGTCCCAACACTTGTGGGCTGAGCCGCCGCCGCCATTGAGGCCAATGTAGAAGCCGCTCCAGTCGTAGATCGGAGCGACTATCGGAGACGGCGCCTTGGTGTAAGGCCGCGCCGCCAGATCAGCGGCCGAGGCAGGAGCGGCGAGCGCGATGAGGGCAACCGTGCCCAGCAGGATTTTCTTCATTTTTCACCCAGTCCAATACCTGCCCCAGCATGCAACCTACCATTGTTCGCCGAAGTTTCTGTCACCCGGGCGCCACAATGACGGAGAAAGTAGAGAGTTCCACAACCGGACGTTGGACGCCGGTCTGGAAGCTCGAAGCCTCCCTAAAATGTCAGTCTTGCAAGAAAGAGCGCCATGCGCCGCCGGTGCACATGATGCGTCTGACCGAGACGCGCGAGATCGCGCCATATCCTTGGGTCCATTCTGGAAGAACCCAATCAGCGGGTTCGCTTTGGCAGTTTCGGGAGCCGATTAGGGTTGAACGTCGGCATCGGCGCGCTCGGCTCTGGCGCAGGCGGCTGTTGTTCGCTCAGAATGAGCGTGCCCTCAAGCAGCACGCCCGGGACCTGTTCTGCCGTTCCTACGTATCTCGCGATCTTGCCGTCGAACGTTCCTTCAAGCTTCATCGTGAGATCATCAGCGCCAAAGACCGTTACGTGCCCTTCGGTATGCCGTTTGGTCGTTACGATTGCGGTAAACCGATCTCCATCGACTTTGCAGGAGCCGCTGTAGGTCATGATGCTATCACCGCCCCAGATTTTGCCGTCTTGGACATGGGCGATGCCGGTGCCCTGGCCCAGTGGGGTCTTGAACCACGCCGCATATGTGCCGTCTTTGAGCATGGGAGACTGCTCTCCTCGGTTTTCGCAAGAGCCCCACCAGATGATCGGCACAACTACCGCTAAGACTTGGTTAAGCTTGGCATCCGTGTGAACCCGGTGTGGCAAGCCTTGGTCATTTTCCGCCTCCGCATTTTCCCGGATAGACCCGATTGAAATCTCACGCTTTTAGTGAAGCGCAATTCAAACCAAATCGGACTTGCGATTGCCCAACAGTGGAACCGACTGTTGGGCTTTTGCATGAACGCCGCTTGGGAACCGGAATAGAACTCGCAGTGAAAAAACTAATGATCACCGCCGCCATCGCGTTGTCGGCGAGCACCGCAGGCGCCGAGGTATTTATCCCGAGCGGCGCATGGGCGACGTTTCAAACCGTCACCAACGAGGAGAAGAAACCAGTTTGCGGCATGCAAACAACTTTCCCGAAAGATAATGCCAGCATCATGATCAAATACATTTTGGGCGAGAAAGGGCTGCTCGTTCAGATGTTCAAGGATAGCTGGCGTTTTCCCGCCGAGCCGATCGATATCTCGCTGATCGTTTCGCTCGATACCTATTCGCAATCGATTGCGGCGCGTGGCGGAGTTACCGAGGGCGGGTCGCCGGTGGTCCAATTCAGGCTCGGCACCGGCATCGACGACTTTCTGCGCGGCTTTTCCGACGCTGATTTAATGCGGCTTGAGTTCCCTCAAGGCGACGAGCCGCGATGGAACGCGCGAATGATCGGCAGTCGCAAGGCCGCCCAGATGTTCAAGCGATGCGTGGTCGCGATTATCGAGGCCAATCCCAAGACGCAGCCCTACGGCGGCGGCTCGACGCAGCCTTTCGGCTCGGGGAAGAAAGCGACCCAACCAACTCAGCCGATCGCGCCCAAGCGCACCCGCGAAGATGATGGATCAATCTAAAATGGGCGAGAGCATGAAGTGCCAAGCCGCCGAGATCAGAAATCGGCTCGCATTCCTCAAAATGATCGAGGCGGTGCTCGCTACCACTGGCTACCGTAAAAAAAAGTTGCCGTCGAACTGGAATGAAGCTGGTTCCCGAAGTCGCCTAAGAAAATCTTGCATGCAGCGACATGCCGGGTCTGCCGCGTTCCCGCGCCGGGCCGCCGCTCCAGCGCGGCCGCCCCTACGTTTGCGACGACGGGCCCGATAATCAGGCGGGACTTTGCACAAACGCGCCAGCGGCCAAATGGCGCGTTTGAGCGTGTTTCAAGAGGAAAAGCCCGACCCGGAGATGGGATCGGGCTCCGAAAAACATCAGGCGACGAGACGCAGTTCGGTTTCCGCCTGTTTCACTGGTGCAGGCTTGCCGATGATCCGCCGAAGCTCCGCTGCGACACCGTCGAGCACCGCGCGCTTTTCCTTCATCCGCTTCGAGTGATTGTAGACCTTGCCGGTGACACTGGGCACGATCTGCTCCTGCTTCTTGCTCGCGGCGTGATCGAGACATTTCGCGATCCACGCATCATCAAAGCCGAGATCGCCGGCCAAGGTCGCCGCCGTCCGGCGCAGATCGTGCGGCGTGAATGGCTTTAGGCCGAGCAGCGCGCAGATGCCGGGCGTTTTAACCTTGCCCTTGACCTTCGTGCCGCGCAGCGCGGTTGCCATCACCTTGCGGTTCATCGGCATATCGCCCAGCGGGCTCGCGAACACGAACTGCTTGTTGCTGCCGCGCAGGGCCTCCTTGATGATCTCCACCGCCAGATCGGAAACCGGCTGTTGGATTACCCGCCGCTTCTTGACGCGCTTGAGCGGGACGTCGAAGCGCGGATTTTCACCGTCGAGATCGAACAGTTCGTCGCAATGTGCGCCGAGCAGTTCAGCCGACCGCAACATAGTGACCAACTCGAATTTGAGCGCGAGCCTCGTCCGGCGATCCCACGGCAGGTCGTCGCGGTCGACGCCGTGCCAGAAAATCCTGATCTCGTCCTCGGAAAGGACGCGCGTGCGCGGATGCTCCGGGTCAAGCTTCGGCAGGTTTACGCAAGGACTGGCGGTTACATAGTCGCGGCCGGCTTCCGCTGCCCAGTTGAACAGGCCCGAGGCCGCCTTGCGCATATGCCGCGCATTGCTGACCGAGGGAACCCCGAACTTGCCCTCGACGATATCATTCGAGAGCGTCGCAACGTCGTGCTTGGTAACTTCGCCCGGTAGCTTTTTGCCGAGCCTTGGGCTAACGAAGCGCCGCAAGTGGCTGGCGGTATTTTCCCAGCTTTCCAGCCGGGGTCGCATTTCCCCGTCCGGCTTGCGGACTGGCGTCTTCATCCATTCGATCCGCTCCTCGATGATCTCGTCGACGGTCTTGCCCTGTTTCGCTTTCTGCGCCTTCTGCTGCCGCAAATTCTCCGCAACGTTCTCGCCGTTGCCGATACGGGTTTTCAGCGCATAGACCTCGGTGCGGGCCTGGTCGACCGCAAAGGTTTCGGGCTTATAGACGCCCAGCCATTTGGAGCGCTGCTTGCCGGTGGCCCGGTCGGTGAACTTGAAGAAGAAGGTCGCTACCCCGGCAGGGATGATGCTGACGTAGAGGCCGGGGCATTTGCGGTCGTAGATTTTGACCCGCTTGGCGACGCGCTTCTCGCAGAGGCGGTCGGTCATGATGACGCTGCCCTTGCGCGCGCGCTTTGCAGCGGGTTCGGTGGTGATGATACTATCCATTGCGGTTTCGGCTCCTATGGGTTGAGACCAAAGGGGCTCGGCTTTGGGGCTTTCAGTTTGTCGTGCGGACACTGAAAGGCTTAGGGCCGGGCCCTAGATTTGGCGAAACCCGCAGAAACAGCCCGCAACAGGCTAGTCGAAAGTGCTTGTTTTAAAGGGTTTTCTTAGTTTCGGCGTGTTTCACCGAATGCCAAAATATAGACGAGTTGGTCATTCGCTCCAGGTCGTTTGCCGCTGGGCCGGACGGTAAGTCTGCTTTGGCCCGAAAACCGACCTGATTCCGATGTCCAATCCGGTGGCACATTCTTCTCGCCCTCTGTAACCGAGCCGAGGAGTATGGCCATGCAGGATCAGTGAATGCGACCCCACGACTAAGCGAGAGGCGCGGAACAAGGGAAAGCTGACCGGGGCAAAGCCACCGTTGCGGCCCAAGCACGTCTGGTCGACCCGGACGAAACTCCAGATCGAAGGTCGCGCTCGCGACCTTGCCATGTTCAATCTGGCGATTGATAGCAAGCTTCGTGGCTGTGACGTTGATGCAATCCGGGTCGAGGATGTCGCTGCGGGCGGGTACACAGCGGATCGCGCAACGGTACGACAGAAGAAAACCGGTCGGCCCGTCAGATTCGAATTGAGCGAGCAGACCCGCCAGGCGGTCGATGACTATCTAAAAGCCACAGGCAAACGGCCCGGCGAGTTCTTGTTCACCGGCCGTCGTGGTCCCAACCGCAATATGACAACGCGCCAATATGCCCGGCTCGTATCGGAGTGGATCGGAAGCGTCGGGCTGGACCCGAGGCTTTTTGGCACGCATTCGCTGCGACGCACAAAAGCTATCCTGATCTATCGGCGCACAGGCAATCTCAGAGCCGTCCAGCTCTTGCTCGGAACGGCGACATACTGCCCGCGAACAACAGGCTGAAGCACGCATCACTTACCGATTTCACCCCCGCTTTGGCGAGATCGTGCGCGTTAGGCGGCGGCTTCAGCGAGGCGGCGCCGCGTTTCTCGTTGTGCACCAACTTGACGGCACCTTTGCCTGCCTTCCAGCGTGGATGACTGACGAGGCTGCGTCCGGATTCGAGATCAGCGTTGAGCCGCATTTTCCCCTGGATGTTCTTTGCTCCCTCCGCAACGAGGTCGATGCGCTTCTAGGCTTTCTGGCGTCCGAATCAAAAACGGAGCGACCAGAGAATGACGCACCGATCCGAGAATCTCCAGCCAAGTCTGTTCGAGGCCGAGCGACCGTGCGTCGAACTGCGTGCAGCTCAAAAGAGCGAGCTCGCGATGGTCATCGAGGTGCTGCTGCGCGAGATCGCGGCGGCGCTGGCAAAGGCGGCAATCGGGGGGAACGGTGATGACCAAGATCACGACTGAGCATCTCGCCCGCAACGCCTGCGTCTACGTCCGGCAATCGACAGCAGACCAGCTCGCGCATAATCATGAGAGCCGACGGCGCCAATACGGTCTCGTCGATCGCGCCAAGCAGCTTGGCTGGAGCAACGTCGAAGTCATCGACGACGACCTCGGCCGGTCTGGCGGCGGCATCGCGCGTCCCGGCTTCGAGCGGCTGCTTGCAACGATCTGCGACGGCCGTGTCGGCGCTGTGCTCGCGATCGAGGCGTCGCGTCTTGCCCGCAATGGCCGCGACTGGCATACGCTGATCGAGTTCTGTGGATTGGTCGGCACGCTCATCGTCGACGAGGACGGAATCTACGATCCTCGCCATCCCAACGATCGGCTGCTGCTTGGCATGAAGGGCACGATGAGCGAGCTTGAACTCTCGATGTTCCGCCAGCGCTCGCAGGAAGCGCTGAAGCAGAAGGCGCGCCGCGGCGCGCTGGTCCTCGGTGTCGCCGCCGGCTATGTGAAGATCGGTCGCGATCGCATAGAGAAGAATCCGGACAAACGCGTGCAGGACGCCCTGCAGCTGGTCTTCACAAAGTTCGCCGAGCTGCAAAGTGCAAGACAGGTGCACATCTGGCTGAGAGAGGAGGGTATTGAGCTGCCGGTCAAGTCGCGTCAAGGCGAGGCGCACGGCGTCCTGTGGCGACTGCCGGCCTACAACATCGTGCACAACATCCTGACCAATCCGATCTATGCAGGTGCCTACACGTTCGGGCGCACGACGAGCCATGTGAGCGTCAAAGGTGGACGCAAGCATGTCCGGCGTGGTGTGCAAAAGCCCATGGCCGAATGGGATGTCTTGATCAAGGAGCACCACACGGCCTATATCACCTGGGACGAGTTCGAGCACAACCTCGAGGTAATCGCCAACAATGCGACCGGCATGAGCAGCGCACTCGCTCGCGGAGCAGCTCGTAAAGGCGACCTGCTGCTGCCCGGACTGCTGCGATGCGGCCACTGTGGCCGCAAGCTCCATGTGCACTACAGCGGCAAGATCGGCCGCTACAATTGCTACGGTGCGCGTACGAACCACGGTGCCGCGCGCTGCATTTCGATCAGCGGCTTGAGCATCGATACGGCGATCAGTAACGAGGTCCTGTGCCTCCTGAAGCCGCTCGGCATCGAGGCGGCACTCAAAGCGATCGAGGCGCAATCGAGCACGACGACCGCGATCGAGCGCCAGCTGGAGCTGTCGCTGCAGCAGGCGCGCTACGAAGCCGCGCACGCGCGCCGACAGTACGACGCCGTCGACCCGGCAAACCGGCTGGTCGCCGGCGAGCTGGAGCGCCGCTGGAACGAGGCATTGCAGGCTGTCGCAAAGCTTGAAGGAGAGATCGCCGCCCTGATTGCGCGTCGTCCGCCGCCGCTCGGTGAGCCGGAGCGCCAGAAATTGGTGGCGCTCGGTGCTGATCTGGAGCGCGCCTGGTTGCATCCCGCTGCAACCGCCGCAACGCGCAAGCGCATCCTTCGCGCGGCACTCACGGAGATCGTCGTGCGCAGGGACGGCGCAATCATCCATGCGGTCCTGCACTGGCAAGGCGGCGACCATACCCAGCTGCAAATCAAACAGCGACTGAATGCGGCCGGCCGGCACAATCCACGCATCCCCGACGACACGATCGCGCTCGTGCGTGAGCTGGCGCGGCTGATGCCTGATCGGCAGATCGCGCGCCTGCTCAATCGCACTGGCGTCGCGACCGGGCACGATAATGCCTGGACGCAAGAGCGCGTGCGCGGCTTCCGCAATCACCACGACATTGCCGTCTTCCGCGACGGCGAGTGGGCGGAGCGCGGCGAGATTACGCTCGAAGCGGCAGCAAAACTCATCGGCGTCTGCAACATGACGGCTTTGCGTATGCTCCGCCGCGGCGACATCAAAGGCCGACAAGCTTGCGCGGGCGCGCCTTGGGTCATCAGAGCTGAGGACTTGGCAGGCTTCGCCCGCGGAAAGAGTCAGAAGTCTCCGCTAACACCGGATGCCAAGCAGCAGGTCTTTGACTTTCAATGAGTTAGCCAAACTGCCCACCAACAGCCGGTCGAGGCGCGGATCATGTATCCGTTCCATCCACGCTATGGCGAGACCGTGCTTGTTCAGCGGCGATTCGCCTATCGCGGCGTTGATCTGGTCGTCATCCCGCAGCCTGACGGGTCGGTTGCCTGCATCCCGGAATGGATGACGCACGAGCGCGCAGCGCGCTTCAAGCTGTCGGCCGAACCGCAGTTTTCTCTTGAAAACTTGCGCTCGCTGCGCGTCGAGATCGATGGGCTCTTAGCCTTTCTCCCGTCCGACTCAAAAAGGGAGCCAGACGGGCATGAAGCGAAAAACAAATCCCGAGAAGCCGCAGCTGCGACTGTTCGATCAAGACCAGCCATGTGCGGCCCTGCTACCGGCTCAGAAAGCCCAGCTATCGGCGCTGGTCGAAGCCCTGTTCATCGAGATCGCCGAGGCGCTTGCAACCGGGGAGGCCGGCGATGAACAAGATCACTGCTGAACATCTCGCGCGCAGTGCCGTCGTCTATATCCGCCAGTCGACAGCCGACCAGCTTGTGCACAATCAGGAGAGCCAGCGCCGGCAATATGGGCTTGCGGATCGCGCGCGCCAGCTCGGTTGGGTCAGCGTCGAGGTGATCGATGATGATCTCGGTCGCTCCGGCGGTGGCATCAGCCGCCCAGGCTTCGAGCGCCTGCTGGCTGCGATCTGCGAGGGCCGCGTCGGCGCCGTGCTCGCGATCGAGGCGTCGCGCCTCGCTCGCAATGGCCGCGATTGGCATACGCTGATCGAGTTCTGTGGATTGGTCGGGACTATCCTCGTCGACGAAGACGGAATCTATGATCCTCGCCATCCCAATGATCGTTTGCTGCTCGGCATGAAGGGCACGATGAGCGAGCTTGAGCTGTCGCTGTTCCGCCAGCGCTCGCAGGAGGCGCTGAAGCAGAAGGCGCGTCGCGGCGCGCTGTTCCTCGGCGTTGCGGCAGGCTATGTGAAGACCGGGCGCGACCGCATCGAGAAGGATCCCGATCGGCGTGTGCAGGATGCCTTGCGCCTCATCTTCGCAAAATTCTCGGAGTTCCAGAGCGTACGCCAGGTGCATCTGTGGCTCAGAGACGAAGGCATCGAGCTGCCCGCCAAGTCGCATGACGAGGAAGGACGCTGCATCGTCTGGAAGCTGCCGATCTACAACACCGTGCACAACATCCTCACCAATCCAGTCTATGCTGGCGCCTATGCCTTCGGGCGCACGACGAGCAAGGCCGTCGTCGAGGACGGGCGAAAGCGTGTGCGGCGCGGACTTCGGCGCTCCCGCACGGAATGGGACGTGCTGCTCAAAGATCAGCACGAAGGCTACCTCACATGGGAGGAGTTCGAGAGGAACCAGCGCGTGATTGCGGACAATGCGACCGGAAAGGGCAGCGCCATCGCGCGCGGGGCGGCACGGCGAGGCGAGCTCATTCTCGCGGGCCTGCTCAGATGTGGCCATTGCGGCCGGAAGATGTATGTGGGCTACGGCAAGTCTGGCCGCTACTACTGCCAGGGCGCCGTCGTGAATCATGGCGCCGAGCGGTGCATCTCCTTCGGCGGCCTCAGAGCGGATCAGGCTGTGGCCACGGAGGTTCTGCGCGTCCTAAAGCCACTCGGCACCGACGCTGCGGTCAAGGCGCTCGAAGCTCAGACCATTGAAATGTCTGCGGCTCGGCGGCAGCTCGATTTGGCACTCGCCCAAGCACGCTACGAGGCTGCCCATGCGCGCCGACAATACGACAACGTCGATCCTGCCAATCGGCTGGTGGCGGGCGAGTTGGAGCGGCGCTGGAACGAGGCGCTGCAGGCGGTGCACCGGATCGAGAGTGAGATCGCGATGCTGGACGCAAAAAGGCCGCCGTCGCTAAGTCAGAAGGAACGGGAGCACCTGATGCAGCTCGGTGCAGACCTGGAGCGCGCCTGGTCGCATCCGGCCGCGAGCGCTGCGACACGCAAGCGGATCCTGCGCGCGGTACTGCATGAGATCATCGCTCGCACCGAGAACGGCTTCATCGAAATGGTGCTGCATTGGCAGGGCGGCGACCACACCGCGCTGAAGCTCAAGATGAATACTGCTGGCAAGCATCGCTGGACAGTTCCCGAGGACACGCTGACCCTGGTCCGGCAGCTGGCGCGCCAGATGCCCGACAAGCAGATCGCACGATTGCTCAATCGCGCCGGCAAGCCAACGGGGCGCGGCAACGGCTGGAGCGAGGCGCGCGTGCGCTCATTCCGGCATCACCACGAAATTGCAGTCTACTGCGAAGGCGAGAGGACAGCGCGGGGGGAAATCACTCTGGAAGCCGCCGCGGAAATCATCGGCGTTACACCGATGACGGCGCTGCGTATGATCCAACGCGGCAACCTCAACGGACGGCAGCTCTGCAAGGGAGCACCCTGGGTCATCAAGGCCGAGGACGTGGCTGCCTTCGGCGCTGAAAAGCGATCGCAAGGACCGCTAACACCAAATTCTGCGCAGCAATCCTTTGACTTTCAATGATGTAGACAGGTGCTCAGTATGACTCGTGTCCGCTCGGCCATGCCAAGCTCGACACCACGGCGCTCTATACCCGCGTCGCCACCAAGACGATCAGCGAGGTCATGAGCCCGCTGGAGCACATCGCGCTCAAACTCAAGGAGATCCGGCCGCCCGGCTGACGCGCTTATGTCGCGCCCGGCTTTGGAGGTCGCGGATATCTTCCGCGACCGTGGACCGGCATGGCGCAGAGCCAATGCCTTATTGGCTGGTGCACTGGCGGTTGCTGGATTCGCGATCGCCACGTCGATCTCCGTTGCACCCGCGTCAGCTCAAGTTGCCGTTGATACACCGATCGGCGGCGTGAGAGTGGGCCCGCAGCCGCGCTACTATCGCGACTACGATCGACCCGCTTATCGCGCCTACGGTTATGATCGCGGATATCGCGGATGCCGCACTGTCACGATCGAGCGCGACGACGGCTCTGTCCGTAGGGTCCGCCGTTGCGACTAGGAGTACCTGACTAGAAAATTAGCCCCGGCGCTCACAAGAGCGTCGGGTTTTGCTTGTGAGTCGTCTTGTGTGTACCCCAAGCCTCGTTCGGGTTAATTAGCCGACGGAATCACTTAATGGCGAGCGCCTGCCCGTACGCGGCTGCCGCGTCTGTCGAATGCAGGGAGCTAGAGGTGGCGCACCGACCGGCAAGCGTAACGGAAACTATCGGCACGGCACGGCACGCGCACAAAGGAGGCGATCCAGGCAGTGAGCTTTGATCTTCCCCCAAAAAAGTGGACAGGGTTAAGCTGCTTTTAGCTCCATCTCGATCGGGGCGATATATCCGATGGCGGAATGGAGTCGGATTCGATTGTAGAAGCCCTCGATGAAGGCGAAGATATCGCGCTGGGCCTCGGCGCGGGTCTTGTATTGGCGATGATGAGCGAGCTCGGTCTTCAGGGTATGGAAGAAGCTCTCCATCGGGGCATTGTCGTAGCAGTCGGCTTTGCGGCTCATTGATCCGATGATACCGGCGGCCGACAGGACCGCACGATAGTCGTGTGAGGCATATTGCACGCCGCGATCGGAGTGATGGATCAATCCGGCCTCCGGCCGCTGCTGCTGGATTGCCATCGTCAACGCGGACGAGACGAGTTCGACCCGCATGTGATCCCGCATCGCCCAGCCGACGATCTTGCGGCTGAAGAGGTCCATGATGGCAGCCAGGTACAGCCAGCCCTCCGCAGTCGGAATGTAGGTGATATCGGCGAGCCAGATCCGATTCGGGGCTGCGGTTGTAAAGTTACGATCGATGAGGTTCGGCGCGATCGGCAGGCTATGACGGCTGTCGGTTGTACGAACCCGGCGCGGTGATGCCATGATGGCGCGGATGCCGTGCCGATGCATCAAGCGTTCGATCCGGCCACGGCTGGTGCCACGTCCCTGCACCCGCAGCGCGGCATGGACCCGTGGGCTGCCATAGCGTCCGCCGCTGTCCTGATGGACCTGCCGGATCGCTTTCAGGAGAGCGGCATTGGCAGCCGCGCGCTGGCTCACCGGACGCTCGCGCCAGGCGTAATAGCCGGCCGCCGAGACATCGAGCACGGCGCACATCAGCCGCACCGGATAGGCATCGCGATGGTCCTCGATGAAGCGGAAGCTCATGTCTGGTTCCGGCAAAGATCGCAATCGATTTTTTTAAAATGTCCCGCTCCATGCGCAGCCGCTCGTTCTCCTGGCGCAGCCGGGCGATCTCAGCAGCCTGGTCCGCCGGCATCGGCGTCGCTTGCGTGGTGGGGCGCCGCGCCGCCGATGCCGGCTCCTGCCGGAGCTTCTCCACCCAGCGCCGCAGCACGGAATCGCGCAGACCGAGTTCCTTGGCAACTGACGTGATCGACCGACCACTCGATACCACGAGCTCAGCGGCCTGCCGCTTGTACTCCTCGGTAAACGACCGACGTTGACGTCCTTCCATTCGACACCTCCTGACTCTCTGAGCCTACTACAGGTGTCCACTCATTCGGGGGAGGTTCACTTAGTCAACCTGTTGTCACGCTTGGCGCGGAAATCCTAAGTGGTCGGCACCGTCGTCGGAGTTTAGTCAATGTCCGCTTTTTAATCGCAAAGCAGGCGTTCCAAAACATCCGATCGACGAATTGCCAGATGTGGGGAATAGGGCGATCTAGATGCCACGCATCTTATGATCGGCTCAGTTCTTGAGATCGCCTACCGTCAGTACCTCGAGGAATGGGTTAGCCCTAGCAAATTTTTGACGGGTGGTTCGACCAGTCGCGTCAGCGGCGGCCATAACGGATGCGGCGTCGGCATGTTCTGCGCCGGATAGCAGAGCCACCGCGCCAGCTGGTCCAGCAAAATAGTCGCGATGCTATTGGAACGGCTGATCGCACCAGTTGACGTGGGACCACGGGCGATCATGCGGCAGTCGATCTAGCCTCACGTCGACAACATGCCGCAGTCACCGTTCCGACATTTGACGTTGCAGGGTGACGTGCCAACTCGCCACGCGGCTAGGATTGCCTATGAAACCGGGCCAGCTGGAGACCGCCGGCACATCGGATGGCCATCCATCTCCAAAGCCGATGAAGTATCGTTCGGGCCTTCGCCTGCCTCGGGCTGCAGGAACACGGAAATATGGCTCGCAATCGCGCTCGGATCATCGAAAAGCCTGTGGCTTAGCGCCCAGATTGCCGCCTGCGTGCGATTAATCGCGCCTATCTTTCGAAATATTGCTTTTACATGCGCCTTTACCGTTGGCTCGGCGATCATGAAGAATCGTGCAACGTGTTTGTTAGAATCCCCTTGGACGATCCGTTCAAGAATAGCGATCTCGCGGGCAGACAGATGCCTCAGGTCCGCCGGTTCGTTCCGAGTTTCCCAAGATGTGGCATGTTGGATCGACGAAGGCGGTTCCTCTTCGATTGTCCCGACTTCTTCCTTCGTCCTTCCGAAGCTCTCCCGGCCCTCCAACGACCGAAGATGAGCGTCGATCACGATGAGCTCCCCGCTCATCACGATATGAAGCGAATCAAGGAGGGCTTGCGGCGTGACTGAATTGAAGAGCACTGCGTTCGCGCCATCATCCAGCGCGCTCGCCAAGTGCTTATGTTCGCTCTCGTCGCCAACCGCCACGATAAAAGAAAGCGGATACAGTGCTCGGATTCTCTTGCAGATCGAATCCTGCTTTTGGCGAATATCGACGATGAAGAGGGTCGGCCTGTCGCAAGGAATTCGGGTGAGATCGTCTAATTCGGCCACGCAATCTTGCGGGCGAAAGCGTGTTCTCTCCAGCATAAGGCGCAGTCCCTCACGAAGAAGCCCGTCGCTTTGAAGAATAACCGTAGGTACGATTGACGAATCCATCGATATCCTTCGGTTGCACGAGACAAGCGCTTCTCACGCCCCGTTTATTTGTTTGTGTTTCGTCTCGTACGATCCCGTTCTGTTCGTCCTCTTTAGGGTTACACGAAGAAGAGGCGAAAAACTCCGTAGTTCAATTGTAGACGACAATAAGCGCCATAAAAATTGTTGCAATCTTGATTTATCGGGGAACTTGGTTTTATCGGGGAATCTGAGCGGGAAAAACTGGCGGCCGAACGCAGGGTTCCTCAGCGTTCCCCAAATACCTGACGCAAACGAACTAGTTCTTGAGTGCACAGACTACGGCGGGGCGGAAAAGCTGGCCGCCGGTCTGATTTCGTTTGTGATGATCTGATCGGGTGCGCAAGTGTGAAATCCCTGAATTATTTATCGCTTTTGACGAGTCTGGCGGGTTTTCTTCATGCCGCACTCCGTGTTCATCTATATCTTTCGTTATACCTGCGAGGTTGTCTGCCCCATTGTCGGAGCCCCCTGCGTTTCCTTCCCATCTTCCGAGTGGACTACTCAACATAGAACGACGCCTCCTCGACGTAGATATTTGCGTCGGGGCCAGCCCGACATAAATTGACTGGTGCCGGAGCTGTGGCTGATGAATTGCGGCTGACCACCCAGTGAGGCCGACAATGCAGACAAAACCATTTGTCTCCGTCGTAATACCATTACACAACAAAGCAGACCTCATTCTGAGGACGCTTCGCTCGGCAGCGTGCCAGATCGACGTGGACTTCGAGATCATCATAGTGGACGACGGTTCGACCGATGGGGGTGCTCACACCGTCGAAATCGCGGGCGTGCCGCGGCTGCGTCTGATCAAGCAGGAAAACGCAGGAGTTTCGGCTGCGCGGAACCGTGGGATTGCGGCAGCGGAAGGGAAATGGGTCGCGCTTCTTGATTCGGATGATCTATGGTCGCCGGACCATCTTGCAGGCCTGCTGAATGTTTTGGAAAGCAGCACGTCGATCGCTGCTTTTAGCAACCTCCGACTGGAGAGTCGTGCTGGTCGATCAATGGTTGATGAAGGAATTGCCGCGCAGCAGGTCGACGATTACTTTTCGTTTGCGCTCGCAAATGGCGGTTATCCAGCTAGCGCGAGCTCGATCGTCGTTCTTAGAGAAGAGTTTTTGGCGACAGGTCTCTTTGAGGAAGGAGTGTCTACCGGCGAAGATATCGACATGTGGTGCAGACTCGCCTGCCAAGGCTCGTTTTTTTACAACGCCAGGAAATCCGCGACATATAATGACGCATCCTCGCCGACGCTGCACAGCGGAGGGCGAGCAGTACGGTGTCCAGTCTTCGCGCAACGGCTCCCTGAATTAATACGAGATCGAAGAGTGCCTCCCGCCCTGATGGAAAGTAGCAGGCGCTACGCAAATTTCCTTATGCTGGAATACGCCCGTCAGTTACTCGACAGCGACCGGTATGTCGAGGCGCGAACCGTGTTGCTGAACGACTGTAGCCCTCAGTATGACCTAAAACGATTTGTGAAACGTCTGGTCCGTACATGGCCTCTCGGTCGAACTCTGTTTCGATTGAGCCGAGGCCATGCCATGCTCCTTTAGCGATCGTCCAGCGAGCTTTCTGTTGAGCGCCCACCATGGAACGGCCGGCAGCCCCGCGCGTCGTCGTTTAGAGCCGCTCGGCTCTCGTCCAAAGAGCCCGGCGTCCGCGAACCAAGTTCGAGGCAGAGCACAGGACCATGATGATGTGCCGTGGTAGCTGCCTGAGTTCCTTGAGGCCAATCACATCGCGCCCGCAGAGGTGCCAGGCAATTCCGAGGAAGAATGCAAAGAGCGCACACTCGATGGCTGCAATCGTAAGCGGGACAATCGCTTGGCTTTCCGCCATCAAGGTCAGAGACATTGCCAGGAGAGCGAAATTGGCAACCGCAAGCACCCCGAGGGGCGGCACGGCAAGGTCAGCGGCCAGTGCCAGTAGACTTAGCTCACGGCGTTTCAGCGCTTGATAGAAGAGGCGGGGCACGTGACTGTTGATCAGCGCAAAATGACCATGCATCCAGCGCTGCTTTTGCTGAGCTTGACCACGCTCGCTAGCTGGAAAGTAGCTCTTGACACTGACGTCCCTGAAGAAGCGAGGGGAGGAACCCATTATCGCGAGGTCAAGTCCGAGCAGCATATCTTCGGACAAGTGTCCCGTCGCAAATATCGCGGGATCAATCAAGCGCCAGGGCAGCGCCATCCCCGTTCCGAGCAGGTGGCAGGGGAGGCCAAGCCGTGCATACCCGCTGGGCCGAAGATCGTTTTTGATGCGCCACGCAAATTCGGCCCAATGTGGTGGTGCCTCGCTATCCGGGTTCGCGATCATAAGGTCCAGGCATTGCACCGGCGCATTCGCGGCCGCGCAAGCCCTTGCCAGCAACTCCACACAGCGACTGCTGACTTGACAGTCCGCATCGATGAATATGACGACTTCGGGCGGTGTCGCCGCAAGGTGGCGAAGACCGGCTGCGAGGGCAAAGCCCTTGCCGCGTCGGGTGGGATCATCTCGGGCCACGATATCGGCGCCGGCTCGCGCTGCGAGCGGCGCTGTGTGGTCGATGCAATTGTCGGCTACGACAAGAAGCCGATCGGTCGGCAACAGATCCTCCTTGATCCGGAGTAGAGCTTTTTCGATGTATTGTTCTTCATTATGCGCCGGCATCAACACAGCGATCGAAGGTCGATGTGATGACAAGATGGGCGGGCGATCGGATAAACAGATCGCCGCTGTTGCCTGCACCGCCAAGGCCAATGTTGCCAAAATCAGGACGACGGCGGCGAGTACCAGGACGATCTCGGGGATTGAGACAAGCATCACAAATGTCAGTGCCAATGAGAATTGATCAAGAAGACGCGACGGATCGCGATCGGCCACTGCCGAATGCCGCCGGCAGGCCGGCCATTTGTTGGCGCGGGTCGATCCGGAGTGGGGGCGACCTCTGGCTGCAACCGACCGGGCGCGAGCAAGAATTCACACCCGTGGAGGCGCAGCAGATGCCGGATTCGCCCGGTGGACGCACGTAGTGTGAAGTCTCGGTGCATACGTCGCTGGTACCCGTATGCCAGAAGTATCTGACCCAAGAACGCGGCGTCGACAAAGGTCACACTTTCGAGGTCCACGATGAGGTTGGTAGTTCTCAGTGTCGCCGCCGCCAAACTCGCGCGTACTGGCGCGAGATCGTCTCTTGTCCAGGCGCCAAAAAACTTCAGGACATCGGCTCTCCTGACGTGATAGCGCTGTAGGTGGGGTGACGACGAGGATGTCGCCCGCACCTTGTGTAATGCGTGTTGAACGAGGCCAGGTAAAATCTCGACGACCAGCACCGACATCAGGGTGGCGAGATCGAGTGCATATCGCGTCCAAAGCGCCGGCTCCTCCTTGATACGCCACAACCACTCCAGTCCATGGTGTTGAAAGAAAGCGGGTGCGCGCCTGACGCTCCCCGCAACGAAATTGATCGTTGCACCGAGATTGCAGATTACTGGGACCGACAGCAGATGCTCGTTTCGCATGAGCCACAGCAAACCCTTGCGAGCACCGATGGATACGACCAATAGATCAGGACCTGCTTCGTTGATCGTGTCGAGAATGCCGTGATCGCTCATGGATTCGACAGAGCCGAATCCCGGTGAATAAGCGCCGGTGCACCGAACGCCCGATGAGGGTCGATCAAGGCGTTCTCGTACGCGTTGACCGATGTCATCGGTTGAACCAAGGAAGAAGGCGCCGATTCGAACGTCGGTATTACGCATCAAGGTATCAAACATGTCAGATCCGCATACACGAGAAGGAGCGGCGATACCAAGGACACGCGCCAACCAGACGAGCGGCATTCCGTCGATCAGCGAGAGGTCACTGGCAAGAACGGCATCTCTGAAAGCCGGGTCGGACCGGAACATCCTGAGGAAGCTGGCATTTGGGGTGACGATGTTGCACCGGTGGCCCTGCTTGATGGACGTCATCACCCGTTGAACAGCCTGCTCAAGTGTCAGCACATCGCATACCAGCCCCTGGACGCAAAAAGCCGGCCGCGAGAAGTCCGGGGCAATGCGCCTTCTCGCGCGACGTCGACCAGCAGTCGTCCTTGCTTCCACCGCATCGCTCATAACCGCCTCCGGCAGGCTGTTGCCGATCATCTCCCGCGGAGGCCGGCTTATGTGCGCGATCGACCGCAACGGCTTCGGAAACGTTAACGATCGGGAGAGGCTGCGTGCTTGCTCGCACGGATAGGAAGGCGACTCTTCTTGACTAGTTCAACAACAGTTGGGGAGCGCGAGCGTCCCACTCGGAATCTCTATCCGCAGCTGCGAGAACTACGAGGAGCAATGTCAGCGGGCGTCCCATCCTGCACTCGGTGTCGAATATGCGCGGTCCTGCATAAGGCTCGGGACCATCCGAAAGGATGCATATACGTTCGAGTGATTGCGGCCTTGCAACGCCTGTCGTCATTGATGATTGCGGGATGAGCGCAATTCGGGCAGCACGCCGATCTCGTTGTCGCCGATCTCATCGTCGTCGCTGTTGATTGGGTTGTCGTCGCTGCTGTTGGGATTCGCGATCGCATCGAACGTTCGTGGGATAGCTTAATCATGCGTGCAACAAAAGGCGCAGTGGCCGGCCTCTATTGCGCTGGCGCCGCGATGTTGATCGGCGCTGGCGCCCTGTCAATTTCGACGAGAGCCGATAGTGGCCGTCCGGCGGTGGAGCATTCAGAAGGGCGCCAAGTCCGCTTGTCGCTGGCTGTGGCACCGGATCGGGAATTTGCCGCGTCGAGCTATGTTCACCGGCAACTACGACCGGATCTCCCACGTGATTCCCGTTCCGATCTTTGGGCAGCCAATCTGCTGCGGCAGATCAGCGCGCACTACAACATCGTGTCAGTCAATATCGATCAGTATTCGCCGCCTCTTTACGTGACCGGTAGGGAACAGCCGACCGTCCGTGTCAGGGCAGAGCGAGCTTCGGATCCAGCGTGGGCATTTGAGCCACTTCAACAGCAATGGGAAGCGGTGCCGCTGCCTGACGGCTTCCAGCCATCCGCGGGCACCGACAAAGAGGCAATCATATACCAGCCCTCGACAGGTCATTATTGGGAATTCTGGGGCATGGAAAGAAGCGGCCGAAAAATTGTCGATTCCGCAGGTCGTTCTGTGGAGGAGTGGCGCGCCGCATGGGGTGGAAAGATCGATGATCTTGCCGCCAATCCCGGATTTTTCCCGACGACGCCAGACGGTTACAAATTCGGCACAGCGGCGACTGGCCTCGTTTTGCTTGCAGGCCTCATGACGATCGAGGATCAGCGCCAAGGTGCGATCAATCACTCGATTCACATAGCTCTGCCGCAAACGCGGCAATCGGTATGGGCGCACCCTGCGCAGCGAACCGATGGTAGTGAGGACGATCCGGATGCGATACCCCAGGGAGCGACGTTTCGCATCCCGGAGAATGTCGATCTCGATCAGATCAACATGGATCCTTACGCCCGAATGGTGGCTCGAGCTGTCCAGAAGTACGGCATGATCGTTCGCGACACCGCAGGTGCAGTGGTCCTGTACGCTGAAAACCCCCTGTCGAACGGGCCGGGTCATCCATACTACGGCATCGGCGGCATCTTGCGATGCGCGAAGGGACGCCCTGAAGCGGCCTGTTATGCCGACAGCAACAACCGCCTTAACGGCTTCCCCTGGGACAAATTGGAGGCCGTCGAGGCGACGCTGCAAGAGTGATTGGAGAGACTCCGAAGAGAGTCCAAGCCCTATGCGAGAGCCAAGCATCGATACGCTTTCGAGGGAATCTGCGAGGGAGCTTTCATTTATGCTCGATACGACGAACACTAAGCGTCCGGTTCTTGTCGGCGTGGAGAACCGATCGATCGCCCCGGAGCCGTGGCGTGACGGTATTGGTTTTAGGGTCTTTCTTGGCAAGGTTCGTCAGCGGAGGCCGAAGATCGTCGGCTCGATGCTCGTTGGCGCCGTCGTCGCATGGCTCGCCGGGCTCGGTTACAATCTCGTCAAGGTGCCGGAGTTTAGCGCTTCTTCCGAACTGCTGATTTCGAACACGACGCTTCAATTGTCAGGACCTGACGCGGTCGTGACGCAGATTTTGGTCGAAAACTCTCTGATCCAGAGTGCGATAGAAATGCTGAAATCCAGCAAGGTACTCGAACGAACGATTGACAGAATCGGATTGGAGAACATCGAACGGATCTTGCCGAGATCGCCATGGCAGATACTCGCCTACGATCAGGAACCCTCCGAAGCAACAAGGAGGCAAACAGCGTTGGCGAGGTTGAGATCCAACATGAAGGTCAGTCGGATTGGCGCCAGTCAGATCATTTCGGTTCGCGAGAAAGCACTAACCGCGGAGGACGCCGCCAGGCTAACCAACGATATATCAGGATCATTCGTCCAAGAGCAAAACGACACAAACGCCGTTATCACAACAAGCGCGGCATTGCGCGAGCGCATCAAGGTGCTTGGCCCGACAGCCCGGATCATCAGCGAGGCCGCTCCACCAGACAGGAGGGATGGACCAGGCCCGATCATCACGCTGGTGTTGGCACCCTTCATAGGCGTGGCGTTGGGCTTTGCTGTTGGGCTCGGGTTTACGCTTGTTGACCGTCGTGTACGTAGCGCCGAACAGCTTGCTTCGGTGACATCGGTCGAGTGCTTCGGATATTTGCAACGAATCCCAAGCAAGGGCGCTTTAGGGGGCTTCCCGTCTGGTGCTTTTCGCAACGGCTGTGGTTCGAGTTATTCGCACGTTAGCGTGCCCTCCATCCTCCCGGTTTTGCGGCGCGCGCGCGCGGCTGTTCTCGAACGGTCCAGAAATGTTCCGCACTTCGTCGGCATAACTTCGTATGCCGGCGGCGGCGGAAAGACGACAATCGCTGCGAATTGGGCCCGACTGATTGCGAGTGACGGTTCACGTGTTCTTTTTGTCAGTGCATCACCCGGCGGTCGGCTTGCGTCGGGCAGTCAGGCTTCGGCCGAGCCGCAAGGCCTCTATGAGATGTTGCGGGGCGAGGTCGCCGCAAGCGAAGTCATCCGAGTGGAGATTCAGCCCAACCTCGACTTCCTGCCAAGCGGAAAGCTTGTCGGCAACATCGACATGCAGTGGTACAATCTAGTTCAAGCGGTCGGAGCACGCGGCGATGGATTTTACGAATGGATCATTCTCGATCTGCCGCCACTGCAGACTGTTGCCGACGTCCGATCTGCCGGTCAAGTCGTAGACGACCTGCTGATCGTTGTGGAATGGGGCCGCACGTCTGAGAGCGAGCTAGAGTGGGCGCTGCGTTCGCTTGGACCTGTGCGGGACAAGATTCTCGGCACGTTCATTAGTAGGAGCTCGGCCAATTCGGGGACATCTAAGAGGCAGACATGACCAGAAAATTTCTTGCGATCACGATGGTCCTGAGCATCGGTCTGACGGCTGCCGCTGGATTGGCGTTTGGAAACGACTACAAGCTCGGTGTATCGGATCGATTCAGAGTCAAGGTACAGGAATGGCCGGACCTGAGTGGTGAATATACAGTGACCGCGGATGGTTCGGTTTCCCTGCCTCTGGTCGGGAATATTGGCGCGGCTGGACTGCATGTCCAGGATCTGGCTCAAGAGATATCAGACCGGCTACAGCGGCGCGCGGATGGCTCCCAACGACCTTGGACAGCTGTTGAAATCATACAGTTTCGTCCATTTTCGATCGTGGGTGACGTTCAGCGACCGGGCGAGTATGCCTATCGACCGGGCATCACGGTTCTTCAGGCGATCAGCATCGCTGGTGGATACTACCGACCCGAATTCGGCCTCCTGCGGCTGGATCGCGATATTGCGCTCGCCAAGGGCGACGTCCGCACCTTGTTGCTGAAACAGAACCGGCTAGTGGCGCGCGCGGCGCGCCTGACGGCGGCGCTTGCCGGGCGCGAGACTGTTTCCCTGCCGCAGGGGGTCGGAAACCAAGAGGACGATTCCTCCAACTCCGCAATCATCGAAAGCGAACGCGCGGCGCTCGCGGTGGAAAACGAAACGGCGCGTTCGGAAACGGCGGCGCTTGAGGAGATCAAGTCGCTCTATCAAGATGAGATTGAATCGCTTCGCGCGCAGATCGAGGCTCAGAAGCAGGAGCAAGGCAGCATCCAGCAGCAGCTGAAGGACCTTCGCTCGCTCGCAGCCAGGGGTCTCGCCCTCAATCCTACACTTTTTACCTTGGAGCGATCGATTGCACAGGTCGTAAATCAGCAAATGAACTCGGAAGCGGCGATCGTAAGGGCTAAGGAGAACATTGCGCTGGCGGAGCAGCGCGTTCGAGAACGCGCCTACGAGAGGAGCCGGACGAATACGCGGGATTTGCAGCAGGCTAAGGATGATCTCGCAGAGGTTCGTGCGCGGATTGGGACGGCAGGCGACCTTCTGAACGAGGCGCAAGTCAGCGCGCCGGCGGAGGCTCGAGAGCGCCTGGCGGACGACGGTCAACGACCAAGCTTTACATTGCTACGGAAGGATGGCGAGATCAGGCGAGAAATTGCAGCGGACGAAACGAGCTTGGTGGAGCCGGACGATATTATCAAAATCCCGATGATCCGTCCCAAGCCGTATGCTCCCGGCAGCTATATCAATTTGTCACGCGCCGGAAGTTCGGACAAGACGAACCGCTAAGGACCAAATTCGCCGATGCATGTCGGCAGCGCGACCAAATCATCCTCCCACGACATTTTGTGGCCGAGCCAGCGAGTGTGGAGTCTTTGCACGCCTCGAACGAAGCCAGCGCCGTGCCGCCTCTATCCAAAATCTCTCCCAATAAAAGGTCGAACTGTGAGCCGCAATCAGGGTGAAAGCCAAGCCGAGTGGCCGCTTGATCAGGTACCGCTGCCAGACGCTTCCGTCGTTCCACCATCCATGCGCGGTGAGCGGATGGATGACATAGAGCGCGTATGAGATGGCGGCAATGTAACGAAGAATCCGGCTGCCCAGTACACCGATCAGGCGATTGGACGGTTGGGTTAGCGTCGCCAAGAGCAGAAGGGCGGCCGCATAGGGCCGCAGATATTGCAGCCAGCCGCCATCGGGATGCGAGGTTGCCGCCCAGGCGCCGGCCGCGAGCCCCCAGGCGACGAGGGACGTGGCACTGGAACGGAATCGGTATATCGGCAGCGTGGCAATGCAGGCCCCGGCAAGAATTTCATCGATGCGAAGGTGCGTCGCTACCTGAATATGAGCGCCCTCCGCGACACGCATCATGGTAATTGCGAGGCAACAGGGCCAAACAAGCATGAGTGCCCTGGCTCCGCCCAGTGCCGCGATGATCGTTACGAAGACATAGAAATGAACCTCGACGCATAGAGAC
Source organism: Bradyrhizobium sp. AZCC 1693 (assembly GCF_036924745.1). Classification (NCBI taxonomy): domain Bacteria; kingdom Pseudomonadati; phylum Pseudomonadota; class Alphaproteobacteria; order Hyphomicrobiales; family Nitrobacteraceae; genus Bradyrhizobium; species Bradyrhizobium sp. AZCC 1693. The sequence continues at coordinate 6,916,630 of NZ_JAZHSD010000001.1, forward strand.
CAGAGATGCTCCGTGACCGGTATCATCTGATCAAGTCTGTAGTTAAGAATGAAGCTCAGGTGGAAAAGCTGAGCTTGTTTGCTCAAGCCGTAAACAATGAGAACGAGCAAAATATAGAGATATGCAAGCGGCAGAATCCGGGTGACCCGCTTTACGATGAATTCCAGGATCGAAACGGAGCGAAGCGTGCTGACGATCAAATATCCTGAAAGCGTAAAGAAGAGACTCATCCCCATCGGACCAGCGGTCAAATTCAGTTGGAGAGCCTTCGGTCCCAGCGGAAGCAGATGACACGCTAGGACGAGGATGATGCTGATCGCGCGTAGACCGTCGAGGGCGGGGACAGTGTGATCTTCCTGTTCGCTGTGCCGGCTCCTATGCACGCCAATCTCGCCGGCGACCCCCTTAAGTCCGTTGATGGCCCAAATGCGACGAAACTCGGCAATAAATCGTGCGGCATAACTGCCCAGCCACCCGGGCACCTTGGCGTGACGGCGAAGGTAATGCTCCTGTCTCTCCATGGCTGTTACCCTTGCAGGTCGTTTATCTACTCCGATCGGTCACTGGAAGCTCCACGCCTATCGGTCTCTCTTGGCTGCCGCTACGACGCGGGCGTCGCCGCGCGACGGATGCGAACCCACTCTCGAGCAGTGGGCCAATGTGAAGGGACAGCTCATGCCGGGTGAACATGACACCAGCGATCCAGATCAGTGCTGCGACTGCACTCGATCCAGCAAATCCGAGTAAGACTTCGGCGGCGCCATGACCAGCTAGATGCCGAAAAATGAGCGGAACCGGAATGGCGACGAGAGTCAACGTCAGGCTTCGGCTCCAGACCTTCACCAGCGCGCCGGACGCAAAGTCGATAATGGCCTTGAGCACGATGAAATAATAGGTTGCGAAGAAGGCGCTGCTGAACACCAAGCTCCAGACCGCGCTCTCAATCCCGATCATCAGGCCAATTCCAAGCGCCAGGATCGTGAAGAGAAACATGGACAGCTCGGAGGCGAAGAGCAATCGCGGACGTCGCTTGATGATCAGGATATCGTAGTGGAGCGGAACGGTAAGCGCCAACCCGTGAGCGATCGCGATAGGCGTCATCATCGTGCCTGCGGCGCTCCACGCCTCACCGTAGATCGTTCTCACGAGAGGCTCGGCCCAGATCGCCAGGACGCCATAGGCTGGCCATGAAAGCCCCGTAACCAGTTCGACAATACGCAAGTAGATCGGCGCCAGACTTTCCCGTTCCCGTTCACGCCTTCCAAAGTCGGAAAGCAGAGGTTTGGTCAAACCGAAAAGGAGACCGTTTCTGACGAATGACACCAGGTTTTGGGCGCGCGAAAACAGGGCTGCATTAGCAATTCCCAGAACGCGCCCGATTGCCAACTCCGGAGTTGACGTCGTAGTGCTGCCGACGAAAAGCGTCGCAGACATCCAGCCCGCAAAGGCGAGCAGTTGGCCCGCGCCTTGCAGGGTCGGTCGCAACTGGATCGCATCGGGTTGATAGATCATCGTCATGACCGCCATTACGACCGATGATGCAAAGTAGCCCCAAGCCAAAGCGGCACCTCCGTGACCGAGCATGGCAAGAGTGAGCGAAACCACGCTTTGAGACACTGCCGCCGCGAGGCCGATGGCGAGAAGCGACCCGAATTGCATGGCGCGCACCAAGCGAATAGTGGCCGGAAAAGCCAGGGCAGGGCCGAGTTGTGCAAGAGCGACAATCCTCAAGGCCACGCCGACGGTTGGGTCTTGATAGAAAGTCGCGAGAGGAAAGCTCAGTCCGACAAATCCAACGGTGAGGCAAGCGGCAATAGTCAGGCTCAAACCGAACGCGGCTCCCAAGAGTCGGTCGTCAAGCTCGGGCGCGCTCACCACATAAGATGCAACAGCTGAATCCTTCAGGGCAGCGAACATGCCGGCAGCTGCGATAGCCACCGAGTATGAACCGACCTCCCGCGGCGAGAGCAGGTGCGCAATGACAACGCCAGTCCCAAAGAACAACAGCAATGTTGCATTTTGTTGCAGCGCCGAGCTCAGCATTGCTTGGCGAAGGCGCATTATCGGCTCTCCCGCTTCGCGTCGGCACCGGCCGGAAAGCAGATCAGCGCTCCGTACTCATCGCCAATGCGGGTACTGCGTGTATCCACAATGTCCGGATTGGCGGAGGCGCGGTTAGTGATCTGGGCGCGCAGCTCTTGCACTATCAAAGCGGCGTCTGGAATGTCGCTTGCATCGCATCTCACAACCGCTCCCGAAGTGACCGTCAGATTCTTTCGGGAACAGTCCACGACGGGGATGTAAAGGCGTCAATCTCCCATCCGTACTAGTCCCATTTCCGCCAGGAAGGGCGTGTGCCCCCGCAAATTGAACGTGTTAAAGTTCGTTGATCCTTGGACGAGTCGAAGGAAGAAGACCCACGTACATGAAGCACGCGTGCGCCGACGACACGAGAGCTTGGGCGACGGGACCATGCAGGCACATCACGCCATACAACGAATACTTCCTTTGCGCTTACGCCACGGCGTGCGCGAGCTGGCTTACTCGGTGTTCGTAGATCAGCTCGGCTGGCGCCCCACGAGCCGCGCATCGATGGAGATCGTTGACGATGACTATAGGCGCGGTCGTTGGGATTATCTCAACAACCTGGAGGAAATGTCGCGTTACGCAGTGATCGCCGGATATTGCAAGCATCGCACCAACGTTTTGAGCGTGCTCGATCTCGGATGCGGGTCCGGTATTCTCCGTCGGTGGCTCCGTCCGCCAGAGTCTATTGATTATATCGGTGTTGATCTGTCCAATGTCGCTATCGACAGGGCAGGCCGGGAGTGGACAGACGGCTCTACGCGATTCATTGCGGCGGACGCCGCGACTTACGTGCCTGATCGCAAATTCGACGTGGTCATCTTCAATGAGGTTCTCTACTACTTCGAACAGCCGAGCAAAATCTTGGAGCACTTTGCGGGCTTCCTGGAAAACAACGGGCACTTTGTCGTTTCCCTATGGGATGCGCCCGAGTCTCGGCGGGCCTGGCGGCAGTCGCGCGGCAGCGTGAGGGTCGTTGATGCAGTTCAGACGCGACACAGCTCCGGTGTTTCCTGGCAAATCTGCCTTTGTCGGCCGCGCCTCTGAACGAGGAACGAGCGACTTGTGTTCGATTGTGGAGGTTAGCATGCGTCTTATGGTCACCCAGCAAAGCAAGCTATCGCTCGATCCGGCCAGTGTCCAATCGAACAGACCTGCAATCATCTATCTGGTAAATCAATATCCCGCCGTCACTCACACCTTCATCAAGCGAGAAGTGCTTGCGCTCGAGCGTTTAGGAGTCGAAGTAATCCGCTTGGCCTTCCGGGCCGGAAAAGCGCTGGTCGATCCAGGCGACGTCGACGAGGAAAAGCGCACGAATTATCTGCTCCGACGTCCGCTAAGCTTGTTGCTGAACACAATCTCGCTCCTCCTCCTGCGGCCCCGCCCCTTTGTCAAGGCTCTGGCGACGACCCTGCGCATGATGCGCAGAAGTGATCGCTCGCCTCTCAAGCATATCGCGTACCTGATCGAAGCATGCGGCGTTGCCGCGGTCGTTTGCAGGACGGGAGCGGGCCATATCCACGCGCATTTTGGAACAAACCCGGCCGAAGTAGCGCTGCTCGCGTCACAACTATCCGGAGCCTCGTACAGCTTCACGGTGCACGGCTGCGAAGAATTTGACAAGCCCGAGTTCATCGGGCTCCGGACCAAGATTCATGGCGCGGCTTTCGTTGTCGCCGTGAGCTACTACGGGCGCGCTCAGCTCTATCGCTGGTGCGACACGGGAGATCAAGGGAAGATCAAGCTGGTACGATGCGGGCTGGAGCAGCACTTCCACGAGGCGGCGGATGATGCGCCGTGCGAGGCCGCACGATTTCTCTGCGTTGGACAGTTGTATCGCTTGAAAGGGCAGGATGTTCTCGTCAAAGCGGCCGCCGTCATGGCGGCGGCCGGGCACAAATTCGAGGTTATATTGGTCGGTGACGGGGAAAGCCGGGCGGAACTGGAGCTTTTAATCTCCAGTCTGAACCTGTCGAAAACTGTGCGGCTTGTCGGCTGGCTGAGCAGCGCAGACGTCCGACGTCAAATGATCGGTGCGCGGGCGTTGGTCGTGCCAAGCTTCGCTGAAAATTCTGCCTGTCGTTATTATGGAAGCGATGGCGCTGCGGCGCCCGGTCGTGGCGACCCAAATTGCAGGAATTCCGGAACTGGTGGTCCCACGGGAGAACGGCTGGCTCCTGCCTGCAAGCTCGGTCGAGTCGCTCGTGGCTGCTATGACGGAGTGCCTTGCGGCGTCGCGCGAGGAACTTTGGGCGATGGGTCTTCGGGGGCGGGAACGTGTGCTTGCCCTGCATGATGTCGACCGTGAAGCGGCGATCCTTGCCGATCTGTTTGCAAAGTGCGCCACGCAACGCCACGATCCGATTAATGCGGAGCGACACCTCTCTTGCGTGGTGCAGTAGAGGGTGCGGAACCTGATGTGTGTCTCGTTCGTCTAGCTCACGATGCGACCCAAGCGCGTTCACGCGTTACAACGAGTGCCGATGCTTCACAAGTCCAAATACGCTCGCGCCCATGGTCCAGGCGAGCCGGGGGATAACATAACAGACTTCGCTGCGATATCATTCCGCGCGGATCAGGCGATGGCGAAGCGGGGCGCGCGCTTCCATAGCGGCGAGGCGAGCTGATGCGCACACGCTTCCAAGCGTAAACCAAAAGAGCCACTGGAACTGCAGATAGTCGAGAAGATTGTCGGAGTAGAAAACGACCATATACCCGACGCACAATAATAACATCACGAATGAACCTGAAAAGTCTTCCCTGAATCTGCAAATCAGTGTGAAGGCGACAGCTGCCATTAGGAGGAGAAAGCTAATCAATCCGGCAAGACCCATCTCAAAATAGATCTGGAGGAAGGCGTTGTGCAGGCCAATTTTAGCCAGCCGTTCGCCGCGCGGGAAGAACGTCGGCATATAAGATTGATACGCGTTGAGTCCATAACCTAGAATTCCGGACGGATTGGTCGCCATCCACTCAAGCGTATCCCTCCAGATCACTTGACGCCATGCCCAGGAGTTGAGCTGCTCGAAACCGGCATCGATTGTACCTGAGTATAGATCCGAGACTCGTTCGGTGACACCAGGAATAAGGAGCACCGTTGGCAAGCCCAGCATCGCGACAAGGTACCGCCTGTCCACAACGAGCGAGTATCCAATCACGATGATCAGCATCGATATCCAGGCGCTGCGGGTCTTGGTGAGCAGCAGTAGGAACGCAAGGTAAGCCGCATAAGCGAACATCGCTCGGCGCGTGAATTTGGAAAGGGTGATTGTCGCCGAGCAGGTCATGTAAAGGATCACCGTCACGACAACGACGATATAGAAGGCATAGATATTGGGATGTGTGAATGTACTTTGCAGCCTTTGCTCTCCAATCAGGATGTCTGGGGTCCTCGCAAATTCCAATAGAGCGACGAACGAGGGCAGTAGGGACGAGCCCACCGCGACAGTGAGACACTGCACGATGGTTTCGCGGCGCTGGATGACCGTATATGGAAGGCCGAAGGCAGCTGCATAGGTCACGAGAGTCAGAAAAACTCGTAATCCGCCATGTATGTCCGGAGTGTGGATCAGCGAGATTGCGGCGGTGAGAAGGAAGGCAGCCCAGGAGAGCATAGGGGCTGCGAGAAGAACCTGTGGGACGTGGACGACAGCAATAATCGCCATTGCGAGGACCAGGGCGTTTATTGCGGCACCGGGCCCGGATTGTTCATTAAACGACATCTTTAGCCAGTCGAATGCCTGGTCGCACGACGGTCGAACAAGCATGACCGCCAGCATCATCTGCCGCACGCCGGTGACAAACGTCAGGATGAGCAGAAAGCCCATGATGGCAGATATTGCAGTTGTCATGACAATCCTCGAGCTTGGCACAACTGCGGCATGGAGACTTCGGTAGGCATTTGGCACCGGTCCTGTGCCTCTTTCAACAGGGCATCTGATGTCCACACGGTGTCTAACGTGGTCGCCGTATAATGCATCTATCCGAAAGGATGGGTGCCGGGGCATCGGACATAGCACTCATGAATTCTCGTCCGATCACCGTCGCCCATGTACGGTGGCGCCGTATCGATCCATAGCGATGATCGGTCCGCTGGGCGTTTGCGTGGGCACGAGAGCCTCCGTTTAGCTTCGGTGAGGGGTGCTGTGCACCGAGAGCTGGCGTCACGATCGAGTCAAAAGTGGCGGCCGGGGCGGATAGGTCGCCAATCTCTGAAGGTTTTGGGTTTATGATGCTTTGGCGCGATCTCTACAATCCGTCCGCCCGCTTCATTGCGATGCGGTTTGCCGGTAATCGCCGTCGTCGGCGGGATATCACCGGGCACACGGGCCCGATCGGAAGGATGCCGTCCGCAATCTCAAGACGGCATTCAGGCGTTGCCGAGTCAACACACACATGGTCTGCGGCCGCTTCTCGAATCGCGTACAGACGCAGACGGGCAACTTCACTTGGATTGCAAGCGAAGCTTGCGGGCCCAAATCGCGCAATTAAGAGAGTCTTCGACGTTATGGTCAGTCTGATCACGGTCGTGGCTCTGTCTCCGTTGCTCTTCATAGCTGCAGTTGCCGTGAAGGTTGATACGCCCGGCCCCATTATCTTTCTGCAATGGCGGGGCGGGCGGAGTGGGCGGCCATTTCGCATCGTCAAGTTCCGAACGATGATTTGCATGGAAGATGGATTCGCAATCCGCCAGGCGCGGCCAGGCGATACCCGCGTTACGCGAGTCGGACGCGTGCTCCGAAGGTACAGTGTTGATGAGCTGCCACAACTGTTCAACGTGTTGCGCGGCGACATGTCGCTCGTCGGGCCACGTCCGCATGCGCTCTCACACGATGCGACTTACCTGAGATTAGTCGCCGCATACTCGGATCGGCAGTTGGTTAGACCCGGGATGACCGGTTGGGCTCAAGTGAATGGGTGCAGGGGCGAGACTCGCGACGCGACATCTATGCAAAGGCGCGTCGAACACGATCTCGACTATATCCGGCATTGGTCGCTTTGGTTTGATCTCAAGATCATGGCAAAGACGGTGACAGTAGTGTTTCGGCCGAACGAGGCATACTGAGCATCCGAAGCGACCCTGGGGCTCGCCCATTGGCTTAACGCAGCCAAATCTCGGGGGGCAGCCGGGTAGTTGCAGGTTAGCGGTTTTGCGGGGCGCTCGTGACGGATCGCGCTGACTGATCTTAGATCGTCTCGCACGATGTTAGAGAGAGCGAGCTCAGCTGGACGGAGCAGGAGTGCAATACACGTCTCGCTTGACCACACGCGATATTGCTGACTCGCAGGTAAACCGACCGCCATTCGTCGATCGGCAAAGGCGCGTTGACGAAGCTTAGTTGGTGACGAGCACCCAGTTCTATCTGCACGATCCTGCTCATTACGCCGTAGGCCGGCGCGATGTCCAAATATATCGTCGGGGCGTCGTTGCTGCTGTCGAACGGAGGAATTGCGGCCCTTGTCGGGACGGTCAATGTCGGCAGGGTCGGCCACGCGGATGTCTCATGCTGTGGCAACCTGATCTTTCCTTGTCCGCGCAGCGCGCGGCCCTACCAGACGATGCGGCGCGCGTAGGTCACGTCGACTTCTTTGCCAGCGCGCACCGGGGGCATTCGTCCGCAAGAGAGCTCCGTGGTTTCGTCCGGAGGACCACGCTCATCTCGTCGAGGATTTGCGCAAGGCCGGCTGGAATGGTTGAAGCCGCTGTTAAGTCCGTCGCCAAACCTGATCCGTACGTGATTTACGGGCCAATGTCCGATATGGATCCAGGCTATATGAAACGTGCGTGAGCCAATGCGTGCATAATTGTTTTCTCAATTGTCGTCTCCCGATAGAGGTTGCCAGTGCAATTGGTCTCCGCATCAACGAGATTGAGACAGATGTTCTACACGCAAATTGAAATGACGGACTTTCACACAGCTTGGGACTTTGATGGGAGGTCCGGTTCTGGCGCGGAAGCGACCCCCGCTCGTGCTGCTGGTGGTCGACGATCAGAGCTCGATTTCGATCATGGGCTGTGTCTGCATTATCTCGGTTGAATATGGCGCGTTGACCCTTTAGAATCGAGTCAGCGTGCAATCAGGCATAGGCTCTGCCAGGCAGAGAGCGTCCTTCGCTGCCGCGTGCTCCCGGAGCGTTGATCCATGGTCAATGCGCTCGTCATTCGCCGCAATACGCAACTGGCAAAGGCTCAGAAGGCGCTCCGCGCGGCGCAGTATGTTCGAATGTCGACCGAACTTCAGCGCTATTCGATACAGAACCAGGCGGCCGCCATCGCAGCATACGCTCAGCAACGCAACCTGACTATCGTTCGGACTTACGTCGACGAAGGACGCAGCGGAGTGAGGATCAACGGGAGGGCAGGCCTGATCGAATTGATCGAGGATGTTCAATCAGGAAACGCGGACTTCGATCACATCCTGGTCTACGATGTCAGTCGGTGGGGACGCTTCCAGGACGTTGACGAGAGTGCGCACTACGAGTTTGTCTGCAAGCGAAACGGCATCAAGGTCGCCTATTGCGCTGAGCAATTCGACAATGACGGAAGCCTGCTGTCGAGCATCGTCAAGAACATCAAGCGTGTGATGGCGGCTGAGTATAGCCGAGAGCTGGGCGTGAAGGTGCACGCCGGGCACTGCCGGATAGCGGGCCTCGGCTATCGCGTTGGTGGCCCGCTCACGTTCGGGCTTCACAGGGAGATGGTCGATGAGAAGCAGCGTTCGAAGGGCAAACTGGCGAAGGGGGAGTGCAAGGCCCTGAAAACGGACCGTGTGCGGCTCCGGCCAGGGTCTGAAGAAGAAATCGCAGTCGTCAGATGGATATTTCAGCAATTCGTTGTCGAGCGAAGAACGTACGTTGACATTGCACGACAGCTCAATCGAGTGAACGTGGCCAATCACCATGGGCGTCCTTGGACCGACATCATGGTCGAGGTTATTCTCAAGAACGAGAACTATGTCGGGAATCTCGTCTACAACCGTACGTCCCGCCGTCTTGGACAGAAGCTGGTAAACAATCCTCATCACCTGTGGGTTCGGAGCGCGGCGGCGGTGGACCCGATGGTCGACCAAGACCTCTTCGCACGTGCGCAAAAAAACATGGCCGAGCGGTATATCTCTATCCCGGAAGACGAGATGTTGCGCCGGCTGCGATTAACGCTCGCTCGCAAGGGAAAGCTTAGCGATGGCATCATCCGCAATACGGCCGGACTTCCCTCTACCCAATGTTACGTCAAGCATTTTGGCTCGATAAGAAAAGCCTATGCGCTCATTGGCTATAAAGCCTCACGGGACTGCGCTTGGTATGATGCGCGACAGCATTCTCGGAAAGACGCCGCTGCCGTATCTGGACCCGCGGGAACATCGCCAATCACCATGGGCGACCTTGGACCTACATCATGGTCCATTCTATTCTCAAGAACGAGAACTATATCGGCAATCTCGTCTACAACCGAACGTCCCGCCGTCTCGGACAGACGCAGGTAAACAATCCCGATCATCTGTGGATTCGGAGCCCAGACGTGGTGCCGCCGGTGATCGACCAGGATCTCTTTGCATGCGCTCAGAAGATCATGGCTGAGCGGTACATCTCGATCCCGGAAGACCAGATGCTGCGGAGACTCCGCTTGACGCTCGGTCGCAAGGGAAAGCTCACGACCCGCATCATTAAAAATGCGCCCGGCCTTCCTTCTGTCGCATGCTACATCAAGCATTTTGGCTCACTACGACAAGCCTACGCGCTCATCGGCTATCAAGGATCCCGTGACTGCGAATGGTTTGACGTGCGAGATCATTGGTCCGAGCTTTTGTCAAAGCTGGCAGGGCAGGTTGCGGAGGCGCTGAGGACCGATTTCGGAATTCAGTTGAATCTCACCGACGATGGTGCAGGGCTTGCACGGCACGGAAGCAGCAAGATCATCTCGTTTCAGGTAGTCCGGCGAATGGCGCAGAGAACTCCAAACCATGTTGCTCGGTGGAGAGCTCACCTGAGGAAGGAACAAACCAAGCTGTGTGTATTCTTGCGGCTGAAGGAGGCCAACAAAGTGGTTCAGGACTATGTGCTGTTGCCCGCACCAGGCACTGCGAAGCCATAACGCTTTCAGATGGCGCATTGGCCCGCCACAAGGCCGTTCGCGTAGACACTGTGAACGAACTTCTTCGTAACATCAAAGCGAGGTTCACTTCGTCCAGCCATGCCGCCCCAGCCAAGCTACTGCGACCGAACAAGCGAAGGAAACCAAGCCGGCCCAAAACCAGGAACGTCCGCGCGCGGCACTGACGGAGCGCAGATAAAGAATTGCGCCCAAAACCTTGCCGTAGTTTCTTCTGAAATCGCCATTGAGCTTCGAAATCTCGACGAGCTCGGAACACCGGTCGGACATAACGTTCTCCTGGAAACATCCCAGGTGCCCCATAAAACACTGATTTGCCTGACCAGTCAATTGAAATTTCTGATTTTCCGAAGTTGCGGAAGCCCGCTGCCGATCGGCTAGATGCTGACGGCATCGAACAAGCTGACGCCACGAGCCTGAGAATCTGCCATCACTAAAGCCGCTCGAGAACTGGCCGAAATCCAGCCCGCGCGACTTGCGATGACCACCAGTACAAAACGCCATGATCAAGCGCCGAACATTGGTATTGATGCTTCTTCTGCTGTCAGGCGGCGCGCGGGCCGATGATTTTGCTGGTCAAGCCAGTGTCGTTGATGGCGACACACTGGAAATTCATGGAAGGCGCATTCGGCTCTGGGGTGTCGATGCGCCGGAGAGCAGCCAGCTATGCCGCGGCGAGGACAGTTCGCAATATCGTTGTGGTGCGCAGGCAGCAAACAACCTCGACGCATTCATTACCGGACGTCCGGTTAACTGCTTGCCCGCTAGCTTCGACCCATATGGCCGGACAATTGCGATCTGTTCAGCCGGCGGCACTGATCTCGGCGAATGGCTTGTGCGCAAGGGCCTGGCGCTGGATTGGCCCCAATACTCCAAAGGCCGATATGGTAGCACTCAGCGCGACGCCGAACACGCCGGCCGCGGAATGTGGAAGGGCAGCTACGTCGAGCCGTCGCTCTACCGCGCCTGCATCCGCGCAAGCGGAAGCTCTCCGACTGTTCGGACGACGCAAATGCCCATCCTTGATGAACTCCAATGCGGGGCGTTCAATCCACAACGACGGTGACCTATCCCCACAGTCGCGCAGGTGGCTCTGGCGTGGTTTGGGCGACTCACGCTAACCCATCAATCTCAACCGCCTCACTGCACAAAAGGACAAAAATGGTTGCAGCCAACCGTGAACTGCCGGCTTCTGGTTATGCGCTCGAAGTGGACGGCCGACTCAAAACCGAATTTGCAACCAAAGACGGCGCAAGGGCAGGTGGAGAAGAACTATAGAAACGTTTTCCCATGCTTCAGATCAGGATCTATGACGCTCAGACGAACGCACGCGAGGAAATCTAGTCTAAGCTGATTCTGCTTGTGCGCATGCGGCTTCCGCCGCACCGGGCTCTCGTGAACCGAGCCGCTGGCGCATCTCGGCCGTCCGGCGTCGATCCCTTGCGCGATACGGTGTCGCTCGCCGGAGGCACTCGCGTTAGGGGCCGCCGGCATTGCATGCCGGCGCCGCTATCACTGCCCCGAACGCGGGTGCCTTCTTAACCGGTCTCGCGACTGCAGTCGCCTCGGTGCCCGCGGGCATTTCATGCCCGCGTCGCTATCACTGCCCCTTCGTCGGCTGCCTTCTCTCTTGCCTCCGCTGCACTTCGGCGTCGAAGGGACGTCGTTGACCAGTCGTACTCCGCGCGTGCTAACGGTGTGCTCCGTCTGCGGTTCGCGGGCTGCCAAGCCAATTGTATTGGGGTCGTCGCGGGGCGTCGGCCCGCCTTGGCGCATTTGCGGCTGCGCAGCCGGCTGGCGAGATCGTGCACGAAGGTGGTCGGCGGATGCTTCATCGCCGCGAGGTTGACATCGCTCGGCGTCTTGCAGCGCGCGCACCTGATCTCAAGCCAGGGGTGGCCTCCATTTACGGCGAATGCGCAGTCCGTGTCCCCGTCACCGCCGTGGAGAGTGAGAGTGCGGGTCGGGTCCGACGCGACGGGTTGAAGATCGGGGGAGAGGCCTCCGGCGCCCGTCGCGGAGAACCGCGATGTCTGGACATACCGCCCGAGTTCGTGCCGGCAACGACCGAACGAGCCTTTACACCGAAATCACCGACAAGATCATAGCCGAGCTGGTGGCCGGCCGTATTCCGTGGGTTCAGCCCTGGGGACGGCGGCGATCAAGGCGCCGCTCGCGATGCCGCGCAACGCGTCGACGCAGCGCGGATATTCCGGGCGCAGGGAGCGCGATTGATCGGCAGTTACGATAGCCAAGTCGCATTTGGGCAGTCCCGCGTACTCCTGGTCTGGACCCGGCTCGCTCCATCGTGCTCGAACGCCAGCCAGGCGCCGATACGGCAGGCAATGCGGGTCTTGAAGACGAGGTCGATAATCACTGGCGTGAACTCTTCAAAGCTGCGGCGCTTTCGACGTTGCTTGGCGCTGCGACGGAGATCGGCTCCAGTGGGACTGACAATGACATCATTCGGGCTTTGCGCCGCGGCACAGGGGATACCCTCAATCAGGCCGGTCAGCAGGTGGTGCGTCGCAATCTGAACATTCAGCCGACGCTAACAATAAAGCCGGGATTTCCAGTCAGGGTAATCGTCAATCGTGATCTTATACTCGAACCGTACCGAGGATGAGAGATTGCCACACACCGTCGCTTATATCGGTGCGGCTGGTAAGCCATAGTTACGAACGAACCACTCCTAATTGCAGCTTGCGGAGGTGCAGACATCGCGCCGGTTATCCGATGTATGCCATCCGCAAGGCGGCGGAGTGAACCGTGGTAGGGCGGGGACAAAGCTGCGCAGTCTTGCTGGTTTCATCGGTGATGTCCGGGTGGCGATCGCAGGGGCTGTTGGAGCGGCAGCGGCTTCTAGATACCCTCGCCCGGCAAGTTGGTAGCTACCTGGAGGCGTACCACATACTGGTCGATGGCGACCGTGATGGCTTGGACGAAGTCGATTTTCGGGCGAGGTGCACCTACCTCGTGAGGCTCACCGCATTTCGACGCGCTCACCTTCGACTGTTACTGGCACCCTGATCGATTAGGAGAGCGGGATGGTCGAGGCCCTGAAGGGCCTTAGCGATCGCGCGCCGCGGCCGCTCGCCCGCGACCAAATCCTCGAGGCGCACGCCCGTCACGAGTCTAGCCAGCAGCGGTATACGCCGGCAAAGGGAAATCGGGACTTGTTGCCGATCGTCTACAAGCGCCTCGCCGAAGGAGTGGGGCGTCCACGTGTCCCACGAGGACTGCGTCGAATACGGTCGGTCGGTGGGAAATTGGCCGGCGTTCGAAGATTCTGCCGGTGCGCTGCAGTACCTGAAGAAGTACTTCAAACTCGTCATCCTTTCCAGCATGGACAACGAGACCTTCCAGGCGAGCAATTGCAGGCTGCAGGTCTCGAGTTCGACGCGATCTACACTGCGGAAGACATCGGATCGTACAAGCCCTCAGCCCGCAATTTCGAATACATGATCGAGAAGCTGGGAGAGATCGGCGTCCAGAAGGAGAAGATTCTGCACACGTCCGAAAGCATGTTCCACAACCACAAGCCGGCAAACGAACACGGCTTGAAATCGTGCTGGATCTATCGGCGGCACGCTTAACAGGGCTTCGGAGCGACCATGAATCCTGGCCAGTTACCACACTTCGACTTCAAGTTCACCAGCATGCACGAACTGGTTAAGTCGCATCAGGAGCAACTGCGGGTCAAGTGACCCCGGCGCGTCGCTCGATTGATAATTGAATAACTGGCCGCGAGAGAACTAAGCCCGCGCGTTGCGCGCGAATGTCATACTGATCTCGCTTCGCGTCTTGCTGACGTTCGAGAGGATTTCGCCCATTAACTTTAAGCTACTGGCTAGTGGGGATCCGCCTACCACTAGATCAAGTTCATCGTTAGTTAGCTCTGGCACCTGTACTGCCTGCTCCTGCGTACGGCCTTTAAAAATCATGGTGTCCTCCGATGAGTTGCGCAGATAAACTCGCTCATGAGTGGTATATGTTCCGAAACCGTCTGTTCGACTGTGACGACCATCACGTCTCGCGGACGCTGCCCATTGCGATACCATGATGTTGGCGGCTGCCATGCGCGTCACTCGCAAGGCGAGCCGTACGAGCGACGAAGCCACACATATTGAAAACGCGCGTCGATTAGGCGCCCTCCTTCCAACGCCATCGCGCATGGAAAAGGTATGAGCAGTCGGCCTCATCACGAAGCAGCTGTGCCTGGTAAGGACGTGCTCCTATAAGCGCGCTACGCTCCCCCAGCACGCTCAGCGGACCCTAGTTGCGGTTGCCAGCGTGATCCTCATCACGGTGAGCTCATTGCCCTTCTGCTCACATTGGGGCCGCATCAACTCAGCTTTGAAGGACAGGAGATTAAAATGAATACCGCAACTCACGAACTGGACATTGAGATGCTTGATGTGGTCGCGGGAGGTTTTAAATGGCAGCCAAACACCAAGAATGACGACGTCATCGATGCGCGTGGAGGCCAGATCAAGATTCTGGGATTTACGATTACGTTGGACATCAAGGGCAACCCTAGCAGCATCAGCTGACTTGATGACACCGCGCGGCGTGTTTTTAGAGCGAGGGCTCCTGCTGCGCGTACCCAAATCGAGGGGCAGCGATTAGCTATCGTTGCGGTACTCTGCCTCCAATTTGCTAGGACACACCGTCACTCGCTCTGGCGTCGCTCGCGATCGATAATCCACCCATTCGCGCGGCTGCACTGGACGGCGTTCCGTTCGTACGTGATTCATCTCGCTAAAGTAATTGTCGTTGCGCAAAGGAAGCAAATATTCCGGGGGTGCTGCCGAGCTCCACATAGCTTCCAATCTGCACCACCTTGCCGTCGACGAGCACGATAATGCGGTCAGCTTGACGCACAGTACTGAGGCGATGCGCGATAACGACCCGGGTCACATTGAGATTGCCGAGCGAGTTACTCACTATAGCTTGCGACTGATTATCGAGCGCGCTCGTTGCCTCGTCGAGTAGCAGAATTCGCGGCCGGCGGGCGACGGCGCGTGCGATCATGATTCGCTGGCGCTGGCCTCCAGACAGCGTATTCACGCCTTCGGCGACAACCGTGTTCATGCCCATCGGCATCGCCTTGATGTCGTCGTCGAGGCCGGCGAGCCGCGCCGCCTCCCAGGCTTGTTCGAGCGGGAGTTGGATGCCCCCGCAAATGTTGTCGTAGATGCTTCCGGTCGCTAGTCTGCCGTTCTGCAGCACGACGCCGAGTTGACGGCGCACCGCGCCGATATCAAGCGTGTCAATGGCCTTCCCGTCGAGAAATATTGTGCCTGACTCCGGTTTTTCGAAGCCTAACAGCAACCGGAACAGCGAGGATTTCCCGCTGCCTGATGGACCGACAATGGCGACAGATTCGCCTTGCGCTATCTTGAAGGACACGCTTTCGAGCACCAGTGGATCGGTCGAAGCATAACGAAAGGTCACGCGGGACAGTTCGATCATTCCGGACAATTCACCGGGGGATTTTCGTTCGTCCGAGAGTTCGGTTGCGCCCGAAATGAGAGGCCGCAGACGGGTGATATGAGGAATGGCGGTCAACGATTCGCTGATACCCGAAGCAAGCGCGCCGATCGATGCCATTGCTTGCCCGAATGCAGCAAAAAAAGCGAGAAAGCCGCCGACGTCCTGGAGCAATTTGCTCTTCAGGAATGTAGCCGCCGCGAAGATGATGAGGGTTGCGATCAATGGATACGCTGCCTCAAAGACGCCGAGGGCATTAGAGGCCCGTTGCGATGCGAGGAAATTCCGCTTCTGCGTGGAGAATTGCCGAGACCACACGCCAAGTGCACGAGGAATCGCATCCGCAACGCGCAGCTTTCCTATTCCAGCGATGAGTTGCAGCACGAAGCCGCTAATCTTGCCTTGGTGGCTGAAGTATTTGTTCTCGTGATAGAGGCGTATCGCGCTGACGGCAGTAATCAGAAACGCTCTGACCAGCGTCAATAATAGCGCGATCAAACCCAACCTGACGTCATAATAAAGCATCAAACCGATGCTGAACCAGGCGAACAAACCAGCCATCATGCTGCGCAGCGCGCGCCCGGTGAAGACCCGGCGTGCCGCGTCAATGCCCATCGAGCGGTCGACAAAATCACCTACGGTATATTCACGAAACATGGAGGTGGGCAGCCTTAGCATCCGGTCGATTACCGCCGCCTGCAGCTTCCAATCCATCGTACCTTCGACCCTGAGCATCGCCAGTCCTTGCATGGTTTGGATGCTGGCAACCGCGATGGTTGTAGTGGTAAGAGCAAGCGCGCAAAACGCGAGCTGATCAAGTTCGCTACGGGGTATCACCGAATTGATCAGAACCTCAGTGATCAGCGGCGTAACCAGCGACAACAAGCCGATCGCGACGACCCCAAATGCGATACGAAGGAAATTTCCGGTCGCGTGCCGGAACGAGAAAGTCAGCAGGTCCCGGAATCGAAGCGGGCGCGCTGGAAGGGCCGGATAGAATGACGCAGCTTCTGGCGCCAATTCCATCGCGAGCGACCGGTCAACCGGCCGCTGCGTCCCCGTTCTGGTGTCGAACATCACATAGCAGCGACTTCCGCGGCGAAGCAGTGCGACCGGATTTCGCGCCTCGCCGTGCCAGGCGACCAGCGGGCCCCCATCGTCTTTCCACCACTCGCCGCGCAACAGCGTACGGCGAACGCGCAGTCGCGCAGACCGGGCGATCTCGACAACGCCGGCATACCCGTGTTGTGCCAGAGCAGGTTGTGGTGTAGCGACAAAAGGCACGTGGACCGCTTCCGCAACCATGCGACATGCAGCGAGCAAGGGATCCGCCGGATCCACCGCCAACCCGGCGTGGCCCGCGCGCTGGACAACAACGTCGGCAAGGCGATCGAAGGATTCCACCGTCTGCGCGGTCAATAGCTCGCCGCGGACAACGAGGCGTTGGACCTCGCGTTTGGCGTCGCGGACGATGCAATCGCAGACGCTGCTCGCTACACCTAGATGGAACTTATCGATTGCGCGCCACAGAATCTCCCAATCTGGCACGTCCTCGCTGCCGACTGCGGTGCAGCCCGATTGCCCAGCCTCGATCCACATCCCCGAAGTAAGCGGCAACGGCGGGTCAGCCGCGGCAATCGTGGGGTCGAGCCCCATCGCCTTGGCGGTCCCGGATCCCAAGGAGACCCAGATGATGCTGCGTGCCGGACCGCGGCGGCGCTCACCTGAGGGGACTGTAGCCACATCGCCGTTCGCGACCTCCAGCATATCCCAGTTCGGATTTGCCCCCGCGATCAATCTTGCAAGTCGCCTGATCCACATGGCGACAGGATCGAAGGATTGAATTTCCGCCCGCGGGACAACGAGTGCCTCGGCTCCGGGGCTTCCCACCGCGAGGATCTGGATGTGCGAACCGTGCCCATTGAAACCTTCTTGGAGGTCCAGAATGACCTCGTCTCTCTCCACCCGGAATAGATGGTGCCGAGCGCTGCCCACTTCGCCTTCCACCAGGCGGACAGCGAAAACATCGACATGCCCCTCCGTGACATGTAGCGCGTACCCTCGGTGGTCGAGAAGCTTCGGGTGACGACCATCAAATACCACGCGGCCCAGTGAACGGCTGCTACCCTCCTGGCGGGCCATTGCTTGCGCTTGCTGAAGCAGAGAATCGATCATTCCTGCGCCACGAGTTTCGCGTAAGCACCCTGAAGTCCCATCAACTGTTCATGGGTTCCGCGTTCGACTATCTTGCCCTGCTGCAATACGATGATCTCGTCGCAGTCACGGATCGTGCTGAGGCGGTGCGCGATGATGACGCAAGTGCAACCACGCCGCCGCAGATTGTCATCGATGGTCTTTTCGGTGATGGGATCGAGTGCGCCGGTCGCTTCGTCGAGTACGACCACGGAGGGATTGGAAACCAGAGCCCGCGCTATTTCGATTCGCTGACGCTGACCGCCGCTGAAATTCGCGCCGCCTTCATTGATATAGCAGTCGTAATTTCCGACCCGAGTCGCAATATCCTCGTGAATTGCGGCATCCTTCAGCGCCTGTGAAAGGTTCGCTTCCGTGACTGTCGGGTCCCACAATGTCAAGTTTTCGCGCGCCGTTCCCTCGAACAGGAAGATGTCCTGGTCGACGTAGGTGACCGAGTTCGCGAACACCTGCGGCGGTATCTCCGATAGACGCCATCCGTCGATGCGAACGTCGCCTGCCCATGGCTCGTAGAGTCCGCAGATTAGCTTTCCGAGGGTCGATTTTCCGCTGCCCGAAGCGCCGACAAGGGCCACCCTCGAACCCGGCTGAATGCTGATTGCAATCCCGTCCAGCAGAGGAGCTTCCAGGATCGAATAGCCGAATTTGATGTCGCTGAGCTCGATGCGGCCTGTCAGTTTTGCCGGGAAGCGCTCCGGCCCGACGGAGCAATTGTTTCTGTTTCCGAGAGGATAATTGTACACATCCTCGAGGCGCTCGAGCCCGCCCTTGATTGTCTGCAAGCTGCCGGCGTAGTTGACGAGCTCGGTCATCGGCTCGGAGAAACTCGCCATCAGAGACTGAAATGCCACTAGGCCTCCCAGCGTCAACGATCCTTCGATCACGCGCAAGCCGCCGACGCCGAGGATCGCAGCTACCGTCAATCCAGTGAACAATGTCGGCAACATGTCGAGAAAGATCGAGGAAGCGCCGAGCTCCTGCTCAGCGTTCAATGCCTTCGCCTGTATTCCGGCCCATTGGCCGAATGCCTCGTCCTCCAGGCCGCTTGCCTTGAGGGTTTCGATGCTGCGCACGGCGCTGACGGTGGCGCCGACGAGTTTGCCTTGTTCTAGCGCGAGACTGCGGCTGAGGTCCTGACGGCGTTCCCCAATCAGTTTCAAGACCAGCACGTTCGCAAGCGACATTCCGACGCCAAGCACGGCGAGCGGGAGATCGTAGATAGCCATAGCGGCAGCGAAGAATAAGATCGATGTCAGGTTGAGCGCATTGGCAGCGATGCCGCTCGACAGCAAGCGGCCGATCTGCTCGTTCGCATCCACGCGCGTGGCTATGTCGCCGGCGTGGCGCTGCGTGAAGAACTCAACCGGGAGCGCCATCACATGCCACAAGAAGCGGCTGACCATGACGACCGAAAGCTTGGTCTGTAGTCGCAGCAACAGCGATTGACGTACGAACGTCAGGATTGCACGGATGAGTGCGGTCAGGGCCATGCCAATCAGCAGCGGAATCAACCAGCCATTGGTATGCTTGATGAGAATGTCATCGATAAAGATCTTGGAAAATCCCGCAGCGACGATAGCGGGCACGACCAGTGCGAGGCTAACGGCGACGAGCAGGGCGACGGCCATCTTCGAGGAACGCAATTCGCGCAGCAATAATCGTAGTCCCTGCGGTTTGCTGCCTGACCTCTGGAATGCAGAGGTCGGCTCCATGACCAATGCTACACCCGTGAACGCGAGATCGAGTTCGACCATGTCGGTTCGGCGGCGTCCCACTGCGGGATCGTTGATGTAAACGTCGTCACCGTCGATGCCTTCCAGCACCACAAAATGGTTGAAGTTCCAGTGGATGATGCAAGGCATGGGCAACTCGCGCAGGGTCGCGGGCTCCTGGCGAAAGCCCCTGGCGTCCAGGCCGAAGGTGCGCGCCGCTCGGACAATGTTGCTTGCCTTACTGCCGTCGCGTGACACACCGCATGCGATGCGGAGCTGCTCCAGCGGGATCCATGCGCCATGGTGGGCGAGCACCATCGCCAGTGCCGCTGCTCCGCACTCGACGGCTTCCATCTGCAGGATCGTAGGCGTCCGCCTGACGTTTCTTCGCCAAAACAGTCTTCGTATCCGGTGCCAAAGCGATGGTGGCCGGAATTGGGCCGAAGCTGGTTGCTGCGACAGGGCGCTATCCATCAATTCCGGTCAATCGCCTGAAGAGGGGGACCACGAGATCGAGCGGCCGTTGCCTTCGTGTGGTGATTTCCGCGCGCGTCAGCGTTCCGCTGGTGAGACGAATGGCCGGTCCCTTTCCGACTGCCCAACGGTATCCACTGGGGTTTTCCGGGTCCTGCTCCAGGCTAACCGTCGCAGCATAGGCGGCTCCCTCCTTTGAAAATCGGTTGACCAGATTGTCATTGTGGAGGGCCGCGGCCATGCCTTGGGGCGTGATAGGGAAATCCGAGATCGCAACGACGGTGCCGACCATAGTCCCGAACTCCTCGCGTTTCACCGTGCTCGGCTCGATGCGCACCGGCATCCCGAGCTTTACGTTCTTGCCGCGCTCGGCCGGAATATAAATCAGGGCTTCGAGCTTCTGGCCCTGGCTTTCGATGGCGACCACCGGCGTACCGACGGCAAGCACCGCGCCAGCGGAGATCTTGATTTCGAGCACGCGTCCTTCGATCGGGCTGATGATCTGGGTATTATGGCTCAGTTGCCCCGCCGCGGCGTCCATTTGCCGGCGTGCGTCATTGAGAGCAAATTCGGACGTCTGGCTTTCGCGTTCGCGTTGTGTCTCAAGATCGGACTGTTGTGATCGCAATTTTAGGATCTCGTTTTGGGTGTCTTCCCTTCTCTGCTGCGCGTCAGTGAGGTCTCGACGACGCTCCTCGAAGGTCCGTCGCGTAGTGAGACCTTTCGCCAGCAAGTCGTCGAGATTCTTGACGTCGACCGTCAGAAAGTCGATGCGCTGCGAGGTCGCCTTGATAACCTGATTGAACGCGGCCTCGAGTTTCGCAAAGTTCTGACGTTTTAACGCGAGCTCCCGCTCGGTTTTTTCGATCAGATCTTTGTGCTGGCGTTCCTTTTCGTGGAACACCGCAACGGCACTCGTATAACGTTGCTGAATGTCGGTTTGAACGATTTCTGCGATCGGTTGCCCCTGCACGACATGATCGCCGACCATGACACTGATCGTCGCCAATCGGCCGGCAGCCGCCGATGCCGCTTCAACGACGCGACCACCGCCGCTAATCAGGATTCCTTCCCCAGCTGCGCGGGTAGGGACGCGGCCTACGATACCCCACGTCACGGCGGCGATGAGAGCAATGCCAATGACGAATACAATGATCCAGTCAAGCGGCTTGGTAATGCGAACGAGGTGGTCAAGCTGTTCAGGCGATGCGGCTCGCTGCAACGCAACGGCACGAAATACCCGCTGCGATAGATCGGTCATATTCCTGGGTCCACAACTGGACCGGAAGCCGGCTCCCTGGCCGCGAGCAGTCGCTGATTTTGTTGATCACGCACAGCCCTGTTCCTTTTGGAAGGAATAATACACAAAAAGGCGACCCAGAACAACCAAGCGGCAAGACGCGTCCTTCCAAAGAGCGCGCTCGTCGGAGAAAATGATGCGGGCCGCGTCGATCCACCCTAGCAGCGCACGCAGCAGCAGACTATGCTTCATCGACGAAGTTCGAGGCTGACCCAATGGACGTAACCGCCGTCTGGAAATTGATAGTCGGGGTTGCCGGCGGAACGGCGAAACCGGCCTGCGCGCGGGAAAGCCGGTTTGTTGCCGGCACACGTCCCAGATGGACGCAGCCGTTTGTCCTCGGCGTCGCAATTTTCATGTTCACGACGAACATATCCGAGAGTGGTGTCCTTAGCGAGAACGATTTCAAGAAAGTCGAAACCATCAAGCCGTTGTTTCAGAATTTGATGGCTGATCTCGTTCAGACGTCCAAGCGATCGGATATTTCCAGCGGTGACGCCGATTGCATCGGGTCGACAATCCGAGAACTTCTCCAGATATCCGAGGAGCTTTCCAGTTACGAGTATCTCATCACGATCGAAAAGGAGATAACTGATTTTGGCGACAACAGCCCGGTGAAGGGCGTCGTGAAATTCGCGATCGAAAAATCGAACACGATCCTTGCCGAGGAACGGAAACGACTGACCCAACTGTCGGAGAGGTGTTCGCGTTTTCCGCTGGCCTTGGGCAAGACGCAGCAGGCGTTGCAATTTATTGATACGACGACCAATCTTCTCAATTCGATTCAAGTGCGTCTGTGAGGAGCGCTCTCAGAATGCACAAAGGCTGCCACTGACGCGGCCCATTCAAAGATAAACAAGTCATTGGAGCGGGCTCAACAGGAAGCGTCGGTCCAGTCGATGGAGCAAGCAACGGGCCTTTGAGCAAGCGAGACCATTTCCCGCCAACCGTTTTTCCAAGACAGATGATCTCGCGGAGAGTTGCTGCGATGAAGCGCGGCGCGCGGGTTGCACTAAATCGGAGCACGCTTGCTCGAAGACGACGTGATTTCGGTCGCAGCGAAATAGTTGACCTTAATGATCCTCCAAAGCCCCAACATCATTACATGTACGATGGTGGGATGTTGAGCGGTAGAACGGCACATATGAAAGGAGACAATTAGAGCCAACTCGCGTGCAGCTCTAAATGCTGACGGTCTTGCCTCGTTGCCTGATGTCAGTCTGGACCAAGTTGACGGAGGTTTTCTTCGTCGCTTTTTGCATTCGGAATAGGCTACTGCGTCCTCTATGGAACCCTTGATCCACCCCCGGCCCCAGGGGTAATTTTGCGGAATCCGAGGCAAGGCGGCCACCGATTCCGACGGAAAGCGGTCACCGATTCCGATCGAAAGCGGCCAGCCAATCCGAACGAAGGCGGCCACCCTGTTGATAGGGTGAGACGGGGCGCGTTGTCGGCAATCTGAACGGGGCAAGGTCCTCCTTTTGCGGTCCACGCAATGGGAGGTCTGATGCCCGCCGAGAGATTGCCGATGCGGAAGATTCGAGAAGTTCTGCGCCTGAAGTATGCCTGTGGGGCGAGCGATCGGGTGATCTCCCGATCGGTCGGGATCGGCCGCACGGCGATCGCGGAGTATGTCCGCCGCGCCGCGGTGATCGGCATCACCTGGCCGATACCGGAGGAGCTCGACGACACCGCGCTGGAGCGCAAGCTGTTTGCGCCGGCTGGCTATAACCCACCGCGATCGAAGCCGCTTCCGGAGTGGGGACAGATCCATGCCGAGCTGCGCCGCCGCGGCGTGACGCTGGCGCTGCTGTGGGAGGAATACCGCGGTCATCATCCCGACGGCTACGGATACAGCCGGTTCTGCGACCTCTACGTCGAATGGCGCCACGGGGTCACGGCGACCATGCGACAGACCCACGCGGCCGGCGAAAAGCTGTTCGTGGACTTCGCCGGCGATACCATGCC
Organism: Bradyrhizobium sp. AZCC 1693; assembly: GCF_036924745.1. Lineage (NCBI taxonomy): Bacteria > Pseudomonadati > Pseudomonadota > Alphaproteobacteria > Hyphomicrobiales > Nitrobacteraceae > Bradyrhizobium > Bradyrhizobium sp. AZCC 1693. The sequence continues at coordinate 6,939,989 of NZ_JAZHSD010000001.1, forward strand.
GGTGTTCGACGGGCTCACCGGGGAGGTGCGCGCCGCCAAGATCTTCGTCGCGGTCATGGGAGCGTCGAATTACACCTTTGCCCAAGCCCGGTTCAGCGAGACGCTGCCCGACTGGATCGGCGCCCATGTGGATGCGCTTAGCTTCCTGGGCGGGGTGCCGAAGGCGCTCGTCTGCGACAATCTGAAGGCCGGGGTGACGGTGGTGAGCCGCTACGAGCCGGGCGTCAACCGGACCTACCAGGATCTCGCCGCCCATTACGGCACCACCATTATGCCGGCCCGGCCGCGCAAGCCGCGCGATAAGGCCAAGGTCGAGGCGGCGGTTCTTATCGTCCAGCGATGGATTTTGGCCCGGCTGCGCAACCGGCGCTTCTTCTCGCTCGCCGAGTTGAACGTCGCGATCCGCATCCTGGTCGACGAACTCAACGCCCGCCTGATGCGCAAGCTCGGTGCCAGCCGCCGCGAGTTCTTCAACACCATCGATCGTCCGGCGCTGATGCCGCTGCCGGCCGAGCCCTATCAGTACGCCGAATGGCGTCGTGCCCGCGTGGCACCGGATTACCACGTCGAAGTTCAGGGACACTTCTACTCGGTGCCATCCCGCCTGATCCGCCAGGTCGTCGAGGTGCGGGCCACCGAGGCTACCATCGAGGTGTTCCATCGCGGCACCCGCATCGCCAGCCACGCCCGCTCGGGCGTGAAGCGCCGCCACACCACGATCCCCGAGCACATGCCGAGCGCGCATCGCCGATACGCCTTCTGGACGCCGGCGCGTCTGCTGGCCGCCGCCGAGCAGATCGGTCCGTCCACGATCGCGCTGTGCGAGGCGATCATGCGGACAAAGCCGCATCCCGAGCAGGGCTTCCGATCCTGTCTCGGCATCCTGCGGTTGGAAAAGACCTATGGGACGCAACGTCTCGAAGCCGCATGCCGCCGTGGGATCAGCATCGGCTCAGCGAGCTATCGGTCGATCGCCTCGATCCTCAAGACCGGCCTGGACAAGGCCTTCCTTCCCGACACCACCCCCGACGCCGATCCCATCCAGCACGGCAACATCCGTGGCCGCGGCTACTACCACTGACCAGCAACAAGGAGACCTTATGCTCAGCAACCACACCCACGAACGTCTCGCCGCTCTCGGGCTCGCCGGCATGGCCAAGGCCTTCGATGATCAGCAACGCCAACCGGACGTCACCGCGCTGACCTTCGAGCAGCGCCTCGGCCTGATGATCGATCGCGAAGCAACCGAGCGAGAGAACAAAAGGCTCATCGTGCGCCTGAAGTTCGCCTCGCTACGGCAGACCGCAATCGTCGAAGATGTCGATCTGCGCGCTCCGCGCGGCATCGACCGCGCCTTCTTTGCCAAGCTCGTCGATGGCGATTGGATCGGCCGCAAGCAAAATTTGCTCATCACCGGGCCGACCGGCGTCGGCAAGAGCTGGATCGCCTGCGCGCTCGGCCACAAGGCATGCCGCGATAATCGATCGGTCTTATACCATCGCCTGCCAAGGCTGTTCGAAGCTCTGGCCCTTGCCCGCGGCGACGGACGCTACGCGCGGCTCCTTAAGACGCTATCGAGGGTCGATTTACTCATCCTGGATGATTGGGGCCTTGCCCCGCTTACTGGCGAGCAGCGCCGCGATCTCCTCGAAGTCGTCGACGATCGCCACCAGCGTGGATCGACCATCATCACCAGCCAGGTGCCGATCGAGCATTGGCACGAGGTCATCGCCGACCCGACCATCGCCGATGCCGTCCTCGATCGCCTCGTCCACAACGCTCACCGCCTCATCCTCAAAGGAGACAGCATGCGAAAAATAGCTGCCCAACGTGCCAATCTTGACGCCGCCAAGAAAAGCTGACCCAACTCCTCACGCCGGCAACGACACCCCGGCCGCCTTCGTCGGAACAGGTGGCCGCATTCGATCGGACCGCATGGTCGCGTTCAATCGGAATCCCTGGCCGCAATCCCCGGAATCCGCATAATTTCCCGAGAGGTCCGAAGAACGTGGTTGATCGTTTAGTGTATTGTCTGACGCGACGTCGTGCCGAATAGGGCGCGGCGTCGTGATTTTTATGTCATCAGTTCGGACTTCTGGCTTTGATCGCGCGTCTGCCGGAACCTGCTCTGCACTGCGTGGGAGCGCCAGTTGAGCACCGCGCCGAATTGGCATGAGAAGCCTGGCCGGCCGTGGTGTTTATGAAAGGTACCGCGATGACCTAGCGCCTGAGTTTACTTTGTGACGTCCGTCACAGCGAACTCCTGTAGAGGCACGTATTCCTCTGATCACGGTTGGCGGGAATGGTCTCGCTCCAGGCAAACGGGAGATGAAAATGACCAAGTTCAAGAATGCAGATCGCAACGAACAGTCGATTCTTATGCTCGACGATGCGCAGCTCGACGCAGTGGTGGGCGGTGCGAAGCTGGATTACCTTTCGCAGCAGCTCGCCCTTGCGGCCTATCCGGTCGGGGGATGGACGATGAAGGACATCTGGACGAAGCCCACGCTCGGCACATACCATTAGGAATTCTCTAGTCCAGTTAGCAGGAGCAAGGTGTAAAAATCCAGGTTGCGAACACAATATGGACGAACGCGATGCAGTGACCGGTGGCAAACTCACCATCGTTGCCGCAGCCCTCTTGCTAGGTCGGAATCAAAGAAATGCCCCGGTGGACTACAGGGCGAACTCGGCGAGATCTCGGCTGGGTTGATCTCTCGCGCGAAGCCAAGAAAGCCCGTCCGCGCTCACCCGGGACGGGCTTTTTGATATCGCTTGAGGCTCACAAAAGCGAGCAGTATTCGACCGGACCCCAGTCTGCCGATCCAAGACGACTGCGCTCAAGCTTCTCAAGATCGAGAACACTACTGGTCGCAATCATATCAAGAAGGTCAACGGAAGCCGTCCTGCCAGAGTGGCAAACGGCAAGCGAGGTCCTGGTCTGTAGCCATATGCTTGCCTGCATTGGCGTCAGGAAGGCGCTACTCTCAAGCCAGACCCGCAAGCCCCATTGTGAGAGCTAGAAAGCTGTAGAGCAATGATCTGCGACGGCCTTGAGTGTGTGACAGTCATCACAGCGACAAACCGCCATTGAGCATATTCCTGCCTTGACGGCCGGCGGGAATAGTCCCGGCCAAGCAAAACAGGAGGCAGACATGACCGAACTCAACAACGAAATTCGTGAAATGACGTTTGAGGAACTCGAACAAGTCAGCGGCGGCGATATGCTAAACAAGATAATCGATCAGACAATGGCAGCTTTGGGCGCCCGTTTATTGGCCGCCGTACGCACGCCAGTGGTAACGCCGACGCCGATCAGTCTACACATGAGATGATTTTGACTGCTCAAAAGAGGTAACGACCACCCCATCGCAGTTTGCGATGTTCGGTCGACAACGCAGGAGCAACAAATGGAAAAGTGTGACGAACTCACGATAGACGAATTGACCGTCGGCGAACTCGACATTGTGTGCGGCGGAAGAATTAGATGGATCGATATTCACATGCCCTACAAGGACTTCATCAAGTGGCCTGGGGGCGATCCGTCGCCGACCAGGTATGCTTGAGATAGTCGGATACCCACAAGCCGAGATGAGAGGCCGCCACTATTGGCGGCCTCTTTCGATTCTCAAAAGCAAAACCCGGCGGGTCCTGAAGTGAGAGCACTCAAGTAGTCTTATCTCTCCAGCCGATGAGTAGGTGACCAGAGGTGTTGGCTTGATCGCTTTTTCACGTTTGGACTTTAACCCTGTGAAGGTTCGGGCCTAGTGCAGTAATCGCTGCAGCTCTGGAGGTATTGCCGCGGGAGCTGCGCAAGGGGAACGGAAGGGGAGCGAAAAACCATTGCACGTGCCGTCTCCCGCTTATCAGTTTGGGTAATAGCAAAAAAACAATGTCCGCTTATCCCCTGCCGGCTCAACCGGTCGACGCTTGCAAGCGAGAACCCCGGCCTAGCGCCGGGATTTTCGGAAGCGGAATAAAACTATCCATCGAGGCGCCCGTGGCAGCGTGACGTCAGTCACAGCATTCGAATGCCCAATGAGCGAAGGTCGTCATGTGGCGAGGTGGTCTCGCCAAAAACCGGAGGAACTTGCCTATGACGACCCTCAACAAGGAAACAGCTAGCATGGAGCTCAACGAGCACGACCTGGAACGAGTGAGCGGCGGCGAACGCACGCTGTTCGAAAACCTCCATCGGCTCTGGTTTGCCCTTACCTGCGACGGCAACCTCGTGGTGAAGGGCGATCAGCTGCAGTGTCGAGCCAAATAGCGCAGGGTGGCACGTGGAGCGTGCCCTCCATCTCTCGTCATCCAGATCAAAATGGTGGGCACGTGGAGCGTGCCCACCATTACGCGTCTGAGCAGCCGGCCTGCTCAAGCGCGCATGGGACTATCTCGTGCCTGGCCCCGCCGAAGGAGCTGGGCCCGTTGCCCGACATCCACGACGTTAGGCGAGCGCTCGATCCTGATCCCTACAGCGCCAGCAACACCGTCTATCGCATCATCACATTCAAACATACCTATCGCCCGCCCAGTGATTCGCGAGACCATTCGCGAGATGAACATGGTCGCCATCGGCCGCGTAGTGCTGACAAGCCGTGAGCATATCATTGGCCTTGAGCCGTTGCCCAGCATCGCGCCGAGTTGTTGACTTCAGCTTCTGAGCCGAAAGAGTTGTTTTACAGACCGAAGTCCAAGCGCAAAATGATGTATCCCCATTACCACATCAAGTTGGTTCCGCATTGTTGTGTTCGCTACGTTACAGACTCCGCTGCCAGGATCTGTAACGTTTTCTCTGCGGGGCAACAAGGTGGCGGCGGCGGCGGTTGCGGACTCGTTGAGGAACCTCCAAGCCTCGACGAGTCCGGTCGCGCAGTTCATCGACTGATCGCGCCGTATTGACGGTGCCAAGACATCCAACCGATGCGCCAGTGCAATGACAATACCTTCAGCCCCGATGCCATTCGCAATGACAGAACTCGTTACCGTGGCGAGCCCAGATTTGCTGCATGGACAACATCATCTCTGCCCAGGATGGCCAAAAGCCGCTCAACCGTTTGCCTGGTGCCGCGCGGGCACCGAGTGAAATGTACTCTCCGAGGATGAGGCCCGCCGGTTTCTCCGCATTTCACCTCCGGCGGTGACACTCACTCCGCATTGACCGAGGCAATTACGTCGAGATAGTCGCAATGAACGGATATTGGTGACTTGTTTCCGTCGAGCAGGACGCGGGCGCAATTTACGTATACGCTGCTCCGTCCGACGATAGTGCCCGCCTTGTCAGCAAGTCGCGGACAGCGTGATGCGCCGAGTGCGCTTAATTGAACACGATCGCCCATAGAAAAATCTGACGTCATGGTGCCAGTCCAGACTGCATGGGATCAGGCTGTGGAGCTTGATCCGTGAGGTTGCTTTCCAGATCGCTCAGTCGTTCAGTTTTAAGCAAATGCGAACCGATTTGTCTAAATTTTTAGTTAAAGGCGGACTGCTGCGCGGTTCAGTTGGGAAGAACATCGTATTGACCGGCATAGGCTTCACAGTCGTGCCGGACACGACAACAATGTTCATATGCGGGTATCGGCGGCCGGCATACTGAGGAAGCTCGGGCAACAGACATTGCACCCGCCAGGTTATGGTCGGTGATGAGCGCCTGCAATTCGGTACCAGTTGACGCGATGATCAATTCGGCAGCTTCGGCGGTCGCGCATTCGATTGCTTCGAAAGACATGCCGTCAGCGAACAATTAACGCCGGGGCCTTTGCAGACTTGCGCCGATTGGTGGGTCCCAGCGAAATACCCTCACGCTGCGCCTTGCTGGCGATCGATGCCGGAGGGCTTTGCATCTCCAGGCTAGTTCGCGCACCTCCTCGCACAACGGCCGTTCGGAACGAATGCCGTTGCAGTAGCCGACCAATAGCATCCGAACGAGCAGCTCGGGATCAATCGAAGGCCGCCCGGTGGAGCTATAAAATGGCGCCAAGTCGCTCGGAACGTCCGACAAATCGACGAAGCGGTCGATCGTCCTCAGCAAGTGGGTGGCCGGAACGTGTCCCTCAATTGAGCAGAGCCGCCTAATCAACCTGTCGCGGACCCAACATCGACTCAGCTTCCACCCATAAGGGAGAATGAATCGGCGATCCCTTTCGGCTTCAACAGCCGAGTTTTTCAACACAATCGGCCATTCCCGGAACTGACGAGCGGCACGCCTCAAATCAGTAGCAGCAGCGCAGGCAATTCACCACAGCGATGAACGTGATACTCATCACAGAAGCGCATTCAGTATTTATGGCATTTGATGATGCATCAACGAGGAACTGCCATGATCAGATCATCGAAATTCGGGAATTGAAAGAGGATGAGCTGTGCGTTGTCAGCGGCGGAAGGACCTGCGTCGCGGCTGTTCCCTTCTTGCCGTGGCCGCTGCAGTAGCCAACGGCATGGAAAATGAAATCAATGTGGCGGCCACCGCGTTTATGAACCAGGTCGGTACTATCGTGCTTTCGACCAACCCAAAGTCGTTGAACTCGCTCTAATCAGGCCGAAGTCATCTGCTCCGTGAAACAGGAGAGAAGCCAATTCGTGGGGCGGATGACGTTGCAGAAACTGACCACTCTTATCCTTCGTCAACGCACTTAGAGGAGAAAACAATGCAGCTCCAGAGCAAGGAAGTAGAGCTGACCGTTTCCGAGTTGGACCAGATAGCAGGCGGTCAGGTCGCAGGCTCACATCATCTCACAGGCGGCACAAAGCTCAATCAGTCTGAGCGGTCCTCACCCCCGCAACTGCTGCTGCATTGCGCAACCGGACAGCATATCAAGGAAGCCACGTTGACCTGCTAGGCAGCGCCTGCCCTGGCGATGATCCTTCACACGTTGGGTACAGCGACCGTACCGTTGGAGACCGATATGACGAATGAGATTCGGGTATTGAAGATGGACGAACTCGACAAGGCTGTCGGTGGAGCAAGCATAGGCCCGCTCACGATTACGGGTGGCAATGGCACATTAGTGATCGGCGTTGCCGGAGTGGGCGCTGTTGGCGTCGACATCAAGAAAGGCCATGTCGCAGCCACTGCTGGTGGTAAAACCTGGACGGCTTAGCGAATTGGGTCGTCCGCTCAATCAAAAATGCGAACGCGAAACGGAGAGGAGCAATGCCAAAGATTACCAAATCAGACCACGATGAGTTGAACCTTGCCGAGCTGGGCGAAATATCGGGCGGATCACGCAACATCGACAATCCCGCCGTTCGGGCCTTCGTCGTTGCTTTCGAGAAGGCGGTGAAAGAAGGACAGAGAGAACTCGTTCGCTCCCTCGGTCCCTTAGGGTCCACAAACCAACTATGATGGGGAAGGTAATGATCAAGCCGCCTAGCAAACATTGCGATCTAAACACCAAAAGTTGCGAATTGACCACTGAGGAGATGGATCGGGCAACGGGCGGAGCGGTGCAGATACGTGAACTCGTGATTAAGGCGGTCGTGGTAACCGCTCCTCCTGCCTCTCCCTCGCCAATGCCTGTGCCAATGCCAAACATCGCCACCAGATCGTGAGTCTTGGAAGTGTCGTCCCCGCAGGCGACACTCATGATGACCGGAAGGTCGAGGCGTTCCGCCTTGAACCTTGGCAAGCATCTCAAGCCCGCCCATTCCGCGTAGTTGACATCGAAGAACCAATAGGGCCCTTTGCCAAGATACGTGAAGAAGCGCAGGAATAACTGACCTCAGCACGGCAAGCGCAGACAATTGTTGCCCTTTTTCGCTACTTCCGCCTTGGGTCAAAAGCGTCGTTTTCACCGTCCGACGAAGATTTCCGGTGTACCCCGGTGAACGGACATCGTCAGGGCCGGTCGGCATGTCTCAAAAGTGCCAGAAGTAGCCTTCTCACTCGATCACCTCGTCGGCGATCGCGAGAAGCATCGGCGGGATCGTGGGGCTGAGCGCCGTTCTCTGGGGTGTCCTCAGGGGCTCGCTCCGGGGTTGGTCCGCGGATTCCAGCGCTTCACGAACCAAAAAAGTATTTCGCCCCCATGGTGGGGTAAACTGGCTATCTCATTCTGGTGCGACGGCTTGGTCCGCGGGCGCATTATTTGGCCTTCCGGTTGTAAACGTCGTTTCTGTAGATGGTTTACGCAGGCAGAAATGGATCAGGCCTCGCCACCAGCGAAGATGTCCTTCTTGATGACCGCATGGACGCCCCAGTTGCCGTCAACCACCTGGGTGATGCCGAAGTCGACGCCGACAGTGATAAGAGAGATTGCCTCATCCTCCGTCAGCTTCTTAGTCGTCATCAGGAACTTGCGCATCTTGCGGAACGCATCGCGCAAGGCAAGATCGACCGATGATTTCGAGTAGATATCGGATTGCGCCTTGTCTCCGAGTTCGTCGAGGTAATTGGCAAAGCTGAAGCCGTGCACGAGCCACTCGTTTTGAGTCTCTAGCATCGGATAATCAAGAGCTTCGAGCGCAGTGGCGGCCAGATCGGCCTTTTTGTGAAGAATGATCTGGAAGGTGCCATTCAGCGAGCATTCGATCGCTGTACCGCACAACTCGGAATCGCCCTGCGAGGCATGCGAGTCGCCAACGGACAGCAGGCCGCCCTCAACCGCGACTGGATAATACATGGTCGCGCCTTTGCCGATCCGCCAATTGTCGATGTTGCCGCCGGTGTAGCTCGGCGGAATCGAATCGACCATGTCAGCCTCTTTAGGTGCCAGCCCGATCACACCGAAATGCGGCCGTATCGGGATACGGACGTTCTTTAGGATGCCATGGTTTTCCTGAATAGTGCCGTGGTCGACCGGGACGCCCGGATAGTCGATCGTCTTATGCACCACACCAGATGGATCCGTCTGCGGCGTCCATCTGAAATTGTATGCCGCTTTCGCCCAGTTACGTCCTCCACTGGCATCGACCTCGTAGATGGTAATGACTTCGCGAGGCTTGGGATCGGTAAGCAGATCCTTGTAGTGGAAGCCCCACCATGCCGCCGCGTTGCTGCCGAACGCCTTGCCGGGATATTTTGGATTGGCGCAGGGCCGAGGCGCGACATCGATAATCCGCAGCTCAATCACATCACCCTGCTCGGCGCCGCGGACGTAGACCGGTCCAGTGAGGATATGGACGCCCAGGCCTTCGCCGGCACCGCGACCGAACAGCGAAGCATCCATCGGCCCTGCGCCCCGCCGGTCGACACCCTTCTTATCCTTGGTCCACAGGAATACGCTCTCGGCACCGAGATCGCCCTTGACCATGCGCTCGGCGTCGTCGTTGGCATGGTGGGTCAACGCCTCGATGGTGATGAAGTCACCTGAATCGATCTCGACCTGCGGCTTCAGTTTTTTGCTGAAGTAACCCCAATGCACCGTGTCGGCGTTTGCGGGCAAATGATGATAGCCGCGCTTGGCCGGCTGATGCCTCTCGGCGGCGGCCGCCATCTCCGGCGTCACCAGCGAAATACCGCCGGCGCTGAGCGCCGCTGCGCCGCCGGCGGCGGCGAAGCTCGACTTCAGGAACGACCGTCGCTCCCGATCAAGCCTTTCCTTGAATTTTGAATGGTGCAGTTCAAATTCCGGACACGTCTTGTCGTCACCTGCGCACATTGCATCGCTCCTCGCGGTTTGATCAACATGCCCCTGCCAGGGAGGCTATCATCTGTTCGAGCTGTTCAGCAATGGTCAAGGGCGCGCAACAAGCGTCGAAGCGAGTGCCTTGGAACAAGGGCAATGTGACTGGAGCAAAGCCGCCGCCTCGGCCCAAACACGTCTGGTCCATCCGGACGAAACTCCAGATCGAAGGCCGTGCTCGAGAACTCGCTATGCCAAACTTAGCAATCGACAGTGAGCTGCGTGCGTCGGCGTCCGCCAGCGTTCGAGGAAGCACGACATATGCATCGCCAAGCACGCACAGAAAAGACAGCGGTGGGTTTTGCCGCGCATTAACGCAGAGCGGCGCTTCCGTATCGGGGAGCCGCACATCTCTGAACGCATTTTCATCCCCATCGCGCTTTGGAATCTATAGTCGCTTTGGGCGGATAATTGGCCTCCTCTAGCAGGCGCCTTACGGACAGGTCCCCCGTATCGGCGAGTCGCCAGCAACAACGAACCGCTGGCTGCCTCTGCGGAACTCGACCAGCGGTCCTGAGGCTGCCGAAGCGGTCCCGCCCGATCACCTGTGACGCCACGTCAAGAATTCGCCGTACCTTTACCGGCGCGGCGCGTTAGGGTACTCAGCAAGTATCGCATCCAAGAAGGCAGTTCAAAGCTGGCACGATGCACGATGAAAGTGGAGTTAGTGTTGGCGCAGCGCAGAAGACATTCCTGCCAAAGACATTCCAGGCGGGCTGCGTGTCCTTCTGAGGGAGGAAGTCTCTCGTGATGGGTCGTTCGGCGAGCGCCGGTAATCGTCTTCTCACCGCGTTGCCGCCGGCAGACCTCGCGTTGCTCGCCCCTCATCTCCAGAAGGTGTCGCTCGAACAGGACGCTGTGGTGATACGAGCGGGAGATCGACGCCACCATGTTTACTTTCCCCATAGCGGGGCCATCTCCTTCATGCTCGGCCTTCCGAGCGGAGAAATGATCGCAACTGCGGTAATCGGGCGCGAGGGAGCGATCGGCGCATTATCGGTGCTGGGACCCTCTTTCTTGTCGTCCGTGACCGCGGTCGTGCGGGTGGCCGGCATCGCATCGCAAATCTCCGTGTCGCGGTTTCATGCAGCCTACATGGAGAGCGGCGCCATCAGACATGTGGTCGAGGCGCACACGAGGTCGATACTCATGCAGTTCCAGCACGTCTCAGCCTGCAACGGACTGCACTCGGTCGAGGCCCGCATGGCCCGGTGGCTGCTTCACCTGCACGATCGAACCGAGGACAACAACATCCTATCATTAACGCAGGAGACGCTTTCGCAGTTGCTCGGGGTGCGACGAACGACTGTGACGCAGGTGATTGCCACACTCCGCGCCTTAGGTGCCGTCAGATCCGTTCGGCGGGGCTTGGTCGAAATCGACAGGGCGCGGCTCGAGGAAGCTACCTGTGAATGCTACGACATCATATGCTGTGCAACCGATCGGATCGTCCCGCATGAAGCCATGGGGTCGCACCCGCATTTTGCGTCGGCCGAAAAACTCCACGGTGTGTGATCATTTTCAACCTTACATAACCGCCTACAGACGGCCGCACGACGCTCAAGAAATCGCAATGTTTTCGAGAAAGCGGCGACGACCTTCGTAGGCCCGAACCGCTTGTGTGACGATCATCACGGCGGCACCGTCGAGGTTGGGTGTAGATCACGAACAAGGGCGGTCCGCCCGGCCGGAAATAGGGGACGATCGATGGACATGACAGGACACTACGATGACTATTTCGGCAAGTACTACGAGCGTTGTTTACGTCGCGCGCGCGTAGCTGGGTATGTGCTACTCGCTGGCCTTTTTGTGGAGGTTGCGAACGGGATCATTTGGTTTCATGGCATAGAAAGCGTGGCTTCGGTGATAGCCGTTGGGTTGATGCTGGGAGGTGCCTCGGGGGAGATCTTCTTTGAATACAGAGCCAAGCTGGCCGACAAGGGCACGCCCACCAGCGCGCTGAGGCAATTCAGCACGGTTCAGCAGTCGGAGCTGAGCTTCAGCAAGTCGAGCAGGGGCTTCAGCAGGCGAGGCGTTGCACGTCAGCTCCGGTCCCGGCGTACTCCTGCGCTATCGAAATACGTCGCCTTCGCCGAACAACTCATTCCAGGTTCATCCATTCCGTCGCAGCCATTTAATCCGGCATAGGCTCAAAACGCGTCATGACTCTAACAGGCGCAACAGGTTAGCACGAGATTCGCTGGAACTTTACGTTGCGCCTTCGCGGAGACGTTAAGCTGGAGCGCGGCTGCGGCCTTCGTCAGGCCGCCCTCGATCACGCTCCGCACCATGGCCTCTCGACCTTGTCAGAGGCGCATTCATATGTTGTCCGTTCGGCCCTCCCAGGATTAGCTAAGCTTCGACAACTTCAACTTCCTCGCTCAGGATCGGATGGACAACCTCCCGAAAGCTCACATCTAGTTTGCGCAGGTGCCGCTTTCACGAAGCAGGAGGCTTATTTTCCTTGTCGGCTCCGCACCTCACGATCTTGAGCGCACCATCTGCCAAGGACCGCGGTAGCGACTTCGCTTCGTCCCATGGCACGCGCAGCCACACTTCGTGCTCTTCTTGGGTCGTGAGCAGTACCGGCACCGCCTTGGGATGGATCGGCGCGACGACCGCATTCGCCGGAGTGGTCAGGAAGCCGTAGATGAGGTGGGGACCAGGAACCGGCTTGGACTTGGTCCCCGTTCGCCGTTGAACTCGGTCCAGATGCCGGCGAACGCGCACAGCGGCCAGTCGTCGTTCAGCGCGAACCAGACGACGTGCTTCTTCTTGGTTTCCGGGTTCGGCTCTGGCGCATATTCAGCGAAGCTGTTGAATGGTACAAGGCAACGGTTCTCGGGGCTTGAGCCAGCCGCGCCAATGCGGCGACGGGGTGTTCCTGATGTTGGTGACCGGCGGCCCGCCCGTCCTTGGCGGCGGTGATCCCCCAGCGCATCATCGTCAGTTCGCGCTAGGCGCAGGCGTTGCGGACGACGGGGCAGGGTAGGGGGCGACGCCCGGCATCGGCGGCCGATTGCCGACGTAGCGGTTGATCACTCTGAACAGAGCGCGAATCGCCTCCTGGTTCGTGGTGATCGAACAAAGATTGCAAATTGACAGAGCCGTGGTGTGTTGGCGGGACTCGAACCCTAATCCTTCGATTGCAGGTACCCGCAAAGCCAGCTGTAACCGCCTGCCATGAGCACGAAGAAGCGGGAGGTCCGCCGTTCAGTTAGCTGAACACTCTCAGGCCCGCCGGTTCACGGCGGCGGGCCCATGTGACAGCCATCACAGCAGTCAGAAACTGTGTTGCGAGATTATGCGATCGCGGATTGAGGGACTGGTCCCTACCGACACAGCAGGAGAAGGCCGTGACCAACACTATTCAGAATGAGACGTGTGAGTTGAAGGATGTGCACGAGCTGAACGACGAGCAGCTGCAGATCGTTTCGGCAGGTTCGTTTTGGCGGGACCTCGCAGCAGGCGTAATTGGCGGCGCCGTTGGGGGCATCCTCGTGAAAGGAGGTGGTGGAACTTCATCAGCTGGAGGGTACTGGTGGGGCTCGTGAAGTTGTGAAACATGGAGGCCGCCTCAGTTGGGCGGCCTCATTCATTGTGTCTCCGTCAGCACTTCGTATTCAAGGATTACCCCGACCAGGGGAAGACGGACCCGACCAATTTACTGCATCGAGCGAATCTTTCGCTTTTGGTCAAAACGCGATCTCGCTGGGACGGCGACTCTTGACGGGCGCAAAGCGGTCGCTCTGCAGCGTAATGTTTCGACCCCATAGCGAAGCTCGAGGTCCCTGCGCCAGACAGAGCGCCGCAGTTCAGCCTCATCGATGCGGCCCTGCGGTACGATGGTGGCGCCGACATGCGCCACCTTTCGTGTTTCCGCGAATTTGGCCGCTTTCGCCCGATACTAAGGTTCGTGGTCCTTCAACGTACGTCTCTAAGGGCGTAGGGCTGAGCCCGCTGCGAGGCTCATCAATCATGCGAAGGATTGGATGAGACATCGTAGGTTTGGTTGGTGTGGGGAAAAGCGGTAGCGCTCCAGTGACTCGAACCCCTGACGGCTCGGATGGATCGATCAACCAACGCTAACGTGGGCTCTAGTTGGATTTTTCGCTATAAGCCATTGATCTCTAATGCTCGGATTTTGGCTCAGTTGGGAAAATTCTCTTGAGAAATCAAGGCCAACAACATGTCTCTTAATCAGCGGGTCCCAGGTTCGAGCCCTGGTGCGCCCACCAAGCCTCGTTAGAAATCAGCAACTTAGCACTGCGCGGAATGCTGTCCCGCCTCGTCTCGGGTCACGCGCGGGTGGGCCGCTGCAAGCATCGGCTGCGCGCTTGGATTGCCAAGGCGATGCCTGGACGCTAATTCCACCCGTACGCATGGAGAGGTCCGCCGTGGCATTTGAACTGTTCAACCTGGCCGGCAAACGCGCGCTCGTCACAGGATCTTCCCAGGGAATCGGGTTCGCGATTGCGCGAGGCCTCGCCGAGCATGGCGCCTCTGTCGTCCTCAATGGACGCGAGCCCAACAAGCTTGAGGCTGCCGCCGCGAGCCTGACCGCCGCCGGGCACAATGTTGCGGTGGCGGCATTCGACGTGACGGTCGCCGAGGACGTTCGCGAAGGCGTTGCCACGGTCGAACGGACGGCCGGGGCGATCGATATTCTCGTCAACAACGCCGGGATGCAGTTCCGCAGCCCCCTGGAGGATTTTCCCGCCGAGAAGTGGGAGCAATTGCTGAGGACCAATGTTTCGAGCGCCTTCTACGTCGGCCAGGCCGTCGCGCGCCACATGATCCCGCGCGGCAAGGGCAAGATCATCAACATCGCCTCCGTTCAGAGCGAACTGGCTCGTCCCGGCATTGCGCCCTACACCGCGACCAAGGGAGCGATCAGGAATTTGACCCGCGGCATGTGCGCCGATTGGGCGAAGCACGGCCTGCAGATCAACGCGATCGCACCGGGCTACTTCAAGACTCCCCTGAACCAGGCGCTGGTGGACGATCCCGCCTTTTCGGCCTGGCTCGAAAAGCGGACACCGGCGTCCCGATGGGGCAACGTCGACGAACTGATTGGCGCCGCCGTCTTCCTGTCGGGCGGCGCCTCATCCTTCGTCAACGGGCATACGCTTTACGTCGACGGCGGCATCACGACCTGCCTGTAATCGCTGCTTTCCAAAAGCCTCAGATTGTCGCCAGCAGCGTCCGAACCGCCGGCAGCCGAGCGGCGAAGTGAAGCGTTTCGACCACGGCGAGACCTGCGCTGACTGCCTGGAATTCTGTAGTCGCCGAACTGCAGCCTGGCCGGCAAAGAAAAAAGCCATTCCGCAACCGGTCCGCACGGAAATGCGCTTCCATTCCATGGTTTGAAAAAGCAAATCGCTTCCATTGCCCCATCGGCCGGAAACGGCGACATTTGCCTTGCAGATAAGCAGATTGGCCGCCCAATGGAACGCCTGAGATACGAGCCGTTTGGCGAGCGCCTGGCGCCCGAAGGGGAAGCCGGGCCGCGTTCGCGCGCGTCCAAATATCTGTTGTGGGCCGGAACCGGCCTGTTCTGGTCACTCGTTGGGGCTATCGTTCTCGCCCGCGCCGTCTTCTTCGAGCCGGGCATCTTCGATTTCAGCCGCGTTGCAACGCTCGTCAAGGCCGCGATCTTCTAAGCCACTTCCGCAACGCGCTTGTCCTGCCAGATCATCCGCTCGAACGCGGTCGCCGCAGGAATTTCTATTCGCCCGGGCACCTTCAATTGCCACAGCGTGCGCTCGATCTGCAGGTCACGCATCGGCACGACCTTGAGCCGGCCAAGCGTAACCTGATCGGAAATCGTGGCGCTGGAGACGATGGCGACGCCGAGGCCCGCGGCTACCGCCTGCTTGATCGCCTCGGTGCTGCCGATCTCCAGTGTGCGCCTCGGTTCGATGCCCCCGGCAGCGAGCGCCTGCGCCACCACCTCGCGCGATCCGGAGCCGGGCTCGCGCACGATCAGGACTTCATCGCAAAGCGCCGCGCCGTCGATCCCGCGCTCGGCCGCCGCGAAGCGGTGCCGCGCATCGACGATCAGGCTCATCACGTCGGTGCGCCAGGCGTGGCTTTCGAGTTCGTCATCTTCGACCGGACCTTCGACCAGCGCGATTTCGATATCATGCGCCAGCATGAGATCGGCGATGTCCCTGGTATTCGCGATAATGAGATGCAGGTCGATCCCGGGATATTTTCGGTGAAACGTTCCGAGATAGTCCGATATCATGTAGGTGGCGATCGTGGTGGATGCGCCGATGCGCAGCGATCCGCTGTCGAGATTGCGTAGCGACAATAATTCGTCCTCCGCTGCGCGCTCGGCCGCAAACAGCGCCTCCGCATGCCGCACCAGCGCCTTTCCTTCCCGCGTCGGCCGCACGCCCTTCGGCGTCCGGTCGAGCAGGCGGCAGCCGACCTGAAGCTCGAAATCCCGCACCCCCTTCGAGATTGCGGGCTGGCTGATATGGAGGGCGTCGGCCGCGCGCGAGAAACTCCCGGTTCTCACCACCGTCGTGAACAGGCGCAGCAAATGCAGGTTCAAGGACATAACTTCCCTTCATCGGGCCAGATCGAAAAGATATTACCTAACTATCGCGATCCGACGCATAAATTTTTCTCCCCGGGAGAAATTAGTGCCGCAGGACGAGGAATTTTCCGCCCCAGGAAATGGGCCGGCCAACAGTGTCAGCCGCCTTGCAGCGCTCATTCCCGGCGTTCTCCTTTGCATCGTCATAGCCGGCGTCTCGGCAGCGCTCGAAGCCGCGGAACGGCGCTTGTTCGCGCACCCCTATGTGGAGGCGCTGGTATTGGCGATCCTGCTCGGCATGGCCGTGCGCAGCTTCTGGAATCCGTCCGAGCACTGGCAGGCCGGCATCGCCTTCAGCGCCAAGCAGCTGCTCGAGGTGGCCGTGATGCTGCTCGGCGCGTCCATCAGCTTTGCCGCGATCGCAGCGTCGGGCGTTGCGTTGCTCGGCGCGATTGCCGCGACCGTCGTCGTGACCCTGGGCCTCAGCTTCGCCGTCGGCCGCATGCTCGGCCTGCCGACGCGGCTCTCGATCCTGATCGCCTGTGGCAACTCCATCTGTGGCAATTCGGCGATTGCAGCGGTCGCGCCGGTCATCGGAGCCGATGGCGACGATATCGCATCCTCGATCTCCTTCACGGCGATACTCGGCGTGATGATGGTATTGGGACTGCCACTGCTCATTCCGCTTTTGCAATTGTCCGCGACGCAATACGGAATTCTTGCCGGCCTCACGGTCTATGCCGTCCCGCAAGTGCTTGCCGCAACTGTACCTGCCGGGCTCGTGAGCACGCAGATCGGCACGCTGGTGAAGTTGATGCGCGTGCTGATGCTTGGGCCGATCGTGGTAGGGCTTGCGTTGCTCGCTCCGCGTCTGCGTGGCGGCGTGCAGGGCAAGACAACGGTCGGCTTCTTCCGGCTGGTGCCCTGGTTCATCCTTGGCTTTCTCGCGCTTTCCGTTCTGCGCTCGCTCGATATCGGACCCGTGACGGTGGTCGGCCCGTTGACTGCGATCACCGGCTTTCTCACGGTCGTGTCGATGGCGGCACTCGGCTTCGGCGTTGACGTTCGCGTTCTCGCTACCGTCGGCGGCAGGGTGACGGCAGCCGTGACGCTGTCGCTGATGCTCCTGCTTGCGATCAGCATCGGCCTGATTCATCTGTTCAACTAATGCGCCGCGCGGGATCGTTCGAACCGATCAGTCCAGCCTGAAGCCGATGCGCCTCACATAGGCGCCGAAGTCCGCGCGCTCGGGGTGGGCGTATTGCCGCGCCTTATCCTCCGACCAGCCATAGGTTTCGGCTGCGCCGAATTCCCTGACATAGCGTTGAGCCGCATAAGGCTGGGCTGCCTCGCGGCGCCGATCATATGCCTCGATGGCATCATCGAGCCCGTCTTCCAGAAATGTGTTGTGATGCACGGTCACCGACAGTGGAAGCCGCATGCTGAGCTGCGGCGGCTCTGCGGGGTATCCTGCGGCGAGGCCGGCTACCGGGAAAACATGGTCGGGAAGTTTCAGGAGCCGCGACAGCGCGTCCGAGTGAATGCGGACCGCGCTGACCGGACAGACGCCTAAGCCTTCCGCCTCCGCCGCGATCACGAACGCGGACAAGGCTATCGCCGCATCGACCGCGGCATTGAAGAAGGCATCGAGATGATCGTTGGCGAAAGGCCTGTCGCGCAATCGGTGGATTCGACGCTGCCTTCGATTGTTGCCGCAGAAGATGAGAAGGTTAGGGACGTTTGCAAGCCATTTCTGGCCCAGCGGTCCATCTGCCAGCAGCGCTCCGATCTCGGATTTCAGGGACGGCGCGTCGATGATGATGATGTCGCGCTGCTGGAGATCGCTTTTGGTCGGAGCGCATAGCGCTAGCGCACATAGCCGCCGCAACGTCAGGTACGGAATGGGATCGGACCGGAATTTTCGTACCGAGCCGCGAGCCGCCAACTGACCGAGGAGGGATGCGGCGTCGCCGTCGAATTCCACATCCGCAGCGTCGGAACCGAAGCGATCGACAAGCGGGGTTCTCGAATTGGACATCTCGAAGGTCTCCAGGGCGCTGCCCATGATTTGAAGTCGGGAGCATAAATTAATCGGTTGCGTTTTGTAGCGCTTCGGAGCCGAATGATCGAAAAGACCGCGCCGCTTCCGGAGGATGATTGCAATGGATATGAAACTGTCGCCCGAGCAAATGAAGCTCCGCAGCGCTGCACGTGAATTGGCCGAAACCGAATTCGCGCCGAAGGCGGCGGAGATCGATCGGACCGAAGCCTACCCTTTCGACAACGTGGCTGCGCTGAAAGCCGCGGGCTTCATGGGCTATACGATTCCGACAGCCTACGGCGGTCGCGGAGGAAGTTACTTCGAGGCCGCCCTGATCATCGAGGAAATGGCGCGGGTCTGCGGGGCGACGGGGCGCATTACGGTCGAGGCCAACATGGGCGCCATCTCCGCGGTCATGCAGTATGGCACCGAAAAGCAGAAGCGGCTGGGAGCGGACCCGTTCTTTCGGGCGACAAACCCGCGATCTGCATCACCGAACCGGAAGCCGGATCGGCGGCGACCGAGATGACGACGCGCGCAGACAAGCACGGCAAGACATATGTCATCCGAGGCAAGAAGCACTGGATCACGGGCGGCGGGGTCTCAAAACTCCATCTGATCTTCGCCCGGGTATTCGACGAGCGAGGTGAAGAGCAGGGGATCGGCGGCTTCCTCGCACTCAGGGGGACGCCCGGTCTGATCATCGGAAAACGCGAACCCGCCATGGGCCTGCGCGGCATTCCCGAAACGGAGATCATCTTCGAAGATCTGGAAATCCCTGAGGATATGCTGGTGCTGCCGCCGCGCGGGCTTCGGCGCGGCTTTGCCGACCTGATCGACGCCTATAACAGCCAGCGGGTCGGCGCCGGAACGGTCGCGCTCGGGCTCGCGCAGGGTGCATTTGAGAAGGCCATGACCTTTATGAAGGAGCGCAAGCAGTTCGGACGCCCGATCGCCGAATTTCAGGGCCTGCAGTGGATGCTGGCCGACATGGCGGTGGCGCTCAATGCGGCGAGGCTGTCGCTTCATCAGGCAGCGCTTAGCGCCGATCCTTTTCCGGACCCTCTTCTCGCGGCGCAGGCGAAGATCATCGCTTCCGAGACGGCCAACACGGTCACGAACCAGGCGCTCCAACTGTTCGGCGCCAGGGGCTGCTCACGGGATTATCCGCTCGAACGCATGGTTCGGGATGCCCGCATGTTCACCATTGCCGGCGGCACGGCGCAGGTGCTGAGGACATTGGTGGCGTCGAGGATTCTAGAGACAAAACTCCCGCAGACCCGCAATGGATATTTGGAAGCGTGTGAAGCTCCATCCCTCGCGGCAAAGTAGTCTCTTGTCGCGGTTCACACCGCGCGGCTGTGCGTTGCGGCGGAATGCGCAAGGTGGGCGTCGAACGCTGATGCTACGCTCCGCACCAGGAATTCCGCGCCGTCGCTGATCGAAAGCCGGTTGTCGGTGATCGTCACGGCGCCGTCGGCAATGAGGCTCTCGATCCGCGGCCGATCGACGATCGCGGATCGAAGGTCGCGGCCGTGCAGCCGGGATACCCGGGGCAGATCGACGGCAAAATCGCACATGATCCGCTCGATGATGTCGGCGCGGAAGCGGTCCTCGTCGGTGAACGTATATCCCTTGGCGGTGGCGAGCCGGTTCTCGGCGACGCGCGCGAGATAGTCGCGGGTCGGAACGGCGTTCTGCACGAAACCTTGAGGCATCCGGCCGATGGCGCTGGCGCCGAGACCGATCAGCGTGTCGGCGGAATCGTCGGTGTAGCCCTGGAAGTTGCGCCTCAGCCTGCCGTGCTGTCTTGCGACGGCCAGACTGTCGCCCGGAAGGGCGAAATGATCGAGGCCGATGCGGACGTAGGCGGCATCCTGCAGGGCTTCAGCGATGGTTTCGGACTGCAGGTGCCGCTCGATGCTGTCGGGCAAGGAGGCTTCGGCGATCTTGCGCTGATGCTTCTTGAACGACGGAACATGGGCGTAGCCGAACACCGAAAAGCGGTCCGGCCGGAGCTCGACGCATTTGGCTACGGTGTCGAGACACGAGTCCACCGTTTGCAGCGGGAGCCCGTAGAGCAGGTCGAAATTGATCCGGCCGACGCCCATCCGGCGCAGACGCTCGACGGAATCTGCGGTCTGCTCGAAGCTCTGCAGCCGGTTGATGGCGCGCTGCACGGCGGGGTCGAAGCTCTGGACGCCCAAACTCGCGCGGTTGACGCCGCAGTAGCCGAGCGCCTCGGTCATCGGCTCCGTCAGCGTGCGCGGGTCGATCTCGACGGCGATTTCGGCATCAGGGAGGACAAAGAACGAATAGCGTAGCGCGCCGACGAGGTCCACGAACGTCTCGGGCGACATGATCGTTGGCGTACCGCCGCCGAAGTGAACATGAGAGATCGGCATCCTCCGGCCGATCGCATCGGCAACAAGCTGCGCTTCGCTACGCAGGCCTGCTGCATAGGTCGCGATCGGATCGTCGCGTTTCGTGACCGAGGTATGGCATCCGCAGTACCAGCACATGGATCGGCAGAACGGCACATGCAGATAGATCGAGGCCGGCTCTCGGACCGGCATCGACTTCAGCCAGCGCCGATAATCCTTCTCGCCAATCGCCGGCGAAAAATGCGGGGCCGTCGGATAGCTGGTGTAGCGCGGCAGCCGGTCCTGCCCGTAGGATTTGGCCAAGTCCGATCGCATCTGCTTCTCTCCTCCACTTCCGGATCAATTACCGGACTCGCGGCGGAAGGACTTTGCGCTGGCTCAACCCGCCGCCAATCGCCGGGCGGCTATGTTCGCCGCAGCAGCTTCGCGACGCTCCGGACGAGCGTTGCGGCGACCGGCCGGGAAGGTTCGGCGACGAGCCTGAAGCCGAGATTGGCCGGCGGGACGCCCGCAGCGCAGCCGCCGGACCTGGGATCGCGGATGAAGTCGGTCATGTAGGAACGATGGGCTCCTTCCACGACGCGGACGCCGCAATTCGTGTTGGTGATCCGCTCGCGTCCGCCGTCGAGCGAAACGCGAACGAAGCAGCTATCCGTCCACTCCCAGATATTGCCGGCCAGGTCGTCCAGCCCGTTGCTGTTGGTGCCGAACGTGCCTCCCGGCTGAGCGGCCGTTGCGGCCGGCCGGGAGCGGGCGGATTCAGCTTCGTAGCGGGCGATCCAGGCCTGAGCCGGATCGGAGGGGTCGACGAGCGGCATCGCTTCGTCGCGCGCCTTCTCGGCGGCTGCGAATGTCCACTCCTCGTCGGTCGGCAGCCGATGGGTGACACCGGTTTTGCGCGACACCCACGCGGCGTAGGCCGAGGCATCGTGCCAACTCACACCGACGACGGGTACGTCGTGCGCGCCGGCGGGAAGGGCGATACTCGGGCAGGCCGCTTCCCCGACACAGCGCATGTACTCGGCGACAGTGACCTGCCGCTTCGTGACGATGAGGTCCGTGGGAAGGCGAAGCGCGCGCAGCGGTCCTTCAACCGGACGGCCGTTTCGCGAGAAATCGCCGGCAGCCCGGTAGCTGAAGGAAGTCGGCGTCAGGCGCAGCGCTCCGTCCTGGTCATGGGGTGGTGTCGGCGCGAACGCGGTTGCCAGCATAGGCGCGGCCAGCGCGCCTGCGAGCATCGCCGTCTTTATTTTCATCAGGATGAGCACGTCGGCTCCTCTTCTTCGTGCGACGGCCCGCGGGCGGAACCGCGGGCCGTCATTTCGGCTCCACTAGCGGGTAACGGCCACCGGTTCGGCGGCGCCGACCTTGTCAGGCGGGATCGGGCCGGGAGGGGACACCTGCTTCATGAGGTCCTCGTTCCACTTGCCCTCCACCTTGATATGGGCGCTGGCGCCGAGTTCGACCGCCTCGATCAGGTTGTGGTTGACGTAGGCGTAGATGCCCGGTTCGCGGAAAGTGTAGAGGGCCGCGCCGGCCGAGCCGCCGCGAACGAACCAGGTCTCGAGATCCTTCTGCGGCGGATTGTTGAACTTGCCGGCCTCCCAGACGTAGTCGCCATGCCCGCCGATCAAATGGGGCCGGGTGTCGCGGTTGGCCTGCGAATGCACGAGCATGACGGTCTCGCCGACCTTCGAGGTCATGGCGTTTTTGCCGGTGAGCGATCCGACCCGGCCGTTGAACACCACATGCGTCGGGATCAGCTTGCGCATGACCTCGGTCGTGTCGGCATAGGACTCACCGATCGTCTCGTAGGTCTTGTACTTGCCGTTCTCGTCCTTCGGCACATAGAGGTCGTTCTCGCCGATATAGAAGATCTTGTCGTAGCGCAGCGCCTTGCCCTCGGCGTCCTTCAGGCCATCACGCGGCAATACCATCACCGTGCCGTGCATGCCGGAGACGACGTGCCAGGGGATCATGCCTTCCGGGGCGCAGTGATAGACGAAGACGCCGGGGCGCGTCGCCTTCCAGCGCAAGGTCGCCTGCTCGCCGGGATTGACCTTGGTCAGCGCGCCTCCGCCGAGAGCCCCCGTCGCCGAATGCAGATCGATGTTGTGCGGCATCGCATTGGTCGCGGGGTTGACCAGCGTGAGCTCCATGTAGTCGCCCTCGTGGACCACCATCATCGGGCCCGGCATCGATCCGTCGAACGTCATCGCATGGAATTTCGTGCCGGCATCGTCGATGACGACTTCCTTCTCCCGGATCGTCAGCTTGAATTCGACGATCTTCGGTCCCGCCTTGGTCGCCTGTTCGTGGGCGTGCACGAAGGGCGGGGCAACCAGTTCGATTTTCTGGCGCGGCAGCTTGAGGTCGTCCGCCGCTTTCACCGTGACCGGCGCGGCCATCATCAGGGCCGCGATTGCGGTGCCCATTAAAGCAGTCCTTCTCGTCAGCATGATGCTCTCCATCGCTTCGTGTGTACTAATTCGATGGATGCAGAATGCGCGATGTGGCTGCGAGACTCTTTGCGCTGGAACAAGGAATGACGCTTTATCGATCGACGGAGGGGACTGTCCGGAAATTTGCGCGGGAGCAATGAGGACTGGTAACCACCGTTTTACGGTAGTTGCATGAAAAAAGATGCAGGGCTCACCGCGGATCTGATGCTTGACACGGTGCCGCAGCCTAAGGCCCGGGCTTGCGCCCCTGAGCGGCTTCTGCACCTTCGGCGAGGCCATGTAGCCTGTGCGCATCGCGCAGGACGATTCGCTGCCTGCCGCCTTCGACCAGTCCCTGCTGCTCCCACACGCTGAGAATCCGGCTGACAGTGTGCAACGTTGTCCCTGTCATCTCGGCGACGTCCTGCCGGCTGATGGGAAAGTCGATCTCGATGCCGGCATCGACCTTCCTTCCGGCCTGCTTGGCCAGACGAAGCAGCGCGTGCGCGACGCGCTGTTCGACCTGCTCATTCGACATCTCCAGGACGCGGGCCTGCGTATCCTGCAGCCGGCTGCCGACGGTCTGCAACGCGCTTGAGGCGAGGCTCGGATATTTGGCGATCAGGCGATTCCAGGACGACGAGGGCCAGGCGAGCGCGATGCTGTCCACGGCGGCGACGGCAGTCGCCGGATAGTGCGTCAGGTTCATGGCCTGCGCGACGCCGAACAACTCGCCGGCCGAGACATAGCGCACAACGGACTGCTGCCCCTGCGGCGTGACCTTTTCGACGCGAAGATGCCCGTGAAGCAGGAGATAAAAGTGATCGGCTTGCGCGCCCTGCTCGAAGACGGCGCTGCCTTTCGGATATCGAATCGAGCGCGCTTCCCGCAACAGTTGGTCCTGTTCGTCGGGCGCAAGCCCGGCAAACATCGGCAGGTTCGCGACCAGTGAGCGGTCGACTGAGGCCATCGATATCCTCGTTCCAACGCGCCGCAGAGAGTATCCGCGGCCGAAGCAAGCCTCAACGGGCTTGCCAAGTTCTTAGCCCAGGATTCCGCCCGGAGATTGCGCTGGCGCAACATCGGCAGGATCAAGCGGCGATATCTGTTGCCCGGGAGCCCCGGGAGATCCCGGGCGCACAGTTCCAGGAAACGGGAAAGAAACGGGAAATGAGAAAGATTGCGATGCTGGCCGCCGGGGCGGCTCTAGTCCTGGCCGGGGCCGCACGGGCCGCGGAGGTCGAAATCAAGCTCCTCAACAAGGGAACCGATGGCGCAGTGATGGTGTTCGAGCCAGCCTTCGTGAAGATCGCACCCGGCGATACCGTCAAGTTCCTGTCCACGGACAAGGGCCACAACGCAGAGTCCATCAAGGGCATGCTCCCCGAGGGCGCAGCGCCATTCGTCGGCAAGAACAACGAGGATATCGCCGTCAAGTTCGAGCAGGAGGGCGTCTACGGCATAAAGTGTCTGCCTCACTACGGCATGGGGATGGTTGCGTTGATCGCGGTCGGAAAGCCCGGCAACGTCGACCAGGCCAAGGCCATTCCGCAGGTCGGAAAGGCAAAGCAGGTCTTTGCGAAGCTCTTCGACCAGTTCGAGGCCAGCAAGACTGCATCCAGATAGCGATCTTGGCGCCAGCTTCTCCAGTGCGTTGGATGGATGAGCAGTGCCTCGTCCATCCAGATATTGTACCAGACGCTGGACTTGCGTCGGCACGGGAAACGCAGCGCCTCAATCCCCGCCGCGCGGACGTCAGGAGCAAGCGCGATCAAAAGCCAGCCATCGTGGGGGGAGAGCGCTGTACATTGGCGATTATTCTGTCGCCAAAAGCGAAGGGCATATTGATCCAGCGCAAGGCCGGCTACTGAGGCGCTTTTTCTTCGGCCGAGCAGCAGGAACAGCAGGCAGCCTGGCTCCCGGCGAGAATCGGAATCGAGGTTTCGTCCTCAAGTTTCCGCAAGAGATCGTCGGTAACAGCCTCGAAAATCCTGCGTTCGATGGCGCTCTCGCTTCGGCTTCGTCCTCGTAATCTCTCGAAAATCCGCATCGTGTTCTCCGTTGACGGCGGAACCGACAATGCAGGTCGAAGGCGGCACGATCTTTGTCGGAGATCAAACACCTAAGGGAACGATGCTGCAATTTGTGCTCCGACAAAGAGCTTCGATCGGAACGGCGTAGCATCACCGTGAATAAGCAAGGAGCGTCCATGGCGACGATGCAGAAATTAAGAGCCTATCAGGGGCCGGCGCTGTTCTCCTACGGCTTCCGGCCGTTCTTTCTGTTTGGCGCGATCTATGCCGGGGCCATGGTTCCGCTATGGCTCGTAGTGTTCGCTGGCGACGTCTCGCTGCCGACTACATTCGCGCCGCGGGACTGGCATGTCCATGAGATGCTGTTCGGCTATGTGAGCGCCGTGATCGCCGGCTTTCTTCTGACGGCGGTGCCGAACTGGACGGGCCGCCTCCCGATTCAGGGCGTTCCGCTCGCGATCCTGTTCGGCGCCTGGCTTGCCGGCAGGTTGGCCGTGACATTTTCCGGTTTCATCGGCTGGGAAATCGCACTGGTGATCGACGTTGCCTTTCTGCTGTTACTTGCTGCTGCGGCCGCCCGCGAGATCGTAGCTGGACGCAAGTGGAACAATCTGAAGGTGGTCGGCATCATCTCGCTGCTGGCCGCTGCCAACGTCGCGTTTCATGTCGAGGCGCATTTCAATGGTCTGGCGGAATATTCCACGCGAGCCGGCGTCGCCCTCGTGGTCACGCTGGTCTGCGTGATCGGGGGACGGATCGTTCCAAGTTTCACGCGCAACTGGCTGGCGCGGCGCGAACCGGGACGGCTGCCGGTCCCTTTCAGCCGCTTCGATGCGATCGCGATGGTCGCGGGCGTCTGCGCCATGATCGCGTGGGTGGTGGCGCCTTCGGGCCGTTTCGTCGCAGCCGCGCTCGGCGTCGCCGGTTTGCTCCACGTCGTGCGCCTGGCGCGCTGGGCCGGCCATCGAACCGTGTCGGACCGCCTCGTGCTGATCCTCCATATCGCCTACGCATTCGTGCCGGCCGGGTTCGTTCTGGCGGCGCTATCGGCAGTGGATATTGTCGCCGCCAGCGCCGGGATCCACGCCTGGACCGGTGGCGCGATCGGTTCGATGACGATCGCCGTGATGACCCGCGCTTCGCTCGGCCACACGGGGCAGGCGCTTTCGGCGACCGTTGCCACCCAGTTCGTCTACGCTTCGATCGTCGTCGCGGCGCTGGCCCGGGTATGCGCGGCGCTTGAGCCGGCCCATTCGATCCCGCTGCTGATGATCGCGGGCGTCGCGTGGGCAGCGGCGTTTCTGGGCTTCGCGCTCGCTTACGCCCCGCTCCTGTGCAGCACACGCAAGTTCTGAAGGGGCACGATGATCGGCGCCAGCATATCACGATGGACGATGAGCTACTTCGCGATGGCGCTCGCGTGGTTGCTCGTCGCGCTGGCGCTGATGGTCGCAGGCGTCGGCTATCCGGCGGCGCATCTCGCATCGCCCGATACCCTCGTCCTGGTGCACGTGGTCTGCATCGGCTGGCTCAGTGTGGCGATGTGCGGCGCGCTGTTCCAGTTCGTGCCTGTCCTCGTGGCAAAGCCGCTGTTTTCGGAGAAGTGGGCTTTGCCGGCGCTTGGCCTGTTGACCGCCGGTCTCATCTCGCTGCTCGCGGGTTTCCTGGGATTGGGCGGCCGGCTTCCGGCCTGGCTCTGGCTGCTTCCGCTCGGTGCGGTCCTGCTCATCGCGCGGGTTCGGCCTGATCGTCGTCGATCTCGGGCTGACGGCGTGGCTGCGGCCGACCGGTCCCGCACGCTTCGTGCTGGCAGGGCTGGCCTCGCTCTGTGCCACCGCAACCTTCGGCACGATCTTTGCGTTTGCGCATGCGGGGTGGGCGGGATCCATCGGGCAATCGATTTTGGCAACCGGGGTCCCGCTGCACGCGATCGCGGGTCTTGGCGGCTGGCTCACGTTGACGGCCATGGGTGTGAGTTACCGGCTGCTATCCATGTTCATGCTCTCGCGCGATGTCGACGATCGGAAGAGCAATATGACATTGGCGGCCGGCGCGCTTGCCATCGCCGTCGCGGTGATTGGCGGAATTCTCGCGATCTGGCTCGTTTCCGGATTGAACGTCGTGTTGTCGATGGTCGGCGCCCTTGGCCTGGCGACGATCGCTCTGTATGGACGCGACGTGATCGGAATCTTCAGTGGCCGCAAGCGGCGGCAGCTTGAGCTCAACACGCGGATGGCGGTGCTATCCTTCGCCAGTCTCGCGGGGGTGGCCCTCCTGGGTGTGGGGCTCATCTTGACCGGAGCTTTCGCCGCGCAACTCGGCGCGTTTGCCTTTCTCGCCATATTCGGCTGGCTGTCGGGCCTCGTACTCGCCAAGCTCTACAAGATCGTGGCGTTCCTGACCTGGCTCGAGACCTACGGTCCCGTGATGGGACGGGCCCCGACCCCGCGCGTTCAGGACCTTGTTTCGGAGGCGAGGGCGTCGAAATGGTTCGTGATGTATTACGTGGCCGTCTGGTTCGGCACACTGATGCTGCTGGCCGGCCAACCGTCGGCGTTCCGGGTGGCCGCGGCGATGATGATCGTCGCAATCGCCGGCATCGTCCGTGAAGTGATCCGGGCGCGACGGCTTGCGGACGTCGCGAGCCGGCTGCGCCTTCCGGACGGCGCGTGCGCGCCGCATCTGCTGTTTGCCAGAAACTAAAGATGAGAGCTGAGGATGAAACGGAAGGAGCAAGCATGACCGAATACATCGATGTCGACGTCCGTCCGATCCTGCGCGCAGGCGGTGAGCCGTTCTCTGTCATCATGTCTGCGCTCGAACGCCTCGAACCGGGGCAGGGGCTCCGCCTCTACGCGACGTTCAAACCCGTTCCGTTGTTCGCCGTCATGGCCGATAGAGGATTTGCGCATTCCGCGCAGGCGCTCGATGCCGGCGAGTGGGAAGTGCTGTTCACGCCCGCGGCGACGAAACAGACCGCGTCTCCCTCCGGCGCCCCGGTTTTCGACGCTTGGCCCGAGCCGGCCGTCAGGCTCGACAATCGCGACCTCGATCCGCCGGAGCCGATGGTCCGGATCCTCGCAGCCGCCGAGAAACTGGGGCCGGGCGAAACGCTTTCGGCGCTGCTGCGGCGCGAGCCCGTCTTTCTGTTCCCGCAACTCGAGAAGCGTGGGTATCGCTGGCTTGGCGGGTTCTCGCCGGACGGCGCCACTTACGAACTGACCGTCAGGGCTCCGTCATGACGGACAAACTCGTCGACCGCATCCGCGACGCCCTCCGCGTCGTGATCGATCCCGAGCTGGGTCACAACATCGTCGATCTCGGCTTCGTCTACGACATCTCGGTCGTCGACGACGCCGTTCGCATCACGATGACCGCGACCACCCCGGGGTGCCCCGCCATCCGTTTCCTGAACGAAGGCGTCGCGAATGCTGCCGCCCAGGTGCCGGGCATAGGTTCCGTCGACATCGTGATGACGTTCGATCCGCCATGGACACCGTCTCGCATCGAGCCGGTCATCCGGGCCTCGCTTGGCTTTGCCGCGGTTAACTAGAGTCGAGGACGGCGAAGTGGCGCTTACCATCGAGATCAACCACGCGAAGACGCGCGCCAAGGCCGCTGCGGCATCGGGTCAGCCGGTCATGCCTCAGGCCGTCAACGGGCGGATCCGGCGGATCAAGTGGATCGTCCTGCTGCTGACGCTCTCGATCTACTATGTCACGCCGTTCCTTCGCTGGGATCGCGGCCCCAACGCGCCGGACCAGGCTGTGTTGCTCGATTTCGCCCATGGACGGCTCTACGCTTTCTTCATCGAGATCTGGCCGCAGGACCTCTATCTGGTCACGGGGCTTCTCGTTCTGGCCTCGACCAGCCTGATTCTCACCAACGCGCTGGCGGGACGGCTGTGGTGCGGCTTCGCTTGCCCGCAGACAGTCTGGACCGACCTGTTTCTGCTCGTCGAAGGATTGATTGAGGGCGACAGGCGCCAGCGCTCGAAGAATTTTGGCGCGCCGCTTGACGCCGAGCGGGCGATGCAGATCGTCGCGAAGCATGCCGCCTGGATCTTGATCTCGCTGGCTACCGGCGGCACGCTGATCTTCTACTTCACCGATGCGCCGGAACTGCTGCGGAGCTTCGCGCATGGCGACGTTTCGGCCACCCACATCTGCGGAACGCGCGCGATGGCCAACATCACGGTGTCGCCGGGCCGCAGCGGCCCGGTCGAAGTTCTGGTGCAGCTCGAGGACGGGGACGAGAAGCCTCTCGTGGCCGATGCGCTTTCCGTGACCCTGTCCAATCCCGACAAGGGGATTGCTTCCGTCAGCGCGACGGCCGAGCGCATGGGAGCCGATAGCTGGCGCGTCCGCCTGACGGCCGCGGCGAGCGGGAAGTGGTCGCTGTCGCTCGGCATCGACCTGGCGAAGGACGACCGTGTCGACATCGCCGCCCCGATACTCATCGAATGACACGCGCGGCGGCGGATACTGCGGAATACGGATTTGTCCGATCGCCCTACTGCGTCGTGAACAGCACCACGGCAATGGCGATCGATAGTCCGATCGCGGACACGGTAGCCACGGTGGAGAGGACGCCCATCGCCCTCAGGGTACCAGCGAAAGCGATGATGATGGGTGTGGCGGTAAGCAGGCCCAGTTGTGCGTCGCTCATGGCTTTCCGTCCTCGTTACTTCAAAGGTCGTCTTATCTAACGCTCACGAAGGCTACCGACATTGCGCTCCAGCAAGGAACGGCGCGATAGGCCTGACCGCCTCCGTGTTTGCTCGGCGACAAAGACCGCTTTCTGTCGGGGATGATAGGCATCGACCGGGAGATCGGATGTCTATTGCGGATTGCGAAGGCGAGGAGTCGGGGTGGGGGGTCTTCGAAGGGCTCCCGGGCGACCCGATGATGTGGGTGCTCGTCTTCAGCGAACTCGTGGCCTTCGGTCTTTTCCTTGGCGCATTCATTGTCGCCCGCGCTGTCACGCCCGCCGTGTTCGCATCGGGACAGACCGCGCTCGACCTGGTGCTTGCCGGATACAATACGATCGTCCTGGTGGCCAGCGGCTGGGCCGCCGCGAAGGGCGCAGCAGCGGCACGCGCTGATGATGGTCGTCGCGCGCGACTTTGGCTTGCTCTCGCCATGGCTCTCGGCGGCGCCTTCGTGACGATCAAACTTGTCGAGTATGCGCACGAAATCGCCGGCGGCATCGGCCTCGAGACGAGCGTGTTCTTCACGCTGTATTTCCTCCTGACAGGCTTTCACCTGCTGCACGTCTGCCTCGGTATAGTCATTCTCGCGGTCGTC
Source organism: Bradyrhizobium sp. AZCC 1693 (assembly GCF_036924745.1). Taxonomy (NCBI): domain Bacteria; kingdom Pseudomonadati; phylum Pseudomonadota; class Alphaproteobacteria; order Hyphomicrobiales; family Nitrobacteraceae; genus Bradyrhizobium; species Bradyrhizobium sp. AZCC 1693. The sequence continues at coordinate 6,970,364 of NZ_JAZHSD010000001.1, forward strand.
TGCCGCGGCGCCGATCCCGTCCATGTAGAGACCGGAACGGTGTTCTGGCACATGGTCGACCTGGTCTGGATCGTGATGTTTCCGATCATCTACCTGGTGCGCTGAAGCATGCGATACTCGCCGGACCGCCTGGATCTCACGCTGGTTGCGCTGATTGCGCTCGCGTCCGCGACCATGGCGCTCGCCGGCGCGGCCCGGGATCCGGTACTGGTCGATGGCGCCGTTCTCGCCCTTGCGGCAATCAAGGGGCGCAGAATCCTGCTCGATTATCTCGATCTGCGGTCCGCGCCGGCGCTCTGGCGTGGGCTCGTGACCACCTGGCTGATGCTCATCGCGGGCTTCGCCTGGGCCGTGTCCGCCGTCTCGGTCCTGCTGTCCTGACCACAAAATCCTGGAGAACGCGCCGGGATCGTCGAGATCCTTGATCCGGCGCAAAGAGCGCCGGACGCAGGCAAATAGATTGGCGCGACCGCAACTACAGCACACGAACCGGAAAGGATCCGTAATGGCTGAACGCCTTACTAAATCGGCGGCCCGCAACGTCTTCTACGGCGGATCGGCTTTTTTCTTCGCCATCTTCCTCGGGCTGACGGCGCACAGCCACTACTACATGGTGACCACATCGACGGACGCGACGACGCTGACCAGTTCGGTGGCGCGCGGCAAGCACGTCTGGGAGAAGCACTCCTGCATCAACTGCCATACCTTGCTGGGTGAGGGCGCGTATTTCGCGCCCGAGGTCGGCAACGTCTGGGATCGCTGGGGCGGCAAAGAGGATCCCGCCACCGCCAAGGAAATCCTGAAGTCATGGATGCAGGCGCAGCCGTCGGGCGCGCCGGGCCGCCGGCAGATGCCGCAGTTCAACCTCACCGACCAGGAACTCAACGACCTCGCCGATTTCCTGCAATGGACCAACAGCATCAAGACGCAGAACTGGCCGCCGAACAAGGCCGGCTGAGCATCCCACCCCGACAGCCCGTTTTAGGAACCTCACGATGAGATATGAAACCCAGAAAGTCGCGATGCTGTATTTTTATGGCGCGCTGACGCTCTTCCTCGCGCAGGTGCTCTTCGGCGTTTTGGCCGGAACCATCTACGTCCTCCCCAACACCCTGTCCGTTCTCGTGCCGTTCAACATCGTCAGGATGATACACACCAACGCATTGATCGTGTGGTCGCTGATCGGTTTCATGGGCGCGACCTACTATCTTCTGCCGGAGGAAACCGAGACCGAACTGTTCAGCCCGCTACTGGCAAAAATCCAGTTCTGGCTGTTCTTCGGCGCGGCCGGCATCGCCGTCGTTGGCTATCTTTTCCATTACCACGAGGGCCGCGAATTCCTCGAGCAGCCGTTCGTGATCAAGGTCGGCATCGTCGTCGTCTGTCTCATGTTCCTGTTCAACGTGACGATGACGGCCTTGAAGGGAAGGAAGACCACGGTCACCAACATCCTGCTGTTCGGCCTGTGGGGTGTCGCGATCTTCTTCCTGTTTGCGTTCTATAACCCGGCAAACTTGGCCGTCGACAAGATGTACTGGTGGTACGTTGTGCACCTGTGGGTCGAAGGCGTCTGGGAACTGATCATGGCCTCCGTGCTGGCCTTCCTGATGATCAAGCTCAACGGTATCGATCGCGAGGTGGTCGAGAAGTGGCTCTACGTCATCATTGGTCTCGCGCTTTTCTCCGGCATCCTGGGCACCGGCCATCACTTCTACTGGATCGGCGCGCCCGGCTACTGGCAGTGGATTGGTTCGCTGTTCTCCACGCTTGAGGTCGCGCCGTTCTTCACCATGGTGATCTTCACCGTGCAGATGACCTGGAAGGCAGGCCGCAAACATCCGAACCGGGCCGCGCTGCTCTGGTCGGTCGGCTGTTCCGTGATGGCATTCCTCGGCGCCGGCGTGTGGGGCTTCCTGCACACCCTGTCCTCGGTGAACTACTACACGCACGGCACCCAGGTGACGGCGGCGCACGGACATCTCGCGTTCTTTGGCGCTTACGTGATGCTGAATCTCGCTGTCATGGCCTACGCGATCCCGCAACTGCGCCAGCGGGCGCCGTACAATCAGTGGCTCAGCATGGCGAGCTTCTGGATCATGTGCACCGCCATGATGACGATGACCTTCGCGCTGACCTTCGCGGGCGTGGTGCAGGTTCATCTGCAGCGCGTGCTCGGCCAGAACTTCATGGAAGTGCAGGACCAGCTTGCGATGTTCTACTGGGTCCGGCTCGGTTCCGGCATCTGCGTTCTGGTCTCGGCCCTGATGTTCGTGTGGGCGGTTCTGGTGCCGGGCCGCGAACGGCAGGCGGTCGCCCCCGGCGCGCTGCAGCCAGCGGAATAGGCGTCAGGCGGCCGGTCATCGACGTGGCCGGCCGCCGCTTCAATACTGGAGAATCGAAATGAAGGTCGCACTTCACGCCGTCGCAGCGGCACCCGAGCTTCCGGCTTACGTCCCGAGCGGCAACGAGTGCACGCTGTTCGAACAAGCCTGGCAGCGTCGCCTGCCGGTTCTGCTGAAAGGTCCGACCGGCTGCGGCAAGACCCGCTTCGTCGCCCACATGGCGGCGCGGCTCGCCTTGCCGCTGCACACGGTCGCCTGTCACGACGATCTCACGGCGGCCGATCTCACCGGACGCTATCTGCTCAAGGGCGGAGACACGGTTTGGGCCGACGGTCCGCTGACCCGCGCCGTGCGGGAAGGAGGCATCTGCTATCTCGATGAAGTCGTGGAAGCGCGCAAGGACGTCACCGTCGTGCTGCACCCGTTGACGGACGATCGTCGCATCCTGCCGCTCGAGCGCACGGGCGAGGAGTTGGTCGCGCCGCCGGGCTTCATGCTGGTCGTGTCCTACAACCCCGGTTATCAAAGTCTCCTGAAGGCCTTGAAACCATCGACGCGCCAGCGCTTCGTCGCGATCGAATTCGGCTTCCTTCCGGCCGAGCAGGAGATCAAGGTCGTCGCCGCCGAGAGCGGACTTGCCTCCGACCGCGTGCGACCGCTGGTGGCGCTTGCAGGCCGGCTGCGTGCGCTCAAGGGACAGGACCTTGAGGAAGGGGTATCGACGCGCCTGATTGTCTACTGCGCGACGCTGATTTCAGCCGGCATTCCGCTTCTGGATGCCGTGCTTGCCGGCATGATCGAGCCGCTCACCGACGATGCCGACGTCAAGGCCGCGCTGCTCGACGTGGCCCGCGCCGTGATCGGATGAGGCATGCTTGACTTCCTCGAACTTGAGGAAACGGTTGGCCGCGCCTGGCATCGATTGGTCGGCGCCACGGCGAGCTATCCCGCTTATCCCAGCGACGCCGCGACACTTGCGGACGTGCAAGGACAGATCGCGATCATGTTCCGCGCGCTGGGCGGGGAGGCGGGCGTGCAGATCGCTGGCGCCAAATCGCGAAAGTCCGGCCATCGGCTCGGCTGGCGGCAGCGCATCGGGCTTGGCGACGAGAGCATCGATCATCCCGGTCGCGACGGGGCAACCGTCTTCCTGCCGGACCGGATCGCCCTGTTTCCGGATCGCGAGCTCAACGCCTTGCTCTACCGCTGGCTGGCCGCGTGGTTCGCCACAACGCCGGCTGCAACGACGGACGAGATCGATCCGCTGCGGCGCGATCTCCTGACCTTGCGGCGCGCCCGCGAGACGGTCGGAAAACTCCACGCGCTATTCCCTGGCCTGATCCGTCCCTATGAGCGGCTCGCTGCGGCCACGGCGCAAGCGCGCCCGCGCAGACCGCTGCCGCGGGCTGAACAGGAAATAGAACGGATCGTGCTGGCCCTGCTCGGCGCCGATGCGCCTCCGGAAGGCCGGCTGTGGCCGGCCGTGATCGGCGCCGCCGACTTGCCGGCAGAAGCGCCGCCCGGATACCGACCAATGCTGCCTTGTCCGCTGTGGGGGGATTGCTGGACACGCGAGGCCGTTGCTGCCCCGGCCGGTGACGACGATGCGCCCGTGCCGGTTGATGAGGCGGACGCGCCGGACACGCGCAAGCGCAGGGCCGTCCGCGAACGCGACGACGGCGGCAAGCGCGATCCGTTCATCCTGAACCGCTTCGAGAAGATCCTCGCGATGGCGGAGATGGTGAACGTCGATCGCCCCTCCGATGACAACGAGGACGACGACGCCCGCAAGGCGGCCGACGATCTCGACGAACTCGCAATCAGCCGACGCCGCGGCAAGCCTGCGACCAAGCTGAAATTCGATCTCGACCTGCCGCCGGAAGCCGTCGATGCAACACGGCTGAGCAGCGGCCGCCTTTATCCGGAGTGGGACTATCGCGCCGGCGTCAATTTGCCGGATCATTGCCGGGTGTTGACGGGCCCGGCGCCGGAGCTTGGAGAAAGCTGGACTCCGGACGCGAACATCCTGCGGCACGTCCGTCATGTGCGGCGGCGCTTCGAGGCGCTGCGGCCGCAGCATGACGTGATGCGCGGCCAGGCCGACGGATTCGATCTCGATCTCGATGCGCTGGTCCGCGCGAGATGCGATCTGCGGGCGGGTAGCGGATCACTCGATCGGGTCCACGTCGCGATGCGGCCGCAGCGGCACGACCTCGCAGCGACGCTGTTGGTCGACGTCTCGCTCTCCACTGATGCGTGGGTCGAAGGCCAGCGCGTTCTCGACGTGGAGAAGGAGGCGCTGCTCGTCCTCGTCCACGGGCTGTCGGCCTGTGGGGACCATCACAGCATCCTGACTTTCACATCGCGACGGCGCTCGTGGGTGCGCGTCGAAACCGTCAAGTCGTTCGAGGAGCCGATGGGCGTTGCCGTCGAGCGACGCATCGGTGCGCTCAAACCGGGCTACTACACGCGCATCGGCGCGGCGGTGCGTCATGCCGCCGCCGAGCTCGCCGGCCAGCCGCAGCGCAAAAAGCTGCTGCTGGTGCTGACCGACGGGAAGCCCAACGACGTCGATCACTATGAAGGCCGCTTTGCGGTTGAAGACACCCGTAAGGCCGTGCGGGAGGCGCGACGGCTGGGCGTTGCGGTGTTCGGCGTCACGGTCGACGCAAGCGCCCAGTCCTACTTTCCTGCCTTGTTCGGGTGCGGCGGCTACGCCATCGTCGGCAACATCCGTCGACTGCCGGCGGCGCTTCCATCGATCTACCGACAGTTGGCCCGCTGACGCACGGCCGCTCAGCGATGCGCCGGGCAACTGCTAATCGGCGTGGGTCCCGCCAGCGCGGCGCGTCGGCGGCCGTCGTCCATCAAAGCAATGCCGCGCCGAAGTTCGGCGATCGAGGCGACAGTGATGAACACCCGGTCCTCGTCGACGGCATCAAGCCAGCCGATCACCTTCAGATCGGGCGCCGGTCGCTGCACCTCCGACAGCACGTTGGTATCGAGCAGGAGGTTCACAGCGTCACGTCACGAGGCGTGTCGCGCTGGCGCTCCAGCTCGAGATCGGCGCCGCGCAGCGGCGATGCGAGCAGGAACTCGGCCAAGGTGCCTTTGCGCGCGGTCTTGCGCGCCCATTCCTCGGCCGAAACGATCACCGCACTCGGCTTGCCGTTGCGGGTGATGGTTTGGGGGCCGGCCTGGGCGCGATCAACCACCTCCGAGAGCCGGGCCTTGGCGACCGCGAGAGTCCAGGTGCCGCCAGGAGGCGGCGAGGAGGGTCTCTTGTTGGCATTTGTCATGTCAAAACCTTCAATGACCAATATGACTATAGTGAATATTGGCCGAAACTGCCCGCGCAATAGGCAAGTTACGCTTCAGAAAGGGGTAATTCCGCCCAAGGAGAGACGGCGCTGCCCGCATCCGTGTCTTGGCGCGGATCCCGGCCGCCCGCCGTGCGGCTTGGCAGCGCGAAGGCTTTGCTCGGCGCTCAAGGCAAATTCGACCGAGTTCATTAGCCTGAAATTATTGATGTCAGGGGAGGCGCCTACCCTCGCATTCGAAAACGGCGAGTTGGATAAAACTGTAACGGTCGGTTTGAGCGGCGGGCAATAGTCCTCCCGCCAAATTCCCCCAGAGCCCGCGAGAGGCTCCCTGGGGGTGTTTGATGTTCTCACGTGACCTGGCCGGCCCGACAAGCAGAGATGCGATTGACGGCTTCAATGCGATCGCGGATGCGCTCGATCGCGGCTTCGATCCCGCCCATAGCAGGAGCTCAAGGCTGGGCGACTTCCTTGCGATCGCGGCAGGCTGGCTCGTTCTCGGCGCGGTTATTTTTTACCCCAGTCTGCAACTCGTCGCGATCGTGATCTGCGCGGCGTTCCTCGGCACGCGTTCGTTCGCGCGCCTCATCCTCGGTCCAAGCCCATCGCGAGGGCAGCTTCGCGAAGACCAGCCTCTGCTGGCCGCCTAGCTATTCCGCTCCTCCTGCGCCATCGGCGGCCACTGCCGTTCGCGGCAGGGTGAGGTCGCCCATGTGAACCGGGTAAGAGTGGGACGTCTTGTCCCAGACGAGGGCGGTGCCGGATATCCGGTGGCCGACGTAGATCCGCACGGCGCGCCACGTTGCGAAGAAGTTGACGAAATTGCCAACGACAAGCCTCGGTGCGGCCATCAGGGCATGACGCAAATTGTAGATCATGCCTGTGAACGTCATTCGGTTGAACAGGCGCCAGACCAGAAACAGGAAGTTTGCGAAAAACATCCAGACCGCCCAGTTTTGGTTGAGCAGGGTATAAACAAACTGCTTTTCGGGATCGAAAACCGCCCGATAGAGTTCGAACACGGTCAGATTGGCGAGCGCAAAATAGGCGAGCATGACCGCAGGGCTGGTGATCACGCCCTTTCTGTCTCGCGCCAGAAAGTACTTGGTACCGAGAGAGCCTTTCCAGCCATGCTCTTGAGAGCCCTGGAACACGATGCCGAGCAGCCAGCGCGCGCGCTGGCGATAGGCGGCCTCGAGGCCTGACGGAAAGAACTCGCGGGTCGCTACCGGAAGGGTGCGGTGGAGAATGCCCGGGTTGCCGCTGTCGATATCGATGTCGATCGCATATTTGGCCGGATAGGCGATAAACGCGGAATTGAACCCGAGCTCAGAGACACGAAACGCGATGTCATAGTCTTCCGTGAACGATGACGTGCGGAAAGCCTCGCCGTGGTTTTGATCATTGAGGTGCTGGATCGCCTCCCGGCTGAAGCATGCGGAGACGCCGGCGCAGGGAATGACGCCGCTGATCCGCTGCCGGACCTCGAGGTCCTTGGTGTGCATCTCGGCGAACTCATCCATATAGAGGCCAGCGATCATTGAAGTGATCGGCCGGGAGAACGAGTAGACCGGCAACTGAATGAAGTCGTAGATGTCGACCAGCTTGTTGAAGAGCTTCAGCTCCAGCGGATGAATGAGGTCCTCGGAATCGTGCATCACGATTCCCGCAAACTTGATGTTCTGCTCGGCCTCGAACATGAAGATGTCGGAGATCGTCTGATTCAGGCAGTCGGCCTTGCTTGTCGGGCCATCGTGCGGAACCAGCACCATATGGATGTTCTTGTACAGCCCCTGCGCCTTGCGCACCTCGGCCTGGGTGAGGGGATCGTTCAGGTATACGCCGACGAAGTAGTGCGCGTGCTCGTATCGGACGAGGCGTGAATTCGATGACAGCATCGAAAAAATGACGTCGTGCTCCTTCCAGCACGGCACCATGATGGCGATGGGACGCTCAGGCAGTTGCTCGAGAATCTCTACGCTCGGCAATTCCTTGGACTTGCTATCCGCCGTGCCCATCAACCTGCTGCTCCAGTACATCAGGTCGACCGCGAGATCGTCGATGCTGGAAATCGCGATGATCACACCGGCGATCAACATCATGATCTCGACGACATAGAGATATTGAAAGATGAAGGAGGGAGCTTGTGTCATGAGTTACGATGCTTGGTGAAGCTGAATGATTTCGGCGGAGCGCATTTGCGGCGGCAGGACGAATTGCCGATAGAGAGCCTCGACGATCCGCTTGCTGGCGTGACCATCGCCATAGGGAAAGACCGGCCGGGCCATGCGGGCGTATTTGGCGCTGTTCTTGTGCAGCTCGAACAAGGCACCGAACACCGCCCCGCGGGAAGTCCCGATCAACTCGACAACCCCGGACGCCACCGCCTCGGGCCGTTCGGTCACGTCGCGCAGCACCAGAACGGGCTTGCCGAGCGCTGGCGCCTCTTCCTGAAGGCCGCCGCTGTCGGTCACCACGCACCAGGCATTCTGTATCGCGGCGACGACGTCGCGGTAGCCCAGCGGATCGACCAGCTTGATCCGGGGATGTCCCGAAAGAATTTCGATTGCGGTTTCGCGCGCATTTGGATTGGGATGAACCGGAAAATACACCGCGACGTCGGGGGTGAGGTCGACGAATGCCCTGATCGCAGTGAACGCGTCCCGCAGCGGCGCGCCAAAATTCTCGCGCCGATGCGCCGTGAGGAGGATGGTCCGCAGCCTGGGAAAGTCGGCGGGCAGTGCCGGCTTCGAGGCCGCAACTTCGAGCAATGAATCGATCACCGTGTTTCCTGAAACGAGGATCTTCTCCCGCGAAATGTTCTCTCGCACCAGATTCTGCGCTGCGGCCGACGTCGGCGCGCAATGAAGGGATGTGGATACGGCGATCGAACGGCGGTGAAATTCCTCGGGGAACGGCGCGTCAAGGCTTGGCGTGCGCAGCCCGGCCTCCACATGCACGAAGGGGATCTTGCGGTAGAACGCCGCAATCGACGACGCATAGGCGGTTGTCGTGTCGCCCTGGGCCAGAACGCAATCCGGCCGAACCTCCCCGAAATATTTGTCCAGGCGGCGAATCAGCAGGCTGGCGAGGACTGCCGGCGTGTGACACTTGCTTCGATGCGGGATCGAGAGGTCCGGGCGGAGGTCGAATTCGGCAAGGGTGCTGTCGAGGAGATCGCTCTGCTGGCCGGACGTCACGACCTTGACGGTCGCCCATTCGGCTTCGCGCAGGCGGCGGATAATGGGGGCCACCTTGATGACTTCAGGACGGGTGCCAATTACGAAGACAAAGGTTCGGACAGGCGTCGAGTGGCTGAAATGCTCTCTGCGAGGGTGATGCATGCCTTGCTTTCAAAATAACCGCATCGTCCCCACGACACGAAATAGCAATCGAATTCCCGTCCCATCGTCCCTGCCCGGACGGCACGGTTAGAAATCGCCGATAATTTAGCCCGCAAGCCTAAATTAGACAATTGATTTAAATGGATTTTTCGGAGATTGCCGTGGAAATCGGGAGAGATTTGGGTGCATGGTAAATGCGCGTGTGCCCGTATTTATGCGGGCGGTATAATGTTTTGATCATCAGCTCGGACGCCGGAATCGATTTTGACGGGCGGGGTGGGACCAGCCGGGCAGGGGACGCTGCGGATGATGCGACTGCCGGCGGTTAACTCCCGCCTCGTTTTAAAAGAGGCATTTGTGGATTGATCGCCTGCGAGCCGGGGGCGTTCGTGCGTCCGGTGTGGCGCGGACGGCTTGACGGACGTGCGGAGGAAATCCTTAAGGCGAGCTCCGCCTTTTGAACCTCCCTGCGAAGCTGCAGAATCTCGAAATAGGCTTTCGCAACGTCGACCGGCATAAATGTGATCTCGACCAAGGGGTTCTGAAGTGAACCACAATCCCATCGCTGGGTTGGGTCACAACGTAACAATGGAACCGCTGCCGACATGTGAAATGCCATACAAATGGGCTTGCAAATGGGCTTGCTTGGTGCCGCGGTTTTTGCCGCGCGCCTTGGCGATGGAAGGCTCAATGCTTGGGACCGTCGCTCGTCTACCGCAGGATGCCGCGCTTCACCGCAAAAACGAAGTGATTGACGAATGTCTCGAGGCCGTCGCTCCGATTTGCCTCGAGATTTGCTGCGGCCGAACGAAGCGAAGGATGCGGCCGTTGTTCGATGGCATCCAAATCCGCCGAAACCGCCTCAAGGGCGTATCGCAATCGCCTCAAATCGGAACTGATTTTTGAATCCACGGCCGCCACCGCAAAACTCTCAAATTAACCAATTAAAGTTAAAATATATGTGATAATATTGTAACGGTCAACGCGCGACAATTAAAAAGTCGTCAGCGATTTTCGAAGCTTACCCGATAAAATCACCCTGCTTTGCTGCGCAGCAGCGGTCCGCCCGGTACAAAAAAGCCGCCTTGCGGCGGCTTTCAATCCAATCGGAAGCGCTGATCAGGCCGCGAGCGTTGCGCCGTTGCGACGGCGATAAGCTAAATAACCTACACCAGCGAAGCCAAGGATCAGCATCGCCCAGGTTGAGGGTTCCGGAACGGGCGTCAGCACGTCGAGCGATACGTTGTCGAAGTACTGCGAGGTAACGCCACCACCGGGTGCGAAGATACGCGTGGCCTGTAGCTGGATGGTATGCTGGCCCGCCGTAAGGTTGGTGGTGAAGTCCAGCGTGTTGCGCAGTGTCGTCGACGTGCCAGGGCCGACGAAGTCAAAGCTGTCCAGCACGACGCCATCCAGCAGAACGCTCATCAATCCGAACGCCGTGAGACCATTCACACGGGTAAATGCCGCGATATCGGCCGAGAATGTCGCCAGACCACCCGTCGTCGTGAACGTCTGCGAGACGCCACCACCTTCCCCGGGAGCGGAGCCATAGATCGGATTGATCTTGCCTGCGTTCAGGAACAACGCGTTCGAAGCGCCGGAGCCCGTCACGTTGAAAGAAACGACCGAGGCGTTCTGCGGCTGCTGAGCGCCTGGCAAGCTCGGAGTGGCCGCGATCGTTCCGTTCGCGGTGGTGTACGAGGTCCATCCCGTCAGACCCGATTGAAAGTCGCCGTTCGTGATCACTTCGACAGCTTTGGCCGGCACAGCGGACAGAACAAGAAGAACAGCGCAAGAAAGTTTAGCGATAGTACGAACCATTTAATTATGCTCCCGTTGAGAACCAGCGCCGAAACACCGAATGTTCCCGCCAGGCTCGGTCGATGACTGCGTCCCAAGGCCGGCCCAAGGGTTTATTTAAATTCGCCAGCTCCAATATTATCTAATGTCGTATTATGACGCGGGAATGATACGTTTACCGTGTTGATCGCCCATGCCTCAGGCAGGCAGGTCCTCTGCCCGCGCAGCACGCCCGTCGCGCAAAGATCTTGTCACTTTCGAGCTGTCCGCATTTTTTAAGAGGCGACCTTCCGCTAAATTGTGGTGCGGAGTCGCTACGGTGCCCGCGCGGCCGTCGGATCACCGTGATCGACGGCAACGCTCAAGGCCGCATTCGGGGCGGCCTTCTCGCTGCTCGCAAACACGCCGCATGACGGGCGCTAATATGTGGGGTGGGCGGACGCAGCTGCGCGTGGCTTAAGAGCCGGTATCGCGCCACACGCTGGCTTCGTAGCCATCGATGACTTGCGTGGTGTGGGTAAATTCCTCAAGCTGACGCAACGGCTCGATGATCTTGCGTGCTACCAGCACGGTATTCGGCTCGGCATTCTTCTGCATATGCCCGGCGACGTCGATGACGCGATCCGAGATCGTCTCGAGAGGGGTGGAATCGTCGAAGTAGACCAGGCCCGCGTTCACGCCGCAGCGAACGGCGAAATCCGCCTTGGACAGTTTCACCTCGCGGTTGAACACCTTGAGACTCTTGATGACGTCCTTGCCCGACTGGCAGGCGTCCTCGACATGGGCGAAGCATGCCATCACGCCGTCGGGCGTCCATGCCGTCTTCAACACGCCTCTGGCGCGAAAGATGCGCTCGACGAGCTTTCGATACTCCTCGAAGTCATATTGAATTGAAGCATGGTCTTCGCCGGCCTTCATCCCGGCCGAGCCGACCACGTCGATAGCAAGGAAGGCCACTTCACGGCCGAACGTGTCGAGCTTCTTCTTGGTTTCGGCAAACACCCGCAACAACTCCTGACGGTTCACGGTCTTGCCGCTTTCCGCCATTCGCAGCGTTGTTTCCAGTTCGGCGTCGAGCTTGGACCCCGGCTTCACGCCCTCTTTGCGGCGCCATGCCTGGGCCGACTTTCGCAGCAGCCGCCGGTTCGAAGCGGTCTGCGCGCGTTGGGCGATTGCGCCTGAGAAAATAGTGACGACAATGGCGAGGCCAATGAGGATCCAGTCGGAGCGATCGCTGCCGGCAATGTTGGTCGGTACATATCGATGCAGTACCGGCACGGATTTACTGAGAACGTATTCGCGCGCTTCGAACAGCTTGGCCGGGACCGTTGCGTTCTTCGGATTGTCGAACAGGACAAACAGCTTCGGGCCTACCAGAACAATTATCAGGGCGAACGTTGCGACGCCCAGCAGTTTCCTCAGTCCAAACAGCACGTGAACCAGGATCGATTTAGGAGCTTCGCGATGAACCACTTTGATTGTCCCCAGGCAGAGCGGGCGAGACGATCGGACAGCCGCTCGATCAGCTTATAGCTTGCCATCCGCTTGAGTGGCAAATCACCCCGTCCGATCAGGCGCATATAGGGGCCGGTAACGTCGGCGGTATTTGCGGTCAGGCCGATGGTGGCCTTTCGTCCGCATCGTCAACGACTGGCCCCAGGGCCGACATCGCCGCGGCCTTCAGGCGGATCGGATCGCGCTCGCCGTCGCCCGCCACCTTCAAGATCGTAGCTGCGATCAATCGAAGCTGCTGGTCCGATACCGGTTCGGGTAAGGAAGCCTCGGCAGCTTCCAGGGCCTTTGACATCAACTCGATCGTTTGTGGACCGAACGAGGGACCGCCAAATTGGCTGTAGTCCAGTTCCTCGATAATCCGGCGGGCCTTTCGGTGCCGTACGTCTTCCTCGGCATCGAGACTTGTCGCGGCATTCTGCGAACCCTCAGCCTTCGGATCGGACGCAGAACTTCCGCCCGGGTGCATGAGCTTTTCAGGCACAAACAGCTCAAGAGCAAATTTCAAGGTGTCTCGAAATCTCATCTTGCTTCTGTCCGGTCGTCACCTCGGGCTATGCTTGGCGAGCCTGTACGCTTGCACCGTCGTTGATATTCCAGATAATCCGAATCATCCAGGAATCCAGCCTTTCGTTTTTTCAAAAAAATGCAACGTTGTTGATCGGGCAGCGGTTCGATAGGCTGTACAAAACTTCCTTCCCAACGGTAGTCCGATCTGCCGGATCAGCCAGGCAGTGCAGCGAAAACCGGTATGCCAAGGAGACTCGATATGGCACGAGCTTTCAAGGTTCGTTCCGCGGAGCGCGATGCTCAGACCGACAGCGAACGGCTCGGCTCGATTTCGGCCGCCGTTGAGGCCGCCGTCGCCTCGATCCAGAAGGAGAGGGACGCCCTGCGTGCGCGTGTCGATGCGGCGCGCGATCAGGCCGCCTTTGCCACAGGCACCGACTACGATGAATATCTGACGCGCGACGCCAAGGATGCAGCCCGGATCAAGGAATACGAGCAGCAAATGGCAAGCGGCGAAAAGCGCACACAGGAGCTCGAGCGTCAACTCGGCGGTCTGGGTGCCATTCAGGAAGTCTTCAGCCGGTATTTCGCCGACAAGGTGCGGTAGGGGGCGCCCGCCGCGAAAACTGCGGATAATCCGCGTTTAAATCGTCTTCCCGGATTATACCCGCTCTGACTGCCGAATACTGAGCCGGGACCGCAAATGCAAATAAGCCGGCCGGGTCGTTAGCCCCAGGAAATAGCCCACCTGAACGGTAATGATCGGAAGGGCCACGACGGCCAAACCGTCGAGCAGGCCCTGACCGTTGGCCCAGGCCGAGACCATGTACGCGCCGGCGCCCAATGCAGAGAGCGGCAGCAGCGCCAAAATATTAAAATGAAGGCCCACATAGATGCCGGCACCGCAGGCGAGGATGGGCAGCATTCGTCAGCTCGCTCCATTATACGGTTAAAAGGTGCATTCAAACTGATTAAATGTTGCGTCGCACCCCGGCCAAGTGTATGGTCACGGGTATTAACGAAGAGTTACTTAGGCCTTTGAACGTCTGTCGGATTTATGGTCTCTCGCCAATAATTCAGGCAGTGGTGTCAGTGATACTGCGCGGGCATTTTTCTCATGTCGATTGGAGCGGATATTGGCAACAAGGTAGGCCAGCTCGACCAATCCGCTAGCGGTTCTCCCGCTCGTTTTTCCAGCAATGCAGTCCCCTATCTGTTATCGACCGCAGATGCCTTCGTGATCCTGCTGTCCAGCGTGGCGGGGGGCATCGGCTATCAGCTGTCCGTCGGCAACGACGTGCCGAACATTCTCCCGCATTGCGCCGTCGGCTTGTTGGCGAGCTTCATTCATATCCTGCGCATGAGCGGCAGCGGTTATTACGATTTTCCTGACAGCGCCAAACCGCGCGTCGAGATCGGCGAAATACTGATCTGCTGGTTTACGACAGGGTTGCTGCTCGCATTCTTTGCGTTTCTGCTCAAGATCGGCGTCGATTATTCGCGTGGCGCCTTTGTGGTGTTTTATTTTGCTGCGCCGGCGGGACTTCTCGCCGTCAGGAAGGGTACCAAGGTGGCCCTGGCGGCTGCCGTTTCGCGCGGCCTGATCGGCCGACGGGACATCGTGCTGATCGGCGATTTCCACGAGATCGCCGCGCTGGAGCCCCGGGATCTCCTGGTTTTCTTCGGTACTTCCGAAGTCAGCCGCTTCACGCTCAGTTCGGAAGACGATCCCGCGAAGCGCGACTCGACCGACGTCAGCGTCATCAACTCAGCCGCAAACTTCGTCAGGCGGAACAATTGCCGGGAAGTCCTGCTTGCGATGCCGTGGGAGGATGCAGCCCGGCTGGAGTTCATCCGCGAGCACGTCAAGACGCTTCCGGTGGCAGTGCGGCTCTTGCCCGACATGCGGGTTCGGACGTTGACAAATTATGCGTCGTCGGCGCGTCAGCGCGTTTTGGCCATCGAAATTCAGCGCGCGCCGCTCAGTGCCGCGGAACGCTTCGTCAAGCGCGTGATGGACATTGTCATCGCATCCCTGGCGCTGGTGTTCTTTCTGCCGATCATGGCGCTTACCGCTGTCGCCATCAAGCTTGACAGTCCCGGGCCGGTTATTTTCCGGCAGTTCCGCAAGGGATTTAATGGCAAGCAGTTCATGATGTTCAAATTCCGCACCATGACCGTCCAGGAAAACGGGCCCGCTGTCGTGCAGGCTACGCGCGACGATCCGCGGGTAACGTCCATTGGCCGTCTGCTGCGATCGGCAAGTATCGATGAATTGCCTCAGCTGTTGAATGTCGTCAGGGGAGAGATGTCCCTGATCGGTCCGCGTCCGCATGCGCTGGCTCACGACAACTATTTCGAGACGGTGCTGAGCGAGTATGCGTTCCGGCATCACGTCAAGCCCGGCATGACCGGTTGGGCGCAATGCAACGGAGCGCGCGGCGGTACACCCACGATCGAGCATATCTCCGAACGCGTCAAACTCGACCTCTGGTACATCAACAACTGGAGCCTGTGGCTGGACATCCAGATACTGATCAAGACCTTTTTCGAGGTGCTGCGTAAGCGCAACGCTTACTGATCCAGCCGAACGCGACGCTCGTGATCTGCCAAATGCCGGCTTCTCTCAACCCGTGGGTGTGGGGAACCTTGCCATTTGCTGTGCATTGACACCTGTGCACCCGCGCAATCTCGAGCGAGCCTCCGGAACGATTCCGCGCCGATCATGATTTGATAGATATTTGAACCACTTAGGATTAATGCTCGGCAAACCCGCGTTTTGCGGAGATTTGTTGCCAAATCTACAATTTTGCTGGAAAGGCTCGCCGCTGGACTTATAGTTTGTTGCGAATCGTGATGGTCACAGGCGGGATGAACAAGAAGCCAAATTTCGATGTAATGTCTGTAGACGAGTTATGGCAGCTCCATGAGGAGCTCAGTCAGGTCTTGTCGGTTCGATTGACGTCGGAAAAGCGTGAGCTCGAGAAGCGGTTGGCGCAACTTCGGCGCGAGAAGGAAATGCGCCAATCGGAATCCGCGGATGTCCGGGGTGCGCCTCGCGAGCGCCGGAAATATCCGCGCGTATTTCCAAAATATCGAAATCCCGATGAGCCTTCCGAAACCTGGTCGGGTCGCGGCAAGCAGCCTCGCTGGCTTACGGCCGCACTCAAGACCGGTCACAAGATCGAGGAATTCGTGATTGGCAAGCCGGATACCGGCGGTGAAGGTTCTCGCCGCCGCCGCGCATAGGCGAGCCGCAAAGGCCGTGTAATCGGAGGTCTCCATGAAGCTCGCGCTCTGTGCAGCGTTGTCCCTGCTGCTGATTGAAGCCGCTGCCGCAGGTCAAGGCAACGTCTCGATCGGCAAATGGCGCCTGGCCGATGCCGCCAGCGACGCCTGCTTTGCCAACTGCGCCAGCCAGAACGATGCCTGCAAACGCGTATGCCCAACCACGCTTGGCGCACCCTGCCAGAGCGCATGTGACAGTCAGGCCCAAACGTGCAGGGAAAGCTGCCGGAGCAGCAGCAGATAGAGTTCGGTCACGGCCCCATGTGGTCGTGGAGGCGCAGCTTCGATAGTTATTTTGCAGTCTGCTTATAGAATTCAGCTTCGGCGTCCCAGGCCGATGTTTCGCTCCAGCCCAATCCCACCCCGTCAATCCGGTCGGTGTTGATCCGGACCATCGGTTCGGTGAAGTCCTCCTGCTGCAGCAACGTGACGGGGCAGGCAACCCCAAGGCGGGATGACATTTCAGCGGCGAAGCGTTGTGCAAACGCGCCCTGGCTCTCGACATAGAAACTCGGACGGAGCTTCGTTATGCCCTGATGCAATGGTACGCTCTCAGCAAAGGTCGCATAGGCTTTCGCCAGCAAATCAACATGAATGTTGTCCCGCACGTACAGAGGTGTCCGTACTGCCGGAACTTCGCCCTTGAACCAGGTACGTATCAAATAGCTGCAAAACCGCGGCTCCTCGAACGGCCCAATGGGGTTCGCGATCACCAACTTCCCGAGATTGAAATGCAGGGTCTCGCTCAGGAAGCGATAGTATTGCCAGGTGAGGCCTTTCGACAGGCCGTAGGGTGAAAAAGCCCTGAGCGGCGCGTCGCCTGCACCTTCATCCTGTTCGAATACCGAGCCGGTGAGCACGACGCCTGCCGGGCCGCGGGCTGTCATCTTCTTCAGGACTGCGACGACATTCTTCGTATTGTCGGCGACGGCGCCAATGACGTCGAAGTCCGGATTGCGGTAATCGCCGGTTTGGGCCGCATGCTGGCACAACAGATCCCATGAGCCCGTCCCGGCGAGATCGAGAAAGCGGGTCGAGCCAAACGGGCAATCCTCGATGACTTCGGCGACACGGCGAAGCTCGGCCACGCGGCTGCCGCGCAAGCCCGAATAATCGCTGCCCCTGAGGGGGGCAACGACAGTATGGCCTCTCGCGGCAAGGCTGCGCGCAAACCAAAGACCGGTAAACGAACTGCCGCCGGTCAGAAGGATTCTCACGTCAGGCCTCGCAAGGATTCGATGCCGTGGAACACAGGGTCGAAGTCCGGCCAGCTTTGGTCCTTGGGCGAAACTTCGACGGGAGCCCGCGGCCACTCGATGCCAAATCGCGGATCGTCGAAGCGCAAGCCGCGCTCCTGCTCGGGAGCGTAGAATGCATTCACCAGATAGAACGCTTCGGTATCGTCGGTGAGCGTCATGATGCCATGCGCAAAACCCTGCGGAACGAAAATCATCGTTCGGTTTTCTGCGGTGAGTTCGACGCCAAACCATTTTCCGAAGGTCGGGGAGTCCGGTCGCAGGTCGACGATGGCGTCATAGAGGGCGCCGCGGATGCAGCGCACCACCTTGATTTCGGCGGCCGGGGCCAGTTGATAATGCATCCCGCGCAGGGTGCCGGCTTTCGCACTCAGGGAGTTGTTGATCTGAACGATCGACATCGGCACGCCAGCCGCTTCGAACTCTTTCTGACAAAAAAAGCGTGCGAAAAAACCCCGGTCGTCACCGCGCCTTTCGAGTTCGATCGTGTAGGCGCCATGAAGCGGCGTTGGATGAAACTTCACGATGTAAGCCTTTCAGGATTACTGCCAGCGGAGATCGGCCGACAGCCGACCTACCGCAATGTGGTCCTTGAGCGTCTTCAATCGCATCAGGGAGGATGTGCGAAATTCCTTGTCCGAGAATCCCATTCCGTTCAGTCCGGCTGAGAGGTTTCGCACCGACTGAGCGAGCGGGACCGCCGGGAGATGCGCAGGCGCCAGTTCGGCAAAAAGCGAGAAATCAACCTGATAGGAGCGCAGGTCCGGCGGCGCCGCCGTGTTGATGCTCACTTGGGTGCCGGGCAGTTCAGCGGCTACAACCTGGGCCAGATCGCGGACCTGATAATTTCCCGTGTTGCTGCCGGCATTGACCACAAGGACCCGCCCGCCTCGGTCGGCATCGCGTCCGATGGCCCATTCAATTGCCCGCGCCATATCGGCCACGTCGATCAACGGTCGCCACGGCGTCCCGTCGCTGAGCACGGTAATCTCGCCCGTGGCCAGCGCGCTCGCGACAAAGTCGTTCAAGACCAGATCGAGCCGCAGGCGATCCGACATGCCGCAAGCGGTCGCAAACCTCAGGCACGTGACCGTCATTTCGCCCGCGTTGCTCGCGCGAAGCGCGTTTTCCATCGCGACCTTGGACCGTGCATAGGCGGTGAGGGGATTGAGCTGGTCGCTCTCGCGTTTGGGGCGGCCTTCAGCGGCGCCGTAAATGCTGCAACTCGACGCGAATACGAAGCGGCCGACGCCGCGCTGCTCCGCCATCTGCGCAAGCGCAACGCTGGCCTTTTCGTTGATCGCTTCGGTGACGCCTTCGAATTCCTTCCCCATCGGGTCGTTGGAAATCGCCGCCAGATGGACGACGACATCGACGCCATCGAGCAGTTCCGGCGGAAAGTTTCTGATATCGCCGAAATGCGCGCGATCCAGCAGCGATTCAGGGAGCCTGGTCGCTCCGGTAAGATTGTGGGCAAAGAATGCAGTATCGAAGCCGATCAATTCGGCGTCCGGAAATTTCTGCCGGAGGTGACGCGTGAGGATCGGGCCGACATAGCCCATCGAACCGGTAATAAGAATACGCATGGAATCTTTCTTCTTTACCATTTTTTCCAGGGAGCCTTATTGCTTGACCAAAGATCTTCCAGATATCGCTTGTCGCGCAACGTATCCATCGGGTGCCAGAAGCCGTCGTGGAGGAACACGCTGAGCTGGCCGGCCTCCGCGAGATTCGTCATCGGTTCCTTTTCCCAGACGGTCGCGTCGCCTTCGATGTAATCGCCGACCTTGGGTGAAAGCACGAAGAAGCCGCCATTGATCCAGTTGCCGTCGCCGCGCGGCTTTTCCTGGAAGCCGGTAACGCGGCTGCCCTGATGGTTGATGGCGCCGAAGCGGCCGGGCGGCTGCGTGCCGGTCACGGTCGCCAGACGCCCCTCGCGGCGATGGAACGCGATGCTTTCGGTGATGTCGATATCGGCCACGCCGTCGCCGTAGGTCAGGCAGAAGGCGTCGTCATCGCCGATATAGGGCAGGATTCGCTTGATGCGCCCGCCGATCATGGTTTCTTCGCCGGTGTCGATCAGCGTCACCCGCCACGGCTCGGCATGCTTCTGCAGCACCTCCATCCTGTTTTCACGAAGGTCGAAAGTGACGTTCGACTGGTGCAAGAAGTAGTTGGAGAAGTATTCCTTGATCACGTAGCCCTTGTAGCCAAGGCAAATGATGAAGTCGTTGATGCCGTGGCTGCTGTAGATCTTCATGATGTGCCACAAAATCGGCTTGCCGCCGATTTCGATCATCGGCTTGGGACGAATATCGGTTTCCTCGGCAAACCGAGTTCCCAGGCCACCCGCCAGCAATACTGCGCGCATTAATTTGCCACTCAATACGTTGAGATTAATAGGTTTAGCGGTATTCACTACATGAAATGGCGCAGTCACGCGAGGCCGTGCCGTCATTTCGTGACAGAATGGTTTATTTGATTTCGCCCGTCAATTTGCGGGTTCCTCGCGGGGAACGATGCGCGAAGTCCAGCAATGGTTCATTGCGTGCGCACGTTGAGATTGAATGCGGCCGAGATTGAATGCGGCTAGGTAAGGTTGATGGGTTAGCTTAATCCACGGCTTTGATTGAGCCGTTCACACGCGAAGCTATGATGAAGCATGAAGCGAAATCACCCGCATCGGAAGGTTGTCACCAAGCGTAAATCGCACCCCCGGCCCGAAGATCTCGCGCAAAAATATCGCGAAGTGTGCGAGCTCCGCCGCAAACTCGAATGCGTTACGGCCAAGGTGGCTTCCCTTCGTCCCAGACAACATCGAGGTCTGAACGCGCCACCATTTATTTCAGCGCGATTTGTCTTCAAGGCCGGAGTTCTGTCCGATGAGCCGATACAACCTGTTTCAAATCCCGTCGTTCAGTCCCGAGCGGACGTGGGCGGACACTTGGCACCTCTGGACGGTCATGGTGCCGCGGCGCTCGATCACTGGGCGGCTGTTGTGGGGCAAGGTATGGCGCCGGCACGATGGCAGGTGCTGGATCTACAAAAAGTTCGTCGAATACGAGCCCGACGACCTCGCCTGACCGATTTAATGCGTCGCTTATGTCTCGCCGCACACGCCGTTGCGGCGTTCGGAGCGCAATGCCAGTGCAACGCTGATGACGATGACCGTCAGCGTCGCCAGCAGACTCGCCGGAGCGGTGCAGTTGATGCACGTTCCAACGATCGGGAAGGTTTCGCTCACGGGAGCTGCGACAAGATTCATACCGTCATCCTGACATTCGGGGCGGAAGCAAAGAGCCTGAATTAAATATAGCAGGTCTGTCCCGGCCCAGCCAGCCGAAGCGCGTTCCGGCCAGATCAGCGACGAGGCTCATCCGCTCGAGTCTGGTTTGGATTTATCGGTCCGAAACGGGCCTATAATCTCTTGGTTATCCTCACCGCGAGTTTTTCCCGGCGGATTTCCGGCTCCGCGCCTCCCGCGGCGCCCGGCCGATTTACTGTCGATTAACTATGATGTTTTACCAAATATTTACGCGCCAAAAATCGTCCACGGCGCGAAGCCGTTGGGGGTTTTGCCTTTGTTGCCTTCTCGTAGCCTTGCGACGAGGTTAGCCGCCTGTTGGGCGGCCATACTCGTTGTATCGGGCTGCAGCACCCCCGTCGCGACGCCCTTGACCACGGTGTCACAGCCCAGATTGGCTTCGGGACAGCCGGTTTCGCTCGATCAAACCTATGCGTATGACGGCGGCCCTGCGGGCGCCGTGCCGCTTCCGTCGCCCTCATCGCAGGCCGTTGCCGTCATGGACGGCGGCAGTGGCAGCATGATCGGGGGGACGAATTCGGGGCGGAAGACCGCCGGCGCAGACGGGAACGTGGTTCTCAATCTGGCGAGCGTTCCGCTTCAGCAGGCCGCCAAGACCGTTCTCGGCGACATGATCGGCGTGAACTACGTCGTCGACCCTCGCGTCGACGGCGTCATTTCCGTGCAAACGACGCGTCCGGTCAGCAAGGCCGAGGCAATGGAGATGTTTCAGACGGCGCTGGTGCCGATCGGCGCGGTGCTCGTGCAAAGCCGCGGCACCTACCGGATTGCGCCGGCCGACCAGGCAGCCACGGGTGTGATCGCGACCGGCAATGGTCCGGCCGAGAGCGCCATCGCGGGCAACGGCGTTCGCGTCGTTTCCCTGAAATACGTATCCGCCACCGAAGTCGCCCGCGTGCTCGAGCCGATGGTGCCGAAAGGCGCCATCGTGCAGGCCGACGATGCGCGCAACATTCTCGCGCTCAAGGGCTCTCCGGCGGAAATCGAAAGCATGCTCGACTCGATTTCGGTGTTCGATGTCGATGTCATGAAAGGCATGTCGTTTGCCGTCGTTCCGGTGAAAACGCCCCAGCCGGAAAAAATGGTCGACGAACTGAAGGCGATATTCGCGGCCGAGAAAGAGGGGCCGCTGAAGGGGCGCGTGCGGTTCATCGCAAATACGCGGCTTGGCGCCATTCTGGTTGTGACCTCGCAGCCGAGCTATTTGCCCAAAGCGCAGACCTGGATCAGACGGCTGGATGCCAAGGCGGCCGGCTCCGAGCGGCAGCTTCATGTCTATCAGGTGCAGAACCGGCCGGTGGCGGAGCTCGCCAGCGTGCTGCAGTCGATGTTCGCGAATGAAATGAAAGTGGTGAAGCAGCCGACGCGCAGCGTTTCGCCACGATCGAGGCAAGCGAGCTTTTCCGGAAGCTCGACAAAATCGCCCGGACTGGGCGGCGCGACGTCGGATATCGATCAGGGAGGCGCAACCGGGCTTCGCGGCGGTGTCAGCCCCGGTAACGATCTGCAAAGTCTGCAACGCGCACTGAACAATGAGCCGGAAGCCTTGGCGCCAGATGCCATGGAGCCATCTTCGTCTCCGTCCTCCAGCAGGGTGGGCGATGAACCGCCGCTCAAGATCGTCGCCGACGAGACAAAAAATTCGCTCCTCGTCATGGCCAATGAGCGGGACTACCAGCGCGTGCTTCGCGTCGTTCAGGGACTTGATGTGGTCGCCAGCCAGGTCCTGATTGAAGCTGTCATCGCGGAGGTGACGCTTAACGACAAGCTGCAATATGGCGTGCAATGGCAGCTTTCGAAGAAGGGCACGCCGACCGCGTCATTCTCCAACGCCCTGACCGGCGGCGTCGCATCCGTCTTTCCCGGGTTCAATTATGCCGTCAACGCAGCCAGCATCGCGGCGACGCTCAGCGCATTGAACGCGATCACACGCGTGAATGTCATTTCGACACCTTCGCTGATGGTTCTAGACAACAAGACGGCCAGGTTGCAGATCGGCGATCAGGTGCCGATCACCACGCAGACCGCGACCAGCACCGTGACGGCGCAAACGGCGATCGTCAATTCGATCACCATGCAGGACACCGGCGTGATCCTTTCGGTGACGCCGCGCATCAATGAAAGCGGCAGGGTGCAGCTCGAGATCGAGCAGGAAGTCAGCGCCGTGGTGAAAACCACCTCGTCAGGAATCGACTCGCCCACCATCCAGCAGCGCCGCGTGAAGACTACCGTCGTCGTCAACGACGGCGAGGTTTTGGCGCTCGGCGGCATGATCCAGGAGCAGGCCAACAAGACCAGCAACCAGATCCCGCTGCTCGGCGACATACCGGGGCTTGGCGCTGCGTTCTCGAACCGGGGCGACCAGGTCCAGAAGACCGAGCTCGTCATCCTGATCACGCCCAAGGTCGTCCGCGACGGCACGGAAAGCCGCCTCGTGACGGAAGAATACCGGCGCAAGATGCATGTTTACATGCCGCACACGACGTCGCGCGAGCGCACGCCGGCCAACACCATGCAGCGGATAATTTCACAGTGAAGAGCCGAGCGGCCATAAGAAGTTTCTGGCTGTTGTCGAGCATGGCCTGCTCGCTGGCGGGCTGCGTGACCTATGCCGCTCCGATCGAACCGCCGCCACCCTATGCCGTCTTGCCGGTCGATGAATCGATGAGCTGCAACGGCATCGCCGCCTCCTTCCGTTACGCGGCGCGGCGCGCCGCCCGGCTGGAATATTGGCTGGCAGTGGGACCGCTGGCGGGCTACGGCTACGAACGATACCCGCTGGATGCGCCCAAGCAGCTCATCGATGAACGCAGGCGGCTCGATGCACTGGCGGATCTGCAGCGCTACAAGGGCTGCACCGTGTTTGAGCCGGGTCCGGCCGTTGTCGAGGAGCGTTTGAAGCTCGAAGGCTCGGTCCGTCCGCCGCCTCCGCCGCCACCACCTCTGCCGCCGCCGGTCGTGCTCAATTCAAAAGGCTAGTACCTCCGCACAAAGGTTTTACCGGCTTGGTTTGGTGCGTAGGCTTGCCTATAACCTGCTGCCCGCCAACGCTGGTTCCGACCCCTTGCGGGTGTTCCTTCAGTCGTCGCCAATCGAACGAATGACCCGCGCCGGATTTCCTCCGACAAGAGTATTCGGGGGAACGTCCTTGGTGACTACCGAACCCGCCGCGACGACCGAGTTCTCGCCTACTGTTACGCCACCGATGATGGTCGCGCCGGCTGCGATCCACACGCTTTTCTCAATCACGATGGGCCTTCCGATTGTGGCGGCGCGTCGCTGCGAAGGTTCAAGGGGATGGCCCGTCGTGATGATGCTCACGTTCGGCCCGATCATCACATTGTCCGCGATGTCGAGGCCGCCAAGGTCATAGAAAGTGCAGTTCTGATTTACGAAGACATTGCGCCCGACGCGGATTTCATCCCCACCGGCAGTATAAAATGGAGGGATCAGTAAAAAGCTCTCGTCTATCTTTTTACCGATAAGTTCGCTGAACAAAGCCCGAATTTCGTCCGCGTCGTTGAACGTCAAACGATTAAGTGTGGCGGTGATCGCCATCGCTCGTTTGACGTTTGCCAACATGGCCGCGGATTCCGGCGTCCTGCTGTAAATTATCTTGGTACGATCTTTATTTGGCATTCGCTATTTTCCTCGGGCTACAGTTGAGCGTGCGTTTCGGCGCACGAGGGCGGCACCGAGATTCGCTGAGTGTAGCCACAAAGCAGAAGGGCCGGAATCCACCCCCATGCGGTCACTCCGAGAGCACCGGACACGGCGATGGTGGAATGAGGAGCCTCGATAATTAGCTCGGGCAACCAGTCAAAACCTTTGTGCGGAGGTACTAGTTGCAGCTTTATCGTCAATGCGGAAGGTCAGCTTGCCGCCGCGTCGCGAACGCGCAGGCACGCGCGCGCAGCGCCTTGGGGGCGTTCCTGCCGCGAGCTTGATGAATCGATATCCCCGCGCCGCCATTCCCGGATCACGAAAGGACGCCCGTTGCCGCCCTCCAGCGAGACCAGCGCCTCGCGGATGAAGCGCGTGCCGTCCGAGGCGCTGATATCCGCGCGGATGGTCATGCTGCCGCCCAAGGGCAGGCCTCGCTTGGCGTTCGTCTGCTTCGGCGCGACATTGAGCAGCCTGAGCATGGCGGGAGAGGCGGCTTCCATGTCCGGCTCCGGCCGCCCGGAGCGAACCGTGACATAGCGAAGCGCTGTCCGAAACAACCGGGGCGATATGCCGTCGAGCTGGTCCAGTTGCGTCACGGTCGTGAAGCGTGCCTCAGCCGGCCCTGCGGCTGGTGGGCTCTGCGTCCTGGGTTTGCGGAATTCGATGATCTGCGCGGCGATGCGGGTGCCTTGCGACTGATCGCCCGTGAGCGCGGCGAAGAGGCGCGTCAAGGCGGCCGGGCTCGCCGTGTTCAGGTCGATCTTTCCAGTCTCTTCCTCGACCGTGATCGTGGCGCGTTCGCCGCCGGGCAATCGGCACCGTAACGGAAAATTAACGGCTTGTTCGGGCCCAGCAGTCAGTGCCGTGGCAATCGCCAGGTTGACGGCGCTCTCTGCCGCCATCTCGGCTGCGGCCACCGAGGCGTAGTTCGACGATGTCTTGGTGCGGTAACGCGCGCCGATGATGACCGCCATTCCAAGCAGCGTAATCAGGCCCAAAGTCCAGATCACGGCCACCAGCGCGAAGCCCGATTGCCTGGTCCTGGAATGGAGCAGGGAAAGGCATTCCGGCCAGTCGGGGACGGCAAATCGGTTCGTTCGAGCCTTTGGCCGGTTTGCCACGTCGGGAAGCCTTGCTGGGACGGCGAAGGGGCCTGACCTCGCGTCATCAGCCGATATTTACGCAGGAATGGCAAACAAAGCGTCAAACAGCTTGTGTTAATCAAAACCTCCTAGAATCGCGCCGACGGAAAACCCGCGAGACCGCCGAGCGCGCGAATGTCATTCGATATCCAGCAATTGTTGCGCCCGGCTGCACCGCCAAGCCGGGGAACGGAGTTGCCGAGGCCGAGAGACGCCGGCTTCGCGCAGGCGTTTTCCGATCTTCTGGTCGGCAGGGACCTGGTCGATGCCGCCGCCGTCGGCCGGGCCCGGCGGGCCGCCGAAGCGGCTTCCGAGCGTTTCGATCTCGTGCTGGTCAAACTCGGTCTGATTTCCGAGGCCGACCTCTGTCTGGCCTACGCCACCTATTGCAGTCTGCCGCTGATCGAACCTGTGGATCTCCCGGCCCGGCCCGTTCTGGCGGATCGGTTGCAGTTCTCTTTCCTCAAGACCAATCGGATCCTGCCGATCTCGTTCGACGGCCGGCGGCTGTTGATCGCGACCGCGGATCCCTTTGTCGATGAGTCCGTAAAAGCCATCAGCTACATGCTCGACGTGCACGTCGATCTCGCCGTGATCGCGCCGGCGGAAATCGAGCGTGCCTTGCGGACGCTGTATCAGGACGCAGCGTCCGAGGCGCAGCCTGAGGAAACCGACGGCCTCGCGACATCAGGCAACGACGGCAGCGAGTTCGACGTCGAGCGGCTGCGCGATATCGCCAATGAAGCGCCGGTCATCCGGCTGGTGAATCAGATCATTGCAAGGGCCGTCGAGCGTGGCGCGTCCGACGTGCATATCGAACCCGGACGCGATGCCGTCGCCGTTCGATACCGCATCGACGGCTTCCTGCAGCAGGAGCGCCTCGTGCCGGCGACGCTGCGGGCCGCGCTGACGACGCGCATGAAGATCATGGCCAAGCTTGACATTGCCGAGCGGCGATTACCGCAGGACGGCCGCATCAAGACCGTGGTGCGCGGCGTCGAGATCGATATCCGCGTTTCGACCTTGCCGACGGTGTTCGGCGAAAGCGTCGTGATGAGAATTCTCGACCGGACCCGGGTGGAGCTGGACTTCACCAAGCTCGGGCTCGACGGCAGGACGCAGGAATGCCTTCAGCGCCTGATGGCGCTTCCGAACGGCATCATTCTGGTCACCGGCCCGACCGGCAGCGGCAAGACGACGACACTCTACACCGCCTTGAAGGATCTCAATCGGCCCGAACTGAAGCTGTTCACCGTGGAAGATCCGATCGAGTATCAGCTCTCCGGGATCAACCAGATCCAGGTCCAGCCTCAGATCGGTCTCGACTTCCCGACGGCGCTTCGCTCGATCCTGCGCCAGGACCCGGACATCGTCATGATCGGCGAAATCCGCGACCTCGAAACCGCGCGCATCGCCATCCAGGCGGCGCTGACCGGCCATCTGGTATTCTCGACCTTGCACACCAACAGCGCGATTGCCGCGATCACGCGCCTGATCGACATCGGACTGGAACGCTACCTTCTCGCCTCGACGATCGCGGGCGTGATGGCGCAGCGTCTGGTCAGAAAGCTTTGTCCCGCCTGCGCGCGACCGCACAGCGACGGCGAGCGCGCACACGGCAAGCTCAAGATGGCGATAGCAGGCAATCCACGAATAGATTGGTCGCACAGCCGGGAGCCGGTTGGCTGCGAGGCGTGCGGCAATACCGGCTATAGCGGCCGCACGACGATATCGGAGCTACTGGTGATCGACGACGCGATCCGCGAAACGATCGGAAGAAGAAGCCAGGATCAGCGTGCGATCGAGCAGATCGCGCGCGAAGCAGGCTTTCACACGCTCTACGAGGATGGCCTGATGAAAGTCGGGGCCGGCGAGACTTCACTCGAAGAAGTCCTTCGCGTTACCCGCGCGTCCTAAAGGGAACCCGGCCCTTGGCAACTTTTCACTACAAGGCGTACACGGAACGAGGCGCGGTCACGGCAGGGACGATCGTTGCCGAAGGCCTCGATGCCGCCATTGACGCGCTCTACGGCTCCGGGCTGACGCCGTTCGAAACCTACGGCGCGGCTGACCAGACGTCGGAACGGCCGAGCTCGCCATCGACCTCGTCGCGGGAAGCGTCGATCTGGAAACGGGAGCTCGTTCAATCGAATCGCTTCAGCCTGAAGGAACTGACGGCCTTCACGGTTGAGCTGGCTTCGCTGACCAATTCTGGCCTGACGCTCGATGCCGCGTTCCGGATCATCGCAGGGCCGGGCGCTGCGCCGAAAACCGCGCGCCTCGCCAACGGGCTTCTCAAGGACGTGCTGGCCGGACTGCAGCTTTCGGAAGCGATGGCGCAACGACCGGACGTGTTTCCATCCGACTACCGGGCGATTCTGGCCGCCGGCGAAGCCGGAGGGGTCACCGGGCAGGTCCTCAAGCAGATCGCCGAATTGCTGGCGCGCCGGCTCGAGATTCGCAACAAGATCGCTTCCGCGCTCGTCTATCCCATGATTCTGATCCTGATGTCGCTGGTATCAGTCGTGGTCATCGTGTTCGTGCTGATACCCAGCATCTCGCCGATCTTCGTCGATGCCGGCCTGCCGCTTCCGGGCATCCTGCACTTCTTCGAGGAGGTTCAGGACAACTGGCTGATGGTTCTGCTGGCAGTCGCTCTTTGCGGCGCAGCAGGTTTCGTGTTGTGGGGCAAGGCGAAGCAAAACCCCGAGATCATGCTCGGTGCCGATCGTTTGAAATGCTCGCTGCCGCTGATTGGCGGGCTCATTCGAAACCGCGAGGCCGGCGGCTTTGCGCGGGCGCTCGGCACGCTGCTCGTCGCAAGGGTGCCGTTGATGTCTGCGATGCAGACCGCGCGTGCGCTCATCACCAACCGGCACCTGAATGCGCTCTATGAGGGCGCCATCACGCGTGTTCCGGAAGGCACGCCGCTGCACCGCGCCTTTGAAGGGGACAGCCTGTTGCCGCCGGCATCGCTTCGCCTCGTAGCCGTCGGCGAGGAGTCCGGTCAGCTCGGTCCCATGCTCATTCAGGTCGCCAGCGTGATCGAGGCCGACCTGCAGCGGCGCATCGAACGCATGGTCGGCCTGCTGACGCCGGCTTTGACGCTTGTTATCGGCGGAAGCATCGGTGGGCTCATCATGCACGTAATGAGCGCCGTGCTGTCGATCAACAATCTCGCGTTCCAATGAAACGCCCCGCACGATCATCAGCCGGGTTCACGCTGGCCGAATTGCTGGTCGTCATCGGGATCATCGCGCTTGTCCTTGCCGGCACGCTGTCCGCCAAACCGAAGGCCGTGGCCACGCGTGTCGCCGTCACGGCCCGCTCCGTTACGGCGACGCTTCAGCTGGCTCGTGCGCAGGCGATGTCGAGCAATGCCGAAACGCTGTTCCGGATCGACGTGGAGAAAGGCCGGTTCGGCTTGCCGAATTCCATGCACGCATTGCCGCGTGGAATGATTGCCGCGGTGGTGGTTGCCGAGACCGAGCGCTCCGGCGATTTGGGCGGTATCAGGTTTTATCCGGACGGCCAGTCCTCCGGCGGCGAGATCGCGCTGACGCTGGAGGGGCGGTCGGCGCGCATCGCCGTCAACTGGTTGACCGGCGAACCACGGTTGATCCAATGATGGGCGCGCGATCGAGACGGATGTTGGTGAGGCGCGGTGGCGAGCGTGGATTTGCGCTCATCGAAATCCTCGTTGCCTTCGTCATCCTGGCGCTGGGGCTCGGTGCGATATCGACCGGCGTGGTGGTGGCGATGCGCTCCGACGCGCGCACGCAGGTCAATCGCGCAGCGCTCAGGGTCGCGCAGTCCCGTCTCGAAGCCGCAGGCATTTCAGAAGCGCTTGCGCCCGGCTACCGCGAGGGGTTGGTTGCGAACAAATTCCGATGGCGGCAGACCGTCACGGAACTTCGTCCCGCCAGCGACACGCGATCGGCGCAAGGCGCCCGGCCTGCGCCTGCAAACGGCGCCTTGCAGTCGTTCTGGGTTGAAATCGCCGTCGAGGCGCCGGACGGCACCGCCATCAAGCTCGCGGCGTTGAAGCTTGCGACCGAGGCGAAGCCATGACGCGCGCGGTCCGCAGCCGGCTGATCGCCCGCGTCGCTGCGCGCCGGAGCGGCGAGCAGGGGCTGACGCTGATCGAGTTGCTGTTGTCGCTCGCCATCCTGGCGATCCTGACCGGCTTTCTGGCCGGCGGATTGTCGATGGCGCGGCAGGCTTTCGGCGCCGATCGCGCGAGCGAGATCGGAAGCGAGACCAGTGCCGCGATCCAGACCGTCGCTGCGCTGGTGGGGTCGGCGCTCCCGGTCAGGGCTGACGGTGCAGGCCCAAAAGACGCCATCGGGTTCGACGGTCGCGGCGAGGCAATCTCTTTCGTGGGGTTGAGCGAGGGGCGGTCGTTGCGAGGGGGGCCGCACAGGATCGTCTTGCGGCGGAGCGGCGGCGATATCGTCGCTGATTTCGTGGCGTTTAACGGGGCGCGCTCGAAGGAGAACCCCGAACCAGCCGCAACCCGGGTCGTGGTGCTTAGCGGCGTGCGCGAAATTCGCATTGGGTATTTCGGTACCGTCGATGCCAAGGTCAAGCCAGCCTGGCGCGCCGATTGGGTTCGCGCCGAGCGGCTGCCGGATCTGGTTTCGATCCGGATCGAATTTGAGGACGAGCGGCGTAACGAGCCCGCCACCGTGGTGGCGCTGCGTCAGGGCTAGCGCGTGACGAGATCAGGTTGGGCTGTGACGACGGACCATCTCGTGCGTGGGACGCAAGCGGGGTGAGTGCTGCGAGCCGGGGCCCATCCTACTTTGCATGGGGTTGTTTTCGCGATTTTGTGTCTGGGCCCTGCGGTGTACCGCCGAAGGGTGTCTGCACTGCGTCCGGGACACGAGACCGTTAGCGCTTCGCGCCAATGGCGAGTCGATACGGCTCCAACCCGTCCCGCTCCAACGCATGATCCGGACTGGATGTCTGTTTCGAATAATCGCGCCTAAACAAGACGGTAAACGAATGATTAGACGCAGTTGAAGCATGCTCTGAGGCCCGCCCGCGGCTTCACGCAGCTCGTGAACGGCTGCTCGTTACCCTTCGTAAAGAATTAGTAAATAGGCTTTCCCTCATTCGAATCGAATGTCCCGATCACGCCAGTGACGATCATGCCTGTCGCCGATCTGCCAGCCCGTTCCGGTGGCCTCCACGTCCTCACGGCGTGGTGCAAGGGCTTTGCACAATGGTGGCTGTCGGGCTTGCGCGAGGCGGTTCCCGCGCGCTGGCGCGAATGGGCCGAGGGTGAGGCGAGGCCGCAGGTCACGCTTTGGCGGGATGGCGACAGCGTCGCATGCCGCCTGGCGTCTGCCGTAGGCGCGGCGGAAATCCGCATTCCATTTTCTCACTTCAATGCGGCCGCACTCGAACAGTGGCTCGCCGGGCAGGGCGTGTCGCGGGAAGCGACGACGGTTGCGCCGGTGATTTCGCGCGAGCTTTTCTTTCTGCGCGAGTTGAGCGTGCCCAAGGCGGCCTTTGGCGCCCTGCCCAAGATCCTGGAGCAGGACATATTGCGGCGAACGCCATTCCAGCTTCCGGACATCTGGCATGCCGCAACCGCAATGGGCCAGGAATCGGACGGCGTCGTGCCGATGTGTCACTGGATCATCAGGCGCGATCGCGCCGAGGCGGCTTTATCGGAGCTCGGTCTGGCGTCGCTGGATGTCGACTGTCTGGCGGTGGCAGACGCCGGCGGCGAGGCCGTACCCGTCATCACGTTCCGCGCCGTCAGTGACGAAGATCCGGCGTGGGCGCTACGGGCGGTCCGGCTGCTGGCAGCCGCTGCGCTCGGCGCCGTCCTGCTCGGCCTGGTCGTGTTCGAATGGCGCCAGTCCAGCGTTGCCGCCGCTCTGGAGACGGCGCTTGTCGAGGCCCGGCAGTCCGCTCAAAGCGGTCGGGACGGCCTGGATCCCGCGGCGCGTTTGTTCGCGATGAAGGCCGACACCGGCATCCTTGCCGTGTGGGATGAGCTGTCGCGTATTCTGCCCGAACATACTTTTCTGACCGAAACCCGCATCGCCGACGGCACGGTGACGGTGTCAGGGTTTTCGGCGGATGCCGCGCGCCTGGTTCGCATCATCGACCAGTCGCCGCTGTTTTCGGGCGCGACGCTTACTTCCGCGATTACGCCGGATGCGAACGAGCGCAAGGATCGCTTCAGCATCGTGTTCAAGCTGCGTGGCGCCCGTGCGGCGACCGCAAAATCCCGGACCGCGCCATGATTCAGAATCTGAAATTGGCGCGCGGGACGCCGTTCCTGGCCTTCAATGCTGCCGCGATACTCTTTGTCGTCATTTTCTTCCTTGCACCGATCATGGCGCACTTCGCCGATAGAGGCGAAGAGATTTCGGACAATGCGGCGCAGCTTGCGCATTTCCAGAACGTGACGCGCACGGCAAAGAAATCGGCCGGCAGTGTCGGGCGGTCCGGCGATCCCTTCCTTCCCGGCAACGAAGAGCGCGTCGCCAGCGCTGACCTGCAGGCCAGCCTGAAGTCGATGGCGGCGAATGCCGGCGTCAATCTGCTTGCTATCCGCGGGTTGCAGGGCGGGCGGTCCCAGCCATTGCACATGATTGCCGTCAGCGTAGAGCTCGAAGGGCCGCTGAAGGCCATCAGGGACATGATCTTCACGATCGAGAACCAGACGCCGCTGTTGTTTGTCCCTTCGGCTTCGTTCCGCAGCCTGGCGGACGGGGAGGACGATCCGATCAGGGCGGAGCTCAGGGTTCAGGGCGCTATTCGCGACGGTTCGCAGCCCGCCGGGCGTGAGCAGGCCATGGATGGCCGGCAAGCCGGCCGCGGATCGGTCGCGGCGGAGCGGATGCCATGACGTCGCTCGCGCAAATGCTCCAGCTTCGGCTGTCGGGCATGGCCGGCTCTCCGCGGCAATTCGTAGCCGCCCGGCTTGCCGCCATGCTCGGGCGGACCGACCTGCCCAGCCGGAGCGAATTGACGGCGCTGCGGCCTGCGACGCGCGTTCTCATCCTGGGTTTTGCGGCCTGGATCGGACTGGTTGGCGTGATGACGCTAAGCGCGGTGATTTCGCTCGAGCTGTCGACGATCACGGCCCCGACCTGGTTTGGCAGAAGCGGGCCGGCCGCCAGGGCCTCCGATGCGCGCGCCGCCGCGGGCTTTGAGAATATCGTGCAGCGCCCGCTGTTCTCGCGGAATCGGCAGGTTTTTGTCGCGGCCGAGCCGGCCGCCGCGCCACCCCCGCCGATGGCGACCTTGGACTCCGGAATGACCTTAAAAGGGGTATTCATGAGCGACGGGGTGGCGAAGGCCTTCCTGATCACGACGCAAAATCCGCTGGGCGTGTGGGTTGAGCTCAATGGGCAAATCGACGGCTGGCGCGTCGCCGCGGTGACCCCCGAGCACGTCGTGTTGGAGGGGCAAAGCGAGAAGCTGACGGTGCCCCTTCATGCGAGCGGGAGATGATACGCTCGCTCCGCAAGACCTTGGATCGCACCAGCCGCTTTTTTCGTGATGCGCTGGCGTGGCGGCCGCCGGAGCGGCAATACCTTGTGGTGGCATGGGGCCTGATCGCCGGCGCCGTCTGGTTGGCCTTTAGCCTTGCAGGCGATCCCGGCTGGGCACCGCCCGCCATCGCGGGCTGCTACCTCGTTGTTCTCTTGGCCTCCGTTTGCGCCATTGACGGCCGCTACGGGATCATTCCGGACAGCATGGTCCTGGCGCTGGCCGCCGGCGGAGCGCTGCAGGCCTATCTGTCGGGCCCTGTGGACTTTTGGTGGCGTGCATTTGAGGCTGTGCTGGTCTTTGCCGCCGCGTCGCTGTTTCGTGCCGGTTATCGCTGGCTGCGAGGCTATGACGGCCTGGGTTTCGGCGACGTCAAGTTCGTCGCAGCGGGCACCCTTTGGATCGGCGCGGAAGGAATTCCCGGCCTGCTGTTGATCGCGGTGGTCTCCGCCCTGGTCAGTTTGCTGATCCTGAGAACGCAAGGACATGACCTGCACGGCAAGCAGGCGATCTCGTTCGGGCCTCACCTTGCGATCGGCCTTTGGTGGGTCTGGGTTTTGGGACCGCAGCCGATTTAATGCCGGGCAACAGAAAAGCCGCCCGAAGGCGGCCTT
The DNA here is from genome assembly GCF_036924745.1 of Bradyrhizobium sp. AZCC 1693. Classification (NCBI taxonomy): domain Bacteria; kingdom Pseudomonadati; phylum Pseudomonadota; class Alphaproteobacteria; order Hyphomicrobiales; family Nitrobacteraceae; genus Bradyrhizobium; species Bradyrhizobium sp. AZCC 1693. The sequence goes on from NZ_JAZHSD010000001.1 coordinate 7,004,004, forward strand.
TCGATTCATTGGTGACGATGGAGTCAGGCGGCCAGCACGGCCGGCCGTGATTTCCGGCGATAGGTCATAAAGCCGATGCCGGCGAAGCCAAGGATCAACATCGCCCAGGTCGACGGCTCGGGCACGGCGTTGACCTGGATCGACACGTCGCCGAGTTGCCGGTCGTCAGCGCTGAAGAGCTTGAGATCGAAAGTGTAGATGCCGGAGGCATTGGGATTGAAACTGATCGGGCCTCCCAGAAAAGCGAAACCAAGGTTTTCGCTGTTCTGATAGAGCGGGCCTCCGAGCGGCGTATTATCTGGGATTATTGCCGGATTGAACGCAAATGACCCTCCGGGACCGGTGATCGTCAGCAACGAATGGGTGCCCAGCAGCGAACCCGGATTGACCGAAAACTCGAAATTCCACAATGCCCTGCCGGGCGGGGTGCTCCCCACCGGAGCAATGTAAAGATTTCCTGTCGGCGTGATCGGCCCGACAAATCGGATAGAGGCGCGTAGCCCGAGTTCGACGCCGTCAGCCTCCGTGTCGACCGCGAAATGGCCGTTGCTGGTGCCGCTCCCCTGGGTCCAGCCTGATGCTAGATCCTGATTAAACGTGACGACGGCCGAGGCGGTGCTGACAAACGACGTCAACGCAAGCGCGGTCCCCAGACCGATCAAACCCAGCGACGAAAACCGCATAATCATCCCCCATTTATTTTTGGTTGTATTTTCCTTAAACACGTTCTTTAAATTCGAGTCAATCTGGGGTGGGGATAACACTTAGTTGCACGTAAATGAGCCTCGCGGTTCCGCATGGCGAAACTCGGCATTTTGACCTCGGAATCGGGCGAGTTAAATCGGGAAATGTTAATCTCGGGATGGCTTGTCCTTGGCTGACCGTAACCGCTGGGCGGTTCTCGCGACTAGGATGCCTGCCGCTCCGCCTGCCATTTTCTCCAGCGCATCGACCATTGTCCCGTGACGATCCGGCGTCATGGTCTGCGCAAGTTCGAGAAGGACGGCGCCGCCGAGCACCACACAACAAACCAGCAGCAGCCTGTGGGGATAGGCGTAGGCAAACAACGCGCCGAGCAGGGCGAACGCTAGGACATGCTCGAAATGGGCATAGGTCCTCATTTCCGGACCCATCAAGAGCGGTGCAAGCTTGAAATAGATCGCGTACACGAATCCGACGCGCGTCAACGTCGCGTAAGCGATCACGATGATGCCAACCCACGCAGCTATCGTAATGAGCTTGGTCCTGATCTTCCGGTTCATGTTGAACTTGTGCAATGGCGTTCGCTTCCGCGCGAATGAATAGGCTGTTTAACCTTACCGCGGAGAAACATTCGGGTGAACGGTCTCGCTTGTCGATCCTCGCGCTCGACTGCGGTGGTGGGCAGTTCCTGGCGCGAACGGCGGCGGCGTGACCGCAAGTGCAGTACTTGTCTTTTCCGCTCGCGGAGTGCGTTTCCCTCCATCGAGACCAGAAGACTGAACCTCTATCGAACTCTGAATTCCGAGACAGAGGCCTTGCCCCGGCGATACTCTTGGACCCTACGGAATCGTCTGCAAGATCAGCCCGTTCTGCGCATGGTCAGGACGTCAATCTGATTTAAATGGCATTGATTTTTAATATGTTTAAAATTATTTAATGAAATAAAAGCCGCGGCGCTGCCCTGAGATCTGGAATTAGCCTCGCAGAATCATGCTGCGGGACAAAAAAGAAGCCGCCCGATCGGGCGGCTTCCAACTCAAATACGGCTGAAATCATCAAGCGAGACGAAAGCCGATCTTCTTCGAAGTTTCCCGGCGGCGATAGGCCAGAAAGCCAACCCCGACGAAGCCCAGGATCATCATCGCCCAAGTCGATGCCTCAGGGACAGCCGCCACCGTTGCGTTATCGACCACAAAGTCTGCCGCCGGAACGCCCTGTCCATGGAAATTCAGCGAGAAAGTATACGGACCGGCACTGGCCGCGAAAATAGCCGAGTAAAGGGTCCATCCGCTCGCCAAAGTCTTGGCCGTGAAAAGCGGGGAGAGCACTCCGTCTACGTTCGACTGGAGAGTAGCATCGAACGGGTTATTCCGGCCGTTGTTGGGGGAATAGACCTCGAAGCTTACTTGATAATTCTGACCCTGCGTCAGGCTGATCGACTGGGAGATCGATTGGGTTGCAGTGTCCGAAACGAAGTAAGCACCGTAGTTTCCACCGTTGGGTGCTGTGGGGATGGGTTCCCCGAACGCGCCGGTGGGATAATCGCCGGGTTGATTATAGGCAATAACGACCTGAGGATAGCTAGTGCCAAGATTCACCGTCCAATTGGTGAAATTCCCTGATTCAAACCCGCCGTTTAGAAGCACATTCGCCTGCGAGGCGCCGCTCTGAAGCAGAACGCCAATTAATGCAGCGCCAGTAAATTTGAGCAGCCTATTCATTTTTTCACTCCTGGAATTTAATAAGATATTAATATCTGCGAATTCTAGCCAAGTCAACCGCGGCGCACAACATTTTAATCATTCGTTTATCAGTTTTCTAGGCTGTTTTGTTCATTTTTGAACCAGGAAAGTCAATTTCGTGGCAGGTCGTTCTATTCGACCACCCAGGCCTCGGCCGGGCAATTTGCCATCCTAATACTGGAGATGATTCCATCGGAATGACGAAACTTGTCGTGGCTAGATATGATCCAAAATCTAGATCATTTTTTCAAGGGCAATTAAACGTTTTCCCACCTTGTGGCACCGTCCATCCGTGCGGCGCTTGTGAGCACGGTCCATGGTCTACCTGTGGGAAGATCGAAATCGTCAAAAAAACGAGACCAAAACTCGGAGGCTGACGCGGCGAGGTGATTATTGTCCGAAGTAGGGCTGGTCGCCCTTCGGTCGTTGTCGAACACGCGCCTGTTGGCATGAAACGTAGCCAGTCAGCGTAGATGCGCCGGCCCGCCTTCAATGACACGGCATATTTGTCTGATCCGTGCTTGCATCCAGATAAGCTCTGACATCAATTTGGAAACGACGCACTACCCCAAATGGCCGAATCTATGTCTTGAGCGGATATTCTCGCAGCAAGGGTACAGCCCTCAGTTGTTCGGCCATTCCGGGATTTGAAGTCAAGACTACCCAACCCCTCCTTGCGCCAGTTTCTTCCTTTGATCGAGTTGTGGGGTAGAAGCACGACAGTTTCGGGAGGTCGGAATTCCGAACATAGGCGAGGGTAAGTTCCTCGTCAGGCGCGTAGTGGTCGAAGCCATAACCCGGATCATCCTCGACCTTGAAATCGTCGATCAGGACGACGGCGTTGGCATAGTGATTGAAAATCAATTCGAGTTCCTCCCGCAATGGGAGATGACTTTCCCAATGAGAATCCAGATAGAAAAATTGTCGTGCGTCCTTCTCCACCGATCCGAGAGCAATCCGTTCCTTCAAAAACGGGACTGAGGATTGCAAGTAAATTTTCGCGTTCGTGAATCTGGCCAGCCGAGCCCGTGAAAAAGTCCAATAGCGTTCCGCAAGTTCGACTGTTTCGAATGGAAGGCCAAATTGGGCAAACCATTCAGCCGTAGTGCCGCGAAACGTTCCAGTTTCGACAATTCTTTCAATGGCGAGCACGTGAATGATCTGGCGCGTTGCCTCCAATCTGGAGGTCATGCCGTTCATGGCAAAACCCCAAGGATAGAACTTGCCTTTGCTGCGAGAATAGTAATCCGCAAGACCAATGACGCGTTGAAAATTCATAACCCCTCCGCAAAGTGATTATGCAAAGTGACCATATACGATGCTTTCCCGTACAGGTAATTTCGGTAGATCCGCATTTTTAAATGCTTCTGAAAACAAATCCATCGATAAATATGTGTGGATTTGAGTCGGTTTGAATAACCTGTCGTGATGCCGCTGCTGAAGGATCGCGATACATATCGCCGCAATGCCGCGCTTGATAGCTGTGCCTTCTCATTTTGGCACTTTGTACCTGTTTCGGGCGACTTTCGAGCTAATAGAATCCTTAACCTTACCTCAGTCGGACAGGTCAGAGGGATTTGCCAAGCCTTGCCGGGCGGCGGCGGTAAACTTTCCGATAAGGGAAACCAACGATTGCGGACCGGTCGCTTAGGCGAAGTCCAACGGATTTTCGATAAGATTGCTGAAAGACAAAATCAACAAGGGATGGGTGGGTCGGGTGTTTGCGGATCGGCGAAAAAGCGAACGTCGCTCCTCTCACGGGGCGGCTAAGATTCAATTCGGGGTCGGCTCCCTGCCGCGCGATTGCACGATCACGGATTGGCATGGCGCATCGGATGCGAGTTCGGCGCCCAGTTCATCGACCATCTTGCTACGGCTCCGTCGCAGCATTCCAGTCCGCGGGGTAGCGCGAGGACGCCGGAATATGCGTAAGGCTCATTCAGCCCTGTTTGCGCTTTGCCTGGCGGTCATGATCGTCCCGGACATCGCGGCCGCAGGCGGCGCGTTTGTCGTTGCCCCGGGATTTCGCGGGTTTGCCTATGCGGGCGGGTATGGCTACGCGCGCCTCTACGGTCATCCATTCGACGACGGCTACGACTATCCGTTCGGCTATGGCGAGTATGCCGAGTACGGCCCATGGGCCTACCGTAGCGATAGTGCCTGCTATGTGCTGCGTCGGGTATGGACCGGCAGGGGCTGGCGGCAAAGGGCGGTCAGGATTTGCGATTAAGCGCAGGATGCGGTCCGGCGCGATGACGCCCGTAGGCGCGCGCTTAAACTAGAAGTCAAACGCCCAGGCGAGGCTATGCAGAAGCAACCACGACCAGCCGATCATGGCTGCGCCGATGGCAAACAGGTAGGCGAATCTGGTAACGCTTGAACGCATGATGTTACTTCGAGACACGGCTGACAGCGGCCGGCGCCCGTAGCGCGGCCTGGGTCCGGACGACGGCCTGGCGCAACCTCACTACTTCTGCGTAACGGTGGCTCAGTGACTTCTCGGCTGGCAATTCCCGGATATTTTTTGGTTTGTTCAAACGCTGTCGCTTCACGAAATACTCCGCCGTTCATACAATCAATTTGGCCGAATACGGCAACTTAAAAACAACCATAGTTTCCCGCGCGCCGTTCGCAACGCAACTCGCGCGTTAAGCTTGATACCCGCGCAAAACGTTAAATCGGGAACTTCGCTCTGACGCTTGGGTGATGCACCGCCGATCCCGGATGCTCGAACCATCGCCACCCTCCCGCAGAAGGCCGTACGATCGCTGAACGGATGCTGAACGATCAACCCCAATACGCAGCACGTTCCGAAGCCGGGCCTACCTGGACGATGCCGCCGGTGCCCCGCCGGCACTCTTGTGCCATGGCCAGGTCGAAAGGATGCGCTCTGCGTCGGCTTCGAGAAGCTTTCGCTTCGCGATGACTTCTTCCTTCACAAGCCGGAGATCTTCGTCCTGATAGAAGAAATCGGAGCAGCGTGAATTGTAGTCATTTGCAAGTGCGTTATAGGCGCGGATATCTTCGGGCCCCCGGACCTGTTGCTTGACCACGCGTAGTCGTTCTTCCTGAAAATGACAGTAACGAACATATTCTCGCGGAAAGCGTTGGCCTTTGCCGACCGGGGGAAACAGCTCCGGCCCCGTTTTCGGCTGAGGCGAATCAGGTGTCGAGGCGACGGAGGACGCCGCTCCAAGGTCGAAAGTCCAATACGCCCCCAGAAGTCCAAGCATGGCCAGCAGCGCCGCAGCCGCGAGCATGGCTTTCTTGATGTGACGAAAACCGCTGCTTCCTTCGGGCACCGTGAGATCCCGGTCTGGTTCGATGCCTTTCGAAGTGGCGCGCTGTATGTCGCGCAGTACTTCTCCGACCTCGGCGAGCCGCGCCGCGGTATCCGGAATTGATCGGAAAGCGTCGAGCGCGTGATCCAGGATCTGCTGCGCCCTGAGGTAATGGTGCGGGTTGCTCAGATGGCCGAGCAGGCCAAATATGCGATCAGGGGCGACGTTCATCTGCGGGTCGCGGAGCCCCTCCTGCGCATCCAGCACTAGCAGGGGCTCGCAGAGGAAGGTCCAGCGACGCAGCGCGTCGGCTAATCCGTCAATCGAGGATGGATCGTCCGGTCGTTGTTCCAGCGATTGGCAGGCATGGTCGACCTGCCGATCAGCTCTGGAGCGCATCTCTCCAACGGCGCGCCGATAGGCCGCCAGCAGGAGAGAATGCGTTTGGATGAGCGGCCGGTCACACGTTGCGAGGATCTGACGGCTGGATTCCAGCAGTGGCCCTGCGGCGCTTTCAACCGGATCGTAGGCCCCAATCACGGCCACGCAGTGGGCATTAAGCAGATCGTTCAAGCCGTCCCTTACGCTCGCTAGCGATGGGGGAGGCCAACCGGCTCGTTGCCGAAGCGCCTGCAGGGCCTGATAGATTTCCATGACATCGATGGAATTGTGCGCGCCCGTCAAGGCAAGGAGCAGTTCGCTCGATGCGCCGCAGCGAGCTGCGTAACGTGCAATGAAATTGGCCCTTGAAATCGGTGCAAACTGAGCCGACGTTCGCAGTATGTCTTCGTCGGAAGCGTCGGCAGGCAGCTCGGCGTAAAAGAGATCGACGCGATCGGGCGTGCTGCCGAGCGGATAGGAGAGTTCGCCCGGCAGGCGCCGGACCGGGTCCAGGAGATTTGCATAGGTCTCCGCCAGGCTCGTCTCCGGCGAGATACGCGTCTCTCGTGGGTCGGGTTTGGAAATCAGGAGGTCAAGGCCGGATTCTTGACGTCGGCTACCTTGAAGCCTTTGAAAAATACGCTGTGCCGGATTGAATCGGTAAGGTGCTGCGGAGGCGTGGTGTCTTCCCGTCCGGTAAGAAGGACCCGCAATCGCCAGAGCGACAGGCCCGCGATTCTGGAAATGTCGACCATGGCGGCGTAGAACGGGCCGTAATTTTTCAGGAAGTGGCGTCTGCGCGCGTCCAGGAGATAGGGCGGCAAGCGCTTGGGCTTGCTGTTCACGCCGGTCGATTGACCGACGAGGTGGACCACTCGGCTTGCCGGAACATACCAGCTCGGCCATCCCCGCTTTTTGGCATTGAAGCAATAATCGATGTCGTCGAAATAGGTGAAATAGCCTTCGTCGAGCAATCCCGTCGCTTCCATGGTCTCACGCCGGATGATCATGCTGGCGCCCGAAACCCAATCTGTCTCGAAGGCATGATCGACCACGGGCGGGGCCACCACCCATCGGCTCAGCAGCTTGCTGACCAATCCAAGTTTCAGGCTGCCCTCGAACTCTCCCAGCGGCGATTGAAAGCGGAACGCGGACCGTTGCGGCGTGCCATCGGGCTCTTCGAGCCGGCTGCCGCCAATACCGACTTCCGGATTGTTGTCCATGAAGTCGACGAGCGCCTTGAATGCGTTCGGCCGGACGATCGTATCGGAATTGAGCAGCAGAAAATATTCGGGCTTGTCAGCCGATTCCAGCGCGGGCCGCAGGATCGCATTGTTGCCGCCGGTAAATCCGAGATTTACGTCGAGCGCCTTGAGCGTGCACCATGATGACCAGCCATTGTCGTCGATCGCGCGCCGGAGGACTTCGGTGGAACCATCTTCGGACCCGTTCTCGCAGATCACGACATGGATGCCGGGAACGCTGGCGATCTCCTCTGCGACTGAATGCAGGCAATCAATCGCAAGATGGGTGACGCGGTAATTAACGATAACAACGAGCAATTTCACGGCATGAGACCAGTTGGGTGAAAATAATTGGCGATCATTAGTCTTGTGGATCAGAAAAGAAAAGGCGCCTTTGGGGCCTTGTTTAATGCATTGGGATAAACGTTAAAGGCGGACTTTATGGCTGCGGCGGCAAAGTCCAAGCCCGAGCCTGGCTTGGCAGATCGCCAACCCCTCCGCACCGGGGCGTCGGTCTATCGCAGTGCCGACGGAGACGATGCCGATATCGGCGCAAGCGCGCCGCGGGACCCCAGTTTTCGGCGCAGCCGGTCGATCAGGAGGTAGATCACCGGCGTCGTGTACAGCGTCAGGATCTGCGAAACGAACAGTCCGCCGATGATGGTGATGCCGAGCGGCCGGCGCAGCTCTGTGCCGGGGCCGGTGGCAATGACCAGCGGGATGCCGGCAAACAGCGCCGCCATCGTCGTCATCAGGATCGGCCGGAAGCGGACGCGGCACGCCTCGAAGATCGCGTCCGCCGACGACAGGCCGCGGGTGCGTTCGGCGTCGAGCGCGAAATCCACCATCATGATGCCGTTCTTCTTGACGATGCCGATCAACAGGATGATGCCGACAAAGGCGATCACGGTGAGCGGCGTATTGGTCACCTGCAGCGCCAGCAGCGCGCCGAGCCCTGCCGACGGCAGGGTCGAGATGATCGTGATCGGATGCGCGAGACTTTCATAGAGCACGCCGAGCACGATATACATCGCCACCAGCGCGCCCAGGATCAGCAGCGGCTGCCGCCCGCTGGTCTTGTTGAAATCGCCGGCATTGCCATCAAAACTGCCGCGGATGCCTTCCGGCATATGCAGTTCCTCGACCGCGCGCTGGATGTTCGAGGTCGCGACCTCCAGCGGCACATTCGGAACGACGTTGAAGGACACCGTGGCCGATGGGATCGACTGGGTGTGATTGATCGCCAGCGATGCCAGACCGCGGTCATAGCGAACGACGGCGGACAGCGGCACCTGGGCATCGTTGGCGCCCGCCACGTAGATGCGCTCCAGATTTGAAGGATCGCTCTGGAATTTCGGATCGATCTCCAGCACCACCATGTACTGGTTGCGCTGGGTATAGACGATCGAGATTTGGCGCTGCGCGAACGCGTTGTTCAAGGCGTCGTCGATGTCCTTGACGCGGACGCCAAGCGTGGCGGCGGCATTGCGGTCGATCGTCAGCGTGAGCTGCAGCCCGGCGGCATCGCGGTCGGTGGAAATGTCGGTGATGCCCTCGACCGTTTCCATGCGCTTGGCGACGATTGGGGCCCACTTCTTGAGCAGGTCGACGTCGACGCTTGAAACCGTGTATTGGTAGTCGGAGTTGCTCTGACGTCCGCCGGCACGAACATCCTGGGCGGCAAACATGTAGAGTCGTACGCCCGGCATTGTTTCGAGCTTCTTGCGCAACCGGTCGATCACGAGTTGGGTGCTCAGTCCGGCTCTCTCCTGCGGCGGCTTGAGGCTGATGAAGAAGAGCCCCCGGTTTGCCGTCATGCTGCCAAGGATCGATCCGACCCCGGCGACGGCGTCGTCGGATTCGATTGCCTCCTCGAGCTGTTGCTGAAATCTGGTCATGGACTGGAACGAGGTGTCCGATGAACTTTGCGAGGCAGCGACGATGAGGCCGCTGTCATCGATCGGAAAGTAGCCCTTCGGTATCTTGATATAGAGCACCACCGTCAGCGCGATGGTTGCAAAGAACACGAGCAGGGTCAGGAACGGGAAGCCCAGCACTGCCCGCAGCGTCCAGGTGTAGAAGGCGACGATGCGCGACAGCGTGCCCTCGACCAGGCGGTCGAACCATGTCGCGCGATCGGAGGTGACTTGCTTGATGTAGTGCGCGCAGATCATCGGCGTGACCGTGAGCGAGACCACGGTCGACACCACAATGGCGAAAGTCAGCGTCAGCGAGAACTCGCGCAACAGCCGGCCGACGATGCCGTCCATGAAGATCAGTGGCGTAAACGCCGCGATCAGCGACAGGCTGATCGACAGCACGGTGAAGCCGATCTGCTTGGCGCCCTCCAGTGCCGCCGGGTAAGGCGCCATCCCCTGTTCGAGGTTGCGGTGCATGTTCTCGATCATGACGATGGCGTCGTCGACCACGAAGCCGACCGAGATCGCAAGCGCCATCAGCGACAGATTGTCGATCGAGAATCCGGTGAGCCACATCCCGGCGCAGGTGCCGGCCAGCGCCAGCGGCACCGAGACGCCGGCGGCAATGGTCGGCGTCAGCCGCCGCAGGAAGAAGAACACCACCATCATGACCAGGAAGGCGGTCGCCAGCAGCGTGTACTGCATGTCGAGCACGCTGGCGCGGATGGTGCCCGTGCGGTCCACCAGCGTTGAATTCTCAAGGCCGGCGGGCAGCCATCGTTTGAGCTCCGGCAGCAAGGCTTTTACGCGATCGACGGTCTCGATCACGTTGGCGTCGCCCTGCTTGGTGATCTGGATCAGGACCGCCGGCTGCTTGTTGAACCAGGCGATCGAGCGGTGGTTGCGGACGGAATCCTCGACATCGGCGATGTCGGCCAGGCGGACGAAATTGCCGGCCGAACTCTTGATGATGATGTCGCGGAATTCGGCCGCGGTGCGCATTTGCCTGTTGGTCGAAATTGCCTCGCTCTGGCGGCCGCCGTCGAAAATCCCGACCGGCCCCAGCGGATTGGCGTTAATGATGGCGAGCCGCACGTCATCGGTCGCGATCCCCGCATTCGACAGCGCCACCGGGTTGAGCGCGATCCGCACCGCCGGCTGGTCGGCGCCGCTCACGGAAACTTCGCCGACACCCGGCACCTGCGAGATGCGCTGCGCGATCACAGTGTCGGCGGCGTCGTACATCGCACTGGTCGTCAGCGTCTTCGACGTCAGCGCCAGCACGAACATCGGCGTCGCCGCGGGATTGGTCTTGCGGAAGCGCGGCAGCGACGGCAGGTCGCTCGGCAGGTCCGCCAGCGAGGCGTTGATCGCGGCTTGCACGTCGCGCGCGGCGCGATCGATGTTGCGCCCGATCGAGAATTGCAACTGGATGCTGGTGGTGCCGAGCGAACTGGTCGAGGTGATCTGCTCGATGCCCGCGATCTGGCCGAGCCGGCGCTCCAAAGGTGCTGCGACCGTCGCCGCCATCACGGCGGGATCCGCGCCGGGGCGGTTGGCGAACACCCGGATCATCGGGAAGTCGACATTGGGCACCGCCGAGACCGGCAGGAAGGCATAGGCGACCATGCCGACCAGAAAGAGCCCAATCGCCAGCAGCGTGGTGCCGACCGGCCGGCGGATGAAGGGCTCGGAAATCGAGGCCACGCTCAATCTCGTCCATGGAGCCGGCGGAGCGGGTGCCGAATGCGGTGATCCAAATGTTTCGAGCCTCGAAAAATTCCGGATTAAATGATCGGTCCGGACAGCGGCGGTTTAAGTTGGTATTTACCAGACAGCGGCAGCCCTGAATAAGCCCTTCGGCAAATATACTTAGCTTTCCCGATAACCGTTACTTGACGTTGACCGTCTTTCGAGCAGGTTCCATTCGTAAACCCTTTGGACACCGGTGGACAACAGTATTGCTCGCGGAAATTCACGAAGATGAATTCAGGGGCGATCAGGATGTTGGCCAAGATACTGGACCGGACGAGACACCGTTTCGGAAAGCTGTTGTGGACCGGAACGCTGCGGTCCCGAGACCGTAAAAATGCGGGCTATACGCTGCTCGAATTGCTGGTCGTGATGGGTATTCTGGCGGTTCTGACGGCCATCGCGACGCCGCAGCTGATGGGCTATTTCGGCAAAGCCAAGACCCAATCGGTGCAGCTCCAGATCGAGAATATCGGGACCGCGCTCGAGCTCTATTATATGGAAAACGGCGCCTATCCGAGCGCCAGCGCTGGCCTGAAAGCCCTGGTCGAGGCGCCCCCCGAGGCGCCGCGCTGGAACGGCCCATATCTGAAGAAGGCGAAGAACCTGCTTGATCCGTGGGGCCGGCCGTATCAATACGCCATCATCGACAGCCAGTACGAGGTCTATTCGCTGGGGCCGACCGGCAAGGCCAAACCCGCTGACAAGTCCGCGAATGCGGGCGCGGCGGCGTTCCGGGGCGGTTAACGGGCCGAATTAAATGTTTTCCGAGAAGTAATAGACTAGCGTGGATGACGGGGCCTTCAGTAAAATCAGATCGGTCGCGTGATCAATCGTCTCCAAATTTTTCCCTTAACGATGATTGGACCTGATTATGACGTCTAACATGAACCGTAGAACCTTTCTGCAAGGCGTGAGCGCAGCTTCCCTGACGTCGATGCTGCCGGCCGCTGCGCTTGCGGGGCCAGTGCCCCTGGCGGCGCCTAGCATCAGTAGCGGTACACCTTCATTGCGCTCGGTCATCAACATCGGCTTTGCTGCGGGCGGGGGAAGTGAGTATCGCTTTATCGATCATTTCTTGATTGCGGAGCAGTTTGGTCCGGTCGGAAATTCGTGGAGCACTGGGTCCACATGGATGCAATCGATTGGTAACGACGGCTATCCAGTCATCAGCATAAAGGCTTCGGATAATAAGCCCTTTGGTGGAGGAGTACGCATACCCGCTTCGTTTCAATATGGAGAAGTTGGAAGCGGCCAGTACTACGTGCTGCGATGGAAAGGTAACGGCGAGGTTAGGCTCTCGCTGCAGGCTGGTTCCTGGGCCTATCAGGCGAGCAAGAGCATCAATGCCACTCAGGTTTCGTCCGACAGGTGGAGGACGACTTCTGGCTCCGATACCTACATCGTCCTGAGCTTTAGTGGACCGGCGCAACTCTTCTCGCTCATCGTCTACGCCACAGATGGGACAGGTGCGCGGTTGCGCAACGTGCAATTCTATCGATTGACCGACGAGGCTGATCTGCAAGCTGGAAAAATCTTCCGCACGCCTTACAAGCAGTCGTTGGTCGATCTATGCCCAAGTGCAATTCGATTTATGGATTGGGTCGGCGGAAATAATGCGAAGCAGGCGCGATTTGATACCAGCCGCACGCTGCCCATGTATGCGGCTTGGGGAGGTTCGTCAGGAGGGGGTGGTAATTCAAATTGGGTGGCATCTCCGCCGTATGGCCAGACAACGGGAGTGAACCAGTATTCTCTCGCGTCCGTAACAGGGACGCCGGCCACGCCATTGCAAGGGGAAGTTGTCACCTGCCGCATAGGTTCGGGGATGGTGCGTGCCGGCTCCAAAGCGATAACGGCGGTGACCAACTCCAATCCTGGTCGCGTCACCGCGAAAGCCCATGGCTTTGCGACAGGCGATATTATTTCACACAGGTTCGCCAGCGGCGTGATGCCAAAGTTGCATCTTCTTCCCTGCACAATCACGGTTATCGATCAGGACAATTATTCGATCGGAATCGACACAACTACGTTCGGATCGTTCTCGGGCGCTGCGCAGGCAAATCAATTCATCAGCCTAAATGTGGGAGGAAGAGGGGCGTATCCAGTCACATTCCCGATTCCGACCACACCTGCCTCGTATTACGGAAACGGGTACATAGCGAGCGGAGATTACAAGACGTTGGTCTTTGACAAGACTATCGCGGCCCAGACGGATGGCGCAGGCAATTATGTCTACGGCGTGTGGATGTTCAATGATCTGGGCGCAAACAACGGACATGATGGCGGTGTACCGCTGGAGATTTGCACGGCGCTGGTGAACGAGGTCAACGCGATGCGACCGGCGCGGCCAGTTCATATGTGGATGAACATCCCACACCTTGGTCTTTGTTCGATGGATCCGGATTATGGATTGGAATCGAGCTGGGGTATCCAGGCGGTGAACGTCATTCTTAACGGCGCCAATGGCTTCAAGGGACTGTCTTCTGGATTGCAGCTGTTTGTCGAGTTTAGTAACGAGACATGGAACTCGGGCGGCTCCGCTTTCGCGCAGACGTATTACTGCGCATATCGCGGTTCGCTCCGCTGGCCAACTGCGGGCCCTTCAGACTATGCCAGCATGGTCTCGCTTCGCTCCGTCGTAAACGTAGAGGATATCAAGAAATCTGCTTTCAATAATCCGCGTCTCAAATTTGTTCTGTCGGGACAAGGCACGCTTGGAATCTCAGGATTGAACTTGGCGCGCATCGATGGAACCAAGTTCTATCTCAATGATCCATTGAACGTGTGGGGACCGACTATCGCACCGATGGCGCACCATGATTTCTTTTCGTTCGCCGGATATTTCTTGCCGAATACTTCGTTCGATACCGCAAATCTTGACGCCTATGCAATCAGTTGGGCCAAGAGCGCCGGTAATGCTGCAGCCCAGGAATTGATATGCGCCGCATACGTGAAGGGAATAGTTGATCCAGCCTTGGGTGGAAACGAGACATTGGATCGCTACGGCACGGTTCTGCTGCCGGTCTACATCTCCAAAATGAAATCCTACGGCAAGTCAGTCATTATGTACGAGGGCGGATGGGATCGTAACGTTCAGGCTATCAGCGCAGGCGGTCAAGTCACGGCGACCCTTCCCTATGCCCAGGGAACGATCGACGGAAAGACCAACATGATAGCCGGAGTGAATACGTCCTATGTAGCGGCGTTGGCGCCGGGACATTTTGTTGTGGGCTATGGTATCGCCGCGGGAACAACCGTTTTATCGGCGTCCGGTACGTCGATCATGCTCTCCAATAATACCACGGCTAATTTGGCCGTTGCACAGTTCGTAGCCTTCACTCCTCAGCAAATGTTCTTGCGAGCTGTTAAGCGGAGCCAGTCCTGGGCAGACGCAATGATTAAGTTTATGAATCAGTTCGGTGCAGGGGCCGCAATGCCTGCCGAATACATTCAAAGCGGCCTCCGATGGGGACACAATTTCCCAACCGCCTATGGCTTCGGAAATGCGGAATGGGGCGATGCCTCCTCTGTATGGCAGCAACAAGGAGTCAGGAATCGAAGTACAAACTAGGTGTTCAGCCTTTGTGAACAGTGAACACCAATAGGGAATTGTCCTTCTCGGAGCCTTGCCCCCCAAAGCCCAGTTCACTGATCTTCCCTAGCTCAACGGTGCTTAGTCCGTGCTCGGCGGCCGCCTGTCTGTAAGTGTCAACCGTTCGCTTTAGGAATGGGAATTCAAGCCAGACATCATCCGAAACGTTCGTATTTACGTTCGCGATGCATTTCCCTTCGGACCGTAGCCTTTTTGAAACAGCGGCTAGATATCGGTGCAGCAATTCGTCGCTCAGGTGAAATAAAACGCTGAAGCTGAAAACAAAATCGAAAACGTCGCCCGACAACTCTGGGGAAGCAAAGTCGTGGGAGCATATCAGGCGCGGATTCTTTCGGCTCAAGCCAACTTGCCCTATCTCTTGCCATGCGAGATCCAGAACAGAATTTCTGACATCGACACCCACGTAGCTTCCGGAATCAAGGTATTCGATGATGGGGAGTCCGCCGGTCATTGGTCCACAACCGATTTCGAGGAGCCTATGTGAAGGCAGCAATCCTTGAGACTTTAGCAATTCGATCTGAAAGTCCCGATGGCTTTCCCATTGTCCACGGAAGCCCATTGAATCTTCAAGTTGATGGCGTCGTCTTAGTTCAACGATCTGACCCATGCCACCGATGTCAAATAGATATTCTTTGAGCTTGAGCTTCCACAGAAGCCGCGTGCGCGAAAGTATCATGAAGTCCTCGTTCGCTGATTGGAGTGCGCCTTAGGTCAGGTGGCGGGCGCGATGAATGGTTACTGCGGTTCGATAACAGGAGACGGCGTCGGCCGCGATGGACGCTGCGGCAAATGAAGTTGCGCACGCATTCCTTGCTCGCGCTCCCAACCTGGCGGCTAAGTCGGGATTGTCCAGAAGCCGTCGACAAGAACGAATGAGGTCGCTCACTTCTTGGTTCGCAAATAGCAGGCCCGTTTCTCCGTTCGAAATAAGCTCAGGAATTCCTCCCACGTTAGGTGCGACAACCGGACACCCCTGAGACATCGCTTCTGCGACCGCATATGAAAACACTTCATATCTGGAAGCGACGATCGTCAGGAAGTGCCTTGTTCTGAGTCGACGAACTTCTCCTTGACTCTGTTGTCCCAGGAAGTCGATTCGTGATTCCAAGTGAGGTAAATTCTCGCGAACGAACTCGCCGAAGGAAAGGCAGATTCCATTCTCCATGACACCGTTGTCGGGTCCCACAAATGTCAGACGTAAATTGGGGTAAGTCTCCGCTAAGCTAGTGAATGCTCTTAGAACCAAGTCGCTTCCCTTCAGTCGATCAAACCTACCGACATAGAGGATACGATTTGTTTCGCATGCATCCAGACGCCAGAGGTCTTCCGTGTCGGCTGTGGTTATTGGGTTCGGAATGACGCGTGCGGATTCTAAGGGGGAGTTGTAGTAAGATCTAACTGCTCTGAGTGCATCTATCGAAGGTGAGGTAACAAAGGTAGCATTTCTAATGCCTGCCCCCTCTCGTTCGATCCTCGATTGGTGACCCAAACCGGTAAGATCGTCGAATTGGCCCGTTAGAAACCAAGGCCCGTGCAGTCTAACGACAACAGGAACGACTCTCGCCGCACTGATTGTGTCACTCCATCCGAACGACTCCTCGATTTCGAGAACGTCAATTCTATGCTGCTTCTTCAGCCTGACTATTTCAGACAATATCGAGTTGGCAGAGGACTTGAAGGAGCTTCGTGCAGAAACGCGAGACTTCAATCGGTGCCAAAATGATCGAAGTCCTTTCAGTTCGCCCAGCCTAATTGCGTAACGATCGTCTGGACCTTGAGCCAAGTTTGGAGTCAGAACATAAACTTCGTGTCCAAGTTTCCGTAAGGCAGGTATGATCTGGCCAGCATAAGTCACAATGCCGTTTGCCGAGGAGCCTGGCGGCCAAGCAGGTACATAAATAGCGATCTTCATTTTCGTGTCATTTAACCGAAGAAATGGCGTATGTCCAAAATCGTATATGATCCGACAAGATAGGTTGCAGCTATGCCAACGAAGAAACCGAATGCATAGGCGGGTATCCAGCGTAGCTCCTTCCATAAGCTTATCCAGCCTTGCCTGTATGCGAGAGCAATTATTGCGATCGAAGGGAAAAGGCGGGCCCCTGCAACTCCCGCAACCGCCCCAAGTGGCCCGTGGAAGTAATATCCGAGGCTCAATAGGGCTAGTAGGCAAGTTGCTTGCAAAACTGAAACCCACGCTACGACGCTTGGCCTCGCAATTGCTGTAAAAGCGCTTCGAATTAACTGAAACGGATAGAGCAACAGTCCAAAGCTAAGGATTTGAAGAATAACGCCAGCCTCGGCGTAGCGTTGATCGTAGAGGAAGTGAACTATCGCGTTGCCTGAGGAAAAGATAAAGCCCGCGGAGCCGGCTGCGGCAATTTCGATAGGCAATCTAAATCGATAGTATCGGTCCTGAAGGTGGTCAGGGTTTCTTCTGATCACTTCTCCGAGTACCGGCAGTGTCATTGTAGCGTTCAATCGTTCAAGGACGTTCTCAAGCGCGTCGCTTAGCGTCTTCGCCACATAGTAAATCCCAAGCATTGGCCCCGGTACCAGCAGGCCTAAGAAGAGGACATCACTTTGTGAGCTAACGAATGTTGCCCAGGATGAAAGATTGATCCATTTCCCGAACGCGACAATCTCCTTGAAGTGTTCTTGCCGCCAAGCGAAGGCCATGCGTGGACCGGGAATAATTGCGTGAGACAAAGCAGCGCGGAGAATGCTGCCTGCCACCGATCCTCCAACGATCGCCCAAACGGTGGGAGAAAAATAGGCCCAAACGATCATTATCGGGACTGGAATTATGCGGGATGTCAGGTCCAGTATGACGATTGGCCGAAAGTTCAGTTGTCTTACGTTGAGCGAAATCGCGGTCGACTCGCAACCGCTCAAAACAAGATTGAGGCCTAGAATGCATGCAACTGGAGGAAAAGAGTCAGATGCAAATACGCTTTCTGACGGAAGCGCCGATTGAACAAGGGGGAAGCTAAGTGCCAGACACACGATGGCTATGATTAGCCAGAGGGAGGCGCCTCGGAAAAGTTGGAACACCCATGCCGAGCATAAGAATTCACGATCTTCTCCATGGGGGTTTTGTATTATGGCTGCTTTGACCCCAAAATCGCTCAATAGCAAAAGGCCAACGATAAGCGCCGTGGCTGCTGCCACGACCCCAAAGGCATCGGGAAACAGGAGGCGCGTCATAATCAGATTTGTGAGCAGTCGCGTCGACAACTCGACGCCATATGATGCAACGGTCCACGCTCCAGCTCGAAGAGCCCTTTGACGAAGGGTCATTGTCCAATCACTTTTTGGCTGGTTTGTCGTGGCGCACTGCGTCCGGTGATAGCCTACTTGCAGCGCTGATCGCCAGAGCTCGGTCCAATTATCATTAAGCACCGTTCAGCCCCGACCTGTCGCTAACGCGAGACTGAAGGTCAGTCAGTTTCATCTTGTTGTGGTTAATTTGGTGGGACTCGAGAAAGTGCTTGTGCCGGATGATCCGTCCAAGCGATGCCCTTGAGCAGTCCCCAATTTGATAGATCGCTTAGCGAGAGCAAGAGCTTCGGCCTGACCCAGTAACGCGCCGCTGAGCAACCACGTCCAAGGGATGAGCCCAGAATTGGGAAGCAAGTCAAAAATATTAATCGCTACGATCAGCGCAAGTGTGCCAAGCGTGCGCTGCTCCTTCAGAGATCGGCTCAATCGGGAGGCCGACGCTGCTCGATACACGCAAATTGCCAAGAGCCCAAATTCCGAGAGAAATCCGAATAAGCCAAACTGGCCAATATCAATAATCCACCGCCCGTCGGTAACGCTGAGGTCCTTACCAGTTGTTTCATCGTAAACCCGACTTCGTCCATATCTTCCCCAGCCAAACCAAGGCCGCTCAAATGCGCGTGCAAGCAAGCTATCTTCGTTCCTCAAACGAAACTCCAGTGATTGAGCTCTATCCTTGTCTATCGATTGTGCCACACCAAGTATGGTTGTGGTAGGAACCAGATCGAGCGAGCGCAATATCGGATATGCCAACGAGATCGTGACCAACAGGGTAGCTACTCGGAAAAGCGCTCCAGGTTTCGCAAAAAAGACCAGAAGACCGCCGGCCAAGCCGTAAAGTAGGGCGCCCATGCTCTTGCAGAGTAGGAGTACCAAGCCGAGATAAGGTGCCGTAAATCCCGGTGGCAGCGGTCCGAGCTTGACGCCATTCCGCCAAAGCGCGATCGATCCTAACACGCTAGTCATCAAAATGAGCGCGGCCAGCAATCCGTGCCCCATAAAGGCCATAGGCCGAAATCCGCCTTCGCGCATCGCCTGAACGAATTCGGTTGGATAATAGCCATAGATCCAGTTATGGAGTTGCGGGCTAAATCTAACCTCGAACAGCAATAGAACCGAATAGCAGACAAAGGCTATCGCCAGAATCTTCAAAATGGTATCGCAATCTCCTGGCGTTCGAAGGAAGCGCCGCCCAAGCATGAACGGAATAAGGGTTATCAGCGCTGACGCAACTGCCGAAATTGCATCGTAGAGACCGACGCCTGGCAGAAAACGTCCGCCAATCATGAGATTGTCGCCGTTCAATTCGCTCGTTATGACCTTCGATACAAGGATTGATAAGATCAATATCTCGACCAAGCCAAATCGTTTCAATCGCTTTGGCGGCTCGCCCGCCCGAGCGAAAAAGAGGCAGCCTGCAAGAGCGGAGAAACTTGCCAAGCTGTCTTTATCGATCTGTGGAACCATCGGGATTTTGAGGCCCGTGTTGCTGGGAAGAAACATCTGGGCGATCAGAAAAGTTAAAATCAAGGCCTCCGATCGCGATTTGCAAAATGCGAACATGCAAAGGCTCGCGATCGGCCAGAGCAGAAGCGCCAACGCCGCAACAGGTGTTAGATTTTCCTCGACCAACGTTGTTTCCTAAGAGATTGCGACGATGTCGAACGAGCAACTCCGATACCAGCATGCTCGGTTAGTGTAGAGCTTTTTCAATCCAAAAACCTATTTCTGGTGACCCGAAAAAACTCCACGAGCGGCGCCAGAAATGTCTTATCCAAAAGCCTAGGAGAGATGTCACTCTTTGTGCCATGTTGTTTTGCCAAATTGGGAGACGCGATAAAGACACGCGTTTGCGGTCGCACCAAGAGCAGGTGGCTGTAGGTACCATCACGGCCCATTGATCCGCCGTCCGGATGGCCAGCCGGTCTCGATTGGCTGTCCTTCATGTAAGTTATCATCACATCAAAAAATGAACCATTGACCGCATAGAAATGTCCCCCGATTGTTCCTGCTGAATGGCGGAGCAATCCCGCTTCTGAGGAAGAAGGCCGTGTCGGGGTCAAATACCCAAAATAAATGATGTCCCATTCGGTTGGGACCTGATCGACAATTCTTTGTACAATCGAGGGCTCGACAGGGTTGAAGTGAATGTCGTCCTCAAAGATCAGCACGTTCTTTAAGTGCCTTTCTCGCGCAAGCTTGAGGACTTGATGGTGACTGGCTACTGATCCTCTATATCCTGCTGAGGGGAACGATCCTGCATCATCGAACTTTATTGCCGGAAATAGACTGATCTTGCATCTCGGACTTTGCCCCGGGATCGCGGCTTCAATCTCGAAGCCTAGTTTCCTGAATTCGTGCTCAGCTCTCCTTCTCCGATCAGTTCGCTCAGGAAGATTGATCAGGAAGGCGTGATCGAAGTAATCGATTATCTGTTTCACCTGGAAGCCATTCATCCAATGCGATCAGCGGTAATCTCTCGAAAAACGTTTGATCGATGACAGCAGATCATTCCTGTCAAAGGGCTTGGGTTTGAGGACGGCGAGGCGCCCGCGCATTTCGAGTTCTGCGAACGTCCTAAATGGGGGCCGCGTTACGAGACGAGACATCGGCGATAAGCCCTTCAGGAGGCCCACCGCTTATTAACCCATGACGCCACAGCTCGTCGCGCACTAGTCTTACGGTCGAAATGAATGGCAAGCGCCCATAGCCGGTAGGCTTCCCGAGCGAGCTTTCGGACCCCCGCTGAATAGACAGCCGCGGGGACGAGATCAAGCATTTGACGTCTGGATTCTGCTGTCGGAACAGTGTGAATGATCCGTCTATGTACATCTTGCCACCCAGCGGATGTCCTGCTGGCCGCTCTATCACTAATTCAAGATATCTCGCAAGGTTGGGAATAACTCTAGCTCTCACAGCGTAACAGTGAGCCCAGTAGAATCCTCCGGTGTAAGTGACAAAGCCATTTTCTGAGGATGGTGGATTACGAAGCGAATGGCCAAGAAACAGGATGTCCCAATCGAGCGTCCTGATGGTCTCGGCGATCTTGGGTCCTCGGGAGCCGATTGCGGTTCTAAAAATTGCGTCATCTTCCAGGATCAAGACTGATTCCAATCGGTCGGCTTCCGCCCTGCGAATGATATCAAGATGACTAAGGAGATTTCCATAAACGCCTCGCGACGGAAACCCGTTGGCATGCTCCGGCTTTGGCGCGTCCGGAATATGGGCCCGCTCAATCGGGAAGCCGAATCGTCCCAATTCTTTGCGCAGAGCTTCGTATCTGTCTCGGCGTTCCCGCAAGTGAATTATCTCAACGCGACTGAAAGCCTCAAAGATCGTACTAGCCATCAAGCGCTCCTCCTTATTGTGAACTCAACTGCCGAGTCGATCTGAATGGGATGCGCCGCGCCTATGCTCGCGCGTCGGATGCTGGATCATCGGTCATGCATTCGGCTCGCTGGAATCTCTTTGTGTTCGATGAGCTGAGGGCGCCGATGCAACAGGCGGTCGCGCCAGAACATCGCCAGGCCAAGTCCCTCCGGGAAACGTGCCAGAAGCTGAAAGCAAGCGAGGCGTGCACGGTCTGAAGCAGCCCCTGAGTTGTTGATGGTCAGTCGCACCAATTGCATTGGGTAGACGAGCCAGGCGATCCATCCAAAACTTGGAAACCCAATCGTTGCAATGATGCAAGCCAAGGGGAGGACGAGTCCCCAAACGGCCGCACGGCGTGCCTCGCGCACAAGGTGTTGCTCGGGTGGGGCACCGTGCAGGTGACTGCCGTGTGCAAAGGCGTATCCAGCGCGGCACGTCCTTTTCCACCACTGTTTGAAATGCAGCATCGCTGCATCGTGTAGCGCCATCTCGTCTCGTAGCCGCCAAAGCCGCCAGTTCGCTTGGCGAAGCCGCACCGAAAGCTCCTCTTCCTCGCCGGCAATCACGTCCTCACTATAGCCGCCCACACTCTTCAGCGCCGCGGCGCGCATCATCACGTTGCCGGCGAAGGCGCGGACCTCGCCCGTGGGGCGGTCCCACTCCTTGTCGCAAAGCCAGTTGTAGACACTTCGCTGCGGATATCGCTCGCGCAGCCGGCCGCATACGGCGGCGCCATCGCTGTTGGAAGCGAGAAAGGCGACCGCGGCTTCTGGCCAGGTGGCGGCCAGCTCGCAGTCGCCGTCCACGAACTGGACATAAGCCGCATTGGGTAGGATCGCGAGCAGGCGGGCGAAGCCGGCGTTGCGCGCGCGCGCCGCGGTGAAGGGAATGCTGAGATCGAGCTCGACGACCTCGGCGCCCAGCTCGCGCGCCGCCTGCACCGATCCGTCGGTCGAGTTGGAATCGACGTAAACCACCGCCTTAGCCGCGGACACCGAGCGCAGGCAGGTGACAAGCCGCTGGCCCTCATTGCGGCCGATGACGACAACGCCGAACCTTGCAGGCTCCGCGCCGGCTTTGTGGTTAATGTTCTCGCTCGTCTGCAAAGTGGAATCTCTTAACATCTTAATTCCGCGGCGGCCTGGGGACGCCCGTAAACTTCATCAAATTCGATCTCAAAACGTGACAGCAACTGCAATTTTCATTTGCCGAGCGGCCTCAATGGCGCGGCAGATCGACGAGGGGTATCACGAACGGGGCGGAGCGAAGGCACTATTGCGCAGTGTGGTGAATTTCCCCCGGATAGCCCGTCGCCAATCCGTATGGCTCGACGTCGGCAATCACCACCGCGTTCGCCCCGATCCGCGCATGCGCGCCGATCTTGACCGGCCCAAGGATCTTGGCGCCGGCCCCGATGTCGACATGGCCGGCAATTTCGGGAACCCCGCCGCGGCCACGGCTGCCAAGCGTGACCTGGTGGAAATCAGGCAGTTCACGCCGATTTTGGCGTCCGGGTGAATGACGATGCCGTTGGGATGGGGGACCAGCAGCCCGCCGCCGATCTGGCAGGTGAGCGGTATCTCGGCTCCCGTCACCACGCTCCAGAAGCGATGGCGCAGTGCGATGAACTTGCAGCACAGCGTACCGAAAAGGCCGCCGCGCGCCCGCCAGAACTGGTAGCGCCGAACCGTCAGCAGCAGCTTGCGGCCGGGATCCCAGAACTGCTGGGGACGTTCCCGGGTCCAGTCGGGAATATCGGCGCTGATCTGTTTGGTAGCCTGATCCACCTGTGTGCACCTGCCCTGGAATTAAATCCAATAGCGGACGGCCCAGCTCATGGGAAGCGCCAGGTTCTCAATGCGCGCAACCATCTCCATTGGCGGTTGATCCACCAGCGGCCCGCGATCTCCGGGAGCGCGCCCGAGCTATCCCTTTGGAATTGGCATTTCATTCAGAGACGCGCTATTAATCACGTATATTAAATCGATTTCACTAGGCAGGTATTTCGTAGTAGATCGCTTACTATTCGTTAATCATATGAAGGCCCCGCGGGTGCGCCGGGCGAAATTGTAGTTTCGTGGAGCTTTTATGTTGAAGACATTGCGCGCCCCGCCGGCCTCGTCCGACTTTGCCGAGCGATCTGGCGAGCCGCGATCGGCATGCGCCTCTCCGGACGACCTTTCCCGCAAAGTATATGGCCTCCTCGGCATTCCCGTTGACGCGCTCGATTTCCCCTCGCTGCTGCGCGCAATGGATCTCGCGACGAATGCCGGCTCGCCATTTCTGATTTCGACGCCCAACGTCAATTTCCTCGTCAAGAGCCAGATCAACGGCATGTTCCGCGAGCCCATGCTGCTGAGCGACCTGTGTCTTGCGGACGGCATGCCGCTGATCTGGCTTGCCAAGCTGCTGCGTATTCCGATCCATGAGAGAATTGCCGGCAGCGACCTGTTCGGCCGGCTCAAATCCTCCAATGGGACTGGCCGGTGTCTCCGGGTCTTCCTGCTAGGCGGAGCCGAGGGGCTGGCGGCCGCGGTCGGCGCCAGACTGAACGCCGAGAGGGGCGGGCTGGAATGCGTCGGCGTGCTCAACCCGGGTTTTGGCACGATTGAGGAGATGAGCTCGCCGAAAATAATCGATGAAATAAATGTCAGCAACGCAGATTTAATTGCGGTATTTTTCGGCGCGGAGAAGGCCCAGGCCTGGCTGCTGCACAACCACTGGCGGCTGCGTCCGCCCGTTCGGGCCCAGTTCGGGGCTACCATCAATTTCGAGGCCGGAACTGTCCGGCGGGCGCCGCCGATGCTTCGCAGCACCGGGTTCGAGTGGCTCTGGCGCATCAAAGAAGAGCCGTATCTTTGGCGGCGTTACTGGAACGACGGGAAGGCCCTGCTCGCGATGCTGGTCACCAGCGTGCTGCCCTTGATGTGTAGTGTGCGGCGCCTGCGAGACTTGAACGAGCTGTCGATCACAAAGCGCGAAGATTACGGTTCTGTGACTATTTCCCTATCCGGGGCCGCGGTGGCCGCACATGTCGACGGCGCGATCGAACAGCTTCGGGACGCGCTCGACAGCGGCAAACGAATGGTCGTCGACGTTTCGAATACGCAGTACGTCGACGCACGGTTCTTGGGGCTTTTCCTGATGGTCCGAAAACAATTGGCTAGCCGAGGACAGAAACTGCTGTTTACGGGTGCGTCCGCCGGCCTGCGACGAATATTCCGCTTGAACAGATTCGAATTCCTCCTGTCACAGGAAGTGTGATAGCGCAGGCAAACAGACGATTGTCCGGCCGGGTTCGGCCGTGTGACACTCATTCAGGATCAGAGATGAAGCAGCCAGTTGGACAGATTTTTCACGTTCGCCGCGGACTTGCGCTCCTGCTCGTGACATTCGTAGCGGGCTGCGGATCGCCGGAAGAACGCGCGCAAGGTTACTATGAGAGCGGAATGGCTCTCATCGAAAAGAAGGACGACCTCGAGGCGCGGAAGGAACTCCTGAAAGCCGTCAAGTACAAGAGCGACAAGGTCGAAGTCTGGCGGGCGCTCGCAGGCATCGACGAACGCACAAAGGCGAGTTCGCTCTTCCTGGATCTGCGCCGTATCGTCGAACTGGATCCGAACGATCTGAACGCGAGATTGAGGCTTGCGCGTATTATGGTGGGTGGCGGGGCCGCCGAGGCCGCGCTTCGGGTCGTCGATGCCGCAAACGAGGGCGACAAGCCGAATGCGGAACTCCACGCCCTCAGAGCGATCATTCTCCTTCGCACCAACGACAATGCCGGCGCGATCCGCGAAGCCCAGCGCGCCTATGAGGTCGACCCGGCAAACGTTGATGCGATCTCGTTGCTTGCGTCGAAAAAGGTCGCAGATGGCGATCTGGACGGCGCACTGAAGCTTCTGGATTCTGTTCCTGCGGACAAGGACGAAACGCGCATTACACTGCAGAAGATCGACACGTACGCACGCAAGAAGGATCTGGCAAAGGCGGAAGAGTTGTTGCGCAAGCTGATCGCGCAGAATCCCAAAGAGGCTGCATATCAGGCTCAGCTTCTGCAGTTTCTCATCGCGCAGCGAAAGTTCGTCGAGGCCGAGAAGGAGTTCCGGGTGAGGGCCGAAGCCAACCCGACCGATAGCAAGATCGGGCTCGACCTTGTCCGCTTCTTGGCTGCCACGAAGGGCGCGGATGCCGCCAGAGCGGAGTTGGAAGCGCGGATCAAGGCAGGCGGCGATGACTTCGATTATCAGGTCGCGCTGGCCGAACTGAATCTTGGGCAGAACCGGGCGGACGACGCCGTGCAGGCTTTGCAGAAGCTGACCAGCACGGCAGTTACACCCGACAAGAAGCTCGCCGCCCAGGTCAAGCTTGCTGAGGTCTATATTGCCAAGAACGACAAGGCGGCTGCCGAGCCCTTGATCGCCGATATCCTCTCGAAGGATCGCCGAAACTCGGGCGCGCTCCGGCTGCGGGCGGCCCTGAGCATAGACAAGGGCCAGTTCGACAGCGCCATTTCCGATTTGCGCGAGGCGCTCAACGATCAGCCGAAATCGGTTGAGCTGCTGTCGCTGATGGCCGTGGCGTATGAACGCAGCGGGAAGGCCGAGTTGGCCGATCGTCAGTATGCCGACGCGCTGAAATCATCCAACTCCAATCCCGATGTTGTCCTCCGATACGTCGCGTTCCTGCAGCGCAAGGGCGACGCGGCCCGTGCCGAGGAGATTTTAATGGAAGCTGCCAATCGCAATTCCGGCAATCTCCAGATCTGGTCGTCGCTCGCGCAGGTCAGATTGAGCCGGCAGAACTGGTCGGGAGCCTTGGCGATCGCGGACGCCATCGGACGTGTCGATGAGGGACGGGTGGTTGCCGAACAGATCCGTGCGGCAGCGCTCGCGGGCCAGAACAAGATTGAGGAAAGCATCGCAGCGCTGGAGGCAGCAAACAAGGCGGCGCCGGACGCACCACAGCCGGCGCTTGCCCTTGCCTCGGCCTATGTGAAACAGGGCAAGCCAGACAAGGCTGCAGCGCTGCTGCAGGCGATGAGCAACAAGTTCCCGGCCAATGCGCAACTGCTCGTGTTTCTGGGGCAGGCCAAACTGGCGGAAAAGAAGAACGATGAGGCGCTGCAAAGCTTCAAGAAGGCAGTCGAGCAGCAACCGAAAGAGCCGGCGGGATATACTGCGCTGACCGAGCTCTACATTCAAAGCAAGGACTATGATGCGGCTGACAAGGTGCTCAAGGCTGGCCTTGCGGAGTTGCCCGGCAATGTAGCTTTCCGTCTCGCCCTGGCGGGATTGCAGATCCAGCGGGGGAATAACGACGCGGCAATATCTCAGTACGAAGCGATTCTGCAGGACCAGCCGAATTCCCTGGTTGCGATCAACAATCTCGTCAGCCTGCTGCTGGACAATCGGAGCGACAAGCCAAGTCTCGAACGTGCATTTGAGCTGTCGGAAAAGCTTAGGAGCTCCAACGTGCCGCAGTTTCAGGATACGTGGGGATGGGCCCAGTACAAGCGCGGCGATGTCAAGGGAGCAATCGTCACGCTCGAGGCGGCTGTGGCGGCGATATCGAACCTTCCGGCGGTCCACTATCACCTCGGCGTGAGCTATGCGGCTGCGGGGCAAACCGAAAAGGCGGCCGAGCGGTTCAAGACCGCATTTTCACTGGAGCCGGACGGGACACCGCTCAAGAACAGCATCCGTGCCGCGATGAAATGAGCGCCGGGCTAGGGCATGATGCGGAAAAGTGGATAGTGGTTTCGCCTCGGGACAAACTCGGGACAAACGCGAAGCGTTTTCCAGGCGATCATGCGCATCTCAAAGAGATGAGAGCGGGATGACAATCCAAGGAAAGGTCGTCACGCTCTAGTTGCCCGACGGCAGCACAGTCCAGTTGTGGGTCACGACGAACATCAGGCTGTGGGAGTCCGCAGGCCCCGTGCCGGAGACGGTTGGCGTGCCGGTAACCGGATCGAAAATGGTGGCGCCGGTGCTCGCGAACCGATGCAGGTATCTATAGGTGAGCGACGTCGCCCATTCCCGGGTCAGATTGTAGCTGTAGGTCGCCGACGCCGAGGCGTAATCCGTCGTCGTGGTCGCGATCTGCCGGTTGCCGCTCGCTGAAAGCGCGAGGGTGGAGCGTGAATTGATGCTGTGGCTCAGCGATGCCGTGATCGAATCCCGCTTGAACAGAGAGCCGACAATGCTCGGTCCGACCGACTGGCTGGCGATGACGGACAAGGTTGTGCTCTTCAGCATGCGATAGGTGAGAACAGCGTCACCGATCCAGTCGAGCTGTGTGCTCGATATGGGTGTGGCCGACGTCGTGCCCCCGAATGCTGAACTCGAAAGCCCCCGATCGGTTACCAGATAGGCAACGCCGGCATTGGCGCGAAAGGAAAGCAGCGCCGACAGAGTGGCGTCGAACCCGGCCTGCTCACGAAAAATCTGGACCTGGGTGTTGAATGCGTTGCCATATTCGAGCAGTTCGTATTCGGAGGACAGGTTGATCGCCGTGACCGAACTTAGCGAGCGCCGCCAGTTGCCGCGCGCAAGTGTATCCGTAAATGGCAGGCCCCCACTGGACGGTTCGTAACTCGTGCGAGTGGACGTGGCGAACAGAGACACTGTGTCAATTGCGGTGATCGAACGGTCGATTCCACCGGTTGCCGTAAGCCGATCGATGAAGCCTGAAGCCGGCGTGGAAACGCCGAGATCGTTCAGGATCGCGAGAGCGGTACTTTGCTGTCTCCAGTTCGCCTCGACATACTCCCGGTCAAAGTTCGTCTTTTCCCGAACCTCGTAGCGGGCCCCGAATCCATAATTCAGGAATTCCGACGCGGTTCCAGCAGCGCCCGGACCCCAATATTTCTTGTAGGTACCGTCGCCAGTGAATTTGAACTTGGATGTCGGCGTGCGCGCCTCTGCGTCAGCGTTGAGCGTGGTGTAGGAACCCACCGACCCTGCGGGCGAATTACGCAAGAACTGGTTGCTGTTCAGTTCGACGGTTTCGCTCTCGCTGGCCTTTATCGACCAGTCGAACGCAAATGCCACGGACGGCGCCATGCCAAAGCACACCGAGACTGCTATGGCAGCTCTTTTCACGTTGCTTCTTGCCCCCGCCGATCGTCAAGCCTCACTCAAACAAGCGTCGTTCCGGAACCATGATGACGTCGCCGGCCCGCAAGGTGATGTTACCTTCAAGGTCGTTACCGGCTTCGTAAGCGCGGTAGTTGAACATGAAAATTGTTTCGTCGCCGCCGGGGCCCTTGCGCCTTACCTGGATGCGATTCTTCGCAGCAAAAGGTCCAATGCCGCCAGCAAGGGCGATAGCCTGCATCAGGGTCGTTTTCTGTCTGACGACATATGAGCCTGGCTTGATGATCTCGCCGGTGATGAAAATCTTCGGCTTCAGGTCGTCCTCGGGGATATCCTTGGGGGCGTTCAGGACGGCGACCGTAACGTCGAGACTCTCGTCCTTGTAGTTGTTCTTCAGTTTATTCTTGAGAATGTTTTCGAGCGCCAATGGCGTGAGCCCGCGTGCCCGGACGTGGCCGGCGAGGGGAAATGCGATTTCACCGGAGGGGTCGACGACCACCGTCCGGTCGAGCTTCGGGTCTTGCAGGACCGTGATGCTCAGGCTGTCGCCTGATTTCAGGGTCTGCGCTTTTGCCGCCCCAGGGGTCAGGAAGGCAACACACAGCAGTGCCAGCAAGATTCGCATGTCATACCCCCTAAAACGTCGGCAAAAAGCCCGCAAACAAAGATATTTAGGCCCACGTGTGGGGATTTTTTCCCAAACACGCAGCCATTATTTAGCCGTGGGGGAAGCTAATAGAATACAAGGACTTAGGGAACCCGGGAGAACTTTTTTACCGGAAAAATGCTGTACTGTTGCTTATCGGCAATAACATCCCGAACAATATTGTCTGAAATTACCCGTTGGTCGTTGGCAAAGCCATAAACCAGCGCCGTGTCGCACAAGACATTAATCATGCGGGGTATCCCCCCGCTCGCGGACGCGATCAGCGAACAGGCTTCCTGGGTAAAGAGGGGGCGGCGGGCACCGACTGCCTGGAGCCGGAACGCGATATAATTGGCCACCTCCCGGTCATCGAGGGGGCGGAGGTGGAAGTCGGAAGAAATCCGCTGCGCGAACTGATGCAGCTTCGGCGCCAGGAGCAGGTCGCGCAGCTGGGGCTGGCCGACCAGAATCAGCTGCAAAATCTGAAACTTGTCGGCGTTAATATTGGAGATCATGCGCAAATGTTCGAGCGCCTCTGGCTCGAGATTCTGCGCCTCATCGATGATCAATATGGTCCTTCTTCCATTCGCGAATTGACCATACAGATAATCCTGCAACTTCTTGAAAAGATTTGGATAATCTCCGTCGAACGATTGGCCGAGCGACATCAGGATCCATTGCAGCAATTCCTGCCGGCCCTGCGGCGAATTCGAGATCAGGCCGATGGTGATCGCCGGGCTGACCTTCTTGAGCAAATGCCGGACCAGAGTTGTCTTGCCGGAACCTATTTCGCCTGTAATGACGGTGAAGCCAGCGTTGTTCATGACGCCGAACTCCAGCATCGTGAACGCCATTGAATGCATCTTGCCCCAATAAATCAGGTCGGGGTCGGGGAGAATTGAAAAAGGCTTCTCCCGGAGCTGATAAAATGCCTCGTACATTGAACTTCCTTAGCCCGGCCACAGACCCTTATAGCGTACTTCGGTGGTTTACCTGCCTCCCTCAACCCATTTCTCTGATCTACGTAAATTTGCCAAAGCGGCGGCAGGTGGAACCATCATTAAGATTGAAATTTGAAACTCTTGGCGCTGAGCAACTATTCATTAAATCCCTGCAAGATCGATGCTAGTATTGCGGTTCGGAGCGACGCGCCCACTGACCATTTCGCGGTACTATTAACCCTAGCTGGCCCGCAAACAGACGCTCGGACGATATATGCTGCAAAAAGTTGAATTTGAGGACGATTTCCAGCCGCTGCAAGAGGACCGTAGCCATCTGTTGCGGCCCGCGTTCTATTGGGAACTGTTCAAGCGGCGCTGGGCCTATTTCGTACTGCCGTTCGTCACGATCTCGGCCGCGGGCGCCGCGGCAGCTTTGCTATGGCCGCCTACCTATCTCTCCGAAGGACGGATCCTTGTTCAATCGCAGCAGATCCCATCCGAATTGGTCCGGCCCACGGTTACCAGCGCTGCCCAGGAACGTATTCAGGTCATTCAGCAGCGGACGATGACGCGAGACAATCTCATCGCGATCGCCGACAAATTCAAACTGTTCCCGGACAAGCGTACGCTGATGTCGCCGACCGAGCTCGTCGCGGAGGTCAAGAAGAACACGAAAATCGCGCCGGTTGACCTTCAACTGGACTTCAAGCAGCGGACGCGCGCCGCGATGGAAAATCCCACGATCGTTTTCTCGGTCGGATTCGAATACGGCAATGCTGCGGTGGCCGCGCAGGTCGCCAATGAGTTGATGACGCGGATCCTGAACGAGGATTTGCGGGATCGGACCAGCCGCGCCACGGACACGACGAAATTCCTGGCGCGCGAGGTGCAGAGACTTCAGGCAGAGAACACGGCGCTCGATGCCAAGATCGCTCAGTTGCGGATCACGCAGGGCAAACCGGCGTCGTCCGGTGGCTCCGATCAGCCGACGGCGACCCTTACGCAGCTCAAGTCCGATCTCATCCAGAAGGGCGCGCTGTATTCAGAACGGCACCCGGCGATCCAGTCCCTGAAGAAGCAGATCGAAGCCCTGGAAAAGGTGGCCGCCGCGCCGGCGCCCACCAATGACGCGGCAACGGCTGCCAGTCTCGAGGTGATGGTCGCCCAGCAAGAGAGTTTGCAAAAGAACCTCGATGCCGCCTCGGCAAAACTGGCGGCCGCACGGCTCGGCGAAAATCTCGAAAAGGACCAGCAGTCCGAGAAGCTCGAAATCATCGAGCAGCCCACGGTTCCGCAAGAGCCGGTCAAGCCCAATCGGCTGAAAGTCCTTGCCATGGCTTTCGCGGCCGCGTTTTTCGGCGGAGCAGGGCTGACGGTCCTGGTCGAACTCCTGGACAAGGGAATCCGTAGAAGCAATGATCTTCTGTCTGTTATCGATGGCCAGTTGATCGTTTCAATTCCCTACATCACCACGGCAGCCGAATTGCGTGCGAGGCGGCGACGGATACTTGTTTTTCTGGGAGCGTTCGTGCTGGTCGTGATCGGACTGTTGGTCGTTGCCTACCTGTTCCTTCCACCGCTGGACCTGATGATTGCCAAGGCCAGGGTCGGGCTGTTTCGATAAATTCGCGGAGTCACGCAGTGGATTCAATAAAGCAGGCTGTCGAACTCGCGCGAGCTGCGGAGACGGTACACCGTCCTACGGCGTTGGGCGGATCCCCCCTCGCTGCCGGAGGACCGTCGCAACGCTCCGCCGAATCGCCGTTCAAGGAAGTGCGCCTCAGCGCCGATCATCTCGAAGCCAATCGAATAGTGGCCTACGGCACTTCCGGTCAGAACGGCCGCTACTTCGACATGCTGCGCACGCAGGTGCTGCAGGAGATGGACAAAAAGAGCTGGCAGTTTCTGGCCGTGACTTCGCCGACCGCCGGATGCGGAAAATCGGTAACGGCCTGCAATCTTGCGCTGAGTATTTCGCGCCTGCCGGAGCGGTCGGTGCTGCTGGTCGATCTTGATTTGCGCCGGCCTGCGGTCGGAAAATATCTCGGCATCGGCGGCAATGGTGGTGTTCTCAGCGTGCTTGAGGGACGCGCGCCACTTTCGTCGGCGGTCCTGCAGGCAAGCATCGGTCCGAATGGCATGCTGGTGCTGCCGGGATCGGTCTCATCGAACTCTTCGGAATGGATGGCCTCCCAGACGATGGGAGCGCTGCTCCAGACCATCAAGCGAGACTTCCGGTCGCGCATCGTCATCTTCGATCTTCCGCCGATGCTGCTTGGCGACGATGTGATTTCAATTCTGCCCCGAATGGACGCGACTTTGCTCGTCGCCGGCGTCGGGAGCACATCCCTTTCCGATATCAAGGAATGTCAGAAGCACCTGCAGCGCAGTCCGGTTGTCCGTGTCGTCGTCAACAAGGTGACCGAGACCGTCGGATCCTACTACGGTTACTACTAGCAACTATCTACAAGCGCAGATCTGCCGGCAGGAACGCTGCAATTTCCGCGGCCGGAACGAAGTATTTGGCGATATCGCGGGTTTCCGATTTTCCGGTGTCGGCGCGCGTTTGTGACTGCGATATTTTTCGGCTCATTATGCCGAGCAGGCATTTGCGTTTGACGTCGAACACCCCTGATCCGGAATTGCCGGTACGAGCCACATCGGCGATCACCGTGCCGAACCTGCTGCGGCTTCCGACCGGCAGCCGATCGGGCGCCAGGATGTGGGAACGCACGGCCGATCCCGGCACAATGGTCACAACCTCTTGTCCCGGTCTGGGCGGATCAGTGCAGATCGAGTTTCGCCGAAGTCGCAAGCGCGCCGGAAGAAGCGCTTCCTCGACCGATAGCAGCGTCAGATCCGTTCCCTCGAAACTACCTTCCTTGACGACACGTGTCGGATATTCCGATCCGGCGATCGCGACCTTGGGCCGCGTCAGCCAGCCCCGGCCTGCGACATGCGCCGCCGTGATGAACACGCCTTTTCCGAGATAGATGCCGGAGCCCGGTCCCCAGCTCTGCATCGGCGTCTGATGAATGTTCACCGCATACGGCAGCAACGTATCGTCAGCGCCTTGCGCGCATGCTGGCTGCCAGAGGACCGCCAGAAGAAGTGCGCCCTGAAGAAATGGTGCGCACAGCAACTTCGCGGTGGATCGAGCGAACGCCAAAATGACCTGCCGGGTTTGCACGCTCGTTTGTTAGCAATCTTCAGCTCGCGCCGGTAAAGAATTTGAGTTCCTGCGGCGGAATGGCGGCAAGCAGATCGCGGATAAATTGTTCCTGCAGCTTGAATGATACATCCTTCGGCAGACCGACCGTGGAGACCCT
Organism: Bradyrhizobium sp. AZCC 1693; assembly: GCF_036924745.1. Taxonomy (NCBI): domain Bacteria; kingdom Pseudomonadati; phylum Pseudomonadota; class Alphaproteobacteria; order Hyphomicrobiales; family Nitrobacteraceae; genus Bradyrhizobium; species Bradyrhizobium sp. AZCC 1693. Next base: position 7,037,308 of record NZ_JAZHSD010000001.1, read on the forward strand.
GATCAGGGCGCCATCGGGAATGATCCCGCGCAGGCCATACTTCAACCGGCTCAACTGATGATCGACGACGCCATTGGCGATGTCATTACCGATACGCAGCCAGTAAGTCACCGGTTCGAACCGCGACTCCCTTGCCGCAATCAATCGAGTCATCTTGATGGGTTGCGCGCCGTTGCGATAGCTGATCGCGGCATCTGCTTTTTCCGAAATCCGGAAGCCATTGGCAGTATAGCAAATCTCCGGGCGGTGGGACTTCAGCCGATAGTTCTGCACCGGACCGTACGCGACCATCAGCATGACGATGTTGCCGTGCCCGTCCTTGTAGGCTCGACCAACTTCCTGGCTGTAGATCTTTCCTGCAAGTGGATCCGGTTGAACGTACGCGTCCGGATCCGCCGGGCGGATCGGGCTGATTTCCGGAACTAGCGTCCAGGTTCCAAACTGACGGGGGATGACGGTTTCAAGGCTGGGAGAGGCCGATGTACGGGCCATCAATTCGCGGGGCGCCAGCACGGTCGCCAGCACGGCGCAGCCCACGATTGCGATACATGCCAATATGATCTGAATTCGAGGGTATTTCATTGGGGCCACGCAAAAATCTTCAAGAGTTAATTGGATCAGCCGTTCTGGACGAGGATATACTCCAACGCGCTTATTTGCGGTCAAAAGAAAGAGATAATCGGCCCTCTTAACGAAATTAACATAAATAACGGAAACCGCAGTGAAAAAGCGTTATTGGCTCGACCCCGGGCAACGGGCTGTTTACTCATACCCAGATTAGGGCACGGCCAGCCCGTTGTGTATATGCTTCTCGGCCTACTTGGATGCACGGAGTTCCTGGATGAAGGGTATGTCCATCAAGATCGCCCGGCTTGCCGTCTTGCTTGCCTGTAGCGCGGTCGCCTTGGCCGGGTGCGGCAAGAAAAGCGATCAGCCCGCGGCTTCCAAAGGGCAGGTCGTTGCGCGTGTCGGTGAGGAAGTCGTAACCGTCCAGGATCTCGAGACCGAGTTCCGCTGGGCGAACGTAACCCCCGACAAGCAGAAGGATCCCGAGGCCGTCAAACGCGTCTTGGGTGACCTGGTCGTGCGCAAATATCTGCTCCGCCAGGCCACGGCGGCGAAGCTCGATCGCGAGCCGGGCGTGCTGCTGGACCTGCTGAGATCACGCGAGCAGATCCTCGAGAACGCGTATCTGCAGCGAACAGCGGCGGCCAAGGCCCCGGGCAAGGCAGATGTCGACAAGTACATCGCCAATAACCCGGCGAAATTCGCCGGCAGAAAACTGCTCAGCGTTGAACAGATCGCATTTCCATTAGGGCCGACCACTCAGTCGTTCATCGAAGCGAACAAGGATGTCAAATCGCTCGATGAAATCGACCAGAGGCTTACCGCAGCCGGCATCCCCCACGGCCGACAAATGGGCGCGCTGAACAGCGGCGATCTGCCACCGGAGTTTTACGGGTTGATCGAGGCCAAGAAGGTGGACGATGTGTTCTTCGTACGCGCCGGCCAGAACGGCATGTTCTTCAAGGTCAAGGGTGAGGAGCCGCGCCCGCTCGAAGGAGAAGCCGCGGCCAATCTGGCGCGGCAATTGATGCGCGCGGACGCGGTCAAGGCCGAACTGGGGATTGCGGCCTACTCTGCGAACCTCGAAGCGAAATATGAAGGTGAGTACGCAAAGATCATGCAGCCGGGAGATGGCAAGAAGAACTGACCGCGGGATGTAATCACGCCGCCGCAAAAAAATGTTCCTCAAGGCGATATCGACGTGAAATGACAACGTTTTTTGATGTGTTGACCGTTACCTGTTTCGTGGCGCTGGTGATCGCGTTCTTCCAGTTCACTGAGCGAGACAATCGAACGTTGCTGCACTTCATGTTGGCCGGCATCGTATTCGCCGTCGCTAACCAGGTCGGAAATGCCGGCTCGTTCTATCTTGCGCTGATCTTGGTTCTTGCTGGCGCCGGTTACGCGGTTTTGATAGTCCGGAGATGAGCTGCTTGTTCCTTTTAATGCTATCAGTAGACTAATTTTTGCAACCTGTTGGTATTGGAATGACATATTCGCAAGTAATGCCATCGGCGAAGGCAGGTTTTCTTGACCCTTTTCTGTGGCCGGCGCTGCTCGGCGTCTCTGTGATCGCTGCCTATGCTCAGACCATTCTCGGTTTGATTGATGGGCCTTGGCAGACGGAGCAGGAGGGTCATGGTCCGCTCATCATTGCGGCCTCGCTCTGGCTGGTCTGGCAATCGCGCGAGAAGTTGAGGGCCGTTGAAATTTCTCCGGCTCCCGTCACGGGGTGGGCTGCTCTCCTCGGCGGCCTCGTCCTCCTCTATCTGGCCCGAATCCAGCAGGGGCTGGTCACCTTCGAAACCTTTTCCCTGATCCCCGTGATCGTCGGGTGCGTCCTGATTTCGGCGGGATGGCCGGCGCTACGGGTGCTCGCGTTTCCGATCGGCTTCTTGATCTTTGCGGTGCCGATGCCCGACTGGCTGGTTGACGCCGCCACGGTTCCGCTGAAGGTCTTTATTTCGAACGTCGTCACCAACGTGCTCTATGCGACGGGTTTTCCGGTCGCCCAGAACGGCGTCATGATCATGATCGGAACCTATCAGCTCCTGGTGAAGGATGCCTGCTCCGGAATGAATTCGATTTTTGCATTGTCCGCGATCGGCGTTTTTTACGCCTATGCGTTTCGCTGGCAGGAGAAAATTCGCAGCCTGTTCCTTCTCGCGGCGATCATACCCATCACCATCATTGCAAATTTCTTTCGCGTTTTCGCGTTGGTCCTGATCGCCTATTACCTGGGACCCGACATGCTCGAGGGAATTCTGCACGACCTCACCGGCATCGGCCTTTTCGTCGTCGCGGTCATTCTGCTGTTCGTGTTCGATGCCTTTCTGGGGCTTTGTTTTGCGCTCGTGCGCCGTGTCCGCAACCGCGCTGCATCGGCGACGCCCGCATAGCTTCGAGCATCTTCGCTACGTCTCGTGAAATCGTTCGTTGAGGCGCCTTGCGCTTGCATGCGCCTTCTACGAGGTGGCTCGTTCGCGGCGGGCTTGCTAAGCTTGTTTTACTTCAAGACCGGTTCTTGACGAAGGTTGCCGTGAGCCGAACGTACGCCATACCCGACCTTCATGGCCGACTGGATCTACTGGATCGCGCCATTGACGCGGTCGCCCGGCATGCGGTGGGGATGGCTTCCACGGTCATAACCCTGGGCGATTACGTCGATCGTGGGCCGCAGAGCAGACAGGTCATCGAGCGTCTCATGAACTGGAGGCCGGAGGGATCCAAGGTCGTCAATCTGAAGGGCAACCACGAAGCCATGATGTGCGCGGTCTGTGCGAACAGGGCCGAGCTCGACTGGTGGATCAAGAACGGGGGAGGGGAGACACTGGCATCGTATGGCCAAGGCCCAACGCTGCCCGATCTGCGCGCGATCCCGGCCGATCATTTGGACTGGATCGTCAATCTCCCGCTGATGCATGTCGACCGGCACCGAATATTCGTTCATGCAGCAGTTGATCCGAAAGCTCCGCTCGGCCAGCAGAACGAGGAAACGTTGCTCTGGAAGCGTTATCCCGGCGGCGCCGATGTCGGGCATGGGCATCGCCATGTGGTGCACGGTCACCATGCCGATGCGCGCGCACCTATTGCAGGCAAGCACAAGACCAATCTGGACGGGCTGGCCTGGAAGACGGGGCGGTTGGTCATCGGCGTATTTGAGGATGACCGGCCTGGCGGCGCCTCCGAGTACCTGGAAGTATTCGGCCGCGAAATGTAGGACTGGCCATCGCCGGCCGTGGAGATGCGCGCCAGGCGGACCAGTCCGTGGCAGGCCATATCGTTGCCCGACACTCGCAGGCACCCAAGTTGGGCTCGAATAAATGCCTGCCCACCCTATTAAAATTTAATTCCTTTTCGGTGATCGCGCGTTTCCGCTAATATTCGGACACGAATCAGTGCCGCGTTCGTTTTCACACAAAATCTCGGGAATTATTTATGAAGATGAACCCAGCTGCCCTGGGGGCAGTGCTGTTGCTGTTTTCAGGCACGGTCAATGCGAACGCCGGCCTGATTACTTACGCAGATTTCTCCTTGTGGGGCGCAGCCGTACCTGGCTACACCTCTCTTGCAATTTCCGATCCGACAGGTTCTGAGGGATATGACGATTTTGGAAGCGGTACGGCCTCCGTCAGCTATGGCGGTGTAGTGTTTGCGACGAATGCCGCCTTGGGCAACGGAAGTTTCTACAACATTGGACCGACGTTCAGCGGGTCCAACGGTTTTTTTCCGGTTTTGTCCTCGCAGCAACAAAGTGTTGGCGTCGCAAATATTCTGATCACGCTTGCCGCGCCGGTAAAGGCATTCGCGTTGAACTTCGATACGTTCTTCGGATCTGACGTTACGTTTACACTTTCCAATGGCGAAACGCTGACGCTGCCCAGCGCGGGACATGCTTACGATCTCAAGAGCTTTTTCGGCGTAACCGACGACACGCCGTTCAAGACGATTTTGCTCACCTCGTCAGACCCCGTGTTAAATCTCAATGCGCTGAATTTTGACGCAGCGGTATCCCCCATTCCGGAGCCGGCTACCTGGGTCATGCTGCTGCTTGGCTTCGCTGGGATCAGTCTTTTTGGCGCCCGACTGCCCACGCGCCGTGCGTCAGCGCAGCTGATCGACAGGGCACGATCATAACGCGAGCTACGCTGCGACAAAATCAGGGATTATGACCCGCTGATGTTGACGCAGTCCAGTGTGACCCAATCTACGTAATGCGAATTCTCGCCTGAGCGAAATTGAGTCCGGGCGCGAGGACGACGAAACGGGGATTTTAAATGCTTTCGCTAAGAGCGAGCACGCTCGCGGCTTGGGTGCTTGCGGTCGGATTGTTGATTGGTTTCAGCTCGCTGAATCCGGCAAAGGCGATTGTTGTTTCGAGTGCTGATTTTGCAGTCATCGAGACCGCCGGTCCAGGCAACACCGGCTATTACACCGTCGTCAACAATGCCATTTCCGAATATATCTACGGATTTTCGGTCACGAACCCGCTCGCCTCGAGCGTCAACGACTGGACGACGGAGTCCGGCTGGGCCGCCGGAAAGACACCCGTGCTTGGTTATCCCAAGACCGGCTTCGACTATCTGACCGCCCCAGGGTATTGGACATTTTCGAGGGGGCGTCCGGTTTTCCACGTCAGTTCTCTGACCATTGGTCCGGGCGAGAGCTCGAGCAATTTCTTTTTTGGAACGGCGGAGCTGGCAAGCGCTGTGACGCTGCTTTTGGTCGACGCGAAGGGGAATTTCTCGTCGGTCAACTTCGATGCCACGCAGGTCGCCCCGGCCGTACCTGAAGCTTCGACCTGGGCGATGATGCTTTTGGGCTTTGCCGGCATCGGTGTGCTGGCCTATCGCCGGCGCCGAATGGCCCTGCGACGGCCTGAACCGGTCCGGATCTGCTGACGCCAAGACCGCCTGCGGAAGGTCTTTTGCTGTCTGCCAAACGCGATGAATGCACAAGAGGCGTCAGCACGTTGTTCTAATAGCAGCGCCGTCCCTGGCGGTCATGGAGCACATAATCCGTTCCGGGCGACGGATAGTAGAGTTGCCCGCACGAGCCGGAATTGACCGAATAGCCAAGAATATCGAGCTTTCTGTCCAGCGCGTTTGGCGAAGCGGTCTGGTCGCTGCTCCCCCGCCCATAATATTGTCCGCTGTATTGCCCGCTAAATTGCCCGCCATACTGGCCACCGTACTGTCCGCCATATCGGCCGCTGTACTGCATGTTGACCTGACCGACGGCCGGATGCATCGCGCCAATGACAGTCACAACCGCCAGCATGGAAAACAGTGTCCTCATTTTACTTCTCGGAAGCATGAGGCATTGCGCGCCCGGGGCCACCGACAATTGTCGGTCCAACGGCCCAGTCTAGGCTTCAATCAGTTGGACCAGCTTAGCCGCTTCCTTGTCCACATCATGGCGTTGCAGGACCCGTTGACGGGCACGTTCTCCCATTTGCGTGATCGCCTCCGGGGCTGTGCCCAGGCACTCCTCCATGGCCGCGGCCAAACTCTCCAGGTCGCCGGCAGGAACCAGCCAGCCGTGCTCGCCATGCTGAATAAGCTCGGGAATGCCGGCGACGAACGTTGTGATGACCGGTCTGCGCAACGCCATGGCTTCCATGATGACGACCGGCAGGCCTTCGGCGAAGCTCGGCAACACCAGTGCCCGCGCTGCGCGAATTTCGGAGCGAACCTCGTCGCTGCTGATCCAGCCTGTTGTCCGCACAGTATCCGTCAGCTTGTATTTTACGGTGAGCGCCTCGATCTCGGCGCGCATTTCGCCATCGCCGGCGAGCACCAGTTCGAACTTGGTCCCGCGCTCAGCCAGCAGTCGCGCCGCTTCGATCAGGAGCAACTGCCCCTTCTGTTCACACAGGCGGCCCACGCAAACCAATCGCCGTTCACCGCCCGCCGCCGTGGTGGCATTGGTTTGATAGAAGGCCGGTTCAAGCCCGCAATGGATCACCTTTATCTTGGGCCAATAAGAATGCGGGACGTTGCGAAAGAGCTGGCTCCGCCCGAATGAACTGACCGCGACGACGAAGCGGGCCCGCCGGATTTTCTCGGGAAGCGCGATGAATTTCGGCTTGTCGAATTCTTCGGGGCCGTGGGCGGTAAAGCTCCACGGCGGGCCTCCCAGTTCGCGGACCAGCATCGCTACTTCGGCAGAATTGGTTCCGAAATGAACGTGCAGGTGCTGCGCCTTTTCGCTGCGCAGCCACAGGGCCACCTGACACGCTTCGAACAGATAAACCAGATGAACGGGGAGAGGGCGTTCCGCCCGCACACCGACCTTCAACGTCAGGACGATCGCGCGAAACAGGCCGACGGGATTGGTTGCCAGGATGCGCAGGAATGAAACCAGCAGCGGACCTGCACCGCCGCGCAGGACGTAACGCGTGCGCGCCTGTTCGAGCTGATCTTCGGCGCCGCGTTGCGCATCGGCCCAGCCCCGCACCGATATTCTCAGGACCTCGTGGCCCAGCCGTTCGAGCGCCAGTATTTCGCGCCGAATGAAACTGTGGCTGATCGCCGGATAATGGTTAACCAGATAGGCGATCTTCATAAAGGGTGCTCTGCCTGACTTATCCGAAAGTTGGCCCGATAAAATACGGGCCCCGCGTCCTATTTATCTATTTGGGAAATATAGTAGTAATCGAGAAGAAAACAGGATATTTATACCTGACTTCCATACTCACTTTTTTGCAAAAAACGTTAAGTCGAACGTTTCGAGATCGGTATTTGTGAAATGTTGATCTTGGCCGCCATGGCTGGATTGCTCAGTGTTCCCGTGGCTGTCCTGCTGGTTGAAGTCATTGCGGCTCTCAAGGCGTCAAGGCTGAAGCCTTTCGAAGTCCAGGAATTAAATATTAAGAAGCGCGTTGCGGTCGTTGTTCCCGCCCACAACGAGAGCTTGGGACTTGTTCCAACGCTGCAAGATATCAAGTCGCAGCTCGGCGCCGGGGATCGCCTTATCGTCGTTGCCGACAACTGCACCGATGACACCGCGGAGGTTGCGGCCGCATCGGGCGCCGAGGTCATTGTCCGCAACGATCCCCAAAGAATTGGCAAGGGATTCGCGATGGGGTGGGGCATAACCCATCTTCGTCAGGATCCGCCCGATTTTGTTCTCTTTGTCGATGCCGACTGCCGGCTCCAGGCCGATCTGATCGAAGGGCTGAAGCGAGTCAGTCACGGGGTTCAGCGGCCGGTACAAGCGCTGTTCATGATGCGCAGCGCTGAAAATTCGCCCATCAATCACAGCTTCGCCGAGTTCGCCTGGATCCTTAGAAACTGGATCCGTCCTCTTGGACTAAGAAACCTTCATTGTCCCGTTCAGCTGATGGGGACGGGAATGATGTTTCCGTGGAATGCGATCAGCTCCGCGCCGCTGGCGAGTGGTCACCTGGTCGAGGACTTGAAGCTGGGGCTCGATCTGGCGGAAACAGGCAGGGCTCCGTATTTCTTTCCGTTCGTGAAAGTTACCAGCACATTTCCGACAAGCGCCAAGGGCACCGAGAGTCAGCGTCAGCGCTGGGTGCAGGGCCATCTCGCCACCATCGGAAAATTCGTTCCGCGACTTCTCGCGGCCGGTTTAACGCGCGGCGACGTAAACGTCCTTGTGCTGGCGCTCGACCTCCTGGTGCCGCCGCTCTCCCTGCTTGCGTTGCTGGTCGCCGGGACGATGGCCGTGACCTCGTCGGTTGCACTGCTTGGAGGGCCGTGGCTGCCCGTCCTGATCGCAGGCGGCAATCTCGTTGGATTTATTTTATGCGTTCTTCTGGCTTGGATTAAATTCGGACGTCAGGTTTTTCCTGCGCATGAAGCATTATCGCTTGGCACTTTTGCATTGAAAAAAATTCGGTTATACGGTCGGATGTTGTTAGGCGGCACCGCGTCCCAATGGATACGGACCGACCGATCAACGCCAAATTAGCAACAGGCCCGCGGTTTTTTCCGCGACTTTCCCAAACGGGTCACGCAAGCGTTATTGAACTCCAATAAATACGCGCCGACAAAGATTAGTCTGGGGTTCCGGTCGCATCACCCAAGTTTGACTGGCACATCGGTTGCTTGAGGTTTTCAGGCAGGAGCAGGGGGTACCCATGAAAGCGCACAGCCGTACGACCGTGGATGTTCTGCCGAAATCAAAGAAGCCGAAGAAGGCTTTGAAAAAGCTCCCGCCTGTCAGCATTGCGGAACGGTATCTGGAACTACGACGCCTTCGTGAGCGCTTGTCCGAGGCGGAAGCTATGCGAAGTTCACAGTGAAGAAGATACGTCAGGGGTTAGCTCCGCCACTCTACCTGGCGGCAATCGGGGTAGCCATGGTTGGCTGGCTGTGGGCGATATTTGCCGGCGTGGGATGGCTTTTGGGGGCATAGCTGGCTCCCCGGATATCTGCCTTCCGCGTGGTGCGCACCAAGCCTGACCACATTCCGTTCCTTGCAAGACAGGTCCCGAGCAAGGCGGGTCCCCCGGACCTGTGCCGCCTACGGGCACTATTCGGCATCCAGTTGGAAAAGGTACGGCCAAGCCGACTAGCCGGCTTGCGAATCGCCGTGCGGTCGGGTTCCCATCACGGAATAGCGTCGGAGCGATAGGCGCCTTGGGGTAGGTCGCGTCGCCGCTTTTCTTCGGGCCTGTGACCGCCGGGTGGCTGCCGGATGGCAGGAGAGGATGGGACCCATGCCAGACAGGCTGACGAGCGCGCTGCTTGCGGCGCTGAATGAATCGACCGAGATCAAGGAAAGCGACTGGCGACAGCTCGAAACGGCATTGCGCGGTCAATCGGACGGGGCTGATAGCAGGCCGGACATCGAACCGAGAGCGGGCTCAGAAAACAGGTTCGCAGCCACGATATGCTCGGGAATGGCCAAGGTCCGAGCGAGTTTCTGAGCGTTCGGCCACGATTGGAAAAGCCGCCGGAGGCGGCTTTTTTGTTATACAGATGGCCGTGCGCTTCTGTGTGTCGGAAAGCCATGTGGAAAGCCTTCGTCGTCTCGGCCGCCTTGATGTTGAGTTCTGCGGTGTATGCAGAGAGCGGTCGCATCAGGCGACCGCCGCCGTCTGCCGCTGAGGCCGAGCGGATCGCCTTGGACATGGCCATGAACGACGGTCTGCTTCAGAAGGGGGACATTGTCGTCACCGACCGGGGCTTTTTCCTTTTTCGCGGCCCGTCCCCGGATGGCGTGACCAACGAGTTCACAAGGGTGCCCGATCCGGCCCTGCCGGCAAACCAGCCCGGTAATCTCACAAAGCAGCGCTCGGACAGCCGGCGGCCGAACTAGCCCTGTCGCCGGGCAATCGTTTTGACCCAGTCAAAGAATCTGGGAATCAAATTTAAATGAAAATTAATTAAGGAGGCTTCGATTAAAGGTCGATCAACGTTACCGGGTGGTTATCATGGCCTTTTGGGTATTGAACCTCCGCCCTTGCTAAAAAGACACATCCGGGCACGGAGTAAGCCAATCCGAATAGATCTACGTTTACCGAATGGGGCTTAAATCCGCCTGATGTGCGCCTGCGGGTGATCTTTTTGCAACAACCTGCGCGTTCAGGCTGTTAACGATAAACGTTGGCGCAGAAGATGCGGCTTGCACCGCGTAATGCCCGTGGTAATAGTTTGGTAACAATAAACGATGGTGTTCGATTTTATTTGTTCACCTCTTGAGGAATTTAATATGTCGCTGCGGTCTCGTTTGCTCATTGCCCTCTCAACAACCTTGCTGGGCTCTACGGCTGCATCAGCCGGACTGGTCACTGTCACCAGTTACGAGATGAACAACGGTAATGGCGCTACCCAATTTACCGTGCCGACCGGTGCCCAGAATTATTTCGACTGGACCTATACGCAGACGGGCCAAGGCTCGCCTACTGCGAATGCGAGCCAGAACGGATCTAACCAGCTCGTTCCAAACAATGCAGCACCGAAGGATGCGCCGCTTAGCGGCGGAACCGGAAAGCTGACGGACGGCGTCGTCGCGACGCTGGGTTACTCGGCCGTGAGCAGCGGCACGGGTAACGTTTCGAATGCTTATTATTCCGGCCCCTCCCAGTATGTCGGTTGGAAATACCAGGATCCGACTATCCTGTTTAATCTCACCTCGGGGCAGAGTGTGAGCTCGATTTCGCTCTATGTGGCCGCTTACAATCCGCTTCTCGGTGATGCCAATGGCCTTGTTGCGGCACCGGCCAGCGTTCAACTGACCATCAACGGTGTTCCGGTCGGCGTGATGTATTCGTTGACGTCTATCAATGACAACACGGCCATGATCACCCTCACCGGGTTCGGCTCTATCTCGTCCAATCTGCAATTTGGTTTGACGCTTTATCGCGGCTCGCTCCAGCAGGACGGCATCAATTATTACAACGATCACGTGAAGGGTTATAATCCCGCAGACCCGTACAACACGGCCAATTGCGTGACCTTCTGCGATCCGGACTCCGGTATTTACAGCAGCGGTTTCCGTCAGGAAGCTGCACTCGGCCAAACCGGGGAGCTGGCGCCCAACTCGGGTAAGGAACCCTGGATCATGCTCAGCGAGGTGGAGTTCCTGACAACTCCCGTTCCCGAGCCCTCGACCTGGATTATGATGATCGCCGGTTTTGCCGGTCTCGGCTTCATGGCTTATCGCCGCACGGCCAAGCCTGCGCTGGCGATCGCCTAAGCGCACCTCGCGAATTTCATTCTGCACCGCAGAGCCGCCGCAAGGCGGCTCTGTTTTTGCGCTCAAAGACGGTGCGAGAAACCTCGCGATCGATTGATCCCGGCACGTCCGCCTAACCTTAACTCTCAGCGCCCACGCAAAAAGCGTTCGGCACTCGCCTCGAAGCTGCCGCGGGATCGATTTCGGCAGAATCGACCGTGCCCGTCGGCTCAATAATTCAGCGAGGTCTGGGCGAATATGCCTTCAGCCCGCCGGTCGCCTGCAATGCGGAAGCGGTACTGCAGCGTCAGCTCCCAATAAGAGGGTGGGGCGAGATATTTGGTTTCACCGAACCAATAGCGTAACGAGCCGCCGGCGCCGACCGAATAGGCTTCATGATTGGCGAAGGAGTCGTCGTAGCTTGCGGCCAGTACGGCATGCGGGAAGAATACCAGATTGCGGCTGATCGGATCGAGCCGGAAGCTGTGTCCGAACCGTCCTTCCGCGATGCCGACGAGCTGGCTTTTCTCGAGGAATTTGTCGACCTCGGCATAGACGTACCAGGTCGGCCAGTGGGTATCGATCGCCCGAAGATCGGTGCCGACCGTGTACGAATAGGCCGCGCGCAACAGCGTATCGTTGCGCGCCGCGTCGCCGAGGGCAATCAGCTTGTCCACTTCAAGAACGAGGTTGTGGTCCGAGAACGGCTTCCAGCGCGCGCCGACCATGCCTTGCGTGGTGCGCAATCCGGTGGGGCCGCCGGCCTGGTCGTAGAGCGTTTCGAACAGCCGGCCGAACACTTCGAACAGCGCGCCGTTGCGGTTACCGAACGCTTCGGGCCGATAATAGAACTCGGTCCCAAGCTGTGAAGTGTAGGTGCTTGCTGGATTGTTCACGATCAGAAACGGGTTCGGCGCCGATCCGACCTTGCCGTACGTAATCGAGGTATTGATGCCCCACACGCGCGACAGGTCCGAGATCGTGCGGCGGGTTTCGAACAGTTTCTGGTCGTCGATGTTGATGCGGCCGTCGGCTTTGGCGTCGACCCCGTCCATGAGGTAGGCGATCGCTTTCGGGTTCTGGAACTGACGCATGGCGGTATAGCCGGCATCGATGGTGGCCCGTGGCGGCAGCTGCCCGCGGTCGTGCGCCCGATCGAAGCGGTGCAGCGCGACCTCGTCGTTGCCGACGGCGACGGCGAGATAGGCGAGGTCGGCGTCCCTCATCGCGCTCAGGCGACCGCGCGCAATGGCCTGGTCGAAGATCACACGTGCTTCGGGTTTGCGCTTCAGTTCCAGCAGCGTGTTGATCTGGGCGCGCAAGGCTTCGTCGCGCTGGACGGCTGTTGCGCCAAGTCGCTCGGCAGTCCGGAATTCGGCGATGGATTCTTCCTTGCGATCGAGCGCCTGCAAGGCATAGGCGCGGCGGATCGCGGTGTCATAGCTCACCGGCAGCCTTTGAAGGGCGCGTAGCGCGCGCTGCGGATCCTTTGCGGCGAGGGCGGCGTCCGCCAGCGACAGCCGAACGTTCCGGGCTTGATCCGGCGGCAGCCCGCGCTGCAGAGCGAACTCCCAGTCAGCCATCGCCCCGCGCGAATTGTGCTGGAGGTTACGGGCATAGCCGCGTTGGGCGTAGATTTCCGCGGTGCCGTGGCCCTGCGCAATGGCCTTGCTGGCGGCGACTTCCGCGTCGGCCGGCCGGCCGGCCGTGCTCATCAGGTTCACCAGCAGCAGACGATTGGCGACCGTCTCCGGACTGGCCTCGACGGCCTTCCTGGCCTCTTCGATTGCCAGCGAGTAATTCCTGGCTCGGCTGGCCTGGTAGGCCTTGCCCGCAGCTTCGAAACTCTCGGCTTCCTTGTCGACGGGGATGACCGGAATGGCAATGCTCTGGACCAGCGGCGCCTCCAGGCTGCACACCGAGCCATAAGGCGTGTCACGACAGGTCTGGACCGGCGAGGGCATCAGCTTGCCGTCGCCCTTTAACGTCGCCTTTTTCTCCGCCGTGGCATTCGCATCGCCAAGACGCGTCACGACCGCAGGATCTGTCTTCGAGAATTCGGCCAACAAGTCCTGAGCGGCGCGAAAATCGCCGGAGGCAAGCGCCGCGTCGGCTGCGATCAGGCGGATGTTCTTCTTTTCGATATCGGTCAGGTTGGGGGTGGTAAGGGCGGCATTGAAATCGCTGACCGCCTGCGCCCGGTTCCCCAGCTTCTGATAGAGATAAGCGCGCCAGACCAGTGGCACATAATTGCCGGGATCGAGCTTGATCGCGCCGGTGGCCGTTGCAACCGCGTCGTTGAAATTGCTGTCGGCGATCTGGGCGCTCAGCAACAACAGACGATAGGACATCGAGTCCGGGGCATATTCGACCGCGCTGCGCGCCGCCCGGATCGCCGCCTTGGGATCGCCCTTCTCAAGCGCCTTGTAGCCTTCGCCGGCCGGCCGTTGAGCGAGGCGCTGCCGAATATTGGCTTGCCGCCCTTCGAGATCCTGGTTGCCCGCAAACGCCGCCGACGCGGTCTTTGTGGCTTGCTCGGCCTGGGTGAGGTCACCCGCAGCGACCAGCGAATCGATCAGGAGCAGGTGCAGGCGCAGAAGATCAGGGCGGAGCGCCACAGCCTCTGCGGCGCTAGTTGCGGAGGCCTTGTAGTCGCCCTGGCCGAACGCCTTGTAGGCGGTCTCAGCCGCCGTATAGGCTTCGCCCTCCAGCGGAGGACCGTTATCCGCGACCTGGGCACTGGCGCCGGCGCACAGAACCACGGCGAGCAAAAGCGCCCCCAGCGCCGCCCGAAATGCCGTCTGGTTCAGGTATTTTCCGCCCCAATTCCCCATACAAACAGCGCTACGCCAATCCCGTTAAATTTTAACGCTGAACTGTAACCGAGGCGGCGATTCAGCGGAACTGAGATTTGGCTCTTTGGTGGCGCGGCAGGCCCTGATGTCATTCATTTTTCTCACTTTTTTTGATGATGTGATGTTTTTGCTGCGAAAATGTCGGGCAAAGCATCCCGCCGCGCGCGTTAACTATTTTTTCTAATTGCGCAGCGCCTCCTGCGCGCGCGAGTTCCAATCGGCAGGGCTCATAATGCTCTGGGCGGCCCATTCGCCGGCAGCGTCAGGTCCATTTTGTAGCTGGGCCTCATTAAATTGCCAGACCACGAATTGGGGCGGGCTGCCAGTAAATTCCGCCGATTTAAGGTACTGCAGTAAAGTGGCCCACGGGCCAACATCCCCGGGATTCCACTTGAGCGAGACCGGCCGGTCGATCTTGTTCGACAGCCGCTGTGAAAATCCGAAATAGGGCTGCACAAAACTATTGCCGACCACGGCCACCGGCGCCGGATCGCTGTCCAGCAATCCCGCGTCAGCCTTGGGGGCCTGGCGGATGACGTAGGCCTCGGGCCCGATCGCGCGCTTCCGTTCCGGCGAAAGGAAATTGGCGGCGAGGTCGCCGAGATGGCGATCGTTGATCCAGTCGCCGAGCTTCATTCCCGTTCCGGTTTTTCCCGGCAGCGGACCCGATGAAAGTATCAATGCCGCCACCTGGTCGGCGCTGGCCTCCGCGGCAAATGTCGTCCAGTGGAAGTCGGCGCGGTAGAACACCTCTTGCTTGCCGGCGATCACGGTCTTGAACGCATCCCTGACGTCGATTGCGGTGACGCCGCTGGATCGGAGCTCGGTCAACAGCGCGTCATAGCGCTTCTGGATCCCGTCCGACATCGCGACGCCGTCGGGCAACAGGGGCTCATAGTATCTCGGCTTCAGCGGAACGATCAGCACGATCAGCTTGATGTTCTTTTTCGCAAACAGGCGGCTCGCGCCGGCGATCAGGCCGATCGATGATTTGTCTGCCGCGGGCTTTGCGGTCGTCAGGCTTTCCCATCCGGCAAACAGCCAGTTTTGCTTGCCCTCGAGCACGGCGTCGCGCGCAAATGAAGCCGTCGCTGTCGCGAACAAAACGGCTGTCGCCGCAATCAGGTTTGCAAGGAGCCGGCGCACGAAATCAATGACCTTCGGTTTGCCGCAGCATCTGCCGCTCGGCATCGCTGAGCGGTGCAACGAGGGATCGCATCGACCATTCCCATATCACAACCTTTGCGCCCGCCAACATGTCAGGCTTCTGTTGCAGCATCTTGAGCAGAGCGCCCGCAAAGCCGCCACCGGCCTCGCTGACCTGCGCGACCTCACGCGCGAGCGCCGCCTGCAGGTATTCGATGAAATCGGAATTTTGCGAAAACGAAGATCCGGCGAGCAGGACTGATGGCGCCGCGGCGTCGTCCAGGAGCCCGCCGGAGCGCTGGATGCTAGCCCGCGCAGCCTCGGTATATTCCGCAGCCGGCGCCAGCCATTTCGGCGCGTCCTGCAATCCTGCCAAACGCGCAAGGTCGCCCGGACGCTCGTGCCGAGCACCGCGTGTCAGGCTGACGCGTTCTGTTCCCGCCCCCAGCACGCCGTTGACAAGCTTGGCTGTGGCTTCGGCCGCGAACTGTGCGCCAGTGCTGTCCCAGTGTGTGTCAGTGCGCCAATAGCCGGGCCGTGGCCACTGATCCCGCAAGTTGACCTGATGAAGTTTTGTCGCGCCCGCTGCCTGCGCCCACGCATTCGCGCGAACGCGTGATGGGTCGGCGGCTATACCGCAAAGCTGAGCTTCTACCTGCTCGGCCTTGTCGGGGACGGGAACGACGACCAGCAGTATTTTACGCTCGGCAAACGCCTGCACCAGGTGCGGCAGCATCCGGATGCGGGCAGCCATGTTTTCGGCATCGCGACGGTCCACGCGCAATTCCTCGGCGGAATAGAGCCAGTCGTTGCAGCCTGCCCAGACCTGCGGCCCCGCGTCGCGCAATCCCTTGTAGAGCAGGCCGGCCGAGAAGCCGTTCAAGCCGGCGCCGCGCGGAATGGCATCGAACACGGCGCGATCGACCCTGCCCGAGAGGCTTCCGGACAGGTAGTCCTTCAACGGCGCAGTCCTGAGGATCTCATAAAGGGAATCGCCGCCGCGGACGACGACCGACACAAACCCTGCGAAGATGATCGCCAGAACGGTCAGGATTTTTATCATGACGGCGCTCGTTCAGAACTGGAAATAGAGAAAAGGAATGACGGTTCGGCTTTGCATCACCCAAAGCGACCACAGCCATAGAATGGTAGCCAGCGCGAACGGAGGTCGGGCAATGACCGGTGCCAGCCACGGCGATGATTTGTTCAGCGCAGGCAGATACACCATCGCGATTCCGACAAAGAGCGTCACGACTTCGATCGGTCTCAGCGCCGCGGCGAAGCCGTTCGACATCGCAAGACCGTGCTGGCCGGCCAGACCGCTGAACATTATCGCTGCGGTTTGCCAGTCCTGCGCGCGGAACAGCGTCCAGCCGGTCATGACGAAAACCAGCGTGACGACATGTCCGACAGGCGCCGGCACCGGCGGCATGCGCATCGCATTCCAGGCGCGGCCTGCAATCAGTCCGATGCCGTGCCAGATGCCCCAGATCATGAAGGTCCAGCTCGCACCGTGCCACAATCCGCCCAGCGCCATCGTCACCATCAGATTGAAATAGGATCGAAAGCTCCCGGCCCGGTTTCCGCCGAGGGGAATGTACAGATAGTCGCGCAGCCAGCTCGACAGGCTGATATGCCAGCGCCGCCAGAAATCCGCGAGCGACGTGCTCAAATACGGATTGTCGAAATTCTCCGGAAATTTCAGGCCGACCATCAGCCCGAGGCCGATGGCCATGCTGCTGTAGCCGGCGAAGTCGAAATACAGATGCAGCGTGTAAGCCGTCACCGTGACGATCGCATCGCACGTCGAAGGCGCCGGCAAGGCGTATCCGGCGTCGACCAGCGGCGCGAGCGTGTCGCCGATCAGTACCTTTTGCGCAAAGCCCAGCATGAACCGACGCAGGCCTTCGGCAAACTCTGCGGAATCGAACACACGGGATTTCAGCCGCTCTGCGACCGACTGGTACCTGACGACAGGACCTGCCACGAGATGACCGAACATCGCCTGGTAGGTCGAATAGTTGATGAGGCTCGGCTCGGCATAGACGGTCTTTCTGAACACGTCGACCGAATAGGATATGGCGCCGAACACGAAGAACGACAGTCCGATCGGCAGCGGAATCGACGACCAATCCTTGACCGGCGCGCCGAGGCTGCTCACGCTCTCGACAATCAGATTGACGTATTTGAAACAGATCAGGCTGACGAGCGGCGGCACGATCCCTGCGAGCAGGGCCCAACGTCGCTCCGGTCCCGACGCTTTCGCGATCCACAGGCCCGTCAGCCAGGACCAGCAGGCGATCGCGACGAGCAGCGGCAGAAAATCGAAGCGCCACCAGCCATAGAAAACCAGGCTGAAGAACAGGATGGTCGAATTTCTGAGAAAGGCGGGGACGCTCGCATAGGCGATCAGGAACAGCGGCAGGAAAACGAAGACGAATGAGTCGCTGACGAAGACCATGCGGGCGATCGCTTACCGATCTCGATACGGTTCGGTTTCGTCAAACTGACCTGATAGCGCGCCCTTGCCCCCGGTCTGCGAGAGGAACAGACTGTAGTGATCGCCCGCGCGAAGCGGGGGCAGCTTCAACGATGCATTGCTGCCGCCGCAGGTGGCCTCGAGCTGGGCTTCCACCGGATTGATCGCGCGTGATTTGACGGTCGTGAATGCGACCGCATCGAAGACGGTGGGACCTTCGGCAATTCGCAGCGTAGCCTCGCAGTCCGGCATGAGATTGAAGAAACGGAGCTGGGCTTTCAGGTCGCTGGCGTTGCCGCCCTGGCCTTCGTCGATGGCGTGGCTCGTCCAGTTCGCGCCCTGACGCGCGATCACGACCGTGTAGAACCTGTCGGGGAGGAAGGTGACGTTTTCGCCGACGGCGGCACTATCGATCGACAGCTTGATCGACGCGTCTGCGCGCACTGCGCGGTATCGGCTGGCGACGTCGTTGTCGACGACCGGCAGATCGCGGGCGTTGATATGCAGCTTCGTGCCGAGCTTGATGTCACCGATAGTAGCGACGCGAATGAATGCCGACCCAGGGGGCGGTCGCGTCGCGTACAGCTTCCCGATCTCCTGCGCAGGGGCCGGACTGATCGCCAGCCAACACGTGGCGATTCCCAAGAGCCATGATTGACATCGGGCGATGAACGAGAGCTGCACATAGGGCGGTTTGGACCGGCAGGGCAATTCAAATGCTCCGAAATAAGGGTTTTCCGCCTGCGCCGACACCACGCTGGATCTGTCAGGGGGACGCCGCGCCGTAATGAGATGTCATATCAAACTGGTCGGGATTCGGAAATTTACTGAGGCAACGAACCCTGCAGATAGTAAACGTCTTCGCCCCCGTTAGGGTTAAATGCGTTCAGCCGTTGCGGAACCCAGCAGGAATCTGGATTTGTTGGGCGGCGCACGGGCCAGCCTCCGGCCCTGATGGTTTTTAACCGCGCATTGTTTCAGATTAATGCATTTCCGATGGGTGGATTCGATATGGGTGTTGAAGCGCACGTCACCCTGATGGACAGGCAAGCCTTCAAGCTGGTTTGTGAGCAATGCGGCAGCCTGACGGTTGCGCTGCCGATCGAGGCCCAGCCGGATCCATGTTCCATTCTCAAATGTGGGCGGTGCGGCGCTCCGCGAGGAACGCTTCAGTCGCTGCGCGATACCTCAATTCAGGCGGGCATTCGGCATTCGGCGTAGACGGGTTTGACTTGCGCTCTGTTTTCATCGTCGGGATCGGACTTGCCGGAAGCTGATGGCTCGATGTGATTGTCGGTTGTTGACGGCATGGCGGCTGAACGCGCGAACGAAAATTGTCGCGCGAACCCCAGTTAATCGCGGAAAAATACGCGTGGAAGGCCCTAGTCAGCATCCGGCCAAGCGGGGTAGGCTCGATCAGGCGGGCTCCGGTTTTGCCGGCTGTCAGCCGTTAGTCTTGTATTTTCGAGTATCTGCATTTTCGAAGCAGCTGGTAAATTTGCGCGAGGGAGAGAGAGAAACATGCGAACGATCTTTGCGTCCGTGCTGGTGGCCGGCCTTTTGATTGTTACCAATGCCGATGCGGCGCCGCTTCTGAGCCATAGTCAGCCTGCCCCGGATTCGTTGATCACGGCCGCGAAGGTCATCTGCGACGAGGCGGGAAACTGCTATCGACCGAATGTGCGACGGCCCGTCGCCCGGTGGGTCTATGGCGACAAGAATTTCTATGGACCGTACGCTGGACCTGGCAACTACGGTAATCCGCGGTATCGTTACAGCTGGTGGCCCTGGTAACGGATCTTATCTGCCTGATATCATCGCTGCGTGGGCCCGTTAGCCTGCCAGCCAATGCAGGAATGTGGCGCAGCCGCAAATGAGTTGCGATGCCAGCAGGAAAACGGCCCATGAAACGAACAGGATACGAATGACCATCCGCGCGCTTTCGACCGGCTGCAGATCGCTGATTGGTCGAGCACAACGCGCCAGATTCGAAATTGTTCATCATCGTCGAGGCACGCGAAACGCGGCCTCGAACTTTGCTTGTTGAACCTCCGAAGCCGAGCGTCACCAAACATCAAGCCGCGCGGAAAATAAAAAAGATCGCTCGAAGGCGGTCTCCATATTTTGCGATTAATATCGAGAGCAGAGAAGCCGGACCAGGTCGCCTCGGCGTAAGTGCGGATGTCGAGCGGATTTACTGCAGGCCGCGATTATATCTCCACAGGCGGGTTTGCATGGAACCCAAATTAGGCCTGTTTCGCCCTATGAAAGGGTATCAAATCGCTGCTATAGCGTTGCGGAAAGACGCCGATAAGGTCCGCCAGTATTGGTTTTAGAGATAATCACGCTGTTCAATTGTCATGGTTATTAAAATGAATGATGCAGCCCCGTGGACCCTGCGTTCTCGAGATGTCGGGCCAGGCGACGGTTCCGATTTGGCCGGTACCTCTAAAATCATGCGGCACGATCAGGAAGTCGATGGCATCGATTGGTCAGCGGCTGCACCGAGCTGGCGTTCAATGTTTACAGGGCTCTTTTTGCCACTGCTTGCCTTCGCGTTGCTGGTTTTTTCCATTGATCTCGCTTTAGGCTGGTCGTTTGAAAGATGGATCGCCCCGTCATCGAGCATGTCGCCTTTGCTGCTCGCCGCGATCATGTTTCTGCCGGCGCTGACATGCGCTTTTTGCTGCTGCAAGCTTTTCCTGCATTTGAAAGACAGGATGCGATGAGGCCGCTGCTCGATCCCGCAATCGGGAGAGTGGTCTGGGCGGATTGATGGCCTGCTGCATCCCCTGAGGTGCCGGGATGGGCACCACGTGAATTGCTGGAGCGCGATTCCCACGGCCTTGACTGCTGCCGCCCAGCGATCCGCCTGGGCATTCACAATTGCGCAAGGGGTTCGGTTCTTGTCGCAGAGCGGCTCGAAACCGAAATCAGGGATTTTGGCTTGCACGTCCGGCAAGCGTACGATGCGGCTCCTCGGTCCGCCGCGATCGCGGGGCATCATCATGGTCGGGCCCGTCAGTCGATGGCGATCAACGCGCGTCGGATGGCGGCAAAAATTGCTTCGATCTGCTCCTCTGTGATGATCAGAGGCGGAGAGATCAGCAGCGTGTCGCCGCTGTTGCGGATCAGGATGCCATCCTCGTAGCAGCGGTTGGCGCATTCCGCGCCGCGCGCGCCTGCCGCACCGTCGCGCGGCTTCAAGTCGATCGCGGCCAGCCCCTCGTTGGACGTCGCTGGTTCACGGTGGCTCAAACTTCCCCATGATGGATTGGAGCGGGAATTCAATCTTCTCAACGAATTAGAAGGCCGCGTGATGTGTGCACCGGGAGATCAAAGAAAATCCAGCAACAACCGGGCGAATAGCCTGAGCGGCCTCAAGCCTAGCGCGCCCTGTTTTGCACACTGTTCAACGCTCAAGAGGCATCTCGGTCGAGAGAGCGGCTCGCCTGCCGGACTTCATTCAGGAACGTCTTGGCCAAGCGTGATAGAGGCTCCGCCTCAGACCACAGCATATAGGCCACGGCAACGGTCTTGGGGGTGAAAGACCGAACGACAAGGCCCTGGCCGCCGCCCTGGCGCGGTGAAAACGGATCGACGACCGCCGCGCCCACGCCGGCGGCCGCGAGCACGCAGGCCGTATTGCAGTATCGCACCTCGACAGTTGGCTGGAACGGCGCGCCGGCCTGCGCAAAGCTCTCGCGCACGGCCTCGCCCAATCGCGTGCCGCGCTCGAGCCCGATGAAGGGCAAGCCGACAAGATCGGAAGCGGAAATGGCGGGACGTTCGGCCAGCGGATGGTTCGGCGGCAGGACGCAGACCATTTCGCCGGTATGAACCACCTCATGGGCAATGCCGGGATGATGCGACAGCCCGAGCGCAAAGCCGAGCTCCGCGACCCTGCTCGAAACGCCGTCGATGATTCCTTCGTAACGCCGCACATCGAAGAAGACACGCGTCTGCTGACGGCGGCGCAGGAAGTCCGATAAAGCGTGTGGAATAATGCTGTAGGCCAGCGGCGGCGTCGCCACGATCGATAGAAGCCCCGAGCGGCACTCCCTTAAGTCGCGCACGCGATTTTCGAGTTTGGCGTGGAGCGCAAAGATTGCTTCACTTTCCTTGTAGAGCGCCATCGCCTCTGATGTCGGGAACAGCCGGTTGTTGACGCGCTCGAACAAAGCGAAGCCCGCCTGCGCCTCCATCGCCTTCAGCGCGTTGCTGATCGCCGGTTGCGATAGCGCCAGTTCGTCCGCCGCCGCGACCGTGGTCCGATGGCGGATAACGGCACGCAGGATCTCCAATTGGCGCAGGTTCATATAACTGCCGGTTATTGTCTCACCGAAAATATCATAGCACGAGTGATTGCGTTTAGGGCTGCGCTTCCGCGTAATCACCCCTGCATCGGAGCGCTATCGGAGCGGGATCATCCGCCTCTTCAGTAAGCAATCCGCTCAGATTGGAGGCAATGTTGGTTCGAGTTCTCCGCGCCGCCGCCGCTCAGATGGGGCCGACGCAAAAAGCGGACTCGCGAGAGCATACGCTTGGCCGGATGTTGGCGTTGCTGGAGGAGGCGGCTGCGCGCGGCGCAACATTGGTCGTTTTTCCTGAACTGGCGTTCACGACGTTCTTCCCACGATGGCTTATCGAGGACGAAGCGCTCGATCATTACTTCGAACGTGGCATGCCAAATCCGAGCGTGCAGCCTTTGTTCAATCGCGCCCGCGCGCTCGGCATCGGCTTCTACGTCGGTTACGCCGAACTGACGTCGGACGGTCGGCGCTTCAACTGTTCGATCCTGGTAGACCGCGACGGCGAAATCCTCGGGCGCTATCGCAAGGTGCATTTGCCGGGCTCGGTCGAGCCGCGTGCCGGCGCGCCCTACCAGCAGCTCGAAAAACGCTATTTCGAATATGGCGATCTGGGATTTCCTGCCTTCAGGGCGGGACCGGATTGGCGCCATGCGATCATGGGCATGATGGTCTGCAATGATCGCCGCTGGCCGGAAGCCTGGCGCGTGCTGGGCCTGCAGGGCGTCGAACTGGTCTGCATCGGCTACAATTCCGCAGCCTACGATCCAAACGGCGGCGTCTCCGAAGACGCCGCGCTGCGCACCTTCCATTCCAAGCTCGTGACCCAGGCCAACGCCTACATGAACGCCACCTGGGCGATCGCGGTCGCCAAGGCAGGGAACGAGGATGGCTCCGGACTGATCGGAGGCTCCTGCATCGTGGATCCCAATGGCCGGATCGTCGCCGAAGCGCAGACGCTCGCGGACGAAATTGTCGTCGCCGACCTCGACCTCGATCTCTGCCGCCAGGGCAAGGACAAGATGTTCAATTTCGCCGCGCACCGGCGGCCGCAGCAATACACAGCGATCACAGAGCGTGCCGGCGTCGTCGAGCCGGCCGCGCTCGATGCGGTTAAACATCAAGCGGCAAGTCGCGGTGCGGGCCGAAGGAGCTGATATGACACGTCTCTCGTTCTCCCTTGGGTTCGCCGCGCTCCTCGCCATTACAACGGCAGAGTCCGCCGAACTTCCGGAATCGATCAAGCAGGCGGGTACGTTGCGGCTGACGGTCAACTCGACCTACGCCCCCATGGAATACCGTGATCCCACCACAAACCAGCTCGTCGGGCTCGATATCGATCTCGCCAACGAACTCGCGAAGCGGCTGGGCGTGAAGATCATCTGGAGCGAAACGCCGTTCGCCGAGCTGATCCCCTCATTGCAGACAAAGCGTGCGGATTTCATCATCAGCGGCATTTCGGACCGTAGCTCGCGGCGCGAGGCCGCTGATTTCATCGACTATCTGGCGACAGGTCCGCAGTTTTTTGTCCTGACGGAGAATGAGACGAAGTCTCCTATTGATCTCTGCGGCAAGAAGGTCGGAACGACGCGGAGCACCAGCTTCCCGGTCGAGATCGAGAAATGGAGCAAGCAGAATTGCGAAGCGAACGGCAAGCCCGCCGTGCAATATGTTCCGGGCGAAAACAGCATCGATGTCCGCAACCAGCTCAAGCAGAGCCGCATCGACGCCGCGGTGCAGGGCAGCGAAACGTTGCCCTACGCGCAAGGGCAGGAGACCGGCAAATACCGCATTGTAGGTGAACCGTTCTCCACCGGCTATCAGGGCATCATGTTCCGGAAGGACGATGCGGCGCTGCGCGAAGTGGTGACGGAACATCTGGCAGCGATGATGTCAGACGGTTCCTACAAGGCCATTCTCGACAAATACGGTTTGGGCGCGAACGCCGTGGCCCAACCGATGATGAATGCGTCCCCGCAATGAGAGCCGCACCCACGCTCGCGGAGGGCTTTCCCGATATTTCGGAGATGACGGTCGCGCGTCAGGCTCACTGGGGGCGATGGCTCGCTGCTGCGGCGATTCTCGTCGTGCTGGCGGCGATCGGTCGCGCCTTCGTCAACGGCCAGATCGAATGGACCTATGTCAGTCGCTTCCTGACCGCGAAAGTGATCCTCGAGGGCATTACCAATACCATGGTGATGGCGGTGCTCGCGATGGCGCTCGGCATCGTCTTGGGCGTCGTCGTCGCGATCATGAGGCTCTCGTCCAATCCGGTGCTGACGTCGGTCGCCGCCGGCTACACCTGGTTGTTCCGCGGCACACCGCTGATCCTGCAATTGCTGTTGTGGTTCAACCTCGCGCTGGTATTTCCGACGATCGGCATTCCGGGTCTTTGGTCGGCCCGGGCAGTCGACGTCATGACGCCGTTTCTGTCCGCACTGCTCGGCCTCGGAATCAACCAGGGCGCCTACACCTCCGAGGTGATGCGGGCGGGCATGCTGGCGGTCGATGTCGGGCAATATGAGGCCGCGCAGGCGATCGGCATGGGACGGCTGCGGGCACTGCGCCGGATCATCCTGCCGCAAGCGATGCGGGTGGTAATCCCGCCGCTCGGCAACGAGTTCATCGGCATGGTGAAGGCTACGTCTCTCGCCAGCGTCATCCAGTATCCGGAGGTGCTGCACAACGCCGAGAATATCTACTACGCGAATTCACGGGTGATCGAACTCCTGATCGTCGCTGGCTGCTGGTATCTGCTCGTCGTGTCGATCCTGACGCCTTTGCAGATGCTTCTCGAACGGCGCTTCGCGCGTGGCGCGTTGCAGATCACCCGATGACCCAGCCCCTCGTCGCCATCCGTTCGGTCAGCAAGAACTTTGGGGAGTTTCAAGCCCTCAATCGAGTCTCGCTCGACGTCTGGGCGGGCGAGGTGCTGTGCCTGATCGGGGCGTCGGGATCGGGCAAGACGACGCTGCTGCGTTGCATCAACCAGCTCACGTCAGTCGACAGCGGCGGCATCTGGCTGGATGGCGAGTTGCTGGGCGTACGCGAAGAGGGTGGGCGATTGCATCGTCTCACCGAGCGGCAGATCGCGCGCCAGCGCCTGAAGACAGGGATGGTGTTTCAGCGCTTCAACCTGTTCCCGCACAAGACCGCGCTTGAAAATATCACCGAAGGTCCGGTGCAGGTGCAGGGGCGCAGCCGCGAGGACGCGCGGGCGGAGGCGATGGAGCTTCTCGGACGCGTCGGGCTTGTGGCGAAAGCCGATGCCTATCCTTCACAGCTTTCCGGCGGGCAGCAGCAGCGGGTGGCGATTGCCCGCGCGCTTGCCATGAAGCCGATGCTGATGCTGTTTGACGAGCCGACCAGTGCACTCGATCCCGAACTGGTCGGAGAGGTGCTCACCGTCATGAAGGAGCTTGCCCGCAGCGGCATGACGATGATGGTGGTGACGCACGAACTCGGCTTCGCGCGAGAGGTGGCGGATACGGTCGTCTATATGGACCATGGCGCAATCGTGGAGTCCGGGCCTGCGGCGGAGGTTCTGGGGAAGCCCCGTGAAGTACGTACTCAATCCTTTCTTTCCGCGGTGATCTGATGGGGCGTTCATGATGAAACTGTTTCTCGCTGCCGCGCTCGCTTGCGCCGCTATCGCTTCGGCCATGGCGTTCGAACTGCCTCCGGAAATCGCCAGGCAGGGCAGTATCAAGGTCGCCATCGTACCGAACTATCCGCCGATGGAATTCCGCGACCCCGCGACCAACACGCTGACCGGATTCGACGTCGAGCTTGGTGAGGCGCTCGGCAAGAAGCTCGGCATCAAGATCGACTGGCAGCAAACCAGTTTCGACCAGATGATGCCTGCGATTTCGACGGGGAGGGTGGATGCGATCCTGTCCGGCATGACGGATATGGCGAGCCGGCAGGACACGGCGACTTTTGTCGACTACCTCCGCAATGGGCCCCGATTTTTCGTGCAGCAATCGCGTGCCACCGAGTTCAAGGACACGACGGCGTTCTGTGGCAAAAAGGTCGGCGCCAGTCGGCGCACGTCCTTTCCGAAGCTGATCGCTGCCTGGAGCGAGGCACATTGCGGCGGAAACCCGATTCAATTCGTCGGCACGGAAGGATCGGCCGATGCCCGGACCCAGCTCAGGCAGGGACGGATCGACGCGGCCGTCCAGGGCGGCGAGACGCTTCCCTACATGATGGACCTCGAGCCGGGCACGTACGTTCCGATCGGCGACGTCTTCGCCACCCAGTTCACCGGGCTTGCGCTGGGCGTGAAGGAGAAGGTGCTGCAGCAAGCGGTCGTGGAGGCCCTGGACTCCTTGATCGCGGACGGTACCTATCGTGCTTTGCTGGCGAAGTGGAAACTGACCGACTACGGCGTAGAGAAGGCGACCATCAATGCAGGACAGTAAAGCGCTCGCGAGCATTCCGCTCATTCCCGCGAACACCGCGCCGCCGGCCCCGGACTATCCGTGGCCCAAGCCTTATACATCAGCGATGTTCCTCTCCTTCGACGTGGACGCGGAGAGCGCCTGGACCAGCAAGGACGCGTTGCACGCCCAGCGCCTCATCACCATGAGCTATGGCGGCTACGAGGCGCGCGTCGGCACGCCGAAGCTCCTGGAGCTGCTCGATCAGCTTGACCTCAAGGCGACGTTCTTCATCACCGGCTGGTCGGCGGATGCGCATCCGGCGATGGCGGAGGCCATTCTTAGGGCGGGCCATGAGATCGGCCACCACGGGTATCACCATCTGCTGCCGGATCCGGGCGACCCCTGGATCGAGGAGGAACTGGAGCGGGGTTTTGAGGCGCTGAAGCGCCGGCTCGGCGTCAAGCCGACCGGCTATCGGGCGCCTTACGGCGAATTCACCGAAGAGCTGCGCGTGGCACTGGTGCGCCACGGTATCGTTTACACCTCGTCATTTCGCGACGACGTGCGGCCTTACCGCCATCGCCTTGCCGATGGCAGGCCGGGCACGATCGAGCTGCCGGTGACCGCAAGTTACGATGACTGGATGCACGGACTGTCCGCCCGGTTCAGCCCGCGGCCGATCTTTCCGAAGGAGCATGTGCTCTCGATCTGGAAGGATGAGCTCGATGAGGTCAGGGATTGGGGCGCGATGGTTACGACTGTGCTGCACCCGCAATGCAGCGGCCGTCCGATGCGGCTTCGGCTGCTGCGCGAATTTCTCACCTATGCCAAATCCTGCCCCGATCTGTGGATCACAACCGGAGAGGCGATCGCGGCGAATTTCAGCAGTCACGAAGCAGCCATCCTCTGAGAACCGCCGATCAGTATTCCGGGAGTTATCGATGCTCGTTTCCCGCCGTTCACTGCTAAGGGCCGCCGCCGCAGCACCGGCGTTGTCGCTGCCGGGAATCCCGCGGGCGCAGTCGCAGACCACGCTGCGCTTTATCCCGGTGATCGACCTGACTTTTGTCGATCCGATCTACTCCACGGCGCAGGTCTCCCGAAACCATGGCTTCATGGTCTACGATACGCTCTACGGCATGAATTCGGCGCTCGAGGTCTCGCCTCAGATGGTGTCCGGGCATGTTGTGTCCAACGACGAGCGCCAGTGGGACCTGACGCTGCGCGACGGTCTGCTGTGGCATGACGGCGAGCGCGTGTTGGCGCGCGATTGCGTCGCGAGCATTCGCCGCTGGGCGGCCCGCGACGGGTTCGGCGCCGAGCTGATGGCCGCAACGGACGAACTGTCGGCGCCTGATGACCGCACCATCCGTTTTCGGTTGAGCAGGCCTTTCCCGCTGTTGCCGGCAGCACTCGGCAAGGCCGCGATCCAGGCGCCGTTCATGATGCCGGAGCGGCTGGCGAGCCAGGACCCGTTCAAGCCGCTGACCGAGGTCGTGGGCAGCGGTCCTTTCCGGTTCATGGCTGACGAGCGCGTGCAGGGCGCGCGCAACGTGTACGCCCGTTTCGATCGCTATCAGCCCCGTCAGGACGGCAAGCCCGATTGGACCGCAGGTCCCAAGATCGTTCATTACGACCGCGTGGTCTGGACGACGATGCCGGATGCGGCGACAGGGGTGGCTGCGCTGCAAACGCGCGAGCAGGATTGGCAGGAGACAACGCCGCACGACCTGCTGCCGGTGCTGAAGCGTACCGGCGGCATCACCACGCGGATTCTCGATCCTCGGGGTTACACCTGCATGTTGCGCGTGAACCATCTGCAGCCGCCGTTCGACAATCCCGCGATTCGCCGGGCACTGTTGGGCGCGATCGACCAGTCCGCGTTCATGACGGCGGTTGCGGGCGACGATCCCGCCTATCAATCCTCGCCGATCGGCTTCTTTGCGCCGGGCACGCCGATGGCGAGCGATGTCGGCCTCAATGTGTTCCGCGGGCCGCGCGACATGGCCAAGGTCAAGGCCGATCTGAAAGCCGCCGGCTACAATGGCGAGAAGGTGGTGCTGCTCGTGCCGACCAATTCGGTTGCACAAAAACCGCTCGGCGACATCGCAGCCGACATGCTGCAGCACGCTGGCATGAACGTCGAATATGCCGGACTGGATTTCGGGGTAGTGTTGCAGCGGCAGTTGAAAAAGGATCCGATCGCCCAGGGCGGCTGGAGCGCCGGCGTTGGCAACTGGCAAGGCATCGATTGGCTTAACCCGGCCGGCAATTCGAATCTGCGCGGCGACAGCAAAGTGGCCGGATGGTACAAGAGCGAGAAGATGGGGGTGTTGCGAAGCCAGTGGCTCGCTGCCGCCAACGTTGCCGAGCAGCAGCGCATCTGCCGCGATATCCAGGCGTTGTCGTTCGAGGAAATTCCTTACTTCCCGATCGGTCAGTACAAACAACCGACCGCGTTCCGATCGAGCATCACCGGTATCCTCGACGGTGCGGCCGTCTTCTGGAATGTGCGCCCGGCATGAGCACGATTGCGATCTTTGGCAGCTATGTGTTGTCGCGCAGGGATGGCGCGCAGGAGGTGCTGCGCGATCACTGGGTGTTGCTGGAAGGCAAACGGATCGCCGCCGTCACGCGCGACCGGCCGTCTGCCGCCGAGGTCTTCGACAGACCGGGCCGCTTCGTGCTGCCCGGACTTCTGAACCTGCACAACCACTGCTTCAGCGAAGCCGTCGCCCGGACGCACACCGAGGACGGCAATGGTCGCCGGAACAACCAGAGCATTGTCTACACGGTGCTGCTGCCGCTGACCAAGCGCGGCGCCGACCTGCTGTCGCAGCAAGAGCGGCTCGCGATCGCGCGACTCGGTATTCTGCAATTGCTGAAGGGCGGCGCCACCACGGTGATGGAGCCGTTCCGCAACACCATCCCGGAGATGTTCGACGCCGCCGAGGAAATGGGAATCCGCTTCTATGGCGCGCCGTATTTGTTTTCGACCTCGGATGCCAAGGCGGGGCCGGACGGCGTGGTGCATTACGCGGGCGATGATGGCCAGGCCGATATGGACAGCTGGAACGCGCTATATCATCGCTGGAATGGACGCGGCGACGGCCGGATTGGCCTCGCGCTGAGTCCGCACGCGACCGACACCTGCGGTCCGGATCTGCTGCGGGCGTGCGCCGCCCGTGCGCGGGAACTCGACGTTCCCATCACCACCCATCTCGCGCAAAGCCAGGCCGAAGTCGCGACGATCGCAAGCCGTCACGGCGGTCGCACGCCGGCCGAATATCTCGACTGGCTTGGCCTTCTGGCGCCTGATCTTATGGCCGCGCACTGCATCGCCAGCACCGATGGCGATTTGAAGCTGATGGCGGCGAGGGGCGCTACGGTGCTGAACTGTCCGCGCGTGTTTGCGCGCTCAGGCGTTACCGCGGCATTCGGCCGCTTCGCGGAGCACGGTGTCCGGACGGTGGTCGGAACCGACGGCTACAACATGGACCTGCTCGGTGAGCTCAACGCCGCGTCGATGATCTCGAAGATTGCGTCTGCCCGTGCTGACGTAGCCAACGCACCTGACCTGATCGAGTCGGTCACGGCAACCGCGGCGGCGGTCATCAAGCGGCCGGACCTCGGAACGATCGCGCCGGGCGCAACCGCCGACCTCACCGTCG
This sequence comes from Bradyrhizobium sp. AZCC 1693, assembly GCF_036924745.1. NCBI lineage: Bacteria > Pseudomonadati > Pseudomonadota > Alphaproteobacteria > Hyphomicrobiales > Nitrobacteraceae > Bradyrhizobium > Bradyrhizobium sp. AZCC 1693. The sequence goes on from NZ_JAZHSD010000001.1 coordinate 7,067,371, forward strand.
TCGATCTGACCCATCCCCATTTACAGCCGCTGTTCGATCCACGGCGCGGGCTGGTCGCGCTCGGTAACCGCGCCAATATCGATCAGGTCATCGTCGACGGGCGAGTGCTTATCGATGCGGGCCGATACCTTCACGGCGACGAAACCGCGATGATTTCGGCCGCGTCAGTGGCAATCGGCAAAATCTGGGATTTGCCGGAAGCCCAGGCGGCCTTCAATGGTTGACGGCTCATCGGTGCACGCGCTTTCGTGGATGGGCGAGGCGGTCTCGCGCTGCTTCCCTCATTTCAGGAGATAACGATGCCTTTCGATTTGATCCTGCGCGGCGGCCGGGTGATTGACCCCTCCCAGAAGCTCGACGCGGTGACGGATGTCGCCTTCGTGGGCGGCAAGGTGGCCATGATCGGAAGCGAGCTCAAGGCCGATCCCGGGACCGACGTGCGGGACGTGTCGGGTTACATCGTTACCCCCGGTTTGATCGATCTGCACACCCACGTCTATTGGGGCGGCACTTCGCTCGGCATCGACGCCGAGGAGTTCTGCCGCACCTCCGGCGTCACCACGGCGGTTGACACCGGCAGCGCCGGCCCGGGCAATTTCGCTGGATTCCGCAAGCATGTGATCGAGCCGAGCCAGGTCCGCATTCTGGCCTATCTGCACGTCTCCCACGCCGGCATCTACGGCTTCTCGCATCGCGTCATGGTCGGCGAGAGCGAGGAGATGCGCCTGATGAATCCGATCGACGCGGTTGCGGTTGCGGAGGCCAACCGCGACCACATCGTCGGCATCAAGGTGCGGGTAGGGCTCCATGCCTCGGGCACCTCGGGGATCGTGCCGCTCGAAATTGCGCTTGAGGTCGCTGAAGAGGTCGGCATGCCGCTGATGGCGCATATCGACCATCCGCCACCGAGCTACGAGGAGGTGCTGGCGCGCCTGCGTCCGGGCGACGTTCTCACGCACGCGTTCCGGCCGTTTCCCAATACGCCCGCCACCGCCCAGGGCACGGTAAAAAGGGTGGTGCTGGAAGCGCGTGAACGCGGCGTGTTGTTCGACATCGGTCACGGCAAAGGCTCCTTCGCCTTCAAGACTGCCCGCGCCATGCTTGCCAACGGCTTCTATCCCGACACCATTTCCTCTGACGTCCATGTTCTGTGCATCGACGGGCCGGCCTTTGATCAGGTGACGACCATGTCCAAGTTTCTATGCATGGGCATGCCGCTCTCCGATGTGGTCGCGGCTTCGACGGTGAATGCAGCGATGGCGCTGCGGCGTCCCGAACTTGGCAGCCTTAAGCCAGGAAGCGCGGGAGATGCCACCCTGATCTCCATCCAGCAAGGCCAGTTCGACTATGTCGACGCCGTCGGCGAGCATTTGATTGGTAACCGCAAGATCGTGTCCGAAGGCGTCGTCATTGCCGGCCGGTTGGTGGCACCCGAAGCAATCGCCGAAATTCAAACAGCTCGCAGGTTAGGCAGAACCGCAAATGGATGTGACTGCGCGAAAATGTGATTGCTCGAAAGTGCTTCCTGTATGGGCAGCCGGAAATTGGCGGGCACGCGAGTGGGCCGTGCTGGCATACCGCTTGCAAGAAAAAGGAGACTGATTGGCATCGGTTTGACTGGCCCGTTTCACCTCACGCGGCATCGAACCTTCGGTCAATGACTTGGCCGGAACCGCCATGACAACCCGAGACTGGGAGAGCTCCATGGATCGCAGGACTGTGTTGAAGGGAATAGCCGGGGTAGGCAGCCTGGCGGCAACGGGCGGTCTCTCGATGCCGGCGCTTTCGCAAGGCGCCGCCGCGCGCACATTGCGCTTTGTGCCGCAGGCCAACCTCGCGAATTTCGATCCGATCTGGGGGACCCAGTATGTCGTACGCAACGCGGCTGCGCTGGTGTGGGATACCCTCTACGGCCTCGACGCCACATTGCAGCCGCAACGCCAGATGGTCGAGTCCGAGGAAATGTCCGATGACGGTCTGGTCTGGACCTTTCGGCTTCGACCGGGGCTGAAGTTTCACGATGGCGCGCCGGTGCTGAGCAAGGATGTGGTGGCGAGTCTCACGCGCTGGTCGGCGCGCGATCCGATGGGCCTGATGCTCAAGGCAATCCAGAACGAGCTGACTGCCGTCGACGACAGGACCTTCAAATGGGCGCTGAAGGCGCCTTATCCGAAGATGCTACTGGCGTTGGGCAAGAACAGCACGCCTTGCGCCTTCATCATGCCAGAGCGCATTGCCCAGACCGACCCGTTCAAGCAGATCCCCGAATATGTCGGCTCGGGCCCCATGAAATTCGCAAAGGGCGAATGGGTGCCCGGCGCCAAGGCAGTGTTCGAGAAGTTTGCCGATTACACACCGCGGCAGGAGAAGGCATCCTGGCTCGCCGGCGGCAAGCAGATGCTGGTCGACCGCATCGAATGGGTAGTGATCCCGGATCCTGCCACGGCGGCGGCAGCACTTCAGAATGGCGAAGTCGATTGGTGGGAGAGCCCTATTACCGATCTCGTGCCGTCACTCAAGAAGAACCGCAATATCAACGTCGACATCGCCGATCCCCTCGGCAACATCGGTTCGTTCCGGATGAATCACCTGCATCCGCCCTTCAACGATGTGAAGGTGCGACGTGCCGTGCTCGCGGCGCTGAGCCAGGAAGACTACATGCGCGCGCTGGTCGGCGACGATACCGCGCTCTGGAAGCCACTGCCGGGCTTCTTCACGCCGGACACGCCGCTTTACACGGAGGAGGGTGGCGAGATCCTGAAGGGCAAGCGCGATCTCGCAATGGCAAAGAAGTTGCTGGCCGAGAGCGGCTATTCAGGCCAGCCGGTCACCTGCGTGGTGGCGCAGGATCAACCGATCACCAAGGCGCAGGGCGATGTCACCGCCGATCTGTTGAAGCAAATCGGAATGAATGTCGACTTCGTTGCGACCGATTGGGGCACGGTCGGTTCCCGCCGCGCCCAGAAGACGCCGCCGGGCCAGGGCGGCTGGGGGATGTTTCACACCTGGCATGCCGGCGCGGACTGCATCAGTCCCGCCGCCTACAACGCCATTCGCGCCAATGGCGACAAGGCGTGGTTTGGCTGGCCCACGAGCGAGGCCGTGGAAAAGGAAGTCACGGCATGGTTCGATGCCAAAAATCTCGATGAGGAGAAGGTTGCGGTCAAGCGCCTCAACAAGGCGGCGATGGAGGATGTTGTCTATGCGCCGACCGGCTTCTTCCTGAGCTACACGGCGTGGCGCAAGAATGTCTCCGGTATCGCCAAGGGGCCGCTGCCGTTCTTCTGGGGCGTGTCGAAGACCGCATGACGGCGCAGTAAACCCACATGGTCTCTTATATCCTCCGGCGCGTTCTCTCGACCCTGCCCGTGATGGGGATTGTCGCGCTGTTCGTCTTCAGCCTGCTCTACATCGCGCCGGGCGATCCGGCCGCGGTGATCGCTGGCGATCAGGCGAGCCCCGCCGACGTTGAGCGGATTCGCCAGGGCCTCGGCCTCGACCGGCCGTTTTTGGTCCAGTTCGGAACCTGGCTCTGGCATATCCTGCATGGCGATCTCGGCACCTCGATCTTCACCAACCTGCCGGTCGCCTCGATGATCGCGCAGCGGATCGAGCCGACATTCTCGCTGATGGCGATCACGCTCGTCCTGACCATCCTTGTCGCGGTGCCGCTCGGCGTGGTGGCGGCGTGGAAGGCAGGAAGCTGGGTGGACCGCACCATCATGGCGTTCGCCGTGTTCGCCTTCTCGCTTCCGGTCTTTGTTGTCGGATACGTGCTCGCCTATGTATTCGCACTGCAGTTCGAATGGCTGCCCGTGCAGGGCTACACGCCGTTGACCGCGGGTTTCTGGCCATGGCTGAGGAACCTGATTCTGCCGGCACTTGCCCTCGGCTCCGTCTACATCGCGCTGATCGCGCGCATTACCCGCGCCTCCATGCTCGAGGTGCTGCAGCAGGATTATGTCCGCACCGCCCGCGCCAAGGGCCTCGGCCAGCGCAACATCCTGTTCGTTCACGCGCTGAAAAACGCAGCCGTTCCGATCGTGACGGTGATTGGTATCGGCATCGCCCTTTTGATCGGGGGCGCGGTGGTGACCGAAAGCGTGTTCGCCATCCCCGGCCTGGGCCGGCTAACGATCGATGCGATCTTGCGCCGCGATTACCCGGTCATCCAGGGCATCGTGCTGCTGTTCAGCTTCCTCTATGTGCTCGTCAACCTGATGGTCGACGTCACCTACACCCTGGTCGATCCGAGGATCCGCTATTGAGCATCTCCACCACAAGCACGGTGCCGGTGCCGCCGGGCCTCGTCATTGCGCCGCAACTGCCGGACCTGCTGGTGCCGCTGGCAATCCGGCGCGGTGTGTTTGGCTTCCTGCGTAGTCATCCGACGGTTGCGATCGGCGGCACCTTGCTCCTCTGCCTCGTATTGGTCGGGATCTTCGCGCCGTGGCTCGGGACCGTCGATCCGACCGCGCTCGCGCCCGCCAAGCGTACGCGCTTGCCTTCCGCGGATTTTTGGTTCGGCACCGATCTGCTCGGCCGCGACATCTATTCACGCGTGCTCTACGGGGCGCGGGTCTCGCTCACCGTAGGCCTGTCGGTAGCCGTACTGTCCTCACTCGCTGGTCTTGCCATCGGTCTGGTTTCGGGTTTCGTGCGATGGGCGGACAGCATCCTGATGCGGTTCATGGACGGGCTGATGTCGATACCGCCGATTTTGCTGGCCGTCGCATTGATGGCGCTGACGCGCGCGAGCGTCGGCAACGTCATCCTGGCCATCACGATTGCCGAAGTACCGCGCGTCTCGCGGCTGGTGCGCAGTGTCGTGCTGTCGCTGCGCGAACAGCCTTATGTGGATGCCGCCACGGCCTCCGGCACGCGAACGCCGATGGTCATCCTGCGCCACATCCTGCCCAACACGCTCGCGCCGATGCTGGTCCAGGCAACCTATATCTGCGCCAGCGCCATGATCGTGGAGTCGATCCTCTCTTTCATCGGCGCCGGCACGCCGCCCACGATTCCGTCCTGGGGCAACATCATGGCCGAGGGCAGGGCGCTCTGGCAGGTCAAGCCCTACATCGTTTTCTTTCCCGCTGCGTTTCTTTCCGTCACCGTGCTCGCCGTCAATCTGGTCGGCGATGGCCTGCGTGATGCGCTCGATCCGCGAATGGCCAAGAGTCTCTGATCCGATGGCATTGCTCGAAGTCGATAATCTGCAGACCCATTTCCGCACGCCTGAGGGCGTCAACCGGGCGGTCGACGGCGTGTCCTTCCACGTCGACGAAGGCGAGACGCTGGCCATTGTCGGCGAATCCGGCTGCGGCAAGTCGGTCACCTCGATGTCGCTGATGCGGCTGATCGCCGAGCCCCCGGGCAAGATCGCAGGCTCTATCCACTTCCAGGGCAGGGACCTGCTGCAACTCTCCGAACGCGAGATGCGCGCCATCCGCGGCAACGATATTTCGATGATCTTCCAGGAGCCGATGACGAGCCTGAACCCGGTGCTGACGGTCGGCCGTCAGATCGGCGAGACCTTGCGGATGCATCAAGGGCTCGACAAGCAGGCTGCCGAGGCGCGCGCCATCGAGATGCTGACATTGGTCGGCATTCCGGAGCCGGCACGGCGCGTGCGCGAATATCCGCATCAGCTCTCCGGCGGCATGCGGCAGCGCGTGATGATCGCCATGGCGCTCGCTTGCAACCCCAAGCTCCTGATCGCCGACGAGCCGACCACGGCGCTTGACGTCACGATCCAGGCGCAGATCCTGCAATTGATGCTGGACCTCAAGCGCCGCGTCGGCGCGGCGATCGTTCTGATCACCCACGATCTCGGCGTGGTCGCTGAAATCGCCGAGCGCGTCATGGTCATGTATGCCGGCCGCAAGGTTGAGGAGGCGCCGGTGGCCGAGTTGTTCCGCTCGCCCCGGCATCCCTATACGCAAGGCCTGCTTGGCGCGGTGCCCAAGCTCGGCTCCTCGCTAACAGGCGCGGCGCGGCGGCTCGCCGAGATCCCCGGCCAGGTGCCGAGCCTCAAGGGGCGGATCGAGGGCTGCGTCTTTGCCGGGCGCTGTGCGCTGGCGACTGATCTCTGCCGGCAGGTTGCCCCGGGTCTCGAAGAGAAGGGGCCCCGCCACATCGCCGCCTGCCATTACGCGCGCAAGGAGGCTGCCGCGGCATGAGCGCCCCGTTGCTCCAGGTCAACGACCTCAAGAAGCATTTTCCGGTTCGCGGCGGCCTGTTCAGCCGCAAGTCCAACTGGGTCTATGCTGTGGACGGCGTGTCCTTTGAGGTCGAGCGCGGCGAGACGCTGTCTCTCGTCGGCGAATCCGGCTGCGGCAAGTCGACGGTCGGCCGCGCCATCCTGCGGCTATTCGACATCACCGGCGGCCAGGTGGTGCTGGATGGCCAGCGTATCGACCGTCTTTCACCCGGAAGGCTGCGCAGCATGCGCCGCCGCGTGCAGGTGGTGTTCCAGGATCCGTTCTCCAGCCTCAATCCGCGCATGCGCGTCCGCGATATCCTGGCCGAGCCGATCCGAAACTTCGGTCTCGCCAAATCCTCCGCCGAACTCGAGGCGAAGGTTGCGGCGCTGATGGACACCGTGCGCCTGCCGCGCGACGCGCTCGGCCGCCGGCCTCACGAATTCTCAGGGGGCCAGCGCCAGCGCATCGGCATCGCCCGGGCGCTTGCTGCGGAGCCCGAACTGATCGTCTGCGACGAGGCGGTCTCGGCGCTCGACGTCTCCGTCAAGGCGCAGATCGTCAACCTGCTGCAGGATCTGCAGCGCGAGTTCGGCCTCGCACTGCTCTTCATCAGCCATGATCTGGCTGTTGTCGAGCACATGACGCATCGCGTTGCCGTCATGTATCTCGGCAAGATCGTCGAGATGGCGCCAAGGCAGCAAATCTTCACCGCGCCGAGGCATCCATATACCAAGGCTCTGCTATCGGCCGTGCCGGTGCCGGAGCCCGGGACCATTCGCAACCCGATCATCCTGAAGGGCGACGTGCCGAGCCCGATCAATCCGCCCAGCGGTTGCCGCTTCCACACCAGATGTCCATACGTGTTCGATCGCTGCCGGACGGAAGAGCCGGAGTTACGGTCGACCGAAGGCGGTCAATGGGTGGCGTGTCATCTTGACGCGCTGCCGGAGCAGAACTGATGTGCGTGTCGCGGACTGTCTCTGGAATTGACTTCGAGTGGACCAAAACTTTAACTGCTGGCTTCGATTGAGCCGGATAGGAATCCGATCTCCGCAGACTGCTTCATTTTCATGCAAGCCGCCGCCTTAAATGGAAGCATCCAGAAAGTCATCCATGCGCGTCATCAATGTTGCCGCCGCCCAGTTGGGCCCGATCCAGAAAGCCGACAGCCGCGAAGCCGTCGTCAAGCGCATGATAGCGCTGATGGATGAAGCCAAGGCGAAGGGAGCTGATCTGATCGTCTATCCGGAGCTCGCACTCACCACGTTCTTTCCGCGCTGGTACTTGGAGGATCAGGCCGAGGTCGACGCCTGGTTCGAGCGCGAGATGCCAAATGCGGCGACAAGGCCTCTGTTTGAGCGAGCCGCCCACCACAAGATCGCAATGAATTTTGGCTATGCCGAATTGACGCCGGATGGGCATCATTTCAACACCTGCATCCTCACCGACAAGTCCGCGAAAATTGTCGGCAAGTACCGCAAGGTTCATCTGCCTGGTCATTCGGAGTTCGACACGGAACGCGCTTTCCAGCACCTGGAGAAGCGGTACTTCGAGCCGGGCGATCTCGGTTTCAACGTCTGGCGCGCCCTCGGCGGCATCTTCGGCATGGCGGTCTGCAATGATCGGCGCTGGCCGGAGACCTATCGTGTGATGGGCCTGCAAGGCGTCGAGATGGTGCTGATCGGTTACAACACGCCCTCGATCAATGCCGAGAAGAGCGAGGAGGGGCCCGAGAAGCGGCTGTTTCACAACCGGCTCTCCGCGCAGGCCGGTGCCTACCAGAACTCGACCTGGGTCATATGCGTGGCAAAGGCCGGCGTCGAGGATGGCCATCCCTTGATCGGCGGCAGCCTGATCGTCGATCCGGACGGCGAGATCGTCGTTGAGGCCAAGACCGAGGAGGACGAGCTGCTGGTTCACCCCTGTGATCTCGACGCCACCACCTTCGGCAAGAACACGATCTTCAATTTCGCGCTTCACCGCCGCATCGAGCATTACGGCCTGATTACCAGCCGCACCGGCGTGGTGCCGCCTCCGGAAAACTAGATGTCCGGTATTTCCTTTCGCGAACTTGATCCGCACGGCCGGTACAAGCTGCTGTGTGGGGTCGTCGTGCCACGGCCGATCGCGCTGGTCACGACGCTCGACGAGAACGGTAGCGTCAACGCGGCGCCGTTCAGCTTCTTCAACGTCTTCTCCGAAGATCCGCCCCTTCTGGTGCTCGGCCTGCAGCACAAGGCCGATTTCAGTCCCAAGGACACCACGCGCAACGTCCACCGCAGCGGGCAGTTCGTGGTGCATTTGGTGGACGAGGCGCTGGCAGCAGCCATGAACGACTGCGCGATCGACTTTCCCTCCGGTGACAGCGAAGTGGAGGCGACGGGGCTAAAGACATTGCCGTCGATCGATATCGCGGTACCGCGATTGGCCGCTGCGCCCTTCGCGCTCGAGTGCCGGCAGCATGCCGCTCTCGCCTTTGGGCCCGGCCGTGAGCTTCTTGTCGGTGAGGTGCTGCGCCTGCACGCGCGCGAGGGTCTGATCGACCAGCAAAGGATGTATGTCGATTTCGACGTCTACCGGCCGATCGGGCGCTTGTTCGGCAATCTCTACGCTGCCCAGCGCGATACCTTTGCGCTGACGCGTGAAAGCCACGCGCAGTGGCTCGCGCGCAACGGAACGGCCGAAACGTCCGACCAAAGTCAGTGATGCGAGAACTGCACCGTGCCCAGCGCGACGGTAACGGCCGCCTGAGTCGGGTCGATCACGGGGATTCCGAGCGCCTGCTCCAGCGGCAGGCGGTGACGCGCCATGCCGGCGCAGCCCATCACGATGGCGCCGGATCCGTCTTCGTCCTTGAGCGCGCGCCCGACCTCGATCATCTTCGCGAGCGTTCCTTCGCCCGACGCGGTCTCCGCCACGCTCATGTTGAGCGGCCGTTCCCTGGTCAGGCGATCCATCAGGCCCATCTGCCTGAGATAGCGGACATGGCGGCGGATCGAGCGCTGTGCGATCGCAATGACGCCGAAGGTTTCGGCGCGCGCCAGCGCCGTCAGCACGCCGCATTCGGCGATGCCGAACACGGGCCGATCGGTTGCTTCGCGGCAGACATGCAGGCCCGGATCGCTGTAGCAGGCAATGACGAAGGCGGCCGAATGGTTGTCGCCTTCGACGAGGCGGCGCAGCGGCATCGCCACGCCATCGACATCGGCCTGGCTCTCGATCCCGTAGGGACCCTCGGTCAGCGTTTCGCAGACGATTTCCGGTCCGCCCTCAAAGCCAAGCGGCTTCAAGGCTTGCTCCAGCCCTTGGGTCACGAGCTGGTTGGAATTGGGATTGATGACGAGAATGCGTGGCCGAGACATAGTATTTTCCTGCGGGATGACGCGTCGGTCGATACTGCGAGATCGGCGCAACGAGACGACAATGGAAGCAATGACCATGCCATCCAGCGATGCATGGTCCACTGTCTGCTGCGAAAGCGCAAGGGAGTGTAGCGGCACGATCTGTGCTTTTATCCGGCGAATGCAAGGCTTAGGATTCAGAACTAAATACCTGGGGAGTTTGTCATGACCGAGCCCGCCTACGACCTTCTCATTCGCGGCGGACGCGTCGCGACAATGAGCGACGTGTTCGAGGCCGACGTTGCCATTTCCGGTGAGACGATCGTTGCCATCGGCCACGGGCTGCCCGGCGCGCGGCGGGAGATCGACGCGCGGGGCAAGCTGGTGCTGCCCGGCGGTGTCGACAGCCACGCCCATATCGAGCAGCTTTCGGCCGCGGGCATCGTGAACGCCGATACGTTCGAGAGCGCGACCGTCTCGGCAGCCTTCGGCGGCACCACCACCGTGATCCCGTTCGCGGCCCAGCACGTCGGCATGAAACTGCCCCAGGTGCTGGAGGAGTATCATGCGCTCGCGAGAAAGGGCGCTGTCATCGACTATGCCTTTCACATGATCATCGCCGATCCGACCAAAGAGACACTGGAGAAGGATCTGCCCGTGCTGATCAAGCAGGGCCATGGCTCGATCAAGATCTTCATGACCTATGATCGCCTGAAAATCGACGACGAGCCCCTGCTCGACATTCTGCTTGCGGCGCGCGACGGCGGCGCGATGCTCTGCGCCCACGCCGAGAACCACGGGATTATTTCCTGGATGGTGAAGCGGCTGCTGGCGCGCGGCTATACCGATCCAAAATATCACGCCATCAGCCACGCCCGCGTGTCGGAAGCGGAGGCCTTCAACCGGCTGATCGGCATGGCCGCGCTGATCGACCAGCCGATCATGATCTTCCACGTGTCGACGGCGGAAGGCGCCAAGGTGATCCGCGATGCGCGCGGGCAGGGGCTGAAGGTGTTCGCGGAAACTTGCCCGCAATATCTTTTTCTCACCGCGGACGATCTCGACAAGCCCGGCGTCGAAGGCGCCAAATGGATGTGCAGCCCGCCGCCGCGCCGCGCCGCCGACCAGGAAGCGCTGTGGCAGGCGCTTGCGCTCGGCGATCTCCAGACCGTTTCGTCCGATCACGCGCCGTACCGGTTTGATGAGACCGGCAAACTGCGCGCCGGCCCCAATCCCAATTTCAAGCAAGTGGCGAACGGTCTGCCCGGCCTCGAAGTTCGGTTGCCGCTGCTGTTCGACGCCATGGTTTCGAAAGGCCGATTGGGCCTCGAAAAGTTCGTCGAACTGACCGCGACAGCACCGGCAAAAATCTACAATCTGCATCCGCGCAAGGGCTCGATCGCAGTTGGCGCCGATGCGGATATCGCGATCTGGGACCCAGCGCGTGAGGTCACGCTGAGCGGCGCGATGATGCATGATCTGGCGGGCTATACACCCTTCGCCGGCCGCAAGCTGCGCGGCTGGCCGGTCACCGTGCTGTCGCGCGGGCGCGTCATCGCGGCGGATGGCAAACGTTCGGTCGAAGCGGGCTCGGGCCGCTTCCTTCCGCGCACGGGAGGGGAGGCGGCGAAACCGACTGGGCGCCTGATGCCGGACATGGACCCCGAGCAGAATTTTGGCGCGAGGCTGCTGTGATCCGTCCGCTGCGACGCGTTCGGGTTGAGCGATGAGAATTCTTGTCTTCGGCGGCACCGGTTTTGTCGGGCTCAATATCGCCGCGGCACTGCTGTCGCGCGGTCATGCGGTGACATTGTTCGACCGCGCGGGCTTGCCGCCTGAGGCAAGGAAGGATTTTGCCTCTCATGGCGATCGGCTGACAGCCATCCAGGACGATGTCACGAATAGTCAAGCCGTGGAACCGGTGATCGCGTCGGGTTATGACGCCATCATTCTGGGGGCCGCGATCACCGCGGGACCGGAGCGTGAAGCAAGCGATGCCGAAACCATTCTGCGGGTAAACCTGCTGGCTCAGACGCCGATCCTGATCGCGGCGCAGCGCTTTGGCGTTAAACGCATCATCAATCTGTCGTCCGCGGCAGCCTACGGCGCGAGCGCATTCCGGAACGTGCTGCTCGATGAAGAAACTCCCTGCGATCCGGCCTCGCTCTACGCCATCACCAAATTCGCGTCCGAGAAGGTCGCTGCGCGCTTGGCCGGTCTCTGGCAACAGGAGATCATCAGCGTGCGGCTAAGCGCTGTGTTCGGGCCCTGGGAGCGGAGCAACGACGTGCGCGACACGCCAAGCCCGCAGGCGCAGATTCTAGCCGCGATGCAGGACGGGTACGAGGCCGTTCTATCGCGTCCGGGCGTCAGGGACTGGATCTATGCCGTGGATGTCGCGGAGGCCGTGACATTGCTGATTGAAGCTTCGAAGCCGAAGCATCAGGTCTACAACATTTCAAGCGGCGTTGAATGGTCTGCCCTGCAATGGGGCCAGGAACTGGCCGCGTTGCACCCCGGCTTCGTTTGTCGGCTGACTGATGCCGGTGAGGTGGCAACGGTCGACCTGCATAGTCCCGCCGACCGGGCACCGCTGTCGATCGCGCGCATGGCAGAAGGGTTCGGCTGGCGCGCGCGGTTCGGCTGCGCTGACTCGGCCGCCGATCTGAGCCGTTGGTGGACCGAGCATCAAGGGGGAAACCTGACATGAGACTGGCAGGGCGGACCGCGATCGTGACTGGCGCCGGCTCCGGCATCGGCCGGGCCAGCGCTGCGCTTTTCGCGAAGGAAGGCGCCTTTGTTGCGCTGGTCGATCGTGACCGCGCAGGTCTGCAGGAAGCACTGGCGGCGATCAAGGGCGCGAAAGGTGAAGCATCGCTGCATGTCGGCGATGTCAGCGAGGCCGGTTTCGCGAAAGATACCGTGGGCGATGTCATGGCGCGGCGCGGCCGGCTCGATGTGTTGATGACTGCTGCCGGCTTTTCCTGCGGCGGTACGGTGCTGACCACCGATCCCGCCGATTGGGATGCGGTGTTCCGCACCAATGTCGGCGGCACATGGCTTTGGGCGCGCGCTGCGGTCCCCGAGATGCAGCGGCAGGGCAGCGGCTCGATCATCACGCTGGCATCGCAGCTTGCGATCGCCGGCGGCAAGGGCAACAGCGCCTATATCGCCGCGAAGGGGGCCATCATCAGCCTGACCCGGACGATGGCGCTCGATTTCGCCACGGATGGAATCCGCGTCAATGCGATTGCGCCGGGCGCCATCGACACACCGATGCTACAGCGCAGTTTTGCCCGCCACGCCGACCCCGAACCGGTGCGCGAAGCGTCGCGCAACCGCCATGCCATGAAACGGTTTGGCAAAGCCGAGGAGGTGGCCGAGGCGGCGCTCTATCTTGCCAGCGATGCGTCTTCCTTTACGACCGGCACTGTGATGGTAGTCGATGGCGGTTGGCTCGCGGCATGAACAGCGCCCTTATCGCTCTCGAAGCCCAGGTTCACGCCGATCTTGCCAAGACCGCGCATCCGGATGCCGCGTGGCTGACGCCCAGGTGCGGGCCGGACGACAGGCCAGCGCTGGACGTGCTCGTGGTGGGCGCCGGGCAATCGGGGCTTGCGACGGCGTTCGGGCTGATGCGCTCGCAAGTGAGCAACATCCTCGTACTCGACAAATCCGAGGAGGGACAGGAAGGACCGTGGCTCACCTATGCCCGCATGCACACGCTGCGCAGTCCGAAGCATTTCACCGGGCCTGATCTTGATATTCCCAGCCTGACCTATCAGTCCTGGCACGAGGCGCGCTTTGGCGAGGAGGATTGGCGGAATCTCGACCTGATTTCGCGCGAGCTTTGGGCCGAATATCTGCTCTGGTTCAGGCGCGTCCTGGATCTGCCGGTGCGCAATGGTTGCGAGGTCATCGAGATCTCGCCTGCGGCCGGTGGATTGCTCGCGGCCAGGGTGCAGAACGCTGATGGCGTCGACATTGTCTTTGCGCGCAAGATCGTGCTGGCGACGGGGCAGGAAGGCATGGGCGACTGGACCATTCCGGAACCACTGCGTCGTCTGCCGTCGTCGCTTTGCGTGCATGCGGCGCAGCCGATCGACCTCGCGTCCTTGCGCGGCAAACGGGTCGCAGTGATCGGCGCCGGCGCCTCGGCCTTCGACAATGCCGCCACCGCACTGGAAGCCGGTGCGGCAGACGTGCATCTGTTTTGCCGCAGGGCGGAGATCCAGGTAATCCAGCCCTACCGTTGGCTTACCTTCCGCGGCTTCCTTCGCCATTTTTGCGATCTGGATGATGCCTGGCGCTGGCGCTTCATGCGCGCCGTTCTGGAGATGCGGGAAGGTTTTCCGCAGGCGACCTACGATCGCTGCGCCCGCCATGCCAATTTCCGCCTGCAGGAGGGGGCGCCGATCGAAGCCGCCAAGGAGACGGCTCGCGGTGTCGAATTGCAGACGCCGCGGGGCGCGTTTGCAGCAGACTTCGTGGTTTGCGGCACGGGCATCGACATGAATTTTGCAGGGCGGCCCGAGTTGCGAAATTGCGCCGCCAACATCGCTGTATGGGCTGACCGCTACCAGCCGCCGCCGGACGAGCGCAGCCCGCGGCTTGGGCGTTTTCCCTATCTCGCTGGCGACTACGCGCTGATGGAGCGCGTCGCCGGCGAAACGCCGTGGATTGCGGACATTCATATCTTCGCGATTGCCTCCACCATGAGCTTCGGTGCTTCGGGCTCGTCGATCAATGCGATGACCACGGCGGTGCCGAAACTCGTGCATGGGTTGACACGCGGCCTGTTTCGCGCGGACATCGAGCGGCATTGGGCTTCGTTCAAGGCGTATGACGTGCCTCAGGCCGTCGTCGCGCGGGCAACGCCGGCCAAGATTGAGGAACGGTGAACGGTTTTCGATGGCGCTGGGAAGCCTGGCTCATACCCACTATGCTTGTGTCGCCGGTGGTTCAGGTTGGCATATCCCTTGCTTTAAGTTGATGTTCTCATTCAGAAAATAAACGTGGCAAACAGGGAATAAGTCCGATGAGCGTTACAGTACCCAGGCGTCTGCTTATGGTGGTTGCCTCCATCGCGTTCTCACTGGCTGCCGGATCGGTGCAGGCGCAAACGCGCTCCGAAACGTTGCGCTACGTGACCGGCGCATCGGTCAACACGCTTGATCCGAATATTCCGGGGTCGACACGCGAAGCCTTTGCGGTGAGCCTGAGCACTTATGATCGGCTGGTTTCCTTCGGCCGCAAACAGCTCAACGGCAAATGGGTGTTTGATCTCGGCAAGATCACGGGAGAGTTGGCGGAATCCTACGAAGTCAGCCCGGACGGGTTGAAGATGACATTTCGTCTGCGCAAGGACGCCAAGTTCCAGGACGGTACGTCGGTCACGGCGGAAGACGTCAAATGGTCGCTTGACCGGGTCGTCACCGCGCCGGTTCTCGGCAAGGCGCAGCTCCTCACGGGATCGATGACATCGGCCGACCAGTTCAAGGTGATCGATCCCCTGACCATCGAGGTGACGCTGCCGAAGCCGGACAAGCTTGCGTTGCCCAATCTCGCCACCGTCTATCCGATCATTTTCAACTCCAAGGTCGCCAAGGCGCATGCGACGGCAGACGATCCCTGGGCTCTTGCATGGTTGAAGGAGAATACGGCCGGCAGCGGCGCCTACAAGATCGAGACGTTCAAGCCGGGTGAACAGGTGATCATGGCGCGTAACGAGGCCTGGAACCGTGGCACAGCCGACAAGTCGGCGTCCTTCAAGCGCGTCATCGTGCAGTCGGTGCCGGAGCCGGCGACGCGCGCCAATCTGGTCGAGCGCGGCGATGCGGATCTTGTCATCGATCTGCAGGCGAGCGATGTCCAGTCGCTCGAGGCCAAGGCCAAGCTGAAGGTGATCTCGACGCCACAGTATAACGCCGTCACGTTCGTCTCGATGAACAACCAGATCCCGCCGTTCGACAACGTCAATGTGCGTCGCGCCATCGCCTTTGCGTTGCCTTACGACGATATGTTCAAGGCGGCGCTGTTCGGCCGCGGGTCGCCGCTGTTCGGCGCGACGTGGGCGGATGGCAAACCAACGAGCGGCGCCTATCCGATCCCGCAGCCGGTGAAGCTCGACCTCGAGAAGGCCAAGGAGTATCTGAAGGCGGCAGGCATGCCTGACGGCTTCTCGACCACGTTCAGCTTCAATGTCGGCCAGGCTTCGACCGCCGAACCGATGGCGGCCCTGGTGAAGGAATCGCTGGCCAAGATCGGAATCAAGGTTGATATCCAGAAGCTGCCGGACGCCCAGATGTCGACGCAGATCAACGAGAAGAAGCTTCCGTTCTTCACCGAGGGCATCGTCGCCTGGCTGCCGTCGACCGACTACTTCTACCGCAACTTCTACACCGGCAATCAGCGCTGGAACTACTCATCGATCAACAGTCCGGAATTGGTGGAGATCGCGCAGAAAGCCCGTTTCGAACCCGATGCGGCCAAGTATGAGCAAGACGGCGTCAAGCTCAACGCCATCCATTTCAGCGAGATACCGCAGATACCGCTCTGGCAGCCCAGCCAGGACGCCGTGATGGCGTCCTCGGTCGATGGCTATACATACCAGTTCCACCGCCAGGTCGATTATCGCGATCTCAATCGCAAGTAACAGGTCAGTCAGATGGCGGCCTTTGGAGCAACGGTGATACGGGCGGGCAGGCGCTTCCTGTCCTCGCTGCCGGCGCTCTTTGGCGTGCTCGTCTTCACCTTCCTGCTGATGCGGGTGCTGCCGGGCGATCCGGCGGTGTTCTTCGCTTCCGGGCCGAATGCTGGCAAGGAGGAGATCGAGGTCATCCGAAAGCAGATGGGGCTCAACAAGCCGGTGCCGGAACAACTGATGCTGTATCTCTATGATGTCGGCAGCGGCAATCTCGGCAGATCGATGATGACCGGGCAGTTGGTCACGAAAGATCTCCGTGAGCGGCTGCCGGCCTCGCTTGAACTCACCTTCACGGCGCTGCTGATCGCGTTGCTGTCGGCCGTGCCGCTCGGTGTGCTGGCGGCCCTGAGACCGGGCTCCATCATCGACCACGGCGTGCGGTTTTTTTGCGCGCTCGGCGTCTGCGTACCGACGTTCGTTTCGGGCCTGTTGCTGATCTATGTCTTCTATTACCTGCTCGGGCTTGCGCCCGATCCGACTGGCCGGGTCGATATCTTTGCGTCACTGCCGCCAAGGCGGACCGGCTTCCTGTTGATCGACTTCGTGCTCGCAGGCGATTTCGATGGATGGTGGGCCGCCTTCCGGCAACTGATCTTGCCGGCGCTGAGCATGGCGCTGTTTGTGGTGGCGCCGCTGGCGCGCATCACGCGGGCCTCGATGCTGGTCTCGCTTGGCAGCGATTTCGTGCGCACCGCGCGTTCCGTGGGCCTTCCCTGGTGGCGGGTCGTCGTCACTTATGCGCTAAGGAATGCCATTCTGCCGGTCATTACCATCGCAGGCATCGTGTTCTCGACCATGCTCGGCGCCAATGTCCTGGTGGAGAAGGTATTCTCCTGGCCGGGCGTCGCCTCCTACGCGCTCGATGCGTTGCTCTCCTCCGACTATGCGCCGGTACAGGGTTTTGTGCTGCTGATGGCTACCGTGTTTGTGATCGTCAATCTACTAGTGGATATCCTTTATGGCATCGCCGATCCACGGGTGACAATCGGATGACCTCAGCGACGCTTCGCCATGCCGGCTGGATTCTGCGCGGCAACCCGCTCACCGCCGTTGCCGCTGCCGGCGTCTTCCTGCTTGCGCTGATCGCGATTTTCGGGCCGTGGATCGTGCCGTATGATCCGATCGTCTCGAACGTGTCGCAAGCCCTGATGCCGCCGAGCGCGGCACACATTGCCGGTACCGATCAGCTCGGCCGCGACGTGTTCAGCCGCCTGATCGTCGCGACACGGCTCGATCTCGCCATCGCCGTCTCGGCGGTCGGAATCTCCTTTGCCATCGGCGCCGTCATCGGCGCGATCTGCGGCTATACCGGTGGCCGGCTCGATCGCGGCGTCGGCCGCTTCGTCGACGTCGTGATGGCCTTTCCGCTGTTCGTGCTGGCAATGGCGATGGTCGCAGCGCTCGGCAATCGGGTGGAGAACATCGTCATCGCGACCGCCATCATCAATCTGCCGTTCTACATCCGCTTTGCGCGTGCGGAGGTGAATGTCCGTCGCAATGTCGGCTGGGTCGAAGCGGCGCGCGCCTGCGGCGATAGCCACCTCTCGGTCGTGCTGCGCTTCCTGCTGCCCAACGTGCTGCCGGCCATGGCGGTGCAAATATCGCTCAATCTCGGCTGGGCAATCCTCAATGCGGCCGGACTTTCCTTTATCGGCCTCGGCGTCAAACCGCCGACCCCGGAATGGGGCATCATGGTTGCGGAGGGCGCGCGCTTCATTTCCACCGGAAAATGGTGGCTGGTTGCCTTTCCAGGCCTGGCGTTAATGCTGACCGTGCTGTGCTTCAACCTGCTCGGCGACGGGGTGCGCGATATTCTCGACCCCCGCATGCGAACATGACTCAATCGCTCCTGGCATTGAGCGACCTGCACGTCACCTTCTCGACACGGCGTGGCCTTGTCGAGGCGGTGCGTGGTGTCACCCTGTCGCTCGGCGAGGGCGAGATGCTTGGCCTTGTCGGCGAGAGCGGTTCGGGCAAGTCCGTCACCGGCTTTGCGATCACGCGGCTGCTCGATGCGGCCGGGCGGATCACAGCAGGCGACATCCGGTTTCGCGGGCAGGACATCACGCGGATATCGGCGGGCGATTTCCGTCATCTGCATGGCGCGGCGATGGCGATGATCTTTCAGAACCCGCGTGCAGCGCTCAATCCGATCCGTGCGGTCGGCGACCAGATCGCCGATGCGATTACGGCCCATAAGCGAATGCACCGGGACGAAGCGCGCGCGCAGGCGCTGGGGCTGCTGCGTGCCGTGCAAATTCGCGATCCTGAAAAGCGGATGGCGGCTTACCCGCACGAACTCTCCGGCGGGATGTGCCAGCGCGTGATGATCGCCATGGCGATTTCCTGCAACCCGGCCCTGCTGATCGCCGACGAGCCGACCACCGGGCTCGACGTCACGACGCAAAAGGTCGTGATGGACCTTTTGACCGATATCGCGGCCGAGCGCGGCATGGCGACCATCCTGATCACCCATGATCTCGGTCTCGCCGCTCGCTACTGTCGCCGCGTCGTGGTGATGGAGCAGGGCCGGCTGGTCGAGGAGGCCGAACCGAAGCCTCTCTTCCACGCGCCACAACACCCTTACACCAAACGTCTGGTGGCGGCTTCGCCCACGGCGAGCTCGCGGATCGCGGATCTGGTGCCGGAAGAGGAGAGGGGGCGGCAAATTGCGGTGCCCGTCGCGCCCCGGCCGCAGCCGGCGCCAGGTACGCCGCCTCTGCTGGAGGTGCAGAAACTCGCCAAGCGGTTCGATCAGGGCGCCGCGGCGCTGGCAGATTTTTCAATGACGATCAGCGCCGGCGAGAGCGTCGGTCTGGTCGGCGAATCCGGCTCCGGCAAGAGCACGACGTCGCGCATCATCTGCCGCTTGATCGATCCGAGCGAGGGAGAGATCGCGTTCGAGGGCCAGTCGATCGGCCATATCCCGGCCCGCGATTTTCACCGGTCACCGTTTCGCAGGGACATCCAGATCGTCTTTCAGGATCCGAACGACAGCCTCAACCCGCGGTTCACCGCCTTTGACTGCATCGCCCATCCGCTGCTTCGGCTTGGCGGCATGCGCGCAGGCAACGCCTTGCGGCAGCGGGTGGAGGAGTGCGCGCAGCGCGTTGGACTGGAGATCGAATTGCTGACGCGCTTCCCGCATCAGCTTTCGGGCGGCCAGAAGGCCCGTGTCGGCATCGCCCGCGCCATCGCCTGCCGGCCGCGCCTGTTGGTGCTGGATGAGCCGACGGCAGCGCTCGACGTCTCGGTGCAGGCGGTGGTGTTGCAACTGCTCGACCGGTTGCGGCGTGAGGATGACTTGGCCTTCCTCTTTGTCAGCCACGACCTCAATGTCGTTCGCATGATGTGCGATCGGACCATCGTGCTGCAAAACGGCCGTATCGTCGAACAGGGCGAGAGCCGCGCGATGTTCGACAATCCCAAAACCGCTTACACACGCGAGCTGGTCGATGCCGTGCCGCATATCGAGCCGGAACTGGCTGCGTTCGCGACCTGATATCATTGACGACCCTACCAGCAATCGAAAGATCAGCAGGTGCTGTGCTTTACATAGTGATCTACTTTGGCAAACTCCTGTCTTGCGCTAGAATTTGATGATCAAGACAAACACAGGCCCAGAATGCAGATCCGACTAGGCAACGATGATTTGCTGCTGATAATCGATGTGCAGAACGATTTCTGCCCCGGCGGGGCACTTGCGGTTGTCGATGGCGATGCCGTGGTGCCGGTTATCAATCGTCTCGCCGAACGCTTCGATCACGTGGTGCTGACCCAGGACTGGCATCCGTCAGATCACAGCTCTTTCGTCACATCGCATCCGGGAGCGAGCCCCTTCGAGAGCGCCCCTATGCCATATGGCGAGCAGACCCTTTGGCCCGATCATTGCGTCCAGGGCACCGCCGGGGCGGCGTTTCATCCGGAACTCATGATCGACCGGGCAGAACTGATAATCCGGAAAGGCTTCCGTCGCGAAATCGATTCTTATTCTGCGTTTTTTGAAAACGACCGGCGCACACCTACCGGTCTGGCGGGTTACTTGCGCGACCGCGGCTTGCGGCGGATCTTCCTGGCCGGGCTCGCCACCGATTTTTGCGTCCACTATTCCGCCGTGGACGCACGCCGGCTCGGCTTCGACACCGTGCTTGTTGAGGCCGGATGCAGGGCCATCGATCTGGCGGGCTCGCTCAACGCCGCCTGGGCAGGGATGGCCGCCGTCGGCGTGCAGCGTGTCAACGATCTCTAACGCGGGCCGTCGCTTAAGCCACCTCCCGGCTGGCCTCGATCCGGTTGAGCGCGCCGGCAACCCGGACGCGGACGCGCAGTGAATTGCCTGGCAGGTAGGCGATCGGCATATCCTCGATCTCAATCGTCTTCAGGCTGCGGGGATCCGCGCCGGCGTTGATAGCCTTGCGTTCGGCAATTTCCAACGCCGCTGCAATGGCTTCGTCGCGGGTGAGATCGCGGAAGACCTGATCGACCTCGCCGCTGACGCGGGCAATTGCTGCGCCCACGGCATTGGCGCAATCGCCGAAGGGGACCCGGATGATCTGCGAAACGCCGGCCAGCTTTTCGGGCACCAGGAAGGCCCCGCCACCCACGGCAATCAGGGGCGCATCGCCAGCCTCGGTTTTCATGCGGTCGATGTTTTCTTCGAGCTGCCGCGTGGCGTCGGTGAGTGCTGCGGCGATCATATCCTTCGAGATCGACGCGACGCGGGAGCGATCGCCAACATCGAGCAGCCCGGCGGCGACCGCGATATCGGTCGCGGTCAACTGTGCGCCGCCGAAGACGAGCGCATCCTGCGTCAGACGATAGCCGACGCTGAGCGGGCCAACCCTCGCCGACGCGGGATCGATATGGCTGCCGCCACCGAGACCGATCGACAGCAGGTCCGGCATGCGGAACAGCGTGCGCACGCCGCCGATCTCGACGACCGCGTTGGCCTCACGCGGAAATCCATGGCGCAATTGGCCGATATCGCTTGTTGTGCCGCCGACGTCCACGACCAGGGCGTCTTCCAGTCCGGACAGATGCGCCGCGCCGCGCATCGAGTTGGTCGCACCTGAGGCAAAGCTCATCACTGGGAAGGCGATGGCCGTTTCAGCCTGCATCACCGTGCCGTCGTTTTGGGTGAGGAACAGCGGGGCGTCGATGCCGCTTTCGGCGGTCGCCTTGCGGAAAGCGGCCACGGTTTCGACCGCGAGGTCATGCAGCACCGCATTGAGAAGCGCCGCGTTCTCGCGCTCAAGCAGACCGATCCGTCCGAGATCATGCGACAGGGTGACGGCGACGTCCGGGCAGATATCCTGCAGGATATCGCGTGCTGCGAGTTCGCAGCTTGGATCAAGTGGTGAGAAGATCGACGAGACTGCCACCGAGCGCAGCCCGAGATCGCCGATGCGCCGTGCGGCCGCGCGCATGCCGGCGGTATCGAAAGGCACGATCGGCCGACCGTCATAGTCGTGGCCGCCTTCGAGCATGAAAATCTCGCCGCGCACGCCTTCGGCGAGGTCATGCGGCCAATCGCAAAATGGCGGCAGCGAAGCGCTGGCCGGCATGCCGATCCGGATCGCCGCGACTTTCATCAAATTCCGGCGTTGGACCACGGCGTTGATGAAGTGCGTGGTTCCGATCACCACCGCGTCGACCGGCCCCCGCGCAGCGGGATCGGCACGCAATGCCTTCAGGGCGTCGAGGATGCCGGATGTCACATCCTTCGTGGTGGGACGCTTGACAGCGAAAACCACCTTGTCGCCATCCAGCAGCACGG
Source organism: Bradyrhizobium sp. AZCC 1693 (assembly GCF_036924745.1). Taxonomy (NCBI): domain Bacteria; kingdom Pseudomonadati; phylum Pseudomonadota; class Alphaproteobacteria; order Hyphomicrobiales; family Nitrobacteraceae; genus Bradyrhizobium; species Bradyrhizobium sp. AZCC 1693. Next base: position 7,089,400 of record NZ_JAZHSD010000001.1, read on the forward strand.
CGTCGGTATTGGTGCCGCCGACGTCAATTCCAATGCGTCGCATCAATTTACACTCCAGCGCCTGCGCGCTCTTCGAAAACGGAACGGAAATCCAGGTCGTAGCCAAAGGCGCGGGGGCCGACGAATTCGAGGCCGCGTGGACTGGTCAGGACGGCGGGAGCCGGCAGCGCCACCACGGTGACGCGCTGACCGTAGCGCACCGTCTCGGTGCCGACCGCATGGCCCGAGACGCTCTCGAGCACGCAGATCAGGTCTGGTGACATCGCGACGGCCTTGCCTTCGCGCCAGGCGACGATCCACTCGTTCTGGAACGAGAGCTCCAGCCGCGAGCCGCGGTCGTCATCGATGCCCTCGATCGCGACAGAGCCGCGCAGAAAGCCCTCGGTCGTCCGGCGGGCGACATCGACCACCTTGCCGGTGAAGAGCCGCTTGCCGCCTTCGCTTTCGAGCAGAGCTGCGATCGGATCGGTATGCAGGCGATTGGCTTCGCGGACCAGCCGGCCGATCCGGATCGCCGCGGTGGTCGTGAAGTGAATGCCCCAATCCTTCACCTCGCGGCCGGTGCGAGGCGCCTTGCTGGTCGAGGCGATCGAGCCCATTTCGACGCAGATCTTGCGGCTGGCCCGCTCCATCCATTTCCAGCTTGGCACTTTCGTGACGATCGCTTCGATACCGCGCGGATCGTACAGCGTGCAGGGATAGGGTCGCAGCCCGCCGATCGCCACCGAGGTCATCTGCGCCTCGGGAAAGGCGCGTCCCATGCAATCGGCATCGACGACGGGTATATTGAGATGGACGGCCGCCATCAGCGCCTGCGTGCCGTTGCCGCCGCCGATCTCGACCGACATCACGGCGCGGAATTTGAAGCCGCCGAATTCCTCCTGCATCTCGACCGCGCGGGCGATGTTGCGGCTGTCGGCCAGGCGCTCCTGACCGATCAGCGGTGCCCCCATGTTGGAGACGACCGCGACCCGATCGTTATCATCAAGATCCAGCGGCGACATCAACTGCACGCGATAGCCTTCCGCGTAGAGCCGGCGCAGGTTGAGCAGACCCAAATAGGGGCTGCCGCCGCCGCCGGTGCCGAGAATCCAGGCGCCGACCGCGAGGGATTCGATATCCTCAAGCGTAATCTCGGTGAGAACCGGCTCATTCATGCGACCAGCTCCTCGACGGCACGTGCGGCGGCGGCAATGGCGAGGATGACCGGCCCGCCATAGCTCTGGCGAACACGCGCCTTGTTCGCGCGCGTATAGCTCATGCAATCCATCACGACGAGGTCCGGCGACAGGGCGGCCATTTTCCGTGCAGCCTCATCGACGGCCTCGGCATTGGAACCCGGCCGCATCGTCACGCCGACAACTTCGACGTTCGGTCGCTCCCATTTTCCGGCGATCAGTGCGGTCTGCTCCGGCAGCGGCGAGAAGACGCCGAGACGTCCCTTCGGAAGAACCGCCTCGACCATGTGGTGCAGCACGGCCGAGGGCAGGATCACCAGACCATCCGGCGCAAGATTTGGAAATTTGCCGGTGCAGGCGAGCATGGCGACCTTGACGCCCTCGCGTGCGAAATTCTCGATCTGGATCGCCGCCCGTGCCTCGACCGCCTTCTTGCTGATGGTGACGCTGTCGCCATTCGGCAGCAGGGTGAACAGGGCGTCGTGGCCGTCACTCGGTGGAATCGCGTCTATCTCGGCGCGCGTCATGCCGTCGAGCGCTCCGCGCAGATCGATCTCCAGTCCGGGTGATAGCACCGCCGCGATTTCGTTCACGACGGAAGGTCGCGGGCTCTGGCCGATCACGACCACGCCCATGCGTTGTTGTTGCATGATATCAATCCCTCAAGATCACGATGTCGGATGGTTTCCAGCGCAGGGCGACGGCGGCGCCGGCTTGAAAAAGCTCATGCGAGCCATTGTTCGGTTGTTGCGCGAGCAGGCGCCTGCCGCCGGCCGTCTCGATGCGGTAAAGCACCGAGCCGCCCTGGAAATTGGCACTCTCGACAACACCGTCGAGGCCAAGTCCGGCTCGCGCGGATGGCGTGGCCAGACTGATCTTTTCCGGCCGAAGCGCGATCGAAACCGCGCCGGTCGCCTCAGGCGGGGCGGCAAGCTCGATCGACAGGCCGTTGTCGACCTGCAAGACGGAATTGCCTCCGCCGTCGCGGATCACCTCGCCGCGGAACAGGTTGGTGTCGCCGATGAAATCGGCGACGAAGCGTGTGCTTGGCCGATCGTAAATATCGGATGGCGCGCCGATCTGCTCGACCTTCCCGGCATTCATCACCGCGATCCGGTCGGACATCGCGAGCGCTTCCTCCTGGTCGTGGGTGACGAAGACCATGGTCAGGCCGAGTTTGCGTTGCAATTGCTTCAGCTCGAACTGCATCGCTTGCCGCAGCTTCTTGTCAAGCGCGCCGAGCGGTTCATCGCAAAGCAGTACGCGCGGTTCGATCACGATGGCGCGGGCCAGGGCGACACGCTGCTGCTGGCCCCCGGAGAGCCGGCCGGGACGGCGATCCTCGTATCCGACGAGTTCCACCTGTGCCAACGCATCGGCGACCTTGCGGGCAATCGTGGTGCGCTCCATGCCGCGCATGCGCAAACCGAAGGCAACGTTTTCACCGACCGAGCGATGCGGAAACAGCGCGTAGCTCTGGAATACCATTCCCATGTCGCGCTTGTGTGCCGGCACATGCGTAACATCGACCCCACCGACCTCGATGACGCCTTTGGTCGGCGTCTCGAAGCCGGCTATCATTCGCAGTGTCGTCGTCTTGCCGCAGCCGGAGGGCCCGAGCAGCGAGAAGAATTCTCCCTCCCGAATGCTCATATCGACGGCATCGACGGCGTGCGTGGTGCCGTCATAGGTCTTGGTGACGGCGACAATGTCGATACGAGCGCTCATGCGCGGAAGATGCGGTTGACGCGGGAATCGATCTCGTCCTTGCGCGCGTTGTACCATTTCCAATCGGGCTGGATCAGCTTGGCGACCTTCTCCGGCGTGGTCAGAAGTTTTTCGTTGTACTTGTCGTCGAGCTTCACCTTGCTGTTTGCAGGCGAATACCAGACCGACTCGGCCAGCGTTTTCTGCACATTCGGGCGCAGCATGTAGTTTACATAGGCATTGGCGAGTTCGCGAACCTTGGTGCCGGGCGTGAGCGTGAGGACTTGTTCAAGCGAGAGAACGCCCTCGGACGGCGCGACGAAAGTGGTCGGCTGGTTCTGGCCGTCATAGCGCAGGATGCCGGAATCATGGATCACCGCAAGGCCCACTTCGCCTGAAAGGATCATCTTTTCCATCGTGCCGGTGAAGTCGACGAGTTTGATCGGCTTCAGCTTTTCCATCGCCGCATAGGCGGCGTCGAGATCGGTCATGCCCTTGCCGAAGAGTGCGCCGCTCATCATCAGGAAGGCCTGGCCGAGGCTGTTCACCGGAATGACATAGCCGCCGCGCACGCCGTCATAGGCGCGGTCCCAGAGGTCCTTCCAGGACGAGACCTTGCCGTAACCCTTGTCGGTGCGCATGCCGAGGCCGATAGCGCTGGTGAAGATGCAGACGCCGACCATCTTGTCGCTGACCGCGTAAGGATAGACGTCGGCGATATTCGGGACCTGCTTGGCGTCGATCTTGGCTTCGACGATTCCCATTTCCAGCGCAGCCCATTGCTCGTTGGAATTGGTGTGCAGCACATCATAGACCGGCGCCGAACGCGGGCTTGCCTGGAGCTTGGGCAGGTATGGAAAGGCCGAGTCCGTCTCCACCTTGCACTTGAATTCCTTTTCGAAAGCGGGGATCAGTTCGCTCGACATGGTTTGCCCCCACTTGCCGCCCCATCCGGTGATGCGCAGCGTCGCCGCATCGGCGCGGGCGATGTGCGGAGCTGCGATCGCGCCGATGCCGGCGGCGGCGCTGGTGGCGAGGAACTGACGTCGTGTCAGCGGTAGGCGGGTCATGGTCATGGGGTGATCCTCTCTCTGGGAATGACAGTCACAGCTTTGCGTAGGACCTGAGCCCGACCGTGCGATCGAGCCCGAAGACGACCAGCACGGCGAGCAGGATCGAGACCACCGAGGCGGCGCCGATCGTTCCGTCCAGATCGAACTTCAGATAGTTGAACAACGTGATCGGCAGCGTTTCGCGGCCCGGGGAGACCAGGAAAAGCGATACCGGAAACTGATCGAAGGAGACGATGAAGGCGAACACGGCTCCCGCCATGACGCCGGGTTTGGTCAACGGCAGCGTCACCTCGAAATAGGTGCGCAAAGGACCGGCGCCGAGGTTGCATGCCGCCTCTTCCAGGCGGGTATCGAAGTTCTGCAGAACCGCCAGCGTGGTACGCACCACATAGGGAATCGACACCAGCGTATGGCCGAGCACCAGTCCCCAGAGCGGCCGGCCGACATCCAGCAGGACGTAGGATTGGAATAGCGCAAGGCCGGTCAGAATCGCCGGCAGCATCAGCGGAGACAACATGATCGCGGTGATGACGCGCGAGCCAGGCAGTCCGCCGCGCGCCAAAGCGAGCGCGGCGCTGGCGCCGAACAGGGTCGCGGCGATGGTCGTCATCGCGGCGACCTCTAGGCTCAACCACAAAGCGTTCATGAAGTCGCGCGAGGCGAAGAATTTTTCGAACCAGCGCAACGAAACGCCAACCGGCGGAAACTGGATGTAGGGCGTAGGATTGAGGGCGAACACGAAGACGATCGCGATCGGCGCCAGCAGGAAAATCACCACCGCAACATTGAGGGCCAGATAGCAGAAGCGGCCAGGGCGAAGGGTTCGGCGAGGGGTGAACGGCGCTGTGATCATCGGCGACCTCACTGCAGATCGCGCTGGCCGGAGACCAGCCCGAGGATGCGGTTATAGGCGATGACCAGAACCAGCGAGATCGTCAGCAGCACCATGCCGAGCGCCGCGGCAAAGCCGACATTGAAGCTCGAAGAGATCTGCTGGTAGATCAGCATCGGCAGCGTCATGATCTGGAATCCGCCCATCAGGATCGGGGTGACGTAGGCGCTGATGGCCAGCGCAAAGACCAGCAGCGAGCCGGCCAGGATGCCAGGCAGGCTCAGGGGTAGCGTCACTTCAAGGAAAGCGCGGAGCGGCGAGGCGCCAAGATTCTGCGCCGCGTGTTCCAGCCGCTCGTCGATCCGCCCGATGACGCCGACCAGGGTCAGAACCATGTAGGGCACGTAGATATGCGTCAGGCCCAGCACGATGCTGAATTCGTTGTACATCAGCGGCCGCGGTTTCGAGATCAGGCCGAGGCCGATCAGGGCTTGGTTGATCGCGCCCTTGTCCGACAACAGCGCCATCCAGGCAAAGGTGCGCACGACAATGCCTGTCAGCATCGGCGTCAATACCGCCATCATCAGCATGGCGTAGGCTGTGCGGCCTCGGACGCGCGCCATCAAATGGGCCAGCGGGTAGCCGATCAGCAAGGCCGCCAGCGTGGTGAGCAGGCCAATCCGGAGCGTGGTCCAGATCACCTCGAAATAATAGATGTCGTCGAGAATTCTCCGATAGTATTTGGTCGTGAAATCGACATTGGGCTGCACGACCGGATTGCCGGTGAGCAGGCTGATCATGGCCATCAGCCCCATCGGCAGGAAGAAGAACAGGGCGAACAGCAACGCGCTCGGCGCGATCAGCCAGGCGATAGGCGTGATGCCCGAGCGAGCCGCATTCATCTTGCTGCGGCCTTGCGTATGGGTGTGGCGCTACCCAGCGCTAGCCATATTGGATCATCGAAGAGCCGTCCGAGGTCGACCGCCATCGTGCGCAGCGCTTGCCAAAGCTTCGCGCGCTCTTCGGCCGAGGTCAGCTGGCTTGGATAGGATACGGCGACCCCGATGGTTTCATTGGTGTCGCGACGGGTGAGCGCGAAACCCAGCGAGCCCACGCCCGGCAACGATTCATTGCTGGCTTCGGAATAGCCGGTGCGGCGGATTTCGGCGATGCGCGCCATGAGCGCCGTCAGATTCCGCGGCGCAGACGGCGAGATTGCAGGCAACGGCTTTGGCATGCGAGCGCGAATATCTGCATCGTTCAGGCGCGCAAGCATGGCCCGGCCGTTGGACGTCGCGAAGGCCGGCGCCCGTACGCCGGGAGGCGTTACCACCTGAAGCGGATTGGAGCCGGGGACGACGCGCAGCACGACCTGTTCGGCGCCGTCGAGCACGGAGATGTAGCCGGTATGGCCGGTCTTGGCACAGACCGCACGCAGCCGCTGCTCGGCGAGGGCCACGAAGTCATTTTGCGTCCGATGCAAGCGGCCGAGTTCGAACACCAGCAGGCCCGGCCGATAGCGGCGGGTCAAGGCATCCTGCTCCAGCAGTCCACATTCCCTGAGTTGACGCAGCAGCCGTGACGTCGAGCTCTTCGGCTTGCCGGTGAGCCGGATCACGTCGGCATTGCTGATCTCCGGCTGATGCGGCGCGAAGCAGCGCAAGATTTCGATGGCGTTGTCGAGGGCGCTCATGGTCTTGAACGGGGCTTTCCGAGGAGTTCCGGAAAATGGAACTTGGTTTTTAATTTTGAGACCTGGAAATGAAGTGGTCAACGGGCGGATGCGCAGCATTTTTGAACAATCCGCGCTCAAAATTCGCGCAAATGACCAAAGACTGCTTGTTTGAGAGACGTTGCTAAGTTGGCCCAGCCTCGCCGGCAAGCTGGTTTTTGCAGTTGCGGTATCAACCAGCGCGGCCAAAGCGGCTCGGTCGATCCGATCGCCCGCAAGGCAGTTCAGCGTTGCGGCGAGCGGGCGGGCGTATGAATCGCGCTGCGTCTCTATCAGCGCGCACGCGATCAAACGCACAGCAGCTAGTCGTTGTGACATGAGCTGCGCATTCTATACGGCATAGACATTGCTTGAGAGAGCAACTGCTCGCGAGGTGCATTAGCCGTTTCCAAATCCTCCCAGACTTTCCCCACGAACCTGAAAAGGCACCCATGTTCAAATTGAAGGCTTTCATCCCCGCGATGTTTTCGCTCGCGCTCGTCGCGGCTCCGGCGGTTACGCCGGCCCATGCCGGCGGCAATCTTGTCGCGGTGCTGGAAGCGGAAATCGCCACGCTCGATCCGCATTTTACGCCGGCTTATATCTCGCGGACCTTCGGATTCATGGTGTTCGACACCCTGTTCGCGAAGGACGCCAAGGACGAAATCAAGCCGCAGATGGTGCAGGACTGGAAGGTTTCGCCTGACGGACTGATCTACACGTTCACGCTGCGCGATGGCCTGAAATGGCATGACGGCCAGCCGGTTACATCAGCGGACTGCGTCGCATCGCTGCGACGCTGGGGGCAGCGCAACGCGCTCGGCCGACGAATCTTCTCTATCACCGCTTCGCTCGAACCGAGTGACGCCAGGACTTTCGTGCTGACGCTGAAAGAACCTTCGGGCCTGGTGATCGACGCGCTCGGTAATCCCGTGAGCCCCGTCGCCTTCATGATGCCCGAGCGTGTGGCCAAGACGCCCGCCGATCAACGCATCAGCGAAATCGTCGGCTCTGGACCGTTTGTCTACAGCAAGGCGGATCACCGCACCGGCGATCGCATGATCCTGAAGAAATTCGCCGATTATGTGCCGCGTTCCGAACCCGCCGACTTCCTGGCCGGTGGCAAGCGCGTCAACATCGACACGCTGGAAATTCGCGTCATCCCCGACGGCTCCACCGCGGCATCCGCGCTGCAGACCGGCGAAGTGGATTTCATGCAGTACGCGCCGTTCGATCTGCTGCCGGTTCTCGAAAAGAACGCCAAGGTGAAGGTCGTCAACTTTACCGGCGGCAACATGTTTGCCGGCGCCTATCGCCTCAACGCCGCGCAGAAGCCATTCGACGATCCGGCGATCCGGCGCGTGCTGTGGAAGCTGGTCGATCAGCGCGAGGTGTTGGACGGGCTGGGCCTCGATGCCAAATACGCCACACCTTGCGCAACATTCTTCACCTGCGGCACCACCTATGACAGCAAGGCCGGAACCGACGCTGCAGCGAATCCGTCCGTTGAGGCGGCGCGCGCGGCACTCAAGGCGACCAAATATGCCGGCGAGCCGATCATTGTGATGCAGGCCAGCGACCTCGAGGCGCCGCGCGTTTCGGCGCAGGTTCTCGCAGAGAAACTGAAGCAGGCCGGCTTCAATGTCGATCTGCAGGTGATGGATTGGGCCTCGGTGCTTGCCCGCCGTACCAAAAAGGAAGGCTGGAGCGTTTATGGCGTTCACGCCGGCGGCTTCGATCTGGCCTCGCCGCTCACCAACGTCATGGTGGCGTTCAACTGCGTCGACTTCACGGGCTGGCAATGCGACCAGCGCATCACGCCGTTGCTGGATGCCTTTGCGAAGGCACCCGCGGAGGAGGATCGCAAGAAGATCGCTGCCGAGATCCAGACCGTGATGTACGATCAGGCTCCGGGCATTCCGTGGGGACAGTTCGCTCAGCCGGCCGCCTATCGCGCCAATCTGCGCGGTTTGATACCGTCTGCGATTCCGATTTTCTGGAACATCGAGAAGTAACGCCATGTATGACGTCATTGTAGTCGGCGGCGGCTCGGCCGGCGCCGCCGTTGCGGCCCGGCTCTCCGAGGACCCCGCCAGACGCGTGCTGCTGCTGGAAGCGGGCCTCGACTGGCGCGCCGATGAGGCGCCCTGGGAAGTCCGGACGCCGAACCCGATTCCGATCATTCACAAGCGCGAATATCAGGAGAAATGGCAGTGGCCGAATCTGCTGACCCGCCGGGTGGCAGGGCAGGAGGCGCGCTTCTACTGGCGCGGCAAGGGCCTCGGCGGCAGTTCGATGATGAACGGGCAGATCGCCATCCGCGGTGTTGCGGATGCGTTCGACGAATGGGCGGCCGGTGGTTGCACCGGATGGTCGGCAAAAGAGGTAATGCCGCTGTTCTCGGTCATCGAGGATGATTTCGAGTTCGGCGACAGCGCAGGCCACGGCCGTGACGGGCCGCTGCCGGTTTATCGCGCGCCGCCGGACAAGTGGGGCCCGATCGATCGTGGGCTCCGCGACGCCGCGCTGGCATCGGGGTATCCGTGGTGTGCCGACCTCAACGGACCGGATGGCGAGGGCGTCGCCTGCTATCCGATCAACAGCCGCGACAGCCGCCGCATCACCACCAATGAAGCCTATCTGGAGCCGGCGCGAGGCCGCGCAAACCTGGAAATCCGGGGGCACGCGCTGGTCGATCGCGTCGTGATGAAGGACGGCCGGGCCACTGGCGTACTGGTTCACATCGAAGGACAGGGCAGTTTGGAAATCAGCGCGCGCGAAATCGTGCTGTGCGCTGGCGCCATCCACAGCCCGGCGATATTGCTGCGTTCGGGCATCGGCCCCGCCGACGAGCTGAAGGCGATGGGCATCGCGGTCGAACGCGACCTGCCGGTCGGCAAGCACTTCTTCGACCATCCGCTGTTCCGCGCCACGATCCAGCTGCGCGAGGAATTTCGGCCGACCGACCCCGATACACGTCATACCAACTGCTGCGTGACGTATTCGTCCGGGCTTGCGAATGGCGGCAAGCGCGACATGATCCTGATTGCCTTCAATCACCGCGGCATCGGCGCCCCCGGCGCCATCGGCGCAGGTCTGTTCAACGCCTACTCGCGCGGTCATTTGAGGCTGGCTTCGACCGACGCTTCGATCGACCCGATCGTCGAAGAAAATATGCTCGCCGATGATCGCGACCTCTTGCGCATGGTCGATGCGGTGAAGCGGCTGGCCGTGCTCACCACCCAGCCGGCACTGGCTGAAATAGCCGAGTGGATTCGCTTGATTGACACCGACCTGACGCTGCCGCAGGCCGCTTCATTGCCGAATGGGGAGCTCGGAGCGCTGCTCCGCCGCGACACCGGCGACATTCAGCATGCCGCCGGTTCTTGCCGCATGGCGGGCTTCAACGACGCCAATGGTGTGGTGAATCCGGATGGCACCGTGAAGGGTATCGCCGCGCTGCGCGTGGCGGACGCTTCGATCATGCCGTTCGATTGCCGCGCCAACACTCATCTTACCACGGTGGTTATTGGCGAGGCGATTGCGCGGATGATGATGCAGAAGATGGACGTGTCGAACAACGCTGCCGCCATGGCACTGTAAGAAAACCCGGAGGTGAGCGTCGTAGTTGCTGGACTAGCGAGCGCGAGTTCGTCAAAGTTGCGCGGCATAGGTGCCCGGCAAATGGCTGGGCACGTGTCCGCGGGCGCAGTCAGTGGCATGGAAATTGCTGAACATCTGGTTACGGTTCGTCGGTCAGCACGCGGAGGTTTTGGAATGCTTGAGGGAGCCGAAGTGCGGCTTGCCGTCGATATCGGAGGCACGTTCACGGATATCGTTCTGGATGTGGGGCAGGATCGCAGAACGCGCAAGGTGCTGACGACGCCCGCGCGACCGGAGCAAGCGGTGCTGGACGGGATGCGCCTCATTCTGGCCGACGCGCGCGCCCACATATGCGATATCGACGTCTTCATTCATGGCACGACACTTGCGACCAACGCCATCATCGAACGCCGCGGCGCGAAGACGGCGCTTGTTGCGACGCAAGGTTTCCGCGACGTACTCGATATCGGTACCGAGAGCCGCTACGATCAATACGACCTTGCAATCGACAAGCCGAAACCGCTGACGCCGCGCGCCCTGCGTTTCACGGTTCCCGAGCGCATCGACGCGCAGGGCGCCGTGCGGTTGCCGCTCGACGAAGCCGCCGTGCGTGCACTCGTGCCCGAGCTGCGTGCGCAGAATGTGGAAAGCGTCGCCTTCGCCTTCCTCCACTCCTATGCCAATCCCGAGCATGAACGGCGCGCCGGCGCGATCCTGAAAGAGGAAATGCCGGGCATCTGGGTAACGCTGTCGTCGGCGGTGTGCCCTGAAATCCGCGAATACGAGCGGACCTCGACTGCGGTGGCCAATGCCTATGTGCAGCCGTTGATCGACGGCTATCTTGCGCGCATGGCCGAGGGGCTGCAGGCCGAGCAGTTTCGCGGCGCCATCTACCTCGTGACCTCGGGCGGCGGCGTCACCTCGATCGAGACGGCGCGGCGCTTTCCGGTGCGCCTGGTCGAATCGGGGCCGGCAGGCGGCGCGATTTTTGCGGCGCAGATCGCGGCGCGTCTCGGTGAGAGCAGAGTTCTGTCCTTCGACATGGGTGGCACCACCGCGAAGATCTGCCTGATCGAAAAGTATCAGCCCGAAACCTCGCGCGTGTTCGAGGTCGATCGCGCCGCTCGCTTTCTGAAAGGGTCGGGCCTGCCGGTGCGCATTCCCGTGATCGAGATGGTTGAGATCGGCGCCGGCGGCGGCTCGATCGCGCGGGTCGATGCCCTGAAGCGCGTCACGGTCGGCCCGGAGAGTGCGTCATCCGAGCCGGGGCCGGCCTGCTACGGCCGCGGCGGTCAACGGCCCGCCGTGACGGATGCGGATGTCGCGCTCGGCAAGATCGATCCCGACGCATTTGCAGGCGGGACCATCAAGCTTAGTTCCGAGCTGTCCAGGCAGGCCTTGTTGCGCGACATTGGCGAACCGCTGGGACTGTCGGCGGAAACTTCGGCCTACGCCGTGCATGAGGTCGTGTGCGAGAACATGGCGAGCGCCGCCCGCGTGCATGCGGTCGAACGCGGCGCCGTCGTCGGCCAGCACACCCTGATCGCCTTCGGCGGCGCCGCGCCGCTGCATGCGGCCCGCGTCGCCGAGAAGATCGGCGTTTCGCGCGTGATCGTACCGTCCAATGCCGGCGTCGGCTCGGCCGTCGGATTTCTTGCGGCGCCCATTGCCTATGAGCTGGTACGCAGCCGTCATGCCAGGCTCGATGCGTTCGATGTCACCGCTGTGTCCGACCTGCTGGATGAGATGGCGACCGAGGCGCGCGCCCTGGTCGAACCCGGCGCCGCTGGTGCGCCGGTGCATGAACGCCGCGCCGCTTTCATGCGGTATGTCGGACAAGGACACGAGATCACGGTCGAACTGCCGAACCGGCGGTTGGCAGCCGCGGATCTCGAAGGCCTGCGCCAGGCATTCGAGACGGATTATGCGGGCTTATTCGAGCGGTCGATTCCGGGTGCTGCGATCGAGGTGCTGAGCTGGTCGGTGCTCGCGACCACCAAGCCGCGCAATCCGTCGCGCGTTGCCGACGTGACGCGCAAGCCGGCCGGAAAAGCCGCGGGCAGCCGCAAGTTTTTCGACGGCCGCGCGGGGAAGGTCGTCGAGATTCCGCTGTATCACCGCGACCAGATGGCGCCGGGGGCGACCATCGCGGGACCCGCTGTGATCGCGGAAGATGAGACATCGACATTCGTCTCGACGAACTTCGACGCCCATATCGACGGTGCCGGCAGCATCGTCATGGAACGGAAGGCGGCATGACCATGATTGAGTCAAGCGGCGCGAGCCTGATCGATCTGCAGATCATGTGGCACCGGCTGATCGCCGTGGTCGAAGAGCAGGCGCAGGTGCTGCTGCGCACGGCCTTCAGCCCGATCGTGCGCGAATGTGGCGACCTCTCGGCCGGTGTGTTCGACCTCAAGGGACGCATGTTGGCGCAGGCGGTGACGGGTACGCCGGGCCACGTCAATTCCATGGCCGAGTCGGTCAAGCATTTCATCGCGCATTTTCCGATCGAGACGATGAAACCAGGCGACGCCTACATCACCAACGATCCCTGGATGGGGACCGGCCATCTCAACGATTTCGTCGTCACCACGCCCTGCTTCAAGGACGGCAAGGCGGTTGCGCTGTTTTCCTGCACCAGCCATTTGATGGATATCGGCGGTATCGGTTTCGGGCCTGATGCCACCGACGTCTTCATGGAGGGGATTTACATCCCGATGCTGAAGCTGATCGATCAGGGCGTCGTCAATGAGACGCTGATGGCGATGATCCGCAGCAACACGCGTCTGCCGATCGACACCGAAGGCGACACCTATTCGCTGGCCGGCTGCAACGATGTCGGCTGCCAGCGACTTGTCGAGATGATGCGCGAATTCGAGATCTCTTCGCTCGATACGCTTGGCGATTTCATCTGTGATCGCTCGCGGGCGGCGGTGCTCGCCGAGATCGCCAGACTGCCGAAAGGCGTCTGGCGCAACAGCATGATCGTCGACGGCTATGATGCACCGGTCACACTCGCGGCGACGCTGACGATTTCGGAAGAGGGCATTCATGTCGACTTCGGCGGTACCTCGAACGCCTCGAAGTTCGGCATCAATGTGCCGCTCTCCTACACCACTGCTTATACCGTGTTCGGCCTCGGCTGCGTGGTCGCCTCGCAGATCCCGAACAATGCGGGGTCGCTCTCGCTGCTGACTGTCGCGGCACCCGCGGGCTCGATCCTTAATGCGCCGAAGCCGGCGCCGGTCGCGTCGCGCCATGTCATCGGCCAGATGCTGCCCGATGTGGTGTTCGGCTGCCTGCGTCAGATCATTCCCGAGCGGGTGCCGGCCGAAGGCACGTCTTGCCTGTGGAATCTCAATGTACGCGGACAGACGCGCAGCGGCGCCGGCGGCAATTACGGGTTCTCGATGGCGGTGACGAGCAACGGCGGCACTGGCGCGCGTTTTGCCAAGGATGGATTGTCGGCCACGGCCTATCCCAGCGGCGTACGCGGCACGCCGGTCGAGATCGCGGAGACGCAGACGCCGTTGATCTTCTGGCGCAAGGAGTTGCGTCCGGATTCGGGCGGCGCCGGCCGCACGCGCGGTGGTCTCGGCCAGATCATCGAGGTCGGCAGTGGCGTCGATGCTCCGTTCGACATTCTGGCGGCCTTCGACCGCATCGATCATCCGCCCCGCGGCCGTGATGGCGGATATGACGGTGAAGCCGGCTATGTCGGACTGAAGTCGGGACAGAGGCTGCGCGGCAAGGGCTTTCAAACCGTGCCGCCAAACGACCGGCTGGTGGTGATGACGCCCGGCGGCGCGGGGATCGGCGATCCCGGGGAGCGCGCGCCGGAAAGCGTGCGCGATGACATCGAAAGCGGCCTGGTGTCGAACGAGAATGCAGTTGCCGTTTACGGTTTCGCGGGCTGACGCGTCCGGCGTTGGCATGCGTTTCGATTTCAACAAAAGGAGAGGGCGTATGATTACGCGACGGACTTTCACAGCGGGAGCGGCGACGATGCTCGCCGCCGGCCATCTCTCGACGCGCGCCATGGCGGCAACGGCGAGCTGGGACTTGTCGACGGTGTGGCCCGACGGTAATTTCCACACCCATAACGCCATGGCTTTCGCCGATGCGGTCAAGAAGCAGACCGAGGGTGCCGTCAACATTACGGTGAAGGCCGGCGGCCAGCTCGGCTTCAAGGGGCCTGAACATCTGCGCGCCGTGCGTGATGGCCTGGTTCCGCTCGCCGACGTGCTCAATATCCAGCAGGTTGGCGACGAGCCCTTCATGGGCGTCGAAAGCATTCCGTTTCTCGCTGTCTCCATGGACGAGCTGAAGATACTGCACAAATATGTGCGGCCCGAATACGACAAGATCGCCGAGCGCAACAACCAGAAGATCCTCTATATCGTGCCCTGGCCGACGCAATATCTTCACCTCAAGGTGAAGGTGGCGGGCGTCGAGGGGCTGAAGAACATCAAGATCCGCGTGCCCGACAAGAACGCCGTCGACATGCTGAACGCGGTCGGCATGGCGCCGGTCATGATTCCCTGGGGCGAGACGATACCGGCACTGGCGTCGGGCGCGGTCGCCGGGGTTTCGACCTCGGCGGTATCAGGCGTCGACGGCAAGTTCTGGGAGTTCATGAAGTACATCTACCCGACCAACCATGTGTGGTCGTCGCAGATGTTGACCGTCAATCTCGATTCCTGGAAGGCTCTGAGCGCGGATCAGCAGAAGCTGGTCGCGGACACCGCCGCGAAGATGGAGCCGGATTTCTGGGCGAATTCGCTCAAGGCCGACGTCGATAGCCTCAACCGCCTCAAGGAGGGAGGCATGGAGGTGGTGCCGGTGACGGATGTGATGATGACGGACATCCGCGCCAAGACTGCGCCGCTGCTTGAGGCCTTCCTCAAGCGCGTCCCGGCGGCGGACAAGCCAGTGCGGGCCTATCTCGCCGAAATCAAGCGCTAGGAGCGTGGCCGTGGCGAGCGTCCTGCCTGCTCCCCCGGAAAGCCTTAACGCGGCGGCGCCGGCGCCGCTGCGTATCCTGCTCGACGCGATCGATCGCCTCGGCCGGCTCGATGGCTGGATTGGCGGCGGCTGCCTGCTGATGCTGACGCTGTTGATGCTTGCCGAGGTCGCGACGCGCTTGCTGTCGAACCTCCTGCCATTCTTTCCTCCGACCATCTCGATCGCCTGGGAGTATTCCTCCTATCTGATGGCGGCTTCCTTCACCTTCGGCGCGGCCATGACGCTGCGTGTCGGCGGCCACATCCGTGTCGTGCTGTTGCTGAAAAACGTGCCAGTGCCGGTCCGGCGTGCGCTTGAGATCCTCTCGGCGTTCGCCGGCTTCGTCTTCATGGCGTTCCTGACCTCGGCGATGGTCAAGTTCGCCTGGGGATCGTTCACGCGCGGGCAGCTGTCGACCGCGAGCGACACGCCGCTGTGGTTTCCGCAAGCCATCGTCACCTTCGGGATGCTGCTGCTGACGCTGCAGTTCCTGGCGCGCGCCATCCAGGCGGCGCTTGGGCTGCCGCTCGAAGATCACCGCATGAAGGCTTCGCCCGTCGAATGACCACGCGCGCAACGAGGGCCGGCGCTGCTGCTGCCGCCGCCGGAAAGCAAGCTCCATGACCATCGAAGTCGTCAGCCTGTTCGCCATTCTGTTCGCGCTGCTGGCGGGGGGCCTCTGGATCGGCTTGACGCTCGCGCTCACCGCAACCTTGCTGCTCGCGATGTTCCGGTCGATCCCGCTCGACAAGCTGCTGCCGCAATACGCCTGGAACATCCTGACCACGCAGGAGCTGCTGGCTCTGCCGCTGTTCATCCTGATGGGCGAGCTGTTGTTCCGCACCCGGTTGTCGCGATCGCTGTTTCAGGGGCTGGCGCCGTGGGCCGGGCTTCTGCCAGGACGTCTGCTGCATGTGAACGTGATCGGCTGCACGATCTTCGCGGCGATCTCGGGTTCGTCGGCGGCAACGACGCAAGTGATTGGCCGCATGTCGCTCAACGAACTGCTGCGCCGGGGTTATTCCAGGGATATCGCGATCGGCTCGCTCGCAGGCGCCGGCACGCTCGGCTTTCTGATTCCGCCGTCGAACATCATGATCATCTATGGCGTGCTCGGCGACGTCTCGATCCTGAAGCTGTTCACCGCCGGAGTCCTGCCGGGCCTGCTGTTGGCGGGGACTTTCATGGCGTGGGTGATGCTGCACACCGCCCTGAACCGGACGCTGGTGCCGGAGGCCGAGGCGAAGCTTGCGCTGGTCCCCTGGCGCGAACGCTTCGCCGCCCTAAAGGACCTTGCACCGGCTTTGTTTCTGATCGCCTGCGTGCTCGGCTCGATGTATGGCGGCCTTGCGACGCCGTCGGAGGCGGCTGCGGTCGGTGTGCTCGGCGCCGCGCTGGTCGCCTGGGGCCAGGGATCGCTGTCGCAGCAGGTGATGCGCGATGTGGTCATCGGGTCGGTGGTCACCTGCTCGATGATCGCACTGATCGTGCTCGGCGCGTCGATCCTCGGGAACGCCGCGGCGTTCCTCGGCATTCCGCAATCCGTGGCCGCTTTTGTAAAAGGCCTTGGCCTGTCGCCCTTCATGCTGATCGTCGTGCTGATCGGCTTCTACCTTGTCCTCGGTTGTTTCCTCGATGGCTTTTCGATGATCGTGATGACGTTGCCGATCGTGCTGCCGATCGTGAAGGCCTCGGGCTTCGATGACATCTGGTTCGGAATCTTCCTCGTGCTTGCCGTCGAGATGGCGCAGATCACGCCGCCGGTCGGCTTCAACCTGTTCGTTATCCAGGGCCTGACGGATGATGGGCTCGGCTATATCGCGCGCGTGACGTTGCCCTACCTGATCATTATGGCCGGCTTCGTGCTGCTGCTGACGCTCTTTCCGAGCATCGTCACGATTCTGCCCAGACTGCTGTACGGATAAACGTGTGAATCGGGCCGACGCGTGCACTGAGAGTGCATTCGCGCGATTTTCGTTTCCAATTTGCTCAGATTGAAGAGACCAATCTGCGGTAGCTTGGTCGCAGTAAATTCCTCAGTCGGTCCAATCAGCTACAGGATCGAGTGGAGACAAAATAGATCGATGAAATGAAGGGTTTATACTGGAAATTCTCCAGCAGCGAAGCGAAGCAGCGGCCGACCGTGATGGCCTTCACTCCTACCAAGTCGGCACATCGAACCACCGCGAGAGCTCATCACGTTCACTTTGATTTGCGTATCTTGCGCTGCGGCAGATGTCGTCGCAATGAGAGCGACGTACAGGAACGAAATGGTGACGCGCAACAGTCAATCATGACGAGGTCTGGAGCGTTCCTGAAAAGGCGAGGCCTATTGCGTTGCCGCGTCCAGGAAAATCATGGCGCTCTGGCGAGAGCGCTCTCGTCTATCTTTCCTGCCGAATTTCAACAGCACTGATTTGTTCCAAAAGCGCTTTTGGAATCTTTCCAAACATGGTGTGAGCTGACTCGAGTCGTCGATGATCGAGACATTCTAAGTTGCAGCGCACGCATTTGCGTTGCGGTCACCATAGCGTCTCTCTAATGAGGCGGTGCAGATCGCCAGCGATCGGAGGTTGCCGATAAGGCGCAGGCAACCAACCCGTAGTGCGAGTCTACGCAGGAGCTGATTAACAGGGTCATAACCGTCGGCCGGACGCGGAGAGCGGATCTTCAATCCATGGTCGTTGCAGGCCGAGCGTAGAACCATTTCACGTTGGGCGACGTATGTTGATGGGAGACTTTCTGGAAATGGGACGTGCAGGTGTGGTTGGGACGGTAGCTCGCTTTGGTGCGGCACTGCTGGGTGGAGTGGCGTTGCTGGCGTGGTTCGAATCGCCCGCTCGATCCCAAACATCGCAAGGCGGCAACTCCCTTCCACCCGTTACTGTCGATGCTCCGACGCAACAGTCGGTCCGCCGCGCGCCAACAAAACGAAATGACGCCCGGATCCGATCGACTTCACGGCGGACCACGGTGCCTGCCGCTCCGCAAACTGAGACCGCCGCGGCGCAATCGCAGCCGTCGCAGCCGGGTGTCGTGCCCGCCTTCGCGGGCGGCCAGGTCGCTCAAGGCGCACGGCTGGGATTGCTCGGAAACACCAACACAATGAAGTCACCGTTCAACGTGACGAGCTACACGGACAAGTTCATCCGGGATCAGCAGGCGACAACCGGTGTGGATGCCTTGATCCTGGATCCTTCCGTGCGCAGTTCCCACCCAACGGGCGGCGTGGTCGATTCCTTCAACATTCGCGGCTTCCCGATCAACGAGGGCAACAATGGTGAGTTCGCCTTCGAGGGCCTTTACGGAATCGCGCCGAGCTACCGCATCTTCACGGATTACGTCGAGCGCATCGAAGTGCTCAAGGGTCCTTCAGCCGCGCTCTCGGGCATCGCACCCAATGGCGGCGTCGGCGGCGTTATCAATGTTGTGCCTAAGCGTGCGGGAGAGGACTTGACCCGCCTCACCGCGAGTTACGGTTCGGCCGCACGATTCGGCGGTCACTGGGACGTCGCGAGGCGCTACGGCGAGGGCAAGGAATGGGGCGTGCGCGCCAGCGGCAGCCTGCGCGGCGGCGATACGCCGATTGACCGCCAGTCCGAAACGACGGGCGTCGGAGCGCTGGCCCTCGACTATCAGGGCGAACGGTACAGGTCCTGGCTCTACCTTATCGCCCAGACCGATCGGTTCGACGCTCCGTCACGTCCGTTCCTCATGGATCCCATGCAGCCCAACCTGCAAGTGCCAAAGGCACCGGACGGCCGGCTGAATGTGACGCAACCCTGGGAATGGTCGCGCATCAACGATCAATCTGTCCTGTGGCGCAATGAATACGATGTGACCGATCAGGTTACACTGTTCGCCGACGTGGGCGGATCGCGGACAAATGTTGAGCGGTTCTTCGGTCTTCCGACGATCACCAACAGCAGCGGCGACACCAGCTCGAAGCCGCAATTCTTTGGACTCAGCATCGACCGACACACCTATGATGGCGGCGTCCGCGCCCGTTTCGATACTGGATTCGTTCGCCATGCCGTCACCTTCCAGGCCTCGGTTTATCATGACGCGCTGTACCGGCGGCTCACCGATGGCAGTACAGTCGCGTCGAACATCTATAATCCGACCGTGGCGCCAACTCAGTTCGCAAACGAGATCCCCGGGCGCCCTCGACTCTCGGACAGTCAACTCACGGGGCTCTCGATTGCCGACACCATGTCCGTGCTCGATGAGCGTGTCCTGTTGACGTTGGGTGTCCGGCGCCAGGGCGTCGAGGGGAACAACTATCTCTCCAATGTCGGTACGCTGGCGAACTCCTACGACAAGAGCGCGACCACTCCTGTGGTCGGTCTTGTCGTCCGGCCGCGGGACAACGTCTCCCTGTACGCGAACTACATCGAAGGTCTGAGCCGGGGCGAGGTAGTGCAGCGGCAGGATGTTTCCAATTTTGGCGAAGTGCTCCCGCCCTACATCGCCAAGCAGTACGAGGCCGGCATCAAGGTGGACTTCGGCCGGGTTGCAACCACCTTCAGCGCCTTCGAAATATCGAAGGCGAGCGGCGAAGTGCTGGCTGGGCGCTTCGGGGCGACCGCCGAAACGCAGGTACGCGGGCTCGAGTTCAATGTCTTCGGCGAACTCATGCCCGATGTTCGTGTCCTTGGAGGCGTTTCGCTGCTGGATGGCACCCTGACGAAGACAGCCATCGCTGCAAACGTGGGCAATACGCCAATTGGCGTTCCGAACGTACAGGCCAATATTGGAGCCGAGTGGGATCTCCCGTGGGTGAGGGGGCTCACTTTGAATGGGGCCGTCATCTACACGGGCAGGCAGTTCGTCGATGCAGCGAACAAGCAGCCGATCCCGGATTGGACGCGGCTCGATCTTGGCGCCCGCTACACGACGGCGATCAACGGCAGGAAGACGACTTTCCGCGCCAACGTTCAGAATGTGACCGGTGAGAATTACTGGTCCAGCGTGGCCTCATTCGGAACGTTCTTCCTGGGAGCACCGCGCACGTATCTGCTGTCGATGACCGTGGACATGTAATCGCTGCTCTTACAGTTCAGTGAGACGCTTCGTGGATGCTTGTGAAGGCTCGGTCATGGGAGAGGAGGTCAGCGCATCTGTTCGTGCGCTCCCCCCGCTGCTGGACGCGCTGATCGAGCAGCTCGTTCGTGAAAAGCCGGCGCGTCCGCAAATCCGCTGTTCTCCTTGTCGCCGCGCATCGACACCAATGAAGCAGCGCGACCCTGAAGGCGCTGCATGAACGGTTCCTGCTCATAAAAATCAGGCTGGCCGATATGAAAGTTTGCCTCCTTTCGCCAACATGCTTGATCCCGACCGAAGAGGTCGATCCCGACAGGGTAGCGGAGCTGCAGGCGCAAATCCTCCGGGCGGGCTGCTGGACTGTTCCGATCACGGCGGAGAAGGACGCCCTCTGCGTGATGGACGGTCATCACCGGCTGACAGTTGCGCACCGCCTGCAACTGCCGATCGTGCCGGTGATTCTCCTGGACTACAACGCAGTGCGGGTGGAGAGCTGGCGCCCGGGCCAGACGATTACGCCAGCGTGCATCCTCGCGATGGCGCGCAGTGGCCGAAAATTTCCCTGCAAGACGACGCGGCATATTTTTGATCAAGGCCTGCCCAATTGCAACCTGCCGTTGGAGAGCTTGCGCCACCTTGCTCCGACAGAGCGCGCCGTAGCCTATGCCGAAAGGGCGAGGTCATGACCTTGCATTGCCACAAGCCCGGCGCGGGCCTTTCACCGATTCTGCGGCCAGGCACGGTGGAGCTCTTGGCTGACAATGGCCCGCTGCTGATCGATTGGGTCGCCCGACATGGGTCCCCGGTCAATCTGATCTGGCCCGATGAGCTGCAGAGGAACCTCGCGGTACTCACAGGCGTCTTGCAGGAGAGCGGTATCGCGCACGCGCTTTATTACGGAGCGAAAGTCAACAAATCGCCGGGGCTGTTGGCCGCAGCTCTGCGCGCTGGAGCCGGCATTGACGTCTCAAGCCTCTATGAGTTGCGAGATGCCAGACGGCTCGGTGCCGACGGCGCACAACTTGTGGCGACAGGCCCGGCGAAGACGGCGGCATTCCACAACGAGCTTATCAACTGCAACGCTCTAATATCGGTGGATTCACCGGAAGAGCTCGAGGATCTGATCCGCTGTCTTCCGGCAGGCGGCGGCCCGGTTCAGGCCGTGCTGCTGCGGTTGCGCCCCACCAACCAGGAGCGCAGCCGCTTCGGCATGCCAGCGGCGGCGATCCGGCATTGTCTGTCGCGCATTGCCGGCGAAAGCCGGTTGCGCTTTGACGGGCTGCACTTCCACCTGAGTGGCTATAGTTGGGAATCGCGGGCACAAGCGATTGGAGAAGCCGCCGGCTTGATCAGCGAATCCCGCGCACAAGGTTTTGCGCCACGCATGATCGACATTGGGGGCGGGCTGCCGATCCAATATGTCGATCAGCGCGCCTATCAGGCGCATCTCGGGGCCCAGATGCCCGAGGACTACCGCACCGGGGCGGTGCCGGCCTCCTTCTATCCCTACGGGGGAGGGCTTTCCGCGGCCGAGTGGCTGCGCTGCCTGCTGCGCGCGCCGATGGCCGATGGCCGCAGCTTCGCGAACTATCTTGTCCATGAGGGGCTGGCGCTGGTGATGGAGCCCGGGCGTGCACTGGCCGATCAGGCTGCGATTTCCGTCTTCCGGGTGTTGCGCGTGAAAACCGTTGGCCCAGATGCCCACGTCATCTTCGTCGAAGGCAGCAGCTTCAGCGCTTGCGAAACCTGGTTTGGCTCCGAATTCCTGGTTGATCCTATCCTGGTTCCGGCCATGTCGCCGCCGGTGGCCGCAAAACCTATCCGAGCTTATCTGGCGGGCCATAGCTGCCTGGACGAGGACGTCCTTTGCAATCGGTGGCTCACCTTTCCCATCGCTCCGCGAGCGGGAGACCTTCTGGTTTACGCCAACACCGGCGGTTACCAGATGGACCTCCTTGAAAACGAATTCCATCGCCACCCGATGCCGAGCCGCCTTTGCGTGGTTCAGGATGCAAAAGGGCAGCCAACGCTCGTTCCCGACACATAGGAGAGGCACAATGCTCTGCACGACCGTAAGCCAGTTGATCGGCCAAACTCCGGTGATGCCGATTGCCGTACCCAACAGCGACGCCACGCTGGTGCTGAAGCTTGAAAAGAACAATCCGGGTGGCTCCATGAAGGACCGCATGGCGCGCAGCATGGTGCTTGCCGCGCTTGAGGACGGGCGGCTCCCGCGGGGCGGCACGATCGTCGAATCCTCGTCCGGAAATACCGGGATCGGACTGGCGCTGGTCGCATTGGAATTGGGCCTACGCTTCATTGCCGTTGTTGATCATCACGCCGCGCCGGACAAGATCCGCATGATGCGCGCGCTGGGCGCGGAAATTCGGTATGTCGAAGGCGATTATCGGGAGGACGAGGTTGCGGTGGTGGAGCGCCAACGGCTGGCCGCCCAACTCGGTGCCCAGCTTCCTGATGCGTTGTTCATGAACCAGTCCGACAATCCGGCAAACCCGGAAGGCTATGCCGGTTTGGTCGACGAACTCCTGGCACAGCTTCCAGATGGCGTCGACGCCTTTGTCGGCTGTGTCGGCACCGGCGGGTCAATGACCGGTATCGCCCAGCGCCTGAAGCGGGTTAACCCTGCTGTCCGCACGATCGCCGTGGAGCCGGCCGGCTCGATCGTCTTCGGCAAACCCGGCCATCCCTACTACCAGTCGGGCACGGGAACGCCCGCCGGCGATGAAATCGGCAAGGTGCTCGACTATGGATGCATCGATGAAGGGGTACAGGTCACCGACACCCAGGCCTTCGAAACAGCACGTTTTATCGCGCGGCGCCACGGGCTCCTGGTCGGGGGCTCGACCGGGGGCACCATCTACAAGGCGCTGGAATTCATTGCGGCCGGCAAGCTGTCCGGCACGGTGGTCACGCCCGTTGCCGACGGTGGCGAAAAATATCTCGGTTCGGTCTTCGACGATGAATGGATGGCCAAGCGCGATTTGTTGGATCCGACAATCGCCGCACGCCTCGACGCCTGGCTAACCGGAAGGGCGCGCGCAGCATGAAGGTGACGATCTGCGGTGCAGGGCGCACGGGGCATTTGAATGCCGTGCTCTTCAAGCAGCGTCCGGGTATCACTGTTTCCGTGCTGACGGGAGCGGCTGCCGTCGCTGATCGGTGGGCAAGCGGAGATGGTGTCTGGTCGGCCCAGACGCCGGACGGTCACGTCTCGAGCGGGCGGCCCGACTATGTCGGCACCGATCCGAGCGAGGCACTCATAAGCACGGACATGGTGATCGTGACGCAGCCGGCCCAAGCGCGGCCTGCGCTTCTACACGAAATCGCACGGCATCTCCCCCGGGACAGATGCGTCTATGTCGGCGCGATTCCTGGCTTTTGCGGCTTCAACTGGCTCGCAGCCAAAACCCTCTCGGGCACCGACAATGTGGTGATCTGGGGCATGAAGGACGTGCCCCACACGGCCTTTGACCTGGTCCCGGGCGAGCGGGTGCGCATGGGGGGCGCCAAGGCTCAGCTGTTCGCGGCGCTTCATCGCCGCGAGACCGCAGCGAGCCGCGCCGAGCTCCAGGCGATGCTGAAGCGCCTTTATGAAGCTCCCGTCACCGTGCTGCAGGACTATCTGGAAATCACGCTGACGCCGGGCAACGCAATGATGCATCCCGCCGTGCTCTATGCCTTGATCGGCCCTGGCGCACCCTGGGAAAACAAGCCCTTTGACCGTCCCCTTTGCTGGTGGAGCGATTGCCCGCGCGCCGGCGCCGAATTGCTGGAGGCCTGCGATGCGGAAAACCAGGCAATCCGCCATGCGGTCGAGTCACGCCTGGGAATTGATCTGAGTTCGGTGAAGCCGCTCCGACAGGAATTGATCGAGGCTTATGGCAGCCAGATCGAGGACAACCGGACCATGTATACGCTGTTGCGAACAAACCGTGCTTACGCGGACATTCGCGCCCCACTTGTCCCCAATCCGGACGGGCCCGGCCTTGTCATCAATCGCGCAAGCCGCGCTTTCCACGAAGACATAGCCTTCGGGCAGGCGCTGCTGGTGGAATTGGCCGCGCGGCTTGGAGTGGCAACTCCCGCTATCACGAAAACCTACAACTGGGCGCTCAACTACCACGGCGGGCTCACCGAAGGCGCGCCGGGCTGCTTGCCCGCCAACTGGCCGGAGGAAGCGTAATGGACGAGAGGATGTCTTCCTCTGCAGATGCCGAAGCTCAGGCGCGTGCCGCACAGCTTTGGTTGGGCGCATCGCGCAATGCGCTCAACCGGTTGGTCCGCTGCCTATTCGCCGAGCGTCTTCTTGAACCGGATGCATTATTGTGGGCGCGCGACGGCAGCCAAGCATGGCTTCCCCTTTGGCAGTCACGCCGGGTCCTGCATTTCACCAACCTGCGCCGTGCGCCTGCCGGAACATTGCAAAATCGTGGTGCTATCGAAGTACTGGACGAGAGCGGCGCTCGGCACCGGATCCATGATCCCGCCGACCTCATCAGGCAGGTCGCGCCCGCCCTGGCGATCTCGCCTGCATCGGACGGCGTGCAGCATCTAATGCGCGACGTCGAGAACAGCATGCGCAACGATGTCCTGGCGCGTCGTCACCGGGAGCACTGGAGCGCCGAACTGCGAGGGAAAGTAGCCGAAGCAGGCGCGCAGGGATTCCTCGCATACCTGGAAAAGAGCCTGCCGCCGCATCTGGCGGCCATGACTCTCGATCAGTGGGGCGCGCTGGAAGGTCACCCCTTCTATCCGACATGGAAGACCAAACCCGACCTGTCGCCCAAGGACGTCACTGCTTTGTCGCCTGAGTTCGGCGCTCGCGTGCGCGTCCGAATAGCAGCGCTGCGCAAAGAATGGTCCTATGTGGAGAAGATGCCGCATGTCGGCAGCTATTCGGAATGGTTCGCACAAAACTTCCCCGAGCTCTGGCGCGACTGGGGCGAAGGATTGAATGAACGTGGAAAGTCCCCTGAGGACTGGCTGCCTCTGCCGGTCCATAGCTGGCACCTTGACAATTTCCTGCGCCGTGAATTCGCGTCCGAGATTACTTCCGGAGTTTTTGACCCGGATGGCCCGGAGGTCGTGACGCTGCCGTCAATGTCGTTCCGCACAATGCTGCCGGACACACAGCAACCGAGGCCCTTTATCAAACTGCCGGTGGCGATCTGGATGACCAGCGAACAGCGCACTCTGCAGGCCAAGTCGATTCACATGGGGCCGCGTCTCAGCACCCTGATTTCCGATATTCTGTCAAAAGAGAGGGATCTTTGCGACAGGCTGGAGATCTTCACCGAAGAGCTGGGCGCAATCCTGCATCACCCCGTAACGGGCGACGAGCATCGGGGCCGCTTTCTTTCGGTTGTCTACCGCAACTCCGACGCTCTGGCGCGAAATGATGGACTGTTGTCGGTCACCGTCGCGGCACTCTTAACGGCAAGCCCGATCGACGGCCGCCCGCTCATTTGCGAATTGATCGCGAGAAACGGCGATGGAAGCGAAGCAGCCGTATCTGCGTTCTTCCGTGCCTATGTAGGGACCGTCATCCACCCAACGCTCGCCATGTATCTGCTTTACGGAATTGCCTTTGAGGCGCATCAGCAAAACAGCACGATCCTGTTCGATGAAACCGGCTGCCCGCGAAAACTGCTGATCCGTGATTTCGGCGACGGCCGCAGTTTTGCACCCCTGTTCAGGGAACGCGGGCACCACCTCAAGCCCTTCACTCGCACGGGGATCTTACCCACCACATTTGATGACGATATCAGTCTGGTGCGCTCATTCGTCATCGATGCCTGCTTCGTCTGCCACCTTCATGAGGTCGCACTGTGCCTCGACGAACATTATACACTGTCGGGCACAACCCTTTGGCGCATCCTGCGGGAAGAGGTCGAGGCAGTTTTCGACGCGCTCAGGCCGCGCATGTTGTCGGACGCGTTCTGGCTGGAAGAACGCAAGGCCTTTCTTGAGAAACCTTGGCCGAGCCGCTCGGTGCTACGGATGCATCTGGAGCGTTATCGCGATTACCGGGTTGAGCACGAACTGCCAAATCCAGTGGCGGGAACGGAATGACAAATGCTTCCGCCGCGCTTCGCGGTTTCGGACCTGCTTTTGTTTTGCTGTTCGGGCTGCAATTCATTTCCATGGGTGCCATGGAAATGAGTGGTCCATTCTGGCCGATCCAAATCAAAGCGTTGAGCCCTTCGGACGGCGTCTTTGGAATCGCAGGTGTTGGTGTCTACGTTGGCCCGATGCTTGGCATGTCGCTGACCAGCGCCGTTTGGGGGCGAATCGGCGATCGCTACGGCAATCGACTGATGATGGTTCGGGCGCTCGGCGGACTAGCGGTCACGCAACTGCTTGTTGCTGTTGCGCAGGATGTCTGGACGATCATGGCGCTGCGTTTCTTGCAGGGCGCCTGCGCCGGCTACATCGCCCCAGCGCAGGCCTATGGCGTGCAGATTACCGGCGGGAAGGATCGCGCGAGCCTCTTCGCCTGGCTTCAGGTTGCCACCAATGTGGGCTCGCTGGGCGGTGCTTTCCTGGGCGGGCTCATTCTCGATTGCTTCCCTTTTGCCGCAATAAATCTGACTGCCGGGGCAGTTTGTGGGCTGTGCGCTGCCGTTGCCTGGTTGAGTCTGCCCGTACCGACGCCAGGAGCTGTTGCCGCCAATCCGGGAAATGCGGGTACCGCAAAGCCTACGGCGTCGACAGGTGCTCCGATCGCAGCTCTTCTTGCCTTGATGGGGATGCTGATTGCCAGCCGCATGGTCCTGCAGGTTCCTTTCTCACTGTACATGACCCAGGTATTTGGCGCCCGGCACTGGGTCGCCGGCCTCACTTACGGACTGCTGGCATGCGGCTTTGTCGTGGCCGCGCCGCTATGGGCGCGGCTCTTCGAGAATCGAACGCCATCCTATGTGCTGGGCGGGAGCGTGCTAATTTCGGCCGCGTGCGTTTTGGTTACGCATCTGGCGGGCAGCACGGGCTCCGTTGCCGTATTCGCGTTCCTGTATTTCATCTGGGGCACGCTTCTTGGGGGAACGACGCCGGTCCTTCTCGCGCTCATTTCGGTAGCCGTGGCTAATGATCGGCAAGGTTCGGTTCTCGGCCTCGCGCAAGCTTGCCAGCAGGGCGCCTCCGCGAGCGGCATCATTGCCGGCGTCGGGGTCACCCAGCTTTTTGGTCTCGAAGCCGCGTTCCCGCTCGTCGCCACGCTTTACGCCTTGTCATTTTTGTCGGCTCTCGGCATTTGGCTCAAACTGCGCATCCCACTCAAAGGAAGCCGATCATGACGGAACACCGATCGCTGCTGCATGCCGCGGTGACGGCTCTTGTCCTGATCGCTTTGCTGCGAACAGCAGCATTTGCCGGCGAACCTGGACTGACACAGGCACAAGCGCCGCTTACCCTCACTGATATCGCGGGCCGCCAGGTGACGCTTAACGCGCCCGTCAAGCGCATGCTTCTGGGCGAAGGCCGGCAGCTCTATCTCATCGCATCGCTGGAACCCGAAGATCCCCTGGCCCATGTGGTTACCTGGCGCACCGACCTGATCGCGGCCGACCCGGCCACTTACGCCCAGTATCTCGAAGTTTTTCCCAAATTGGCGAAGCTCCCTGCGTTTAAGGGCCAGGAGGACAGCCTGATCGACATCGAATCGGCGATCATCCAGAAGCCTGATGTGGTGCTGCTCAATCTTGAAGCCATGCAGGCCAACAAGGACGCCAACTACATCGAGAAGCTCGCAGCACTGAACATACCGGTTCTATATATCGATTTTCGCCACCGCCCTCTGGAAAACACCGAGCCGACCATTCGGCTGCTGGGCAGGATCATGGGACGCGAGGCGCGTGCGGAGGAGATCATCGGGTTCCGCCGCCAGGCCATGGCCGCGGTTGCAAACGTCCTTGCCGCCAAACAACCGAAACGCCCCAATGTGTTCGTCGAGCGGATCGGTGGTTACTCGCAGGATTGCTGCCTGTCTTTCGGCGCAGAGAATTTCGGCAAATATGTCGAACTCGCCGGCGGCCATAATATCGGCAGCGATATCATTCCTTCGACCTTCGGGCAGATCAGCCCCGAACAGGTCATCGTCGCCGATCCCGTGCACGTGGTGGTTACCAGTGCCGACTGGCAAGCCTATGTGCCCGGCGGCCACTGGATTCCGCTCGGACCAGGGGCGGATCCTCGGGTGACGCGCAAGAAGCTCGAATGGTTCGCTACCCGCGACGCCTATACCGGTATCGCGGCAAAGAAGACGCGGAATTTTCACGGCATTTGGCACCAGTTCTACAATAGCCCATACGAATTTGTTGCCGTCCAACAATTGGCGAAGTGGTTTCATCCCGACCTGTTTGCCGATCTGGATCCCAATGCAACCTTTGCCGAATACCATCGTCGCTTCCTGCCGATAGACTACCGGCCCGGCTATAGCATCAGCCTTTCCGACGGCCAGCGATGACAGATATCCATACCGAAGCGCTGACCTTGGCCGGACGCGACGCCTATCAGGCGCTCAGCGTCAGGCGGTGGATCGTTCTCCTTGTGCTGGTGGTCGGGGTTTGCGTCGCATTGGTCGGGGACCTTTCGACTGGACCGGCCAGCTACGGGCTTGGAGAGGTTGTGCGCACGCTCGTTCTGCCGGCAGATGCGGATGCGCAGATGCGCGTCATTGTCTGGTCGATCCGCATGCCGTCGGCCCTTATGGGCGTCGTGGTCGGTGTGGCGCTTGCCATCGGCGGCGCCCAGATGCAGACCATCTTGAACAATCCGCTGGCGAGCCCGTTCACGCTGGGCATCTCCGCCGGCGCAAGCTTCGGCGCGGCCCTGGCGCTCGCCTTCGGTGTCGCGCTGGTTCCCATGGCAGGCGACTACATCGTCGCGGCCAATGCTTTCGTCGTGGCCATGGCAACCGCCTTCCTGATCCACTTGGCCAGCCTGCGGCGCGGAGCCTCGGTCCAGATGATCGTGCTTCTGGGCATAGCGCTGGTTTTCAGTTTCAATACGGCGCTCGCTATCACCCAATATTTCGCCGCCGAGCAGGCGGTCGCGGCCATCGTCTTCTGGACCATGGGCAGCCTCACCAAGGCAACATGGCCCAAGCTCGCCATCACCGCGCTCGTCGTGGGTCTAACCTTGCCGGTCTTTCTGCGCCGCCGGTGGCAGTTGACGGCATTACGTCTTGGCGAGGCGCGCGCGGCGAGCTTCGGCATTCCCGTGCGGCGCCTGCGGCTCGAAACCCTGATCCTTGTCTCCCTTTTGTCGGCGATCCCCGTCGCGTTTGTCGGCACGATCGGCTTTATCGGTCTCGTAGGTCCGCACATCGCCCGCATGATGGTCGGCGAGGACCAGCGCTTCCTGCTGCCGGCTAGCGCGCTGACCGGCGCCCTGATCATGTCGTTGAGCTCGATCCTGACCAAAATCGCGGTACCCGGCGCCGTCCTGCCGATCGGCATCGTCACCTCAGCGATCGGATTGCCGGTCTTCCTCTATTTGATCCTGAGAAGCGGAAGAGAGATATGGTAGTGTTGAGCACGCATCGCCTCGGCGCCCGCTTCGGATCACGCCAGGTACTGCGTGATGTGACGCTTCCGCCCTGTTATGGCGGCGAGGTGGTGGCCGTCATTGGACCGAATGCTGCGGGCAAGTCGACGCTGTTCCGGCGCATGGCAGCCATTCTTCCGGGGTCCGGCGAGTGCCGGCTGGAAGGTGTGCGCGATGCAGATCGCGCCGTCGCCTATATGCCTCAGGACCAAACGGCAAGCGCAGTGCTGACTGTATTCGAATCCGTCCTTCTTGCGCGCAAGCAGGTCAGCGGCTGGCGTCTGGAGATATCTGATCTGGTGGCGGTGGACCGGGCGCTGGCAGCACTCGATATGAGCGATCTTGCCAATGAAATCCTCTCCGAGCTGAGCGGCGGACAGCGCCAGCTCGTCGGGCTTGCCCAGTGTCTCGTGCGCGAACCGCAGGTGCTGCTCCTGGACGAGCCGACCAGCGCGCTGGACATGCACCGCCAGCTGGAAGCGATGCGGCAGGTGCGCAGCCTTGCGCATGACGACGGTATGCTCGTGCTGATCGCGCTGCACCATCTCGACCTGGCACTGAAGTTCGCCGACAAGGTCGCTCTACTCTGTGATGGAACGTTGCACGATTTCGGCACGGCGGCTGGCGTCCTGACGCCGGAAAATCTTGCCGCGACGTTTCGCATCAGGGCACGTGTCGAATCCTGCTCGCAGGGCAAGCCACATTTGATCGTCGACGACGCGATCTGACGCTCCACGCGCCAGGGGCTGGCCGGCCCCAGAAGTCCGTCATGAAGGACAGCTTCACCGTTCAGCGGCGCACCGTGCGCCACGGTGCCAAAGCTCGCGACACCGGGCCCAGTAGCAGGCTGATACTTCAAAGGAGGGCCACTTCGGAAACAAGGAAAGCGGATCTTTGCGACGAACTCATTTCGCGGGATGATCTGCTTGAAATGAAGTGAAGGGAGAGCCGCGTGGACCATCGGGAAAACGCGGTGCCGCGAGCGAGTCCGCTTTACTGCGGAGTAATGCCGGCGTCCCTGATTATCCGGCCCCATCGGTCGATTTCACTCTTGAGGAAGGCTTCGAGCGCCGCCGGCGTCGCGCGCTCCTGCTCGACAGGAGCCATGCTGAGTTCGGCGAAGCGGTTGACCAAGGGCGGGTCCTTCAGCGCTTTCTGCAGGGCGTCGACGAGCGCGTCCATGATCGGCTTCGGCGTATTGCGTGGTGCATACAGCCCGTACCAGGTCGTGACGTCAAACTTCGGCACGCCTGCTTCCGCCGAAGTCGGCACGTTCGGCAGGGTCGGGACGCGCTTTTTGCTGGTGATGGCGTAGCCTGGGATGGTGCCGGCCTGAATATAGGGCGTTGGCCCGGTGGCCGGATCGCAATAGACGTCGATGTGGCCGGCAATGATATCGTTCAGCGCGGGGCCGCCGCCCTTGTAGTAGATCGGCGTGAGCTTGGCCTCGATGGCGCTCATGAACATCAGCCCGCACAGATGTGACGCGGAGCCCAAGCCGACATTGCCATAAGTGACCTTGTCGCCCTGGGCGCGGACATGGGCGACCAGTTCCTTCAGGTCCCTGGCTGGAAAGTTCGTGCGCGCCACCAGGATCATGGGCACGTCGGTAACGAGGCCGATCGGTGCGAAGTCGCCAACGGGGTCGAACGGCAGCTTGGCGTAAAGCGCGGGCGCGGTTGCCTGGCCGACATGCATCAGCAGCAGGGTGTAACCGTCAGGCGTGGCCTTGGCGACGCGATTGGTGCCGAGGGTACCGCCGGCGCCGACGACGTTTTCGATCACCACTGCCTGCTTCAGCGTTGCGCTCATCGACGTCCCGAGCAGGCGTGCAATCACGTCGCCAGGCCCGCCGGCCGAGAAGGGAACAACCAGTGTAATTGGTCGGCTCGGGTATTCCTCGGCGAATGCCGGCAGTACGGGTGACAGCAACAGCATCAGCAAAACGCGTTTTACAAACTTCATGGCGACTTCCTATCGGCCTCGTGGCCCCAAGAAACAACTTGATTGGAATAAAGATCGGTCACTCATCCGCGATCGCCTTCTCGTTCGCCGCGGATGATTGCTCGATCATGCTGAGCGCGGCCACAGCCGCCGCCTTGATATGATCGACGCAGCATTGCTCGGCGAGATCAGGATCGCCGCTCTGGATTGCGCGCCAGATCGCGGTGACCTCGCGCAGGCTCTTGTTGATGCGCTTCGGCTGCGACATCGAGGTAATTCGCAGCAGCGTGATCCGGTCATGCAGCGGCCTGAGCATTCGTTCGATGAAGGCGTTCTGACAACCGCCGATCAGCGCGGCGTAGAATTCCGTCTTGGCCTCGAGCGCCGTCATCAGGTCGCCATCGGCGAATGCAGCTTTCAGTTTGGTGAGCGCGTCGCCGATCCGGCGAACGACGGCCGGATCGTGCAGGCGTGCGCATTCACGTCCGGCAAATCCTTCGAGAACGGCGCGAGCCGCGTAGAGCTGTTTTGCCTCCTCGAGACTAATGGTGCTGACGACGGGACCGCGATGGGGAACCGTGTTGACCAGGCCGTCGGCCTCCAGCAGCCGAAGCGCCTCGCGAATGGACGGGCGGCTCACGCCGGTCATCTCGCAAAGCTCACGTTCGATCAAGCGCTGGCCCGGCTTCAGCTTTCCGGACATGATCGCCTCGCGCAGCTTTTGAGCGACCATCGATCGGACGGTCGGAACGTCCTCGATCCGAAGCGTCGATTGCAATTCGCCGCGTTTGTCCATTATCTACCGCCTTGGTGCCGGCATTGGTTCAATAGCGATTTACGGGCAGAATCATCATCTCCGCAATCTGAACATGCGGCGGCTGGTCCAGCGCAAAGACGATCGACCGGGCAATATCGGCCGGATCGAGCGCCATCTTGAACTGGTCGAAATAGTCCTTTTCCTTCTCCCGGTCGCCGCGATAGCGGGTGAGGATGATGTTGGTCCTGGTCAGGCCGGGCTGCATCTCGGTCACCCGGATCGCCGTTTCCGCAAGCTCTCCCCGGAGCGTTTCGGTAAACATGTGCACGCCAGCCTTGCTGGCGCTGTAGGCGGCCATGTCGGGAACGATGCGTACGGCGTTGATCGAACTGACGTTGACGATGTGGCCCGCGTTGCGTCTGACCATGTCAGGCAGGAGGCTGCGAGTCACCCGCATCAGGCCGATCAAATTGGTCTGGATGATCCCGGACCAATCGTCCGCCGCGCCGGCATCGAAGCGCGTCCGGCCGCCGATGTCGTGGCCGGCATTTGACGAGGATGTCGATCGGCTTGAAGGTGTCCGGGATGAGGTCGGGCAGGCGGTCCACGGCCTTGGCGTCGGTAATATCGAGCTCGATCGGAAATGTTTTGTCGCCCATTTCGGCGGCGAACTCACGAAGGGAGGCCGGATCGCGGTCGGCGAGCACGACCCGTCGCCCGCTTTCGACCAGCGCTTTCGCGATCGCACGACCCATGCCACCGGCGGCGCCGGTCACCACGGCATTTCGGTTCGATGCTTCAGCCATTGTAGATCTCCTGCGTGGGACGGCCGATGATGCTCATGCGACGGACCAGCCCCCATCGATCGGCAGCGTTGCCCCCGTGATATCCTGTGCGGCCGGGCTGCACAGGAAGGCCGCCATCGCGCCGACGCCTTCCATGGCGACAAACCGCCCGGTCGGCTGCCGGCTCGCAAGGTAGTCGCTGGTCGTCTCGTCGATACTGCGGCCTTGGCTGGTCGCGATCTCTACAATTTTTCCCTGAATGGCCGGCGTCGGCAGCGTGCCCGGGCAAAGTGCGTTGCAGGTAATCCCGCTCCTTGTCGTCTCGATCGCGACGGCGCGGGTCATGCCGACAATGCCTGTTTTGGTGGTCACGTAGTCGATGCGGTCCGCGACGGCGCGAGTCGAATAGATCGAGGCCATGTTGATGATGCGGCCCCAGCGTCGCTCTTTCATTCCGGGCAATGCGAGACGGATCAGGTGGAACGGGGCCGACAGATTGACGGCGAGCGCTTCGTCCCATCGTTCCGGCGGGAAGTTTTCGACCGGTGAAAAATGCCGCACCACCGCATTGTTCACCAGGATATCGACCGCGCTGGTGCGGCCGAGCAAGTCGGTCATCATCGCTTCTATGGCGGCGCGCTGCGACAGGTCGGCTGCGATGCTGACCACCTCGACGCCAAACTGCGTGCGAAGACGATCTCTCGTCTGCGCCGGTTCGATCAGATCGTGCAGGACAATGTTGGCTCCCGCGCCGGCAAGGCTTTCGGCCAAGGCCAGGCCCAAGCCCGCCGTTGCCCCGGTCACGAGAGCCCATTTTCCCTTCAACATCGTCTCAGGCCCCGGTTACTTCACTTCTTGTCCAACTCGGCAAACACTTCCTTGGCATTACGGAACGCGTCCACGCCGGCCGGCACGCCGCAATAGATCGCGACCTGCATGAACACCTCGCGTATTTCCTCCCGCGTCGCGCCGTTGGTCAGTGCTCCCCGCACGTGGGTCTTGAGTTCCTGTGGCCGGTTCAGCGCGCACAGCATCGCAAGGTTGAGAAAACTCCGGGTCTTGTGCGAAAGGCCGTCGCGGCCCCAGACGTAGCCCCAGCAATACTCCGTCGTAAGGTCCTGCATCGGCCGGTTGAAGTCGTCGGCCGATGCGATCGCCTTGTCGACGAATTCGTTGCCCAGGACGCTCTTGCGGATCTGGAGGCCTCTATCGTATGTCGCCTTGTCCATATCGGTATCCAATCTTCAGCTAGTTTTTCGGCCAGAACGGCTGGGACAGCGCCAGTTGCGGCGGGAACACCGTGACCGGTACACCGGATTGCCACTGCACAATGGTCATGCCGGCGCCGACGCGGCGGCCCTTTTCGTCGAACTTGATTTCGCCGAGCGGGTAATATTTAGAGGGACCTGCATCCATCGAGCGCAGCGCGGCGGCCACCGCAACGCGGTCAGCCTTGCCAGCCTTCTCGAGCGCGTCCTTGATCACCCACATATCGCCATAGGTGGAAATCGCGTTCTGCGTCATCCATGGTTCCTTGTAGCGGGTCTTGAGTTCGGCGATCAGGGCCTCATGACCCTTGGCGCCCCAACTCGCGACGCAGGTGAGCAAGCCCTGCAGCAACTCCGGGCTTACGGTTTGCAGCATGTCGGGTTCGGCGATGGCGATGCCGAACGAGATGGTCGGAATCTTGCCTTGTCCGAGCCCGAACTCGTTCATCTTCTCGAGCAGCAGCTTGGCGTCGGAAATCACGGTCGGCAGGAAGAAGAGCAGGTCTGGCTTCGCCGACCGGATTTTTTGAACCAGCGGGGTGGCGTCGGCGAGCGGCGGAGTAAAGGTTTCATCCACGATCAGTTGCAGCCCGTTTTCGGCGAGCAGACCGTCCCGCATCGCTTTTGCCGAGGAAACCGATGCCGCGGTGTTGTCGGTGACGATCGCTACCGTCTTGGGCTTTTTGCCTGAAGCCGTTTCCGCGAGTTTCACGATCTGCGGCAGGGCCTGTCTTGCCTGCGACCCCGCCGTTGCCGAGGTCTGAAACACATATTTGAAGCCGCGATCGGTAATCAGGTCAGAGTAGGAGAGGGTCAGGACCGGAAGATTGGCCCGCTCCGTCACCTCGGTGACCGCCAGCGTGAATGAACTCAGATAGGAACCGCTGGCCGCCACCAGGTCGGGTTCCTGGGCGACCATGCGTTGCGCGGCGTTCTTGGCTTTCTCGGTCGTGTCGCCGGAATCGAGCACGACCAGTTTGAGCTTGGCGCCGCCGAGCGACTTGATGCCGCCTTGCGCATTGATGTGTTCCACTCCCATCTCGGCACCATGGCGCATCACCGCTCCTGGGCGCGCATAGAGGCCCGAGATCGGCACCAGCAACCCGACCTTCACTTCGGACGGTTGCTGCGCCCACACGCCGGACGAGATCAGGCCGGCAGACGCGCCGGCGAGCAGGCTGCGCCGCGTCAATGCGGCCCGGGTAATTTTTGTCATGACTATTCCTCCCTGAAATTGTTGAGACGCGTTACGGTCAGGACTTCTTCGGCCAGAATGGAGCGGCTAGTGCTAGGTCGGACGGGAATACAGTGATGGGCAGGCCGGATTGCCACTGAACGATCACGACGCCGGCGCCGACACGGCGGCCCTTTTCGTCGAATTTGAGTTGGCCGCCTGGGTAGTGTTTCGACGGCCCGCCATCCATGGCGCGGAACGCCTGCGCAACGGCAAGGCGGTCGGCCTTGCCGGCTTGTTCGAGAGCTGCCTTCATCAACCACATGTCGCCATAGGTCGAGATGACGTTCTGCGTCATCCAGGGCTCTTTGTACTTCGCCTTCAACTCAGCGATCAGGGCTTCGTGGCCCTTCGAGCCCCAGTTGGCGACCACCGTCATGATGCCTTGCACGGCATCAGTGCTGACGCTTTGCAGCATGTCGGGTTCGGCGATCGTGATCGAGAACGAGACGGTTGGAATCTTGCCCTGGCCAAGCCCGAACTCGTTGATCTTTTCAAGACCAAGTTTCGCGTCCGAGATCGCGTTGGGCATGAACAACAGCAGGTCCGGACGGGCCGACCTGACTTTCTGGATCAGCGGCGTGGCGTCGGAAAGCGGTGGCGTCCAGACTTCCTCGACGACCAGTTGCAGGCCTTCCTGCGCAAAAATCTTTTCCTTGAGCGCCTTGGCGGTCGCAACCGAGGTCGCCGTATTGTCCATCAGCATCGCCACCGTCTTCGGGCGTTTGCCGGACGCGGCTTCGGCAAGCTTCATCAGTTCGGGTACACCAAGCTCCGACTGCCGGCTGGCAGGTGCCGCGGTCTGGAAGATGTATTTGAAGCCGCGCTCGGTCAGTAAGTCCGAGTAGGACAGTGTGAGCATTGGCAATTCGGCGCGTTCAGTAACCTCGGTCACCGCCAGTGTGAAAGAGCTGAGATATGAGCCGGTGGCTGCAACCAGATCGGTCTCCTGGGCCACCATGCGCTGCGCCGCATTCTTGGCCTTCTCCGTGGTGTCGCCGCAATCGATCACGACAAGCTTCATCTTGGCGCCGCCGAGCGATTTGATGCCGCCTTGCGCGTTGATGTGCTCGATGCCCATCTCGGCGCCCATGCGCATCACCTGGCCCGGACGGGTATAGATACCCGACAGCGGGACAATCAGTCCGACCTTGACCTCGGCTGGTTGCTGCGCGCGCGCCACCGTCGACAGGCCGATGGCGGCAGCACCCGAGAGCACGGTTCGCCGCGTCAGCGACGTTTTCGAGATATTGTCGGATGCGTTGTCCTGGCCCATTTTCGTCCTCCCAATGGTGCTGTTTCGTTGGTTACATGCCGAGATAAGCCCTGCGGATGCGGTCGTCCGCCCGCAAGGTCTGGTTGTTGCCTTCGAGCGCGACACGGCCCGCTTCGAGAACGTAGCCGTGGTCGGCCGATTCGAGCGCCTCCGCCACGCGTTGTTCGACCAGCAAGATCGTCAAGTTCGATTGCCGGCGGATTTCGATCAGCCGTTCGAAAATGAAATCCGCGATCGTTGGCGCAAGGCCCATCGAGGGTTCATCCAGCATCAGGAGCTTGGGTGAGGAAGCTAACCCGCGGCCGATCGCCAGCATTTGCTGCTGTCCGCCCGACAGCGTGCCTGCGAACTGGCCGCGACGCTCGGCAAGGATGGGCAGCCATTCGAAGATGCGCTCAATGTTGTGTTTCCAGTCGCGCCGGCCAGCCTCGGTCACCGCCCCCATTTCGAGATTCTCCATCACGGTGAGCGATGGAAAAACCTGGCGTCCTTCCGGGACGTGGGCGATGCCGAGGTGGGCGCGTTGCGCTGGCCGAACGGACAGGAGGTCGGTGCCCTCGAATACGATCGCGCCAGAGCTCGGACGAACAATTCCGGAAATTGTCTTGAAGAGCGTGGTCTTTCCAGCGCCGTTCGGTCCAACGATGGCAACGAATTGACCCTCCTCGACCTTGATCGAGACGTCGTTCAAGACAGGAATTGCCGAATAGCCGGCGGTCAACCCTTCAATGCGGAGCATGGGCCATCCACTTCTTGCCGAGATAGGCTTCGATGACGCGGCTGTCGCGGGTGACCGCTTCCGGTTCGCCCTCGACGATCACGGCGCCGTGGTCGAGCACCAGGAAACTATCGACCAGGCGGACCATCGCCTGCATCGTGTGTTCTATGATGGCAATCGTCATGCCATCGCGCGCGAGCCGTTGAATCACCGCGACGACTTCGTTCGCTTCGTCATGTCCCAAGCCCGCAAGGGTCTCGTCCAGCAGCAGGATGCGCGGTTGTCCAGCCACCGCGCGAGCAAGCTCCATTAGCCGCAATTCCTTGGTCGTGAGTTCGCCGGCGATGCGGTCGGCGATCTCGGACAGGCCGACGCGGGCAATCGCGTCAGTCGCCAATTGCCTTGCCTCGGCATCGGTCTTGGCGCGGACATAGGCGCCCACCACGACATTGTCCGAGATCGACATGCGCAGGAACGGGCGCATGATCTGGAAGGTCCGGCCGATGCCGGCCTCGCAGAGCTCGTGCGGCTTGCGGCCGGACATCTCGCGTCCGTCGAGTAGAATTTCGCCGGTGCCGGGCCGAAGGAAACCATTCAGCAGGTTGAACAGCGTGGTCTTGCCGGCGCCGTTGGGACCGATGATCCCGAGGATCTCGTTTCGCCGCAGCTTGAAGCTGACATTCTGGACGGCTTTCAATCCGCCGAAGGAACGGGACAGGTTACGTACTTCGAGAACGACGTCACCTGTCCCCGGGGATCGTTCCGAACGCGATGGCACCGGCGCAGAGGGAGCGGCGGCGGCGACCAGGATATCCGGGCCGCTCGGTGTTGTCGCGGCCGGCGGTGCCGACCGCCTGCGCAGGAAATCACGCACCTTCCAGAACAAGCCCTCCGGCGCGAGAAGGATGACGGATATGATAGCGAGGCCGTAAATCACCCCCTGAATGCCGGGAAAGCGCGAGCCCGCTTCGGCATTGAGCGTTTCGGCCAATGGGATCAGGATCACCGATCCGATCACCGGACCCCAGACCGTTCCGACGCCGCCGAACATGGCGACCGTCAGCGCCTGTGCCGACACCAGCATGCCGAATACGGATTGTGGGGTCACCACCAGCAGCACGACTGCGTAAAATCCGCCAACCGCTCCGGCGATCGCTCCGCTGAGGGTGATGGCGCGCAGCTTCCAGACCAGCGTATTGATCCCCGCAGCTTCTGCGGCGGCTTCGTTTTGCTTGATTGCAAGTAGCGCCATGCCAAAGCGCGACCGTTCGATCGCCCGTGTCAGCAGGATCGTGGCGAGCATCAGCGCCAGCGCTAGCAGCGTATAGAGACGGTGATCGCTAAATTGCATATAGGCGATCGCACTGTCGCGCTTGATTGGCAGCGTAACTTCCTGAAGGCCGAGCCATTCGAATACGTAGAGAATAGCGAGCGGGTAGGCTAGCATTGCCAGCGCGAAGTAGTGGCCCTGCAGGCGGAAGGTCGGAAATCCGATCAGTAGTCCGGCAACCCCGCCGAGCACGGCCGCAATCGGGATCATGATCCACGGCGACAGATCGAAATGGATCTGGCCGAGCACGACGGCATAGGCGCCGACGCCGAAGAAGGCGGCGTGACCGAACGAGATCAGACCGGTGTATCCACTAAGCAGGTTCCATGACAGGCCGAAGATCGCCCACACCGGAACTAGCGTCATCACCAGCTGGTAATAGGAATTGGTCACGCTCAACGACACCGCCGCGTAGAGCGTGGTGAAGACGATGATTGGTAACAGCGATCGCCATCCGCGCATCGTCATGTCCTCTCGACCATGCGCCCGAAGAAACCTTGCGGGCGGAAAAAGATGATCAGGAGAAACACGACGAAGATCGCGGCATTCTGCAGTTGCGTCGGCAGGATTAGCGTCGACATCTGCTGCACCAGGCCGATGGTCATTCCGCCCCAGAAGGCGCCGATAGTGCTGCCCATGCCGCCGAGCACGACGCCCGCATACATGACGATGACGTATTCGACGCCGACGAAGGGATGAAACGGATAATTGGTGGCGAGCAGGCCGCCGGCAATCGCGGTAATTCCGGTTCCGAGCGCGAAGGCAATGCGGTGCGCACGGTCGACGTCGATACCCATGTAGGTTGCCGCGGTGGGATTGTCGGCGGCAGCTCGCAGCGATTTTCCGATCCTCGATCGCGTGATCAACAGCGTCAGCAGCAGCATCATTATCAGCGA
The DNA here is from genome assembly GCF_036924745.1 of Bradyrhizobium sp. AZCC 1693. NCBI lineage: Bacteria > Pseudomonadati > Pseudomonadota > Alphaproteobacteria > Hyphomicrobiales > Nitrobacteraceae > Bradyrhizobium > Bradyrhizobium sp. AZCC 1693. The sequence continues at coordinate 7,129,329 of NZ_JAZHSD010000001.1, forward strand.
AACAACGGCGTCGATCCCGCGCGCCTTGTTGACAAAGACGCTGATGTCATTGAACAGCGGTCCGAGCTCCCAGGCCGAACTCGACAGCGGCGTCCGGATCGAGGCCAATACCGAACCGAATACGAGCAGGCCTCCATTCTGCAGGATCAACGCAATCCCGAGCGTCAGAATGAGCTGGGCATAATGGCCCTCTCCCTCGAGTGAGGAGGTGCGTGTTCCCGATACACGCGAGATAAGGGCAAGGTGGATCGCGTAGCCGAAGACGGCGAGCACGGGGCCGGCCAACAGGATGGCAACGAACGGCCCGACGGTGTTTCCAAACGCGGCTTGAACGCCGAGCGCCGTGAAGAAATAGAATGCCGCATACATGCCGAGCATCATGAAATCGCCCTGGGCGAAGTTGATCACCCGCATGACGCCGAAGATCAGCCCGAGTCCGACGCACATCAGGCCATAAACCGCGCCGATCAGAAGTCCGGCGGACAGTGCTTGCAGGAAGCCTTCCAACGCCTGGGTCACCGGCGACCTCGCGTGGGGAGGAAGTTTCCGAGCTTCGTGCCGGCTGTCGGTGTCGCTGTCTCGGTCATCTCCGGTTTGAACATTGTGCTCCCCATTTTCTGTTGTCGTTGTCGGTCATGACGCTGGCCGCAGCTGTTGTTCGGTCGGCTCAAGCCGGCACCGGGCGGCGATGATGCGGCTGTCTGGAAGCGACGTGCAATCGTCGACGAGTTCTTCCAGATGCCGTGCGCGCTTGTCTCCGATGACGTCGGAAGCAGCCTGCAGAAAGCGGGCGCGGATTTCCTCTGGCGTCGCGGCAATGACATTGTCGAGGCGCTGATGGATGGTCTTTCCGTCGCGCAGGCCAACAAGGACCTCGGCACCCTGGTTGGTCGGGAACGCGGCGGTGAGGTCAGGCGCGCTCTGCAGATCGGTCTGTTCGACGAGGCGGAGAATCCCGGGATCGTCGACTCGCGCGTAGTTGTCTTCTTCAAGCGCGCCGCGCGCCAGCACGGCAGCAACGCTGAAAGGGATGCTCATCTTGGCTTGCAGCGCGTTGTGAAACGGCCCCCTGGAGTTACAGCCGGGGTAGCGAGCCGCCGCTTCGGGGACGCGGATCGAAACGGTCGCAATGCCTTCCGATGTCCCGAGTTCGCGCGCGACGCGCAGGGCGGTCTGTGCCGCGGTCTGCGCAAAATTGCAGGCAGGAGCGGGCTTGTTGTAGACGGCCATGATCTCGGGCTCGGCGCCGGCGAACAAACGAATATCTGAGGCGGCAGGCTGGCGGCGGAAGGCGGCGAACAATCCGGCCTCGCCCTCCAGGATTGTTTCCGAAGCGCGGGCGCCGGCCTCCGCCAGTTCGATCGCCGCAATTGCGTTGCGGGCCGCAAAGCCCGGATGGAAGTACATTTCGGAGCCGCCGGCGCGCGGCCATTCGTTCAGGCCCGACGACGTGTTGGCGGCAATGGCAACCGCGCTTGTTGCGGCATCCTCGGTGAGACCAAGCGCATAGCTTCCCGCGAGCGCGGCGCCTAAGGGCGCGACGAGCCCGGTCGGCCGGTAGAGACGGGTGAGATCGGCGGTAAAGATTGCGCGGCCGATCTGTGCGCCGACCTCATAGCCGATGATCGCGGCGGTAAGGAATGTTGCGCCGGATAGCGGCGTTCGTTCCGACAAAGCGAGCAGCGTCGGCCAGATCACCACGCCATGGTGGCAGATGCTGGCGGCGTGCATGTCTTCGCGCACCAGGCCGTGGCCCATGGTCGCGTTGGCGAAGGCTGCATCGCCCGGCGAGGCGAGGGTACGGGTGCCGATGACGGTTGCGCCGTCCCCAACGTTGCGCGCGATGCCGACCGCTTGGCGGCTCCACGGGTGACTACGTGCCTCGAAGGCGCAGGACAGAAAATCCAGCAGGCAGATTTTCGCCTTGGCGATGACTTCGGCGTCGAAACGGCCGGGATCGACGCGCTAGCGCTGTGCGAGCCAGCGCTCGCGCCAACGAAATCTCGCCTGCTCCGGTCGATCCGATCGTCATGGCAATCGCCCCTCGCGCGCCGGTAGCTTCGGTCTAGCCGCGCATTTCGACGCCGGCCCATTCCTCCAGCACTCTTGCGATCGAGGTGAAGTCGGATGACGCGCCATATTTGGCGTTGGTGATGGCGAGCATCTGCCGGACCACGGAACCGCAGACCATCGGAACACCCATCGCCTCGGCTTCATCGACGCAGAGCCGCACGTCCTTGTAGGAGAGGCCGGTGGCAAATCCGAAATCGAAGGTGCCGGGGAGCACCGCACGGGGGAATTTGTCTTCGGAGGCGCTGTTGCGCCCACTGCTGGCGTTGATGATGTCGATCAGCACCTTGGCGTTGACGCCGCCCTTGACGCCCATCGCCACCGCTTCGGAGGTGATCACCAGCGCCGCGGCTGCCATCAGATTGTTCGCTAGTTTCGCGGTCTGTGCCGTGCCCGGCTTGTCGCCGGTGTAAAACAGTTTTCCGAAGTGCTTCAGGATCGGCTCCACCCTGTCATAGGTAGCCTTCGGGCAGGACACCATCACCGCAAGCGTACCGCTTACCGCGCCCTTGATGCCGCCGCTGACCGGCGCATCGACCAGCGTCAGGTTTCGCGCTTCGAAGCCCTTCGCAATCAATTTGGCGGCGCCGGGCCCGGTCGTGGACAAATCGATCAGCACTGTGGCGCGGTTTCCGGCAACAATTCCATCGGGCCCCAGCGCAACCGCCTTGACGATGTCGGGAGTCGGCAAGCTTGCCAGCACGATATCGGCGCTGGATGCGACTTCGGCGGGCGATTTCGCAAGCCGTGCGCCACGCGCAACCAGCGCCTTGGTTGCCTCGACCTGCGAATCATAAATGCACAGCGAATAGCCGGCATCGAGCAGGCGGCCGGCCATCGGTCCGCCCATGCGGCCCGTTCCGACAAAGCCGATTGTTTCTGCAGCCATGGTTCGCTCCCCTTCTTGCACCGCAAGCACCGGCGCTTTCTTGTTCTTGCCGCGCGAGGGTTCCCCGGTCGCGTTTCGCTAAACTTCAGGATTGTCAGTCAATCTGTCAAGCATAAGATTCCTGTCGACAGGCCACGTCGCGCCGGAATACGGTCGGAAAAACAAGGTCCGAGGAATTCGCTCAGTGCGGCAAGATGAAGCGCAAGGTGCCGGCACAATTTTCGCCGATTTCATTGCCGGCACGGTGTGGACGGATGTCGCCGCGCAAAGTCACGAAGCGAAACGCTCGATGCTGAACTTCTTCGCGACCGCGCTGGGTTCGGCGAATGACCCTGCCGTCACCGCGGCGTTGCGCACGTTATTGCCGTTCAGCGGTGCTGCGACGTCGACGATCATCGGTCGTTCGGAACGGCTCGACGCCATGTGCGCGTCGTTCCTCAACGCGATTTCGGCCAATCTGCTCGATTTCGACGATACCCATCTGGACACCATCATTCATCCAGCGGCGCCGGTCGCAGCCCCGGTGCTGGCATTGGCGCAGGCGCGGGGATTTTCGGGGCAGGCGGTTCTCACGGCATTCATTCTCGGCGTGGAGGTCGAATGTCGCATCGGCAACGCAGTGTCTCCCGGACATTATGCGCGTGGCTGGCACATCACCTCGACTTGCGGAGTGTTCGGTGCGGCCGCAGCCTGCGCGAAACTGCTCGGGCTTTCGGCGGACCAGATTTCAAACGCGATCGGAATTGCCGCCAGCCAGTCGGCCGGGATCGTCGAAAATCTCCCGAGCGCCGCCAAGAATGTCAGCGTTGGCAACGCGGCTCGCAACGGCCTGTTTGCGGCATTGCTTGCGGCTGAAGGCTACTCCGCATCGCCGCGGGCTATTGAGGGACCGCTCGGCTGGGCCCGCGCCATGGGTGACGAACCCGATATGAGGCGGTTGACGGGCGGTCTCGGCAAGACCTGGGAGATCGCGAAGAACACCTACAAGCCCTATCCTGCGGGAATCGTGTTTCACGCCGTCATCGACGCCTGCTTCAATTTGCGGGCGAATCTCGACCGGCGCATCGATGATATAGCCTCCGTCACCGTGCAAGGATCGGCGCTGTTGCTGGCGCGCGGCGACCGGCCGGTTCGCAACCAGCGTGACGCGCGGGTCAGCATTCATCACTGCGTCGCCTGTGCGTTGCTGCTGGGTACGGCCGGCATCACCGAGTTCGCGGACGCGACCGTATTTCGGCCGGACATCGTGTCGCTGCGCCAGAAGGTGAGGGCAATGCTTGACACGTCGCTTCCGGATGGTGCCGCGCGCGTCATTGTCCAACTGACGTCGGGAGAGACATTCGAAAATCTTGTGATGGAAGCGAAAGGCAGTCTTGCCGACCCATTATCCGACCGTGATGTCGAAGCGAAAGTGCGCGATTGCGCGCGACTGGGTGGCACCGATTGGGATCTGGATCGCATCATCGATGGTGTCTGGCGTCTCGACACGCTTGCGGACGTCGCGAGCCTGATGAGGGTGCACGGATGAGCCGCGCCGCATTGAAAAACAGTTCTTAAACAACGAAAGGAGCCAACGATGACTGAGTTGTTCGACAGGGGTCTAAAGGTGCGCAAGGAAGTGCTCGGCGAGGACTATGTCAACAAGTCCATTGCCGGCGCGGATGAATTCACCCGGACGATGGCCGAATGGTCGACTGAATTCTGCTGGGGTGCGTTGTGGACCCGGCCGGGGCTCGACCGCCGCACCCGCAGCATCATCAATCTGGCGATGCTCGGCGCGCTCAATCGGCCTCACGAACTGAAGTTGCACGTCAAAGGGGCCTTGAAGAACGGCGTCACCAAGGACGAGATCAAGGAGATCCTGCTTCAGGTCGGGGTCTATTGCGGCATCCCATCGGGAATCGACGCCTTCCGGAACGCACGGGAGGCGTTCAACGAAGTGGAAGCGAAGTGATGAGCCGCCGGTCTATTGGGAGATAGCATGGCCGATCAGGAATACGAGCTCTTCGCTATCCGCTATGCCACCCGCGATGCGCGGCGCAGCGATCATTTCATCGGCGGCGATCCGCACGACGGCCCGATGCCGATGGACTATTTCATGTGGCTTGCAAGAGGAGGAGACCGTACCTTCGTCATCGACACCGGCTTCAACGCGGAAGTCGCGGACAGGCGGAAACGGACGTTCCTGCGCTGTCCGGTGGAGACGCTCGGTGCGTTCGACATCGATGCAGCCGGGGTCGAGGACGTTATCCTCACGCATCTGCATTACGACCATGTGGGAAATTTCGACCGGTTTCCGAACGCGCGATTCCATCTCCAGGAACGTGAAATTGCCTATGCCACGGGACGCTTCATGCGATATCCGCGGCTATCGCATTCGTTCGAGGTCGAGGATGTCTGCGGGATCGTACGGCTCAACTATGCGCGCCGGGTCCTGTTCTACGATGGCGACGCCGAGCTCGCTCCCGGCCTTACCATACATGCGGCAGGCGGCCATTCGGCCGGGCTTCAGTTCGTTCGCGTCAGAACCCGCCGCGGATTCGTCGTGCTGGCCTCCGACGTCAGTCATTTCTATGAGAATATGGCGAGCGAACGCCCATTTACGACCGCTCTTCATATCGGCGAAATGCTGGAGGGGTTCGACCGGTTGCTGAAACTGGCGCCGGACGAGAGCTACATCATTCCCGGCCATGATCCGCTCGTGATGAAGCTATATCCGGCCCCTAGCCCGGAATTAGAGGGCATTGCCGTACGCCTCGACGTGCCGCCATCGGGAGCCGCGCCCGTTCGCGCTGACTATCTGTCGGGCCACTAGCCGATCTCGGTGGAGGCGGGCGCCTTCGAGGCGCGATGCCTTGCTTATTTCTCCGCCGCGGCTTTTAGAATCGGCATTAGCCGTGCGGATTCGCTTTTGACCAGGTCCGCGAGGGCTTTTGGTTCACGGCTTTGCTCCACGCTTCGGCGCCGAGATCGGCCAACCACTCTGCACAGCCTCCTCGTTGAGCCCTTTGCTCAGGGCGTCCGCGTAGCCATGTCAAATAGCGGCACGTCCAACAACGGGTTGAACCGACCCCGTTTGACGTCGCTGATTCACGGTAGTTTAAATTTGCCCATGATGGACTGGACCGAGAGTTTAGTTCGTTCAATCGGTTAGAGGACGGCGTGTGCACGATGTGTGCACCGGGAAATCCAGAAAAATCCAGCAATGGCAAAACTGCGCAGTCGGTCCGAGACGTGATGTGGGCATCGGGGACTCAGCGCGGGTGAATCGAGGAGAGCAGTGCTTTCACTTGCGACCGAGAAGCGGATCTCGTTTGTCGGCATCACGAGGACCTGCCTCCGTGTCGCCGGTAATAGGGGCCGGTAGCAATCATTCGCCATGATGAAGTCTTTCACAGGCAGCGTTGCAGTGAGCCGCCCGCCGTCAACTATTGCTTCGTTGCTGGTGCGCCCGGAAGCACGGCTGCCACGCCTTCCGGATTGATGTTGAAGGCCAAGAATATCAACGGCTCGTTGCCTGGGTTTCCCCATTGGTGCACGAGGGCGTACGGTTCATAGATCAAGGAACCCGGCCCCCTTGCTTCTGTCTTACCGTCGACCGTGTTGGCCCCGGTGCCGGAGATGATAAAGTATAGAGCTGCGCCTGACCGATGGTGCGGCGGGTTCGAGGGCATCTGTGCCGGAAATGTGACTCGCGTGAGATTGAGATCATAACCGCCTGGCTTGAGGTCGGGGATCGGATTTGCTGTGCGATACAATTCTCTCACGACGGCAGGCGCCGTCTCGGCAGGCTGACCCAAGTCCACAGCGGGAGCGAGGAAGAAGTGGAGAAAAGTCGACGGTCCTCCACTGCCCGCTGTTAGCGCCGCAGTCTTTCCGCCAGCGATGAACAGTCCCTCTCCGGCGTTGAGCATTTTGGCCTCGCCATCGAGCGCGACCTCGGTCGATCCTGACATCTGGTAGAGGATGCCGTTGGCCGCCGAGACGCTGCTCCGCTCGTCCGGCTGAAGAGTGATACTCACCGCTTTGAAATGGAGCGGCACGTCTGTAACGGTCGGCAGTTTGGTTGCGGCGATCACCGTTCGTGTAATTGCCGATGGAGCGGGAGTGGTTTGTGCGGTCCCGGAGGCGGGAAAGGCCATCGCCCCGAGCAACAGTAGTCCGGTTGTCCTGAACTGCATGATTGCCTCCCAGGTGCAGCGGATAATCGGAGCACCATACGCTCTCCCAACGCCTCTTGGAATGACAGGCCGCTTCGAGCTGCTATTGGCCGGAAGCCGGGAACAAAGGTCGAGCGAAACTGAGTTCGTGGCCATCGGGGTCAATTAGGTGGAAGAAGCGCTCACCCCATTCGGCATCGCGGGGCACGGTAGCTGGCTGGTATCCCGCCGCGAGTGCACGGTCGTAAAGCGCGTCAACATCGGCAACGTAGAAGATTACCCGCCCCCACCAAGACCAGCGCCGCTCGGTAGGCTGGGTGATGAGGTTGAGATAGCTCGTTCCTGCTCGAAAGCTCGTAAATGACGAATCTTCGCCGCCATGTAGGACCTCAAACCCGAGCGTCTGGTAGAATTGGACAGCTCGTGGCATTTCGTGGGTGCCGAGTGTAACTGCGCTGATCCCCTCGATCATGAACAGAACTCTCCCGTTTCATTTCCCCGCGCCGTTGCCACAGGCCCAGACTGGGAACTTGCGGCGGCCGCTCACCGCATCGGGCGGGAGCTTCCGGTGTCGCAATTTCCGCGGGGCGCATACCTTCCTTCCAAATATCTGCGAATTAACTCGCGTTTGAGGTCCCTCGGGCGAATACTCAGACAATCACCGCTCCGCCTCCTAAGGCACTACCGGTGACAGAGAGTGTTGCGCTCCCGCCTGTTCGAGGGAAGCATCATGTCCCAATCTCAACGCCTCTCGTCCGTCATTCCATTCGCTGCAATTGAGCGCCCCGCTTGTCCGAAGTGCAAGGCCCAGATGATGCTCGTTAGCATCGAGCCAGCACGCGCCCGGGGCGTCGACTTGCAAACGTTTGAATGCGCTGTCTGCAATCAGGTACTTACGAACTTTGCCGCGATTGAAGACCCCATGAAGTCCAAGGGCCTTGGACGCTGGCTTCAAGGCAATTTGCACTTACCGAAGTAAGGCCCGCCGGCGTGAACCGGCGGACGGCGCGGGACTAGCTCGGCGGGCCTAGCTCGCGCCCTCGTTGTCAGATCTCCTCGGTTTCAGCCTCCGGCTTGCTGCAGTAGGCGGCTCGGAGCTACAGGCGATTGAGGGGAGCGTCCGCGCTAAACGCGCGCGAGCCGCCAGGCTTCCCCAGCGGCTCAAGCGTTGCGTAGCGATGTGTTGCGACGCGCAGCGTCGCGTGGCGGAAAGTTACGATGCGCCGAGGCGCGTCGCGTTGCCTACCGTGATGTCGATAAGTCCTACGCGTCTCATCGACGACCCCAACATGGTGCAGTCGCGAGGCGACTTCAAGACAGCGCTGCTGCCATAAAACGTGCGCCATCTGTTTGTGATGCCATCTCTTTATGATCGTGCTTAAGGAGGCCGCAACTGCCGTAACGAGATGTAACAAAACCATGCAATATAATAGACACATAATAGACACGCGTGTCGTTTTTCGATTGCGAGCCTGCCTCGTCCGAGCCGGTCATCCTCATCAGCGCCGACCTTGCATCGCAGTCGATCGGCGTCGTCACGTTCAACGGCGACCAGCAGCACGAGATCGAGAACCAGGCCCGCCGCAGGGCCCCGTCACTGGAGGCCCATTTCGACCTCAACCAGACGAACGAACCCATCCTGGTGACGCGTGCTTCGTCGCGTTCGATGCGTGGCAGCGTCAGCTGCAGGTGGGCACCCTGTCGGCTTCGGCTTCATCCAACCACTACAGCTTGTAGCCGATCTTTCGCAGCAGGTCCTTCCGCCACGCAATGTCGGTGTCGGTTTCGACACCCAGCGGCGAGGCGCCATCCACCACGCCGAGCACGCCGCGGCCCAGCTCCGTTTTGCGCGACGATTACCTGTGTCGGGTTGGCCGTCGCGCAATAGATGCGGCAGACTTCCGGCACCGCGCGCACCGCAGCGAGCACGTTGACGGGAAAGAACCCGTCGCCCAGGAAGATCAGGAAAGTGTGGCCGGCGCCGATGGCCAACGCGTTGTTGCGTGCGAGGGTAAGGGAGGCTTCGTCATTACCCGACCAGCGCACCAGCCGTTTACCGGAAGCCTCGCAGAAGGCCAGCCCGAAGCGGATGCGCGGAACCGCGCCCACCAGCGCCTCGTGGAGGTCTTCCACGGTCTTGATGAAATGCGATTGGCCGAAAATGAAGTTGGCGTCGTCCGGCTTGACGATGGGCACCACGGTGAGTTCCATGGCTGCGCTCCTGCAGGGTGAGCTACGCATTCCATGGTAGGCCGCCGGAAGGTGATTGCAAGCCGCCACCGGCGGGCGAAGCGCCACGCGCCTCAACGAGGCGGGGTTCCGTCCTTCCGCGGGGAGCCGCCATGGTCGCGGCAGCAAGTCTGCGAGCTTTCATTACCGGGAACGATGAGCGATAATCACCCGCGGGATGGAAGCGGTGCACGGAGATGGTGAGGGCCGATGCCTGAGCGGACATACAGTCGAGAGAGCGAGATCGATGCCACAAGAGCAAGCGCCCGTTTGCCCGGCCTCGACATCGACATCATTCACCGGCAATCGCCGAATGGTGATTGGGAGCAGATGTCAATCAATCTGCGGGCAACACCGTCCTTCGAAGCGCTCGGGTCCTTGTTCGAGGCAGCTAACCCTTTCACGTTTTGGGTGCAGGCCACACGATTTATGTGGATGCCATGGCTGCTCACGGCGCAGACGATGCTGCTGCCGGCAGGCCAGCCGCGAACACTCCTGAGCGCCGTCCACCCTGAGCAAGAGGCGCCGACGGCTCGCGGATAGCGAGCCAAAGGATCAGGGAAGGGATAACGCTAACCAACTGCGACGTTGCAAGGCGCCGGCGCAGTGGGCGAGCTGACGCCATGATTGCGCTGTTCACGGATTTTGGGTTGCACGGCCCGTATACGGGTCAGATGAAGGCGGTGCTGCACCAGATGGCGCCGGGCATACCCATTATCGACCTATTCGCCGATGCGCCAGTCGGCAATCCTAAGGCATCGGCGTATCTGTTGGCGGCCTATGCTGCATGGTTTCCGGTGCGAACCGTCTTTCTCTGCGTTGTCGATCCCGGCGTCGGCGGGACGCGGCCATCCATTTTTCTCGAAGCCGATGGCCGCTGGTATATCGGCCCCGGCAACGGCTTGTTTGAGCTGGTCCAGCGCAGAGCGCAAGAGACGCGCAGCTGGGACATCGACTGGAAGCCGGAGCATCTCTCGGCCAGCTTTCACGGGCGCGACCTGTTCGCTCCGGTGGCAGGCATGCTGGCGCGCGGTGATCCGCCCCCCGGCCGGCCACGTCACGATGGCGGAGATCGCCGGGCAGACTGGCCGGATGACCTCTGCGAGATCGTCTACGTCGATCACTACGGCAATGCCATGACCGGGCTGAGGGCGGCTATGCTGCCGCCCGGCGCAAGGCTGACCGCGGCAGGTCGGGTTCTGGACCGCGCGAGGACCTTCAGTGATCTGCCGCCAGGCGCGGCTTTCTGGTATGAGAACTCCAACGGGCTTGCCGAACTTGCCGTCAATCAGGGGCGGGCGGACCGCGATCTCGGTCTTGCCATCGGCAGTCCGGTCGAGTTCGTCGCATGAACCATGAACAAGGGCTGCCGCTTTGACCCGAAGGCAACATTCGACCAAACAGCGCCCTCATCCGCATCGGCCGAAACCGCCCGAGCGCCGCGACCAGCCGCAAGCTGACGCTAACAGGCGCCTTGCGGAGCAGACCCGCAAGATCCTGCGCAAACACTACATGAGCAAATACCGGGTGCAGTGAAATCGCGAAGTCTGAACTTTGAAGCAAGTCTCCGGCAGTTCTCAAGCCCACCAAGAAGAGACATCGCGCGCGTGGCTTGACTGCGCGTGTGTCGCGAAGGTGGAAGTGCTCCGCGACGTGGCTGCCGAGCGCGGACCGTGAAAGATGCAAGCTCTTGAAATCGCCGGTGGCTGCGCGATAATCTGCTGCAGGACGGCGCGTCGCTCCGCAGTCCGCGCGAGGATGCCGGAGGCATCCGGTAGAGACCTTAATTGCCGTCACGATCCGCTCGGCCAGGCCTCACGTCCCAACCTCATGCGGCTGCTGCGCCTCAGCCTTGTCCGGATGCAAGGACTCATTGTGATGTTGCAGCTTGGCACGCCGGCCGCAGCGTCGGCGGCCTCCGCTTGGTGACCGTCGCGGCCACCGACCACCAGACGGTCCCCGACCCTTTAGGGCGAGCGGTGGATTTGAGAAGTCAACCCATTGGTCGAGGGAGGATGTGCTATGAGAGCCTCGCCAGACTATTCGCGTCGTCGCTTCCTTCATGCCGGCGCGGCCGGCGCAGCAGCAACCGTTGTCGCCGCGGCGACAACGCCCGTTCGTGCGGCCGCCGAGGCGGGCGTGCAACCGCCACCCCCGACGGCGACGGCGCCGCGGATTCTGCGCAAGCCACCGCTGCCTGAATTGGAGCGCATCGCCAAATCCTACAACTTGGCTCTCAGCCGCGACGATCTGACGTCGTTCCGCAACCTCATGGACGGTGTGCTCGCGTCTTACCGTCGCCTGGACCAGTTCGCGGAGCCGACATTGGTGGTGAAGTACCCGCGGGACGCGGGGTTCCGACCAGGTGCCTCGGACAATCGGCTCAACGCTTGGTACTGGAGGTGCTCAATCAAAGGCGTAACTTCGGGGCCTCTCGCGGGCAAGAAAATCGCCATCAAGGACAACGTGTGCGTTGCCGGCATCCCGATGATGAACGGCTCCAACGTGCTGGAGGGCTACGTCCCCGACGTGGACGCGACCATTGTGACGCGCATCCTCGATGCCGGTGGGGAGATCGTCGGCAAGTCCGTGTGTGAGCATCTTTGCTTCTCGGGCGGCAGCCATACTTCCGATACCGGGCCAGTGCTCAATCCGCATGATCCGAAGCGATCTGCCGGAGGCTCCTCCAGCGGCAGCGCCGCGCTCGTCGTCGCCGGCGAATGCGACATGGCCATCGGGGGCGACCAGGGAGGGTCGATCCGAATTCCCAGCTCTTTCTGCGGAGCGGTTGGCCACAAGCCCACGCACGGGCTTGTGCCATACACAGGTGTCTTCCCGATTGAATTAACACTTGATCATACCGGACCCATTGCCCGTACCGCCGGCGATGCCGCCCGGCTTCTCGAGGTGCTCGCCGGAGCCGATGGCCTCGACCCGCGCCAACCGGCGGGACTGCGTACGGAAGCGTATACCAAGCAGCTCACCGGAGACGCCCGTGGCCTGCGGATCGGGATCGTCAAGGAAGGGTTTGGCTGGCCCAATTCCGAGCCCGATGTCGACGCCATGGTGCGCGAGGCGGCACAGCGGTTGACGCGAGCGGGAGGGACTGTAAGCGAGGTATCGATCCCCCTCCACCGCGACGGCATCCATATCTGGAACGCTATCGCCGTCGAGGGCGCCACGGCGCTGATGGTCGCCGGCAACAGCATGGGCACCAACTGGAAAGGGCACTACACGACTTCGCTGCTGGACTTCTACGGCCGGAGCCGGCGGGTGCGCGCCAACGACCTTTCGGAGACCGTCAAGCTCGTCGTCCTGCTCGGTCAGTACATGCAGGACAATTACCAAGGTCGCTACTACGCCAAGGCCCAAAACCTCGCGCGCGTGCTACGCGCCGCCTACGATGAGCAACTCAAAGGCGTCGATCTCCTGCTCATGCCGACGTTACCTTTGAAGGCCACGCTACTCCCACCGCCGGACGCGAGCCGCGAGGACTACGTTGCGCGGGCACTCGAGATGATTTCTAACACTTGCCCGTTCGACGTCACTGGCCATCCTGCCGCCACGGTTCCGGCAGGCATGTCGGCGGGGCTCCCTGTGGGCATGATGCTGGTCGGACGCCACTGGGAGGACGGCACCGTGTTGCGCGCGGCTGACGCGTTCCAGATCGTCGGGTAGACAGCAGCAGCGAATTGCCGGCTAACGGCACCGCCGGGACCCAAAGGTTCGGAAACAGGAGGCCCGCGAGACGGCGAGCGACGCGGGCTGCCCTGACATCGATGCCAGGCTCGTCTGCCGACGCCGAGTCGGGGCCTCGTGCCGGATCATGAGGAGGTCAGGCCATGGAGATCGAACGCACTACATTCGGCACCATCACGATTGACGGAAAGACCTATGAACACGACGTGATCATTCGTCTGTCCGGCGAAGTGACAAGGCGGAAGAAGAAGCTGTCGAAGAAGTACTACGGCACCTCGCATGTCCTTTCGAAGGATGAAGCGAAGTTCGTCTTTGAGAAGGGATGTGAGCAGCTAGTTCTTGGCTCGGGCCAGATGGGTAATGTGCACCTATCGCCGGAAGCTGAGGCGTACTTTGCGAAAAAGGGTTGCACGGTCCTGTTGCAGCCGACCCCTGAGGCGATCCATACGTTCAACAAGTCGCGTGCGAAGAAGATCGGCCTTTTTCACGTTACCTGCTGAATCGGGCCTGCCGAGACCCGAGTCATGCGGCGCACCTGCGGTCAGCAGCCGCGGGCCGCAGCTGAATTACAGTCTGCATCCTCGAAGACCTGCTACTGCAAGTAGCGCGAAGCGGCGCCACCGTCGTTCGCCGGCGTTCTCATTTATACCAACTGATACCCACCAACGGGTTCGGGTCGGTCAAGCCGGGGCTTGTAGGACTTTCGATCCGTTGTAATGTAGGGGACGCATGCGGAATCCGCATGGCTGCTTCCCGAAGGAGCAGCGTCACAATAAGCAGGCGCGAACCAACGTGCCGGTTTTTGGGATCGAGACCGACATGGCCGTTGGCGGATCGTTTGACACGTTCCCCAAGCTGCTGGCGCGAAATGCCGCGCAGTTTAGCAGCCGTCCTGCGTTTCGGCATAAGGATCTCGGCATCTGGCAGACGTGGACCTGGGCTCAGGTTGCAGAGATCGTGCGCGCGTACGCTGCGGGCTTGCATCGCCTTGGATTGCAGCCAGGAGACACGATCGCCATCGTTGGTTCCAACCGGCCGAAGCTCTATTGGACGGTAATGGCAGCGCAAGCGCTGCGCGCGATTCCGGTTCCGGTCTATTCGGATGCAGTGGCTGACGAGCTTGCTTACGTCCTCGCTCACGCCGATGCGAAGTTTGTTGCAGCGCAAGATCAGGAGCAGGTCGACAAGGTCTTTTCTGTATCCGACCGGGTGCCACATCTCCACAAGGTGGTCTATGACGAGCCGCGTGGCCTCGATGACTACGACCACGACCGATTGATCGCAATCCGCGATGTCATCGAAGACGGCCGCGCTGCGCTTGCGGCCAGCGCGGCGCTCGGCAGGCAGATCGATGAGTTCATCCGGCAGGGTGAAGGTTCAGACATCTCGATCATCCTCTACACCTCGGGAACCACCGGCGCGTCGAAGGGCGTCATGCTGTCGGCGCGAGGCTGCATCGACGCTGCGACTGATACCGTCAGGTTCGACAGCCTGACCGATAAGGACGTGGCGCTCGCCTACCTGCCACTCGCCTGGGTTGGTGATCATTACCTCAACTATGCACAGGGCATTGTCGCTGGCTTCTGCATGGCGTGTCCCGAGAGCGGTGAGACGATCGAGCAGGATCGGCGCGAGATCGGACCAACCTTCTATTTCGCCCCGCCGCGTGGTTTCGAGGCCATGCTGACGCGGGTGATGATCCGCATGGAGGACGCTGCAGCCATCAAGCGGCGCATGTTCAACTACTTCCTTGGCATTGCGCGGCGCTATGGCGAGTCGATTTTGACCGGAAAGTCGGTGCCGCTGTCTGGCCGGCTGCTCTATGCGGTCGGGCGTTTGATGGTCTACGAGCCCCTCAAGAACGTTCTTGGCCTGTCTCGCGTGCGCGTCGCCTATACTGCAGGTGAGGCCATCGGTCCGGATCTGTTCGCGTTCTACCGCTCGATCGGATTAAACCTGAAGCAACTGTACGGTCAGACCGAAGCGTTCCTTTACGTTACCTGCCAGCCTGACGGTGAGATCTACTCCGATACGGTCGGCCCGGCTGCACCGAACGTCGACATCCGCATTGCGGAAACAGGCGAGGTGCAGTTCCGCTCACCGGGCATGTTCGTCGGATACTTCAAGGATCAGGCGAAGACCGCGGAGGCCATGACGTCCGACGGCTACGTCAGGACCGGCGACGCCGGTTTCTTCGACGAGAAGACTGGGCACCTGAAGATCATCGATCGCGCGAAGGATGTTGGTCGGCTGGCTGACGGCACGATGTTTGCGCCGAAGTATCTTGAGAACAAGTTGAAGTTCTTTCCCAACATCAAGGAGGCGGTCGTTTACGGCGACTCCAGGGATTTCGTTTGCGCCTTTCTTAATATCGACCCGGTCGCTGTGGCGAACTGGGCCGAACGCAACAACCTCGCGTACGGTTCCTATCAGGAGCTGGCGGGGCATCCGCTGGTCTACGACATGCTGGCGAAAGATGTTGCCGAGGTGAACCGGTCTCTCGCGGAGGGAAAGGTGCTGGCGGGCGCGCAGATTCGCCGCTTTCTCATTCTGCATAAGGAACTCGACGCAGACGATGGCGAATTGACCCGCACCCAGAAAGTGCGCCGCGGGTTCATCGCCGAGCGCTATGCGCCACTGGTCACGGCGCTCTACGACGGTTCGCATGAAGCGGACATTTCCACCGAGGTCACTTTTGAGGATGGCCGCAAGGGTGTGATCGCGGCTCGGGTCAAGATCCGCGACCTGCAAACAATTGGTGCGACAGAACCTTTGGGGAAAGCCGCATGAGGATGCCGGATACGAGCGAAATCCTGCTTCTGGTCCAGGGGGTATCGCTGGCGTTTGGCGGCGTGAAAGCGTTGAGGGACGTCTCGTTTGACATCAGGAAAGGCGAAATTCGCGCCATCATCGGACCGAACGGCGCCGGAAAAACCTCGATGCTCAATGTCATCAACGGCTTCTATCATCCGAACCATGGCGCCATCACTTTCAAGGGTCGCACCCGCGCCCAGATGCAGCCGTACGAGGCATCCCGTGGCGGCATCGCGCGCACCTTTCAAAACGTCGCACTGTTCAAGGGAATGAGCGCACTCGACAATATCATGGCTGGCCGCACATTGAGGATGCGCCGGGGTCTTCTGTGGCAGATGCTGCGTTACGGCCCTGCGCTGGCAGAGGAAATCGAGCATCGGCACCGGGTCGAGGAGATCATCGATTTTCTGGAGATTGAGGCGATCCGCAAGGTGCCGGTTGCGCGTTTGCCATATGGCCTGCAGAAACGCGTCGAACTCGGCCGCGCCCTTGCGATGGAGCCGGATCTTCTTCTCCTCGACGAGCCGATGGCAGGCATGAACCTCGAGGAGAAGGAGGACATGTCGCGCTTCATCATCGACGTCAATAATCACTACGGCACGACCATTGCGCTGATCGAGCACGACATGGCTGTGGTGATGGATCTCTCCCATCGCGTGGCGGTGCTCGATCATGGCGTTAAGATCGCCGACGGCACGCCGGATGAGGTCAAGGAGAATCAGGGCGTCATCGACGCCTATCTCGGCGTCGCGCACTAGGGAGCATTGCGTGATCGGGTTGGGTCAATTTCTCGAAGTTCTGATCGGCGGATTGATGTCCGGCGTGCTGTATTCGCTGGTCGCGCTCGGTTTCGTGTTGATCTTCAAGGCATCCGGCGTCTTTAACTTTGCGCAAGGCGCAATGGTGTTGCTCGCCGGGCTTGCGCTGGTTCGCTCGCTCGACCTGCTGGTGACTTGGGGTTTCCCGCTTTGGGCTGCGATCATCCTCGGCATTGGCTTCGCTGCCGTAATCATGGCGATAACCGCCTGGCTGATCGAGCGGTTCGTGATCGGACCTCTTGTCAACCAGGACGCCCTTACGCTGTTCATGTCCACCATCGGCGTGACATTCATCCTCGAGGGTGCGGCGCAGATGATCTTCGGTTCCGATGCTTACCCGTTGCGGCTGTTTCCGACGGATGCCTGGTTCCTGTTTGAAAATCTCTTTCCCGGTGGAATTCTGCTCAACAAGCTGGATGTCTGGGGCGGTTTTATCGCCGGCATTCTGGTCGCCAGCCTCGCGATCTTCTTCGAGCGTACCAAGACCGGTCGCGCTCTCAGGGCAGTTGCCGACGACCACCTGGCCGCGCAATCGGTCGGGATTCCAATCAGCTGGATCTGGTTCGTGGTCTGGCTTGCCGCCGGTCTCGTTGCGCTGGTTGCGGCGACCGTGTGGGGTACCAAGCTGGGCGTACAGTTCTCCATCACGTTTCTCGCGCTGAAGGCCTTGCCGGTTCTGATCATTGGGGGCCTTACCTCAATTCCAGGGGCCATCGTCGGCGGGTTCATTGTGGGGGCGGGCGAGAAGATCGCCGAGGTGTTCCTGGGGTCGCATATAGGTGGCGGCATCGAATATTGGTTCGCCTATGTGCTGGCGTTGGCAGTGCTGCTCGTGCGGCCGCAAGGGCTGTTCGGCGAGCGGATCATCGAACGTATCTGAGACGAGGAGCCAGTTGTGCTTTATCGCGAGGCGGGCCAATTCAAAGCGACCTACGCGGAGGATATGGCGATCTTCCCGATCCGCCAGGATCGTATTGCGCTCGGTATCCTGCTCGGGATCGCCTTCATCGGGGTGCCGTTGCTGGTGACTTTCCACATTTGGCCGTTCGCCAGCGAATATCTGCTGTGGGCCATTCTGCTGCCCTTCCTGATCCTCGCGCTCGCCGCAATCGGCGCAAACATTCTCGTCGGTTATTGCGGCCAGATCTCGCTCGGCAGCGGCGCGTTCATGGCCATCGGCGCCTATTCTGCCTACAAGCTGGGAACCGGCGTTCATATTCCGCTTGTCTGGCTTGGCTTCGCGATTTCGATCCCGCCGCTGCCCGTGCTGTCATCCATTTTGCTGGGCGGGCTCACGGCGGCGGTTGTCGGAATCCTCTTCGGTATTCCCAGTCTACGGATCAAGGGCCTTTATCTGGCGGTCGCAACGCTCGCAGCGCAGTTCTTCTTCGACTGGGTGTTCCTGCGGGTGCCATGGTTCACCAATTACGCGCCCTCAGGTTCGGTCAATGCACCGGAACTGAATTTCTTCGGTCTGATCGTGCGCACGCCGATCGAGCGCTATCTGCTGTGCCTGATCTTCGTAACGGTGTTCGCGGTTCTGGCGAAGAACCTCGTTCGCGGCAATCTCGGCAGACAATGGATGGCGATCCGCGACATGGACATCGCCGCCGAGCTGATCGGTATCCGGCCGCTCTATGCAAAGCTCACGGCTTTCGCGGTTTCTTCATTTATCATCGGCGTGGCGGGCGCACTCTGGGCGTTCGTCTATCTGGGCTCGTGGGAGCCGCTCGCGTTCTCGATCGACCGTTCGCTGCAGCTTCTGTTCATGGTGATCATCGGCGGGTTGGGATCGATCATGGGTTCGTTCGTCGGTGCGGCCTTTATCCTTATTCTGCCGATCATGCTGAACCTGATTCCGTCTGAGCTCGGCGTGCCGCTGTCGACAGAGACGATTACTCATCTGGAATTCATCATCTTTGGATCGTTGATCTGCTATCTTCTCATCAAGGAACCACATGGGTTTGCCCGGCTCATATCGATTGGCAAGGAGAAGCTCAGACTTTGGCCGTTTCCCTACTGAAGGGACGGTCAGTGTGACGGAAGCCGAAGATCGCAACGCGGAGCGGCGGTCGTTGGCAAACGGAGGAAGGATGCCCGCGAAAACAAGACCCGGTACGGCAAAAAAACGGGCTGAATGAGGAGGACACCAATATGGTACGCAACAAACTGATGTTGGCGGCAGCCATACTTTCAGGCGGGGCGTTTGCCTCTCCTGCTGCCGCGCAGAACGAGCAGTTCATCCCGATACTATCCTACCGGACGGGCGCGTACGCCGTGAATGGCGTGCCGTACGCAAACGGCGTGGCCGACTATTACAACCTTATCAACGAGCGCGACGGCGGCATCAACGGCGTCAAGCTCTTGGTCGAGGAATGCGAAACCGGATACGCCACCGACAAGGGCGTTGAGTGTTACGAGCGTCTCAAGGGCAAGGGCCCAACCGGCGCGGCCTTCATCAATCCGCTGTCGACCGGCATTACATTCGCCCTCACCGAAAAGACCGCGACTGACAAGATTCCGATTATCACGATGGGCTATGGCCGCGCCGATTCCAAGAACGGAGCCGTCTTTTCCTACAACTTCCCGCTGCTCGGCACGTACTGGTCCGCAGCCGATATCGCGATCCAACACATCGCCAAGGAGGTCGGCGGCTTCGACAAGCTGAAAGGCAAGAAGATTTCGCTGCTCTATCACGACAGCCCGTACGGCAAGGAGCCGATTCCGATGCTGCAGGTGCTGGCAAAGAAGCACGGCTTTGAGTTCACGCCGATCCCGGTCACGCACCCCGGTGTCGAACAGAAGTCGCAATGGCTGGCGATCCGCCAGAACCGGCCTGACTATGTCTTGGTCTGGGGCTGGGGCGTCATGAACGGCACGGCAGTCAAGGAAGCGGCGGCCGTTGCCTATCCGCGCGAAAAGATGATCGGTGTCTGGTGGTCAGGCGCAGAGCCGGATGTGACGCCGGCAGGCGATCAGGCAGTCGGCTACAAGTCGCTGATGCTCCAGCATGGTGCAGGCAAGTTCCCCGTGCATGCCGACCTGGAGAAGTACGTCTATGCAAAGGGCAAGGGGGCGTCGGAACCTGGCAAGGTCGGCGAGGTTCTCTATAACCGCGGCATGGTGAATGCCATGCTCGGCGTGGAGGCGATCCGCAAGGCGCAGGAAAAGTTCGGCAAGAAGCCGCTGACGGGTGAGCAGGTCCGTTGGGGTCTTGAGAACCTCAACCTCTCTGAAGCACGCATTAAGGAAATGGGCTTCGAGGGCATGTTGAAGCCGATTAAGATTTCCTGCTCCGACCACGAGGGCGCGCGGGACGGGCGCGTACAGCAGTGGGACGGCAAGGGCTGGAAAATCATCTCCGACTGGTATACTGCCAACCAATCCGAGACCGAACCGCTCGTTGACGATGTTTCCGCGAAGTATGCCGCGGAGAAGAAGATTCAGCCGCGCGACTGCTCGAAAGAAAGCTGAACACATCTCGGCGATCCGGGAAGAGCGTTTGCCTCCTCCCGGATATCCCGAGAGCCGCAACCGTCTGGAGGGAGCAGCGTGTCAAACCCTAAGGCCCCCACGGCGACAGACGCGGCAGCGCTGTTTTTGTCGGTCAACAATATCGAGGTTGTCTACGATCACGTCATCCTCGTGTTGAAGGGTGTATCGCTGGATGTGCCGCGGGGCGGGATTGTCGCGCTTCTCGGCGCCAATGGTGCGGGCAAGACAACGACGCTGAAGGCGGTCTCCAATCTACTGCATGCGGAGCGCGGCGAGGTCACCAAGGGCTCGATCCTGTTCGACGGCGTCGAAGTGCAGTCCCTGTCGCCAAACGATGTGGTGCGGCGCGGCTGCATTCAGGTGATGGAGGGGCGGCGTTGCTTCGCTCACCTCACGGTCGAAGAGAATCTCCTGACCGGCGCCTTCACGCGCAGGGACGGCAAGGCCGCGATCGCGCAGGATCTGGAGCGAGTCTATGCCTATTTCCCCCGTCTCGGGGAGCGGCGTAGTTCGACCGCCGGCTATACGTCGGGCGGCGAACAGCAGATGTGCGTGATCGGCCGTGCGCTGATGTCGCGCCCGAAGATGATCCTGCTCGACGAGCCTTCGATGGGCCTCGCGCCGCAGATCGTCGAAGAGATCTTCGAGATCGTGAAGGATCTGAACGTCAAGGAAGGTGTCTCGTTTCTTCTCGCCGAGCAGAACACCAATATGGCACTCAAATACGCCAACTATGGATATATCCTGGAAAATGGCCGCGTGGTGATGGATGGCGAGGCGAGGGCACTCGCCGCAAATGAGGATGTCAAGGAGTTCTATCTTGGCGTCGCCGGGGACAAGCGCAAATCATTCCGCGATGGGAAGCACTACAAGCGGCGCAAACGCTGGCTCGCTTAGGTGATGACGCTGAGTGATCGGCCCCCGTTGAGTGGCCCGCCGCGTGATCCGCGGCGCAAGGCCAGACCGTGGTTTGTCTCACACTGGCATCCGATCAGTGCGACATCAACGTGGGTTTGGTCATCGAAGCAAGCATACCACGTGTCGTTCCGCCAAGAATAAATTCCCGCAGCCGGGGGCTCTCGTTTGGCAAGCCGAAGAACTTGCGCCGTCAATTGCCGAAGGTTCATTTCGCGGAATGAGCGGTTACCGAACGTTACGCGTTCCCAGGCAATCGGGCTAACACATATCGGGCTAACGAAGAATTTTAGAACAAGCATTGCAACGCGCGCGGCTTGAAGAGACGGCGTGCAAACGGGCAGGGGATTATTGGACCGGATTCCTTTCATGAGTCGGAATTCGGACAGAGGCTGTTTAAAACGACCCCAACGAGGTCGCCTTTTTTCCCTGATAATTCGAATAGGAAAATGCTTGCGGCTGCGACCAGGCGATTTGCGACTCTGCAATTGTCTCTGTCAGCCCAAAGCTGCAGTTTTCCCTGTAAAACTCCCTGTTAGCTGGGAATTTGGCCGGAGACGGATGCGAACAGCACTGCGTCGCCAGGATGGGAGTCTAGTTCGAACTGCGACATTCCCATTGGTGTTGCTCACATTGTTCGTTGGACGTCGCTGGCTGGATCTAGCTCAAACTTCCCCCTGATGGACTGGACCGACCGCCCATTCTGCAAATTTGAAATGGGCGCTTATCCTGCAACCCTTTGGAGCGTGGTCGGTCGGTGCGGCACCTCCTTGTCGCTCTGAACCATCACGCGTTTGGGGGATCACGCTGAAGCGCCGCGAGGGTCATGAGGCACGCTTTTCCCAAACTTCTCGGTAACAAGTTGAAATCGTTCGCTTCACTGTCCCTCCCTTGATATCGGCCTCGGGTGCGACGATGATTTCCGTCCCGGCAGCTCCGGCTGAGCTTTGAGAGGGATCCCTCATGAGCGCTGAAATCAAACCCTATCGCATTTCGATCGGCGACGACGTGCTTCACGATCTCAAATCGCGGCTGCGCAACACGCGCTGGCCGGAAGCCGAACTGGTCGAGGACTGGAGCCAGGGCGCGCCGCTGAAATGGATCAAGGACATCTGCCGCTATTGGGCGGAAGAGTACGATTGGCGTGCGCGCGAGGCGCGGCTCAATCGCTTTGCGCAGTTCACCACCGAAATCGACGGGCTCGACATTCATTTCCTGCACGTCCGTTCGCCGCACCCGGAGGCGATGCCGCTGGTCATCACGCATGGCTGGCCGGGCTCGGTGGTCGAGTTTCACAAGGTGATCGAGCCTTTGACCGATCCGACCGCGCACGGCGGCAGTGCCGCCGACGCGTTTCACGTCATTTGTCCCTCGCTGCCGGGCTTCGGCTTTTCGGCCAAGCCGACGGCCACCGGCTGGGGCATCGATCGTATTGCATCGAGCTGGGCGGTGCTGATGGACCGCCTTGGCTATGCGCGATACGGCGCGCAAGGCGGCGATTGGGGATCGGCGATCACCACCGCAATCGGTGCACAGGACCCCGCGCATTGCGTTGGCATTCACATCACGCTTGCGATGTCGGCGCGGCCCAATGTCCAGGGACAGCCGACGCCGGAGGAAGCGCGGGCGCTGAAGGGAATTGAACATTACGCCGACTGGGATTCCGGCTATTCCAAGCAGCAGTCCACCCGGCCGCAAACGCTTGGTTATGCCTTGACGGATTCGCCGAGCGGGCAGGCGGCGTGGATCCTGGAAAAGTTCTGGGCCTGGACTGACTGCGACGGACACCCCGAGAACATCCTCGGCCGCGACGAGTTGCTCGACAATGTCATGCTCTATTGGGTGAGCGCCACCGCCGCCTCATCCGGGCGCCTGTACTGGGAAAGCTTTGGGCCGAAGCGCCGGACGCCTCACAAGGTGACGGTGCCGACCGGTGTTGCCGTTTTCCCCAAGGAGATTGTCACGCCGGTGCGAAAGTGGATGGAAGCGAGCTACACGAATATCCAGCACTGGAGCGAAATGCCGAAGGGCGGCCACTTCGCGGCATTTGAACAGCCGGACCTGTTCGTGAGGGAGGTGCGGGATTTCTTCAGGACAGTGCGTAAACCGCCTGTTTCGTAGTCAGTTCGGCCCCGTCAGGCCCATTTTCGACGCATCCCGGCAACCGGCGGCGGGCGAGTAAGCGGCAAAAGCGGGTCATTCGGCATGTTTGTTGCATTTCCCTTGGTCAAAAAAGGGAGTGCACGATGACATACGGGATCCGCCGACGTGAATTCATGGCCGGCATTGGTGCCGGTCTTATAGCCAGCCCGGCTCTTGTACGCGCTGAAGGTCAACCCGTCGTAATTCGGGCTGGTGCTCTAAAACTGATCCATTCCATCGCGCCCTATTTCTACGATCAGTTCGTGCCGGCGGGTTACAAGATCGAGGTGCTGCCGTTCGAAACGCCGACCGAATGCAAGAACGCCGTCGTAACCAAGTCGGTCGATTTCGGCGCGTTCGGCATTGCCGCTGCGCTGCTTGGCGCCGCCGCCGGCGAGCCGGTCGTGGTGATTGCCTCGACGTGCAACCGCGGCATGGCCATTATTGCGAAAAAGGACGCGGGGATTGCTGCGATCAAGGATCTGAAGGGCAAGCGCGTCGCCGTGTTTCCCGGCACCACCCAGGAAGTGTTCTTCCTGGAACGGCTGCGGATGGAAGGCATGACGATCAAGGACGTCGAGCCGGTCCGCGTCTCCTTCAGCGAAATGCATATCGCTTTGTCGCGTGGCGACATCGACGCGTATGTTGGCGCAGAGCCGGGCCCGGGCGTATCGCTGTCCAGCGGGATCGGAACGCTGGTGGAATATCCGTACTCGACGGCGATGGGGTCGTTGAACATGGTGTTCGGTACCCATCGCGACGTGATCGCCGAAAAGCCCGACCTCGTCCGTGCGATGCTTGGCATTCATCAGAGAGCAACCGATTTTGCCTCGAAGAACAGGGACGCGATGGTCGCGATGGCGTCCAGCAAGCTCGGCCAGAAAAAGGAGGCGATCGAAGCTTCCGTCCCCAATGTCGAACTGACATGGCGGCTCGAAGCAAAGCAGATCGAGCAGTCGAAAATCTATGCCGATCACATGCTGGCGCTGAAGCAGATCAAGCGGCTGCCGGATTTCTCAACCTTCATCGACACCAGCTTCGTCGATGCGATGAAGCCGACCTGACCGTGACCACGCTCGCGTCCGATAGCGGGGATGGCGCGGTCGCGGAGCGCAAGGCGCCACGGATGGCGACCTGGTGGCCGCGCTTGCGGCCGATCCTGCTGGCGATGGCTTTTCCCGCGGCGATGCTGGCGATCTGGCATTTTGCCACAATCGGGCGGCCGGGCAGCCTGATCCCGCCGCCTCACGAGGTCTGGCTCGAACTCCGGGATCTCGCCTTCGGTGGAATCAATGACGATGCCTACAGCAAGACCCTGCATATTCATCTGCTGGCCTCGGTCAGCCGCGTCTATGGCGGCTTTGCGCTGGCGCTCATCGTTGCGCTGCCCCTTGGCATGCTGATCGGGCGCGTGCCGCTTGTCCGGCATTTACTCGATCCGTCCATCCAGATCCTGCGGCCGGTTCCGGTCACGGCGTGGTTGCCGCTCGCGATGATCATCTTCGGGCTCGGGCCGCGCTCCGCCTTCTTTCTCGTTTTCCTCGGCGCGTTCTATCCGATCCTCGTGAACACCATTTTTGGCGTGCGTTCGGTCGAGCCGCGGTTGTTCGAGGCGGCCTCGATGCTCGGCTGCAGCGGCTCGGCGCAGTTCTTCCGTGTGGTGCTGCCTGCAGCGCTACCGTCGATCTTCACCGGCATGCGGCTTGGATTAGGCTTTGCCTGGGTCGTGATCGTGGTTGGCGAGATGACCGGCGTCCAGACGGGGCTGGGCGCCATCATCATGGAAGCCCGCCAGCTCTCGCGCACCGAGATCGTGATTTCCGGGATGATTGTCATCGGCGCCTTCGGCTTTCTGTCCGATCAACTGGTCATGCTGATTGGACGGCGTCTCCTGGCCTGGAGCCCATCGCATGGCTGAAGCTGCGATCCCCATTCTCGAAATGAAGAACGCGGGCAAGACCTATTCGCAAAACGGCCGTGCCATCGAGGCGTTGCGCGGCGCCAGTCTGCGCGTCGAAAAAGGAGAGTTCGTCTGCCTGATCGGCGCGTCGGGTTGCGGAAAATCGACCTTGCTGCGCATGGCCGCCGGGTTCGAGGCTGCCACACACGGCGATGTCCTGATGTGGGGCATGCCGATATCCGGGCCCGGGCCCAGCCGCGGCATGGTCTTTCAGGACTATGGCTTATTTCCCTGGCTCAACGTCCGCGACAATATCGGCTTCGGCCCGAAGTCGAGGGGCCGGCCAAAGGCCGAAATTCGTAAGACGACGGATCGTTTCACCGAACTCATCGGTCTGCAGAACTTCGCTGACGTCTATCCGCACCAGCTTTCGGGTGGCATGAAGCAGCGCGTTGCTATTGCCCGCGTGCTCGCCAACGACGCCGAAATCGTGCTGATGGACGAACCCTTTGGCGCGCTCGACGCGATGACCCGCGAACGGCTGCAGGACGAACTGGTCGAGATCTGGTCGCGGACCGGCCTGACCGTCATTTTCGTTACGCACTCGATCGAGGAAGCGATCTTTTTGGCCGATCGAGTCGTGGTCATGTCGCCAGGACCGGGCCGCATCGACGATGAATACTTTATCGATCTTCCAAGGCCGCGCGATATTGCAAGTCCGGAGTTCAACGAGTGGCGGCGCCTTCTGTCCTCGCAACTGCATAGTCATCACGGCCGCAAGGCGGGCTGATATGCCGCGCCCGTCGCTCAGAGATACCAGGCGAGCACCGCGTTGAGCAGCGCGTTTTCGATCACTGGAAGAACGACGATCTGATTCATGCCGGCCGCGCGGGCGAGCTGCGCCGCGATCGATTCATCGACCTTCAGATGTTCGTTGATGGCGGGCATGCCCGTCGCCCAGGCACCGCCGATGCTGCCTTCGCCCTTGCGGATTGTCTTTGACGCATAAAGCGAGGTCAGATCGGCATTCTTGCTACAATCGCCGGAGTGAAACACCAGCTCCGTTCGCGCCAGGTTCGGCACCCAGATCTCAAAGCGTCTCGCGATCGGTGTTGCCTGCGCGGACAGGAAGGTCATGACCCAGGTCTGATCCGGAGGCGTGGTGTAGGGAATGCCGACGCCGCAATTGATTCCGATTTCGCTCGCTTCCTCCCAGCGCAGAAAACTCCTGGCGTTGTGAAGATCCTTGATGATGAGCGGCATGCCGGCTTTCCAGGCGCGGCCGGGCAGGCCGAACCCGCGCGGGAACTTGGTGTGCCGGGAATTGAATTCGAACATGTCGGCGGTGCCGTAATAGCCGTCGACCAGGCCCATCTCGTGGGACTTCTCGGGGTCGTTGCGCCAGAGTTCGATGGCGCCGACGTGCTTTTCGTCGTCGCCGCAAAACAGCACCATCACGGCCATCAGGAATTCCCCGGCGAAGACCGGCAAAGCCACGCCGCAGGTCAACCCGGCTTCAATCGCCTCGTCCGTGCGCTTGAAATAGGAGTTTGCGAACTCCGTGAGGATGACGGGGTGCGCCGCGGCCCAGGCCTTGCCGGGCAGGCCTTCGTCATAGGCGAACAGCGCGTTTTCGCTGACGGCCTTGAACTCCGCGTACTCTTCGCTGCAAAGACAGCCGCCGAACTCCAGGCGCGTGCGGGTTCGGTCGGGCACCCATAGTTCAACCACGCGAATGAATGTCTTCATGGGACGCACCTGTCGCTACGCCTGACATCAGCATCGGCGATTTAGCGATGATATGTGCGATCAAATTACAGGCAGCCTGCGCCCAAAGTTCGTGCGGAGCTCCGGCGCATCCAGCAACGGCTCAGTCTCGATAAGACGGATCGGTGCGGTCGAGCTTGCGCAGCAGGGCCGGCCAGGCAAGGTTGCCATTACGGGTGCTGCGGCCGGGCTTCGGCTGCATCCGCTCATAGGTGTCTTCGAGGACGTTCTGCGGGGGATAGATCAGCTTGGTGTTGCAGGACAGCGCCATGATCTGGACCTGGCAGGCGCGCTCGAGGCGGAACAGCACGTTGAAGGCTGCCGGCACGGTCCGGCCGACCACCAGCAGGCCGTGATTGCGCAGGATCATGGCTTCATGGTCGCCGAGGTCTCTCACCAGCCGCTCGCGCTCGTCGACATTGTCGGCGATGCCTTCGAAATCGTGATAGGCGATGTGGAGAAACCGCATTGAGGTCTGCGCCAGCGGCAGCAATCCGCATTCCATGGCCGAGACGGCCATGCCGGCCGGTGTGTGCGTATGCGCCACGCAATCCATGTCGTGCTTGGCCATGTGGATGGCGCTGTGAATCACGAAGCCGGCGACGTTGACATCATAGTCGGAGGCGTTGAACAGCGTGTTGCCGTCGACATCGATCTTGATCAGGCTGGAAGCATCGATCTCCTCGTAGAGCATCCCGTAAGGGTTGATCAGGAACTGGTCCGTTGTCCCCGGCACGCGGCAGGAGATGTGGTTGGCCACCATCTCGGTCATGCCGTACATCGCGGTGAGACGATAGCAGGCAGCGAGATCGACCCGCGCCTGCCATTCCTCCGGGCTCACCTGTTCGCGGACGGATTTTACGACCTTGACGGCGGGGGAGCTGACGGGAGGGTTCATGGCGCTTCTCCGAATTATCCGGCCCGCTAGGGCCGATCATTTGTCGGCAGGATAGCTGCAAATTTTGCTGCGCCGCAAGGCGGGCACCGCAGGCGTGTCAGTAGCGCGTGATCTGTCGTGTGTTTGTAGCTCGTGAAGTGTCGTGTTTTTGGTGCCCTGGAACAAAGGGGGCACGATGGGCACGGCATCCATTCACGAGGGTGTACGACGGATGCGGTTTTCGGATTTGCTGGATCGGACGGAGGCGAAGGAACTGACGCAGGTGGCCGCGGCTGAGCTTCTCGGGATCAACGTGCGGACGTTTCAACGTTGGGCGGAACGCTATGAGGCGGAGGGCGATGACGGGCTTGTCGACCTCCGTATGGGGCGGCGATCGCCGCGGCGCGCGCCGGAGGAAGAGCTTGAGCGGATGCTGGGGCTGTTCCGGGACAGGTACGCGGACTTCACGGTGAAGCACTTCCACGAGCAGCTGCAAAAGCGGCATGGCTATGTGCTTGGCTACACGGTGACGAAGCTGGCCTTGCACGCGGCGGGCTTGGTGCGGAAGGCGCCGAAGCGTTCGGCGCACCGCAAGAAGCGTCCGCGCCGGCCGCTTCCGGGCATGCTGCTGCATCAGGACGGGTCGCGCCACGCCTGGATCGAAGGTCTGCCGGCGATGGACCTGATCGTCACGCTGGACGATGCGACGAGCGAGATCTACTCGATGTTTCTGGTCGAGGAAGAAGGCACGGCGTCGACGTTCCAGGCCTTGGGCGAAGTGATTGGCGGGCGCGGCCTGTTCTGCGCGCTCTACACCGATCGCGGCAGCCATTATTTCTACACCCCGAAGGCTGGCGAGAAGGTCTCGAAGACGCAACAAACCCAGGTGGGACGGGCTTTATCGCATCTTGGGATCGAGCATATCGCAGCCTATTCGCCGGAGGCGCGCGGGCGCTCCGAGCGGATGTTCGGCACGCTGCAGGGCCGGCTGCCGAAGGACCTGCGGCTCGCCGGGATCAGGACGGTCGAAGCCGCCAATGCGTGGCTGAGGGCGCATTACATGGCCGAGCATAACGCGGCGTTTGCGATCAAGGCCGAACAGCCGGGCACGGCGTTCGTCGCCGATCGCCACGAGGCTTGGCGCGAAGCGCTGTGCGTGATCGAAGACCGAACCGTCGCCAACGACAATACGATCGCATGGAACGGTCGGCGGCTGCAGCTGCCGGAGAGCCGGCTCAGGCCCCACTTCGTCAAAGCCCTGGTGCGGGTCCATGAGTATCCCGATGGCACCGCGAGCGTGTTCCTTGGCCCGCACCGATTGGCGACGTTTGCCGCCGACGGACACCAGATCAGCCCCGACGCGCCTCAGCCTGGCAGCGTGCTCGGAGCCGTCAAGGACAAGCCCTTGCGGGCGCGCAAGCGCGCGTCCTTGACCGCCCCTGCGCGCGCCGCCGTCGAGATAGCGCGGGTCGGGGCGGAGAAACGGGCTTCAAGTCGAACAAAGAAACCGACCAGGAGGGCTAACCCGGCAGCAATATCCGTGGCATGACCAACCCGGAGGAAACCGTCCACGCCTTCCGGCTCCTCCGAAACTCAACAACGAAGGCGACAGATCACGAGCTACAAAAATACGACAACTTCACCCGCTACGGACAGGCGGGCACCGCAGGCGTTATTGCAGGTCTGGCGGGTGAAATTCGAATGCGCTATGTCAGCAGGCGAGGTGAATGCCATGACCGAGCGACGCTACCGGCTGATCGGCTCGACGGCATCGCCTTATGCCATCAAGCTTCGGGCCTTGCTGCGATACCGAAGAATCCCGTTCGACTGGGTCATCATGACCAAGGCGCTGCGCAAGGCGACCGAACATTTGCGGCCCAATCTGATTCCGGTGCTGCAGTATCCTGACGGGACTTACCGCGGCGAGACCACGACGCTGGCTTACGATCTGGAGATCCGTCACAAGGAGCGCTCCGTCATTCCCGACGACAAGGCGGTCGCGTTTATCTGCGATCTCCTGGAGGATCTCGCTGACGAATGGGCCGTGAAGCCGCTCTTTCTCTATCGCTGGTGGGATCCGGAAGATCAGGCCTATGTCGCGCGCTGGGCGGGGGAGGAGTGGTCGGTCTCGGAGGCCGCGACCGGGAGTGCGGAGGAAATCGAGCAGTTCCGGCAGCGGCAGATTTCGCGCATGGTCATTCTCGGCGCGACGGTGGAAAACAAGCCGCTACTTGAAGAGAGTTACTTGCGAATGCTTGCGGCGTTCGAGCCGCATGTCGGGATGACCAATTATCTGTTCGGCAGCAGGCCCTCACTCGCCGATTTCGCCTGGTTCGGCCAGCTCAGCGAGATGGCGACCGACCCGACGCCGATGCGGATCATGCGCGCGAAGGCGCCGTTCACCGATCACTGGGTGCGGCGGCTGGACGATGCCTCCGGCGTGGAGGGAGAATGGTATCCGCGCGAACGGGCGCTCGGCGGCATGGCAGAGCCGTTATTGAAAATCGCCGGCGAGCTCTATCTGCCGTTCCTGGTCGCCAACGCTGAAGCGTTTGCCAAAGGCCTTGACCGGCTGGAGATGAATGTCTGGGGCCTGCCTTATGCGCTGGCGCCGTTCAAATATCAGGTGAAGTGCCTGCAGCAGCT
Organism: Bradyrhizobium sp. AZCC 1693; assembly: GCF_036924745.1. NCBI lineage: Bacteria > Pseudomonadati > Pseudomonadota > Alphaproteobacteria > Hyphomicrobiales > Nitrobacteraceae > Bradyrhizobium > Bradyrhizobium sp. AZCC 1693. Next base: position 7,159,750 of record NZ_JAZHSD010000001.1, read on the forward strand.
TCGCGGCAAGTTTTCAGCGCTCGATGCGGACAGCCGAATTGCTTTGCGGCCGGTGCTGGAGCGTACTGGGTGCTGGCGGTATTTGGCCAGCGGCTAGCTAAAAGCACGATACGATCTCATTTCCGGTGGCGGCTGCCCAGCGCCGCCGCGACTGATTCCGGGTTTTTGATGCGTTCGATCAACATGTCGATGCGATCGCCGCCCCAGAACAATTCGCCGTTGAAGACCATGGTCGGCACGCCGAACACACCGAGCGCTTCCGCTTCGTCGATGATGCGGTCGTGCTCGGCCCGCGCAGGGCCGTGGACGTAGGCCTCGAACGCTTCGGCCGAGCCGCCGATCGAGGTGATCACGCCTGAGATTGCCGGCAGCTCGTCGATTTCGAGATCATGACTCCAGAAGCGGCGGAATACCGTGTCGTGATAGGGGCGGAATAATCCGTGGCGCTGTGCGAACAGCATGCCCGCACTGGCATAAAAGGCGTCGTAGATGCGCCGCGGCCCTTTCATGGTGAGGCCTTGCGCATTGGCGTAGCGGCGCGCGTCCATATAGGCGTAGCGCACCTTGCGCCAGAAATGCGGCGTGCGCTCCTCCACCGTTCCCATGAATTCAGGAATGCGCAGCGTGTAAGGCAGCCATTCCAATTCGACGCCATAGGTTTCTTCGAGCTCGAACAGCCGCTTGTTGGCGACGAAGGCGTAGGGGCTCTTGTAATCGGTGTAAATTCGTACGCGCGGTTTTTCCATGGCGTGTCCTTGCTCGATCGGATTCCTGATCGGAACAGAGCATGGAACCATGCGACGCGGGTTGCCATTGCAAAAACGAATGGGCCCCGGTGCATCAAAGCATCGCGGGGCCCGACATCTTCGTTTTAGGCGAAGGATTTCTGGTAGACACCAGTTGGTCTCAGGATCCGACAGCGCGTGGCCTTTGCGCTCCAGTCCCGCGGATATGTTCGAATTGTTGAAGGCGCAACGAGGCTGGCAGCTGCTTATGACCTCGACCGCACCTCGACCTTGCGATGAGCAAGGTCACCAGTCTGATCCGGTGGCGTCATGCTCCTCCTCAAGAGTTGGCCGACGGACTTGCGTCCGCTTTCGCTGCGTGTCGTCTCGATCATCTCACCGGGGCGCCAATGCCTGCGAAGTGGGGAGCCACCCGCTCCGTGACTCCAACAGGTGCAGCACTGAAATGCTGCGGCAGATGCCGGACGGTGTCAAGTCGTCCCAACAGCAAGTTGTGCGACCGGTTCCCGGGAACAATGTCAGAGCTTGGTCTGGCGGTAGTCCCGTAGGTCGGGGTCGTGGGTCATCGCCCAGTAATCCACGAACCGCCACGGCATCGCCGAAAACACCCGGCCCTGACTGTTGCGGTAATAGGTGGTCATGCCTGGGTGAGTCCAGATCAACTGCTCATGCTCGGCATCAACTTGTCTGACGTATTGATCGTGCGCCTCGGGGCGAACATCGATCGCAGCGATGTCTTGCTCGATCATTTCGACCAGGCAGGCGGAGATGTACCTGCTCTGGCATTCCGACTGGAAGATCACGCTGCCGCCGTGCGCGGGGCCTGAATTCGGACCGAGCATCACGAAGAGATTCGGAAAGTCCGGCACGGTGAGTCCGAGATAGGCGGTCGGGTTGTCGTTGGTCCAGGCCGTCCTGAGACTCTTGCCGCCGCGTCCGGTGATATTGAGGCGCGCCGCCATCTCCGTGACCTTGAATCCGGTCGAGATGACGATGACGTCAGCCGGCCGCAACTTGTCGTCGGAGGCGACGATGCCGTCGCGGGCGAAATGATCGATCTTGTCGGTGACCAGTTCGACATTCGGCTTCGTCAGCGTCCTGAACCAGTTGTTATCGAGCAGGATGCGCTTGCCGTAGGGCGGATAGGTGGGCACGCATTTCTCGATCAGGTCGGGGCGGTCCTTCAATTCGGACAGGATGAAATCGGTCAGCTCCTCGCGATGCCGGTCATTGCCCTTGTTGACGGCGCGCTCGGGATGCGGCCATTCCGGGTCCTTGCGCAGGAACGGCAAAAGACCGTCGCCGTAGCGCCAGAACATGTTGAAGCGGTACCACTGAACGTAAAACGGCAGATGCGCGAGCAGCCACCGTGCGCCTTCGGTGATGGGATCGGAATAGCCTGCCACGGGGCGCGCCCATTGCGCGGTGCGTTGGTAGACGGTAACCGACGCGGCGCGGTCGGCGATCGAGGGCACCAGCTGCATCGCGGTTGCACCGGTGCCGATGACGGCGACATGTTTGCCGTCGAGTTTGACGTCGTCGGACCACAAGGCTGAGTGCAGCACCTCACCCCTAAAATCCTCCTCGCCCGTGAAGTGCGCGGGCGCGGGATCGTTGAGCTGGCCGATGGCGCTGACCAGCGTGGTCGATTCAAATATCTCCTCGCCATCGGCGGTCTTTAACGTGGAGATCCAGCGCCGCTTGTTCTCGTCCCAGCGCGACGATGTCAGTTCGGTGTTGAGCCGAAGATGTTTGCGGATGTCGTATTCGAGCGCGACCTTCTTGAGGTAGTCGAGCAATTCCTGACGCTGGGCGAAATAGCGCGTCCACGGGTTTCGCGCGCCGAACGAGAACGAATAGGAATGGTTCGGCGTATCGACGCCGCAGCCCGGATAGCGATTGACGTACCAGGTGCCGCCGAGTTCGTCGTTTTTTTCGACAATGGTGTAGGGGATGCCGAGCCGGCCAAGTGCAACGCCCAGCGCGATGGCGCAGACGCCGGCGCCGACGATCAGGACATGTTGCTGCGCCAGCTTCTCACCGGAAGGAGGTTTGGTCCAGCGTGCCTCTCGGGGAATGAAACCCATTTCCTCGCGCATCAATGGCGCATATTCCGGCGTGACGTTCTCGCCGAGTGTCGCGCGCATCATCTTCAGCATCAATGCGTCGCCGGGATCGGTAATGACAGGGGTCGGCTCGCCGTCTTCGAACAACTTCAGCACGGCGGCGCGGATTTCGGCCTGGATTTCCTTGGGCATGCCGGCTTGCGGATCGGGAATCAGCCGCACGTCGCGCTTCGGCTTGTAGGGAGGTTCCAGCCAGCGCTCATCTCCGGTCATGTGCACCAGAACCATCAGCAGCACGCGGATGTCACCCTCCGCGATGGCCGACGACAGATCGAGCTTCTTGCGCGATACTTCGATGTTCATGCTGATGTCCTCAACTACGCGCTCGGCGCTTCGCGCAGGCCGCCATAGGCGGCCCAGGTGGTGCCTGCGATATATCCGGCGTCTACGGGTAGATTGATTCCGGTGACGCCGCTGCTCATCGGCGAAAGCAGCCACGCGATGGCGTGTGCGACCTCGATCGGCTCGACCAGCCGGTTCATCGCGGTCGGCCTTTCCAGCCATTTCCTGTTCAGCGCGCCGGAGGCGATACCGGCTTCCAGCATGGCGGTGCGCGTAAAGCCCGGCGAGACCGCATTGACGCGCACGCCGCTGCGGCCCCATTCGGCGGCGAGCGTCTGCGTGATCTGAATGACGCCGGCTTTCGCGGCCGTGTAGGCATGGATCGGACCTGGACGTCATGCCGGCAACGGAGGCGACATTGACGATCGCGCCATGCCGGCGCGCGGCCATCTTCACGCCGACGCTGCGGGTGACCAGAAACGTGCCGCGCAGATCGATATTGACCTCGCGGTCCCATTGATCCATCCGCACACGCTCGATTGGGTGCATCTTGCCGAAGACGCCGGCGGCGTTGACCAGCCCTGCAATTGGTCCGTGCGCGGCCTCGATGTCGGCGATGCCGCTGACGACGGCGCTTTCGCTGGCGACGTCGAATGGTGCCGGCCACAGGACGGCTTGCGTTCCAGTCAATGGTTCCGGTGCGATGTCTGATATCACCACGCGCCGGCACTGTTCGGCCAGCAGCGTCGCAGTGGCGGCGCCGATGCCGCGGCTGCCGCCGGTGACGAGGACGATACCCTCAGCGGTCATGGTTGTTGCCTTTGCTCGAGGTAAACAGCCCGCGCGTGACCAGCTTTCGGTAGGCGGAGATGACATGCTCAGGCGCCGCTGTAACGTTGCCGCCAACATAGGAGTAGCGACGGCTCAGATAACCGCGCGCGCCCATCAGTATATGGACGATGGCTTCGAACTCCTCATCGCTGAAATCCACGATTGCGCCGGCGTGGCGGGCGCGCCGGAGGATGCGGACATAGGCGGTGGCGATGTTGTCGAGGTGTTTTTGATAGCCGATCGGCGCGAAATATTCGGCTTCGTTGAGGATGCGCAGGAATTCCGGCACCTCACGGATGAAATCGAAGAAGGCGCTGAAGCGTTCGATTTCCTGCTTTGCCGCATGTGCGCTTCCGGTGCGCTCGCGGATGAAGTAAACCATGTCGGTGCCGACCTTCGGCAGCAATTGATCGAGCAACTCCTGGCGATTTTCGAAGTGATTGTAGAACGTTCCCTGCGCGACACCGGCCTCCTCGGTAATGCGGGCAACCGAAGCCTCGGCGTAACCCACTTTGCCGACGACCTTGGTGGCGGCGTCGAAGATTTTGCGCTTGGTCCAGACGTTGCGCTCAGCCCGGCTGAGTTTTGTCACCTTGCCCGGTGCGGCTTGCGATGATTGCGTCATGCGTGGGATTCCAGTTCAGCGCGCAGCACGCGCTTAAGGACTTTTCCTGAAGGGTTGCGCGGCAGGCTGTCGCGGATGATGAGTTGCTTCGGCACCTTGAAACCTGCGAGGCGCGCGCGGCAGTGATTGGCGAGATCCGGCAATTCCAGCGTGGCGCCGTCGTCCAGCACCACGACTGCCACCGGCTTTTCGCCCCAGCGCTCGTCGAATAGGCCTACGACGGCAACTTCGCGTACCTGCGGCAGTTCGTAGATGACACGCTCCACCTCGGAGGAGGCGATGTTCTCGCCGCCGGAAATGATCATGTCCTTCTTGCGGTCGGTCAGGTAAAGAAAGCCGTCCTCATCGAGATAGCCGACGTCTCCGGTACGAAACCAGTCGCCGAAGAACGCCGCCGCGGTTTTCTCGGGATCCTTCCAGTAGCCCTGCGTGACCTTCGGCCCGCGCAGGCAGATTTCGCCGTTCTCGCCGGGCCGAAGTCGATTGCCGGCATCGTCACGGATTTCGATTTCGACATGGGCGATGGCGCGGCCGGTCGAGCCGATCTTTTCGATCTCGCGGCCGGCTTCCATGAAGGTGTCGCCGCCGCAGGTTTCGGTCAGTCCATAGGCGTCGATATAGCGGGCGTTCTTGAAATAGTCGGAAAAGGCGCGGATGCGCACTTCCGGCGTCTTTTCGCCGCCGCCGATCGTCCATCGGAGGCTCGACACATCGTAGCGGTCGCGGGTCGGGCAAGTGAGGATCGCAGTCGTCATCACGGGTGCGAACCAGGCGGCGTTGAGTTTCTCCGTCTCGATGGCGGCGAGCGCCTGCTCGGGCTCGAAGTTCCGCTGGATGGAGAGCAGGCCGCCGTGCCACAGCACCGCGATGCCCGGCAGATCGAGCGCGCCGACATGGTAGAGCGGGCCGACCACCAGCAGGCGCGTGTCGGCGTTCAACCCGAGCACGAGCGTCTGGTCGGCCGACTTCCAGTACAGGTTTTCGTAAGTGAGCATCACGCCCTTGGGGCGGTCCGTCGTGCCTGATGTGTACATCAGCCGCATCAGGTCGCGCGGTTGGCGGACGTGCATCAGAGCAGGGGCGATGTCGGTCGCAAGGCGCGTCGCGTCGGACTGCGCGGCTTCGTCCAGCAGCACTACTGGCGCGCCACCGGCTGCGACACCGGAAAATTCTTGATCCGCAATCAGGACGCGCGCGCCTGAATTGCCGACGATGTAGCCGACTTCGTCGGCGGACAGACGGTAGTTGATAGGCAGAAACACCGCGCCGATATGGCTGGTCGCAAACACGAACTCGAGAAACGCCGTGCTGTTCTTCATCAGCACCGCGACGACGTCGCCGGGGCCGACGCCGCGTGCGGCGAGCCATCCGCCAATCCGGCGTATGCGGGCGTCGAAATCGGCATAGGAGACATCCTCGCCGCGGTATTTCAGCGCACAGCGATCCGGCGTCCGCCGGGCGTGAAACGCGATGAAGCTGGATAGATTGATCATTATCCGCCCAAAAAGCCGGTTTCCGGCCCTGTCTCTCCCAAGATGAATTATGACTCGTAATTCATCTTTGGCTTGACGTCACCCCCCTTGCTCTGAAATCCTTGTGAGTACGGAGGCGACACGATCTCCGGCAGGGATTTGGGAACGCCAACCCCACAGGGAGGAAGCAATGACGAGAACCCGCAAACCGGGCGTGAGCCGCCGCGCGACGTTGGCGATGATGGGTGCCGGGGCCGTAACATTTGCGACGCCCCGGGTGGCGCGCGCGCAGGCCAAGACCATCAAGGTCGGCATGCCGACCATTCTTTCCGGGCGCGTGGCGCAGCTCGGAACCTCGTCGCGCAATGGGGTGATGCTGGAAATCGAAAAGGTCAATGCTGCCGGCGGCCTGGCCGGACGTCAGATCGAAATGGTGATCCGCGATTCCAAGGGACAGCCGCAGGAAGCCGCCCGCGTCGCCCGCGAACTCGTCAACACCGACGGATGCGAAATCCTGATCGATGCGGAAGCATCATCGGGTGCATTCGCAGTACATGAAGTGGCGCGCGATCTCGGCGTGCTCTGCCTTCACACCAATTCGGAAACTTCGGCGCTGACCGCCGATCCCAAGCAGCACATTCCCAACGCATTCCGCACCGCGCGCCAGGGTGTGCACGACTCCATCGTCGGCGGCAGCTACGCGGCGGCGATTGCGAAAGCCAAGGGTCTGAAGAAATGGGCGACCTGTTCGCCCGACTATGCCTATGGCCGCGACACCACCGGCGAATACGTGACATACCTGAAGCGCTTTGCGCCCGACATCGAGATCATCAGCGAGTCCTGGCCAAAGTTGTTCCAGCCCGACTACACCGAAGTGGTGACGAAAATCCTGCAGGCCAAGCCGCAGGCGCTGTATACCTGCCTCTGGGGCGGCGATCTCACGTCCTATATCGATCAGGCCAACATCTATGCGCTGTTCAGCCAGATGGAGGTGTTCGCGGTCAACATGGCCGACTACACCGCGCTGACGGTGGTGAAGAACCTGCCGAAGGGCATTCACTCCGGCAACCGCTACATCAAGACCTATCCCGCGACCCCGGAAAACGCGGCGTGGGGCGATGCCTACAAGGCGAAATACAACGAGTACCCCACCAACTGGTCGTGGGAGAATGCGACCGCGATCATGCTGCTTGCGGAAGCGTCCAAGAAGGCGAATTCGGCCGATGGCAAGAAGATCGCGGAAGCCTTGCGCGGCCTGAAGATCAAGTCGCCGTTCGGTGCCGACGGCACCGTCACGATGCGCGCCGACGACCAGACGCTGGTCGGCTATGCGATCGGCTGGGGCACCACGATCCCGCAGGAGCCCTACGTGCCGCAGGTTCAGGCGGGCGACTGGAAGACGATCTTCGAGCTCGAAGCCGAGTGGAAGAAGAGCAAGGGCTACACCTGATCGACTGTGAGGCGGAGGCGGCGTAGGCTGCCTCCGCTCGCCGCCGAATGTTTCTCGCGCGCCGCGCATGCTGGCACGCTGCAATGGATGATTCCCTTGGATCTCGACGCGCTTACCGGCTGTCTCGCCAGTTCTGCCTGCCTGGTGACGCAAACCACCAGCGGCTTCATCATCGGCATGTTGCTGTTTCTCGTCGCCGTCGGACTGACGCTGATCTTCGGCGTGCTCAAGGTGGTGAATTTCAGCCACGGCGCTTTCTATATGTTCGGCGCCTATTTCGCGATGACGGCCTATCAGCTTTCGGGCAGTTTTGCGCTCGCGATGCTGTGTGGCGCGGCGGGGACGGCCTTGCTTGGCCTGATCTTCGAGCGCGTATTCATGAGCCGCGTCTATGGCGCCGATGTGCTGATGCAGTTGCTTGTCTGCTACGCCTTCGTGCTGATCTTCGATGACGTCGTGAGGATGATCTGGGGCCCGGAATTCAAGTCGATGGGCATGCCGGCGGCGTTCCAGGTGGCGCCGCTGTTCATCGCCGGCGGCGTGGTGCCGCCGTATTATTTGCTCCTGGTCGGCGTCGCGCTGGTGGCTGCCGTAGTTCTCGGGCTCGGCCTGGCCCGCACCAGGATCGGCAAGGTGATCCGGGCGGCCGCGCATAATCCGGGCATGGTGTCTGCGCTCGGCATCAACACTGGACTGATCTATGGCGGGGTATTTGCGTTGGGCGGCATGCTGGCAGGCCTTGCCGGCGCGCTCGCCGCACCCGTGCGTTCGCTGACGCCGGGCATGGGATTCTCGGTCCTGATCGAATCCTTCATCGTCACCGTGATTGGCGGCATGGGCTCGATCCTGGGTGCGCTGATCGGCGCACTGCTGATCGGCCTGATCCGCTCGTTCGGATCGCTCGGCTTTCCCTTGTTCACGGAAGGCCTGATGTACCTGTTCATGGTGATCGTGCTGGTGTCGCGGCCCACCGGCCTGTTCGGCAAGGAGGTCGCATGACCGAGCTGCAGGCCGAACAGGGCGCGCCGGCACTCGATGTCTCCCGCACCGAGGCAAAGCCGCGCCGCAATCGGGATGTCCTGATTGCGCTTGCGGTCTTTGTCGTGCTTGCGCTGTTGCCGATGGTCTTCAGCAGTAAATTGCTGCTCGACTTCGTGATCCGCTGCGCGGCCTATGGGCTGTTCGCGACGTCGCTCAACCTTCTGGTCGGTTACACCGGTCTGACATCGTTCGGCCATGGCATGTTCTTTGGCCTTGGCGCCTACGGTTTCGGCTTGATGATGCAGAAGACCGGTGTTCACATCCCTGTGGCTTTCGTCGCAACGTTGGTGATCACGCTTGTCGTTGCCCTCGTCATTGGCGCCATCTGCGTGCGGCTGAAGGAAATCTATTTCGCCTTCGTTACGCTGGCGTTCCAGATGCTGATCCACTCGACCATCCTGTCCTGGGTATCGCTGACCGGCGGCGATCAGGGATTGCGCGGTGGCATTCCGCGTCCGGCCTTTTTCGGTATCGATTTGTCGAACCATGTGCATTTGTACATCACAAGCTGCGCGCTGCTGGTGATCGGGCTTCTACTGATGCGTCAGATCGCGCAATCGCCGTTCGGCTATACTTTGCGGATGATCCGCGATAACGCCAGCCGCGCCAGCTTTGTCGGCATCGATGTCTGGCGCGCAAAACTCACGATCTTCGTGCTGGCGGCACTGTTTGCCTCGACCGGCGGCATCATCATGGCGCTGTTCGTCTCCGGAGCCTATCCGGAATTCGCCTATTGGACCATTTCGGGCGAGGGCATCTTCATCAACATGCTCGGCGGCGTGACTACATTCCTGGGACCGATGGTCGGCACCGTGCTGCTCCTGATCCTCAACGATACCGTTACCCGTTGGACCGACTATCACGGCATCGTGCTCGGCATCGTGATCCTGTTCTTCGCTATCGGCCTGCGCAAAGGCCTGATGGATTTTGTAGTCGAATGGTACGCGCGACGCCGCGACACCACTGGGGAGCGCGGCTAGCCATGCTGGAGATACGCTCCCTTTCCAAAGCGTTCGGCGGCGTCAAGGCGACGGACAATGTCACGCTCGACTTCGCCGACGGCTCGCTCACCGCCGTGATCGGCCCCAACGGTGCCGGCAAGAGCACGTTCTTCAACCTGATCACCGGCGCGCTGCGGCCCGACTCCGGTCAGATCCTGCTCAATGGCGTCGACATGGCCGGGCGGTCGCCGCCCGAGATCGTGCGCTATGGAATCGGTCGGGCGTTTCAGGTGGCGAGTATTTTTCCGTCGCTGACGGTGCAGGAGACCATGCTTGCCGCCGTCTGCGCTGATCAACGCCGCGCCAGCGTGCTTCACCGCCGTTTCCCGTTGGCCGAAACCCGCGACCGTGCCGAGCATGCGATGGAATTATTGGGGCTGGCCGGCAAGCGCAATCGAACCGCGGCGACGCTGTCGCATGGCGATCAGAAGCTGCTCGATATCGCACTCGCACTGGTGCTCGATCCGAAGGTGCTATTGCTCGACGAGCCGACCGCCGGCATGGGGACTGAAGAGCGCTGGCGGATGATCGACAAGGTGAGGGAACTCTGGGAGACGCAGAAGATCACGGTGGTGTTCATCGAGCACGACATGGATATTGTGTTCAAGATCGCGCCCGAGATCGTGGTGCTGTGCTATGGGCGGATTCTTGCAATCGGCACGCCGGATGCGATCCGCCGGAACGAAGCCGTGATCGAGGCCTATCTCGGCACCGAACATCACGCCGGAGCTGCGGTATGAGCGTGCAGCCGGTCGTTCAGGTCGAGGATCTCGACGTCTATTACGGCACCAGCCAGATCCTGTTCGGCGTCGCCCTCGCGGTCCGGCAGGGCGAGACCATGGCATTGCTCGGCCGCAACGGCGCCGGCAAGTCGACCACCATGAAGGCGATCATGGGCCTGGCTCCCGCACGCCGCGGCAAGGTCACTTTGCGCGGCAAAGTAGTGTCCGGGCTGAAGCCACACCACATCGCGCGCGCCGGTCTCGGCTTCGTGCCGGAGGATCGCCAGATATTTCCGGAGCACTCGGTGGAGGACAACCTGGTCATCGGCGCCAAGAAGGGCCCCAATGGCGAGGACGAGTGGTCGATCCGGCGCGTTTACGACGTGTTTCCGCTGCTGGAGCCGCTGCGGCACCGGATCGCAGGACGGCTGTCGGGTGGCGAACAGCAGATGCTGGCAATTGCCCGCACGTTGATGGGCAATCCCGCGCTGCTGCTGCTGGACGAGCCGAGTGAGGGGCTGGCGCCGATCATCGTGCAACGGATCGGAGAATTGCTGCGGCAGCTCCGCGGCACCGGCGCCACGGTGCTGATCGCCGAGCAGAACATGCATTTTTGCCTTGGCCTTGCGAGCCACGCGACGGTTATCGACAAGGGCCAGATCGTCTACACATCCGGGATCGAAGAGCTGAAAGCCAACGATAACATTCGTCAGCGCTACCTCGCGCTGTAGCTTTCGGCCCGCCCGGGGGACGGAATGACCAAGGAACGCAAGCTATCGCCGACGCATGAGCCGCCGTATCGCGGCCTGCGTGATGCGCTGATCCCGCAGTTGCGCGAGGTGTTTCTGACACGGCCGACGGATGCCTGGCTTGCCCGCCTGCATGCCGCTGACCTCATCGCCGAACGGATCCTCAATCCCGGCGAATGGCTGCGCAACGTCCATGTCGAGGCGACAAGGGCCGCTGTATGCCAGCAGACGCCGGGCGTGGGGCCGGTGTATTCGCCGCGGACGCCGGGCATTGCGGCTTCTCGGAGGACAACTTGCGCCCTGCGCCTGATATAGGCCAGGACAGTTATGAGGTGCTGCTGGAAGCGGGTTTCGAGCGAGGCGCCATCGACGATCTGGTCAGGGCCGGCGCGGTGCGTCAGGCCAAGGGAGGCACGGCATGAGTACCGATCTCGTTCGTTATTCCGTCTCAGGCAATATTGCCGAGATCATGCTGGATCGCCCGCCGGTCAATGCGCTCAGCATGGACCTGATCGATGCGCTGCTGGCGGCGCTTTCGAAGGCGAGGGACGACGAAGCGGTGCGCGCCGTCATCATCGGCAGCGCACACAAGGTGTTTTGCGCCGGGCTTGATCTGGACATCATCCGGGGCAAGCCTGGGATCGAAACCAGGAAATTCCTCGAACGGCTGTATTTCGCGCTCAACGATACCCAGTATCGCATGGGCAAGCCGACCATCGCTGCCGTCGATGGCGCGGTGCGGGCCGGCGGCATGACGATTGCGATCTCCTGCGACATGATCATCGCGGGTGACGCCTGTACCTTCGGCTATCCTGAAATCGACGTCGGGCTGATCCCGGCGATCCACTTCGTGCAACTGCCGCGGCTGGTCGGCAAGCACCAGGCTTTTGGTCCGCTGTTTCTGGGCGAGCCCTTCGATGCCGCGACAGCCTTTCGCATGGGGCTGCTGAGCGAAGTGGTGCCGAAGGGGACCGCGCTGGACCGGGCGCGGGAGATCGCGCGCAAGTTCGCAGCCAAATCCCCCATCGTCATGAAGATCGGGCGCGATGCCTTTATGCGGGCGGTCGACGCCGATTTCCGCCGCTCGGTCGAGAACGCGGCCGAGAGCTTTGCGCTTGTTGCAACGACGGAAGATTGTCAGGAAGGGCTGAATGCGTTCGTCGAGAAGCGGACGCCGAACTACAGGGGGCGCTGATGGCTGGATTGTATTTCGAGGAGTTCGAGGTCGGCCGGGAATTTCATCATGAATTCTCGAGGACCGTGACCGAGATGGACAATACGATGTTCAGCCTGCTGACCATGAACCCGCAGCCGCTGCATATCGATGCGCATTTCTCAGAGAATACAGAATTTGGCCAGCGGCTGTTCAACAGCCTTTATACGCTCGGTATCATGATCGGAATGAGCGTCTACGATACGACACTGGGCACCACGATCGGCAACCTTGGCATGACCGACGTCAAGTTTCCAAAACCGGTGTTTCACGGCGATACGCTCAAGGCGCACACCAGGATCATCTCCAAGCGCGAGAGCAAGTCGCGGCCGAACCAGGGCATCGTCGAGTTCGAGCACACCATGACCAATCAGCGCGGCGAGGTGGTGGCAAGTTGTCGCCGGACCGGGCTGATGCACTGCAAACCGAAGGCTTGAGCCGATGCGATCATTCCTGTTTGTTCCTGGCGACAGCCTGCGCAAGTTTGAAAGCGCCAAGAAGACTGCGGCCGATGCGCTGATCCTCGACCTTGAGGATTCGATCGCGCCGGAGGAGAAAGTCGGCGCGCGGCGCACGGTGCGCGAGATGCTCGATGCGCGGAACCCAGGCCAGAAGGTCTATATCCGCGTCAACGCGCTCGATACCGGCATGACGCTTGGCGACCTCGCGGCCGTCATGCCGGGCCGGCCCGACGGCATCGTGCTGCCGAAATGCGCTGGTGCTGCCGACGTCAACCGCCTGTCGCTGTATCTCGATGCCTTCGAGGCGGCCGCCGGGATCGAGCATGGCTCTACGAGAATAGTGACGGTGGCGACGGAGACGGCGAGGGCCGTCCTCAAGCTGCTCGACTTCGAGAACATGAGCCCGCGGTTGTGGGGCATGATGTGGGGCGCCGAGGACCTCGCGGCTTCGCTCGGCGCGTCGCGGAACCGGACAGCAGGACGCTTCCACGGGCCTTTCCTGCTGGCGCGCGATCTCTGCCTGATCAGCGCGGCGGCGGCCGGCGTCGTCGCCATCGATACCATCGCGACCGACATCAACGACCTCGACGCACTCAGGGAAGAGTCCATCGCCGCGCGTCAGGATGGTTTCCTTGCCAAGGCCGTCATCCATCCGAAGCATGTTGACGTCGTCAACGCCGCCTTCATGCCGACGGACGAGGAAATCGCCTGGTCGGAGAAGATCGTGAAGGCCTTCAACGACAATCCGACTTCAGGTGTGGTGAAGATCGACGGCAAGATGATCGACAAGCCGCATCTGCGCGCGGCGGAGAAGATTCTGGCGCTGCGAGGACGGTAGCGAAACGGGCTACGAAATCGTTGACCAGATTGACTTTACAACTTGATCGGCGGCAAATGCAGCCGATCATCAGACCTGAGGAAAACACCATGGTTGACGCGCTGATCATCGACGCATGCAGGACGCCGCGGGGCATCGGCAAGGCCGGCAAGGGCGCCTTGTCTGGCATTCATCCGCAGCAGCTCGGCGCCACGGTTTTGCGCGCGCTGGCCGATCGCACCGGCATCAATACCGCCGATGTCGACGACATCATCTGGGGCACCAGCTCGCAACGCGGTCAGCAGAGCGGCGATCTCGGACGGATGTCGGCGCTCGATGCCGGCTATGACGTGCGCGCCAGCGCGGTGACGCTGGACCGCTTCTGCGGTTCCGGCATTACCAGCGTCAACATGGCGGCCAGTTCGATCATGTCGGGATCCGAGGATCTCGTGATCGCCGGGGGCACCGAGATGATGTCGATGGAAGGGCGTCGCGGTGAGGGGCCGTTCATGATGGACAATGGCAATCTTCGCCTGCGCGCCCGGCATCCGCAATCGCATCAGGGCGTCTGCGCCGACGCGGTGGCGACGCTTGAAGGCATCACGCGGCAGGACGTCGATGAACTCGGCCTCGAAAGCCAGAAGCGGGCAGCGGCCGCCATCAAGGGCGGACATTTCGACAAGAGCCTCGTGCCGGTCTACCGCGAAGACGGCAGTCTCGCACTCGATCGCGAAGAATATCCGCGACCGCAAACCACGCTCGAAGGGCTGGCCGGATTGAAACCCGCTTTCCCTGCGGTGGCGGATTATCCGCTCGACGACAAGGGCACGACCTACCGCAAACTTATCCTCGACAAATATCCGGACCTCGACATCAACTTTATGCATCACGCCGGTAATTCCTCCGGCGTCGTTGACGGCTCGGCGGCCATCCTGCTGGCGTCACCGAGTTACGCAAAAGCCCATGGCCTGAAGCCGCGGGCCCGTGTCGTCGCGATGGCTAATATGGGGGACTCGCCAACCCTGATGCTGAACGCACCGGTGCCGGCTGCCCGCAAGGTGCTGGCCAAGGCGGGCCTGACGCTAGACGATATCGATCTGTTCGAGATCAACGAGGCGTTTGCGGTCGTCGCCGAAAAGTTCATCCGCGACCTCAAGCTCGACCGCGAGAAGGTCAACGTCAACGGCGGCTCGATCGCGCTCGGCCATCCCATCGGTGCAACCGGCTCGATCCTGATGGGTACGGTGCTCGACGAACTGGAGCGGCGCGATCTCAAGCGCGCGCTGGTAACGATGTGCGCCGCCGGCGGCATGGCGCCGGCCGTCATCATCGAGCGCGTGTGACGGTTCAGGCTTCAGGCAACCGGAAACTGCAACTCGAATGTCACGATTCCGTTGGACGGTAATAGCCGGATCGATCCGCTATGGCTCGTCATCACGGCCTGAACGATTGCGAGGCCCATTCCCGTGCCGCCAGTGTCGCGGCGCGTCGTGAAGAAGGCGTCGAAGATCTTTTCCCGATTTGCCTCGGAAATTGGATCTCCGTCGTTGCTGACCGTCAACCTGATGGCGGCATCTTCCTCGACCGCTTCGAGCCGCACGGTCTTTGCGTTGTGACGGATGGCGTTGTCGGTCAGGTGTGACAACACGATCAGGGCTTTCTCGCTGGACATGCCGATCGAACGCTCCAGGCATCCGGTTGCCTCGATCGCGCGTGTCGGAAACCGGCTCTTCAATCCGCCGATCACCTGCGTCAGTTCGGTGTGTTCGTTCTGCGGCACGGTTTCGGCGCGCGCCAGTTCGCGCAACCGCTGGGTCATGGCTTCCAGGCGTCCGGTATCGCCCAGGATGTTCGATATGAAATTCTTCTGCTCCATCCGGGTAAGATTGTCGGATTTGCTTTGCAGCGAATCCAGCAGCAATTCAGCGGCGCCCTTGATCGATGTTAGCGGTGACTTCAGTTCATGGGTGAGGTGCGCCGAAAACGTCGCGATGTAGTCCGACCGCCGCGCCAATTGCTCGGCCATGTCGAGGAAGCTGTGTGACAACTGGGCAAACTCGCGCGTGCCGTAATGGGCGAGAGGCTGGAATGCGTCGCGATCGCCGCGGCTGATGCGCGCGGCGCGATCGACCAGCTCGCGCATCGGGCGGGTGATAGTGCGGGAGAAAACCAGGCCGATGATAACGGTCGCCAGAATGACCGTAAGTCCCGCCAGAATGAACTTGCGGCGCTCCTGATAGAGATGGTCGAAGATGTTGCTCGGCGTTCTCGAGGTGTAGATGACGCCGGCCACGCGGTTGCTGACGACCACCGGCATCGCCGAGAACACGTGGACGCCGACGCCGCGGCTGATCGAGTAGATCGGCGGCGGGGGCTTGTCGGGCTTGCGAATTCGCAAGACCGCCCGATATTGTCCCCGCAGCGCCGTGGCCACCTCCTCGATATGGGAGAGCGACTGGCCGACCTCGTCGCGTCCGGCGATCACGACGCCGTGGGGATCGAGGATGCGGAATCCGGCCAGCGTGACCTTCTGCGTTTCCAGGATGATCGGCATCAGCCTGGTACCGATCTCGACATAGGCAGGCGAGGCAGGCGCGTTCGCGGGAACGGCGTTCGGCCGCCGCCGGAGCAGATCGCCGCCGGCGGCAAGATCGAGCGCGGGCCGGATCGGCGTCAGCTGGTCTTCGCGATCGGGGCGCGCCTCGGGTGGAATTTCGGCGCCGAGGGTAATTCCGCCTCCGAGGCGGGCTTCCACGTCCCGCGCGTAAACTGCGGCCAGCACCCGGCTCTGTGCGATCAGCTCCGCCTGGGTCTGGTGAATGAGCTGGTTGTCGTAGAGGCGAAAGAAGAACAGTCCGACCAGTGGCAGTGTCGCCGCAGCGGCAAGCGCGGTGAAAATGACCAGCCCCACGGATGGCCGCCATTTTTCGCCCGGGCGTCGTATCATGCCAGCGGCTCGCATCGGCCGAGCTTGAAGCCGACGCCGTGAATGGTTTCAATGACATTGTCGCAGTTCACGGCAGATAGTTTGGCGCGGATATTGCGGATGTGGCTGTCGATGGTGCGGTCCGACACCTGGATGTTGAGTTGATAGGCGGCGCTCATGATCTGCTCGCGGCTGAAGACGAGCGTCGGCCGTGTCAGAAATGCCCTGAGGATTCCGAACTCGATGGCCGTGAGCCGAAGCGGGGCTCCCGCAAACTCGGCGAGATGCTGTTCGGGGTCGACGGAAAGCCTGCCTTGCGACAGCGCAGCCATGGCCGCCTTCGCATCCTGCCCGCGCGAAGCCATGCGACGCAGGATGACGTTCACCCTTGCCACGAGTTCGCGCGGGCTGAAGGGTTTTGTGACATAGTCGTCGCCGCCGATCTCCAGGCCCAGTACACGATCGATCTCGTCGTCACGGGCGGAGAGAAACAGGATCGGAATGTCCGAGGACTTTCTGATTTCGCGGCACACATCCAGGCCGTCGAATTCCGGCATGCCGATATCCAGAATGATCAGATCCGGCCTGTCGGCGGCGAAGCGGGTCAACGCTTCCTTGCCGTCGCGCGCCTCGAAGACAGTCATTCCGGCCTTCTTGAGTGCAACACGGATGACCTCGCGGATGTGCAGGTCGTCGTCAACGATGAGAATGCGGTGCGTCAAAGGTCTCTCCGGGAAGTCGTACTAACCTGTAGTCGAATTCTTTGGTAGGGCGTCCAGGCTGCGCTGGAGCCGCCAGCTCCGGAAGCCCCAGCTGCGCCAGGACGCAATCTCTCCCCGTTGCTGTTCTACAAGGCAACCACGGCGGGAAACAAGAGCGGGATCGAACCCGCGAAGGGCAATGGCCCGGTCGATGGCCGGCAATGCCTGTGGCCCGAGGGAAAACAGATAGTTCATGTCGATCCATACGCCCGTGCCGGCGGCTTCGCGGCTATGGCTGACATTGTAGTCGGCGACGATGGCGGCGAAATTGACCAGCGAGCAGACGTAGAGCGTTGCCGTCAGGGTGATGAGGTTGGCGCGGATCAGCCAGTCGTTCGAGCGGTTGAGAGCGATGCGGGCGACGATGAGCACGAGTCCAAACGCGACCAGCACCATCCAGATGAAAGCCGCGACGCGCCACCAGGTCAGCAGATAGATTTGAACATAGAGATCGAGGCGGAGGATCGATGACAGCACCAGCAGGACATTTTGCGCCACCCATAAAAAGACCAGCGGCCGGATCACCCTTGATTGCTCGGCTGGCCCACCGGGCCTCATGGCGGCCAGAACGAAGCCCGCCGCCAATAGCGCCGTGACAATGAGGGAATAGGCGCCGCGATGCGCATACGAAGCGTAACTGATATCGGCGGGCAGGGTCGCATTGCCCCAGAGATAGGCCACGTCGAGAACGGATTGAACGGCGAACAGCAAATTGAACAGGATCAGCGAACGCAGGATCGTCGCAACACCGAAGAAGTCGTTTCGGCCCGATGGCATTCCCTGCGCCAGTGCCGCCGCTTCGGTTAAACCTGCTGGCATTTCCCGCTTGCCGCTCCACCGGACGTGGATGAAGGGCCATACGATCGACAGCGCCACGGTCCAAAACAGTACGCGTCCGAGGCTCACGTAGGAAGCGGTGTTGCCCGGGTTCAGCAGACTGATCCACATTTCGAGCAATGGATTGGCCGATACCAGCAGAAACACGAAGATGCCGCTGAGAACGATGGGAATGAACCACACGGCAAACCCGGTCCTCAGTGCCGGCAGATTGCATGCAGCGACGGCTTCGCGGAAAAATCTGAACGGGCCGACCAGATAAAGATCGCATAACGCCGCGGCTCGCTCGCCGAGACGAGGCCGATCGCGATTGGTTGTCAGCAGCAGGCCTGCGCCGGGCGCCAGCACCATGAAGGTCAGCGACGCGACGTTGAATTCCTCGATTGCGGGGACGAGTGCTCCCAGCAGGAGAGCGCCCGCCGGCAGCACCTGCTTTCGGTTCAAGGTTGCGAGGTTGGCGAGCAGCGAGCCGCAGGCTATGGCGACCGCAAAGATGGCGGCCGATATTCCGATGACGTGTCCGTAGAACAACCCGTCGGCCAGCGCCGCCAGCGCGAGAACAATTGCTGCTTTGACGGGAAAGGTGCCTTGCTGAACGGAGCCGGCATTGAACGCCGGCGCAGTGAAATCGGCCATTCTTGCGCTACCTGTCTGAAGAGGAAAACTGCAAACCAGCTTCGTGGTGGGAGGCTGGCATAGCCACCAACCGTCGTTAGCTAGTCGTGTGGGAACAGGCATTCGATGATCGCCCCTGATTTGCAGGCCGAACTATCCGACGCCGTCGTGCAGTTGCTTGGAGCACCCTCAGCAAGAGTTCAGGATTCTTATGCAGTTTCCGTGCAGACGCGCTTATGCGCTCGCGCATGCCGGGCAAGTTTGATACGGGCAATCGTCTCGTCCCGTCTCCGCAAGCCCCATCTGCTCCATGCAACTCCTCAAGCGTATCGGCATCATCCTCGTCTGGCTCGCCGGACCAGTCTTCATTTTCGCAGCCGTCAACAAGAACGACCCCTATCTGATTTCGCTGCGGGGGCCGGGAAACATTGTTCTAGCGGCAGCGAGCGTCATCACCGTCGTCCTCCTCATCCACCGCGGCTATTGGAGGCGGGGCATCGCCGGACGGTTGCTCATTCTGTTGTGGTGCCTGCCATCGCCGGCGATGCTTGGGGCGCATGCTTCGTTTGAATGGCGCAAGCGGAACGTCTTGCAAACCGATGCCGCACAGGCGCGAAGCCTTGGGCGACACTTCATCGTGGGGTACTCGTCATTCCCGGAGGTCGCCGTTCTGGCGGAGAAGGGCCTGATCTCCGGCGTCTATATCACCAGGCACAACGTCGTGGGATCGTCGGCGGCGCGTCTGAAGGAAGAGATCTCGGCGCTGCAGGAAAAGCGGCGAGCGGCCGGCCTGCCGCCCCTGATCGTCGCCGCCGACCAGGAAGGCGGCATCGTATCGCATCTGGCGCCGCCCTTGACCAAGTTGCCGGCGCTATCGACCCTTGCAGGCCTTGCTCCGGACGTCCGCGCCGAGAAGGCGGAGGCGTTCGGGCGTACGCACGGGCAAGAGCTGGCGGCGCTTGGCGTCAACCTGAACCTTGCGCCGGTGCTGGACTTGCGCCCCGAGATGAAGCGCAACCGGCTCGATTTCAATACGCTGATCCGCTACCGCGCGATTTCCGATGATCCGGCTGTCGTCGCCGATATCGCGCGGGCCTACGTCAACGGGCTGGAAGCGTCAGGCGTCGGCGCGACGGTTAAGCATTTTCCAGGGCTCGGACGCGTGCGAACCGATACCCATCATTTCAGCGCCGAGCTGGATACGCCACTGGACGAACTCGAAGCGTCGGACTGGATTCCCTTCAGGAAGGTGCTCGCGAATTCGAAAGCCCAACTGATGATCGGGCATGTGACGCTGGCCTCAGTTGATCCGGACCGTGCGGCGTCGCATTCCAAACGGGTCGTCGACGGCATCGTTCGCAAGAAATGGAATTATCAAGGCGTCGTCATGACCGACGACCTCGTGATGGGGGCGATCTATCAACGCAATGTCTGTACGGCGGTGGTCGAGGCGCTCAATGCCGGTGTCGATCTGCTGCTGGTTGCCTTCGACGGGGCGCAGTTCTATCGCATCTTTAGCTGCGCCGTGGTTGCGTCGGCCGAGGGAAAGCTCGACGCCGCGATGTTGGGCGACAGTGAGATGCGGCTGAAAGGGGCTTTCCCCCTGGATTGAGGGGGCGATACGGGGCGCGGGGAAAAACCGGCGCGAATTATTTGGCGAACCGGCCTTCCTCCGGTAGCCCTGTCATTGCCTGGGTCCGGAATGCGGGCTTGTGATCTTGCCGTTTGGACCACGACACATAGTAGGCCACGCCCGTCATGATCAAAATCCCGGCAAAGCTGACCAGTACATGCATGGCGAGCGAATCCGGGCCCGTGATCAGGACAAGGTGTCCGGCAAACGAAAGAAACACCCCGGCGCAAAACACCGCCAGCCACTCCTGGCCGCATTTGATGGCCGGCTGCAACATCTGCCAGCGAAATCCGGACCAGTCGCGCGGCACCATGTAGGCAAACAGAAAAGCCAGGGCGAGAAAGTGAACCACCCTGTGAGGGGCAAGGTTTCCCTTGTCGTTGGGAAGAAAGGCGTCACGCAGGAGATCCGGGACGATGCCGCCGGCCTGGGGAAACTTCCCTGCCACCGTCACTGCCAGCGCGAAGAGCAGGTACAGCCATGCTGCGACGCGCAGGACCAGAAGCTCCTGAAGCGTACGCAGGGTGCGCATTTGATTCATACCGCTCAATGCCAGCCAGCCGCCGAGCACAAACAGGAGTTGCCAGCAGAACGGGTTGAGATGCCACCGTCCATCCGGAAACGAAGACAGGTTCCAGTCGAACTGACGGGCAGCGAAATAGAGACCGACCGACCCCGCCATGGTGACATTCGGCCGGCGCACCATGCCGAACAAAACGAACGGGAAGATCGCCATCAGCACGATGAATAGTTGCAGCACTTCGAGGTTGAGCGGCTTGGCTTGCAGCAACAGCCCGTGAATCAGCGTCCGGATCGTATGGTCGACGATCCCCGTGACGTTGAAGTCGCCAATGAGCTCGGATGCACGCGACCTGCGCGCGACATATCCGATCAGATCGATATAGATCACGAATAGGACGATATAGGCCGCGTAAAGCTGCCACAGCCGCTTGAAGATGCGGGTTGCCGTCACGACGAAGCCCCGCTCCAGCATCATCCTTCCATAGAGGATCGCGGCGGTATAGCCGCCGACGAACACGAACAGGTCGGTGGCGCCGCTGAATCCGAAATTGCGCATGGTCAGCAGGCTGACCGCGTTGTGCGGGACGTGATCCAGAAAGAGAAACCAGGCCGCGATGCCGAGCAGGAGACAGAGTCGGAGATCGCCGTCGCGCGCAGCGAGCTCAGCCTTCATTGACGGATACATTGTGGGTTAAGAACTTTGCACGTCGGAGGAATCGAATCGCGAGTCTAGCGCGACTGTCCGCTCAGCCGGAATAGACTTTACGTGAAGAATAATTAAGCAAGTTGTCGGCGATTCAAGTCTGCCCAACAATCACAATGTTTTGAGGGAATAGCGCGGCGCGGTCGAACATGGTCACGCCCGCTCGTGTTTGCGCAAGTCGCGGATGTGATCGAACTGGCTGGCTTGCAGGTCGGCGCCCGCCGCGCCGATCTCGGGCAGGGCCTCGTTGAGAATCTCGGCGGTAATATCCTCGACCGAGCAATCTGCGATCTCATGGATGAAGCTGATATTGCTGTATTCACCCGACGCGATGCGGGAGATGACCTCGCGCCTTGTGATTTCCGGGTCGACGATGGCCTCGCGACCGCGGCGGCCGTAGTCGATCATCACGACGAAATACTGCATGCTGGCGATCTGACCTCATCCCGTGCGCCGGAATCGACGATAGGCAGTATTTCTGAAAATCGGAAAATAGTCAAGTAAAATTCGGAAAAACAGAAATCGTACCGCGGCGGATAGTGCAATCGCGGGCATCGACAGAATCGGTTGATTCGAGAAAAGCGACGGCGATTGCTATTTATCCGGCGTGCGGCCGCCCGTACCCCTCGTCGCCTTGCGTGTCCGGGCCGCCGCCTTGTTACGCAATCGCTCAATCTGGCCCCTGGGCAGGGTGACGCAGATCTCGCCGATCCATTCCAGCTTTACGCCGGTGATCGGCTTGGCATTGAAGCTCGTGAGATTGACCGAGGTCGAAGATTTTCCTCGCTCGATCGTCTTCAGATAACGCTCGCCGGTCTTCAGGCGAACGGCGGCTTCCTCGCCGTAGAAACTCGACAGCGGATGGCGTTGCTCACGGTAGACGACAATAATATCGCCATTTTCGTACTTGGGCAGCATGGAATCGCCGGAGACCTCGAAGGCGATGGTCTCTTCGGCGATCGGGAAGGGCAGTTCGACCTCGCCAAGGCCTTCCGGCGGCACCTGCTCGTGCTCCGGCTCGATCGAGGCGCCGGCGCCGACGCGGCCCATGATCGGCACCGAGTTCAGTTCGAGATACTCCATGATCGGCGCGATTTCGGACGCCTTGATCAGGCGTATCCCGGACAGGATCTCGGAAACCGCGCCAGGGCGGACGCCCATCGCGGTGGCCAATCCACCCTTGGTCTTGCCCGGCTTCTCCAGGCCCCGTTCGATCAACCTGATGTCCAGCATGGTCAGACCTTTTCGAATTTCAGAAACGATAGCAGTTCCGATTATCCGAAATCAAGCTTGACTTTTATTTCGGAATATCAGAAATTGATGGTCCGGCGTCGGGCGGCGTTGACAAGTGCAAGGACAACAAATGGAACTGTCGAACTGGGCGCCCGAGCACTCGGACGCGCTGCGGGACTTTATTGCCAAAGGCATGTCCTATTCGGAGGCCGCGCAAGCGATCAATTCTCGGTTCAACACGTCTTACTCCCGCAGTGCCGCGCTCGGGCGCGCCCGGCGCCTGGGGCTGACGGCGGACGAGCGCCCCAAACCGTCGATGCCCGCCAAGCCTGCAGATTTGCGCGACATCGGAGTGCCGCGTGCCAGCGATTTCAAGGCGTCTGCGCTTCCCTGGCCGACGGCACCGGTGTTCAAGGAGATCAAGCCGGTCAAGCTGCGCTGTGTGGCGATCGAACCGCTGCATCTCTCCCTGATCGAGCTGGAGCGCGGCGACTGCCGCTATCCCTACGGCGGCGATGAGGAGGGCGAGACCATCACTTTCTGCGGTCATCCGCGCCGCCCGGGTTCGAGCTATTGCACGCCACATTTTCATTTGTGTCGCGATCCGGTAGTGCCGGCTGAGCGCTCGGCGAGCACGGTTTCACTGCGCGTGGTGGAGGCAGCATGAAGAACACTGCTGTCACATGGGTGGCCGACAGGCTGAAACGGCTGCCGCGCCGCCATCGGATCGCTCATCTGCAAGCGCTGATCGGGCTTCAGCCGGTGGGCTGCGGCCGCCGGGACGAATTGTCCGAACTGCTGCACGAAGAGATAGCGGACGCATCAATCGAATAGATTTTCCGGTCGAAACCGAATTCCCCTGTTTTCATGGAGTCCATTCAGATGCCGAAAGCCAAACGCCGAAAGCCGTACAATCCCGCCAAGGCACATGACCGAAGGTCCCGCGATTTGTTACGCAATGCCGAAGTCGCTACCGTCGAGGTCGATAATCCCCTGGCGGTGGAGCCGGGCGAGAAGATCATTGCCCTGCGTTCGATCCGCAATGATCCGCTCGCTCGCCTGCATTCCCACCGCCAGATCGACGAGGCGCAGTATCAGGCCGGGCGTGCGTTCCAGAGCGACTGGGAGAAGGCCGAGCGCGGGCCGCGCGCGGTCGATCCGACCCGGGAATATGTCGATGGCGGGCAGAGCCGCGAACCGATCACCGAGGGCCAGCGCAAGGCTGTGCTGCGGTTGAACCGGGCCGAACGCGAGCTGGGCGCGGACGGCTCGGCGCTGGTGCATGACGTCCTGGTCCAGGGTCTGACCATGGAGCAGATCGGCCAGCGGAGGGGCCTGTGTACCAAACGCTGGAGCGACTATTTTTCAAGACGATTCCGCGAATGCCTCGATCGGCTTGCGCTGTTGTATGGATTCGCGACGGAGCATCCTGTCCCCGTCAAAACCCACCCGCGCTGAATCGCAGCGGCTGCACTACGTCGTAGGCAGCCTTGCTTAGCGGTATGGCGTAGTCGACGGTCAATGCGCCGAACGGCGAGGCCCAGGTCAGGCCTGCGCCGACCGACGAGCGAACGATGTTCTTGTTGGCCACCTGAAGAGATGCGGTCGATCCGCTGTAGCGAAATACGCTGCCGGTGTCGACGAAGGCCGTGGCCCTGAGGCCGTATTCATTGGGCACGCCGGGGATCGCGCTCTGCAGTTCGGCGGTCGTTGCCCAATATGCGCTGCCGCCGACATTATCCATCGTGGTGCCCGCCGTCAGGTCGCGTGGGCCGAATCCGTTGGGGGCAAATCCACGCACCATGGTCGGGCCGCCAAAGAAATTGTTCATCAGCGGCACCTGCTGGCCGCCCCAACCGGTCACATAGCCGCCCTGGGCGCGAACCATGCCAACCAGGTCGCTGTTGATCGATTTGTAGTAGCGCACGTCTTCCGTCGTCTTCAGGAATTTCACGTCGCCGCCAAGTCCCGCCAGATCCTGGCTGAGCTGCGACTTGATTCCGCTGGTCGGGCTCTTTGCGTTGTCCAGCGTGCTGTAGGTCGTCGTACTGCCCGGGGCGGAGACCCAGGTCGGACCGGCGGCGGCTGCCTGCCGAACGGCCAGCGAAGGCGTCAGGCCCGAAGCGTTCGGCGAAAGCGTGACGTTCTGGTTGTAGATCGAGTAGCGCCACTGCACGCCGAGTTGCTCGTTGATCGGCGTCCCCAGCTGCAGTCTCGCGCCGTAGGTGGTGGTGCCGTAGGATTGGTAGCTGTTGGCGTCGCTTTGGCGGCCGAAGAGTTCGATGCCTGCCGCGACCTTGGTGCCGAGAAAATAGGGTTCGGACGCAGCCAGATCGATCCCGCGCGCATATTGGCCGTAGGTGAAGGCCGCCTGGACGTTCTTGCCCGTGCCATAGAAATTGCGATCGCCGACCTTGACCTCGACGAGCGCGCCATCGGTGGTCGAGTAACCGCCGGCGACGTTGAAATCGCCGGTCGCCTGGTCAACCGCCTCGACATCGAGGATGACATGATCCGATGCCGAGCCCGGCCTGTTCGATATTTTCACCGATTTAAAGTAGTTCAAATTCTTCAAGCGTCGTTCGGCCCGGTCTATCAGCGTCTTGTTGTAAGCGTCGCCTTCCGCGATGTCGAATTCGCGCCGGATCACGTATTCGCGGGTGCGCGTGTTGCCATGGATTTCGATCCGTTCGACATAGGTGCGAGGCCCCTGTTCGATCACGAAGGCGACGTCGATACGTTGCGCGGTGGCATCGTGCGTGAGGTGAGGGGTCGCCTGGGCAAAGGGATAGCCGAGCTTTGCCATTTCGATCGCCAGCAACTCGGTGCTCTTGTCCAGAGCGTTGCCGTCGAACACCGCGCCTGGGTGGGCAGTGGGGAGGGCGCGAAGCTTGTCGCAATCCATGCCCGGGACGTTGCATCCGACGCTGACCTCCCGGAAGCGATAGAGCGGGCCTTCGTCGATTGCGAAGCGCAGCGTAAAACCCTTTGCCGTCGGATCATATTCCGCCTTTGCCGAGGAGATGCTGACATCGGCATAACCCTTGCTGCGGTAATAGAGCCGCAGCTGTTCCTGGTCTTGCGCGACGCGGTCGGGATCGTAGACGTTACCGCCAGTCAGAAAGCTCAGCATATGGGTGGCGGAGGTCTTGATCACGGCGCTGAGCTGGCGTTTGCCGAAGGCCTTGTTGCCCGTGAAGTCGATCTGTCGCACCGGAGTTTTTGCTCCCTCCGCTATGGCGTAGACGAGATCGACCCGGCCATTGCCGCGGTCAATGATTTGCGGATCGACGCGGACCTCGGCACGGCCGGCACGCCGGTAGGCCTCGATGATGCGGCCGACGTCGGCTTGCACAGTGGCGCGTTGCAGCGAGCCGCGCGGCTTCGATTCGATCGCCGCGACAAGGTCGGTATCCTTGACCTTCTTGTTGCCTTCGAATGCGACGCGGTCGAGCACAGGCGCTTCGGACAGGTGCACCACAAGCCGATCGCCGGCGCGCTCGATGGAAACCTTGTCGAACAGGCCGGTTGCGATCAGCGCTTTCAAGGCCGCGTCACGTGCGGCGTCGTCGAAAAGCCCGTCGGGCGTTCCGTGAAAGTACGAGCGTACTGTCTCGGCATCGACGCGGCGGTTACCTTCGACGATGATCGATGGTTGCGATGGCGGGGCGGTTTCGGCTGCGACCGATGTTGCGAAAATCAATCCGAAGGTGCCGGCAAGCCGACCAATGGCTAGCCCCGATCGGGACGATCGGTCGTGTCGCGTGATGCGTCTGATCTCCACGTCCCGCCGGACTCCTGTTGACCGGCTGCGATCGAATTGCCTGCGCGGGGCAAAAAAATGTCTTGGATAAGGTGAGTTGCGGGCCAAGTTATCGCCATTCGCCACAATTTTAACATCTTTTCTTAATGGGCGCTTTCTCAGAATTGTCGCAATGCCCGCTTCATGCTTCGCCATCGACGGAGCCCAAGACGCTTGCGCCAGAACCGCCGCATGCGTCTACGCTCGCAGGAGCATCACATGCGTTATGCAGCTTTCGTTGCCGCCGCGCTCATGCTGATTCAGCCCGCGCATGCAGAGAAGACGCCGGAGGTCGATCCGCGTGCTTCGCTCGGCGTGGTCCAGCAATGGATCTATAATTACCGGGCGAAGCCGGACTATGCCCATGTCCCGGCAGCCGTGCGCGTGCTGTTTCATTCGCAGACGTTCAAGGAACCGGAGAATGCCGGCATCTATCTCGGCTTTATCGCAGGTGCGATCGGCTCAAACCCTGCCAAGGGCCGAGCAGCTCATTGCAAGTTTCTTTCCAGTCCGACCGGAAGACGAATGGGTGATCGTTCGCGCCATCGCCTATTCGGGGTTGCCTGACTGGAGAAACGTTCTGCGCCGGGTAGCGCCACGAATGCCGGGCCGGCGGGTCATGGTCGATAGCTATCTCGCGGGCAAGCTGCCGACCTTGACTGACATCCCGCTGGAAGAGGTAAAACCCGGCATGATGGACAAGGTGCGCGGCGCCTTTACCAAAAATCCGTTCGCCAAGGACGAGCGGAAGCTGAACACGACACTGACATTCGCGAGCAACCAGGATTTGCTGGATACGCTTTGGGGCTACTATTTTGCGACCGGCTCGCATGCCCCGATCCAGCGCATCATCCAGATGCTGCCGTGGAGCAAGAGCCGCGACACGATCGACAAGCTGACGGTCGGAAGCATGGCGCGCTACACACTGGCGAGTTATGCGATCCGCGATGCCAGCTTGCGCGACTATCTCCGCGGCGAACTTGCCAGACAGCCGGCGGCGGTCAAGGCGCCGCTGGCCGAAGTGGTCGAGGCGGCGGACACGGTGCAAATCGCAGCCCTGCGCAAGGATGCGCTCGCCGCCGTGGATGAACTCAAGATCAAGGGCTCCGATAGCCGCCGCGACCTCAGCTTCTGGGGTCAGGTCGGGGTCGGCGCGGTCGCGCTCGGTTGCGTCTCTGCGGCGGCGCTGGGGCAGGTCGCGGTCGGCATTCCCTGTGTGATCGGCGGTTCTGCCTCGCAGGGATTGCTGTCGTTCTGGGAAAAGCAGCAGCAGTAATCCAGGACCTGTCGCCGCGGCTCATTCCAGCCCGGCGCGGCGAAAGCCTTCGAGATAGTGCTCGCGATCGGCGTCGTGCTTCCAGGGTAACTGCGTCGCGATCCAGGCGAGCGAAATATTGGGCTGGGTCCGACGCAACTCGTGAAGTGCAGTTCGGGCGAGTTCGATCTGGCCGGTCATGCCGGCTGCGACCGTCAGCACCCGATAGGCGCCGGTGAGGTCGCCGCGCTGACGAGTCGCCTCGCGCGCCAGTGCAATCGCTTCCTGATAGTTCCTGCCGACGAACTGGGCGTAGGCGGCAACGCCGTAATAGATCGCGGAAGAGGGATCGCGCGGGCTCTGGCGGATGGCGCGTTGCGTCGCCGCAAAGGCGTCCTCCCAGCGTCCGCTATAGGACAGGGCCAGGGAATAGTACCCCTGCGCCAGGGAGAAATTCGGGTTGAGCTGCAGCGCCAGTTCGAACTCAGCCAGCGAACGGTCGAGCCGGCGCGTCGAGAAATACACGCTGCCGAGCGCTGTATGCGCCCAAGCATCCTCGCTGTCGGCGGCAATCGCCGCCAATGCCGCTTGCTCGGCGACGGGCGCTGCAGTTGCAAGATCAGTCCAGCCCAGATGCACGCCGAACATATGGTTAGTCGCGAACAGGGCCAATGCCTGGCCGTAGTTCGGATCGACCGCAATCGCGCGTTCCAGCAGCGCCTGCGCGGCGAGGCTGTCGGGACGCGTCACCCGCCAGTGATGCGACAGTGCCCGCATCACCAGGTCCCAGGCGTCCACGCTGTTGGGCGGCTTGCGCCGGCTGCGAAAGTTCTCCGCTGCGTAGATCTGCGGCTCGATCGCCGTGACGATGGCGTCGGTAATCTCGTCCTGCACGGCGAAAACGTCGGTGAGGTCGCGGTCGTAACGCTCCGCCCAGATATGACTGCCCATTGCGGTGTCGTTGAGCTGCGCCGTAATGCGTACGCGGTCGCCGCTCCTTCTCACACTGCCTTCGACCACATAGCGTACCCCGAGCTCGGCGGCGATCTGCTTCATATGGACCGCCTTGCCCTTGTAGGTGAACGACGAGTTGCGCGCGATCACAAAGAACCAGCGCAATTTCGACAGCGCGGTGATGATGTCCTCGCTGATACCGTCGGAGAAATACTCCTGCTCGCGGTCGCCGCTCATATTGTCGAATGGCAGTACGGCTATTGCCGGCCGATCGGGCAGCGTCAGTCCCGAACGCATTTTTGCCTCTGCCTGTGAAGCGGCCTGCGCGTCGCATGGCCCGTTCACGGCGCCGACAAAGCGAACCCCTTTTCGCGGAATGGTGCGAATGAGCCGCTGTTCCTTGCCGTTGTCGCCGATCGCGTTTCGGGCGGCGTTGATCCGGCTGTCCAGCGTCGAGTCCGAGACGATCCGTCCTCCCCATACCAGCGCAATGAGATCATCCCTGCTGACGACGCGGTCGCGGCATTTCAACAGGTGAACCAGCAAGTCGAACACTTGCGGCTGCATCGCAATCATCTCGCCGCCACGGCGCAGCTCTCGAAGATCGGTATCAAGGATGTGGTTGTCGAAGTTGAATTTCACGTGCCCCATCGCATTCTTTCTCAAGAAACAATCAAGTCCGTCTCATGAAGAGATCAAGCGTCCGGCAAAGTCCTGGCGCCATACTCTGTGCATCCTGCCAAGCTGGGAGCTGCAATCCCACTTCCCGTAGCGGAGCCAATTTCATGACGGAAACCCAAGCCATTAGTCCGGCGATGCCGGGCAATCGCATATTAAGATTCACTGCATTTCTGTTCGGCGGTGTGGCCTATCTCACATTTCTGTTCACGATTCTGTACGCCATCGGCTTCGTATCGGGGCTCATCGTGCCGAAGGCGATCGATACCGGCGCGAAATCGGGGATATTCGAGGCAATTATCGTCGATCTCGCGCTGATGTCGTTATTTGCCATTCAACATAGCGTCATGGCGCGTAAATCTTTCAAACACTGGTGTACGCGGTTTATTCCGAGGTCTGTCGAGCGCAGCACCTATGTGCTGTGCGCAAGCCTGGCGCTTGTGCTACTCTTCTGGCAATGGCGTCCAATGCCGGCTGTGATCTGGAATGTCCAGGAGCCCGAAATGGCCATGGTGATTGCCACACTATCGTTCATCGGCTGGGTGATCGTGTTCACGAGTACCTTCATGCTCAATCATTTCGAGCTGTTCGGGTTACATCAGGTCGCCAGCAATCTCGCGGGCCGCAATATGCCGGCGCCGGTCTTCCGGACGCCGTTCCTCTACCGTTTTGTCCGGCATCCGATCTATCTCGGCTTCATCATCGCCTTCTGGGCGGCTCCGACGATGAGTGCCGGGCATCTGCTGTTCGCGGCGGTGACCACGGCCTACATCTTCGTCGGGATCATGCTCGAGGAGCGCGACCTCGTCGGCATGTTCGGTGACGAGTATCGCCGTTATCGGAAGCACGTTTCGATGCTGTTCCCGCTGTTCCCCTGGCGCAAGCTGAACTGACCAAACTCTCAATCGTCTGGAAGGAGACTGAAGAATCATGAAGCATACTGGAAGCTGTTTTTGCGGTGCGGTCGAGGTCCAGGTCACGGGTGCGCCGGAAGGAATGGGTTATTGCCATTGCCGTTCCTGTCGTTCGTGGTCCGGCGGGCCGGTAAACGCGTTCACCCTGTGGAAGCCGGAAGCGGTGCGAATCACGGCCGGGGCGCAACATGTCGCAACGTTCGAGAAGACGCCGATGAGCCAGCGCAAGTACTGCGCGGAGTGCGGCGGTCACCTGATGACCAATCACCCGACGCTCGGGCTGGTCGATGTCTTCGCCGCGACCCTCCCGACACTGCCCTTCACGCCCGGTGTGCACGTCAACTACGCCGAGACGGTGCTGCCGATGCAGGATGGGCTGCCCAAACTGAAAGATTTTCCCGCCGAGCTTGGCGGGTCCGGTGAGGTGATCATCGAGTAGGAAAAAGCAGGCTTGCATCGAAGCAACGGCGCGGCGAACGTTGTTCGCGGCGGCAGCTTATCGATGTGGCGCCGCTCGACTCCCGGCCGCCCGGGGCGGGCGGCGTTTTTTGGGGCCGTCACGGTCGCGTCCAGACCTGCAGCTTGGAGGCGAGGGCAGTGCGGCGACCCCGTGTGCCGTCCTAAGAGCTATGTCAGCGGCATGTCCCGCCCTGCAAAATCGGGGTTTGGCGTTACCCGTCTGGTTCCGGTAAGAAAGCCTTGAAGTCGCGGCGAAAGCCTTCGTTTCGCCAGGCAGAATAACAAGAGGAAATGCCGGAGATGACTGCCAAGCCGCAATTGCCGGAGCGAACGCCGCGTGCAAAGGCCGAACCGACTGCGCTGGACGGTCTGCTGGTCGTGGACTTCACCCGGGTCGTGGCCGGCCCGGCCTGCACGCAAACGCTGGCCGATTTCGGCGCCGAAGTGATCAAGATCGAAAACCCTGATGGGGGTGACGATACCCGCCATTATGAACACGCGGAAATCGGCGGCGAGAGCGCAGCCTTTCTCAGCCTCAATCGCAACAAGCGCGGCATCACGCTCGATTTCAACAATCCGGCGGCACTCGAAGTCGCGCGCGAACTGATCGCTAAGGCGGATGTCGTCGTGGAGAATTTCTCCGGCGGCGTGATGAAGAAATTCGGTCTCGACTATGCCTCCGTCGCGCCGACCAATCCGAAGCTGATCTACTGCTCGATCTCGGCCTATGGCCGCAAGGGCGAGTTTGCCTTGCGTCCGGGGTTTGATCCGATCACGCAGGCCGAAAGCGGCTTCATGTCGCTGAACGGGTTTCCGGATGGGGAGCCGGTGCGGACCGGTCCGCCGATCGTCGACATGGCGACGGGCATGTCGGCATGCAATGCGATCCTGCTGGCGCTGATCGCCCGCGACCGGCTCGGCCGCGGCCAGCAAGTCGAGGTGGCGCTGATCGACACCGCGGTGTCGATGACCGGTTTCTATGGCATGGCCTATCTGATCAGCGGGGCGAACCCGGGCCGCTTCGGAAATTCGCCGAACGGCTCGCCCACCGTCGGTGTCTATCAGGCATCCGATGGGCCTCTTTACATGGCCTGCGCCAACGACCGCCTGTATCGCCGGCTGGTGGTGGACGTGCTCGATCGGCCGGACCTCGTCACCGATCCCGAGTTCGCCCACAGGAAAAACCGGACCGCCAACAAGGAAAAGCTGCGCGCCATCATCGCCGGTATCTTTGCCAGCGACAGCCTTGAGCATTGGATGGCGAAGATGAAGAAGGCCAACATACCGGTTGGCTATCTGCGCACCGTCGAGGAAGGCTTCAACGCGCCGGAAGTGCGCGACCGCCATCGTCTCAGCCGGATTCCGCATCCGACCGCAGGCGCCGTCCCGAATATTGAAACGCCGCTGCACATGAGCTTGACGCCAACCGTCGATCCCGTGGCGGCGCCGCTGCTCGGCGAGCACACCAGGGAAGTGCTCCGAAAGACCCTCGGCTACGATGAGCGACGTATCGCGGCTCTGGCCGAGGCCGGGGCTTTCGGGAAGGGCGGGCAATACGGCCTGAACGGCGCTGATCTGGTTTGAAGTATCTCGCAAACGAATAACATCCCTGCATTTGCACGACGCCTAACCCGTTTCAAAGCGGTAGCTTTTTCCGTTTGTCTGCGGCTAATGTGCCGCCAAACGGGAGAGAAACAGCATGAATGAGGGGACCCCCCTTCGGCCGTCGAGGAATGTCGAACTTGGCGCCAGCGGAGAAGAATTCCAGAACCTCCACGAATTCATCCGAAAAGCCCGCTCCCGGCTCAACCAGAACGCATGGGACTATATTGTCGGCGCCTCGGAGACGGAGACCACCATGCGCCGCAACCGCATGGCGCTCGACGAAATTGCATTCCGGCCCCGGGTGCTGCGGAACGTCGCGCAGGTCGACGCCTCCACCGAGGTATTCGGTCGCCGCTTGCGTTTGCCGGTCACGATTGCGCCGGTCGGCGCGCTCGAGATTTTCGATCCCGATTCAGGCGCCGCCGTCGCGCGGGGAGCCGGTCAGTTCGGCGCCGCCCACATGCTGAGTTCAGTGTCCGAACCGGGACTTGAGGCCACCGCCAAGGCCGCCCCCGATGCGCTGCGCATTTACCAACTCTATGTCCGCGGTGACGACGCCTTCGTCGAAGACGTTGTCAGCCGTACGATTGATAACGGCTATGCCGCGTTCTGCCTGACGGTCGATACGGCGCATTACAGCCGGCGCGAACGCGATATCGCCAAGCGGTATGTGCGGGAAAGCCGTATCCGGGCCACCGGCGGCGACTTCCAGAAGGGGCTGGAATGGCGCACCGTGAAGCTGATCAAGGACAAGTATAAAATTCCGCTGGTGATCAAGGGTATCGCGACGGCGGAAGATGCAGCCATCGCGCTCGATCATGGCGTGGATTGGATCTATGTGTCGAACCATGGCGGCCGCCAGCTCGACCATGGACGCGGCGCGATGCACGTCTTGCCGGAAATCGTCGGCGCCGTTGCCGGCCGTGCCAAGATCATGGTCGACGGTTCGTTCTGCCGCGGCACCGACATCGTGAAGGCGATCGCCTCCGGGGCTGATCTGGTTGGCATCGGCCGCCTGCAATGCTGGGCGCTCGCAGCCGCGGGCGAAGCCGGCATCGGGCGGATGCTGGAGCTGCTGGAAGACGAGGTTATCCGCTGTCTCGGGCTGCTCGGCGTCACTAGTCTTGCCGAACTCGACAAATCCTACCTGCATGCGGCGACTGCGGCGAATCCGCCGAGCGTGTTCAGCGCCTTTCCCCTGCTGGATATCGAACCCTATCGCTATTGAGAAGGGCGGCGCGCCGGGACTTTCGCCTGAACCAGTCCTGTTATTTCCGGAGTTGTTCGCTTGTCCAGGGAACCTGACGGGCATCTCCGCATTATCAGCTGCGCCCAGGGCGGCGCCGCGAAACACGAGTCTGATTTCCATGGCCCAGTAGTCGCAAGCGAATGGCAGAAGATCCTTTCGCTCAATTCAGCCTTGAGAAGGCAATCGATCTTCGCTGGACGTTGCGGGATATTCAGGCTCGCCGGCTGAAAATGTCACCGGTCAGCGAGGAAGATCTGAGGACATTGACAGGCCTCGGCCTGGTCGAAGTGCGTGACGAGGGGCTTGTGCTGACGCCGGCTGGAATCGCCGTGCTGAACGGGGCGTGATCAGCGCGCCTTCAGGAAGCTCTCGCCGGAGTCGCAAGGCGTGCAGCGGTAGGTCAACACGTCGTAATTCTGGTCGCGCGGCTCGATCATCGCCAGCCGCATCTGCGCGCCGCATTTCATGCAAGGCATTTCTATGCTGGTTTGAAACCGCGTGCAGGTTGGTGTCGGCCGAAATGTTTGTAGCATCTTATCCCCTGTCCCAAGAGAGACTCAAAACCAGAGACGCAACGCCACGAACAGTCGATCCCCTAACCCGAATCACTATGCCACACTGTTGCCACCATTGGAATCGGGTGCCGCGCCCGTACGGTTACGGACTGCTGGCAAGGAAATCATTCCTTGCGATTGTGGCCAGTGGGCACGCCGACCGCCCAAAGTCCGTGCCCCCTGGGGCGACCCAATACAACACAGACGCGGCCGGGAATTATGCTAACCTGCCAAAGTCGACATTGGAGAAGCGACCATGACTGAACCGAAACTCGAAGTCCCGGCTGAATTGCGCGATCTGGCCGAGAAAACCATCGATCAGGCGGAAAAGGCGTTCGGCATGTTCTTCGATGCCGCCGGAAAGTCCATGACGTCGATGCCCGGCGCGGGTACGGAAATTTCCAGGCAGGCGCTGTCGTTTACCGAGCAGAATATGAAGGCTGCGTTCGAGCATGCTCGAAAGCTGGTTCACGCGACCGACCTCCAGGAAGCGATGCGGATCCAGTCCGAATTCCTGCGCAGCCAGTTCACCAATGCCGGTGAACATATGCGTCAGATCACTGGCGGCGTCATATCGGCCGCGAAAGACTCGACGAAAGGCAAGCTCTAAGGAAGCGCCGCTAGCGGCGGCGTGCGATCGCGACACCGAACAGAAAGGCGACGAACAGACTGGCCAGCGGCGCCTCGCGGGTAATCGCGCTGATGGTTGCGAGCGGCATTCCCGGACGCCGTGCCGCCGAGATTGCGTCGCTGAGGCGACCGACAGCGGCCTGCAGCGCGGCGGACACTTCCGTCAGCGTGCGCGATACATCGGTTGCCGTGTCGATGGCGCGCTCTGCCATGCCGGGTTGCGATGGGTCTGAGGGTTCGATTTTCACGTTCTGTTACTCACTCAGTCGCTCGGCATTAGCCGGCCAACGGCTGATGTCCTGACAATACGCAGGCAGGACATTTGTTCCCGAAGTCATCGCTGTTGGATCGATGAGGAACCTTCGTCGTCGTGGGGACTTAATTTCGTCAGAGGAAATCACTGCGGATTTTCAAATGGCAAGGCATTTAGCGGAAGATCGTTTGAATCGACATGGTGGTGCGCCGTTGAAGGTTGCAATTGCGGTCGCGGTTCTCGGCGTACTTGGCATGCTGATCGTCGATCATGGGCCTTGGAACAAGCCGAAGGTACAGCCAGCCTTCATGGCGAGTTACAGCTCCACGGGCGAGGCTGCCCGGGCAGCCGGTGCACAGGTAATGCCGACCGAACAGAAGCTGCAGGTGGAGCCTGAGCCACCCGCGCCAAAGCCCGTTCACCCGGTTAACCCGACGCCTCCGTAGAACGCAGCGTTTGACACGTCGGGCAAATCACCGGCATAACGGCATCATCACAGAAATTCGCGGGCTTCGAACGACCGCGTCAGCGCACGCTGACGAATGCGCCCCAGCACGCAGCCAACCCGGCAGCGACCAGCACGAGAAAGCGACCAGCACGAGAAACGGACTGTCGCAAAACGGGCTGCCATATTGGCACATCGTTACACCCAGCGAGCCGATCTCGTGACGGGCCGCCGCATAGAACAAGCCTGACAGAATCGCGAGCACGGCAGCAACGAAAAACATTCGACGGCCTCCTTGCGCTCTGTTGGGCCGCGGGTTGCGCCATCGATGGCCCAACGATTTCGTTTCGATGTCGCAGTGCTCAATCTGAATCTGGTTTGCTCCGGTACTTGACGCGTCGGGCAAATCAGGTGCACATTGACACCATCACCGATATTGTAGAGCCCGCGCCGGAAACGGTGGCGGGCTTTTCATTTCGCAAGACTGTCGGCCAGGGCGGTTTCAATTTATCGAAACCGCTTCGTCGAATTTTCCGCAATTTGTTCACCCCACCGGAAAACGATTTGACATGTCGGGCAAATCACCGGCATAACGCCATCATCGCGAAAATTGCAAAAGCCCGCATGGAGAAATCCGTCGCGGGCTTTTTGTTTGAAATCCCCCAATCGGACGGCGGCCGCACATCGACGCCGCAACTCCCAACGCCCCCCGCCGGGCGTCGCGAGCGTGCCGTCGTCCGAGCCCTTCTTCACACAAATTGGCCGGCATGCGCGAACATGCCGGCCTGCGGCGTGGATCGTCACGCGCCGCACGCGGCCCCCGACGGGATAAGGTTCGCGCCCCAAATGATCTGCGCCTGCACCGCGATCATGCCGCACGTTTGTTTTTTTATCGGAGAGAAGCCGATGACCGCCTATCTGAATCGCTCGCGCTCATCGGCCTCGTTGTCATCGCCGTATCGGAGGAGTTCTCGTGAGCGCCGAAATCATTCAGTTCATCCCGCGCCCCAGACGCGACGACGCACAAACGGATTTTCCGACAATTGCCTTCCGCTCTGCCGTTCATGATCCTGCCGTCGATCCTTTCGATGTCGCGCCAGACAAGCATGCCGGACCGGCCCAGCGAGAAACCTAGCGTGGCCAAGACTCTTGTTGAAATTCGCTCCCTGGCGCGAAGCCATACCAGGACCGCAATCCGCGTTCTCGCCGGCATCATGCGATGCAAGGATGCGACCCCCGCCGCCCGCGTCTCCGCCGCCAACGCCATTCTCGATCGCGGCTGGGGCAAGGCCACGCAACCGCTGGAGAACAGCGGTGACGGTGCGATCGAATTCATCCATCGGATCGAGCGCGTCATTGTTCATCCTAAGGACAGCAGCTAGTTGGTGAGATGGAGTAGTCTGTCGCATCTGCACAAAATATCCTGAAATAATCGGCGATGAATCGGAAGAGAATGCGCGAGAAATCCTCGCGCGATCGATAAGGTTGTTTGTCAACTTCAATAGGTTGTCCGCATCATGACTGGCTTTCAAAATGGCTGATCGCAAGGTGACAAGCTCGCTACTGCGTTCGATCACATTCTCTCTGGTTGCTTCGTTGCTGCTGATGGTCCAAGCATCGACCGTTCGCGCCGCTTCATGCATGGAAAAAGCAAAGTCCTATTTTGCTGAAATCGATCAGTTGCTGTCAAAAGAAAAAAACTGGATCATGCCTTTCGTCGAACTCAATGAGCGATATTCTCCTCTTGAGGGTTGCGACACTGATCTCCTTTTGCAGGAAGCCACAAGATCACGGTTTTGCCAGCCAATAACCTACAATCCGCATGCGAAGGAATATCTGGTTCGCTTCTGGAGCGAGGACGTCAAGGTTGAGTTCGCGTACAGCGCCTTGGAGAAAAAGTCCGACACTCACAGCGCTGGATGGGTGAACAAGTAGCGACGCAGTCGTCTCGACGTTTCTTGGCCTGCAGGATGCTTGCTGCATCCTGGGCGCTTGGCTCATTGCAGTGACTCCGTTGATCTCCATGATCATCGCGTCGAGTGGCGCCGTCGAGTGGTTGGCAACTGACGGTAACGCGTTATCGCAGTAGGCATCGCCAAGGTGACTCCTGATTCAGGATCCGTGGCCGGTCAATAATCGGGATTTAACCTGCACGTCGCCTCCACCCGAGCAATAGGACGCCGGCCCGTCGATCGTTGCTTCGAGTGTGGAAGACTTGGCGCCGTACAGCATTCATCAAACGGATCGCGAGATATTCAATGCGTGAAAGAATTTTTCTCACCTACACTAATGCGACCGCGTTACCTTATCACGGGGCGGTCTTCGCGCATCATGTGGTGTTGAACTACATCGACGCCCATGGCAAACACCATACTCTTGAGGGGGTACCGGAACGGAAGTTCAATCACAACGTCGAAAAGCTGGTCGCGTTTTCTCTTGAGGAAGGTCGACCAGATGGCGGCATAAATAACACAGATTCGCGGTTTCGGCGGTTGAGGGCGAAGGAAGGTAAAGGTGTCGGCCCCGACGCGCTGAACAAGCCGCATACGATGATTGCCAGTGGTGATGATCTCAAGTCACAATGGGATCAAATGAAAAGATTCGGCGATGGCGTTAACGCCACCGGTTACGAGTATCGTCCAACTTCCCAAAACAGCAATTCTTTTGCAGCCGGAGCCTTGAAGCAGGCAGGCTTTCTTGGGCCAGGCACTGTGCTTCCTGAAATCTTTGATCGGCTCATCGTGGTTGACCCGGCAAAGAGCAGATCACATGCCGTCCGTGTTCCAGGTTTTGACCAGCGCCTGACAAATCCACTTAACATGGCCGTGCCTCCTCTTGATGCAGTGCCGTTCGTGCCAACGAATTCGTCTCCAGCCGACGTTCGCCCAGATTCGTTCGACAAACGGTTCGAGAACCCGGATACCTCACCTCAGGAGAAGCGCTCGAAAAACAACGGTCGTCCTGCTTGGCTACCGCCAGCAGGAACTCAGGGGGCCGCGGGCGGTAAGCCGGAGAGATATCTAGCTCGCCGCATTGCCGGCCAACCCGAAATATCGGCATTCGACGTGGGCGCTCCAGCGGTGCCTTTCATTCCGTCCGATGAGAATTCCTCGTCTCCTGATTCTACTGCATTTCCTGACCGCTTCGGAAACTGGACTTCCTCACCTCCGGTCAGTGCGCCGAGAGCGACATATTCGCTTTCGCCTGCACCGGCCGAAACGCCACCCGGTATCGTCACAGGCAAGCCGAAGCCCGATCTGCCCTTCCCCCTGCCGATCCCGAATTTTTCGAAGAGTCCATCGGCGCGCAAAGAAACGATGGACGACTTTCTTTTCGGCTTGCTCCGATTCAAAAGATAAAGGCGTCTGCGGCAATCCGACACCTCTAGCATCGAGGAGAGGGTATCGGTGAGCTGAAATCAGAGAGCAGGAATAGATCATTGGCCATTCTAAAAATCCCAACAGCGAAGGTCTTTGAGCCACTCCTTGCGCCCGCACGCTACAAGGGGGTTTACGGCGGCCGCGGCTCTGGTAAGTCGCATTTCTTCGGCGAGTTGCTGGTCGAGACCTGCCAGGCCGAGCGCGGCACGCTGGCGGTCTGCATTCGCGAGGCGCAGCGGACGCTGGCGCAATCGAGCAAGCGGCTGATCGAAAGCAAGATCGCTTCGCTCGGCGTGGGCAGCGGCTTCAAGCTCTACAGCGACAAGATCGAGACGCCCGGTGACGGCCTGGTCATTTTCCGTGGACTTCAGGTTGACCACGCATATTGCCGCGTTGCCAGTAGATCGGGAATGAAATACGGACCAAAGAGGGCGTGACATATGCCCAACCCAGCAAAAACGGCGCCTGCACTAATGAGCGTGGCACGGAGCGCGTGCGGGCTCCGATTGATGTAGAGCCATAAGAGCGACGCGAGCGGAATTGCAACATTGTTGTGCTTCCAAAAGCCGGAAACCACCATGAGCAACAGCGCAGGCGTCGGTGATGCTTGCCGCTTCCAAAGTTTGATGTAGTAGACGAGAGCCGCACCCATAATAGCTAAGCCGGCCAGCTGCGGATCATTGGTCCCGACGTAGACCGTAGAATTACGAGCCATGATCGCAAGATACCAAAATGCTGCTATAGCCGCCCCAATCCGTCCGTCGGATAAGAGCCGGACCAAGGCGAATACCTCGACAGCTATTGCTCCTAGTGCAATGAACGAGAGCCCGCGGCCGATGAATAGATGATCGACGCCTAACAGCTTCCCGACGATCGCAACAGCGTAGAAGGAAAGCGGCGGATAGTTGTTACCGATGAGGCTCTCCGGCGGAGGGTAAATCGCTAGGCCCGTTGCCGCTGCGTCCTGCAAATAGGCGTTCCAGGCTTCGGTAAACCAGATCTCAACTAGGAACTGCGATCGCCAAATCGGCCAAGCGAGAAAGTATGCTGCCGCGAGAGAGAGCAAAACAACGTGAGCAGTAGCACGCGCCTCGATCCGCAACGGCGGCCGCGCGCCACCGGCAATGCATTTTGACATTCGAATTCCCATCCATTCGGCCCTTACCACAACCACCCCGAGAACATCAATGACCAACCTTAACGCCCTCACGACGGCGAATGCACAACGCTGGGCTGGAGCCAAGCTGGCGCGGAATTTTACGTCCGTTGCCCGCCATCTGACCGCCCCAAACGCCAAAGCCAGATACCAGGCCGTTTCGGCCAAAACCGGTGTGCCGTGGGCGGTGATTGCCGTTATCCATGAGCGGGAATGCTCGCAGGATTGGACCGGGTCGCTGGCGCAAGGAGATCCCTGGAACAGGGTTTCCGTCCATGTGCCTGCCGGCCGGGGGCCGTTCAGGTCCTGGGAAGAGGCCGCGATCGACGCGCTCGTCAACTGTGCCCCATACGCCGCGCGCAACAAGGACTGGAGCATTGGCCGGACGCTGGCCGGGCTCGAGCAATATAACGGGCTTGGTTACGCCGCGCGCGGGAGGCCATCGCCTTACATCTGGTCCGGCACCGATCAGTATCGATCCGGAAAGTATGTCCGCGACGGGGTCTACGATCCGAACGTCGTCGACGGCCAGCCTGGTTGCGCCGGCCTGTTGATGGCGATGATGGCGCTCGACCCCACCATCACATTCACGGGTACGACGATCACACCGCCGATTTCGGTCAAGCCGATTTCGGCCGAAAGGCCGGCCGCGCCATCCATTGTCAATCCGGCGATGGGTTCCATCGGCGCCTTCATTGCAAACATCTTCAACGCCATTTTCAGGAAGAAATCATGATCACCACATGGAACAAGATCAAGGCGTGGTTCAAGGATTCCGTGACAATCCTTTGGGCGCGTATCCAGTACGTCGTCGGCATCGTCGGAGCTGGGCTCATCGGGGCGTTCTCGGGATATGACTTCACGCAGCTATCGAGCATGGACGCCAGGTCGGCGTTCAAGATGCTGGCCTTTGCAGCGCTGGCCGGCGTGATTACCGAAGTCTGCCGCCGCCGGACGCTCTGACATGAAGATCGCGCTTGCCCTGCTGGCATGGGCGGCCGTTCTGGCCGGCGCATGGGTGATCTGGATGGCGAGCCAGCTCTACCAGGTCGGCCCCGGCGTGTTCGGCACCGAAGCGCTGGCGGTTGTGTTCGCGGTGTGGATGACGCTGGAGGCCCGCAAATGTGGATGACCATCATCAGTTTCATCGGCGGCCCTGTCATCAAGGGCCTGATCGACGGTTACAAGGCCAAGCTGGCGGCCGGCAACACGTCGGAAAAGATTGCGAGCGAAACGGCATCTGCCGAGATCGCAGCGCAGGTCTCCGAAGCTAACGCCATCATGCAGTATCGCATCGCCGAGATCGGGCACTGGTATGAGCCGGACAAGCTGATGGGATATTTCGTGGCGATCTATTTCGGCAAGCTGTTGATCTGGGACAAGGTTCTTGGCCTTGGCACGACCGATCCACTCGCGGGTTTTGCGGCGATCACCTCGAATCTCGTGGTGTCGTTCTACTTCGCCAAGCGAGGTTTCGAGAACGTTGCAAGGATCATCAAGCGATGACGGAGGTGCAGGCTGCGGATGTCAGGGCGATCGTCGTCGAGACGCTGGCCGAACAACAGAGGATCCGGCATGACGATATTGATGCAGTTGTTCTCAAAGCCGTCGCGACGACGCTGAACTCGTTCGGAATCGACGAAGAGGATCGAAAAGAGTTGCGCGCGGACTTTCAGCATCTTCGACGCTGGCGCAGAAGTGTCGAGCAGGTGCAGAGCTATACATTCAAGGCAGTCATAACGGTGATTGTAACCGGCTTTGTGGGAGCCGTGTGGCTCGGCATCAAGGCGACGCTCGGCAAATGATCTGCGGACGTGTCGAAATACCAACGATGAGCTCGAATTCAGGTGCGACGGATGTATCGGATTCGCGAGGTTGACGGAAATGACGACGGCATTTCGGACGTGCTTACGGAGCTCCATCAGTTGACATTCCTCGATACCGCTCCCGTTCCGAAATTTGATCAGGGGCACTGGTGGCTTGCCTTTCGTGGAACCGAGCCGGTCGCCTTCGCCGGTATCATTCCCTCCACCTGCGTCGTCAATGCGGGCTATTTTTGCCGCGTTGGCGTGCTGGGGAAGCATTGTGGACACCGGCTTCAGTTGCGCCTGATGCGAGCCATGGAGGCGCGTGCGCGTCTGAATGGATGGTGTTCGGTCATCTCCGACACCACAGATAACATGCACTCGGCCAACAACTTCATTCGCGCGGGCTATCGCCTGTTCAGCCCCAGGAGTCCCTGGGCCTGGCCGAATACGCTTTATTGGCGCAAGGACGTAAAATAGCGGCTCGTCCGTTGCATACCTCAAATTGCTCCGTTCGCCCGGTGGCCTCGTGGCCACCGGGCCTTTTTGCGTTTTGGGTCAGCGTCTTGTGGCGGAGTAGCCATGCTTCCCGTGCGCCTTGATC
Source organism: Bradyrhizobium sp. AZCC 1693 (assembly GCF_036924745.1). NCBI lineage: Bacteria > Pseudomonadati > Pseudomonadota > Alphaproteobacteria > Hyphomicrobiales > Nitrobacteraceae > Bradyrhizobium > Bradyrhizobium sp. AZCC 1693. Next base: position 7,202,259 of record NZ_JAZHSD010000001.1, read on the forward strand.
ATTGGCGGTCAGCCGCTAGACTGGCAACGCTCGGGCGGCGCAAAGCAACGGAGCAGGCGAGGAAACAGCATGGCGGGAGGCGGCGGAAAGCCGGATGCAGGTTCGTCCGCGGGACCGGGCGCGGACAGCTATGTCGCCATGGTTGCGCGTGCCAAGGCCCTGATTCCCGAGTTGCGCGATCGTGCTTCGAAGACGGAAGAGCTTCGGCGCCTGCCCCCAGAAACCGAGCGTGATTTGCATGACGCCGGCTTGTTCCGAATCATGCAACCCAAACGCGTTGGAGGCGCCGAGCTTGACTATGTCGCTCTGGTCGATTGCGCCGATGCGCTGGGCCAAGCCGACGCTTCCGTAGCGTGGAATTTCGCCAATCTTGCCAGCCATCACTGGATGCTGGGTATGTTTGACCGGCAGGCGCAGGACGCCGTCTGGAGCAGGAATGCCGATGCATTGATCGCGTCGTCCTTCATCTTTCCAGCCGGCCGCGCGAGAAAGGCGGATGGAGGATATGTCCTACGTGGTCACTGGCCGTTCTCCTCGGGCGTCGAATCTTGCGACTGGAACATGCTTGCCGGCGTGGTGTCATCGGACGATGAGGCTGACGGCATCGAGTACCGTATATTTCTGCTTAACAGGAGTGAGTACAGGATCAATGACACCTGGAATGCGACGGGACTGTGCGGTACCGGATCGAACGACGTATGGGTCGAAGATAGCTTTGTTGCGGAGAAAATGACCGTCGCGGTCAGCGATCTGACCGGCGGACCGACGCCGGGAAGCGTGGTCAACCCAAACGCGCTGTATGCGCTGCCGGTATTCTCTCTCTTTCCGTACGTGTTGTCGGGTGTCGGCCTGGGTAATGCGCAAGCCTGTCTGAATGACTACGTCGAATTCGCGCGGCATCGGGCCTCGACCTACAATCGCGCCAAACTCAGCGACCTGCAGACGACCCAAATCAAGATCGCGGAGGCCTCCGCCAAGATCGACGCAGCCCGCCTCGTCATGCGCACGAACTGCATCGATGCGATGGCTGATGCAAGGCGTGGCCACGTTCCGGATCTTGCGGACAAGACGCGGCTTCGGCGGGATGGCGCTTTTTCGGTCAACCTGTGCACCGAAGCGGTATCGCTATTGTTCGCGGCGAGCGGGGCGCGCAGCCTGTTCACGTCAGGCGCGCTGCAGCGACAGTTTCGCGACGCTCACGCGGTGAATTCGCACCTCGCATTCAATTTCGATGCGGCAGGAACCAATTATGGACGCGTGGCGCTTGGCCTGCCGTCCGAAAATCTGACGCTCTGAGGCCGGCGGATGTCTGACTCACCCAAACATCCGGCCGATCCCGCCAACGAGCTCGCCAGCGACAACTCGGGGATTGACCCGCGCGATTTTCGCAATGCGCTTGGCATGTTCGCCACTGGCGTCACCATCGTCACGGCAATGGCCGCGGACGGGAGGCCGTATGGAGTGACCTGTAACTCCTTTGCCTCGGTATCGCTCAATCCGCCGTTGGTATTGTGGAGTCTCGGGATGTTTTCTCAAGGACTCACAATCTTCCAGAATGCCAGCCATTTCACGGTGAATGTTCTCGGAGCTTCCCAGCAAGCGTTGGCGTCGCAGTTTGCAAAATCGTCGGACGACAAGTTCGCCGGCGTGAGCTGGACGCCGGGGCTTGGCAATGCGCCGGTGTTGACCGACAGCGTCGCCAATTTCCAATGCCGCGCGGCCAATCGGTATTACGGCGGCGACCACATCATCTTTCTGGGCGCCGTTGAAGCTTACACCTATAATCGACAGGAACCTTTGCTGTTCGCGCGCGGCGGCTTCGGCCGTTTTATCGCCGGGGACGGCAACGCGTCCTCGTGAAGGGATCGCCGAAGCTCGCCGGACCTCTCGTGGTCCTGCGGCAGAGCCGCAATTTCAATTCTTTGCCATCTCTGCGCGATACCAGTCGCCAATCTCGCTGGCCGTCATCAGTGCCACCCCGTCGTGACCGAGGACATAGTCGAGCAGCGCCTCCAGATATTTGATGCGATGCGGCACGCCCGTAATGTAGGGGTGAATTGAGATCGCCATGATCCGCGCGTTCGACGCGCCTTCGAGATATAGCCGGTCGAACTGATCGGTGCAGCGCTTCAGGAATTGCTCGGAAGGCAGATGCTGCAGCGCATGGATGACGATGTCGTTGGTTTCGACCGAATAGGGGATCGTGGTGATGGTGCCGTGAGGTGTGACGATGTCCTGCGGCAAATCGTCGATCACCCAGTCAGCGACATACTCGATGCCGTTGAGGCGAAGCAGATCAAGGGTTTCCTCGGTCTCCGTGAGACCGGGGCTTTCCCATGACCGTGGCGGCTTCCCTGCAAATTTCGAAATTGTCTCGACCGAGCGCTTGATGGCATCCGCCTGGTTCTCGACCTTGTGCATCGGCCCCTGCACGAAACCGTGCCCCATGAATTCGAATCCCGCTTCGAGCGCTGCTGACGCGACACGCGGATAGGAATTGCAGACACTGGCATTGATTGCCAGGGTCACCGGCATTTTGCGGTCGGTCAGTGCCTTGAACTGACGCCAGAAGCCGGCGCGCATGCCGTATTCATGCCAGGACCAGTTCGGCACGTCGGGCAAAAGCGGCTGACCCATCGGCGGGCTCAGCACGGTGCGAGGCATAGCGTTCTCGATCCGCCATTCCTCGACATTGAGAATGACCCATACCGCGAGTTTCTTTCCGCCGAGAAGCGTCAGCTTCGGTCGGTCGATCTGTGCTTGATAGGGGATGCGATCGCTCAGCGCCACGGCAAGCTTTCCTGGTCTGGATGGACTATTCGGCGGCCTTGGATCCGCTGGATGCGCTGGCATTGACGCGTGGCATGACCTTTTCGGCCATCAGGATCATTGACCGGCGTCCGAGTTCGCGATCCTTCCAATCCTTGCCGGCATAGAGCAGTGTGCCAAAAGGCCCGGTCTCCTCCTGAAACGCCAGCAGTTGATCTGCTACGCTCTCCGGCGTGCCATGGATGATCAGCTTGTCGCAGATCGACTCCAGCGTCACCTCGTCGTCGGGCTGATCGCGGCGCGTCTTGAACAACTCGAGGCGGCCACCGCGCTTCAGCTTGGTGAACAGCGAGCGGTAGTAATAAACATAGGGCCCGTTTGGATCGGTGGCATAGGCCTTTGCGGTGGCTGCGTCCTTGGCCACAAACACGCTCTTGGCGACGCGCCAATTCGCCGAATCCGCAGAGCGTCCGGCGCGTTCGCAGCCTTCGACATATTTCGGCCAGTGGCTTTTCACCCAGGCCGGCATCAGGAAGTTTGCCGAGATCGGCTCCCAGCCGCGCGCGGCGGCTTCCGTCACACCTTTTGAGAACGGCGCCACCGCGGTGACCACGATCGGTGGGTGCGGTCGTTGCAGGGGGCGCGGAATGAAACCCTGGCCGATGTCTTCGATCAGGGTCTTCTGAGCCGATATGTTCCAGAATTGGCCCTGAATATTATAGGGCGGCTCGCTGGCCCAGATCTGAAGCACCTGATTGATCGCCTCCAGGAACATGGCATTCCTGTCGGCTTCGAGATTGCCGAACACTTCCGCGTCCGACAGCAGGCCACCGGGGCTGATGCCGAAGATCAGGCGTCCGTCGAGCATATGGTCGAGCATCGCGATCGAGGCGGCAATCGCAGCCGGATGCGCGTTCGGCATGTTGACGGTGCCGGTGCCAAGCTTGATCTGTCTGGTCGCCGCCGCGAGCCACGCGATGAAAGCGATGCAGGAAGTAATATTCTCGGCCCTGTCGGTGACGTGTTCGCCGACATAGGCCTCGGTGAAGCCGAGTTCATCGGCTAGCAGGAAAGCCTCGCGATCCTCCTTGAGCGAAAGCCGCCAATCCTTGTTGACAGGATGGATCGGCATCGTAAAGAACCCAAGCTTCATGGTCTGCTCTTCCCCAAGAGGCAGGCTTTTTAATCGGCACAGAACGTGCGTTGTTCATCGCTCGAAAACAAGCTCAAAGTCGAGATATTCACCCGACAACAAACTTGACCTTTGCGGTTCCCAGCCGTCTAATCCCGCAAAAATGCCCATAGTTGGCCGGGGAGGTCACGCAAAAAATGAAAGCCTCGGCTTTCACTTACGCCCGCGCAACCAGCGTCGCAAATGCGCTGGAATTGCTGACCGCGCATGGCGAGAAGGCTAAGGTGTTGTCGGGCGGCCAGAGCCTGCTGCCGGCGATGAATCTGCGCTTGGTCGCGCCCGAGCTCATTGTCGATATCGGCGAATTGGCCGAGTTGCGCGGGATTGTGGTGAAGGGAGGCATCATCACCATCGGTGCGCTGACACGCCACGCTGATCTCTTGAAATCTCCGGAAATAGCGGCCCATGCCCCTTTGCTGACGGATGCGGTCGCCCATGTCGGGCATCCTGCGATCCGCAACCGCGGCACCATCGGAGGAAGCCTTGCGCACGCAGACCCAGCCTCTGAACTGCCGGCCTGTATGCTGACGCTTGGCGCTACCATCATTGCTCGCGGGCCAAGCGGCGAGCGGCGGATTGCGGCAGGCGAGTTTTTCGTCGGGATCTACGAAACTGCGCTCGAGCCGCAGGAACTGCTGGTCGCCGTTGAGTTGCCGGTGAGTCCAAGAAACTCGACGCATTTCTTTCAAGAGTTCACCCGTCGACATGGTGACTATGCGATCGTCGGCCTCGCAGCACAGGCCTTCGTCGAGGATAGGCAGTTTGCTGATCTTCGCCTTGGTTTCTTTGCCGTCGGCGATCGCCCGTTGCTAGCCAGGTCTGCCGGCAAACTGGTCGGTGTCGTCATCACTCCTGCAGCGTTGTACGAGGCGTCTTGTGCATTGGATGATGAGCTCGACCCTCTGGAGGACCAGCAGGCGACACCCGCCATGCGTCGGCTTCTGGCGAGGGTTCTGTTGGCGCGCTGCGTATCCTCGCTGCTTGATCGCCCCGATCTCCGTGCGGGAGCATCGGCGTGACGACTGCGGTTGCAATTTCGTTTGTTGTCAATGGCGAGCCTGTTGAAGCGAACGTGCTGCCGCGCCTGAACTTGGCGGATTTTCTTCGCGAGCATCTCAAGCTGACCGGCACGCATGTCGGTTGCGAGCACGGGGTGTGCGGTGCATGCACGGTCCGCGTCAATGGCGATATCGTCCGTTCCTGCCTGCTGCTTGCGGTGCAGACGCACAACGCGACGGTTGAAACGATCGAGGGGCTCTCCGACAGCGGCGAGATTACCGATTTGCAGTCTGCATTCCGGGAACGTAACGCACTGCAATGCGGCTTCTGTACGCCGGGAATGCTGATGGCGGCGCAGGATCTGCTGAAGCAATCGCCGTCGCCGGATCGAGAACAGATTCGCGAGCATCTTTCCGGCAACTATTGCCGCTGTACCGGCTACCAGGCCATCGTCGACGCCATCGAGACCACAGCGCGGGCGCGCGTCGGACGCTTGCCATGACGTCAGCGCCGGAAAATCCTGAAACGCTTTCCGCGCTGGACCGTCCGAATTCCTATATCGGCAAGACAGTGCCGCGGCCGAACCTCGATAGGCTGATGCAGGGGCGCGCACTCTATGTCAGCGACATTGAGCTGCCGCGCATGGCGCATGTCGTGTTCCTGCGCTCGCCGCACGCGCATGCGAAGATCAATGGCATCGACGCCTCAGTGGCCAAACGGATGCCGGGCGTGATCGCCGTCGTCTCAGGCAACGAACTCTCGACCGTCATAACACCGTGGGTCGGCGTACTCTCGCATTTGAAGGGCCTTAAATCCGCCCCGCAAAGCGCCATCGCGGTTGATCGCGTGTGCTGGCAGGGCGAAGCGGTCGCGGCCGTGGTGGCGAGCAGTCGCGCTCAGGCCGAGGACGCCGCGGAGCTTGTCTCGGTCGATTACGAGGAACTCGAGGCCGTAACGGATATGCGCGCCGCGCTCGATCCGGCGACGCCTGTGATCCACGCCTCGCTCGGCGATAACCTGGCTTTTGAGCGCAATCACGATGCGGGCGCCGTCGATCAGGCTTTTGCCGAATCCGACGAGGTGGTGGAGGCAGAGTTTGTTTTCGGGCGGCACACCGGCGTGACGCTGGAACCACGCGCGGTGGTGGCAGACTGGAATGCCGCGGAAGCGAGGCTGACAATCTATCAAGGCACGCAGGCGCCGCATATGGTGCAGAACATTGCGGCGCTCCATCTCGGCTTGAAGGAGTCGCAGGTTCGCGTGGTCTGCAAGGACGTCGGCGGCTCCTTCGGCATCAAGGTTCACATCTATGCCGACGAGATGGCGACTTACGCGCTGTCCAAGCTGCTGCGGCGTCCGGTCAAATTCGTCGCCGACCGGGTCGAGAGCTTCAACACCGACATTCATGCCCGCGACCATCGCTGCAAGGGAAAGATCGGCGTCAAGCGCGACGGCACCATCACGGCATTCGAGATCGACGATCTTACGGGTATCGGGCCCTATTCAATGTACCCGCGCACCAGCGCAATCGAGGCCAATCAGGTCGTCAATCTCGTCGGCGGTCCCTATGTGACCAGGAACTATCGTGCCCGGGCCCGCGTCGTGTTCCAGAACAAGAACGTGATGTGCCAGTACCGCGCCGTTGGCCATCCGATCGCCTGCTCGGTGACGGAAGGCCTGGTCGATCTCGCGGCCATGAAGATCGGCATGGATCCGATCGAGATCCGCCGCCGCAATCTGATTGCCGACGACGCTTATCCCTGCGCCTCGCCGTCAGGTTTGCGCTTCGAGCAACTGTCGCACCATGCAGCGCTCGCCAAGCTCGTCAAAATGATGGACTACGAGGCGTTGCGCGCCGAGCAGACCGCCCTGCGGGCGAAGAACATCCATCGTGGGATCGGCATCGCCAGCTTCATCGAGGTTACCAACCCCAGTGCGGCGTTTTATGGCGTCGGCGGTGCGAAGATATCCTCGCAGGATGGCGTCGCGGTGCGGCTCGACGCGCAGGGGTCAGTGATCTGCCAAACAAGTATCACCGAGCAGGGACAGGGATCGGAATCGCTTACCGCACAGATCGTCGGAAGCGTGCTTGGCGTCTCGATGGATCGCGTCCGCGTAATCCTGGGCGATACCGACAATACGCCGTATGGCGGAGGCACCTGGGCCTCGCGCGGCGCTGGTATCGGTGGGGAGGCCGCGCTTCAAGCCACCAAGGTACTGCGCAAGAACATCCTCGACGTAGCGGCCGCCGTCCTACAATCGACGCCAGGGGAACTCGACATTGCCAACAATGGCGTTGTGAATGCCGTGGATGGTACGCCGCGGATCGATTTGAGCGAACTCGCACGCATTGTCTATTTTCGTCCCGATACGCTGCCGCCCGGCATTCAGCCGGAGTTTATGGCTACCAGGCACTTTGTCCCGCGCGAATACCCCTTCGCCTTCACCAATGGCGTTCAGGCCTCTTGGCTGGAGGTCGATGTCGATACGGGCTTTGTGAAGCTGCTGAAGCATTGGGTGGTCGAGGATTGCGGCACCATCATCAACCCGCAACTGGTCGATGAGCAGATCAGGGGAGGCGTGGTGCAGGGCCTTGGCGCCGCGCTGTTCGAGAAATGCGTGTATGACGAACGCGGCCAGCTCACCAACGCCAATATGGCCGACTATCTGGTTCCGATGTCCGGTGAAATGCCTGACATCGATGTCGGGCATGTGGTTTCACCGACCTTGGAATCGGAACTGGGGGCAAAAGGCGCAGGGGAGGCCGGCACAGCGGGTGCGGCGGCGGCCGTAACCAATGCGGTCAACGACGCGCTGCGACCGTTTGGGACAATCATCACGGAGATTCCGCTGACGCCTCAGGTTATCCTGACTGCCTTGGGACGAATCCAGGACGAAGAAGGGCGGTGACTGCGTTCGCGCTATTCGGCTGCCGCGTTCGCGATCGTACCCGTCTGCCGGTTGGTCACAACCACCTTGATCGCATCGTCGACGCGCTCGCGGGCATAGCGCAGCGCAGTCGGCAAATCGGCCAGCGGAAATGTGTGGGTGTGGATCTTAGTCGCATCGAAACGTTTTTCCGCCATCAGCGCCATGGCACGGCGGGTGGCGCTGCGGCCTTCGCCACGAATACCGTAGGCATAGATATTGTTCTTCACGAGATGCGCGAGATCCATCGTGACTGGATCGTGCGGAAACGCAGCGAGGCAGATTTTCCCGCCGCGATTGGTCATGTGAATGGCTTGATTGATCGTTGCTTCGGTGCCGGCGCACTCGACCACATAGTCGGCGCCGATACCGCCGGTGAGTTGTCTGACGACCTCAACCGCGTCCTCGTCGTTGATATTGACGACACGATCGGCGCCGAGCTCCCGGCCGATCGCCAGCCTTCCGTTGCGTGTTCCCGTAAGGATGACCGGGCTGGCGCCGAGCGCCTTGGCAACAGCCACCGCGAGCAGTCCGATCGGCCCCGGGCCGATCACCACGACGCTCTCGCCGGCAACCAACCCTCCCAACTCCGTCAACCCATACATCGAGGTACCCGCGGTGACGACCAGCGTCGCCTCGGCGTCGCTCATGGTGTCGGGCACACGCGCCAGCGTGTTGATATGATTGACGGCGTATTCGGCAAAGCCGCCGTCTGTCGTGAAGCCGTTCGCGCGATGGCCCTTCTCCGGCTTCCCGTAGTTCAGACATGACGTATACATGCCCTGGCGGCAGCGCTTGCACTGGCCACAGCCGGCATGGATCTCCACGCTGATCCGCTCTCCGATCTTGAATTCGTCGACGTCGGGCCCGAGCGCGGCGACCGTGCCCATGTACTCGTGGCCCGGCGTGAAATTCTTGTTGAAGGGCAGACCGCCTTCAATGCTGGCCGGCGATCCCGAATGAATGATTTCGAGATCGGTGGCGCAGATCGCAACGGCATCGATCCGGATCAGAACTTCGGCGCGCGAAGGAACGGGCACAGGTTTTTCAAGCAGCACGAGCTGGTCCGGGTCACCCAGCACCCAAGCCTTCATCCGGTCGGGGATCGGAAGTGCGGGCGATGTCTTCACGCCTGGAGGTTGGTACATGAGTCTCTCCTCTAGCGCCGGATGCTACCGGAAATCGCCGGCCAGCGAAATTGCCGGATGCCGCTAGCGTTGTGCAGGTTTGCTGCACAGCAAAAACGCCTTGTCGCAAAAACTTCATACGCGGCCTATACTTGCACACCGGTCGGTGATGAGATCGTCAATTGCCGCCCGAAACCGGAGTGACCCATGAAGATCGTCCGTTTTGTACCTGCCTTGCTCGCGCTTTCGCTGGTCGCGCCCTGGCAATCCGCCAAAGCGGCCGACGTCATCTGCTACAATTGCCCGCCCGAGTGGGCGGACTGGGCCTCGATGCTGAAAGCCATCAAAGCCGATCTCAACTACGACATCCCGCACGACAACAAGAATTCCGGCCAGGCGCTCGCTCAGATCCTCGCCGAGAAAAACAATCCTGTCGGCGATATCGGTTATTTCGGTGTCACCTTCGGCATGAAGGCCAAGGCGCAGGATGCGCTCGAGCCTTACAAGCCGGCGAAATGGGACCAGGTCCCCGCCGGCCTGAAGGATGCCGACGGCTACTGGACCACCATTCATTCCGGCACGCTTGGCCTGTTCGTGAACAAGGACGCGCTCGGTGGCAAGCCGGTGCCGGCCTGCTGGAAGGACCTCCTGAAGCCCGAATACAAGGGTATGGTCGGTTATCTCGATCCGTCGTCGGCCGCGGTCGGGTATGTCGGCGCGGTCGCGATCAACCTGGCGCTCGGCGGCTCCGAGGTGAATTTCGATCCCGCGATCAATTTCTTCAAGGACCTGCGGAAGAATGATCCGATCGTTCCCAAGCAGACGTCCTACGCCCGGGTTGTCTCCGGCGAGATGCCGATCCTGTTCGACTATGATTTCAATGCCTATCGCGCGAAGTATTCGGAAAAGGGCAGTTTTGAATTCGTGATCCCCTGCGAGGGATCGGTGGTGTTTCCCTACGTCGTCGGCCTCGTCAAGAACGCGCCCGACAAGGACAAGGCCAAGAATGTGCTGGATTATCTCTTGTCCGACAAGGGGCAGGCGATCTGGACCAACGCCTATCTCCGCCCGGCGCGGCCGATCGAATTGCCCGAAGCGGTGAAGAAGAAGTTCCTGCCTGACAGCGACTATGCGCGCGCGAAGAACGTCGACTGGGGCCGGATGGAAAACATGCAAAAAGGCTTTGTCGACCGCTATCTCGCCGAGGTCCGCTGAGGCAGTATGGCGCCTCTCGCCGGGGCGCTATCTTCTGATGTCACATAGGTCCTTTGTCTGGTTCTGCCTGCTGCCGCTTGCGGTGGTGACGGTGGCGTTCTTCCTGCTGCCGATGGCGCGGCTGGTCGTGACCGGGGCGGAAGGTCCGCAGGGGCTGGCGGGCTATCTCGCGATCCTGAGTGAGCCGCGCTACCGCGCGACCCTCATCAACACGGTCCTGCTCGCCGCCGCGACCACCGTCGTGACTCTTATCGTAGCGACGGTTGCGGGGATGTTCCTGCAGCGGCATCGTTTCCCGGGTCGCGCCGTTCTGATTGCGATGCTGACCTTTCCGCTGGCGTTTCCTGGCGTGGTGGTCGGCTTCATGATCATTCTTCTTGCCGGGCGCCAGGGCCTGATCGGTGATTTTTCCAACCGCCTGTTTGGCGAGAAGCTGGTCTTCGCCTATTCGATCTACGGCCTCTTTCTCGGCTATCTCTATTTCTCTATTCCGCGCGTCATTCTCACCATCATGGCCGCGGTGCAGAAACTCGATATCGGCCTGGAAGAAGCCGCGCGTTCGCTCGGCGCGGGCCCGTGGGCTGTGCAGCGCGACGTCGTTCTACCGGCGCTGGCGCCGGCCTTCGTTGCTTCCGGCGCGATTGCCTTTGCGACCGCGATGGGGGCGTTCGGTACGGCGTTTACGCTGGCGACGAACATCGATGTATTGCCGATGCTGATCTATACCGAATTCACGCTGGCTGCGAACTTCTCGATCTCGGCCGCGCTGTCGGTCGGGCTTGGCATCATCACCTGGTTCATTCTTGCGCTTGCCCGCTCGTTCAGCGGAAACGCCGTTGCGGCGGCTGGATGAGACCATGCGTGATCGCCTGATCTTCACCGGTCAACTCATTTTCACACTGCTGGTCGCCGCGTTCTTGGTTGTGCCGGCGATCCTGTCGATTTCCGCTGGCGTCACGGTGAACTATTTTCGCGGCATCCAGTCCGGCGTGACCCTGCAATGGGTCGTGCAGGTATGGGAACTCTATGCCGGCACCATCCTGCTGTCATTCGTGGTCGCATTTGCGACGCTTGCGGTAACGCTCGCCGCGGGCGTTCCAGCCGCCTATGCCTTGCACGTGCGGGGAGGGCGCCTGTCGCGGATCGTCGAGGAGATCATCACCCTGCCATTGGCGATTCCTGGCCTGGCCATCGCGCTGGCACTGCTCTTGACCTATGGAGGTTTCGGCGATTTTCGCCGCTCCTGGTTATTCATTCTCGCAGGCCATGTCATCTTCACCATGCCATTCATGGTGCGATCGGTCATGGCCGTGTTCGCGACCGTCGACATCAAGACGCTGGACGAGGGCGCGGCGTCGCTCGGCGCATCGCCGTGGCGGCGTTTCCGCGACGTGATCGTGCCCAACGCCGTGCCGGGGATATTGGCGGGCAGCCTGATGGTGGTGACGTTGTCGCTCGGTGAATTCAACCTGACCTGGATGCTCCACACGCCGTTGACCAAGACGCTGCCGATCGGGCTCGCCGACAGCTATGCTTCGATGCGGCTGGAAGTGGCGTCGGCCTATACGCTGATCTTCTTCGTGATGATCATCCCGCTGCTGGTCGCCATGCAATTGTTTGCCGAGAAGGAACAGAAGAGATGAGTACGCAGGCCGGACACGGCGCCTCGGTGCATATCGAGGCCTGCGGCAAGACGTTTACCGACGGAACGCGCGCGCTCGAAGCTGCAACGCTTGACATCGCCCGTGGTGAAACTCTGGTGCTGCTCGGCCCCTCCGGCTGCGGCAAAACCACCATGCTGCGCATCATCGCCGGGCTCGAAGTGCCCGATGCCGGCGGCAGGGTGCTATTCGACGGCAAGGACATGACGGCGGTGCCGATCGAGCGGCGCAACGTCGGCATGGTGTTCCAATCCTACGCGCTTTTCCCCAACATGACCGTATCGGACAATATCGGTTATGGTCTGAAGATCCGCGGGATACCGGCCAGGGAGCGGGCGGCACGCGTCGCCGAACTGGTGGCGCTGACCAATATCTCCGGACTTGAGAATCGCCGAATCGACCAGCTTTCCGGCGGGCAGCGTCAGCGCGTCGCACTAGCGCGCGCGGTCGCGATCCGGCCGGGCATCCTGTTGCTCGACGAGCCGTTGACGGCGCTCGACGCCGCGTTGCGCGACCGGCTGCGCGGCGAACTAAATCGCCTGCTGCGCGCGCTGGGTATCACCACGATTTATGTGACCCACGATCAGTCCGAGGCTATGGAACTCGGCGATCGCGTCGTCGTCATGCAGAAGGGAGCGATTGCCCAGATCGGCACGCCGCGCGAGATCTACTTCACGCCGCGAAGCCGCTTCGTTGCCGAATTCATTGGCGCTGCGAATATTGTCGACGCGGCGATCGAGGGCGGGCATCTCGTGTTGCCGGGCGGACGGCAGCCGATTCGCTGCGATGGGGACATGCCGGCGGCGGTCGCGATGATCCGCCCCGAAACCATCCGCGTGACATCAGCCGGAAGCGCGTCGCTTTCGGGTGTCATCGACAGCGTTAGCTTCATTGGCGACAGGCAACGGCTGGTCGTCAGTGGCGCGTCCAACAGGTTGCTCACCGTCGACGCGCCGAATACGGTTCAAGTCAGGCCCGGCGAACGGATCGGATTGTCGATTTCGCCGGACGCCGTCCGTCTGTTGCCGCCTGAAAACTGAGAAGGCCGATGTCGCCGAAACCGGTTCATATTGCGCAGATTTCCGACCTGCATATCAAGCCACCGGGATCGCTGGCCTATGGCCGGGTCGATACTGCCAAGGCGCTCGAACGTTGTGTCGCGGCACTGAACGAATTCGATCCGGCGCCCGATTTTGTGGTGATCTCCGGAGATCTGGCGGACACGCCGACGGCGGAGGAGTATCAATATCTCAAGCGGTTGCTGGCGCCGCTTAAGCGTCCGTTCGCCGGCATTCCCGGCAATCACGACTCGCGCGAGTTGATGCGTGCCGCGTTTCCTTCCGCCAACTATGCCTTCGTATCCGGGCCGCTCAACCAGAAGATCGAGGTCGCCGGCCTCGACCTGCTGTTGCTGGATTCAAGCGTGCATCGAAAGCCGCACGGCGAACTCGACGGGCCTACGCTGCAATGGCTTGACGGGATGCTGGCTTCGTCCCCCGATCGGCCGGCGCTGCTGTTTCTGCACCATCCGCCGTTCAAGGCGGGCATTTGGCACATGGATCGCCAGAATCTCCTCAACGCGGCCGATCTCGCACCCATCGTGCGCCATTATCCCCGCGTGCAGTTGATCGCAACCGGGCATGTTCATCGCGCGACACTGACCATGTTTGCAGGCGTGCCGACCACGATCTGCCCGGCCCCGAACCATGCCGTCGATCTCGATCTGGCCGAACTGCGCGAACCCTCCTTCAAGGTCGAGCCGCCGGCTTTCCATCTCCATAGCTGGTTTCCGGGGGAGGGATTCGGCACCGTCGTGACCCATCAAGTCCCCATAGGTACCTTCGACGGGCCGCATCCGTTTTTTGGACCGGACGGCAAGCTCCTTTAGTCACCGCTCGCCCGTCGGTCGGCATGTGCTGGCCGGGAGCAGTCCGCTTTCCGGACCGATTGCAAAGCGGAGAGTTCGAGCGCAATCTTTCCTCAAGAGAGGCGGCTGCGATTGCGCAAGCCTGCCCGATCTGGGGGAAATGAATGCGTCTGGTCCATTTGCTGATTCCGGTGCTCGCGCTGTTCTCAAGCCACCAAGCGATTGCCCAGGGGAGTTATCCCGACCGGCCGATCAAGATGATCGTGCCGCTGGCTGCGGCAAGCGCGGTCGATGTCGCCGCGCGGATCGTGACCCAGAAGATGGCTGACAATATGAGGCAGCAAATCGTGATCCTGAACCAGCCGGGCGCGTCAGGGCTGATCGGGGCGGAGGCCGTCGCCCGCGCCGAACCGGACGGCTACACGATCGGCGGGTTTAACGACAGCATCATGACGATGGTGCCGAACCTCCAGTCGAGGATGCGCTGGGACATCCTGAAGGATTTCGAGCCGGTGTCGCTGGTTGCGACGGTGGAGTGGGGGCTGATTGCCAACAATCAGGCCAGCTTCAAGAGCGCTGCAGACCTGATCGCGGCGGCGAAGGCGGCACCGGGCAAGATCGATTATGGCTCGGGCGGGCCGGGAAGCCCGCAGCATCTGGCGATGGCGATGTTCGCGTCGGCTGCCGGCATATCGCTGACGCACGTGCCCTACAAGGGCGCCACCCAGGCCGCAACCGACATTGCAGCCGGCCAGATTCCGGTCGGTTTCCAGGGCCTGGGCACGGTCGCGACGCTCGTGCGCGGCGGTCAACTCCGGCTGATCGGGGTGACCACCGAGAAGAGATTGTCGCAATTCCCTGACGTGCCGACCGTCTCGGAATCCGGTCTGCCCGGCTTCTTCTTCAACTCATGGTTCGCGATTCTCGCCCCCGCCGGTACTCCGAAGGACATCATTGCCCGCCTGAACGCCGAGGTGCTGAAGGCCGTCGGCGATCCCGACGTGCGTCGCAAGCTTGAAGAGCTGGGTTTCGCGGTGCGCGGCAGCTCGGCCGAGGCGTTGCGCGCCATGACGCGCGATCAACTCGCCAAGTATGAGCGCGTGATCAGGGAAACGGGAATCGGCAAGGAATAGCCGGCGGGCGGATGGCGCCACGGACGCCAGCGGCTGGCAGCCTGTCTCGCAATCAATAGCAGGCATAACGGCGGCTGCCGCGGCCGACATAATAGTCAGCGCCCATCGCACAGGGACTAACCCGCCACGCGTAAGCTCCGCGGATCTGAGGTGGTGCTATGCGGGGCATGGCTAGGCTGTCCGGCATCCCCTAGTTGCATGGCTATCTGTTACGAGAATCGCAGTTGTGTTTGAATCAATTGCCTTCCGATCCTTCCCAGCCTGAAATCCGGCGCCCCCGTACCCGACGCGCGTGGCCGCATCGCCGGCGAGCGCACCGTTCTCTGTTCCGACCTGCAGCGTTCGACCGATCTGATTTCGGAGCTCGGTCCCGGAAGAAGCGATTTCCCGGCTCGAGCCGGCCTTGATCGCCATGCGCACGGCAGTTCGTCGCAGCCGCGGGCACGTCAGCAAAGGAAGGCGGCGACGGATTGATTTCAAGCCGATGCCGCCGATCGATGGTGGGCACGGCGCAAGAGCGCCTTTGCCCACCCTGCGGCTCCCAACCTAATGCGTCGCCGATGCCGCGGCCGCAACGGCGTCCGCCTCCGCCGCTGCCTTGCTGCTTACGCCGTTGAAGAACGCATTCAGCGTCACCGCCACCAGCGCGCTGAGCAGGATGCCGGACTCCATGAGCGGGTGCAGGTCGTGCGGCAAGTTCTTGAAGAAGTTGGGTGAAACCAGCGGGATCATGCCGAAGCCAACTGATATCGCGACCACGAACAGATTGTAGCGGTTGTTCCTGAAATCGACTGAGGTCAGAATCCGCGCGCCGGTGGCCGCCACCATGCCGAACATCACGAGGCCGGCGCCGCCGAGCACCACCAGCGGCACGGCTTCGACCAGCGCCGCTATCTTGGGCGCCAGCCCGAGCAACAGCAAGATGCCGCCGCCGGCAACCGTGACCCAGCGCGAACGCACGCCGGTGACGCCGACAAGGCCGACGTTCTGCGAGAACGACGTGTAGGGAAAGGTATTGAACAGCCCGCCCAGCAAGGTGCCGAGGCCGTCGGCACGAAGGCCGCGGGTCAGCGCATCGCGGCTGACCGTCTTGCCGGTGATGTCGCCAAGCGCCAGGAACATTCCGAGCGATTCGATCATCACGACGATCATGACGATGCACATGGTGATGATCGGCACGAGCTGAAATTTCGGCAGCCCGAAATGCAGTGGCAACACGATCGCGACCCAGGGCGCCGCGGCGACCTTCTCGAAATGCATGACGCCGAGTACGGCCGCGAGGACCGCGCCGGCGACTATGCCGAGCAGAACCGCGACATTGGCGATGAAGCCTGCGCCCCATTTGATCAGGCCGAGGATTACCAGCAGCACGAACAGCGCAATGCCAAGGCCCTGCAACTGGCCGTAGCCCGGATTTGGGAAAGCGCCCGGCACGCCATCGACCATTTTGGTCAGGGTGGGCAGGCCGCCGCCGGCCCAGTTGATGCCGACCCGCATCAGGGAAATGCCGATGACAAGGATGATGGTCCCGGTGACAACGGGTGGAAACAGCGGCAGCAGCCGGCTGACGAAGGGGGCGACCAGGAGCGCGAAGAGCCCGGCGGCTATCACCGAGCCGTAGATGCCGAGCAGGCCGATGTCCGGTGCTGCAGCCATCGACAGCATCGGGCCTACGGAAGCAAACGTGACGCCCATCATCACCGGCAGCCGGATACCGACCCCCGGAAAGCCGATACATTGCACCAGCGTGGCAATACCGCAGGCAAACAGGTCCGCGCTGATCAGAAAGGCGACGTCTTCCGGCGGCAGCTTCAGCGCCCGCCCGATGATCAGCGGGACCGCGACCGCGCCGGCATACATCACAAGCACATGCTGCAGGCCGAGCGCCAGCAATCGCGGCGTCGGCAGGATCTGGTCGACTGGATGGACTTCGCCGCTCATGTTCGGACTCCCCCTGGATGCAGGCCATTGGGCCTGTTGAAACCAATACAAGGCTCGTGCCAGAAGCTCGTCCCCGGAGCCTTGCCCTGTGGCACGAAGGTTGCTCAATATTGAACCATAGCGGGCGGTCGTGATCCCCGCAAATTGCAGGTTGAAGGAGGTCTTCGGATGCCGCTGATCAGGAACAGATATGGGAAGGGCCGCGTCCGGGTCATGCGGATTCACCGGAACGGCGACCAGCACGAAGTCAGCCAGCTCAGCGTCAAGGCGATGATCGAGGGCGACTTTTCACGTGCCTATACGCATGCCGACAATTCCACCTCGGTGGCGACGGATACAATCAAGAACATCGTCAATGTCGTCGCCCGCGAGAACACAGGGCTGTGCACCGAGGAATTCTGCCAGGTGCTGGCGCAGAGATATCTCGACACCTATCCGCAGATCGCCTCGGTTGCGATTACCGCGCACGAGACGAAATGGAGCCGCCTTAGTTTTGGCGGCAAGCCGCATCCGCACAGCTTCGTGCTCGACAGCAACGGCAAGCCGTTCGTCGAAGCCGCCGTCACGCGCGGGGGACCAACGGCACTGACGTCCGGCATCGAAGGCTTTGCCTTCATGAAGTCGACGCAGTCCGGCTGGGAGAATTATCCCAGGGATCGCTATACCACGCTACCGGAGACCGCCGACCGGATGTGCGCCACCAGCATGGTGGCGTCCTGGAAATGGTCGGCGATGCCCTCGAATTATCCGGCGGCCAATGCGAAGATCCTCGACACCCTGCTCGAAGTATTCGGCACGACCTACAGCAAGAGCGTGCAGGACAGCCTGTACCGGATGGGCGAGGCGGCGCTGGCGGCCGTGCCCGAGATTTCGGAAATCAGCATGGCCTGCCCGAACATGCACTTCATCCCGATGAATCTCTCGGCGTTCGGGCTGGATAACAGCAACGATGTCTTTCTGCCGACCGACGAGCCCCACGGCCAGATTGAGTGCACGGTGGGAAGGGGCTAAAAGGCACGCCAAAACCTTAGGAAGCGCTGGTCGAAGCGCGCTTCACTGGAACAGCATGCGCGACACAGAGGTGGCCACCGGCGGGACGACACGGTCAGGGCTCGGCGATGAAATCGTAAGCCGGATCAATCAGCTCGGGACGATTTCCGAGACACCGGAGCATCTGGCGCGGATTTTCCTGTCGCCCGAACACCGCATCGCGGCCGACCTCATCCTGTCCTGGATGAGAGATGCCGGAATGGCCGCGCATCTCGACGCGATCGGCAATGTGTGCGGCCGCTATGAGGGCGAACGTCCGGGGTTGCCGTGCCTGATGCTGGGCTCGCATTACGACACGGTGCGCGACGCCGGCAAATGGGACGGGCCGCTCGGGATCATCACCGCGATTGCCTGCGTCGCCGATCTGAACCGGCGCGGCGTGCGGTTGCCCTTTGCGATCGAGATCGTCGGCTTCGCCGACGAGGAGGGCGTGCGGTTTTCCTCCACGCTGCTCGGCAGCCGGGCGGTCGCCGGCACTTTTGACGAAAGCGTGCTCAATGCGCGAGATGCGAACGGCCTCACCATGCGCGAGGCGATGGTGCAGTTCGGGCTCGATCCCGATCACATCGGCGCGGCGGCGCGGACGCGCCGCGAACTGCATGCCTATGTCGAACTCCACATCGAGCAGGGACCGGTGCTGGAGCAACAGAACCTTCCCGTCGGCGTGGTGACGGCAATATCAGGCGCCACGCGGCTGGCAGCGAACCTCTCCGGCATGGCCGGGCACGCCGGCACGGTACCGATGGCGATGCGGCGCGACGCGCTGGCCGGCGCCGCCGAATGCATCGTGGCGGTCGAGCAATTCTGCAAGGCCGATAGTGCCGGACTGGTAGGCACCGTCGGTGCCATCACTGCGCTTCCGGGTGCGACCAACGTCATTCCGGGACGGGTCTCGTTTACGCTGGATATTCGCGCGCCAACCGACGCCCACCGCAACCTCGCCGTCGCGGAGATTGTGCGGCGGATCGAGGCGATCGCGAAACGGCGTGAACTCTCGCTTCAGATCGACGTCACCCACGAAAACCGTACCGTGCCCTGCGCACCATGGCTGAAAGCGCAGGTCTCCGAAGCCGTTGCAGCCGAAAATTATCCCGCGTTCGAACTGCCGAGCGGGGCAGGGCATGACGGCATGGCCATGATCGATGTGGCCGACGTCGCCATGCTGTTCGTGCGCTGCCGCGGCGGCATCAGCCATAACCCGGCCGAGCATGTCGAACTCGCCGACGCCGACGCCGGCGCGCGCGTGCTGTTGCGATTCATCGAGAATTTTAAGCCACGACTGCCCAGTTCGTGAGCAGTTGCACGTCCGGCCAGCGCCTGAGTGAGAGCGGATTAGCGCAACATCAGCAGTCAACGAATTGAAACAACGATCGATTTCGTTCTCGCCGGCCGCCTGACGCCATTGTACACAATGGCACGACCTTTGCTTTACTTGCTCCGAGAGTTCTCTCGTTCGGGGCGCGTACGTCATGGCGAACTCAGCAAAGCTCAGAGCGGAGCCGGAGCCGATCGCGCTCGATTGGCCAGCGACTGCGCTTCTCATCATCGACATGCAGCGCGATTTCATGGAGCCGGGCGGTTTTGGCGAGACGCTCGGCAATGACGTCAGCCAGCTCGCGCGGGCGGTGAAGCCGATCGCAGCGATGCTGGCTGTGGCGCGCGCGGCCGGCATGCTGGTCGTGCACACCCGCGAAGGCCATCTGCCCGATCTCTCCGACGCGCCGCCGGCCAAGGTCGAACGCGGCGCGCCGTCTTTGCGCATCGGCGATCCCGGGCCGATGGGGCGTATTCTCATTCGCGGCGAGGCTGGCCACGACATCATTCCCGAATTGTATCCGCTCGACAGCGAGATCGTGATCGACAAGCCGGGGAAGGGCGCCTTCTACGCCACCGAGCTCGGCGACGTGCTGCAGCGCTACGGCATCGAGAATTTGCTGGTCTGCGGCGTCACCACCGAGGTCTGCGTCAACACCACGGTGCGCGAAGCCAATGACCGCGGCTATCGCTGCGTGGTGCTGGCTGATGGCTGCGCATCCTATTTTCCCGAATTTCACGAGATGGGCCTGAAGATGATCAAGGCCCAGGGCGGCATTTTTGGCTGGGTCTCCGACTCGGCCGCGGTGCTGGAGGCGCTTTCATTGGAGATTCCAAGAACGGCAGCGGCGGGGGTATAACGATGAGCACGAGCACGACGGGGGCATCAGGCACATCCACTTTCAAGCCGGCCTTGTGGACGCCGGGCGACTGGAACGCGCTGTTCGGCTTCGGCACCAACATCCTCGTCAACATGCTGGTACTGACCGGACTGTTGCGCTTCGTGCTGAAGATGCCTGACTCACTCGTGTTCGGCCGCATCCTGCCGTCGCTCGGCCTGATGATGTGCCTCTCCACCTTCTACTATGCGTATCTCGCTTACAAATTGGCGCAGAAGACCGGCCGCAGCGACGTCTGCGCGCTGCCGTCGGGCGTCAGCGTGCCGCACATGTTCATCGTCACCTTCGTGATCATGCTGCCGATCACGCTTAGGACCGGCGACCCCATCAAGGGCTGGTCGGCCGGCCTCGTCTGGGTATTCTTCCAGAGCTTTATTCTGATGATCGGCGGCTTCATCGCGCCATACATCAGAAAGATCACCCCACGCGCGGCGCTGCTCGGCACGCTCGCCGGTGTCTCCGTCACCTTCATTTCGATGCGCCCGGCGCTGGAAATGTACATGACGCCCCAGATCGGGCTGGTGTGTTTTGCCATCATCCTGGTGAGCTGGTTCGGCGGCGTGAAGTATTGGCGGGGCATGCCTGCCGGCCTCGTCGCCATTGCGGCCGGCATGATCATCGCGTGGGGATCGAACCTGTTCGGCCTCGGGCTGGGCGGCCTGAGCCTGAAGGGCGTCGCCGACGCCTTTGCCAATTTCGGCTTCTCGGTGCCGTTGCCGGCCTTCGGCGACGTTTTCTCCGGCTTTGAATTCCTCGGCATCATTCTCGTGACCGCGATCCCGTTCGGTATCTACGACCTCGTCGAGGCCATGGACAATGTCGAAAGCGCGGAAGCGGCCGGCGACGAATATCCGACCACGCGCGTGCTTACCGCCGACGGCGTCGTCAGCCTGATCGGCTGCCTGATGGGTAATCCCTTCATCAACGCGGTCTATATCGGCCATCCCGGCTGGAAGGCGATGGGCGGGCGGATCGGTTATTCGGCGGCGACCGGCATCATGGTGGTGCTGCTGTCGTGGTTCGGCATCATCTCGGTGTTGCTGGCGCTGGTGCCCGTCGTCGCGATCTCGCCGATCCTGCTTTATATCGGCATGCTGATCGGCGCGCAGGCGTTCCAGGCCACGCCAGTCAAGCACGCGCCCGCGATCGTGTTGGCTCTGACGCCGCATCTCGCGGCTTGGGCAAAATTGCAGATCGACACCATGCTTGCTTCAACAATGTCGGCCGCCCAGACGGTCGGCGGTCTCGCCGCCGACAAGGTCGATGCCGTCAAGACCGCAGCCATCGCCGCGCTGCCGCAGCAGGGCGTGCTCTATCACGGGCTCGAAGTAATGGGCGGCGGCTCGATCCTCGCCGGCCTTGTGCTGGGCGCGATCGGCGTGTTCGTGATCGAGCGCGACTTTCTCAAGGCCTCGGCCTTCGCGCTGGCCGGTGCCGTCATGACCTATTTCGGCTTCATGCACGGCGAAGCCGTCGGCATCGGCGGCGGCCTCGGCGTCACGCCGGGCGTGGCGCTGGCTTACCTGGTGATGGCGGGCGGCCTGTATGCCCTGTCGAGGACGAGTCCAAGCGCGAGCTACAGTTCGCATTCGGATATACCGATTGCGGCACCGGCAGAGTAGGAGGCCTACCCGCCCTTGACCGCACCCGCGGTCAACCCGGCAACGATCTGCCGCTGCGCCAGTACCGTCAGCAGCAGAACCGGAAACGTGACGATGAGGGCGGCCGCCGCCAGCGGCCCCCAGCTCAACTGGTCGAACGAGATCATGTTGTAGACGGCGACGGGAAGCGTACGCGTTTCCCGCCCCGCCAGCACGATGCCAAACACAAAGTTGTTCCAGGAGAAGATCACCGCGAGGATAAAGGCGACCGCCAGCCCAGGACGCGCGATCGGCAGCGCCACATGGCGGAACACCTGCCAGCGCGTGGCGCCGTCGATCAGTGCCGCTTCCTCGAGCTCCAGCGGCGTGGTCTCGAAATAACCGATCATGATCCAGATCACGATCGGCACCGTCACCACGAGATGGATGATGATCTGCGGCCACAGCGTGCCGAGCAATCCGAGCCACTGGAACAGCAGGAACAGCGGGATGAGATAGGACAGGCCCGGCGTGATGCGTGCGATCAGGATCACGATTGCGGATTTATGCGCAGCCATGCGCGCGATGCCGTAGCCGGCAGGCACGCCGACCAGCATCGCCAGAAATGTCGCGGTGCCCGTCAC
Source organism: Bradyrhizobium sp. AZCC 1693 (assembly GCF_036924745.1). Taxonomy (NCBI): domain Bacteria; kingdom Pseudomonadati; phylum Pseudomonadota; class Alphaproteobacteria; order Hyphomicrobiales; family Nitrobacteraceae; genus Bradyrhizobium; species Bradyrhizobium sp. AZCC 1693. The sequence continues at coordinate 7,224,578 of NZ_JAZHSD010000001.1, forward strand.
CAGCAGGCTGTTGACGAAGTAGGTCAGGAAGCGGTTGGACGCGAGTACGTCGGCATAATTCTTCCAGGCAATGCGCTCGGGGAAGAAGACCGGCGGGTAAGCCGCGTTGTCGACCTCGTATTTGAGCGACAGCGAGGCCATCCAGAGAAAGAACAGGATGGCCGGCGACACGATGATGAACACCGCAAACCACAGCCCGATCTTGCCGACGATCTGACGCATGCTCATGCGCCGCTCCCGATCTCGGTCCACATCGTGCGCTGGCGCAGATGCAACATGATGGCCGCGAGCGCCACGATGAGCAGGAAGAAGATGACCGCGATCGCCGATCCATAGCCGAGGTCGTAGTAGATGAAGGCGACGCTGTAGAGATAGAGATTAATGGTCTCCGACGCCGAACCAGGGCCGCCTTGAGTGATCGCAAAGATGATGTCAAAACTCTTCACCGCGTCGATCATGCGGATCATCCCGGCTATGAACAGGAATGGCGTGATCAGCGGCAGCGTGATGTAGCGGAACATCTGCCAGACGCCGGCGCCGTCGATTTGCGCGCTCTCATAGGGCTCGGTCGGGATTGCAGCCAGGCCGCCGAGCACGATCAGCATGACAAGCGGCGTCCATTGCCAGGTCTCGACCAGCACCAGCGACGGGATCACGGTGCCCGGGTGAAACACCCAGAGCTGCGGTGGCATGCCGACCAGCGACAGCAGGTAATTCAGCACGCCGAGCTGCGGATGGAACATCATGGTCCACACCAGCGCGATCGCAACAGGAGTTGCCATCATCGGCATGATGAAGACGCCGCGCAGGAAGCCGCGCGCGGGGAATTTGGCGTGAAACACCACGGCCGCGAACGTGCCGAAGATCAGCGGCAGCAGCACGGAGAGCGCGGTGTAAAGGATGGTATGCCACACGGCCTCGACGAAGCGGGGATCGCTCGGCAGCCGCACATAATTGGCGAACCCGACAAAGGTGGTCGGCGAGCCGACCTTCCACTGGTTGAGGCTCATCCAGATCGTGAATACCCAGGGAAACACGATCACGGCCAGCACGACGACCAGCGCCGGCACCACGAATGGCCAGTAGGACGGCGGCCGCCATTCGCGCTCCGGCGCGGCTTCCGCCGCGGCCGGAGTAGTCTGTGTCACAGCACTCACGCTTTTTCGCTGCGCTCCAGGATCGGCCGGAACTGCTCGTGGGCCTTCTTCAATTCAGCGGCCGGGTCGGCGCCGGCCAGCGTCGAGGTGATGGCTGCGCCAACGAGATCGCGGAATTCGGCGACCGGGATGATGACGGGAAGGCCGAGCTTGGAGATCTTGGCGGAATCGATCACCGACTTCAGCCACTCCGGCGGCATCTTCACGCCCTTCTGAATCTCGGGATCGTTGAGGATCGAGTTGCGGAACGGCACGCCGCCGCCGGCCTGCAACAGCCGCGCGCCTTGCGTCTTCGAGACCGCCCACTGGCACAGCAGATAGGCGGCTTCCTTGTTCTTGCTGGCCGCCGCGATGCCGAGGCCGTCGCCATAGGTCGCCGAATATTGTCCCTTCGGCCCCGCGGGTACGACGGTGTAGCCGACCTTGCCGACGATGCGCGAGGCGGCCGGGTCTTCCAGCGGCGGCGCCCAGCCGACGCCGTCGATCCACATCGCCGATCGACCTTGCGTGAACGACGCCATCGACTCCATCCAGTTGAAGCCGGCGACGCCGGGAGGCGCAACCTTGGTCAGCAGTGTCTGATAGAGCTTGGTTGCCTCGATCGCCTCGGGGCCATCGGTCAGGATGCCGCCCTTGCCGTCCAAAAATTCGCCGCCGTAATTGAGGAAGAAGTTGGTCCACAGCGTCATGTTGGCGTTGCGCAAGCCGCGACCGACGAAACCGAACGTACCTTCCTTGGCGTCGGTGAGTTTTTCGGCCGCCGCGACCATCTCGTCAAAGGTTTTGGGAACGGCGACGCCCTTCTTCTGGAACAGTTCCTTGTTGTAGTAGAGGATGAAGTAGTCGACCGACCACGGCAGCGACAGCATCTGCCCTTTGTCGTTCTTGGCGTATTGCAGGCCCGCGGCCGAGAAGTCGCTCTCGACGAGGTCGGGCGCGGTGAGGTTCGGGTCCTTCATGTAACCGGACATGTCGGCGAGCCAGCCGCCCTTTTCGAACTGCCGCTTCTGCACGTGATAGCTCAGATGAATGACGTCGAAGCTCGGCTTGCCCGAAGCGAGTTCGATGACTGCCTTCTGGCGCTGTTGCTGCTCGGGGATCTGCTCGGATTCGACCTGGATGCCCGTGAGTTCGGTGAATCCCTTGATGTACTTCTGCAGATTGTCACCACGCGGACCCTTGGCGAGGATCACCTCGAGCTTGGTGCCGGCATATTTCTTCCATTGTACCTCGGCCCGCGCCGGAAAGCCGGTGAGGCTGAGCGCGCCGGCCGCCGCCGTGCCGGCCAGAAGTGCGCGGCGCGAGATCGAACGGTTCTTCATTGTTGTTACACTCCCTGGAGGTCGGTTTTTTGTTGAGAGAATACTATCGCGTGGGCGGAGGCTGCATAGCCCTATTATACGGTATTTTGGCGAGAGCACTGACGTGAATGACCCGATGCGGAGATGGGATTGACAGTTTACGAACCAGCCTAAACGGGTTTAGCGTCGCCCAACTTTCTAAGGCCTGCATCACCGACTGCGGCTGGGAAAGACAGGCAGCTTACCAGGGGAGCAACGACCATGACCGAACTCTCGCGCCGCCAGCACCTCAGACAGCTCGGTGCGCTGGTTGGGACCGCCATGTCCGGTCTGTCTGCGCCCGCATTCTCTGCCGAAGCCGAAATTCCTCCGCAAGGAATCGGGAAGGGCATCAAGCACATTTCCTACAGCGACATCGGCGGCCGGCCCGATAGCGTACAAGTGATGGTCAACAAAAAACACGTTTACGTCGGGCACATGTTCAGCGACGGCGTCACCATTCTGGACGCGTCGGACCCGCGCAACCTGAAGCCCACAGGCTTCTTCACCGCCGGCCAGTACACGCGCACCCATCACTTGCAGGTTTCGGACGACCTGATGCTGCTCGCCAACGGCGCCAACATCGTGGCGATGCAATCCTACGACAGCATGCGGGGCTACTTCGAGAACAACCTGGCCGACAGCATCACCAACCGCAAGAAATTCCGGTCCGGCCTGTCCATCCACGATATCTCCAAGCCCAACGAAATGCGCGAAATAGCTTTCCTTGAAATGCCCGGCTTCGGGATCAACCGTCTGTGGTGGCCGGGAGGACGCTACGCCTATGTCTCGGCGCATTTCGACGGCTTCACCGACCACATCCTGTGCATTGTCGACCTGCAGAACGTAGCCAAGCCGGAGATCGTCTCCAAATGGTGGCTGCCCGGCATGAATCGCGCCGCAGGCGAGCCCGATTTGCCGAAAGGCAAGCGCGTCGCCCTGCATCACATGATCACGGCGGGCAACCGCGGTTATGCGGCGTGGCGTGACGGCGGATTCACCATCCATGATATCAGCGATCCCGCAAAGCCCACACTGATTTCGCGCATCAACTGGTCGCCGCCATTCCCGGGTGGAACGCATACACCTCTGCCCCTGCCCAAGCGGGGATTGGCGGTAGTGGCCGACGAGGCGAATGCCGAAAAATGTGCCAAGGGCCTGTTCCACACGTTCATTGTCGACGTTCGCGCTCCTGAAAATCCGGTGCCGATATCGACGCTACCGACACCTCGCGAACGCGATTTCTGCGCCATCGGCACGTTCGGGCCGCACAATTTGCACGAAAATCGGCCCGGTTCGTTCCAAAGCGAAGAGACGGTGTTCGCTACCTACAATACGGCAGGGGTGCGGGTGTTCGACATTAAGGATGCCTTCATGCCGAAGGAGGTTGCCTATTGGGTGCCGCCCACGCCCAAGAAGCTGGTAGATCCGAGGCCCAATATTTCGCTGGCCGCAAAGACCTGCGACGCTTACGTCACCCCGGAGGGACTGATGTATGTCAGCGACTGGAATGCCGGCATGCATGTGCTGGAATACGAAGGCTAGGCCAATTCCGCTCTCCGCATCGCCTGCCTACGCCTTGACGAACGCCAGCATCGTGCCGTTGCCTTCAGCCGGCGGCACCACAACGCCGCCTGCGCTGCGAACGCCGACCGCACCCAGCGCCTTCTCCGCCGCCGCGACATCGGCCGCGATGACCAGCCCCGCGCCGCCGCGTTCGGGCAATCCCGCCAGCGATACGCCGGGATAGCGCTTGCCAAGCTGATCTTTCGTGAGAAACACGAAATCCGCACGGTCGCCACCCGAGGGTACCGCGATCGCGCCATCGGGCTCGTTGCGAGTATCACGATCGATCAGCTTGGACATGTGCGCGGCCTCGTTGGCCGGCTCCGGCGCGACGATCAGCACCTGCTTCAAGCGCTTCGCGCCGTTGGCATGCCTCATCAGTTCGGGAATCCAGACCGTCTCGCGCGTCTTGTGCTGGCAGGCAAAGATACGCACGCCGCCCGGCGCTTCCACCGTCGGCCATTGAAAGGTCCGGAACCTGGCTTCGGATTCCGTACCATCAGGCAGCGTCACCGGCCGCTCGAAATCCGTCGGGCCAACGGGGATATAACCACGCGCGAGAATTTCTTCCGCGCCCCGCGCCGAATCCACGGCGGTGAAGGCGATACGCTCGATACCTTCACCGCTCTTTTCAAGGAACGCCCGCGCCGGCTCATTATGTTCCGTCGGCCTGAGCACGCCGAGCAATTCCATATAGTCAGGGTCGAACATGATGGTGTAATTGCCCGATCCCATATGGGCGCTGTGGGTGCCGCGCGGCGATACGGTGAAGCCCAGCCGCTTGTAGTTTTCGGCCGCCTTATCGAGATCCTTCACCATGACCACGGCGTGATCGATTCCGATGACGTTTTTGAGTGCCACTCTGTTATTTCCTCAGGGCTTGTCAGGGAGCTAAACTAAGCAGAACGACAAGGCGCCTGCAAGAAAGGATCACGATGAATACGAGCAACGTCCGCTGGCCCGATTCCCTATGGGCCGCGATGACGCCGTCGGGGCCTGAACTGCCCGAACTGACCGGCACACAGCAGGCGGATGTGATCGTAATCGGCGGCGGCTTTACCGGCCTCTCCACCGCGCTGCATCTGCGCGAGGCCGGCGTCGATGTGGCGATCGTCGAAGCCGCAGAGCCGGGCTGGGGTGCGTCGGGACGCAACAACGGCCAGGTGATCCCGACGCTGTCGCGGCCCGATCCGGAGGATATTGTCGCAAAACACGGCGAAGTGGGAGAACGTTTTGTCGGCATGCTGCGCGACAGTGCTTCCTGTCTGTTTGACGTGACAAGGCGCTACAACATCGACGCCGAGGGAGAACAGGCCGGCTGGGTGCAACCCGTGCATTCGCCTGGCCGCATCAAGATTGCCGAACGTCGCGTGCGGCAATGGTCAAAATTCGGCGCGCCCGTTGAATTGCTGTCGCGCGACCAGACGCGGGACATGCTTGGCTCCGACGCCTGGTTCGGCGGTTTCTGGAACAGGACCGGCGGCCACATCAATCCGCTCGCGCTCGCCCGTGGTCTCGCGCGCACCGTGCTCGGTCTCGGCGCCCGCATCTACGCGCGCTCGCCGGCCGAAAGTTTTGAGCGCCGCAACGACCGCTGGGTGGTCAAGACGGCGAAGGGCGAAATCTCCGGCCGCGCGCTTGTCATGGCGACCAACGCATATAGCGGTGAGTTCTCCAAATCGCTGGTGCCGCAGATTGCGCACGAGGTGATGCCGGTGCTGTCCTGGCAGATGGCGACGCAGCCTTTATCCGACAATGTCCGCAAGACCATCATTCCCGGCCGGCAGGCGATGTCGGACACCCATGGCGAACTCTATTTCGCGCGCTATGACGCGCGGAATCGTCTGGTCACCGGCGGCGCGGTGATCGGTCCCGGCAACAAGGTGGAGCGGATCAAGGCGCGCGTCACCGAGCGGCTGCAGCGGCTGTGGCCGCAGATCGGCGAGGTCTCGTTCGATTACGTCTGGAACGGCTATGTCGGCATGACCACCGATTTCCTGCCGCGCATCCACAAGCTTGGCCCCGATGCCTATGGCTGGACCGGCTGTAACGGCCGTGCGGTGGCATTGACGATTCCGCTCGGCAATGAACTCGCAAAGGCCGTCCGCGGCGTGCCCGAAAACGAGCTCGCGCTGCCGTTCACCGAGCCGGTGCCGATCGTCGCCCACGGCATCCTGCGCAAGCTGGCCCCGCTGATGCTGCTGGTCTATCGCCGCAGAGATGCGCGGGAGATGGCGTAGGGTTCTCCCTCTCCCCGTCCTTCACGGGGAGAGGGTCGGGGTGAGGGGCTCTCTCCGCGAGTTCAAAATCGAGTCGTGTGCGCGGAAGCAGCCCCTCTCCCCAACGCTCTCCCCTGCAAGAGGCGGGGAGAGGGAGCTTACTACACCGCCGCCGTATCGTGCTCGCGCGCAAATTCCCCGCCGGGAATCGAGTCGAGCAGCGCCCGCGTGTAAGCGTGCCGCGGGTTACCGAACACTTCGCCCGCGAGTCCATGCTCCACCACCGCACCATCCTTCATCACAGCAACGAGGTCGCAGATCTGTGCGGCGACGCGCAAATCATGCGTGATGAACACGATGGAAAGCCCCAGCCGCTGCCGCAGTTCCGCGAGCAGTTTCAGCACCTGCGCCTGCACGGAGACATCGAGCGCCGACACCGGCTCGTCCGCGACCAGCACGTCCGGCTTCAGCGCCAGTGCGCGGGCGAGGCCAATGCGTTGGCGCTGGCCGCCGGAGAATTCGTGCGGATAACGGTCGGCGGAGGAAGGGTCGAGCCCGACCAGCGAAAACAGTTCCTTCGCATCCGCAATCGCCTGTGCGCGCGGTGTGCCGTGAACGATGGGCCCTTGAGCCACCAGTTCGGCCGCCTTGCGGCGCGGATTGAGGGAGGCGAACGGGTCCTGAAACACCATCTGGATATGGCGCGTCTCGCGGCGGACTTTTTCGCTCGGCATCCTCGCCCAGTCGCTGCCATCGAGCACGATCGCGCCGGTGTCCGGATCGATCAGCCGCACGATGCAGCGCGCCAGTGTCGATTTGCCGGAGCCGGATTCGCCGACGATGCCGAGCGTCGCGCCACGCGGCAGCTTGAGCGAGACGTTCTTCACGGCCGGGGTTACGCGCGCGCCGCGGCCGAGAAAGCCGCCGGTTCGATAGGTTTTGGAGACATCCGAAATCGTGAGGATGGTGTCGGCCGCGAGCGCGCGGGGCGGCGGCGCCTTCAGCGGCGGCACGGCGGCGATGAGCTGTTTGGTGTAGGCGTGCTGCGGATGGTTGAGCACATCAGCGGCCATGCCGTGTTCGACGATGACGCCATGCTGCATCACCACCACGCGATCCGCGATCTCGGCGACGACGCCGAAATCATGGGTGATGAACATGACCGCCGTCCTGCGGCGCTGCTGCAGGTCGCGGATCAGTTTTAGAATTTGCGCTTGGGTCGTGACATCGAGGGCAGTAGTAGGCTCGTCGGCGATCAGCAGTTTTGGATCGAGCGCCAGTGCCATCGCGATCATGGCGCGCTGGCGCTGCCCGCCGGAGAGTTCGTGCGGATAGGCCTTCGCCGCAACCTTGGGATCGGGAATGCGGACGTCCGCGAGCAGGGCCAGTACCTTCGCGCCGATCTCGGCCTTCGACAATTCGGTATGGATCGAAAACATCTCGGCGATCTGGTCGCCGATGGTGCGGAGCGGGTTGAGCGCCGTCATCGGCTCCTGGAAGATCATGGCAATGCCGGCGCCGCGCACCTCGCGCATCTCGGCAAGAGATGCCGCGCAGAGATCGCGGCCTTCGAACAGTGCCCGACCGCCGTCGATCGTCACTTCATTGGGCAACAGTCGCATGACGGCATTCGCCATCATCGACTTGCCGGAGCCGGATTCGCCGACCACGCAGAGGATCTCGTTCGAAGCGATCTCCAGCGACACATCCCTGAGCGCATGCGTCCGGTCCGCGCCGCGGGGCAGGCGGACGCTCAGGCGATCGAGCGTAAGGATGGTTTCGGTCTCGCTCATCGGCCCTTGAGCCTCGGATTGAGCGCGTCGTTGAGGCCCTGGCCGACCAGCGACACCGCCAGCACGGTGACGAGGATGGCAACGCCGGGGATCGCCGAGACGTACCATTGCACCCGCAGCACGTCGCGGCCGAGGCCGATCAAATTGCCCCATGACGCGACATTGGGATCGGATAGCCGCAGGAAGGCCAGCGCGCTTTCCAGCAGGATCGAGACCGCCATGACGACGCTGGCGTAGACGATGACCGGCGGCAGCGCGTTGGGCAGAATCTCGCCAAAGATGAGCTGGATGTTCTTCATCCCGAGCGTCCGCCCGGCCTGGACGAATTCGCGGTTACGCAATGACAGGAATTCGGCGCGGGTCAGCCGCGCCGGCGCTGGCCATGACACCACGCCGACCGCGATGGTGACGGTGGTGAGCGTCGAGCCGAACACGGCGACCAGCACCAGCAGCAGCACGAAATTCGGCAGCGTCTGGAACGCCTCGGTAACCCGCATCAAGACATTGTCGACCCAGCCGCCGTAATAGCCGGCGAAGGCGCCGACGAGGATGCCGATCAGGATCGCGATTGCGGTCGCGACGCCGCCGATCAGCAGCGATATCCGCGCGCCGTAGAAAATCTGGGCTGCGATATCGCGCCCGGAATTGTCGGTGCCGAGCAGGAAGCGTGGATTGGAGAACGGCCAGATCAGGGGGCGGCCGGCGAGCGCCAGCGGATCGCGCGGATAGAACCAGCCGGCCGAGATCGCCATGGCGATCACGACCAGCAGCAGGATCAGGCCAGCGACCGCCGCGGGGCTTCTGAAATAGCGCTTGACCGCATCCATCGCTTCAACCCGCCGTGATGCGCGGATCGAGCCGCGCATAGATGAGATCGACGACGAAGTTAACGGTGATGACGAGCAGCGCAGAGACGAATACGATGCCGAGCAGCGTATTGAGGTCGCGCTGCACCACCGATTCATAGGCGAGGCGCCCGAGGCCCGGCAGCGAGAACACGCTTTCGACCACGACCGATCCGCCCAGCATGGTGCCGGCTTGCAGCCCGATCAGCGTCACCATTGGCAGCAGCGCGTTGCGCAAAACATGCCGCGTTACCACGCGCGTCTCGTCGAGGCCTTTGGCGCGCGCGGTCCGGACATAATCGAGATTGAGCACTTCCAGCATCGAGGCGCGCATGATGCGCAGGTAAATCGCCAGAAAGATCAGCCCCAGCGTCAGCGTCGGCAGCACCAGATGGCCGGCGATGTCCAACACGCGCCAGATGCCGGTTCGCACCGTGCCGATGTCCTCGAAGCCGCCGGGCGGCAGCCATTGCAGATAGACCGAGAACACGACAATGGCCATCAATCCGAACCAGAACGAGGGCGTCGCATAGAAGATCAGGCCCAGGGTGGAGATCAGCGTATCCGGCCAGCGGTTGACACCGCGGGCGGCGATCACGCCGAACACGAGCCCAAAGAAGAATGCAAAGGACAGCGACGCGGTCATCAGCAGGATGGTCGGCGGCAGCCGTTCCAGGATGACCGACGCCACCGGCTTGCCGTAGATCGAGGAAAAACCGAGATCGAGCCGCACCAGCCGCCAGAGGTAGTTGCCGAGTTGCGCGGGAATCGAGAGGTCGAGCCCGTAGAATTTGCGCAGCTCCCTGGCGGTCGCGGCATCGCCGCCGCCCATCTGCGCCATCATGGCGTCGACGGTATCGCCCGGCGCGAACTGCAGCAGCAGGAACACGCCGATCAGGATCAGGATAAGGGTCGGGATCGAAGCGGCAAGCCGCCGCCCCGCAAGGCCAAGGATGCGCATAGACCTATCTTGGCGGATATCGGTTTAAGCCGAAAGCCAAAGATCGTGCCAGCTCGTCGAGCCCCAGCGCGGGGTGTTGGAGTGGTTGCGCGCTTTCGCCGTGATCGTGGTGACGAAAATCTGCTCGATCGGCATCCAGACCGGCAGCTCCGTATTCACCTCCTTGACGAACTGGGCGTAGAGCGCCTTGCGCTTGGCCGGGTCGACCTCGGTGGCGGCATCATCGATGGTCTTGTCGACGTTCTTGTCCTCCCAGCCCCACTGGTTGGTCCAGGGCGCGCCCTTGGGCTGGCCCGAGCGATACCAGACCGTGGTCGAGACGGCGGGATCGTTGCGGTACTGGTGCCAGCCGGTGGCGAGATCGAAGGCGTGGTCGTCATAGACCTGCTTGAGGAAGCCGCCGCCGTCGTTGCGCACGATATCGACGGGGATGCCGATTTCGCCCAGTGACTGCTGGATGAAGGTCGACCACAGCGAGATGTCCTCGCCCCACGGCGCGGGCAGCAGTTTCAGTGAGAAGCGCGTGCCGCCACGGGCTGCCTTGAAGCCGGCCTCGTCGAGCAGCGCTGCGGCCTTGGCCTTGTCGTAAGGGTATTGCGGCGTGTTCGGTCCGGGATAGAAATCCGTCGAGGTCGACGGGATCGGGCCGGTGCCGAGCTTGGCGAAATCGCCGAGGAAATTGTCGATGAAGAACGGCACATTGATCGCATGCGCGATCGCGCGGCGAACCCTGATGTCGGACAATTCCTTGCGGCGGAAGTTGAACTCGAGCGTGTTGGTGCGGGCATTGCCTTCGTTGCCCTTGGTCGAAACGATGAAGCGCTTGTCCTTGCCGAGCCGCGCCAGGTCCGAGATCGTCAGCCCGGAGAACGGCGAGTAATGCAGCTCGCCGGCCTCCATCTGTGCCGCAGCTGCAGCGCGGTCGGTGATCACGCGCCAGACGATGCGATCGAGATAGGGCGCGTTGGGGCGCCAATAGTCCGGGTTACGGTCGGCGATGACATATTGTCCGCGCTCATATTTGACAAACTTGAACGGGCCGGTGCCGACGGGGGCGAGGTTGGTCGGGTTCTGCCGGATATCGCCGCTCTCATAAAGGTGCTTGGCCGAGACATAGCCGAGGTCGGGCAGGGCGCGGAGCAACAGGTTCAGCGGCATCGGGCGCTCGTACTTGAAGATCGCGGTCTCGGCGTCCGGCGTCTCGACCGCGGTGAGGAAGAGCTGCAGCGTCGATCCGTAGTTGAGGATCTTCTTCCACATGTTCATGGCGGTGAATTCGACGTCGGCCGAGGTGAACGGCTTGCCGTCGTGCCAGCTGATACCCTTGCGCAGCTTGAATGTTACGGTCTTGCCGTCGGGCGAGGCTTCCCAGCTTTCGGCGAGCACGCCGACCGGCTGGCCGTTGGCGTCGAGATCGACGAGATTTTCCTGGATCTTGCCGCCGATGATGTAGACTCCGGTGGAGGCCTGAATGCTCGGATTGAGCTGGCGCTGCTCGGCGCCGTAATGGACGTTGAACACGCCGCCCTTGCGCGGCGTCTCCTGCGCAAAGGCCCGCATCGGATTGATCACGTTGGCCGCAATCGCCGCTGACGTCAGCAGCGCGGTGCGGCGATTGATCTCAAGGCGCGTCAAATCCATGCGAAGTCTCCGGAGCTGATATTGATGGCGAACCGTTCAGGCGCCCGCCTTGAGGATGGGTTTTACGATGGAACGGGAACGCGAGTCATTTTCTAATCGTCGCGGGAGTCGGAAAATCCTTCCTGAAAACAACGTGCTCAGCGCGTCATCGGCCTGCTTGTTTTTTCGCTGGGGAGCGAAATCAAGGCTCGCGTGAATAGAGGCACGGGCCGCCCCGCAGTCTGAGATTGCCCGGGAAGAGGCCCTCCGGAGCGGCGGATTCCCCCTAAAAATAGGCTCCGCACAGCTTCGGAGGCCTAAAAACCAGCCAAAATTGGACGAATCAGTTCAACTCGACTAGCGAGATAGTTGTGCAGAATGTCGGAAACCCTGTTTTTTAGGCGGTTTCCGCCATATCGTCGCCTGTGCCAGAATCAATGGAGCAACCATGGCCACCCAAATGTCTAAGTCGCAGTTGATCGAAAAGATCGCGACCACCACCGAAGTCTCGAAGAAGGAAGTCAAGAACGTGATGGACACGCTCGTTGACGTTGGCCACAAGGAGCTGAAGAAGAACGGGGTGTTCCTCGTCCCCGGCTTCGCGAAGTTCGTCGTGGTCAAGAAGCCCGCGACCAAGGCTCGTAAGGGCACCAACCCCTTCACGGGCGAGGAAATGATGTTCAAGGCCAAGCCGGCCCGCAAGATCGTCCGGGCCCGCCCGGTCAAGGCTGCCAAGGACGCGGTCTAAGAATCTCTCTCTCTCCCCGTTCTTCACGGGGAGAGGGTTGGGGTGAGGGGCTGCCTCCGCAACCTCGCTAAGAGAGGTACTCGCGGAGAGTCCCCCCTCACCCGAAATTCGCTAGCGCGAATTTCGACCTCTCCCCGCAGGCGGGGCGAGGTGATCTGAACACGCCGCGCCTTCAGCGCCAATGCCTCCTTACACCACCGGCGAACGGCCGCCATCGACATTGATGGCCGTGCCGGTGATGAACGATCCCTGCTCGGAGGCGAGGAAGCAGGCCAGATTGGCGAATTCCTCCGCCGTGCCGATGCGCCCCAGGGGCGTGCCCTTGGCGAGGTTTTTCGCAAACATTTCGAAATCCATGTCCGGCGCCTGCGCGGCGTGCCGCTTCACCCATTGATCGCTCATGATCAGGCCGACCAGCATGGCATTGACCAGGATGTTGTGCTCGCCGCCTTCGCTCGCCATCACCTTGGTCAGCGCCATGCCGGCCGCCCGCGATACCGAAGTGGGGGCCGAGGATGCCGCCGGCGCCTTGGCGTAGGTGTTGAGCACGTTGATGATGCGGCCCCATTTGCGCGCCTTCATGCCCGGCCAGACCAGCCGGGAGAAGCGGATCGCGGCAAACAGTTTGAGGTCGAGGTCTTCCTGCCAGGCTTCATCACTGATGTTCTCGAACGCCATCGTCCGCGCCGTGCCGGCATTGTTGACGAGGATGTCGACCGGGCCGAGATCGGCTGTGATCTTGTCGTGCGCCTTGGCAATGTCCGATGCCTTCGAGACGTCGCAGACATAGTCGCGAATCTCGAGGCCGTCCTTGGCCAGCAGCTCCCGCGCGGCCTTGAGGTCGGCCGCGCTGCGCGCGAGGATCGCGACCTTGGCGCCGGAGGCTGCGAACTGCCTTGCAACGGCGAGCCCAATCCCCTTGCTGCCGCCAGTGACGGCGGCGACGCGATCTTTCATTGTGACTTGCATGGTGTTCTCCCGGTCGCGGTCTTCCGTGCCGCTGGATGGGCCGACGCCTATGATCGGCCGATTATGCCATCATGGTTCCGCGGGCCGGCATGATCAAGCCGCCTGCAGATGAGGGCAGGTAACGCGCCGCTCGCGGGCGATGACGAGCCCGTGAATGCTGGAAATGCCGTGCGGTTCGGCAGGCGTCCCGGAAAAGGATTTTTCCCGTTTGCCGCCGCCGGGAATGGCATCGTTGCTATTTTCACCACGGGCTTGTGGCGATCGGTGGCCGGACCAAGATCAAACAGAACAAACAATGGAGTCCAGGAGACCACCATGGGCCTGCAGCAAGCAAAACTCGAATCGCTCCCCTTCGTCACCGCCGAGCTGAACTATCTCGCGCCGACTCCGGGAAAGCCCCGCACCTACGCCTTCGATCCGCCGCCGGGTGAACCCAAATCCACCGCGCTGCCTGAACCGCACAACGTTCCGATCTTCGACGCGCGCCTGATCGCCGGCAACCTCTCTCTGGACCGCGAGGGTTTTGCGCTGGTCCGCCATCCCACCATCGTCAAGGATTTCTACGACGACAAGGAAGTGAAAGGCGTCTACTACCCCGCCGTGGAGGCCTTCCTCAAGGCAACGTTGAAAGCCGACCGCGTCTTCATCTTCGACCACACCGTGCGCAAGCGCGTCGACGGCGCCGCAGATATCCGGGGCGCCGGCCCGCGCCAGCCGGCCACGCGCGTCCATGTCGACCAGACCGACATCTCCGGGGCCAATCGCGTGCACGAGCATCTTCCGGATCAAGCCGATGAACTCCTGAAGGGACGCGTGCAGGTGATCAATGTGTGGCGGCCGATCCGCGGACCCTTGCGCGATGCGCCGCTTGCAATGTGCGACGGCCAGACCGTCGAGGCGAGCGATCTCGTGGCCTCCGACCTGATCTATCCGAACCGCAGCGGCGAAACCTATTCCGTCAAATACAACCCGAACCATCGCTGGTACTACATCCCGGAAATGCGGACCGACGAGGCGTTGCTCCTGAAGTGCTACGATTCCGCAACCGACGGCCGCACGCGGTTCGGGCCGCATACCGCCTTCATCGATCCGACCACGCCGGCCGACGCAGCCCCGCGCGAGAGCATCGAACTGCGGACACTGGTGTTCCAGCGGAACTGATCGTCGCTATCAGCCGGATTCGCGTTCCCACCTTATTGGTGATACCTCGCCCCAAACAGTTTTGGGGCGAGACGGCTCATGGACGGCAAGGCCGATGGCGCGGATACCAACATCCGCGCACTGATTTTTGCGCTTCTGGCGCTGGCCTGCGGCCACATGCTGTCGACGCTGCTGCGGACCATTCCGGCGATTAGCCTCGACGTGATGGCGGCCGACTTCCGCACCGCCCCGCAGACGCTGGCGAGCCTGACCTCGGTCTATCATTTCGCCTTCGCCGCCTCGCAAATTCCGGTCGGCGCCGCGATGGATCGCTTCGGCGTGCGCCCGGTTTCGCTGAGCCTGCTCGCGGGAACGATTGTCGGCGCGCTGGCGTCGGGCCTAGCCACCGGGCCGGAAGGGTTTCTGTTCGGGCAATTCCTGCTCGGCGTCGCCACGTCGGGCATGCTGATGTGCCCGATGACGCTGGCCGCCAAGCAGATGTCGGCGGCGCGGTTCGGCCTGTGGTCCGGGATCATCCTGTCGATCGGCAATATCGGCATGCTGCTGTCGGCGAGCCCGCTCGCCTTTGTCGTCGAACACTGGGGATGGCGCGCGGGATTCTGGATCTCCGCTGGATTCGGCGCCGTGGTGGCGGCTGCGGTGTTCGCGCTGGTTCCGAAACAGCCGGCTGCGCATGCCGATGATTCCTCGCCGTTGTCGCAAATGGCCGATGTGCTTCGCATCGGGCTGTCACGACCGCTTCGCGGCTTGATCGCGCTGTCGCTGGTCTCGCTGGCGGCCTCGCTGGTGTTGCGCGGATTGTGGGGCGGGCCCTGGCTGATGGAGATCAAGGGGCTCAGCCGCATCGAAGCCGGCAACGAGCTCGGCCTGTTCACGCTCGCCTTGATCGTTGGTCCCCTGTTGATCGGGATCCTCGACCGCAACATCGGCCATCGCCGCGAGGTGCTGGCATCAGCCCATTCCTTCGCGGCCCTGCTGCTCGCGCTGATGGCAGCGGGCGCGCCGCATTATCCGTTGTCGGAACTGTTCGGGGCTACGGTGATGCCGCCGCGATTTGACGGCGTGATGCTGGTGCTGATCGGCATCGTCATATCGGCGCAGCCCTTGCTTTACGGCATGACGCGGCAACTGGTGGACGCGCAAAACGCCGGCAAGGCGCTGTCGGCGATCAACCTCGCGTTTTTCCTGGGTGCGGCGTTGATGCAATCGTCAACCGGTGTGGTTGCGGCGGTCTTGGGATTGCCAGCGGTGCTCCTGTTCATGGCGGCGGCCTTGATCGTGGGGACGATCGTGTTTTTGATGTATACGTAAACCCTCGGCCTCGCTCCGATAGCGCCAAAACAAGAACGGGTAACAATGTCCGCCAAGATCGACCCTATCACGCGATCCGTCGTCCAGCACCGCCTCAGTTCGATCGTGAAGGAGATGGGCGAGGCAATGCTTCGCACCTCCTATTCGCAGATCCTCAATTCCAGCCGCGATTTTTCGCTGGCGATCTGCGACACCAGCGCCCGCCTGATCGCGCAGGCCGATCACCTTCCGGTTCATGTCGGCGCGCTGCCCTGGGCGACGCTCGCGGTCGAGGAGCGGTTCAAGGACGTGCAGCAAGGCGACGTCATCCTGCTCAACGATCCCTATCATGGCGGCAGCCATCTGCCCGACTTGACCGCCTTCGTCCCGGTCTTCGCCGGCGACAAGCGCCTGCTCTGGACCATCGTGCGCGCACATCAGAGCGATATCGGCGGCGCCACCCATGGCGCCTATAATCCCGCCGCCACCGAGATCTATCAGGAAGGCCTGCGCGTCCCGCCGATCAAGCTCTATGAGGCCGGCAAGCTGCGCGACGATCTGCTCGATCTGTTGGCGCTGAACATCCGCAACCCCCGAGAATTCCGCGGCGACCTCGCAGCCATGCTCGGCGCGGCCCATCTCGGCGAGCGGCGGCTGTCGCGGCTGTTTGCCGAATTCGGCGCACCGGTGGTGGAAGCCGCCATGGAAGCCATCCTCGATGCGACGGAGCAGCAGACCCGCGCCGTGGTTTCGACCTGGAAGGACGGCGTGTTTTACGGCGAGGCGTTTCTCGACGATGACGGCCACGGCCGCACCGACATCCGCATCGCCGCGAAGGTGACCAAGAAGGGCAGCGACGTCGAGATCGACCTCTCGAAGTCCGACCCGCAATCGACCAGCTTTGTGAATTCCTCGCACGCCAACATGCAGGCGGCGGTGGCGATGGCGTTTGCCTACCTGATCGACGCGGAAATCCCGAAGAACACGGGCGCGCTGCGCCCGCTGAAGGTCGTTGCAAAACAAGGCACAGTGGTGTGGGCCGATCCGGGCCGGCCGGTGACGCTGTGCACCAGTCATCCCTCGAATGAAATCGTGGAAGCCATCGTGAAGGCGCTGTCGGCGTCTTGTCCGGAGCGCGCGATGGCGGGCTGGAGCCGCCGGTTCCGGATCGCGATCCAGGGCGAAGACCCGCGTACGGGAAAGAATTTCATCTGGCATCTGTTCCAGGCGCGCCCGGGCGGCGGTGCATCGTCCCGCGGCGACGGCTGGTCTTCGATCGGCGAATGGCACTCGGTCGGTGGGCTGAAATTCGGCAGCCTCGAAGTCGCCGAGGTGCGCTTTCCCCTGCATTTCCGCACGCATGAATTCCGCCCCGGCTCCGGCGGCGACGGCCAGCATCGCGGCGGCCTTGGCGTGTCGCTCGATCTGGTGCTGGAGACGGAGAAGGTCGCAAAAGGCAACACCGCGGGCGACGGCGCGCGCCACGGTCCCTGCGGCATGCTCGGCGGCGAGGACGGCAAGCCGCATCATTATCGCTTGCTGTCCGAGGGCCGCGAGCCGCGGGTGCTCCGCACCAAGGAAGTCGGCATCGAACTGCGCCCCGGCGATTGCCTCGAAATCCGTTCCTCCGGCGGTGGCGGCTGGGGGCCGCCTGAAAAGCGATCGGCGGAGGCGCGCCGGCACGATCGCGAGCAGGGCCTGACGGACGTCGCGGCAGAGCAGGCGTCCTCATGATGTTCAGGATTGGCGTTGACGTCGGCGGGACCTACACCGATCTCGTGGCCACCGACGAGAGCGGGCGCACCGTCTTTGCGAAATCGCCCTCCACGCCGGCGGATCAGTCGCTCGGTGTGATGGCGGGGCTGGAAGAATTGGCGCGTCGTCTCAACGTGACGCGCGCGGAAATGCTCACCGCGACCGACCGGCTGGTTCACGGCACCACGGTTGCGACCAATGCGCTGCTGGAGCGCAAGGGCGCAAAAGTCGCACTGCTCACCACGGAAGGCCACCGCGACGTCATCGAGATGCGCGAGGGCCTCAAGCCTGATCGTTACGACCTGCGCTCGCCACCGCCGGAACCGCTGGTGCCGCGCGAACGGCGTTTTGGTGTCAGAGAGCGGCTCAAGGCGAACGGCGACGTGCTGATTCCGCTCGATGCAAAATCGCTCGACGACGCCATTTCCGGCATCGGGCAATCAGGCGCGACTTCGGTCGCCGTGTGCTTCCTGCATTCCTATCTCAATCCCCTCCACGAACTTGCCGCCGTCGAACGGTTGAAGCAGGCGCTGCCCGGCGTCAGCATCTCGCGCTCGAGCGACGTGCTGCCGCAGATCAAGGAATATGAGCGCGTCTCGACCACGATCGTGAACGCCTATGTCGAGCCGGTCGTGCGGCGCTATCTGACCAATCTCGAAACGCGGCTTGCCGAGGCGGGCTTCAAAGGCAGTCTCTTCGTCGTGCTGTCGCATGGCGGCATGGCGCCCGTCGAAGAGGCCTCAAGGCTTGCGGCCGGTACCGTGCTCTCGGGACCTGCGGGTGGCATGTCCGGCGGGCGGCGCTGTTCTGATCTGGTCGGCATTCCCGATCTGGTGCCGTTCGACATGGGCGGCACCTCGACCGACATCTCGCTGATCTCAGGCGGGCAGGCGTCGCTGTCCGCTGACGGCATGCTCGCGGGCCAGCGCATCGCGCTGCGCAGCCTCGATATCGCGAGCATTGCGGCGGGCGGCGGCTCGATCGCCAGCGTCGACGCCAGCCGCACGCTGCGGGTGGGGCCGGAAAGCGCAGGCTCGGTGCCGGGCCCGGCCTGCTACGGCAATGGCGGGCAGGCCGCGACCGTCACCGACGCCAATGTTGTGCTCGGCTATCTCGATGCGGCCGCCTTCATGGGCGGAAAACGCCCGCTTGATCGCGCCGCCTCGGAAGCCGCCGTCGACCGCATCGCCAAGGCGATGGAGCTACAGCGCGTCGAGGCCGCCGCCGGCATCTACCGCATGATCAACCTGAACATGGCCGACGGCATTCGCCTGATGACGCTGCGCCGCGGCGTCGATCCGCGAAAATTCGCGCTCTTGAGTTTCGGCGGCGCGGCGGGCCTGCACGCGGCGGAAGTGGCCCGCGAACTCGAGATCAAGCGCATCATCGTGCCGACAGTGGCCTCGGTGCTGTCGGCCTGGGGCATGCTGACCAGCGATCTCCGCTACGAGGTCAGCCGCACCCATTACGGCGCCGGCACGCGCATCACCGCCGACGAAGTGCGCGAGCTCTTTGCCGGGCTGGAGCAGCAGGCCGCCGGCCGGCTGCTTTCCTGGTTCAACGGGAAGATTGCAATCGAGCGCTCCGCCGAGATGCGCTATGGCGAGCAGATCTTCGAGATCGACGTATCGCTCGACGGCCTCGACTGGAACGCCGCCGACCTCGTCGAGCGGATCGAAGACCGCTTTCACGTCAGGCACGAGGAATTGTATACCTACGCCTCGCGCGGCCAGGAAGTGGTGTTCGTCAACGCCCGCGTCGCCGCGGTCGGCGAGGTGGCGCGGCTTGATTCAGATGCAAAGCCCGCGTCGTCGTCGGGCGGCTGCACGCCGCGCAGCCAGCGGCAAGCCTTCCTCGGAGGTTGGCGCGCCGTACCGGTCTACGCGCTCGACGAACTCCGGCCGGGTCACACCCTTGCTGGTCCTGCCATCATCGAGGCCGAGACCACGACAGTGCTGGTAGATACCGGCGATCGCGTGACGGTCAATGCGTTGGGTTGGCTGGATATTTCGCTGCGATGATCGCGGGTGCCAACATTTGATTTCAACAGCCCGTTTTCGGCGCTATTATCGCGATCGCTGGGTAGGCGTCACAAGCTCCCGCGAGCTTGGCGTTCGAGGCCGCGTCGATGAAAACAATAATAAGTTCGCTGCTACCAGCTCTCTTCGCCGCATTATTGTTGGCCACCCTGCAGCCGATCCAGGCCGCCGGCGTGACCGACACCGAAATCCGCATCGGCAACATCATGCCCTATACCGGGCCGCTGGCCGCGTTTGCTTCGATCGGAAGGGCGGAGGCCGCCTATTTCGACATGATCAACGAGCGCGGCGGCATCAATGGGCGCCAGATCAAATTCATCTCGCGCGACGACAGCTCAAATCCACGAACAGCGGTCGAGCACACAAGTGAATTGGTCGAGCAGGAGCGCGTGCATCTGATGTTCGGATCGTTCGGCACGCCGAGCAATCTGGCGACGCGGGCCTATCTCAACGAGAGGAATATCCCCCAGCTCTTTGTCGCTTCCGGCGACGAGGAGTGGGCGCATCCGAAGCGATATCCGTGGACGATGGGCTGGCAGCCGACATTTCACGCCGAGGGCCGCATCTACGCTAATTACATCCAGGCCGCCTATCCCAGCCGGAAGATCGCGGTGCTCTGGCAGAACGATCAGTTCGGCCGCGATCTGTTCCGGGGATTGCAGGAGGGGCTCGGCCTCACCGCCAGCATGATCGTGGCCGACATCGCTATCGAGGCTGATATGTCGATCGATACCCAGGTCGAAATCCTGAAGAACTCCGGCGCCGAGGTGCTCGTGCTCAATTGCACGCCGCCGATCTCGGCGCGCGCCATCCGCAGAGCGGCCGAACTGGGCTGGCATCCACAATTGTTGCTGGTCAACGCGGCGGCTTCGATCGCGAACGCGCTGAGGCCGGCGGGGCTTCAGAACGCCGTCGGTGTGATCTCCACCTCGTTCCTGAAGGACGCCAGCGACACCGCGTGGAAGGAAGATCCTGCCATCAAGGAATGGCTCGCGTTCATGGACAGGTATTATCCCGATGGCGACAAGGAAGATGGCAACGCCATCTTCGGCTACGCGGCGGCGGCAACGCTGGTTCAGGTCTTGACCCAGTGCGGCGACGACCTGTCGCGCGAGAATATCATGCGGCAGGCGGCGTCGCTCAGGAATTACCAGAGCCCCATCGCGCTGCCAGGAATTGCAATCAACACCGGCCCGGCCGACTTCCATCCGATCAAGCAGATGCGGCTGGTGCAGTTCGACGGCAGCTCCTGGCAGCCGATCGGCGACGTGATCGAAAGCGCGTTCGCGGGAGCGCCGAATGATAATTGAACTCGGCACTTCTCCCTCGCCCCGCTCTTGCGGGGAGAGGGCAGGGGTGAGGGGCTGTCTCCTCAAACACGGTGGCAGTTGAGTTCGTGGAGAGTCCCCCCTCACCCGGAATTCAAGCTGCGCTTGAATTCCGACCTCTCCCCGCGCGCGCAGCGCTGTCCGGGGAATGATTCACTATGCCGCAGCGCATGCCCGGCAAATCCAGCGTGAGCCGGATACTTTCTGGTTGTCGAGACTCAGAAAGGGGCCGGGCATGCGCTGCGTAAATAGCATCTTTGGGGAGCTTCTCAAACCGATCGATCGGCGGCAATTTCGCGGGATTGTGGAGAAGCATGACGGCGACGCCTACGACAAGTCATTCAAAAGCTGGGATCATTTGGTGACGCTCGTCGGAGCCCAGCTAGGCCAGGTGATGAGTCTGCGCGCGGTCGAAGGCGCTTTCAATGCCAACAGCCATCAGCATTATCATCTTGGTGTGGGCCGGGTTGCTCGTTCGACGCTTTCGGATGCGAATGCGCGGCGCCCGGTTGGCGTTTTTGCGGAGACCTTCGCCATGCTGGCGGAGAAGGCTGATCGACATACGCGGGTGGAGGGAGCCGAGATGGTTCGGCTGATCGACTCGAGCCCGGTTCCGTTGGGCAAGGTGTGCAAATGGGCTGAATGGAATGGTCGCATCCGCGGCATGAAGATGCATACGGTCTACGAACCGGACGGCAAGTGCCCCCGCTGCGTCGAGATTACGCCGGCGACCGTCAACGACGTCGAGATCGGCCGCCAAACCGAACTCGAAGCCGGCGTGACTTACGTGTTCGACAAAGGCTATTACCACTTCGGCTGGTGGAAGAAGATCAATGATACCGGGGCTTTCTTCGTCACACGCACCAAGGTGAGCACGCGCTTGCGCAAGTCGAAGTCCCGGTATGTCCGCAAGACCATCGGCGACGGTTTCAAAATCATCAACGATGCCGATGTCGCGCTTGCGAGCAAAGGCGATTCCAGTCTTCCGATTCCGTTGCGCCGCATCAAAGTCAGGCGCGACAAAGGTGGAGTGATCACGCTCATCACCAACGATCTCGAACGCACAGCCGTCGAGATTGCGGCACTCTATAAGAGCCGTTGGCAGATCGAGCTTTTGTTCCGTTGGATCAAGCAGCATCTCAATCTTCGCAAGTTCATGGCCAAAAACGACAACGCAATCCGTCTGCAGATCCTCGCCGCGATGATCGCATATCTGCTTCTGCGCCTCGCCCGGCGATTGAATTCCTTGAAAATGCTGGACTTGCGCTTCGCCGAGTTGGTCTGCCAACGCCTGTTCATGCGAAGTCACATCGCAAAAATTGACAAACCTCCGCCGGTCAACCCGAGCAAGCCGAAGCCCAGGTTTTCTGCCGATCAACTGGGATTCTGCTATGAGTGATTTTTCCCCGGACAGCCCTGCCGCGCGCGGGGCGAGGTAACCTCACGACTTCTTCTGCCCGTAATTCAACAGCCCGCCCTTGCTCTTCGGCGGATGGGCGCGCAGGCCTTCCTCGTTGGGCTCGGTGCCCCAGCCGGGGCGATCCGGCATCACCAGGTGGCCGTCGACGATCTCGGGCACGTGGGTGAACAGTTCATGGTCCCACGCCAGCCGGTCGACATCCGTTTCCATGATCCGCAAATTCGGCACGGCCGCCGAGAAATGTGCATTCATCATGGTGCAGAGGTGGCCGTAGAAATTATGCGGGGCGACGTTGACCTCGAAATGCTCGGCGGCGGCGGCGATCTTCATGGATTGCCAGACACCGTTCCAGGGCGTGTCGACGATCGCAACATCCATTGCCTGTTCGTTGAAATAGGGCAGGAATTCGCGCAGGCCCAGCAGCGTCTCACAGGAGGAGACCGGGTGCGGGCTCTGGCGGCGGATATAGCCCAGCGCCTGCGGATTAAAAGTGTCGATCTCCACCCAGAACAAATCCATATCCTTGATGGCGCGCAGGATCTTCAGATACCCTTCCGTCTTGGCGTTGAAGTTGAGGTCGAGCAGCAAATCGACATCGGGGCCGGCGCCGTCGCGGATCGCTTCCAGATGCATGCAGAGGTTTCGCAGCACCTTGCGGTCGACGTTGATCTCCGGCTCGAACGGCGAGCCGAAGCCGGGCCGCCAGCCCTGCGGCTTGCCATCGGTGTAGACGAAGATGTTGGTCTTCATCGCCGTAAAGCCTTTTTCGCGCACCTCGCGGCCGATTGCTTTCACGCCGTCGAGGTCGGTAATCGCCGGCTTGAACCAGTCGGGATGGTTGATGCGCCAGGTCGCGCAGTGCGACCAGTAGACCCGGATGCGGTCGCGGATTTTGCCGCCGAGCAGTTCGTAACAGGGCACGCCCAGCGCCTTGGCCTTGACGTCGAGCAGCGCGTTCTCGATGGCGCCGAGCGCCAGCGCCACCACGCCGCCCGCGGCCGGCCGCGTCGCGGCAAACAGTTCGGCGTAGATCCGCTCATGCTGGAAGGCGTTCTTGCCGACCACGCGCGCCCCAAGCCGCTCGATCGCCGTGGTGACGCCCGGCGCGCCAAAACCCTCGTCGTACTCGCTCCAGCCGACGATGCCGTCCTCGGTCATGATCTTGACGAAGTGGTAGTTCCGCCAGCCGGCGTCGCAGGCGAGCGTTTCGACGCTTCTTATGGTTGTGGCCTTTTTCATGATTTCCTGCCCGGTCTTGTTGTTGTCGTTGGCCGATAACAACAACGGTTTGGCTGAAGCGTCAATGACGGGGAATCGCCTGTGATTTCCGTTGCGCGGAACAAAATTCCGCTTGCATCGGAATTCCCGCAAGGCTTCATGTTCGGCAACAAGAATCTGAATCGACAGCGATTTTGCTGGAAAAGTCAGGCGCGAACGCGGGGGTCAACGGAACGTCCATGTCCTTCCATAAATTGCTGATCGCCAACCGCGGCGAGATCGCCATCCGCATCGCGCGCGCCGCGGGTGACGCCGGCCTTGCCACCGTCGCGATCCATTCCGCCGACGATGCGCAATCGCTGCATGTCCGCGCCGCCGACGCAGCTTGCGAAATCCCGGGCCGCGGCGCGCGGGCCTATCTCGATATCGAGGCCGTGATAGCGGCCGCCAAGGCGACCGGATGCGAGGCGGTGCACCCGGGCTATGGCTTCCTCAGCGAGAACGCCACGCTCGCCCGGCGCTGCATCGAGGAAAGCATCGTCTTTGTCGGACCGTCGCCGGAAGCGCTCGACCTGTTCGGCGACAAGGCGCGAGCCAAGGCGCTGGCAAAACAATGCGGCGTGCCCATCATCGAGGGCACCAGCGGGCCGACCAGCCTGGAAGAGGCAAGGGCCTTCCTTGAGTCCCTGGACGCCGGCGGCGCCATCATGATCAAGGCGATCGCCGGCGGCGGCGGCCGCGGCATGCGCATCGTCGACGACGCGGGCAGACTGGAGGAGGCCTATGCGCGCTGCCAGTCCGAGGCGATGGCGGCCTTCGGCGGCGACGGCGTCTATGTCGAGCGCCTGATCCGCAACGCCCGCCACATCGAGGTGCAGATCATCTGCGACCACTATGGCGCGATCAGCCATTTGTGGGAGCGCGAATGCACCATCCAGCGCCGTAACCAAAAACTCATCGAGGTCGCGCCGAGCCCGTCGCTGAACGACGCCTTGCGCGGGCGCATCATCGACGCCGCCAAGGAACTCGCCGCCGCCGCCAACTACGATAACCTCGGCACCTTCGAATTCCTTGTCGATAGCGACGCCAAAACCAGCGACCAGGCGTTTGCCTTCATCGAGGCCAATCCGCGGCTCCAGGTCGAGCATACCGTCACCGAGCAGGTGCTCGGCCTCGATCTGGTGCAGTCGCAGCTCGCGGTCGCGGCCGGCGCCACGCTGGGTTCGCTCGGTCTGGCGCAGGCCTATATCCCAAAGCCGCGCGGCTTTGCGATGCAGCTCCGCGTCAACATGGAGGTGATGGACGAGGCCGGCGGAACAAAGCCGACCGGCGGGACGCTGGCGATGTTCGACCTGCCGTCCGGCCCCGGCGTTCGCGTCGATACGTTTGGCTATTCCGGGTACCGGACCAGCACCGCCTTCGACTCGCTGCTCGCCAAGGTCATCGTGCATTCGCCGGGCGGCAACTGGACCGACGTCGTGCATAAGGCGACGCGGACGCTGCGCGAGTTCCGGATCGGCGGCGTCGCCACCAACATCCCCTTCCTGGCGGCGATTTTGGCGCATCCGGATTTTGTCGAGAACCGCGTCAGCACCGGCTTCATCGAGGCTCATGTCGCTGATCTCGTCGGTGACGCCAAAGCGACCGCCGAGACGGCGCTGATCGAATCCGGCGTCGCGGCCGATGACGGCGCAGCCATGACGGAAGCCGCGGTTAGCGGACCGGGGCCAGCAGGCTCGGAGCCCGTTCCCGCGCCGCTGCAGGGCACGATCGTGGCTATCGACGTCAGGGAAGGGGACCTCGTCCGTCCCGGCCAGCAGATCGCCGTGCTCGAATCCATGAAGATGGAGCATCTGGTGACCGCACCGCATGGCGGCAGGGTGACGAAGGTCGCGGCCGAGGCCGGCGTGACGCTGATGCAGGACGAGGCGATCCTCTATCTGGAGCCTGCCGAGATCGACGCCCATGATGTGACTGCAGAGGAGGACGTCGATCTCGATCACATCCGTCCCGATCTCGCCGAACTGATCGAGCGCCACGCCATTACGTTGGATGAAAACCGCCCGGCGTCGGTCGAGCGGCGGCGCAAGACCAACCAGCGCACGGCGCGCGAGAACATTGCGCAACTCGTCGATGAAGGTTCGTTCGTCGAATACGGCTCGCTCGCCATCGCCGCGCAGCGCCGGCGGCGCGCGGTCGACGACCTCATCCGCAACACGCCGGCCGACGGGCTGATCTCCGGCGTCGCCACCGTGAACGCGGAAAAATTCGGCGCGGATGCCGCCCGCTGCATGGTGATTGCCTACGACTACACCGTGCTGGCCGGCACCCAGGGCCATATGAACCACAAGAAGATCGACCGCATGCTGGGCCTTGCCGAGCAATGGCGGATGCCGCTGGTGTTTTACGCCGAAGGCGGCGGCGGCCGGCCCGGCGATACCGACCGGCTCGGCATGACCGGCCTCGACGGGCCGTCTTTCGTGCAATTCGCAAAGCTCTCAGGATTGGTGCCCGTCATCGGCGTGGTGTCCGGCTATTGCTTCGCCGGCAACGCCGCGATGCTCGGCTGTTGCGATGTCATCATCGCGACGATGAACGCGTCGATCGGCATGGGCGGCCCCGCGATGATCGAAGGCGGCGGCCTCGGTGTCTATCATCCGGCCGAAGTGGGGCCGGTGTCGTTCCAGTCGCCGAACGGCGTCATCGACATCCTGGTCGAGGACGAGGCCGAAGCGACGGCGGCTGCGCAAAAATATCTGTCGTACTTCCAGGGCGCCGTTGCCGACTGGAAGGCGCCGGACCAGCGCCTGTTGCGGCGGGCGATCCCGGAAAACCGCCTGCGGGTCTATGATATCAGGACCGTCATCGATCTTCTCGCCGACGAAGGTTCGGTGCTGGAAATCCGCAGGGATTTCGGCGTCGGCATGATCACCGCCTTCATCCGCATCGAGGGAAAACCGTTCGGCCTGATCGCCAACAATCCAAAGCATCTCGGCGGCGCGATCGATGCGCCGGCCGGCGACAAGGCCGCGCGCTTCATGCAACTCTGCGACGCCTTCGATATTCCGCTGCTGTCGCTGTGCGACACGCCGGGCTTCATGGTCGGTCCCGAAGCGGAGAAGACCGCGATCGTGCGCCACGTCGCGCGGATGTTCGTCACCGGCGCGAGCCTCACCGTGCCGCTGTTCGGCATCGTCTTGCGCAAGGGCTACGGCCTGGGGGCGCAATCCATGATCGGCGGCGGCTTCCACGCCTCCTTCTTCACGGTGGCCTGGCCGACCGGCGAATTCGGCGGCATGGGGCTGGAAGGTTATGTCCGGCTCGGCTTCCGCAAGGAGATGGAAGCAATCGAAGATCCGGACGAGCGCGAGGACTACTACCAGGCCAAGGTCGCCGAGCTCTACGCCAACGGCAAGGCGGTCTCGATCGCCTCCGTGCTGGAGATCGACGAAGTGATCGATCCCGCCGACACGCGGCAGTGGATCATGTCAGGGCTGCGCTCGGTGCCGAAGCCCGAGCCGCGTACGACAAGAAAGCGGCCGTGTATTGATGCGTGGTGAGGACTTTTTCGTTCGGGTTACGGGCTCTGTGATCTCGTATGTGACTGCCCGACGGGCAAATCACTAAAACCCGTCCAGCCCTCGGCGCAAAAATATTCCGCTTCCGTTCTCACCCAAATCAGTTGCATAACTCCGCCCGTCTCACGGCAGATGAGGGGCGTTGGCCATCGTCACGAACGCGCTGTGAGATGCGATGGACGCAGATGGCGCGATAGACGTTGCGCGCCTGACGCGTACGGCGAAGTCGTGTGGTTCGGGCGCCGCGGTGCTGGCGTTAAGTCCAAGAGAAGCGAAGCTTCTCGGGGGCGACGGAGGCAAAAAAGCCGTTCTCCGGGAAGAGCACGAAGTAAACCGTAAAGCCATTGCGCAGGGAAGGCCGGAATGCTCCCGCTGCCCTGTATGCTCGTGTGCAGTTTTGTTTGCGCAAATCGCACGCGAGACCGCGGGTGCAGCAAGCACCCGGTCTTCCCTGCGCCCTCTGATTTCGAGGAGGGCAAACGAAGATGCAAACCTCGGGCGATCAGCGCCGCGAGAAGGCAAAGGTGCGTCAGCTCTTTGAAGATTGAATCCGAAAGCTCTTCCGTCGTCCCTGCGAACGCAGGGACCCATAACCACCGGCCGCAATTGCCTTGTGAGGTCGTCGTTATCTTGTCTTTTTCAATAACAAAAGCCGCGGAGTATGGGTCCCTGCGTTCGCAGGGACGTCGATGACACTACCCCAGCTTCAACTCATCATAACCCTTCGCCGCCACCTCGTCGCACCTGGCGCGATACGCCGGCGCGCTGCCGCTGTAGCGGGCGACGATGCGCCTCTGCTTGCCCTCGACGTTGGAGTTGATGCCGGTCATCCAGGAATTGACCTCGTTGGACAGCAGCCCCTCGCCGAGCGCCTTGACGTGATCGGTCCAGGATTTCACGCCCTCGGGCGTCGCCTCCAGCCGTGTCAGCTTGTTGGCCATGGCAAACCCAAGAAGCCCGGTCACCCAGTCGACGCTGTATTCGATGCTGCGCGGGATGTTGCCGAGCGCGGTGTGCGGCCCCATCAGCATCAGCATGTTGGGAAACCCGTGAACCATGATGCCGAGATAGGTCTCCGGGCCTTGTCGCCACTTCTCCTTCAGCCGCGCGCCGCCGGCGCCGCGAAAATCGATCTTGTCGAAACTACCGGTGATGGCGTCGAAGCCGGTCGCATAGATGATGATGTCGAACTCGTATTCCCTCTCGCTGGTCTTGATGCCCGCGAGTGTAATGCGCTCGATCGGCGTTTCCGTGATGTCGACCAGCTCGACATTGTCCTGATTATAGACCTCGTAATAGAAGGTCTCGAGCGGCAGCCGCCGTGTGCCAAAGCCGTGATTTTTCGGGATCAGCTTCTCCGCCACGGCCTGATTCTTCACCCGCTGCCGGATCTTGCGCGCCACGAAATCGGAGATCGTGGCATTGGCCTTGCGGTCGATCAGGATGTCGCGGAAATTGCCCTGCCAGATGCCGAAGCCGCGCTCGCCATAGAGCTTTTCATAAAACGCCTCGCGCTCCTCGTCCGACACCTCGAACGTGCCACGCGGGTCCGGCGTATGCAGGAAACAGGCGAAGGTCTCCTGGCAGCGGGCGAACATCTCGGGGTATCCCGCCTTGATCTTCACTTGCGTCTCGGCGTCGATCTTGCCGTTGTGCAGCGGTGCGCACCAGTTCGGCGTGCGCTGGAATACGGTGAGACGGCCGACCTGGCTCGCGATGGTCTGGATGGTCTGCACGCCGGTGGCGCCGGTGCCGATCACGGCGACGCGCTTGCCGGCGAAATCGACGGGCTCCTTCGGCCATCGCGCGGTATGGAAGGAGGCGCCCCTGAAATCATCGCGTCCCTCGATCCGCGGCAATGTAGGCGTCGACAGCGGACCTATCGCCGTGATCACGAACCGCGTGTCGAAGCGGTTGCCGTCCTCGAGGGTGATGCTCCAGCTTCGCGAGCCCTCATCGTAAACCGCCCCCGTCACGCGGCTGCGAAACTGGATATCGCGGCGGAGGTCGAACTTGTCGGCGACGTAGTTGAGATAGCGCAGCGTCTCCGGCTGGCCGGCGAAATGCTCCGACCATTCCCATTCCTGCAGCAACTCCCTGGAGAACGAATAGCCGTAGGAATAGCTCTCCGAATCGAAGCGCGCGCCGGGATAGCGGTTCCAGTACCAGGTGCCGCCGATATTGGTCCCGGCCTCGAACGCGCGCACGCGAAAACCCTGTTCGCGCAGCCGGTAGAGCTGGTACGGGCCCGACATGCCCGCGCCGATGATGATGGCGTCGTAGTCCGGAATCGGTGTCGCTCCCGTGCTCATGGTTTGCTGCAAAGCTATCCCGGCTTGCGGCAGTGGACAAACCGGTATCAAGGCGTGGCAGGGTTGCAGCTTTGCACCGCCATGCCGGCTTCACTCGGCTTTACGGCAGGCTGCATCTGCCCTTATCGTCGGAGTTCAGATCGCCGCAAGGCGACGATAATTCGGGGAGCGAAGCGACCGCAGTGAACGATCCCGTTGACGTCCTGATCATCGGCGCCGGCGCATCCGGCGCGGCAGTGGCGTGGAGCCTGGCCGATACCAAAATGCACATTCTCTGCCTCGACCAGGGCGGCTGGATGAACCCGTCGGAATATCCGAGCACGGGGCGCGATTGGGAAGCAAAATTCTACGGCGACTGGTCGAGCAGCCCGAACATCCGCGGCCGGCCCGAGGACTATCCTGTTAACGACGACAATTCGCCGATAAAGGTCGTCAACTTCAACGGCGTCGGGGGCTCGACGGTGATGTACACCGCGCATTGGCCGCGGCTGCACCCCTCCGATTTCAAGGTGAAGACGCTCGACGGCGTCGCCGATGACTGGCCGATCGATTACGACGCGCTCACGCCGTTCTTCGAGGAGAACGACCGGATGATGGGCGTCTCGGGCCTGTCGGGCGATCCGCTTTCACCGCTGACGCACCCGCCGATGCCGCCGCAGCCGCTCGGGCTTTCCGGCCCCTTGATCGGCAAGGCCATGAACAAGCTCGGCTGGCACTGGTGGCCGTCGGACACCACGGTCGCTACGATGGATTACGAGGGCCGGGCGCGCTGCATCAATCTTGGCCATTGCACGCCGGCCTGCGCGCAGGGCGCCAAAGCCTCGACCGACATCACCTATTGGCCGCACGCGATCCGCGCCGGCGTCGAGCTCAAGACCCATTGCCGCGTGCGCGAGATCCTGACCAACGAGCACGGCATGGCCTCGGGCGTCGTCTACTACGACAAGGATGGCGTCGAGCAGTTCCAGCCGGCCGAAGTCGTCATCATCGCCTGCAACGGCGTCGGCACGCCGCGGCTGCTCTTGAACTCGGTCTCCGGCCGTTTCCCGAATGGGCTCGCCAATTCATCCGGCCTGGTCGGCAAGAACCTGATGTTCCATCCCTATGCGCAGATCTACGGCTACGTGAAGGAGCCGACCGACAGTAACCGCGCGCCGCCGACCTGCCTCTGGGGCAAGGAATTTTACGACACCGACCTGTCGCGCGGCTTCGTCCGCGGCTACGGCATCCAGTTCGTCCGTGGCGCGGGACCGGTGTTCGAGGCCGTCGTGAGCGAGCAGAAGGGCATCCTGCCGTGGGGCGCCGATCATCACCGCGTGTTCCGCAAGCTCAACGGCCATCGGCTGGGCGTCTCCGCGATCTGCGAGGATCTCCCGGAAGAGCACAACCGCGTCACGCTCGATCCCGTCTTGAAGGACAGTCACGGGATCCCTGCGCCGAGGATCGACTACACGATCAGCGAGAACAGCCGGAAGATGATGGAGCATGGACTGGCGCGCGGCCGGGAGATTCTCGAGGTCGCCGGCGCCACCGACATCTGCACCAATAGTCCGATCCCCTGGGGCGGCTGGCATCTGCTTGGCACCGCGCGGATGGGCGCCGATCCGGCCCGCTCCGTGGTCAACGAATGGGGCCGCTCGCATGATGTGAAGAACCTCTTCATCGTCGACGGCAGCGTTTTCGTCACCTCAGGCGGCGTGAACCCGACCTCGACCATCCAGGCGATCGCGCTCTACGTCGCCGACCAGATGAAGCAACTGCCAACCTCTTCGACTGAGACCGCCATGTCCGCAGCAAATGAACTGACCACAGCCCAGCGCGACGACCTCCGCACCGTCGCGGCGATGATCGTTCCCGCCAGCGACGAGTATGAGGTGCCCGGCGCGGACGATCCCGCGATCCAGGCCGACATGCTGGCGACGCTTGGCCGCGACACCGCGCTGGTCACGCAGGCGCTCGACTATCTCGCGCGTCTCGCAGGCCAACCGCTGGCCGAACTCGATACGGCCAAGCGCGAGGCGATCGCAAACGAGTTCCGCGCCACGGGCGGCGCCGCGGCGGCGACGCTCGTCCGCGTCGTCCTGCAATGCTACTACCGCGACGACCGCGTGCTGCGGTCGCTAGGGCTCGAGCTGCGCGCACCGTTCCCGAAAGGCTATGCGCTGGAGCAAGGCGACTGGTCGCTGCTTGATCCCGTCAAGGCGCGGCCGGCGACGCTCAGGCGGGCGCCCTAGCAGGCCATCCCCGCGCCGGATGCGGGCATCTTGCGAATCCGGTTCCCGGCCACCATCTGATGAGGCCGAAGGAATCTCGTCATGTTGGATTTTACCTCAGATATCGCCGATGACGGACCGTCATCGCGAACGGCCGAGCCTGCCCGGAACGATGATCGGGTCTTGCTCGACGCCTATTCCAATGCCGTGATCGACGTAACCGAGCGCGTCGGGCCTGCCGTCGTGCGCGTCGAAACCGGGCCTAAAGTGCGCTCCGCGCGCGAGCGCGGCGGGCTTGGTTCCGGCATCGTGATCTCGCCCGACGGTCTCGTGCTGACCAACAGCCATGTGGTCGGATCGTCGAAAGAGATCAGGCTGCGCGACATCGAAGGCTTCGTCACTGACGCCCACGTGCTCGGCGTCGATCCCGACACCGATCTCGCGCTGCTGCGGGCCGATGGCGCGCGCGATTTGCGCTATGCGTCGCTGGGCAATTCCAAGAGCCTGCGCCGCGGCCAGCTCGTGGTCGCGATCGGCAACCCGCTCGGCTTTGAATCGACGGTGACAGCCGGCGTGGTGTCCGCGCTTGGCCGCTCGATCCGCTCGGTGAGCGGACGGACCATCGAGGACGTGATCCAGACCGACGCTGCATTGAATCCCGGCAATTCGGGTGGGCCGCTGGTGTCGTCGGCGGCCGAGGTGATCGGCATCAACACCGCGATCATCAATGGTGCGCAGGGCATCTGCTTTGCGGTCGCCAGCAACACCGCGCAGTTCGTGCTGTCGGAGATCATCCGCCACGGCTATGTCCGCCGCGCTTATATCGGCGTCGCCGGCCAGACCGCGCCGGTCCCGCGGCGGCATGCCGTGGTCGCCGGCATCGACAACAAGATGGGCGCGCTGCTGGCGCAGATCGAGCCGGACAGCCCGGCCGCGAAGGCGGGACTGCTGCCCGGCGACGTCGTGATCAAACTCGACGGCGTCGAGATCAACGGCGTCGACGACCTGATCCGCGTGCTCGATCGCGACCGCATCGGCCGCACGCTTGCGATGGATGTGCTGCGGATGGGAAGGTTGCGCGCGATCGACATTCATCCGGTGGAGCGCAAGCCTGCGGCAAGGCAGTAACGATTGTCGCAAGGCGCGCTGCTCTCCCTCTCCCCTTGTGGGAGAGGGTGGATCGAATGAGCGAAGCTCATTCGAGACGGGGGTCTGTCTCCGCGGAGAGAACCCCTCATCCGGCGCGGATTGCATCCGCGCCACCTTCTCCCACAAGGGGAGAAGGAAGAAACGGAGTTCGATTGCTACTACCGCAGCGCCGCCAGCAACTCGTCGGGCGCCTCGGCCATGATCATGTGGCCGGCGCCCGGAACCACAACGGTGCGCGAGTTCGGCGTCGCCGCCGCCAATGTCTTGCCGGCCTTCGCAGGCGTCATCATGTCGCGCTCGCCGAGGATGAAGGTCGCCGGCACCTTGACCTGCGCGGCGGCCGCGAGCGCATTCTGATAGGCGTTGCAGGCGTTGAGGTCGTTGTAGAGCACGCCCGGCCGCGTCTGCTGCAACACGCGCTGCGCGCCCTGATGCATCCACAGTCCCGGCGCGAGGCTGCCACCGAGTTCGGCCTTGAAGCCGAGACCCCAGATCGAGACCATGTCGATGGCATCGGGATTGTTGAACTCAGCGGCCTTGAGCAGATCGGGCCCCACCGTCATTGCGGCGGCAGTGCCGATCAGGCTGAGGCCGGAAACCTTGTCGGGATGCCGCGCGGAGGTCTCCAGCGCAATCAGCGATCCCATCGAGTGCCCGACCAGCTTCGCCTTGGGTGCGCCGGCGGCATCGAGCAGATCAGCGGTCCAGTCGGCCATGTCGGCGATGGTCGGAAGCGGCGCGCCGGACGAGCGGCCGTGCGCCGGCAAGTCCGGCGCCAGCACGGAATAGCCGTGATGCGCGAACCAGCGGCTGTGCAGCGCCCAGGTCGAATGATCAAAGCCCGCGCCGTGCAGCATCACCACCGCGGGCAGCGACGGATCGAACGGGCGGCCGCCGGTGGCAACAAAGACATCAGCACCGTTCACGGAAAGCTGCATGGTTCAAACCTTCTGCGATGCGCGAAGCGCCTGGCCGAGATCATCGATGATGTCGGAGGCGGTTTCGATCCCGACCGACAGCCGCACCAGCTCCTCGCCGACGCCTGCGGCTTTGAGCTGGGCGGCGTCCATCTGCTGATGCGTGGTGCTGGCGGGGTGAATGACCAGCGTCTTGGCGTCGCCGACATTGGCGAGGTGGCTGATCATCCGCAACGATTCGATGAATTTTTTGCCCGCCGCACGGCCGCCCTTGATGCCGAAAGAGACGATCGATCCGGCGCCGCGCGGCAGCAGCCGCTTCGCGAGTTGATGATCGGGATGATTTTCCAGCACCGGATGCAGCACCCAGTCGACCGCCTTGTTGGCGGTCAACGCCTCGAGCACCGCGAGCGTGTTGCTCATATGGCGCTCCATGCGGACGCCCAGCGTCTCGACGCCCTGCAGCAGCTGGAACGCGTTGGTCGGCGACAGGCACGCGCCAAAATCGCGCAAACCTTCGGTGCGGGCGCGCATGATGAAGGCGGCCTGGCCGAACTGCTCATCGAAGACGATGCCGTGATAGCCGGCATAGGGTTCGGTGAGTTGGGGAAACTTGCCGGAGGCGTGCCAGTCGAAGTGACCACCATCGACGATGACGCCGCCGATCGCAATGCCGTGGCCGCCGATCCATTTGGTCGCCGAGTTCATCACGATATCGGCACCGAGTTCGATCGGGCGGCTGAGAAAGGGCGTCGCAAAGGTGTTGTCGATCAGCAGCGGAATCTCCGCGTCATGGGCGACCTGGGCGACATCAGGGATATCCAGCACCTCGAGCCCGGGATTGCCGATGGTCTCGCCGATCACCAGCCGCGTATTCGGCTTGATAGCCGCACGGAATTCATCGAGCGCGCGCGGCTTGACGAAGGTAGTGGTGATGCCGAAGCGTGGTAGCGTATGCGCCAGCAGGTTGATGGTGCCGCCATAGAGCGAGGAGGAGGCGACGATGTGATCGCCGGCGTTAAGGATCGTCGCAATCGCCAGATGCATCGCGGCCATGCCGCTGGCCGTGCAGATCGCGCCGACGCCGGCTTCGAGCGCGGCGAGGCGCTCTTCGAGCACCGCGATCGTCGGATTGGAAATCCGCGTGTAGATGTGTCCGGCGCGTTCCAGATTGAACAGCGCCGCGGCGTGGTCGGAATCCTGAAACACGTAGGACGTGGTCTGATAGATCGGAACCGCACGCGCGCCGGTGACGGGGTCCGGGCGCTGGCCGGCGTGCAGGCTCAGGGTTTCGAAAGCAGGCGGCTTGGGTGCGGGCATGCGGGACTCGTCAAATCGGTTGATCTGGTACGGGTACTTGGAGGTTCAGACGTGCACGGCAGTGCGGACGCGCCCGGCATTGCCGAACACGCGCAAATAACGCTCGACCTCGGACGGGGAGCCGGTGGCTTTCTCGGGATTATCAGACAGCTTGACCGCGGGCCGTCCATCGACCGACGTTACCTTGCAGACCAGCGAGATCGGGTCGAGATCGGCGGAACCATCCGGCGCGCAGCCGACGAAATCGTTGGTGAGGTTGGTGCCCCAGCCGAACGAGATGCGCACCCGGCCGGCAAAGTGGCGGTAGGTCTCCTCGATCGAGTCGACATCCATGCCGTCGGAGAACACCAGCAGCTTCTCCCGGGGATCGCGGCCCTTCTGCTTCCACCACTTGATAATTTCCTCGCCAGCCATGATCGGCGGCGCGCTGTCCGGGCGAAAGCCGGTCCAGTCGGCGACCCAATCCGGCGCGTCGCGCAAAAACACCTTGGTACCGAAGGCGTCGGGCAGCGCAATCAAAAGATTGCCGCCATAGGTGTGGCGCCATTGATCGAGGATGCGATAGGGCGCCCAGCGCAACTCCTCGTCCGAGTTGGCGAGCGCGGCTGCGACCATCGGCAATTCATGCGCGTTGGTGCCGATCGCTTCGAGATCGTTGTCCATCGCCAGCAGCACGTTGGAGGTGCCGGTGAACGAAGGCCCAAGGCCCTCCTTGACCGCCTCGACGCACCAGCGCTGCCACAGATGGCCGTGGCGACGGCGCGTGCCGAAGTCCGACAGCCGCAAGCCTTCGAGCTTGCGCAATCGCTCGACCTTGGACCACAGCTTGGCCTTGGCGCGGGCATAGAGCACGTCGAGCACGAAGCGGCCCTGTCCCTTGGTCGCCTGTCGCGAGCGCAGCTCGTTCATGATCGCAAGCGCCGGGATTTCCCACATCGTGGTGTGAGTCCAGGGGCCGTGGAAGTGCAGTTCGTACTGGCCGTCGACCTTGTTCAATTCGTATTCGGGCAAGCGGAAGTTGGAGAGCCAGTTGATGAACTCCGGCGAGAACATCTGGGTCTTGCCGTAGAACGTGTTACCCGCGAGCCAGATCAGCTCTTTCTTGGTGAAGCGGATGGTGCGCGCATGATCGAGCTGCGCGCGCAACTCGCCCTCGTCGATGATCTCGGCAAGGCGGACGTGCTTGGTGCGGTTGATGACCGAAAAGGTGACGCGCTGATCCGGATAGAATTCGCGGATCATCTGCAGCATCAAAAGCTTGTAAAAATCGGTGTCGAGCAGGCTGCGCACGATCGGATCGAGCCGCCAGCCGTGATTATAGGTTCGCGATGCAATATCGGTAACTGCCATGGCGGAACTCTACCGTGCCAAAGGCCGCCCAACCAGTGGGTTCTGGCCGGAACATGGCAGCTCAGCGCGCTATTCCTGCCGGATTCGGCCGACCGCCGCCTGGATACCGGTCCAGGCAGGCTTGTCCGGGGCGAATTGCCGCCGCAGATAAGTAGCCAGTTCCGCGACCTGGCTGTCGGTCAGGCTGTCCTTGAAGGCCGGCATATAGCCGAGATCGGTTGCGGCCGGCTTGGCGATGCCGTGCAGGATGAGCTGGATCAGATTGTCAGGCACGGCGCTGTGCAGATTACTGTTGAGCGCCAGCGACGGCCGGCTGCCGAACAGCGGCGCGCCGCCGACCTCGTGGCACACCGCGCAGGCGCCCTGGTAGATCCGGGCGCCGATGCTGGAGGCGGCCGATGCGCGCGTGCCGGTCGAGGATTCCAGCCGTGCGGCGAGCGCTTGCTGCGCCGCGCGATCCATGGAGGTCTCGTTGAACGAAGCGAGATAGACCGCCATGGCGCGGATATCGGAATCCGGAAGTGCTGCGAGCTCCTTCACCACCGGCGCCATCGGCCCGGCGGCGACGCCGTGAAGGCGCGACTCGCCGGTTCGCAAGTATGCGTAAAGCTCGTCCTCGCTCCACGGGATCGGCGCCTGCGACAGCGATGTCAGCGCCGGTGCTTCCCAGCCTTCCGCAAACCCGCCCGCGAGATAGCCGTTCGCTTTCTCCGCGCCGAGCGCATTGCGCGGCGAATGGCAGGCGCTGCAATGGCCGAGACCTTCCACCAGATAGGCGCCGCGATTCCATATCTCCGATTTCGCCGGGTCTGGCTGGAACGTGCCGTGCTTGTAGAACAGCGCATTCCAACCCGCCATCAGCGGACGAACGTTGAACGGAAACGCCAGCGCATTCTGCGGGGTCTCCGCGCGCACCGCCGGTTGCGCCATCAGATAGGCGTAGAGCGCCTGCATGTCGGCGTCGGTGGTCCTGGCGAAATGCGTGTAGGGAAATGCCGGATAGAGATGCCTTCCGTCGCGATGGATGCCCTCGCGCATCGCGCGTTCGAAGGCGGGATAGGACCATGCGCCGATGCCGGTCTCGACATCGGGCGTGATATTGGTCGAGTAGATCGTGCCAAATGGCGTCGGCAACGGCTTGCCGCCGGCATTGAGGACGCCGTTAGCCGAGGTATGGCAGACCGCGCAGTCGCCGAGCGCGGCGAGTTGCTGGCCGCGGGCAATAGTGGCAGCCGAATAGACCGAGGCATCGGGCCGTGCGACCGGCGCGATCGCACGCCACGGCAGTACGGCGGCGCCGATGCCGATCGCAGCCGCGCACAGGGCTGCAGCGGTGGCGAACACGCCGCGGCGCCCGGCGAAAGGATTCCGCCATCTGCTCAAGTCGGGCTGCGGCGCGGATGTTGGCGACGGCAACGCTTCCGGTGCAGGCTGTTCCTCGCCGCGCAGCCCCCGCAGGATGCGTTCCGGCGTGAACGGCAATTCGCGAAAGCGCACACCGGTCGCATCAAAGATGGCGTTGGCGATGGCAGCCGCACTCGGGACGGAAGCGGACTCGCCGACGCCGAGTGGCGGCTGGTCCTGCCGCGGCAGCATCAACACGTCGATCTCGGGCACTTCGGGGAATTTGATAATGGGGTAGGCGCCCCATTCGCGGGCGGTCACGGAGGTGCGGTCGAACGACACTTCCTCCATCAGCGCGCGGCTGGTCGACTGGATGACGTTGCCGTGGATCTGGTGGCGCACGCCGTCCGGATTGATCATCAGGCCGGAATCCTGCCCGGCGACCACGCGCGTCACACTGACATCGCCGGTTGCCTTGTTGACGGCGACGTCGGCGATCCATGCCGACCACGCCGCGCCATAGCCGGGGAACTTGCTGTGGACATAGAGCGCATAGGCAAAGCCGCGCCCGCGCACGATGTCGCCCTCGGCTTCCATTTCCTCGCCGTACCGGCCGCGGCTTCCAGCCGGCGCGCTCGGCCACCGCATGGACGAGATCGATCGCGCGCTGGTCCTTCATATAGCGCAGGCGGTACTCGATCGGGTCGACGCCAGCTTCATCAGCGCATTCGTCGATCCAGGATTCATGCGCAAACGTGTTCGGCAGCGCCGAGACGCCGCGCAGCCAAGAGGCGCGCACGATCGGCGGCATGTCGTTCGCGACCACGCGCAGATTGTCATAGTCGTAGGGTGGGATCGCGGTGCGGTCGCCCATCTCGAAGATGGCGGGCGTGTGCGGGATGGTGCCGGTCAGCAGCAGCGCCAGCGTCGGCGCGCCGTTCGATGGATAGCGCGTGGCGAAATCGTAGCCGGCGACGCTGCCATCGGCGTTCAATCCGCCGTTGACGTCCATCACTTGCGCGGTGCCCTTCGGCTCCCACGCGTGCTCCTGCTCGCGCGTCAACTGCACGCGAACGGGCCGGCCGACGGCGCGCGACAGCAGGACGGCGTCGGCGGAGACGTCGTCGGCGCAGTTGCGGCCGTAGCAGCCGGCGGCCTCCATCCGGATCACCTCGATCTCGGCTTCGCGGCGACGGATCAGCCGTGCCAGCTCGGTGCGCAGATGGTGCGGGTTCTGCGAGCCGGACCAGACCCTGGTCTGATCCTCCTGATAGTCGGCGACCGCGCAGGATGGGCCGATCGAGGCGTGCATCTGGTACGGCCAGATGTAGGTTCGCGGCATCGGCTTCGCCGCGCCGGCAATCGCCGCATCGACATTACCCTTGTCGATCAGCGTTCGCGGCGTCGACGGATTGGCGCGCAGCGCGGTCTCGATGTCCTTGAGGTCGGGCAGCGTCGGCACCGGCTTCCAGCTCACCTTGAGCTGCGCCGCAGCTCTGATCGCGTTTTCCTCGCGCTCGGCGACGACGCCGACGAAGTCGCCGATCCTGACGATGGCGACCAGCCCGGGGATGTTGCTGACTGATGTCTCGTCGACCGCGATCAGGCTGTTGCCGATGAAGTCGCCAACATCGACGCCGGCATAGGGCGGACGGACGACGCGGCCATGCAGCATGCCGGGGACGCGCATATCGTGTACGTACACAAGTTCGCCGGTCGCCTTCGCCGGCAGATCGACACGCGGCACGGACTGCCCAACGATGGTGTAGGCATCAGCAGACTTCACGGGAACATCATCAGCCAGTTCAAGCTGGATGGACTCGCCGGATATCAGTTCGCCATAGCTGATGCTGCGATTGTCCTTGCCGCGTATCAAACCATCTTCAACAACAAGATCTTCGATCGGAAG
The DNA here is from genome assembly GCF_036924745.1 of Bradyrhizobium sp. AZCC 1693. Taxonomy (NCBI): domain Bacteria; kingdom Pseudomonadati; phylum Pseudomonadota; class Alphaproteobacteria; order Hyphomicrobiales; family Nitrobacteraceae; genus Bradyrhizobium; species Bradyrhizobium sp. AZCC 1693. The sequence continues at coordinate 7,264,099 of NZ_JAZHSD010000001.1, forward strand.
CTCCAACCGCTCTGCGGCACGCGCGATCAGAAATTGCCGCGCCTGCGCGGCGGCCTTGCGCAGCGGCACGGCAGTGATCTGGATCGTTTCGCTCGCGATCGTCGCACCCTGATTGGGGACGAGCGATGTATCGCCGAGCACGACGACGACACGGGCAAAGGATACGTCGAGTTCCTCCGCGACGATCTGGCCGAGCGCGGTGCGGATGCCGGTGCCGAGATCGACATGACCGTTATACGCGGTGACCGATCCGTCGGCGGTAATTCTGATGAAGGTCTCGAACTTGACGGCCTCGACGGGGGAGGCCGGACGAACGACGGACAGCGTTCCCTGCATCCGTTCGCGATCCTCGGTCGTGTCGGGAGCCGTCATCACGTCTGTGCCTCAACGACGTGGCCGGCAGCCCGCATCGCCGCGCGCATGATCTCGATATGCGCGCCGCAGCGGCACAGATAGTGGCGCAGCGCTTCCAGCACTTCGGCCTCGGTCGGGTGAGGGGAGCGCAGCAGCAGCGCCTTGGTCGCGATGATCATGCCGTTGAGGCAGTAGCCGCATTGCGCGGCCTGTTCGCGGATGAACGCCTGCTGCACGGGATCGGGATGCTCGCGCGTGCCCAGACCTTCGAGCGTCACGATGTCGCGCCCGGTGCAGCCCTCGATCGGGATCACGCAGGAACGCGCCGCGACGCCGTCGATCAGCACGGCGCAGGCGCCGCATTCGCCAAGACCGCAGCCGAATTTCGGTCCGTTCAAGGCGAGGTCGTTGCGCAGGACATAAAGTAATGCGGTGTCGGGCGCGGCGTCGACATCGCTGGTCTTGCCGTTGACGGTCAGGCGCATCGTGCTCTGCGTCATGCTCCCCTAAGCCTTCGTTGCGCTGCAAAACTCTGTGCGGAACGCCCGGGAAAGATACCGTTTGTGTACAAACGTGCAAGCCGCGCGATCCCGCGCTGCAGCGCGCTGCTCGCTTTATGAACAGAGCGGTGAGGCAAATGAGGTATTATGCGGCAAGTCGGGCCTTTCGCGGCAAGGGCCGCTTGACAGCGTTTCCGTCCGCGCGCAACATCATTCGTATACGAACAAAATGATCAACCCGCCAGGAAGCGGGTATGATCGGCGCCTTCTCGACCGCAGGCTTGTTCATGACCGATGCGACCGTCGCCGGTGGCGACAAGATCCGCTGCGATGCCTGTCCGGTGATGTGTTACATCAAGCCGGGCGCAGCCGGCGCGTGCGATCGTTACGCCAACCACGACGGCGAACTGGTGCGCGTCGATCCGCATATCGTGCTGGAGCAGACGGTATCGCATGGCGGGCGGCTGGTGCCGTTTCAGGCCGGCGGCGACTGGGACGGCAAGATCGTCCACGAGCCGAACGTGTTCGTCACGGCGATCGGTGCCGGCACCACCTATCCCGATTACAAGCCGGCACCCTTCATTGTGTCGTCGGAAGTCGATGGCGTCGACATGGTCACGGTCGTGACCGAGGGCATTTTCAGCTATTGCGGCGTCAAGGTGAAGATCGACACCGACCGCTATCTTGGCCCGGAGACGGCGACGGTGCGCGCGGAAGGCGAGGCGATCGGCCATGTGACCACCAGCGAATACGGCTCGCAGATGCTCTCCCTCGGCGGCGTGCATCATCTGACCGGCGGTTCCAAGAAGGAAGGCCGCGTCACCTGCGACGCGCTAATGGACCTGTCCAACTGCAAGCCGGTGGAACTGACCATCGACGGCGGCGCCACGGTCGTGGTGCAGGCGGGCCATCCCCCCATCGTCAATGGCGTTGCCGAAGAGCGCATGCGAGTGGGGTGCGGTTCGGCCACCATCGGCATGTTCGCCAAGCAATGGCATGGCAAGGTCGACGAGGTCGTGGTTGTCGACGACCACATTACCGGCGTTCTCTCGGAGCATCAGGCCGGCAAGCTCCTGGATATTCCCGATACCGGGATCAAGATGAAGGGGCGGCGCTCGACGCCGGGCCGTTACTTCCAGGTGGCCGATCCCGGGACGGGGTGGGGCGGCACCAATATTTCCGATCCGCTGTCGGTGCTGGGGCCGTTCAATCCGAAGGAGGCGCGGCCCGGCCTGACCATGCTGATGGTTTCGACCACCGGCGAGCATGCCGCCTATTACGAACTCGACGAGGCGTTGCGGCCGATCGAAAAGCAGATGCCGCCCGATCTAAAATTCTCGGTCGAGCGCATCCAGGAAAACTGCGAACCGGCGCTATGCACGGTGTTGTTCATGGGCGGCGCTGGTGGTTCGCTGCGTGCCGGGGTCACCGACAATCCGGTTCGGCTGACGCGCTCAGTCAAGGACGCGCTGACGCGGGTCACCAGCGGCGGCGCGCCGGTCTATGTCTGGCCCGGCGGCGGCATCACCTTCATGGTCGATGTCACGCAGATGCCGGCCGGCGCATTCGGCTATGTGCCGACGCCCGCGCTGGTGGCGCCGATCGAGTTCACACTGCGGCTTTCCGACTATGCCGCGCTCGGCGGTCATATGGATCATGTCCGTCCGCTGGCGTCCCTGCGGGACAACACCGAAACCCGCCCGATGCCCTACATGCCGGGACGGCGCGCATGAAGCGGCTCCCGCAAATCGCGCTTCTTCCTGACGGCAAGCGGCTGCATTTGCAGGACGGTCCGATCGATCTGGTCATCGAGGCGAAGGGCAGGGACGGCGAAGTGCGCGCTGCGTATGACGCGGCGGCGGGGCGCTTCACGGGCCTGCTGGATGAGCTGTGCGCGGAGCTGGTCGAGCTGCGCCGGCCAGCCGATCCGGTCAGATGCACGCTGAAGGGTGTCGTCGCGCGTCGCATGCATGCGGCTGTCGCGCCGTTTGCCGCTGAACACTTCATTACGCCGATGGCGGCGGTGGCCGGCAGCGTCGCGGAAGAAATTCTCGGCTCGATGCTTGCCGCTGCACGGCTCGACCGCGCTTACGTCAATAATGGCGGTGACATCGCGCTGCACCTCGTCGGTGGCGAGCATTTTACCGTCGGCCTGTTGGACCGGCCCGACCGGCATGGCCTGATGCGAACGATTGATATTGACGCCGACGACCCAGTTCGAGGTATCGCGACCAGCGGGCGGCACGGCCGCAGTTTTTCGCTGGGGATCGCCGATGCCGTCACCGTGCTGGCGATAACTGCGTCGCAAGCGGATGCGGCGGCCACCATCATCGCCAATGCTGTCGATCTGCCTGGCCATCCTGCCATTGTCCGTTGTCCGGCCAACGCGTTGCAGCCCGACAGCGACCTCGGCGCGCGCCTTGTCACCCGCGACGTCGGCGCACTCGGAGAAGGCGAGATCGACGACGCGTTGAGGGCAGGGATCAGCCGGGCACAGCAATTGCTTGCGGCGGGATTGATCGAAGGTGCGGCCTTGCGTCTACTAGGCGAGACGGCCGTGGTGGGTGCAACAGGGATCAAGGCAGGCGCGTTGCCGGCGTTTCATGAAGGCGCACTGGAAAGACTGGCGCATGTGTGATCGGAAGCGAGGCTGATAATGGGCGCGATCATTCGCAAGATCGTCACGGTGGTCGAGGAAACCCATCTGGAGATGGGACAACAGGTTGCGCCGCCGACGCGGCGCGCAGCGGCAATCGCGGTGATCGAGAACCCCTTTGCAGGCCGGTACGTCGAGGATCTCTCACCCCTGATCGAAATCGGCGAGGAGCTTGGCGATCTGCTTTCGAAGAAGGCGGTGGCTGCGCTCGGCATCGACGGCGCCAAGGCGCACAGCTACGGCAAGGCCGCAGCCGTCGGCGAAAACGGTGAATTGGAACACGCGGCAGCGATCCTGCATCCCAAGATGGGCGCGCCGGTGCGGAAAGTCCTGGGCAAGGGCGCGGCGCTGATCCCGTCGTCGAAGAAGCGCAGCGGCCCGGGAACGACGCTGGATATTCCGCTCGGCCACAAGGACGCGGCCTTCGTGCGCAGCCATTTCGACGGCATGGAAGTGCAGATCAACGATGCGCCGCGCGCCAACGAGATCATGGTGGCGGTTGCGGTTACCGACAGCGGCAGGCCATTGCCGCGGGTCGGCGGATTGACGGTTTCGGAAGTCAAAGGCGAAGACGGTTTAAGATAATTCACAGGGATATTGGAGGTAGGGATGCGACGTAGACACGTATTGGGAGCAGGCTTGGCGATCGCGGTTGCCGGCATGGCGGGCAGCGCCATGGCGCAAAGCGAGATCAAGATCGGCGAGATCAACAGCTATTCGCTGTTGCCCGCCTTCACCGAGCCCTATCGCAAGGGCTGGCAGCTCGCGGTCGAGGAAGTCAACGCGGCGGGCGGCATCAACGGCAAGAAGCTCGTCGTCATCTCCAAGGATGACGGCGGCAAGCCGGCGGATGCGCAGACCGCGGCCAACGAACTGGTGTCGAGCGAGAACGTGGCGATGCTGACCGGCACGTTCCTGTCCAACATCGGTCTCGCCGTCTCCGACTTCGCCAACCAGAAGAAGGTGTTCTTCCTGGCGGCGGAGCCGCTGACCGACGCCATCACCTGGTCCAAGGGCAATCGATACACGTTCCGCCTGCGTCCTTCCAACTACATGCAGGCGGCGATGCTGGTGGAAGAGGCCGCAAAACTGCCGGCCAAGCGCTGGGCGACGATTGCGCCGAACTATGAATACGGCCAGTCGGCGGTCGCGGTGTTCAAGAAGCTGATGTCGGAGAAGCGTCCGGACATCCAGTGGGTCGATGAGCAGTGGCCGCCTCAGGGCAAGATCGACGCCGGCCCGGTGGTGCAGGCGGTGGCCGCCGCCAATCCCGAAGCGATCCTCAACGTCACCTTCGGCGCCGATCTGGTGAAGCTCGTACGCGAAGGCAATACGCGAGGCCTGTTCAAGGGGCGCTCGGTGGTGTCCTTCCTCACCGGCGAGCCGGAATATCTCGATCCGCTGAAGGAAGAAACGCCGGAGGGATGGATCGTCACGGGTTACCCCTGGTACGACATCAAGACGCCGGACCACGACAAGTTCCTGAAGGCGTATCAGGCCAAGTACAGCGATTATCCGCGGTTGGGCTCGATCGTCGGCTACCAGACCATCAAGGCGGCTGCGGCAATCCTTGCGAAAGCCAATTCGACCGACCCGGAGAAGCTGATTGCAGCCACCGAAGGCCTGTCGATGCCGTCGCCGTTCGGCGAGATCACCTTCCGCAAGATCGATCACCAGTCGACGCTTGGCGCTTATGTCGGCAAGACCGCGCTGAAGGACGGCAAGGGCGTGATGGTGAACTCCGTCTATCGCAAGGGCGCGGACTATCTGCCTGGTGATGCGGAAGTTGCCAAGCTGCGTCCGAAGGATTGAAGCTCTCCGCTCTCTCTTCTCCCTCTCCCCGTTCTTACGGGGAGAGGGTCGGGGTGAGGGGCTGTCTCCGCGAATTCCACTGATAGTAAGCTTGCGGATAAAGCCCCTCACCCGGAATTCAAGCTGACGCTTGAATTCCGGCCTCTCCCCGCGCGCGGGGAGAGGCTAAGTCGAGCCCCGACGCGCCGATCTAATCTGAAGCGACCACCAACCCGGACCGCCCATGGCCTTCTACTTCGTTCAGTTCCTGACCGGTCTCGCCAGCGCGGCGTCGCTGTTTCTGGTCGCGTCGGGGCTGTCGATCATCTTCGGCGTGACGCGGATCGTGAATTTCGCTCATGGTGCGTTCTACATGCTCGGCGCCTATCTCGCGTTCACGCTGACCGAGCGCTTCTCCGGCGCGCTTGGCTTCTGGGGCGGCATCGTCGTTGCGGCGCTGGTGGTGGCCATTGTCGGCGTGCTGGTCGAGATGGTGCTGCTGCGGCGGATCTATCATGCGCCGGAATTGTTCCAGCTGCTCGCGACCTTCGGCCTCACTCTGATGGTCCAGGATATCGTGGTGCTGATCTGGGGACCGGACGATCTGCTCGGCCGCCGCGCGCCCGGCTTCAGGGGCGCGGTCGATTTCTTCGGCCAGAATATCCCAAGCTACGATCTGTTCCTGATTGCGCTTAGTCCAGTCGTGCTCGGCGTGCTCTGGCTGTTGTTCCAGCGCACGCGCTGGGGCGTGCTGGTGCGCGCCGCGACGCAGGACCGCGACATGGTGGCGGCGCTTGGCGTCAATCAGAAATGGCTGTTCACCAGCGTGTTCGCGCTCGGCGTCTTTCTCGCCGCGCTCGGCGGCGCGCTGCAGATTCCGCGCGATGCGGTGCATCACGCGCTCGACCTGCGCATCATCGTCGACGTGTTCGTGGTGGTGGTGATCGGCGGCCTCGGCAGCATCATCGGCGCTTTCGTGGCCGCTGTGCTGGTGTCAGAGCTCAACGCCTTCGGCATTCTTATTTTCCCAAAAATCTCCATCATCCTGGTGTTCCTGGTGATGGCGGTGGTGCTGATCGTGCGTCCCTGGGGCCTGTTCGGCAAGCCTGAAGCCGCCGCGCGCCGCACGCCCGGGCTGACAGTCAATCCGTGGCGGCCGCTGACCTCGGGCGAGCGGTTGATGTCGATCGGCGCGCTAGCTCTTGCGGCGATGCTGCCGTTCTTCGCCGGCAACTATGCGCTCACCGTCGGCTCCGAGATCGCGATCTTCGTGATCTTTGCCGCCAGCCTGCATTTCCTGATGTCGGTCGGCGGGCTCGCCTCGTTCGGCCACGCCGCCTATTTCGGGCTCGGCGCCTATGGCGTCGCGTTCCTCGCCAAGGCGGCGGGGCTGCCGATGATCGTCTCGCTGCTGCTGGGTCCGCTGCTGGGGCTATTCGGGGCTGCGGTATTCGGCTTCTTCGCCGTGCAACTATCGGGCGTCTATTTCGCGATGCTGACATTGGCCTTTGCGCAGATCGTCTGGTCGATCGCGTTCCAGTGGGTCACCGTGACCGGCGGCGACAACGGCATTTTGGGCGTCTGGCCGGATAAATGGGCCGCGGGCCCGCCCAGTTTTTACTGGCTGTCGCTTGCGATCGCCGCGCTTGCGGTCACGGTGTTGCGGGTGATCGTGTTCTCGCCGTTCGGCTTCGCGCTGCGCGCGACGCGGGACTCGCCGCTGCGCAGCGAAGCGATCGGCATCAACGGCAAGCGCGTGCAGTGGACGGCCTTCGTCATATCAGGGACGGTCGCAGGCATCGGCGGCGCGCTGTTCGCCTATCTTAAGGGAAGCGTCTTCCCCGACAGCCTTGGCATCTCGCTGTCCGTCGATGCGCTGGTGATGGTGCTGCTCGGCGGCGTCGAGACGGTTTCCGGTGCTGTTATCGGCGCCATCGTCTTCAAGGCGGCCAACATCTGGCTGGTCAGCCAAACCGATCTCTCAAAACTGGTGCTGGGCGGCTTCATCGTGCTGATGGTGGTGGCCTTCCCCAAGGGCATCGTCGGCACGCTGGAGACGATCAGGAATCGCCGGCGACCCTCCGAACCGAAATCCGCGCTTGCTACCTCCCGCGTCGAGGTTGCCGAATGAGCATGGTCCCCACATTGCTGTCGGTCGAGAATCTGAGCAAGTCCTATGGCGGCGTCCATGCCGTGCGCAGCGTGTCGTTCGAACTGCGCGCCGGCGAAATCCTGGCGCTGATCGGTCCCAACGGCGCCGGCAAGAGCACATGCTTCGACATGCTCAACGGCCAGAACATCCCGGACAGTGGCCGCGTCACTTTGCTCGGCGAGGATACCGTCGGCCGGAAGCCGCGCGCGATCTGGCGGCTCGGCGTCGGGCGCACGTTCCAGATCACCGCGACGTTCCCGACCATGACGGTGCGCGAGAACGTGCAGGTCGCGCTGGTGTCGTCTGGCAGGCAGTTGTTCAACCTCTGGGGCTCGACCGCAGGTTACGCGCGCGAGGAGGCGGGGCGGCTGCTCGATCTCGTCGGCATGGGCGCCTATGCCGGGCGTCCGTGCGGCGAGTTGGCTTACGGCGATCTCAAGCGGCTCGAGCTTGCGATCGCGCTCGCCAACCAACCAAAACTTCTCCTGATGGACGAGCCAACCGCGGGCATGGCGCCGCGCGAGCGGATCGAGCTGATGCGGCTCACCGCGCGCATCGCCCGCGAGCAGTCGATCGGCGTGCTCTTCACCGAGCACGACATGGACGTGGTGTTCGAACATGCCGACCGCATTCTTGTGCTCAATCGCGGCAGCCTGATCGCGGAAGGCTCGCCCGAGGAAGTTCGCGGCAATCCGCAGGTGCGCGCGATCTATCTCGGCGAAGGCCTTGTCTACGACGCACGTCACCGCGAGGGAGCCGGCGCATGAAGCTGCAGGTCGCCGATCTCAACAGTTTTTATGGCCCGGCGCATATCCTGTTCGATATCGCGCTCGAAGTCGGCGAGGGCGAGGTGGTCGCGCTGCTCGGCCGCAACGGTGCCGGCAAATCGACCACCTTCCGTTCGATCGTGGGTCTCGTCGAGAACCGTTCGGGGCGGATCGTCTTCGAAGGCAAGGACGTCTCGCGCGAGCCAACGCATGCGATCGTGCGCAGCGGGCTCGGTTATGTGCCGGAGGAGCGTCGCATCTTCACGGACCTGACGGTTGAGGAAAATCTCGAGGTCGGCCGCCAGCCGAAACGGCCCAACGCGCCGCAGTGGACGCGCGAAAAACTGTTCACGCTGTTTCCCAATCTCGGCGAAATGCGCAACCGCCCGGGCGGGCGCATGAGCGGCGGCGAGCAGCAAATGCTGACGATTGCGCGGACGCTGATGGGCAATCCGTCGCTGGTGCTGCTCGATGAACCCTCCGAAGGGCTGTCGCCAAAGATCGTCGAGCAGATGGTCGAAGCCATTCTCGCGATGAAGAGGGAAGGCGTCAGCATCGTGGTATCCGAGCAGAATCTGCATTTCGCGCGGTTGATCTCCGACCGCGCCTACATCATCGAGCGTGGCAAGATCTGCTTCGGCGGCACGATGGCGGAACTCGATGCGCGGCCGGACATCCGGGACGCGCATCTGTCGCTGTAGCCGGTGGCAAGGGAAGGGGCGGAAAAATGGGGAGGAGTGTTTCGCCGAAACGAGCGGTCAAGCCAGCGCGGCCGTCCTACATTCTCGACGAACAGATCGGCTTCATCCTGCGCCAGGTCTGGCAGCGCCACGCCACCATCTTCGCCCGCGAAATCGGAATCAATTTGACACCGACGCAATGGGCGGCGCTTGCAAAGCTGACCGAGACCGGGCCGTGCTCGCAGAACCTGCTGGGGCGGCTGACGGCGATGGACGTCGCCACCATCAAGGGCGTGATCGACCGCTTGACCGCACGCGGGCTGACCGAGACCAGCCCGGACCCTGAGGACGGCCGCCGCTTGCTGGTGAGCCTGACGCGCGCCGGCCAGCAACTGGCGGAGAAGGCCGCGCCGAACGCGCTCGCGATCAGCCGCGAGACGCTGGCGCCACTCGATGCGAACGAGCGCGAGACACTGATCGCGTTGCTCGACAAGCTGCGCTGAATGGCACGCGGCCGCGCTAGCTAGGTCAGGTTGAGCACCAATGCAACCGCGCCCACCAGAATGAGGCTGACGGCCCAGGTCGTATCCAGATTGAACCAGCTCTGCGATATGAATTTGAGGCCGAGATAGCGGTAGGCGAGCCACGCACAACATCCTCCGGCGGCGATCATCGCGGCGGCATGGACAATGGCGACCAGCACGGCCATGCCGAGATTGGCATTGATGAGCGTGCCGGCGGCCTCGTGGCCGCTGTCGAGTTCGGCTTCCCGGCAGAGCCCGAGATAGATCGGCACCAGCATCAGCGCCGCGCCATGGGCGAGCGCCACGGCGAACGACCAAAGTCCCAATTGCGCAGGCGATATCCGCGCCAAAACCCTTGGATGACGCCGGTTGGCAAGTCGGAACAGACCGAAGGCGATGACGAGGAGGCTTGCGCCGATCTGTATCGTGCGCTGCCATTCGACGACGGCAACCAATAGCGCGAAGGGCAGGATCACCAGCAGCATCGCGAGCAGATGGCCGGCCGTGAGCGGCCCAAGCGCGGCCACCAGCGCCCGCGGGCTCCTCTCCATCAATCCAGCGGAAACGGCGAGCGGCCACCCCATGCCCGGGTTGACGCCGTGGTAGAGGCCGCTCGCGATGACAGCCAGCCAGAGCCAGGCTGGCGTCCAGTCGGCTGCGCTCACATTCAAACCGACGGATAGCAGAACGAATCCGTCGAACAGTCACCGCCGTCGAGCCGGACTTGATGCGCCCGATATCCATCGGGGAAATTGACCCAGTAGTCTCTTGCCAGCTCGAGGCCGCCGTCCGGCTTCGCATTGGCCATCACCATGGCCCCGGGTACACCATCGGGATAGAACTGGTCGTCCCACGTCGAATACAGCGAGTTGGTCCAGTACACCCGCTTGCCGTCGCGGCTGATCTCGACCATCTGCGGTCCGCCCGCAAACGCCTTGCCGTTCGGGTGCGGCGTGCGGCGTGCGATGCCGCCGATGTGTACCGAGCCGGCAAGCTTCGGCTTTCTCGGCTCTCTGACATCGTACTGACGCATCTCGCCCGTGGCCCAGCAGGCGACGTACAGAAATTTGTCATCCAAGGACAAGTCGATGTCCGTTACCAGCGGCGGCACGGCGCCAAAGCCTTGCAGAAGCGGCGGCAGTTGCTCCTTCGGCGCGGGCTCGGGCGGGATCGTCGCCGTCTTCTCGATGTGAAACTTGCCGTCCTCGCGCCACCAAGTCCAGATCGAGCCTTCGAGGTTGGTGGTGTCGACCACGACGCCCAGGAAGCCGTATTCGCGAACGGGATCGTGCGCGGGACGTACTTCCAGCGCCATCTGGTGGTTGGCGCCGAGATCGATGGTCTGGACATTGCGCCGGGCGCGCAGATCCCAGAAGTGGATCCGATGGCCGTATTTGTTGGAGAGCAGATCTTCCGGCACGATGCCGTTCTCGAACTGCGGCGGCAATGCCCACTCGCTCGTCACCATGTAGTCGCGC